>NZ_LZMH01000001.1 GCF_001673635.1 Mycobacterium asiaticum
CAGCCAGACCCGCCCGCCCGCCCCTCGCCACTAATACGTCACAGTGACGATTCGCCGATGGTCCGTCCCCGGGTTGCGTTCTGTCGCAGCCCTTTCGGATTCAGTCTGGTCGTAGATCCCGGCGGCGGTGTTAGATTGAAACGTCCTAGCCGCAGGAGGTGCAATGCACGAGCTGGTCGTTGATGAGAACCTCCCCGCGACCGCAAGAGCTGTCGGCATCGCGGAACGCGAAATGGCGGTGAGTGCAGAGCAGCTGTTCGCCGCATTCGAGGACGAGGCGTGGTGGCCAAAATGGGTGCCCGGCATGCGCGAGACCACCTGGACGAGCCCGAAACCGTTCGCGAACGGGACGACCCGCACCGTGAAGATGTTGGGCGGCCACAGGATCGATGAGGTGTTCTGGGCTTGGGAACCCAACCGCCGCATAGCTTTCAGTATCGCCGCAGTGAGCATCGGCTGGTTGAGCAGCTTCACCGAGGTCTACGACGTCACGCCTTTGTCGCCTGGGCGCTGCAAGCTGCGTTGGACGCTAGCAGCGCGCTTTTCCGGCAGACTCGCCGTGATCGAGCCGGGTTATGCGCGCACCTTGCCGATGAGTCAAAAGCGCCTACTCCGAAAACTTGAACGAGCCACGCAGGAACTCGCAAGGTCGGCGTAAACCTTTTCATCACTCAGGCTGACAACGCGGAGGCATTCGGCCGCCGGCCCGCTCGCGGCCGATCTCTACTTGCTACGCGGAACGTAGACCCACCCATTCCGCAGCAACCCGGTTGGATGCTCGGTAACCTCACCGCGCGCGGCGCGATCGCCGGGGCGGACCGCCGCCAGCGGAATCGACCCTTTGAAGGTTGTCAATGCGTAGGTGGTAATGACGTGACGGGCGCTGGCGGCACCCTCGAGCTTGCTGTGCGGGCTCGTCTTCACGGCGAACGGCCGGGTACCTCCTAGCTCGTTGACGATCTCGCCCGTAACCAGCAGATCGTAATAGCCGCCAGTGTCGCCGGTGATGTCGAAACGGAAATATAGCTTGCCAGGATGACCCGGTAGTTGGAGCTCGAAGGCGGCATTCGGCACCACCGTCACACTCGCCGCCGCCCGCGTCGGATCGTGTCGGATAAAAGCGCGTCGCACGAACCACACGATCGACAGAACCATCAAGACGGCGAGCGCTATTGATCCGAAGACGATCGCGTTCTCCGACACGCACGCAACGTATCAAGGTTCTGCTCCAACGCCAGGGTCATCCGAACAATCGGTGGCACCACTCACCCCAAGTGTCGCCCGCACTACCCGACTGGTTGGATTCGTCACTGTGACAAATAGTGTTGCAGCGCAGGGCTATTGACCTGCGCCCTGCTGCCCCGCCGATTCCCGATCCAATCATCGGGATTACCAGAACCGTTGCCGGGTACCCGGCAGCCAATGAGAAAAGACCTACCCCACACGCAAGGCGGCGCACGATCCGGCGGCGCGCAATGACACGGATCGACGTCTATTTCGATCCGGTGTGCCCCTTTGCGTGGGCGGCCTCCCGCTGGCTGCTCGACCAGTCCGGCCACCGTGACCTCGACATCAACTGGCACCTGATGAGCCTGGCTCTGCTCAACGAAGGCCAGGCTGTTGAGTCGGAGAAACAGCGCAAGCACCTTGAGATGTCGCGTCAACTCGGGCGCATCGTGCTCGCCGCCGTCGAAGTCAGCGGTCCCAAATTGACCGAACCGGTGTATACCGCCCTCGGCCGGCATCTTCACGAAGCGGGCGACGACATGACACCACAGCTAGTCGGCGAGATCTTGTCCGAATGCGGAGTCGACAGCACCCTCGCTGAGGCAATGTTCGATGACGAGCGTGACGACGCGCTTGCCCTCGCACATCAGGAAAGCCAAGACGCCCTCGGCGACACCGGCGGCAGCCCGATCCTCTGCATTGACGACGCCTGCTTTTTCGGCCCCGTGCTCAACGGGATCCCTGCCGGCCGCGAGGCCGACGACCTGTTCGAGGCGCTCGTGACGCTCGCCCACACTCCAACCTTCGCCGAAATTCAGCGACCGCACGAGGGACCGCCGACTTTCAACTAGGCGCCCTCTTGCCCCCAGGGTCCCGGCCGACTCGTTTCGAGCCTCCGGCCGAGTGTGCATTGCACGACGGGACACGCCGAGAAAGCGTCGCGGGATGCACGCTCGACAGGCGCAATGGGACGGCTGAGATATTCTCAGCAAACTCCAAATACGGCAATACTGCCCAATTCTGAGAAATTCTCAGCGGAATATCTTGTGGCTTAGATCACCCTAAGAGGGCCATCCGTCTCAAAACTTTGTAGTCAAATGCCGGGCGATGCTCGCGGGCCGAATCTGAGAGAAATTCACAGAAAGGCTGGCACTGCACCAAATCTGCTGGTTATCGGGCCTGCGAACCGGATTTGACCCGAAGGTCAATTCTGCTACGGACACGAATCTAATGTATTCACACACTCAATTCGGTATCGCATGGCATTATCGGCGCGTATCGGATGGCTCCGTGCATGCGGCAAAGAAGCAGCCGGAGCGACGCGAAACGGAAAGGGCGACCCGACAATGAGCTTCCTGATGCTGCCACCAGAGATTACTTCGGCTTTGATGTTCTCCGGCGCAGGTTCGGGTCCAATGCTGGAAGCAGCTGCGGCGTGGCAGTCTTTGGCCTCGGAATTGGATTCAGCGGCGGAATCCTTCTCGGCATTGACCTCGGAGCTGACCGCCCAGGCATGGCAGGGTCCAGCGGCTCAGGCCATGGCGGCAGCAGCAACGCCGTACGCGAATTACTTGGCGACGGCGGCCGCCCAAGCGGCCGGAACCTCGTCGCAGGCACAGGCCGTCGCGGGTGCATTCGAAGCGGCACTGGCGGCCACGGTTCACCCGGCGCTGATCTCGGCCAACCGCTCGAACATGGTGTCGCTGGTGATGACGAATCTATTCGGCCAGAACGCGCCGGCGATCGCCGCGATTGAAAGCATCTACGAGGAGATGTGGGCGGCCGACGTGGCAGCGATGCTCGGATATCACGGCGGCGCGGCGGCGGCCGTGGCGCAATTGGTCTCGCCGGCCGCAGCCGCGCTGCCCAGCTTCGGCTACGGCAACGTCGGCGAGGGCAATATCGGGTTCTTCAACACCGGCACCTTGAACTTCGGCATCAACAACACCTCTCCGTTCTTCACCCCGACCGACCCGATCACCACCTTCGGCGGCTTCGGCATCGGTAACAACGGCACCGACCTCGTCGGGGCGTTCAACGCCGGCAGCCGAAACGTCGGGATCGCCAACAACGGGTTCATGAACATCGGCATCGGCAATGTGGGTGCCAACAACTCCGGCCTGCCGTTGTCCTTCCTGTCCGCGCTCGGCGTGGGCAACCAGGGCAACTTCAACCAAGGCTTCTTCAATATCGGCAACCACAACCTGGGCATCGGCCTGGTCGGAGACAACCTGATCGGCGTTGGTCCGCTGCACATCGACCGCGCCCTCCTGCCCACCTTCCCAAGCCTGCCGAGTCTGGGCAGCGTGCTGCCGGCCGCAAGCACCTTCCCCAGCTTCGGCTACGGCAACGTCGGGGAAGGCAATATCGGGTTCTTCAACACCGGC
>NZ_LZMH01000002.1 GCF_001673635.1 Mycobacterium asiaticum
GAGGAGTATTGGAGCGCCGTCATCCCTCAAGCACTGCGGAGTCCGCGGGCTGGCTTGAGCAGCTCGGGTCGGGGTGGGTCCAGATCACGGTGCCGTCGGCGAGTTGGCGGTCGGTCCAGCCCCAGAACGTTTTGATCAGGTGATGCCAGCGGCACAGGCATTTCAGATTCGCGGCGTGGGTGGGCCCACCCTGGGCGTAGGGGATGGTGTGGTCCACATCGCAGCCGGCGGCGGGGGCATCACAGCCGGGGAAGCGGCACGTCAGGTCGCGGCATTTGACGAACTCGGTCAAGGCGGTGGAGGGCCGGTAGCGCGGTTCGGGTGCGGCATCGCCGGGGTGGATCAGCGGCACCAGTTGGGCGGTCAGTTTGAGTTCGGCCAACAGTTCGGGGGTGATCACCCCATCGGCGCACCAGCGGCTACCCGGGTGGTCGCTGGCGCCCTCGAGGGTGGGCTGCTCGGCGATGACGTGGATGGTGACCGCGGTGGCATCCGGGCGGGCCCCGGCCGCGCACTGGGTGCGCCCGCAGCGACACCCCAGCCGGGTGGCGCCGGCGGCCAGCGCGCCCAGGGCATCGGCGCGCCGCTGGGCCGGGGTGCGCGGATCATGGACACACACCGTGGCGGCCAGGGCATTGAGCCGCTGATCCAGGGCGTGGGCATCCAGCGGGTTCAAGGTGCCCTCCAGGTAGGACACCGCGCCCTCGGCGGTGTGCCAGATGCTGATCTGGCGATCGTGGTGGCGCTGGCGGCGCTGGCGCACCGCATCAGCATCAACGCGGGCCACGATCGCATCGACCCGGCCCACCAGCCGGCCCTTGCTCAACGAGGGCCAACGCCCGATATTGCCCGCGATCCGGCTATCGACTGTGGCCAGGATCGTGGGATCGGTGATCAACATGGTGCGCGCGGCGATAATCCGAAACGACCCGTAATCCATCTCCCCGGCAATGAACACCTGCGCGGTCAACGGCAACCGCTCGCGCATCACCCGGGCGTCTTCGACCCGGTAAAACCCCGCCCGCTGACTGAGCCGCAACACCGCCGCCACCTCCGCGGCCACCGCCTCCATGGTGTCCACACACCACTCCTCGGTATCAGAGCACCGCGACAACCGGTAAGCGAACAACTTCCCGATCGCCACCAACTGCGCCGCGGCCGCCCGATTCTCCGCCCGCCACCCCGCGCCGAGCTGCTCAAGCCAACCCGCGGACTCCGCAGTGCTCGAGGGATGACGGCGCTCCCAATACTCCTCCTCAGCCGCCCACGCCTCCGGCGAGGGCACCCGCCCCGTCGGCCCCTCCACCGCAGACCGCCCACTGTCGAACATGTGTTCGATTATGCCATAGTGGGGTGACAAGAATCAGAGTCGGTCTTTGACCGCCGCGGAAAGTCGGGACCCGTCGGCCTTTCCTTCGGCGATACCCGTCGCCACCTTCATGACCTGCCCCATCTGCTTCATGGTTGGTCGGTGCCCCAGCGATTCGGCGACCTGGGCGATCGCGGTCTCGACGACGTCGACCACCTCCGCGTCGGTCAGTGGGGTCGGCAGGTAGTCGTCGATGATTCGCGCCTCGGCGTGCTCGTTGGCGGCAAGTTCGCCGCGGCCGTTCTGCGTATAGATCTCGGCCGCTTCGCCCCGTTTGCGCGACTCCCTGGCCAGCACCTTGAGTACCTCGTCGTCGGAAAGCTCTCTGGCCTCCTTGCCCGAGACCTCTTCGGTCTGAATCGCGGCTAGCAGCATCCGCAGTGTTGCCGTCCGCAGCTTGTCTTGCGCCTTCATCGCCTCGGTCAGATCTGCCCTGAGCCGGGATTTGAGTTCCGCCATTCCAGAGACGCTACGCGCCGCTACCCTCGGCGAATGCACGCCTGAGGCGCCAGCGGAACTTAGATTGAGAATTGCATCGACCGCCGACAGGATGGACCCCATGAGAAACGACGACAGCGGCTACCTCAGGTGAGCACGCTGCCGCCTAGTTCGGGCGACCCGGCGCCTGAGACGGAGGCAAACGAGCCACCGCCGACGTACAGTCCGCCCCCGGCATACAGCCCGCCTCCGGCATACGGTCCGCCTCCGGCATACGGTCCACCTCCCGCATACAGTGCACCCCCCGGTTATGGCCCACCACCGGGCTACGGTCCCCCGTCGGGCTACGGTCCTTCTCCGGGCTACGGTCCGCCGCCCGGATACGGCCCCCCGCCGGGTCCCGGTTACGGAGCGGCGCCGTTCGGTCCGCCCCTTATCCCGGGCGCGGTCAAGCCCGGCATCATCCCGCTGCGACCGCTGACGCTGAGCGACATCTTCAACGGCGCCGTCGGCTACATCCGCGCCAACCCCAAGCCGACGTTGGGTCTAACCACCATGGTCGTGGTCGTCATGCAGGTCATTTCATTACTCGCGACCATCGGACCACTGACCGCCATCAGTCGGCTGAACTCTGGTGACTCTCCGGCCGATACGGAGGCCAGCCTCGGGGCTTTGGGGGCCTGGACCGCGTCGCTGGCCGGCAGCGCGTTGGTGGGTTGGCTGGGCGGCATGCTGCTCAGCGGGATGCTCACCGTCGTGGTCGGACGCGCGGTGTTCGGATCGCCGATCACCATCAAAGAAGCGTGGACGAAGGTTCGCGGGAGGCTGCCCGCGCTTTTCGGCCTGGCGCTGCTGGAAGCGGTCGGGATCGCGGTGGTCGTCGGGTTGGTCGTGGTGATCCTGGTCGGCGTCACGGCTGCCGCCAACGCCGCGGCCGCGGTCCTGCTGGGCCTGCCGTTATTGCTCCTGGTGCTGCTGTTGCTGGCCTATGCCTACACCGTGCTGTTGTTCGCACCGGTACTGATCGTGCTGGAGAGATTACCGGTACTCGACGCGATCGCCCGGTCTTTTGCTTTGGTACGCAACAGTTTTTGGCGGGTGCTGGGCATCCGGTTACTGGCGGCGCTGGTGGTCGGCATCGTCGGCGGCGCGATTTCGGCGCCCTTCAGTGTGGTCGGCGAGATTCTGCTGATGGGCTCCTCGAGCACCACCACGCTGCTCGTCGGTACCACGCTGTCGTCCATCGGCGGTGCGGTCAGCCAGATCGTCACTGCGCCTTTCGTCGCCGGTGTGGTGGTGCTGCTCTACACCGACCGGAGAATCCGGGCCGAGGCGTTCGATCTGGTGTTGCAGACCGGCGCTCAGGGCGGACCGGCCGCGGTCGAATCCACCGACAACCTATGGCTCACCAGGCCTTTCTGAAGAGCTGACAGTGCCCTTCATCGACATCGACCGTGACGCCGCGCATGAGGCTGCCCAGCGCGAACTGAACAAGCCGATCTATCCCAAACCGTCGGTGACCGACGCGATCTTGGACAAGATCAACGAGTTCCTGCTTCGGCTGTTGGCGAAGACCTCGCAGATATCCGGCGGCTGGTTCACCGTCACCGTAATGCTCATCCTGGTGGTGATTGCCGTCGTCGTCGCAGTCCACGTCGCGCGCCGTACCATGCGCACCAACCGCGGCGGCGATTACGAACTGTTCGACGTCGGCCAGCTCACCGCGGCCCAACACCGGGCCACGGCGGAAAGCTTTGCCGCCGAGGGCAACTGGTCGGCCGCGATCCGACACCGGCTCCGCGCGGTGGCGCGGGAACTGGAAGAGACCGGCGTGCTCGCACCCGTGCCCGGCCGAACCGCAAACGAGTTGGCCAACGACGCGGGACAGGCCCTTCCGCATCTGGCCGGTGAATTGGACCAGGCGGCAACGGCTTTCAACGATGTCACCTACGGAGAGCGGCCCGGCACCCAAGCCGCTTACCAGATGATCGCCGACCTCGATGACCACCTGCGCTCGCGGGCCACCGGTACTGCGCCGGTGGAACACGCCGCGGTGCCGAACTCCTGGGCGCAGGTCCGGTGACGTCCACCCGTCCGGCCACCGAACAGTTGCGCCAGCGGCGCCCCTGGCGTGGGGTGCTGCTCGCGTTGGCAGCGCTCACCGTCGTCGCCGCGATCACCACATATCTGACCGCACCCCGGCCGGGCGGCACGATGGATCCCGAGGCCACCAGCCCATCCGGGGGGCACGCGCTGGTGGCGCTGCTCCGCGACGGCGGCGTTGAGGTGGTGGTGGCCAACACCGTCGCCGACGTCGAGCGCGGCGCGCGTCCGGACACCCTGCTGCTGATTGCGCAAACCCAATACCTCACCGACAACACGCTGTTGGGGCGACTGGCCGACGTCCCCGGTGACCTGTTGCTGGTGGACCCGACCACCCGCGCCCGCACGGCGCTGACCCCGAAACTGCGGGTGGGTGCTCCCGACGAGTTCGGCAACGAGCCGAATTGCCCCCTGCCGCAGGCCAACCGGGCGGGGGCAGTGAATTTCGGACCTACTGACGCCTACCGGGCCAAGGGCGATCTGGACCTGGTCAGTTGTTACGGCGGCGCCCTGGTCAGTTACCGCGAGCAGGGCCGAACCGTCACCGTGGTCGGTAGCAGCCACTTCATGACCAACGACGGACTCCTGGAAGAAGGCAATGCCGCGCTGGCGATGAACCTCGCGGGTGCCCGGCCCCGGGTCATCTGGTACGCACCGCAGCGCGCCGAAGGGCACAGCACCCCGCACGGGTCCATCTTCGACTTGATCCCGGAGAACGTGACGTGGATCGTCTGGCAGCTCTGGCTGGTGGTGATCCTGGTCGCGCTGTGGAAGGGCCGGCGCCTCGGGCCGCTGGTAGCCGAGGAACTTCCGGTCGTGGTCCGTGCCTCGGAGACGGTGGAAGGCCGCGGCCGCCTCTACCGGTCCCGGCGCGCCCGCGATCGTGCCGCGGAGGCATTGCGGACGGCGACGCTACAGCGGCTGCTGCCCCGGCTCGGCCTCGGCCCCAGTGCCGCACCAGCGGCCGTCGTGATGACGGTCGCCGAGCGCTGCGGGGCCACCCCGGACCTCGTCCAATACCACCTATTTGGTCCACCGCCGGCGAATGACGGCGACCTACTCCAGCTAGCCCGTGCGCTGGACGACATCGAAAGGCAGGTCACCCACTCGTGACACAGTCCACCGCCCCGACCGCCGACACCGCCCGTGCGGCACTGCTGGAGCTGCGCTCTGAGATCGCCAAAGCCGTTGTCGGACAGGAGGGTGTGATCAGCGGCCTGGTGATCGCGCTGCTGTGCCGTGGCCACGTGCTGCTGGAAGGTGTTCCCGGAGTTGCGAAGACACTGATGGTGCGCGCCTTGGCCGCTGCCTTGCAGCTCGAATTCAAGCGGGTGCAGTTCACCCCGGACCTGATGCCGGGCGATGTCACCGGCTCGCTGGTCTATGACACGCACACCGCGGAGTTCGCTTTCCGGCCCGGTCCGGTGTTCACCAACCTGCTGCTGGCCGACGAGATCAACCGGACGCCACCCAAGACGCAAGCCGCACTGCTCGAGGCGATGGAGGAGCGCCAGGTCAGCGTGGACGGGGAACCGAAACTCCTGCCGGACCCGTTCATCGTCGCCGCGACCCAGAACCCAATCGAGTACGAAGGCACCTACCAGCTGCCCGAAGCCCAACTCGACCGCTTTCTGCTCAAGCTGAATGTGACGCTTCCGCCGCGCGACGCCGAGATCGCGATCCTCGGCCGGCACGCTCACGGCTTCGATCCGCGCGACCTCTCCGCGATCAAGCCGATAGCCGGACCGGCAGAGCTGGCGGCCGGACGCGAGGCGGTGCGTCAGGTGCTGATCGGCGATGAAGTGCTGGGCTACATCGTCGACATCGTCGGCGCTACGCGTTCCTCTCCCGCTCTGCAGCTTGGTGTTTCGCCACGCGGCGCGACCGCGCTGCTGGGCACCGCCCGGTCCTGGGCCTGGTTGTCCGGACGCAACTACGTCACCCCGGACGACGTCAAGGCGATGGCCCGTCCGACGCTGCGGCACCGCATCATGCTGCGTCCGGAGGCGGAGCTCGAGGGTGCCACGCCCGACGGCGTCCTGGACGGAATCCTGGCCTCGGTCCCGGTGCCCCGCTAGTGATTCTCACCGGACGCACCGGGCTGCTGGCGCTGATATGCGTCCTGCCCATCGCGGTATCACCCTGGCCTGCAAAGGCTTTCGGGATACTGCTGCTGGTGCTGGCCATCTTGGTGGTCATCGATGTGGTGCTGGCCGCCAGCCCCCGTCGCCTCCGCTTCACCCGTTCGCCGGACACTTCAGCTCGGCTGGGCCAGCCGGTAACGGCAGGCCTGCTGGTGCAGAATGACGGACGGCGCCGGTTCCGTGGCCGGATTCGCGATGCCTGGCCGCCCAGCGCGCGCGCCGAACCACGGACCCAGCCGCTGGTTTTGGCCGCCGGTCAGCGCCAGCAATTGGAGACCCGGCTGCGACCGGTGCGACGGGGCGACCAGCGTGCTGCCGCGGTCACGGCTCGCTCGATCGGCCCGTTGGGTTTGGCGGGACGGCAGAGTTCACAGTCGGTGCCTGGGCAGGTGCGGGTTCTGCCACCGTTCTTGTCGCGCAAGCACCTGCCGTCGCGGTTGGCCAAGTTGCGGGAGATCGACGGGCTGCTGCCCACCCTGATCCGCGGACAGGGCACCGAATTCGACTCGCTGCGTGAATATGTCGTAGGCGACGACGTCCGGTCGATCGACTGGCGGGCCAGCGCGCGACGCACCGACGTCATGGTTCGGACATGGCGGCCCGAACGTGACCGGCGGGTGGTCATCGTGCTCGACACCGGACGCATGGCAGCGGGACGAGTCGGCGTCGATCCGACGGCGGCCGATCCCGCCGGCTGGCCCCGGCTGGACTGGGCGATGGACGCGGCGTTGTTGTTGGCGGCGCTGGCCTCCCGCGCCGGTGACCATGTCGACTTCCTGGCCCACGATCGGGTGAGCCGGGCCGCGGTGTTCGGAGCGTCGCGCACCGAGTTGCTCGCGCAATTGGTTGACGCGATGGCTCCACTGCAACCGGCACTCGTCGAATCCGATTGGCGCGCAATGGTCGCGGCGACTCTGCGGCGCACCCGCCGACGGTCGCTGGTGGTGTTGCTGACGGACCTCAACGCCACCGCCCTGGACGAGGGATTGCTGCCCATGCTCCCGCAGCTGTCGGCCAAGCACCACGTGCTGGTCGCCGCGGTCGCCGACCCGCGGGTGGATCAGCTGGCCGCCGGCCGATCGGATGCGGCGGCGGTGTACGACGCGGCCGCAGCCGAACGCGCGCGCAACGAGCGGCGGGCCATCGCCTCCCGACTACGCCGCAGCGGGGTGGAAGTCGTCGATGCGCCCCCAACCGAGATCGCGCCCGGTCTCGCCGACCGCTACCTGGCGATGAAGGCGACCGGCCAGCTCTGACGCTCGGCTAGTGGGCCCACCGTGCAGCCCACGACGGTCCCGCGGCGTGTCGCGCCGTGAGATTCACACTCGCAGGGCTAGCTCGCCAGGGCTAGCCGGTCGGCACGACGTCGGGCGCGTCCTCGATGTCCCCGGTCTCGCCCGCCGCGACGGCCTTGCGACCGAAGTACACGACGTAAGTCAGGAACGCCGCCTCAGCCAGGACACCGATACCGATGCGCGCGAACGTCGGCAGCGGCGACGGCGTCACCATCGCTTCGATCAGCCCCGCCACGAGCAGCACGCCCACCAGTCCCACGGCGACCGACACCACCGCGCGGCCCTCCTCGGCCAGCACCTGCCCCCGCGGGCGATCACCCGGCGAGATCACCGACCAGCCCAGCCGCATCCCGGTTGCAGCGGCGAGGAACACCGCCGTCAGCTCCAGCAGACCGTGCGGTAGCAGCAGGCCCAGCAGCAAACCACCCTTGCCCGCCTGGAACATCAGGCCCGCGATCACCCCCACATTGGCTGCGTTCTGGAAGAGCACGAACGGAATCGGAAGTCCCAGTAGGACTGACATCGCAATGCACTTGGCCGCAACCCACGAGTTGTTCACCCACACCTGCAGCGCGAACGCCGCCGCAGGATGCTCGCTGTAATAGGACTCGACATCATGGTTTACCAGCTCGTCGATGTCCGCCGGTGTCCCGATGACCGACTGCACCTCGGGGCTGCCGGCAACCCAGAACGCCATGACCACGACCACGGCGAAAAACGCCAGCGCTGTGGCCAGCCACCAACGCCAGGTTCGGTACGCGACGACCGGGAACGACACCGTCCAGAACCGCACGAAGGTACTGGTGAGCGGGGCATGCGCCCCGGTGACCGCGGAGCGTGCGCGGGCGACCAGGCTAGATAGCCGGCCGGTCACCTCGGAGTCGGACGACACCGACCGCAGCATCGACAAGTGAGTGGACACGCGCTGGTAAAGCTCGACGAGTTCATCGATTTCGGCACCGGTGAGCGAACGGCGCCTCTTGATCAACTCCTCGAGCCGGTCCCAAGTGCTGCGGTGAGTCAGCAGGAACGCGTCGACGTCCACCATCGCAGCCTACCCAGCGGCAACCCGGCGGCAGTGGCTGTACCGTTCCGGAGTATGTCCGAGGTGGTAACCGGGGACGCGGTCGTACTCGACGTCCAGATCGCCCAGCTGCCGGTACGTGCGCTAAGCGCAATCATCGACCTCACCGTGATTTTCGTCGGCTACTTCCTCGGACTGCTGTTGGGGGCGGCCACGCTGTCCCAGTTCGACTCGGCCTTGACGGTCGCGTTCGTCATCATCTTCACGGTGCTGGCCATAATCGGCTATCCGATCGCCATCGAGACCGCGACGCGGGGCCGTTCACTTGGCAAGATGGTGATGGGGCTGCGGGTGGTGAGCGACGACGGCGGCCCAGAACGCTTCCGCCAAGCCGTGTTTCGCGCGCTCGCGTCGGTGGTGGAGATCTGGATGCTGCTCGGCAGCCCGGCCGTGATCTGCAGTGTGCTCTCACCGAAGGCAAAGCGGGTGGGTGACATTTTCGCCGGCACCGTCGTGGTCAGCGAACGCGGACCCCGATTGACGCCGCCGCCGATGATGCCGCCGCAACTGGCGGGGTGGGCGTCGTCGCTGCAACTATCCGGACTGTCCGCCGGACAGGCTGAGGTCGCCCGCCAATTCCTTTCCCGGGCAATGCAACTCGACCCGGCGCTGCGAGACCAGATGGCTTACCGCATCGCCAACGATGTGGTTTCCCGCATCGCGCCCCCACCACCACCCGGAGTCCCGCCCCAGCTGGTTCTGGCCGCGGTGCTGGCGGAGCGACATCGTCGCGAGCTTGCCCGGCTCCATGCCAGCATCCCCCCGCAGCCCGGACCGCCGCCCCCGCGTTGGCCGGCGGGGCCCCCGCCAGCACCGGGGCCGACACCCGCGCCTACCTCGTGGCCGTCGCGGGCAGCAGAACCGGAACCGGAACCGAACCGGCCCCCAGACCCGGGCGGATTCGCACCGCCGAGTTGATCACTGTGCGACGCTGGCCGCCAGAATCGCGACGTCGCCGATCAACAGGGCCAAACCGGCCAGCGGCACCAGGAAACCGGTGCGCCGCTTTGCGGTGAAGACCGAGGTGACGATCACCAGGAGCGCCACCAGCGGCGGGCCGTAGAACAAGACGTCGAAATTGATCCCGCCACCGAGCTTGGGGCACCGCTGTTGCGTACACGAGTCGGTGCTCATCACAGCTCCGAGCGCGAACAGCATCACGATGGCCGCCCCTGGAACGGTCAGCAGTGCCAGCACCCAGTTGACCCGGGCCCGCGCCTTGGCGCCGTCGTCGCCGCTCGCGTCGGGGCCGCTACCAGGACCGGAAGCCATGGTCAGGTCGCGGTTGTTGCCGTTCATGCGTCAGGTGCTACCCAGCACCCAGGGGTTGCAAACGGGTAGGCGCAGGGCAAAATCGTTGCATCACGTTCGTTCACGATATATCGTGATATGTAACGATACACCCACGAACTATAGGAACCAGACATGAACACTCCTTTCAGTCCTTTCGGTCCCCTCGACGGACCATCTATCCCACGACCGGGATTCGGTTTCGGCCCTCCCGGCTTTGGCGGCGGAGTCCGGCCGGGGCCGGCTCAGCGCCGCGCGCTGCTTGGTGCCCGGCGGGCGGCCCGACGCGAATTTTTCGACCAGCTCC
Source organism: Mycobacterium asiaticum (assembly GCF_001673635.1). GTDB lineage: Bacteria > Actinomycetota > Actinomycetes > Mycobacteriales > Mycobacteriaceae > Mycobacterium > Mycobacterium asiaticum_C. Next base: position 10,031 of record NZ_LZMH01000002.1, read on the forward strand.
GCGACCACGCCCAAGATCATGACGGACCGTTGGGCTTCGGTCCCGGTTTCGGACCGGGCTTCGGGCCTGGGTTCGGCCCCGGCTTCGGCTTCGGTCCGGGCGGCCGTCGCGGCGGACGCCGAGGTGGCCGCGGCCGGCGCGGCGACGTCCGCGCGGCCATCCTGACGCTGCTCAAAGAGCGGCCCATGCATGGTTACGAGATGATCCAGGAAATCGCCGAACGCAGCAACGGACTATGGAAGCCGAGCCCCGGGTCGGTCTATCCGACGCTGCAACTACTCGCCGACGAGGGCCTGGTCAGAGCCAATGACAGCGACGGCAGCAAGAAGCTGTTCGAGCTGACCGACGACGGACGTGCCGCCGCCGAACAGCTGTCCACCCCACCCTGGGAGGAGATCGCCGAGGGAGTGGACCCGGGCCACATCAACCTGCGGACCGCCGCCCGCCAATTGTTCGGTGCGGTCGCGCAGTCCGCGCACGCCGCCAGCGCCGAGCAACAGCAGCGCATCACCGACGTGCTCAACAATGCGCGCCGCGAGATCTACGGGATCCTCGGCGAGGACTGAGGCCCGGCCTCGTCGCGAACCTAGGACACGTCGACCCAGTCCAGGGTTCGCTGCACGGCTTTGCGCCAACCCGCGTACCCCTGCGCGCGCTGGTCGTCATCCCAGTCCGGCGTCCAACGCTTGTCTTCGTGCCAGTTTTGGCGCAGGTCATCCGGGCCGTCCCAGAAGCCGACCGCCAGACCCGCGGCGTAGGCGGCGCCTAGCGCGGTCGTCTCGGCCACCACCGGCCGCACCACGTCCACGCCCAGCACGTCGGCCTGGATCTGCATGCACAGGTCGTTGCCGGTGATGCCGCCGTCGACCTTCAGCACTTCCAGACGGACACCGGAATCGGCTTCCATGGCATCGACCACGTCGCGACTCTGATAGCAGATCGCCTCCAGCGTCGCGCGAGCCAAATGAGCATTGGTGTTGAACCGGGACAGACCGACGATCGCTCCCCGGGCGTCCGAGCGCCAGTACGGCGCGAAAAGCCCGGAGAATGCCGGTACGAAGTACACGCCGCCGTTGTCGGCGACCTGTCTGGCCAACGACTCGCTTTGCGCGGCGCCACTGATGATGCCCAGTTGATCGCGCAGCCACTGCACGGCCGAGCCGGTAACCGCGATCGAGCCCTCCAGGGCGTAGACGGGTTTGGCATCGCCGAACTGGTAGCAGACCGTGGTCAGCAGGCCGTTGTCGGACCGCACGATCGTCTCGCCGGTGTTCAGCAACAAGAAGTTGCCGGTGCCATAGGTGTTCTTCGCCTCGCCCGCGTCCAGGCATACCTGTCCCACCATCGCCGCGTGCTGGTCGCCGAGCACCCCGGTGATCGGAATCTCGCCGCCCACGGGACCGGCGTCCGACGTGACGCCGTAGGGCTGCAGCGGCGAGGACGGCTCGATGGTGGGCAGCATCGCCCGCGGAATGGAGAACAACGACAGCAGTTCGTCGTCCCAGTCCAGCGTCTCCAGGTTCATCAGCATGGTGCGGCTGGCGTTGGTCACGTCGGTGACGTGCACGCCGCCGCGCGCGCCGCCGGTGAGATTCCACAGCACCCAACTGTCTGCGGTGCCGAACAGGGCGTCACCGCGCTCGGCGTCGGCGCGCACCCCGTCGACGTTGTCGAGGATCCACTGCAACTTGCCGCCGGAAAAATAGGTGGCCGGCGGTAGGCCAGCCTTTCGGCGGATGATGTCGCCGCGGCCGTCCCGGTCCAGCGCTGAGGCGATGCGGTCGGTGCGGGTGTCCTGCCAGACGATGGCGTTGTAGTAGGGGCGCCCGGTCTGCTTGTTCCACGCCAGCGTCGTCTCGCGCTGGTTGGTGATGCCCAGGGCGGCAATGTCTTTCGCGGAGATGTTGCTGGCGTTCAGCACCGACATGAGCACCGAGACCGTGCGCTCCCAGATTTCCACCGGATTGTGTTCGACCCAGCCGGCGCGAGGCAGGATCTGGTCGTGCTCGAGTTGATGACGAGCGACCTCGGCGCCGTCATGATCGAAGATCATGCAGCGGGTGCTGGTGGTGCCCTGGTCGATAGCGGCAACGAACTCAGCCAATTGGCCTCCTAGGGGCGACGACGGACACTGCATGTAATCGTCCATGATTGCCTACGTGACCGTTGACATCGAGAGCATGCCGCGTGGTGGTCCGCACGCGTCGTGGCTGGACCGCCGGCTGGAGACCGACCGTCCGGAATACATCGACCGTGACGACGTGGACGCCAAGAAGCGCGCCGCGATCCGTTCCCTGGACCGGGTGGGCAGGGTGTTCGGCCTGCACAAGACGATCGCCCGCATCGTGCTGGACGAGGTAGCCGACGTGCCCGAGCCCAGAATCCTGGAGCTCGGATCCGGACACGGCGGGCTGGCGCGGGCATTGCTCGACATGCATGCCACCGCACACGTGACGGTCTCCGACGTGGACACTTCGCTGGTTGCCGCTATCGGCGCGGGTGCTCTGGGTTCGCATCCGCGCGCTTTGGTTCGTCGACTCGACGCCACGGCCATCGACTGCCCGGACGGCGCTTACGATCTCGCGGTGTTCGCGCTGTCCTTCCACCATCTGCCGCCGGCGTTGGCGTCGAGGGTGTTCAGCGAAGGGACCCGGGTCGCCGACAAGCTGGTGATCATCGATCTGCCGCGGCCCCCGTCGATGTTGCATTTGCTGCGGCTGGCTCACATGCTGCCGCTGGCGATGTTCCCCATGCCGCATGACGGGATCATCAGCTCGCTTCGGGCCTACAGTCGCTCGGCGTTGCTGGCGCTGGCCGAACATGCCGACCCAAGGATCGAGGTCGAGCTGCGCGGCGGCCGGGTATTCAACAAGTCGCTGCGGCCGCTGCCCCAGATCGTGGTGGCAAGCTTGCGCGGCGCCCGGTAAACCTGTTGCATCGGTGCTGTGGGCGAAGAAGTCAAGCGCACCACGTATAACCGCACACACCGGCGGGAGTACCGGCGCAAAGTGCAGTTGTGCTTGGACGTCTTCGAGGCGATGCTGACCCAGACCCGCTTCGACTCCGAGCGGCCGCTCACCGGCATGGAGATCGAGTGCAACCTGGTCGACGCCGACTACCAGCCCGCGATGTCGAACCGGTTTGTGCTCGACGCGATCGCTGATCCGGCCTACCAAACCGAATTGGGCGCTTACAACATCGAATTCAATGTCCCGCCGCGCCCGTTGCCCGGACACACCGGCCTGGATCTGGAAAAGGAAGTGCGGGCCAGCCTGAACGATGCGGAACTCAAGGCGAATTCCAGCGGCTCACACATAGTGATGATCGGCATTCTGCCCACCCTGATGCCCGAGCACCTCACTGACGGCTGGATGAGTGAATCCACCCGGTACACCGCTTTGAACGACTCGATTTTCAATGCCCGGGGTGAGGACATCTCGATCAACATCTCCGGTCCGGAACCGCTGAGCTGGCAGGCTCCTTCAATTGCACCCGAATCCGCTTGCACCAGTGTGCAATTGCATCTCCAGCTGGCTCCGGACGACTTCGCCGCCAACTGGAACGCCGCCCAGGCCCTGGCCGGACCGCAGCTGGCGCTGGCCGCGAATTCGCCCTATTTCTTCGGCCACCAGCTGTGGTCGGAGACCCGTATCGAGTTGTTCGCGCAGTCCACCGATACGCGGCCCGAGGAGCTGAAGACACAGGGGGTAAGACCGCGAGTTTGGTTCGGTGAGCGCTGGATTACTTCGGTCGTCGATCTGTTCAAGGAGAACGTCCGCTACTTCCCGTCCCTGCTACCGGAACTCTCCGACGAGGACCCAGCCGCCGAACTGGCCGCCGGCCGCGCCCCGGCGCTGGCCGAGCTGCGCCTACACAACGGCACGGTGTACCGCTGGAACCGGCCGGTCTATGACGTCGTCGAGGGGCGCCCGCACCTGCGCCTGGAGAACCGGGTATTGCCGGCCGGACCGAGTGTCATTGACATGCTGGCGAATTCGGCGTTCTACTACGGACTGCTGCGGACCCTTTCCGAAGCCGAGCATCCGGTGTGGTCGCAGATGAGTTTCCCGGTGGCCCAACGCAATTTCTTCGAAGCGGCCCAGCACGGTATCGATGCGCGGTTGCACTGGCCGGGCGTCGGCGAGATCAGCACGCAGCGACTGGTTTTGGACACGTTGCTGCCGATGGCTTACGAGGGGCTGCAGCGGTGGGGCGTCGATAGCGAAGTGCGCGACCGCTTTCTGGGTGTGATCGAGGGTCGCGCCCGGGCGGGCCGCAACGGTGCGACCTGGCAGGTCGCCACGGTTGCAGCGCTCGAAGAGGCCGGCATGTCCCGGTCGCGCGCCCTGGCGGAAATGCTGCGCCGGTACTGCGGGCACATGCACGCCAACGAGCCGGTGCACACCTGGGAGGTCTAGAAGTCCTCCGCGAGTTGGGTCAACCGGACACTGTTGCCTGACGGGTCGCGGAATCCGCAGTCAATGCCGTAGGGCATCTCATGCGGTTCTTCGGTGAACTCCACGCCCCGGGACTTCATCTCCGCGTAAGTTGCGTGGCAGTCCTGGGTGGTCAGGAACACCGTGCCTGCGAAGCCTTTCGCCATCAGTTCGGCCACCTGCTTTTGGGTCATCACCTCGTCCATCACCGGCTGTCCCGGGATCGCCATCAGCACGATGGACACATCATCTTGGCCAGGAGGGCCGACGGTGAGCCATCGGAAGTCCGCCTCCGGCAGCGAAACATCTTGTCGCACTTCCAAACCCACTTGATCGGTCCAGAACTTCAACGCGACTTCCTGGTCGTGCACCCACAAATGGGCACTGGCAATTTTCATCATGGGCACCACGCTACGGTCCGGCGGATCAGTCCGTCTTCTCCCCGTGTGCTGTCTTGATACGACTGTCGGCGGGCGGGCGAGTGTCCCGAGCCAGGATGCAGCTCGGCACCCGGGCGTGCACCGACGCCGGCGGAATACTGGCCCGGTAGGCCGCGGGCGGTAAGCCGTACACCCGCGCGAAGCTGGTGGTGAATGAGCCGACGCTGCGCAGACCAACCATGACGGCGATGTCGGCGACCGATCGGTCGGTGTAGCGCAGCAGTGCGGCGGCGCGCTCGAGTCGGCGCGTCTGTAGATAGGAGCGAGGCGATTCGCCGAACGTGCGGGTGAACATCCGGCTGAAGTGCGCGCGCGACAGACCGGCGGCCGCGGCCAGGTCGTCTACCGTGATCGGATCGGCGTAGCGGGAGTCGACGAAGTCTTTTGCCCGCAGCAGATAGCGGGCCGGCGGAAGCTGCGCCATGGGTTCCAGTATGCGGCGCGCGTACTTTGGGTCACATGGCTGAAGTGATGGATTGGGATGACGCATACCGGCAGGGCGTCTTCGCGGGACCGCCGCCGTGGAACATCGGCGAACCGCAGCCCGAACTGGCCTCGTTGATCGCGGCCGGCAAGGTCCGCAGCGACGTGTTGGACGCCGGCTGCGGCTACGCGGAGTTGTCGTTGGCGCTGGCGGCGCAGGGCTACACGGTCGTAGGCGTCGACATCACGCCGACTGCGGTCGCGGCGGCCACCGAAGCCGCCCGGGAGCGGGGCTTGTCCACCGCGAGCTTCCAACAGGCCGACATCACCGCGTTCAGCGGGCACGATGGGCGCTTCTCCACCGTGATCGACAGCACGCTGTTTCATTCCCTGCCGATCGAGGGCCGCGACGGTTACCTGCGCTCGGTGTTCAACGCGGCTGCGCCGGGTGCCAGCTACTACGTATTGGTGTTCGCCAAAGGCGCCTTCCCGGCCGAGCTGGAACCCAAGCCCAATGAAGTCGACGAGGACGAGTTGAGGGACGCGGTGAGCAGGTACTGGGTGGTCGACGAGATCCAACCGGCCTTCATCCATGCCAACGCGCCCGCGACGCCGCCGCCGATGCCCGGTCCGCCGATCGAGTTTCCGGAGCACGACCGCGACGAGAAGGGCCGGGTGAAGATGCCCGCCTACCTGCTCACCGCGCACAAAGCGGATCAGTAGTTCTGCACGAAGATGCCGGCCAGGTTCGAGCCGATGTTCTGCAGGCCCGACAGGAAGCTGCTGACACTTGGTGGCAACGCCCCGATGTTGAACAGACCCGACACGGCGCCGCCTAGGACCGACAGCCCGGACGAGCCTTCGCCGAAGACGTTGTAGCCCGAAGCTCCGGTGAGCCCCAGCGGATTACCGGTGAAGAACCCGGACACATTCGACCCGTTGTTGAAGAAGCCCGAGGCGTTGGTGCCGCCGGTGTTGAAGAAGCCCGACGAGGTGAAGAGGTCGTCGAGGGTGTTGCCGAAGCCGGGCGCGGGCGGAATCTGCAACTCGAAGAGCTTCTGGCTGGCCAGGATGATCGGCGGAATGTGAAGTGCAGGCAGCTCGAATTCGCCGACGTTGATGGGCGGAATACCGATCGTGGGCAGTTGGAACGCTTCTGAGAAAAGTTGCGGGAGATTGAACTCGCCGATCGAGATCGGCGGGATCCCGATTTCGGGCAGCTTGAAGGCCTCCGAGAAGAGCTGCGGAAGATCGAATCTGCCTATGTCGATCGGCGGAATCGTAAACTCGGGTGTGTCGAACGCAGGCCAGGAGAGCTGCGGCAGCAGGAAGTCGCCGATGCCGATCGGTGGAATTGTGTACTCCGGCAACGTAAACGCCGGCCAGCTCAACTGCGGAAGCAGGAAATCGCTCAGCTTGATCGGCGGAATCGTGAACTCCGGAGTCGTAAACGCCGGCCAACTCACCTGCGGCAGCAAGAAGTCGCTGAGCCCGATCGACGGAATTGTCACCTGGGGCGTCGTAATCGCCGGCACGTTGATTTGCGGCAGATCGAAGCCGGTGAACCCGACAGAATTGATTGTCGTCCCAGGGATTGTCATACCACTCAGCGTGATGGACGGGAAGCCCCAGTTGCCACCGTTATTACTGATTTCGATTGTCGGCAAGGTCATTTGCGTAATCTGGATCCCCGGCAAGGTAAAGCCGCCGAAGCTGCCCGAATTGCTGTTGCCAATCGAAATCGAAGGTATATCCGTTATATCGATTCTATAGGTAGGAGCTAAGGCGAAGTCGGTGTCTAGCCGCAGTATGGATGTCCACTGACCACCCGGCACATCGACATTCGGCAAGGTTATCGTCGGGAAATTGAAAGCCGGAACGATGATAGAAGGCAACGTCCATCCCGTAACTACTATATCGGGTGTCTCGAACTTCGGGATGACCACTGCAGGAAGATTTATGTCCGGTACCGATATTTGAGGAGTAGTGATAACCGGCGTGCCAAATCCCCCTATTCCAATCTTCGGAATACTAAAGGCGGGAATAGTAATCGACGGCACTGTGATCTCCGGCAACTCGAACGAACCCACCACCAGGTTCGCCAACGTTGACCCAGCCGGGAAACTCAGCGACGGCAATGTGATCGCCGGCGTCTGGAAGGCACCCAACACCAAGTCCGCCAACGTCGACCCAGCCGGGAAACTCAGCGCCGGCAATGTAATCGCCGGCGTCTGGAAGGCATGTAGCACGACGTCCGCCAGAGTCGTCCCCCCTGGGAAGTGCAGTGACGGCAGCGTAATGGCTGGCGTCTGGAAGGGATTCAGCCGGGCGATCGGCGACGTGAATGGCCCGATATCGATCGGCGGAATGCCGATCGTCGGAAGCAGGAATTCCGTCAGCCGGGCGACCGGCGACGTGAACGGGCCGATATCGATCGGCGGGACGAAGATCTGCGGCAGGTCGAATGCGCTCACCTCGATCGGCGGTATGTCGACCGCGGGCAGGGTGATCTCGGGTGTGCTCACCGCGAAGTAGATGCCGCCCTGTCGTTCACCGGTCCAACCGAAGCCATTGTTCATGTTGCCTGAATTGAAGGATCCGGTGTTGTAGTCACCCCAGTTGGCGAAGCCGGTATTTGTGTTGCCGATATTGAAACTGCCGGTGTTGTAGGAACCGGGGTTGATGTCACCCGTGTTGTAGTCGCCGGCATTCAACGAGCCCGTATTGCCAATGCCCGCGTTGAGGGATCCGGTGTTGGAGGACCCTGGGTTGAAGAACCCGGTGTTCGCGAGGCCCGAGTTGCCGATGCCGGTATTGAAGCTTCCCGAGTTGAAGAGCCCGAAGTTTCCGTTGCCCGAGTTGAAGAAACCGACATTCCCGTTTCCGGAGTTGAACAGCCCGATATTACCGCTGCCGGAATTCAACACAATACCGATTTGATTGTCCCCGGTCAGACCGATTCCGATGTTGTTGTTGCCGGTGTTACCGAAGCCGATGTTGAAACTGCCGGTGTTGGCAAAGCCCTGGTTGCCTGAGCCGAAGTTTCCGAGACCGAGGTTGGCGTTACCCAGGTTGCTGAAGCCGATGTTCCAGCTACCCAGGTTTGCCGACCCGATATTGGAGTTGCCCAGATTTCCATCGCCTCTGTTGCCGTAGCCGAAGTTTCCGAAGCCGAAGTTGCCGCCACCGAAGTTCGCGAAACCGAGCGACGTTTGCAGCGTCTCCGCAGCGGCGGGTGCTGCGGAGGCCGCCGCAGCCGAACCGGTTGCCAACTGGCCCGGCAGACCGGCCAAAGCTTTCAACGGTTGCGTGAATGGCGTCAGGGCCGATGCGATAGTCGACGCCCCCGCGTAGTAGTCGAACATGGCGGCGACGTCCCGCGCCCACATCAGCTCGTAGTCGGCCTCGGCGGCGAAAATCGCCGGAGTGTTGAATCCGAAAATGTTTGTACGGATCAGCGACAGCAGCACGTTGCGGTTTGCCGCGATCTCCGCGGGGTGAACTATCGCGGCCCGCACTGCGTCGAACGTGCTCGCCATGTTCCGGGCCTGGGAAGCCGCCTGTTCCGCTTGGGCGGTGACAGCGCTGAGCCAGCCGGCGTATGGAGCGGCCACGGCCGCCATCGCCTGAGATGCGGCGCCTTGCCACGACGCGGTCGCGAGTCCGGAGGTTATCGACCCGAATGAGTTGGCTGCCACGGCGAGTTCGCTGGCTAGTCCGTCCCAGGCCGCCGCGGCGCCCAGCATCGGCGCAGAGCCGGCTCCAGCGAAGATGCGAAGGGAGTTGATCTCCGGCGGCAACACTGAGAAATTCATCCTCGCAACCCTTCCGACAGCTCATCTTCGAGCGGTTCGCTGCGGGAGTGCCTAGGTCCCTGCCCCCCGCCACTTCATACGCGTACCGAGCGAAGTTACTCCACACACGCGCAATATGCACTACTGCTTGGGAGGCGAGTTTCGAGACTTTTGGCATGGAGTGGGCGCTCCGGTTGGTGCGACGGGTTTCAACCAGCGGATGTGGCCGCAGTGGCCGAAATCAGCGCTTCGGCAAAGACTTCCAACTCGTCGGCCGTCGTGTCAACATGCGGCGAGATGCGGAGCGCCGGTTCCGTGAGCTCCATCGGCGCCCGCGCGATTCCGGCGTACGTGGTGAGGATCCGACGCTCGGCGAGTAACCACTCCCGCACGGCTTCCGGGTCGGCCCCGTCGACCGGCACCAACGTGGTGATCGCGCTGGGTTCGTCGACCTCTTCGACGACCACCCACCCGGCGACGTCCGTCAGCAGCGAGCGGGCGATGCCGCCCAATTCACCCAGCCGTGCGCGAACGTTCTCGGGGCCATAAGCCAGGTGTTCGCCCAGCGCCACCGAGAAACCTACTCGGGCAGCCACATTTGCCTCGCCGAAGCCGAGTTGCTCAACCCCCTGGGTCAGCCGCGCCGTCAGCTCGGGTCGCATCGCCAGAATCCCCACCCCGCGCGGCCCGGCGATCCATTTGCGTGACGACGAATACGTGACATCGGCGCCCACGGCGCAGTCGATCTGGCCGAGGGCCTGTGCGGCGTCCACGACCAACGGCACCCCGAGCTCACGGCAGAGCTGCGCCACCATCGCCAGCGGCTGCACGGTGCCGCGGTGGCTGGCTACCGGTGTCAGGTGCACCAGGTCCGGCGGATTCTCTTGAAGCGCGAAAGCCGCGTCGTCGATGGCCAGCCGGCCGTCCTCGAGAACCGGCAGCGGTCGCACCTCGAATCCGTGGGCCGCCATGACCGCCAGGTTCGGTCCATACTCACCGGGCAGGCAAGCCAAGGTGCGGGCCTCCGCCGGCCAACTACGGAGCAGCAGATCCAATGCGTTCAACGAACCGGTCGTGAATACGATGTCAGCCGCGTCGGGGAGGCCGCACAGCTTGGCCACCGCGGCACGGCCGGCGTCCAATACGGGTGCGGCGGCATCGGCCGCCACGTAGCCACCGACCTCGGACTCGTGCAAGGCGTGCCGCGCCGCTGCATCCAGAGCCGCCAAGCTCTGCCGCGAACACGCCGCGTTGTCCAGGTGCAGCACCGCCGCGGGCGGCCTGGCCGCGCGCCAGCGCTCGGCCAGCGAGTTCGTCACGGTCCCCCCGCAGCTATTTGGTCGCCAACGACAGACCGAAATCACCCGCGTCGTCCGTCCACCACCGGATGCGGGTCAGACCCGCATCGGCGAGTTCGGCACCAACCGCGTCGGGGCGAAACTTGCAGGACACTTCGGTCAGCATCTCCTCGCCCGCGTCGAAGTCGACGGTCAGGTCAAGGGCGCCTACCCGCACCCGCTGGCGGCGAGTCGACCGCAGCCACATCTCGATCCGCTGAAGTTCGGCGTTCCAACGGGCGACATGCTGAAAGGCATCGACGGTGAAATTCGCGCCGAGCTGGCGGTTGATCACCGACAGCACATTGAGATTGAACCGTGCCGTCACCCCGGCCGCGTCGTCATAGGCCCGCACCAGCCGCTCGGTGTCCTTGACCAGGTCGGTGCCCAACAACAGGCTGTCCCCGGGCCGCATCACCCCCGACAACGCCGCCAGAAATTCGGCACGGGGCCCGGGTGTGAGGTTGCCGATGGTCGAACCAAGGAAGACGAACAGGCGACGCCCACCACCGGGGATCTCGGTAAGATGTTCCTCGAAATCCCCGCAGACAGCGTTGATTTGGATGCCTGGATACTCGCGCTGGATGGCCTCGGCCGCCGCCGAGAGCACGTTTGCGTCGACGTCGAACGGCACGAAACCGCGCAGCGCGCCGCTATCCCGCAACGCATTGAGCAACAGCCGCGTCTTCTCCGAAGTTCCGCTGCCCAGCTCCACGAGGGTGTCGGCCTCACTTGCCGCCGCCACTTCGGCGGATCGGGCCCGCAGGATGGCCGCTTCGGCGCGGGTCGGGTAGTACTCCGGCAGCCGGGTGATCTGGTCGAACAGGTCACTGCCTACCGAATCGTAGAACCATTTGGGCGGCAACGACTTAGGAGTCTGCTGCAGACCGGTGTACACGTCGCGCCGCAATGCCTGCAACGCCGAGTCCTCGGCGAGGTGATTGGACAACGACAGTGTCATCAGGTTCCCTTCACACGGTTCAACGGTGTCGACCGGACGCCGTCGGCACCCACCTCCACCAGGTGCCGGTCCGGCACTTCTTCCCAATCCGGGTCGTCGTCGTAAGGCTCGCTGGCCAGCACCACACCGTCGGCACGCTGCAGCAGGAACAGCGTGTCACCCCAGGCTGTGGCGAGCAGCCGGGAACCGTTGGCCGCCATTATGTTCAGCCGGGCCTGCGGGTCGGCGCTGCCGATCTCAATGATGCTGTTGCCCAACGCATCCAATCCGCGCGCGAAGATCGCCGCGGCGAGCAGCGCACTGTCGCATACGGATTCGGCCAGCGGGCTAGGCGGCAACACCGCGCGGTCGACCACACCGTTGTGGGACAGCAGCCACTGGCCGTCGGTGAAGGGTGCGGTGGCACTGATCTCGATCGGCATGCCGACGGTCGCCGAGCGCACCGCGGCCACCACGCAATGGCTGCGCAGCGCCGGGGCTACCGATGCGAATGAGGGGTCCCCCCACAGCGGCGCCGGACTGCGCCAGCGCCGCGGTACGGAACGGTCGGCGGAATCGTCGAAAAAGCCTACGCCCCAACCATCTGCGTTCATCAGCCCGTGCTTCTGGCGGCGCGGCGCGTAGGACTGCACCAGCAGACCTTGCGGCCGCTCGAGTACCAGACTGGAAATGCTGACTGGCGATCCGAGCCAGCCCAGATGACGACACATCAGACGTCCCAGGCCAATCGGAGGCCGGAAAAGATCTGGCGACGGTAGGGGTGATCCCAGTTGCGGAAGCTGGGACGCAGGATAGACGACTCGACTGCCCAGGAACCACCGCGCAGCACCCGGTAGTCGCCGTCGAAGAAGGGCTGGGAATAGCGCTCGTAGATCATCGGCACGAAGCCCGGCCAGGGCCGCAGCGCCGAACTGGTCCATTCCCAGACGTCGCCCAGCATTTGCTCGGCGCCGTAGGCCGACGCTCCGGCCGGGTAAGCCCCGACCGGCGCGGGGCGCAGTGTGGTGCCGCCGAGGTTGGCGCGTTCGGCCGATGGCTCCTGCTCTCCCCATGGATAGCGGCGGCGGGTATCGGCGGCCGGATCCCATGCGCAAGCCTTCTCCCACTCGATCTCGCTGGGCAGCCGGGCGCCGGCCCACGCCGCGTACGCCTCGGCCTCGAAGTACGAGATGTGCTGCACCGGCTCGTCGGCGGGAAGGTCATCGGTGTAGCCGAACCGAGTGCGGGTGCGCCCGTCGGCGCCCCAGAATTGCGGCGCGGTGAGACCGGCCTGCTGGCGGTGCTGCCAGCCACGCTCCGACCACCATCTCGGTTCGTCGTAACCGCCGTCGGAGATGAAGTGCTGCCATTCGCGGTTGGTGACCGGAACGCGGCCGATCCGAAAGCTCGGCACCTCGACCACGTGTGCCGGACGCTCGTTGTCCAGCGAGTACGGTTCGGTCGCCGCGTCCACACCCAGCACGAAGGGGCCGCCGGACACCAGCACCGACGTCCCGGCCAGTTCGGGACGACCGGCAGGAACGGGTTGGGTGGCCTGCAACAGCGGCGGCCCGGAGCGCAGATTGAGCGCCTGCAGCATGGTTTCAACGTGCTGACTCTCATGGCTGACGACCAAGCCGAACCTGAACAGCGCCTGGTCGGCGGCGCCGGCATCGGGCAGCGAATCCAGCGCGTCCAGCGCAGCGTTGCGGACCGTCCTGCAGAACGACCTCGCCTTGGCCGGGGACAGTAACGGCAGGTCCACCCGACTGGCGCGAGAGTGCACGAAGGCGTCGTATAGCCCTTCCACTTCCGGTGGCAACAATCCCGGCCGGTCCAGGTTGCCGCCACGCAACACCCAGAGCTCTTCCTGCTGACCGATGTGCGCCAGGTCCCACACCAGCGGACTCATCAGCGGGTCGTACTGCCGATGAAGTTCGGCGTCGTCGAAATCGACGAGCCGCAGCGTGCGGGTTCGCGCGCGCTCCAGGTCGCCGGCAAGCCGTTCTTTGGTCACATCCCCCCTTGGGCCATCCGCGCAACCGTTGCCGCGATGCCGTTGTCGATGACCCGGTCGGCGAAATCGTCAGCCGGGCATCGGCCCGTCTCCACATTGAGCATGAGCTGCTCCATCGCCGCGGCGAGCTCGGCTGGTGCTCGCTCCGTGGCGATGGCCAGACACCGGTTGGCTGCCGCGTACAGCCGTCGGTCGACCAGCCCGGCCCGGGCTGCGATGTCCCATGCCGTGGCCACCGGTTCGACCGCTTCGGCGGCCAGGTCCGCCGCGACCGGGTCGTCCAGCAAAGTGGTGAGGGTGAAGGCCAGCGCGGGCCACACGGCCTCCGGGACGGAGTCGAGATAGCGGATCTCCAGCCACTGACGCGGCCGTACCGGCGGGAACAGAGTGGTCAGATGGTATTCGAGGTCGGCGTTGGTGGGACGGCGCCCGGCGAGCAGGACGCGGCCGTCCACCCAATCGGTGAACGGCACGTGGTCCGTGACCGCGAGGATCTCTTGGTGGTCGGGACTGCGCACCATCATCACCGGCGCCTTGAGCGCGTACCGCGCCCAGTCGGTGCCGGGGTCGACACCGCTGGCACCCAGGATCGGCCCACACCGCGCCGAATCCATCTGGCCCCACACCCACTGCCGGGTGGACTGCCAACCGGTGAACTCGCCACCCAGCATCGGGGAATTACCTGCGATCGCGATCATCGTCGGCCCCAACGCATGTGCCAGGCGCACCCGCGAAACCCAGCCCGCGCGCGGCCCAGCGTCGAGATTGACCTGAATCGAGGCCGTCGAGGTCATCATCGCCGCGCCCGCCGCACCACTGTCGCTGGCGGCGAAGAACTGCTCCATCGCGCAGTAACGCGCGCCGGGGTTGACCCGCGACGGCGACCGCAGCGGATCCGCACCCAGGAACACCAACCCCAGGCCCGACTCAGCCAAGGCTGAACGCAGCACCGCCTGGTCACGGCTCATCGCGTCGATCGCCGCCAACACACCGTCGGCTGGCGGGCCCGAAAGTTCAACGGCGCCACCGGGTTCCATGGTGATCGCGCTGCCCCCCGGAAGAGGGTCAACCCATTTGAGAATGTCGTTGAGCTCATCCCAGGCGGGACGGCGCAGTGGATCGGCGGGGTCGAAGCAGTGCGCCTCGAGTTCCAGGCCGACGCGGCCCAGTGGGCCATCGGTGAGGCAACCCTCGGCGATGTGCTGAGCGACGGCCGCCGATCCGGCCAGCGCGCTGTCCGCCGGGCCGATACCGTCCAGCGGCGGGGACGTGGCGGTCGCGGCGATGCGTGTCACCATCACTTCATCTTCCAGACGGGTCCGACATATTCCCGGACCCGCCCTCGCTACACCTTGGCCGATACGTCGACGTCGATGTTGCCCCGGGTGGCCTTGGAATACGGGCACACCTGGTGAGCTTGATGGACCAGGTCGTCGGCCGAGCTCTGGTCCAGGCCGGGCAGGTATCCAACGATCTTGCCGGTGAGGCCGAACCCACCCTCGGTGTCCTTGCCGAATCCGATCTCCACGGTGACGTCGGTGGCGTCGTCGAGCTTGACCTTGGCCTTGCCCGCAACCAGCCGCAGCGCGCCCAGGAAGCACGCTGCATAGCCGGCCGAGAACAACTGCTCAGGGTTGGTGCCTTCACCGTTGCCCCCCATCGCCTTCGGTGGGCGAGTTTCCAGGTCTATGCGACCGTCGTCGGACTTCACGTGTCCGTCGCGGCCGCCGCCCGTCGCAGTTGATGCGGTGGTGTAAACGACTTCAATGCTCATGGCCTCGATCATGCCAGCCGACGATGGTCACCCTAGGTTCGCCCGGACTCCCTCCTCCACCTTCTTGCCGAGATCGGCGTCGACGTTGCGCCAGTACTCGAACACCCGGGACAGCACCGGTTCCTGCACACCTTTGGAGACGTGTCCGATGATGTTGTGGGCCAATCTTTCCCGTTCGTCGTCGTTGAGCACATCACGAACCAGGGTGCCGGCCTGGCTCCAGTCGTCGTCCTCGGGGCGCAACGTGTAGGCCGATCGCACCATCTCCCCATCGGCGAACCAGCGCACCTCGGCGGCGCGCTGCGGGTCGGCATGCGGGCCGCCGTAGGAGTTGGGCGCGTACACCGGATCCGATGCGTTCTTGATCCGCATGACGCCGTCCTTGGAGTAGCTGTTGACCTCGACCTTCGGCGAATTCACCGGGATCTGCTTGTAATTGACGCCCAGCCGGGCCCGGTGAGCGTCGGAATAGGAGAAACCGCGACCGAGCAGCATCTTGTCCGGGCTCAGTCCGGTGCCCGGCACGATGTTGTTCGGCTCGAATGCGGCCTGCTCGATCTCGGCGTGATAGTCGGTGACGTTGCGGTTCAGCGTCAGCTTGCCGACGTCGATCAACGGGTAGTCGCCGTGCGGCCACACCTTGGTGAGGTCGAAGGGGTTGAACCGGTAGGTCTTCGCCTCTTCGAAAGGCATGATCTGCATCTTGAGCGTCCAGCTCGGGAAGTCGCCGCGCTCGATCGACTCATACAGATCACGCTGGTGATAATCGCCGTCCTCACCGGCGAGCCGGTCGGCGTCCTCCTGGGTGAGGAAGTCGATGCCCTGGTCACTGATGAAGTGGTACTTCACCCAGAAGATCTCGTCGGCGGCGTTGATCCAGCTGTAGGTGTGGCTGCTGTAGCCGTTCATGTGCCGCCAGGTCTTGGGGATACCGCGGTCGCCCATCAGCCAGGTGACCTGGTGCGCAGACTCCGGGGTGAGGGTCCAGAAGTCCCACTGCATGTTGTGGTTGCGCAGGTTCGTTGCCTGCATTCGCTTTTGCGAGCGAATGAAGTGCTGGAACTTCAGCGGGTCGCGGATGAAGAAGATCGGCGTGTTGTTGCCGACCATGTCGAAGTTGCCTTCGCTGGTATAGAACTTCAGCGCGAAGCCGCGGGGGTCCCGCCAGGTGTCCGGGCTGCCCCGCTCGCCCGCCACCGTGGAGAACCTGATCAACGTGTCGGTTCTGGTGCCCGGCTGGAATACCGCGGCCCGGGTGTATCGGCTGACGTCGTTGGTGACCTCGAAGAAGCCAAATGCGCCGCCGCCCTTGGCATGTGGCTGACGTTCCGGGATCCGTTCCCGATTGAACTGCGCCATCTGCTCGATCAGGTAGTGATCGTGCAGCAGGATCGGGCCGTCGGGACCGACGGTCAACGACTCCTTGTCGCTGGGCGCCGGGCTGCCGCCGTCAGTCGTGGTGAAACGCTCCGTCATGGGATCTCCTCGTTGCTGGGCTGGTTCGATGCGGGATTCGTGGCTAGCGACCGGGCGGGCTGGAGGGCGCGCTGGACCCGGAGGTGGTCGGCGGTTGGCCGGGAGCCTGGGGTGGTGGCGGGAAGCCGGGGCCCATGCCGGGAGGGGGCGGACCGCCGGGATAGCGGAACTGCCACCCCGCTCCTGGTCCGCCGGGACCGCCCGGGCCGCCCGGTTGGAACTGGCCGTGGTGATGGCGGTGGTGGTGATGGCATCTGCCGTCGCCGAATGCCATGGCAGCGGCGAAGAAAAGGGTCGACGCGATGAAGACGATGCCCGCGACGATCACCACCCACGCCGCGACGCGGTAGAGCCGTGGCGGTTTCTCCACGTAGGGCGGCGGCGCGGTGGCGGTTGGAGTCACAGGAACCGAGGATTCGGGTGTTTCACTCATGCCTTCGAATATTGCCTAGGCGTACGACACCGTAAAGGCCTCAAGCAACAAAGATGCCGTGAATTGATGTAGCCCGGTGCTCGACGAGCACCGGGCTACTGGTTGAAGGTGTTAGCGACCTGGTGTTGGGGCCGGGGTAGTGGACGGCGCCACCGACGTGGGCACCTGGCCCGGCCCGCCCGGTCCGTTGCCGGGACTCTGCTGGCCGCCACCGCCGTTGGGGAAGCCCGAGCGGTGGTACATCGCCGGGTGGTGCTTGTGGTGGTGGCCGTGGTGGCCACCGTGGCCGGCGGCCAATCCGAGCCGGAATCCGGTGAAGAAGATGACCGAGACGATGAATACGATCCCGGCGACGATCGCAACCCACGCCGCGGCCCTGAAGACCTTGGGGGTGGTGTGGACGGGTTGCGGCGCCACGGCGGTCGAGGTGCGCGTGGTGGGAGTGTCAGAAATTTCGCTCATGACACGCATGATGCATGGGTAAACAGTAGTGGCCGCTATGCGCTACTTATGTAGCAGCTGTGAGCGATCGGCCGAGGGCCACGATCAGGGCAGGCGCCCGACGTTGATGGTGAAGAAACCGGCAACACCGGTGCCGCTGTTGAAGAACCCGGAGTTGAATCCGCTGACTTGACCGTAAGGCATTCCTAGGAACAGCTCCGTGAGGCCGGTGTTGAACAAACCGGAAACGTTGCCGTTCAATCCCGAACCACCCGCCGCCGAGTTACCGAAGCCGGAGACAGCACCGATGCCCGCATTTGTGGCGACCGAGTTGCCAAAACCTGAAACCAGCAGCCCGGTATTGCCGAAGCCGGACGTGGTCGCGCCGGAATCGGTGGTAGTGCCCAGCCCGGTGTTGACGTCACCCGAATTCCAGATACCGGTGTTGATGTCACCCGAATTGCCACTACCCGTGTTGGCCGCGCCTCCATTGAAGAAGCCGGTGTTGGTGGTGCCGCCGTTACCGAAGCCGGTATTGACAGCGCCTCCGTTGCCAATGCCGGTGCTCAAGCTGCCACCGTTTCCGATCCCGAAGCTCCCCGCGCCGGAATTTCCGAAGCCGATATTGGCGGTCCCCGAGTTGCCAACACCCACGGTGTGGACGTTGTACGGGCCAGCCGTGTCGATGCCGGAGTTGAAGAAGCCGATGTTATTGGAGCCCGAGTTGAAGAACCCGATGTTGTTGGAGCCCGAGTTACCGAATCCAATATTGCCGCTGCCAGAATTCAGACCGTGGAAGACGAACTGGCCCGTCGTGGTGTCGTAATAGGCATTGCCGAGGCCGATCAGGTTGTTGCCGGTCAGCCCAAGCCCGATGTTGGAGTTGCCGTGGTTGCCCGCGCCCTGATTCCAATTGCCTGTATTGGCGAGGCCGATGTTGTTGTTGCCGGTATTGCCGATCCCGACATTATTGTTCCCCTGTCCACGCACAATGCCCGAAAGCGTGCCGCCGTTGCCCATCCCGATGTTTCCGACGCCGACGTTACCGCTGCCGAAATTTCCGTCACCGACGTTGCCGTTGCCGACGTTGGAATTACCCAAGTTGCCGCCGCCGATATTGCCGCTGCCCAAATTCCCGCTACCGACGTTGGCACTGCCGTTGTTGCCGTTGCCGACGTTGCCGGTGCCGCCTTTGTTCCCGATGCCGAGATTCGGCAAGTTGCTCAACAAATTCTGCAGCACGCCCTGCGCCGGACCGAGCTGACCGGCCGCCGCCGATGCTCCCGCGTGATAGCCGAACATCGCGGCGACGTCCTGGGCCCACATGCTCTCGTAGAAGCCCTCGATGGCGGCGATCGCCGGAGCGTTGAGGCCTAGAAAGTTTGTCCGGACCAACTGCACAAACGCGTTCCGGTTGGCGGCCACCTCGAGCGGATGAACGATCGCCGCTCGGGCAGCCTCGAATGCGCTGGCGACCGCATTTGCCTGGCCGGCCGCACCCGCGGCCTGCGCTGATGCGGCGCTCAAGAAGCTCGCATACGGAGCTGCAGCGGCGGCCATCGCCCCTGACGCTGCGCCTTGCCAGGCTTGGCCGGTCAACCCCGACGTCACCGCGGAGAATGCCCCCGCCGCCGACGCCAACTCATCGGCCAGGCCCTCCCAAGCCGCCGCCGCCTGCAGCATCGGCGCCGAACCTGCGCCGAGGAACATGCGCAACGAATTGATCTCCGGCGGCAATACCGAGAAATTCTCCACCCTGACCCCCTAAGCGTGTCGTTACGCGACCGTCAACAACTGTATGACAGGGATAGGCGGCAGATTTGCTTTTTGCTGGGACAGCGCGTGAACGTTTGTTACGCCTGCGCGGCGAGCAATTCGGCGATCTGAATGGTGTTCAGCGCCGCGCCCTTGCGCAGGTTGTCGCCCGAGACGAACAGCGCCAGGCCACGTCCGTCCGGCACGCCCGGATCCTGCCGGATGCGTCCGACCAGGGATTCGTCCACCCCCGCGGCGGCCAGCGGCGTCGGCACGTCGACCAGCTTCACGCCCGGCGCGCCGTCGAGCAGCTCACGGGCCCGCTCCGGCGAGATCGGCCGGGCGAACTCGGCGTTGATCGACAGGGAGTGCCCGGTGAACACCGGAACCCGCACACACGTACCGCTGACCAGCAGATCGGGAATGCCCAGGATCTTGCGACTCTCCGAACGCAGCTTCTGGTCCTCGTCGGTCTCGCCCGACCCGTCGTCGACCAGCGAACCGGCCAGCGCGACCACATTGAAAGCGATCGGCGCGACGTACTTGCGCGGCGCCGGGAACTCGACCGCGCGCCCGTCGTGCACCAGCCCCTCGGCGCCGTCCAGGACCGCGCGGGCTTGCGTCGCCAGCTCCTCGACCCCGGCCAGCCCGCTGCCGGAGACTGCCTGGTAGGTCGACGCGACCAGCCGCACCAGTTGCGCCTCGTCGTGCAGCACCTTGAGCACCGGCATCGCGGCCATCGTGGTGCAGTTCGGGTTGGCGATGATGCCTTTGGGGCGATTGTGTGCGTCCCGCTCGAAGTTCACCTCGGACACCACCAGCGGCACGTCGGGATCCTTGCGCCAGGCCGACGAGTTGTCGATCACCGTGGCCCCGGCAGCAGCGAACCTGGGCGCCTGCACCCGGGACATGGTGGCGCCGGCGGAGAACAGCGCGATGTCCAGCCCGGTCGGGTCGGCCGTCTCGGCGTCCTCGACCTCGATCTCCTGGCCACGGAATCCCAGCTTGCGGCCCTGCGATCGGGCCGAGGCGAAGAACCGCACCGAACTGGCCGGGAAGTCACGTTCGTCGAGCAGGGTGCGCATCACCTGCCCCACCTGACCGGTGGCACCCACAACACCTATGGATAGGCCCATCTATCGACCCGTCCCTGCATACACCGTTGCCTCCTCGTCGCCACCGAGACCGAACGCCTCATGCAACGCAACAACGGCCTTATCTAGTTCGGTGTCGCGGCAAAGCACGGAAATGCGGATTTCCGAGGTGGAAATCAGCTCGATGTTGACACCGACAGCCGCCAGCGCCTCGCAGAACGTTGCTGTGACGCCGGGGTGGCTACGCATGCCGGCCCCGATCAGCGAGACCTTGCCGATGTGGTCGTCATAGAGCAGCTGGGTGAACCCGATCTCGTCCTTGAGCGAGTCCAGCTTCGCCACCGCGGTGGGCCCACTGTCACGCGAGCAGGTGAAGGTGATGTCGGTCTTGCCGTCCTCGACCTTGGAGACGTTCTGCAGCACCATGTCGATGTTCACGTCGGCTTCTGCCACGGCCCGGAACACCCGGGCGGCATACCCCGGGATGTCGGGGATGCCGACGATGGTCACCTTGGCCTCGCTGCGGTCGTGTGCGACGCCGGTCAGAAGGGGGCTTTCCATGGATATGTCCTTGATCGATCCGACAACGACGGTGCCCGGGCGGTCCGAGTACGACGACCGGACGTGCACCGGAAGGTCGTAGCGCCGGGCATATTCCACACAGCGCAGCATCAACACCTTGGCACCGCAGGCCGCCAACTCGAGCATCTCTTCGAAGGTGACCGTTTCCAGCTTGCGGGCGTTGCGCACGATCCTCGGGTCGGCGCTGAAGATGCCGTCCACGTCGGTGTAGATCTCGCACACGTCGGCATTGAGCGCCGCGGCCAGCGCGACTGCGGTCGTGTCCGAGCCACCGCGGCCGAGCGTGGTGACATCGCGGGTGTCCTGGCTGACGCCCTGGAAGCCGGCGACCAGCACGATCCGGCCTTCGTCGAGCGCGGCCTGCACGCGGCTCGGAGTGACGTCGATGATCTTCGCGTTGCCGTGGGTGCCGGTGGTGATGACGCCCGCCTGCGAGCCGGTGAAAGACCGGGCGTGCGCACCCAGCGATTCGATCGCCATCGCGACCAGCGCGTTGGAAATCCGCTCACCGGCGGTGAGCAGCATGTCGAGTTCCCGCGGCGGCGGGACGGGGCAGACCTGTTGAGCCAGGTCCAGCAGGTCATCGGTGGTGTCGCCCATCGCGGAAACCACAACGACAACGTCGTTCCCCTGCTTCTTGGTCTCGACGATCCGCTCGGCGACCCGGCGAATCCGGTCGGCGTCGGACACCGAGGATCCACCGTATTTCTGCACGACGAGCGCCACTGATTTCCCTGTTCTTTACGAGGGCTACTGGGTTTAAGTCCACAACAGGATACGTGCCGTCGCATCCCCATTTATCCGGCGGCGATCAGGTAGCGGCGCCGAACGTGGGCTTCCGGTAGCCGAGTGTGACCGAAGCCATCCGTTGGCCAGACGCTCGGCGGCGGGAGGTGGCGTTTTGGTAGAGTGCACAACGTGCAGCGGGTGCTCCTCCTCGGACGCCGCGACGGGGTCTGATCCAGACCGGCTTCCCGTCGCGGGAGTTCGCGATGCGCCGGTCTGAGGTTCCTCACTCAAAATCCCTGGAGCACAAACCGTGACTAAATCCGATTCACCCGACGTATACGTCTCGACGCGCACTATCAGCACACCCGCGGGCGCCCCGCGGCCCGGCCAGCCGGTATGGAATCCACAACGCGGCTCGTCCATGCCGGTCAACCGCTACCGCCCCTTCGCCGAAGAAGTCGAGCCCATCCGGGTCGCCGACCGTACCTGGCCCGACCGCGTCATCGAGCACGCACCCCTGTGGTGCGCGGTTGACCTGCGCGACGGCAACCAGGCGCTGATTGACCCGATGAGCCCGGCCCGCAAGCGCCGCATGTTCGACCTGCTGGTCCGGATGGGCTACAAGGAGATCGAGGTCGGGTTTCCTTCGGCCAGCCAGACCGACTTCGACTTCGTCCGCGACATCATCACCGACGGCGCCATTCCCGACGACGTCACCATCCAGGTGCTCACCCAGTGCCGCCCCGAGCTGATCGAGCGCACCTTCGAGGCGTGCGAAGGCGCCGCGAACGTCATCGTGCACTTCTACAACTCGACCTCGATCCTGCAGCGCCGCGTGGTGTTCCGCGCCGACCGCGACGCCGTGCGGGCCATCGCGACCGAAGGTGCGCGCAAGTGCGTCGAGGAGGCGGCGAAATACCCGGGCACCCGGTGGCGGTTCGAGTACTCACCGGAGTCCTACACCGGGACCGAGCTGGAGTACGCCAAGCAGGTGTGCGACGCCGTCGGCGAGATCATCCAACCCACGCCGGACAACCCGATCATCTTCAACCTGCCTGCCACCGTGGAGATGGCAACGCCCAACGTCTACGCCGACTCGATCGAGTGGATGAGCCGCAATCTGGCCAACCGGGAGTCGGTCATCCTGAGCCTGCACCCGCATAACGACCGCGGAACTGCCGTTGCCGCAGCCGAATTGGGATATCAGGCCGGCGCCGACCGAATCGAGGGGTGCCTGTTCGGCAACGGCGAGCGCACCGGCAACGTCTGCCTGGTCACGCTGGGACTCAACCTGTTCTCCCGCGGCGTCGACCCGCAGATCGATTTCTCCAACATCGACGAGATCCGGCGAACGGTGGAGTACTGCAACCAGCTGCCGGTCCACGAACGCCACCCCTACGGCGGCGACCTGGTGTACACCGCGTTCTCCGGCAGCCACCAGGACGCCATCAACAAGGGCCTGGACGCGATGAAGTTCGATGCCGACGCGGCGGACACCGATGTGGACGACATGCTCTGGCAGGTGCCGTATCTGCCGATCGACCCCAAGGACGTCGGCCGCACCTACGAAGCGGTGATCCGGGTCAACTCGCAGTCCGGTAAGGGTGGAGTGGCCTACATCATGAAGGCCGACCACGGCCTGGCCCTCCCGCGCCGGCTGCAGATCGAGTTCTCGCAGGTCATTCAGACGATGGCCGACGGCGAGGGCGGTGAGGTATCGCCCAAGGAGATGTGGGAGGCGTTCTCCGAGGAGTACTTGGCCCCGGTGCGGCCGCTGGAACGGATCAAGCAGCGGGTTGACGCGTCCGACGAGGATTCCGGAAACACTACCATCTCGGCCACGGTCAAGATCGACGGGGTGGAAACCGAGATCAACGGTGCCGGCAACGGCCCCCTCGCGGCGTTCGTCCACGCGCTGGGCACCGTCGGATTCGACGTGGCCGTGCTCGATTACTCCGAGCACGCCATGAGCGCCGGTGACGATGCGCAGGCAGCTGCGTATGTAGAGGCATCGGTATCCGGCAAGACGGTGTGGGGCGTCGGCATCGCACCGTCGATCACCACAGCGTCGTTGCGGGCCGTGGTGTCGGCGGTCAACCGGGCGTCCCGTTAATTGTCGAAGTAGGTACGCAATAGGCGGTCCACCAACCCGGCCGGGTCCTCGTCCGGGTTGGGGATCGTGAGCTTGCTGAACATGTACCCGTTGAGCAGCCGGCTGAGCTCCTCCATCTGCTCCGCGGTTGGGTTGTATCCGGCCGCCTCGAAGATCAGCGTGGCGGACTTGACGGCGGCGGCCTGCAATTGCGCCAGAAACGGCTGCAATTCGGGCCGCCGCGTGCCCTCCATGAACAGCTCAAAACGAGCGAGAGTGTAGCGGCGCATCTGCTCGTCGGGCTCGGCCAGCATCCGCGTCATCAGCGCCTCGACGCCGTCACGGCTGAGTGAACCGACTGCGGTCCGCAGGAATTCCACTCGCTGCCAATGCAATTCGACGGTGCGCGCGGCGGTCGCCTCCAGAAGGGCTTGGCGGGTGCGGAAGTAGTTCGACGTGGTGCCCCCGGGCAGGTGCGCCAGATCGTCGACATGGCGATGCGTCAGACCCCCGACGCCTTCGTCGGCCAGGATGCCGATGGCGGTGTCGAGGATCTGAGTGCGACGTTCGGGGTTAGGGGGCATCAGGAATCTTTGTAGCGCAGCCGCCAGAACATCGTCAGGAACACGGGGTAGACCACGATCAGCAGCAAGTAGCTGAACCACATCGGGAACCAGGTGACGATCGACGTGTCCATCACGATGTAAGAGCAGTAGACGTGCAGCGGCACACTGCCCGCGATGTAGACGACCGACCCGGTGAACAGCGCCCGGTGCCGCTTGTTTGCGAACTGGAGGCGCCGCCATAGCAGGATTCCCGTGATGCCCGCGTAGGTCATCGGAACCAGCAGGATCCGGTCGTTGGTCACGTTCATCACGTGCTGCAGCGTGAGGGCGTCGCCGAAGATCACCCGGTAGACGTGCATGAGAACGCCCAACGAGATGGTCAGCATCGCGATCTCACGGAAGAAGTAGCCATGCCGACGGTACGAGCTCCATAGGGAGCGATTCTTGTGTTGGTGTACTACACCCGTAGTGGTTGTCATAGCGCTGACGGTACCACTACGACGTAGTGATACAAGGGGTCAACCGCGCCGTGCGCGGCTGAGAGCCGAGCGAGGCGGCCAGGCCCGCATGTGATTGCGAACGTGACTCATGGTGTTGCCGAGAAGTTGTACGTCCTGGTCGGAGAGCGAATCGAAGAGCAGTTCGCGGACGACCTCGATGTGCCCGGGCATGACCTGGGCCAGCCGGGCTCGACCCGCCTCGGTGATGTCAACGGTGGTGGCCCGCCGGTCGTGGGGGCTGGCATTGCGGGTGATCAGGCCTGCCTTCTCCAACAGTCCCGCCTGATGGGTCAGGCCGCTGCGGCTATAGACGACCTTGTCGGCGAGGTCGGTCATGGTGAGCTGCCCGTCGGCCTCGGCGAGTTGCGCCAGGATCTCGAACTGCACGTAGCTGAGGTCGCCGTCGGCTTGTAGCTGCTGGCGCACCGCGTACTGGAGCAGGCTGACCGCTTCGGTCAGGGCGAAGTACGTATGCATCTGAGCCGGCGTGAGGGCGTCGCTCATCTCGCCATCGTAATGCTTCGATTTCGAAGCACTGAGATCAGCGTCACACCTCATGGGGAAATGCTTCGAAATCGAAACAAGTTACACCTGGCGTAACTGCTTCGAATTCGAAGCAACAGACCATTGGAGGTAACCATGAAGGCAGTGCTGTACCACCGTTACGGCAGTAGCGACGTGCTCGAGTACACCGAGATCCAGCGACCGATACCGTCCCCCGGGCAGGTCCTCATCAAGGTGGCCGGAACGTCGTTCAACCCGGTCGACGCGGGCATCCGCGGCGGCTATCTGTCCGAGGTGTACACGATCGGCTTTCCGCACATCCCGGGGATCGACTTCGCGGGCACGGTCGCTGAGCTCGGTGACGGCGTGACGGGCTGGAGCGTCGGCGATGCGGTCGTGGCGTTGCTCCCGTTGGATGCTGACGGCGCCGCCGCCGAGTACGTGCTGGCGCCAGCGGAGGCGTTGGCGGCCGCGCCGCGCTCGATGCCGCTGGCCGATTCCGCGGCACTGCCGACGGTCGGGCTGACGGCATGGCAGGCATTATTCGAGCTCGCCGGATTGAAGGCGGGACAGCAGATCCTGATCAATGGTGCCGGCGGAGCGGTCGGCGGCTATGCGGTCCAACTCGGCAAGCAAGCCGGGGCGATCGTCACCGCAACCGCATCTGCCCGCAGCGCCGACCGGCTACGCAACTACGGCGCCGATCGGGTCATCGAGCACATCGACTACTCGCGGACACCGATTGCCGTCGCCGGGCAGCCGTTCGATGTGGTGCTCAACCTGGTGAGTACCAGCGCGGAGGAAACCGCTGCCCTGGTCGGCGTGGTCGCCGATGGCGGCATCCACGTGGGCACCATGGCGTCCGGGACGGAGGATTCGGTGCGGGGGGTGCGAGCGCAACGCGTCTTCGTCCGCAGCGATGCCGGGCAGCTTGCCGAGCTGGTCCGCCGCGTCGACGCGGGCGAGCTGCACATCGACGTGGCCGACCGTCGGCCGCTGGCTGAGGCCGCCACCGTGCACGATGCTTCCGACGCCGGTCGCCTACCCGGCAAGACGATTCTGTTGCCCTAGAACAGGGCGAGCTGGTCGTCGGCCGGGGATGCGTCGACGAATTCCTCCATGCTGGTGCCGCCGACCACGGATCCGACGTTGTCCATGAACTGCGCGTCGGAAACAACTGGAACACCGAGCCGCAGGGCGTGATAGCCCTTTCCCTGCTCGGGGGTCGTGTCGTTGCACACCACCAGGGAGGTCTCGCGGTCGACGTCGTCGCTGTAGGCCAGCCCGGCGTGCAGAATCCGTTCGACGAGTTCCTCGTGGGTGCGACCCACCTCGGCGGCCAGCGCGACCCGCATGCCCTGGACCAGTGGCCTGTCTCGGACGTAGGGGCCCGGGTTCAGGTAGGGACAGGGCATCCGGGCCGCCAACGTCTTCAGCGGCCGCAGCTCGTCATGGGTGACGCGGCCGTTGGGCCATCGGCTCCGGGTCACTGGATGCACCGGCAACCAGATGTCCCGGTCGCGTGCCCTTCCCAAGGCCGCGGCCAGGACCCCGGTCAGCACCATGGCGTCGTCGAACGCGTCGTGTGGCCGTTCCTGAGTGACACCCCAGTGCGCCGCGAGCGTCTCAAGCCGCAGGTTCTCCAGGCCGAGCTCGAGGCGACGAGCGAGCTCGACCGTGCACATGACGGTGTCGACGGGCAGCTCGGTGTCCACCATCTCCGCTTCAGCCGCCAGAAACGAGTAGTCGAACGCGACGTTGTGCGCCACCAGGGTCCGTCCCCGCAGCACCTCGATCACGTCGGCCGCGATGTCACCGAACTGGGGCTGATCTTCGAGCATCGCGGCCGTCAGCCCGTGCACGTGCGTGGGCCCGGGATCGACCCCTGGGTTGAGTAAGCTGACCACCGACTGCTCAACCCGGCCCCGGGAATCGAGCCCCAGCACGGCGATACTGATGATCCGGGCCTGACCCGGGCGGAAGCCCGAGGTCTCGACATCGATGACGGCCCATCCCCCGTCCGGCTCTCGTGCAGGCCGGCCCCAGGACATCCGGTTCATGGCTTGAGGATGGCACGGCGAACCGACATCTCTGGTTCGCTGGCGCATCGTGTCGGCCTCTAAAGGCTCTGAGGGCGACCCGCTGCACCCGGCGCAGAGCGCCGCGTTTGCGATCGCCCTTAAACTCTCCGGGTGATCACCGCCCGCGCTCGTCTGGCTCTCGCCGCTGGAGCGAGCGCGCGCTGGGCATCCCGAGTCACCGGACGTGGTGCCGGCGCCATGATCGGCGGACTGGTCGCGATGACGCTGGACCGCTCGGTGTTGCGCCAGCTCGGGGTGGGCCGGCGCACGGTCATCGTCACCGGGACCAACGGCAAATCGACGACGACCCGGATGACCGCCGCCGCGCTGGGCACCATCGGCGCGGTGGCCACCAACGCCGAAGGCGCCAACATGGACGCCGGCCTGGTGGCCGCGCTGGCCGCCGACCGGCGGGCGGAGCTCGCTGCCCTCGAGGTCGACGAGATGCATGTGCCGCACGTCTCCGACGCCGTGGAACCGGCCGCGATCGTGCTGCTCAACCTGTCCCGCGACCAGCTGGATCGGGTCGGAGAGATCAACGTCATCGAACGAACCCTGCGCGGCGGTCTGGAGCGCCACCCCAACGCGGTGATCGTCGCCAACTGTGACGACGTGCTGATGACCTCGGCCGCCTACGACAGCCCGAATGTGGTCTGGGTGGCCGCCGGTGGATCCTGGGCGAACGACTCGGTCAGCTGTCCACGCAGCGGTGAGGTGATCGTCCGTGAGCAGCAGCACTGGTATTCAACCGGCGTCGACTTCAAGCGGCCCAGCCCCCAGTGGTGGTTCGACGACACCACCCTGTACGGCCCCGACGGCCTGGCGTTACCGATGCGCCTGGCCCTGCCCGGCGCGGTGAACCGCGGCAACGCCGCCCAGGCGGTGGCAGCCGCCGTCGCGCTCGGCGCCGACCCGGCCAAGGCCGTCGCGGCGGTATCGGCGGTCGACGAGGTCGCCGGGCGGTACCGAACCATCCGGCTGGGCGACCATGGGGTGCGGATCCTGCTGGCCAAGAACCCGGCCGGCTGGCAGGAGGCGTTGTCGATGGTCGACAAGCACGCCGACGGCGTGGTGATCGCGGTCAACGGGCAGATTCCCGACGGGGAGGATCTGTCCTGGTTGTGGGACGTACGCTTCGAGCATCTCGCCAGTGAGCCCCGTGCGTCACGGGGTGAATCAGGCGAGGAACAGCAGCGCGAAAAAACCCGCGTCGTGGCCGCCGGTGAGCGCGGCACCGACCTGGCGGTTCGGTTGGGCTACGCCGGCGTCGAGCACACCCTGGTGCACGACACCGTTGCGGCCATCGAGTCGTGCCCGCCCGGGCGGGTGGAGGTTGTCGCCAACTACACCGCCTTTCTGCAGCTGAACCGGAGGTTGGCGCGCCATGGCTGACTCGACGGTGCGGATCGGGCTGGTGCTGCCCGACGTGATGGGCACCTACGGCGACGGCGGCAACGCGGTGGTGTTGCGCCAACGGCTGCTGCTGCGCGATATTCCCGCCGAGATCGTGGAGATAACGCTGGCCGATCCGGTGCCGGACTCGCTGGACCTGTACACGCTCGGCGGCGCGGAGGACTATGCCCAACGCTTGGCGACGCGGCACCTCATCCGGTACCCGGGCCTGCAGCGCGCGGCCGAACGCGGGGCGCCGGTGCTGGCGATCTGCGCGGCGGTGCAGGTGCTCGGGCACTGGTATGAAACGTCGTCGGGAGAACGAGTCGACGGGGTGGGCATGCTCGATGCCACCACCTCGCCCCAGGAGACGAGGACCATCGGCGAGCTGGTGTCCAAGCCACTGCTGCAAGGACTCTCCCAGCGGTTGACCGGGTTCGAAAACCACCGCGGCGGCACCGTGCTGGGCCCGGCCGCTTCGCCGTTGGCCGCCGTCAGCAAGGGCGCCGGGAACCGGGCCGGTGACGGCTTCGATGGCGCCGTGCAGGGCAATGTGGTGGCGACCTACATGCACGGCCCGTGTTTGGCACGCAACCCAGAGCTTGCCGACCTGCTGCTCGGCAAGGTGGTGGGCGAGCTGGCGCCCCTAGAGCTGCCCGAGGTGGACTTGCTGCGCCGCGAACGACTGGCGGCGCGCTGAGGTGCGGACCCAACAGGCGAGGTTCAGCGCGCAATTCGTGGCGGGTGCCGCGGCGCTCGCCACGGCGGCGGTCATCGCGTCGCCGACGCCGGCGCACGCCGAGCCGGAAGTCTTGATCGGCCGATACAGCGTGCAATACGCGGGCAGCGACAAACCGACCGCCTGGCTCTTCGTCCCCTGCGGGTCGGACTGCACACGAGCGACCTCACAAGACGGCGGGACGTTCGTCATCAGCTGGGAGTTTCAACTCGCCAATGGGCGATGGACGCACAACGGCACGACCCAGGTGCCGTGCCCTAACGGCGCATCGACCCCGGCGACCGTCCACTACAGCTTCGATGCGGTGACGCTGGCCGGCGAAGGTGAAACGGCGACGTCGGGGTGTGGCGGCGAACCGGGCGACACCTTCACCCGACGATTCCAGTTGAGCAAGGCGTAAGAAACGTCAGACCATCGCGCGGCGGCCGGTGAGCGCGCGACCCAGGGTCAACTCGTCGGCGAACTCCAAGTCACCGCCCATCGGCAGCCCCGACGCGATCCGCGTCACCGTGAGGCCGGGGATGTCGCGCAGCATCCGCACCAGATAGGTGGCGGTCGCCTCGCCTTCGGTGTTGGGGTCGGTGGCGATGATCACCTCGGTGATGTCGACGTCGTCGACCCGCTGACCGATCCGGGTCAACAGCTCCCGGATCCGCAGCTGTTCGGGACCGATCCCGGACAGCGGGTCCAGCGCCCCGCCCAGCACGTGATAGCGGCCCCGGAATTCGCGGGTGCGCTCCACGGCCTGGATGTCCTTCGGTTCCTCGACGACGCACACCTGCGATCCGTCCCGGCGCGGGTCGGCGCAGATCCGGCAGCGCTCCTCGTCGGAGACGTTGCCGCAGACGGCGCAGAAGCGCACGCCGTCGCGGACTTTGCCCAACACAGCCGTCAACCGGTCGATGTCCGGCGGCTCGACGGACAACAAGTGGAAGGCGATGCGCTGGGCGCTCTTGGGCCCGATGCCTGGCAGCTTGCCGAGCTCGTCGATCAGGTCCTGAACCGGTCCTTCGAACATGTTGGTGGGATCAGACCCCCGGCACGCCGGGTGCGGGCGGCGCGGCCGGCGGGGCCGGCGGGCGCAGGCCACCGGCCAACGCACCCAGCCGCTCCTGCGCCATTTTGGTGACCTGCTGGGACGCGTCGCGCATCGCGCCGACGATCAAATCTTGCAGGGTGTCGATGTCACTGGGGTCGACGACCTTCGGGTCGATCGTCACCCCCACGACCTCGCCGCTGCCTTTGACGGTGACCTTGACCAGTCCCCCACCGGCTTCACCGTGCACCTCGGAGTTCGCCAGCTGCTGCTGCGCCTCGAGTAGTTTCTGCTGCATCTGCTGCGCCTGAGCCAGCAGCTGCGACATATCGCCTCCGGGTTGCATGACAGTCCCCTCGCATCTTGGTCTCGAGTTGGTTTCGCCTGCGCTTGTCGGGCGATTTGAAACATTCAGCGTAGTCCGCGCGGCGATACCTTGGCGCAGTGGACGTACGAGTCAGCCTGCGTGTCGGCATCGCCATGATCATCGGAACACTTGCAGCCGCCGCAGTGCCCGTCAGGCCGCTGATGCCCGCCGCAACCGCGGCGCCCGGCAGTCTGGCCGGAATGATCGTGTTCATCGATCCCGGCCACAACGGGGTCAACGACGCTTCCATCGGACGCCAGGTCCCCACCGGACGAGGCGGCACCAAGGACTGTCAGGCCAGCGGCACGTCAACCAACAGCGGATACTCCGAACACACCTTCACCTGGGACACCGCGCTGCGGCTGCGGGCCGCCCTCAACGCCCTGGGCGTGCGGACCGCGATGTCGCGCAGCAACGACAACGCGCTCGGGCCGTGCGTCGACGAACGCGCCAACATGGCAAACGCGCTGCACCCGAACGCGATCGTCAGCCTGCACGGCGACGGCGGCCCCGCATCCGGGCGGGGATTCCATGTCAACTACTCGTCCCCGCCACTCAACGCGGCCCAGGCCGGGCCGTCCGTGCAGTTCGCCCGCGTCATGCGCGACCAGTTGCAGGCGTCCGGCATCCCGCCGGCGAACTACATCGGCCAGGGCGGCCTCTACGGACGCTCGGACCTGGCCGGCCTGAACCTCGCCCAGTATCCGTCCGTGCTGGTTGAACTGGGCAACATGAAGAATCCCGCGGATTCGGCGTCGATGGAGTCCGCGGAGGGCCGGCAGAAGTACGCCGACGCGCTGGTCCGCGGCGTCGCGGGGTTCTTAGCCACCCAGGGCCAGGCGCGCTAGGCGGACTGGCCTTCCAGCTCGTTCTTCAGGTTGGTCAGCACCTCGTTCTGAATCTTCTTCAGTCCCAGCGGCGCGAACGTCTTCTCGAAGAATCCCTTGACGCCGCCGGCACCGGTCCAGGTCGTCGTCAGGGTGACGCTGGATCCGGGGCCGGCCGGCGCCACCGTCCAGTTGATGACCATCGACGAGTTCGCGTCCTTCTCGATGACCGTGTGCCCGGCGACGTCCACGTTGACCTGCACGTTGCGCACACGCGACTCGGTCGCCTGCAGCCGCCACTTGGCCACCGTGCCCTGACCCTGACCGCCTTCGAGCACTTCGTACTCGCTGTATTGCGGGGAAAGGATCTTCGGACGGACGTTGCGGTAGTCGGCCACCGCGTCGAGCACTGCGTTCGGCTCAGCGTTGATCAAGACGGTGCTGGCTGCCTTCACCTGTCCCATCAGGTGCAACTCCTCTGCTCATGACCGTGCCACCGCACGGTCGGCTGTCGGGGACCACGATATAGGTGCGCTGTACGGCTACCCGTCGATACGACGGGCCCCCAGTTCGTTCTGCAGCAGCTCGAGAGCGACCTCCTCCGGGTCCCGCCGGGGTTCCGACGGATCCGTGCGGCCGGCCTCGGCGAGCATGCTTTCCTCTTCGTCGCGCTGCGCCGAAACATGCTGTGTCACAGGTTCTTCCACCTTTGGTGGAGCGACACTGAGATCCGCGGCGACCGGCGGACCGGTTTCGCAACGGACTCGCCAGTTCACCCCCAGCGCGTCCTTGAGCGCCTCGACGATGACGTCGGCGTTGCGCTGTTCGGACAGCCGCTTGGCCAGGGGCGCGGCTTCGTGGGTCAACACCAGCGTGTTGTCCTCGACGGCAAGGACCGTGGCGCCGGACAACATGACGGCGGTGGTGCGGCTGCGCTCCCGGACCTTGTCGCGCACCGTCGGCCACATGCTGCGCACCGCGGCGGCGTTGAGTTCACCCGGCGCGGCGGGAGCCGGCGGCGCGGGGGGAGCCGGTGGCGCGGCCGCAGGCGGCGGCGGGGACGGTGCTTGCGGCGGGGGCTGCGGTGGCGGCGTCGCGGGCTTCGGCGGCGCCGCCGAGGCCGGCTCGGCCTTGGGCTCTTCCGGCCGCGGTGCGGGCCGGGTGAACGGCGGACGAGCCGGCGCGCTGGGCGCGGGCGCGTCCGCGGCCGGTATCGAGATGGCCAGCCGGGTTTCGATGCGCTCGACGCGTTGCAGCAACGCCGATTCGGCGTCGGAGGCCGACGGCAACAGCAGTCGGGCGCAGACCACTTCGAGCAGCAAGCGCGGCGCCGTGGCGCCACGCATCTCCCCGAGGCCCGCTTGGACCACTTCGGCGTATCGGGTCAGGGTCGCCGGACCGATTCGGGCTGCTTGATCCCGCATGCGGTCCAGGATGTCCTCCGGGGCATCCACCACCCCGCGGGACACCGCGTCCGGGACCGCCTGCATGAGGATGAGGTCGCGGAACCGTTCCAGCAGATCGGTGGCGAAGCGCCGGGGGTCGTGCCCGGCGTCGATCACCGATTCGACGGCGCCGAACAACGCCGCCGCGTCACCGGCGGCCAGGGCGTCGACGGCGTCGTCGATGAGCGCGACGTCGGTGGCGCCCAGCAGCCCCAGCGCCCGCTGATAGCCGACCCGGCCGCCGTCGGATCCGGCCACCAGCTGATCCAGCACCGAGAGCGTGTCGCGTGGCGAGCCGCCGCCGGCCCGGATGACCAGCGGATACACCGCCTCGTCGACGACGACGCCCTCCTGCTCACAGATCCGGGAGATCAACGCCCGCATGGTGCGGGGCGGGAGCAGCCGGAACGGATAGTGATGGGTGCGCGACCGGATGGTGGGCAGCACCTTCTCCGGCTCGGTGGTCGCGAAGATGAAGATGAGGTGCTCGGGTGGTTCCTCGACGATCTTGAGCAGCGCATTGAATCCTGCCGTGGTCACCATGTGCGCCTCGTCGACGATGAACACCCGGTAGCGCGACTGAGCCGGCGCGTAGAAGGCGCGGTCGCGCAGTTCGCGGGTGTCGTCAACGCCGCCGTGGCTGGCCGCGTCGAGCTCGACCACATCGATGCTGCCCGGCGCGTTGGGGGCCAGCGCCTGGCAGGAATCGCAAACTCCACACGGGGTGGCGGTGGGACCCTGCGCGCAGTTCAGCGATCGCGCGAGAATGCGCGCGGACGAGGTCTTTCCGCAGCCGCGTGGCCCGGAGAACAGGTATGCGTGGTTGATCCGGCCCGCTTGCAGGGCGACGGAGAGCGGCTCGGTGACGTGCTCCTGCCCCACCACTTCGGCGAAGGATGCCGGTCGGTACTTGCGGTAGAGGGCCACGGTGAGCAGGCTACCGACGCCCGGTGACGATGCCGACCCCAGAGGGTCGGCTGAGGAGGCGGGCAATCAACCGACGCCCGGTGACGATGCCGACCCCAGAGGCGCAGAATCAAGTAAGAGTTTCGGTCGCTGCCAGCAGCGCGCACGTGGCCAGCCCGTCCACCGCGTCGCGCAGGTCCGACAGCGACGGGAAAGACGGCGCGATACGAATGTTCTTGTCGTCCGGGTCTTTGCGATACGGGAACGACGCACCGGCCTCGGTGACGGCGATCCCGGCATCCTTGGCCAGCGCGACGGTCCGGCGGGCGGTCCCGGGCAGCACGTCGAGGCTGATGAAGTAGCCACCCTTCGGCTCGGTCCACGAGGCGATCTTGGCGTCGCCCAGACGTTGCTCCAGGATCTCGGCGGCCAGCGCGAACTTCGGCGCCAGGATTTGCTGGTGCCGAAGCATGTGCAGCCGCACCCCGTCGGCGTCGCCGAAGAAACGCAGGTGCCGTAGCTGGTTGACCTTGTCCGGCCCGATCGACTTCTTCCCGGCGTACTGCAGGTACCACGCGATGTTGCCGAGCGAGCCGCCGAAGAAGCTGACGCCGGCACCGGCAAAGGTGATCTTGGACGTGGACGCGAAGATGTAGGGCCGGTTGGGGTTGCCCGCCTTGGTGGCCAGGCCCAGCACGTCGACCTGACGGATGAAGTCGTGGGTCAGGGTGTGCACGGCGTAGGCGTTGTCCCAGAACAGGCGGAAGTCACTGGCCGCGGTCTTCATTTGCACCAGACGGCGGACGTTCTCCCAGGAGTAGGTGATGCCGGTCGGGTTCCCGAAGACGGGAACCGTCCACATGCCCTTGATTGCCGGGTCGGCCGCGACCAGTTCTTCGATCAGGTCGACGTCAGGGCCGTCCTCGAGCATGGGGACCGGGATCATCTCGATGCCCATCGTCTCGGTGATAGCGAAGTGCCGGTCATAACCGGGCACCGGGCACAAGAATTTGACGGCCGGTTCCTTCGCCCACGGCCGCGGCGAATCCACGCCACCGTGCAGCATCGAGAAGACAACGACATCGTGCATGAATTCCAGGCTGGCGTTGTTGCCCGCAATCAGGTTCTGCACCGGAAGGCCCAGCAACTCGGCGAAGATCGCGCGCAGCCCGGGCAGACCGTGCAGGCCGCCATAGTTGCGCGTATCGGTGCCCTCCGGGTCACGGAAGTCGGCGCCGGGGGCAGACAACAGCTGGTTGGACAGGTCGAGCTGTTCGGGCGACGGCTTGCCGCGGGTCAGATCCAACGAGAGTTTCTTCGCCTGCAGCGCCGCGTAATCCTGCTGATGGCGCGCGTGCAGCGCGGACAACTCTTCAGGGCTGAGGGAATCGAACGACGCCATGCGGCCCTTTCGTATTGCTTTAGAAAATGAGGGGACCCCGCGCACCCGACAGAGCCCATTGACCCTTGCTGCCTTCCGGCCCTGGGGGAGTTCACAGGATAGACGCCGCGCGGGGTCCACCGGCGAGTGTAGTACCAGGGCGCGGCGACTCGACCGCGGTGGTGGCAGGTACCCGGGACACCTAACACCGTTGAGCAGCTACCATGACCACGGAGGATTCGCCTAGTGGCCTATGGCGCTCGCCTGGAACGCGGGTTGGGTTAATAGCCCTCGCGGGTTCAAATCCCGCATCCTCCGCTGTACGGTCCGCCGTGTGACCAGGAACGACATTCGGCCTGGTCACCTTTCGGCGGCGTGAGTTCAATCTGTTTGAGGAGGGGTATGGGGCGCAAAGTCGCCATGCTTTGGCACGCGTCGTTTTCGATCGGCGCCGGCGTCCTCTTCTTCTATTTCGTCTTGCCGCGGTGGCCCGAGTTGGTGGGTGACACGCCAGAAATGCTCGGGCGGGTGCTGCGGATCGTCACCGGTGCGCTGATCGGACTGGCCGCCCTGCCGGTGGTCTTCACCCAGCGGCGTACCGGCAAGCCAGAGCTGGGCACCCCGCAAATGGCGCTTACGATCAGGACCTGTTCGATCGTCGCGCACGTGCTGGCCGGTGTGCTGATCGTGGGGACGGCGATCAGCGAGTTCTGGTTCAAGCTGGACACGGCCGGCCAATGGTTGTTCGCCATCTACGGGGCGGCGGCGGCCATCGCCGTGCTGGGCTTCTTCGCTTTCTACCTGTCGTTCGTGGCCGAGTTGCCGCCCCCGCCACCCAAACCGATCAAGCCGAAGAAGGTCAAGAAGAGCCGGGGCCGCGCAAAGAAGCGCGGCAAGGCCGACGAGGTTGACGCGGCTGACGACGAAGACGAAGACGAAGCGACCGAGGAAGCCGAAGACGACGCAGACGACGAAGACGAGGAAGGCTCCGAAGACACCGTTGAGGCCCAAGACGCCGAAGACGAGGAATCGACGCAGGCCGAGACCGTCGAAGCAAAGGTGCCGGAGCCGGTAACTGCAGCGCAGGAAGCCGAGGAGACACCCGCCGAAACGACGGAGGAAACCGCCGACACCTCCGAGGCCGAGACCTCCGAAACCGATACCGTCGAGGCGCCCGTCCAGCAGCGGCTCCGCAACCGGCGGCCCACCGGCAAGACATCGCACCGCCGCCGGCGCACCCGCGGCGGGGTGGCGGTCGAGGAATAGGCCCTCAGCGGCGCCGCAGCCGCTCGACGTAGTCGGCGATGCCCTGCAGCGTCTGGTCTGCACCCCAAATTCGGCGAACGTGATCGTCGATCTGCGCCCCGTCCCGGATGCGCTGCAGCGCGGGACCCCGCAGTTGCGCCTTGGTGTGGCTGTACGCCTGCACCGGGATGCTGCTGAGGTCAGTCGCTTCGGCCACGGCCGCCTCCAACAGCTCCTCAGAGACGATGCGGTGAGCCAGCCCCCGGGCGACGGCCTCGTCGCCGCGGTAGTTCCGTCCGCCGAGCAGGACCTCTTCGGCGTGGTCGCCGCAGGCGTAGCGCAGCACCTCGAGTGCGGCGACCGGAAACGCGACGCCCACCCGGACTTCGGCGGCACCGATCTGCGCCTCGGGACTGGCCAGGCGCCAATCGCAGGCACCGGCCAACACGCACCCGCCGGCTATCGCGGCGCCGTTGATCGCCGCCACAGTCGGTCCCGGGTAGCTGAACACCGCCTCGAACGCATCGGACAACGCGGGCACCAGCTGATCTGTGTAGCCCGCTCCGCCCTCGATCACGCGATTGAGGTCCACCCCGGCGGAGAACACCCGCCCAGCGCCGGTGATCACCAGGGCCCCACCGCCCGAGTGGGCGAGATCCTGGATGGTTTGCGTCAATTCACCGAGGGTCTCGACGTCAAGCGCATTCACCCGCCCCCAGGAAAGCGTCAGCACCTGCACCGATCCCGCAGCTTCGATCTCGATCACAGGGATACTTCACCACAGTTTTTGGGATCGGTAGCAACGCCCACCGCCTGTACTTGCTCCCATGACGACGCCATCAGGGCGGCGCATGACGGAAGGAAGTCCAGTGAAACGTGCTATCGCGGTTGCGATCGGAACCCTCGGCTGCGCGTCCGCGCTGGTGGGCTGCTCGAGCGGCGGCCACACCGCCAGCCCGGCCTCGAATGCACCGGCCAGTGTCGCCACCGGTGGCGGCGCCGGGACCGAGGTCAAGGTGGGCGGCTCGGACTTGGCGGGTCTGAACCCGTCCTCGGTCACCTGCGTCAGGCAGGGCGGCAAGATCAACATCGATAGTGGTTCGACCGGCGGCCAGCAGGCGTTGGCGGTGGTCATGACCGAAGGCAACCCGCCCACGGTCGACTCCCTGGCCATGGTCGTCGACGGCAACGCCCTGTCGGTCTCCGACAACATGGGCGCCAAGGTCGGTGAGGCCAAGGTCGCGGTGGACGGCAAGACCTACACCATCACCGGTCAGGCGCAGGGCGCCGACCTGAAGAACCCGATGGCCGGAATGATCACCAAGGACTTCAGCATCAAGGTGTCGTGCGGCTGATGAGGGGTAGTTCGGGGCGGCGGGCATGCAGTGCATGTCCGCCGTTCCGAATTGGCGTCCGGACTTATGATGCAGCCGTGTCGATCTCCGGCGACCTCGATCGGGCGCGTCAGTTGACGTTCGCCGCCGATGAGGGCGCGGCCCGGGATCTGTTGCTGACCCTGCCACCGCAGATCGAGCGGGCCGACCGCGACGATCTGTTGCTCGAAGTCTTCGCGCAGCTCGGCGAGATCTACCTGGTCCGCGGCGCGAATGACGGAGTGCGCGAATGCATCCGGCGAATGCGCGAACCGTTGGCGATCTATCGAAGCATCCTGGATGGCACCCGTCCCGAGGCCGCCGCGCAGGTGATCATGTCGGACGCCGAGATCGCACACATGGTCCTGCGCTACTCGCGGCGGGCGCAGTTCCTCGAGATCGGATTGGCCGCGGCACAGGGCAACCACGAGGAAGCGGCGGACGCGCTGCGCGTACTGGCCGAAAGCGAGTGCTCCGACGACGATCTCGCGGACGAACGGCAACGATTACTCACCCACGCGCAACTGCTCTGCGCGACCGCCCTGTGCGACGACGATCTGCACGTGCGGTCGCTGCCGTTGTGGGCCGAGGTGCTCGATGCCCTCAACCGGCCCGCACGAGGAACCGAAGCCGACGACTACATCTGGGTTTCGGCGGCGACCGGCTACGGCAGGTTCTGCATCGAGACCGGGCGCCTGGCCGAGGCCGAGCCCTGGTTGCGCCGCGCCGGCGCCCGTGCTCAGGCCCGCGGCTGGGAATTGGCAAGCGCGCGAACACAACTGGAGCGTGCCGCGGCCTGCTGGACCGCCGGCGATCACGAAACCACCGAGCAGCTGGTCTCCGATGCCTATCCGGTAATCGCCCGCCACGCACGCGCTCACGACGTGTCCCGCTGCTGGCTGTACATGGGGCTGACCCGGCTCGCAAGCGGCGCGCTGGAAGCCGCCGACCAATGCTGGGAGCACGCGGAGCAACACTGGCGCGACCTGGGCAAGCCGCTACATCTTCACCGTATTCTGTTGCAGCGCAGCTGGATCGCAATATTCTGGGGGCGCTTTTCCCAGGCTGTCGAGCTGATCGCGCAGGCCCGCGAGTTGCTCGACTCGTCGCCGCGCAGCAGCTGGCTCCAATACGCCATGCTGGACAATCATCTGGGGACCGTCTGGCGGGCGGACGCGCTGGCGGATCTGGGTTTCGACGGGTCCGGTGACCCCGACGAGTCGTTGCAGGAGATCGAGGCCCGGCAGGCCGAATCGCTCGGAATCCTGCGCGGCGAAGTCGGGACCCCGGAGTACTGGCGCGCGATGGGCAAGCTGGAACAGGCAGCCGAACTCAAGGTGCCCGCTGCGCTGGCCGTGGACTCCGTACGCTATTCGATCGCCGACGCCGATGCCCGATCACGCTGGGCCGCACAGGTCTCGGCGCCGATCCTGGCCAGCGCATTCGCGGTCGCGTGGGAATGGGAGAACACCGAGCTGATCAGCGAACTGGTCGAATATCACAGCGCTCGTGGCACATTCAACACCGAACAACAGCAACGTCAGGTCGGCGAATGGGAGTCCACCGGCACCGGACCGGTGCTCGTCGAGAGCGACGACGACCTGGCTCTTCCGGCAGCGGCGGCCGGATCTGCATCGTCACAAGCTAATTCGCTGACCCGCCTCGGACCGCTGCCGCCACTGCAGATGCAACCGGGCGCACCGCCGATCATGAGTCACTATCGCGCGCTGGCGTTTCAGCGGTACGGCCGCGAGGTTACCGCCGCCGAACCGGCCTGGTCAACCTGGCCATGACCGACGCGACCCTGGTCCTGCGCTACGCCGACGTCGGGATCGCCACGTATGCCAGCCTACGCTTGATCGACGAGTCCGGAATGACGCAAAAGACCGTCAACTGGGTGGTCGAAGAGCCAATCCTGTTGGCTGCCTTGCAGGAGCTGCGCGATGCCCTGCCCGAGCCATACGGCTCCGAGAGTAGGCGGGACGCCATCGAGCGGGCTCTGACCCGCGGCCCGTTCGCGACGCCGGACACCGAACTGACGGTCGCCTACATCCTCGGCGTGCTGCTCATCGGCACCGCGGGATGGCAACTGCTGACGGACTGCGCCGCAACGCCGCGACCGGCGCTGTTCATCTCGCCCAGCGCCCGGCTGGCCAGGGTCCCCTGGGGATTGCTTGCGGTGCCCAAATCCGGCCCCAGCAAAGAGGAGCTGGTGCGGGCCCGGCAGGACGCGATCACTTCCAGCGGGCGGGTGGCCGCTCAAATCCCCTGGCAGCTCGCTGATGTCAAAGAGCACACCGACGGCTACCGCCTGATGGAGTTGGTCGATGTACTGATCGCGGTGCCACAGAACATCGTTCACGCGCCGCGACCCCACACCGATTGGAGCGACCGGCACGAGGGCCCGCCGCTACTGATCCTGGATCCCCGGGTACCGGGACAACGCCCGGACTCCGCGCTCGGGTCGGTACTCGGGCGGCCGTCGGAACAAACCCCGCTGGCACGGTATTTCGCCGAATCGTTGCGGCACCGGCGGGTCTTGCCGGACGTCGGCAGCGCGGTGGAGCTGTTCCGCCGCCAGGACGCCGACCGCGG
The DNA here is from genome assembly GCF_001673635.1 of Mycobacterium asiaticum. Taxonomy (GTDB): domain Bacteria; phylum Actinomycetota; class Actinomycetes; order Mycobacteriales; family Mycobacteriaceae; genus Mycobacterium; species Mycobacterium asiaticum_C. Next base: position 50,751 of record NZ_LZMH01000002.1, read on the forward strand.
CTGGTTGGCCGATTTGCTGACGCAGCAGCCGAACCGACTGTTGTACGTCGGACACGCCAGCTCCGCGGACGACGACGTGGGCCACGCAGACCGGGCCGCGCTGCACCTCGCGTGCACAGCAACTGCAGCCGGAGACGCCGCACCGATTGGCAATCATCGCCCCTTGACCGCCTCGGACCTTATGGCGTTACGGTTGCCGATCCCGCCGCGGGTGGCGTTGCTGGCGTGCGCTTCGGGCGGGGATTACCAGTTCGACGAGGCGACAGGTCTGGTGGCGGCGATGATCCTGGGCGGGGCGCAATTGGTGACCGCCACGCTCTGGTCGCTGCCCACCACAGCCGCGTATCGGCAGTTCGTGCCGGCGGCAGGCGGCGCGAACACGCCCGATCCCATGGCCGAAGTCGTTGTCGGCGTGGACAGTGCGCACGAGCAGGCCGACGCCGGGTGCGCGGTCAATCGCTGGCAGCGCGCGCAGATGCGGCGCTGGCGGGACGGTGCCGTCACCGCCAGCCCGTTGTTCTGGGGTGCACTGGTCACGTTCGCCGTGGACGGTGCGCGTTGAACGGCCGGTCCGTCATACCAGGGCGAGACCCTGAGCCCGCACCGCCAACTCGTCATCGGGTAGCGAAAGCTCCTCCCGCGCAGCGGGATCGAACGCGACCAGCATGACCAGGCCCGGACGCAGCGTGGACAGGTCCGCATCCCGGTCGTGGTGCACCAAGCGGCCGACGAAAGTGTCACCATCCACGCTGGACACCTCTATCCAGATCTGGCGTTCGCCGGCGTGCGCCTCAGCCTGCTCATCCACGACGGTTCGCACGGTGCCGACCCCGACCGCAAGGCTGTCGTCCGTGCGCTTGCGCGCGTTGCGGGTGGCCCGGCGGGTCAACGTTGCCAGTAGCGCGATGTGGGCCCCAATTGCCATCAGCTTCGACTTGTTCATGGGACCAGCTTCGGGACAGCGATCGGCTACCGAACCCAACTTTTCGAGTACCAGGATTTTCCCGGCTGCCCCTATCCTGTGGTCATGAGCGCCGATTCGCAGGTGGAACCTGCCCTGAACGGACGCGACGACCGCGACGACCGTGCGCTGGGACAGCCCCGGCGGGCGGTGATCGACGCTGCGTGGCGGGCCATCGGTCCCGGCGTTGAAGTGTTGAGCAGCGACGACGGCGGCCCGCTGAGCCGGACCGTGAAACGCATCATCGACCCGCTGGTGCTGCGGCTGCGCGCCAACCCCCAGTATTCGGCACCCGTCGTCACCGATGCCGTCGCCGTGGCGATACACGACCTCATCGTCGGCAACGCGGCCGAATTGCGCTGCGCAGCAGCCTGGTTCGAGGTGCTGAAGCTGCAGCGCAGGCGGCTGCGGATACGCAGCGGCAACGCGCAGGAGCTGTACTTCCCGGTGTGTTTCGAGCTAGCCGTCACCAAAGGTGCACCGACAACCGAAGATTCGGCGACCGCGGCCGAGGTGCTGCAGGAGGTGCATCAGGGCCGGGATCGCACCGCGGTCGAGGTGCTCAACGATTACGTGACTAGCGCACAGGTGGTGGCGACCCTGGCGGCTCAGCTGGTCGCGAGCTGGCGCGACGTGCGGGCCGACGACGCCCCACGCGAACCGTTCATGGCGGAGCTGACCACCGTGCTCGGCCCGGTCAAGAGCCACACCGCCGCCGCGGCGCGGCAGCGCGTCTGGACTGCGATGATCGCCGACACCACGCCCTACAACTTGGGTGCGCTGATCCGCCTCGAATCCGCCGGCGTGCCATGGTCGATCGTGGACCTGGGTTTGAGTGCCGCGGCCCCGCAACGTCCCCCGGAAGTGACCGGCGGATCCGAAAGCGACCGCCCGCTGGATCGCACCGTGGTGGACCGGGTCCGCTCCACGTTGCGGCGCGCCCTGGATCGGGACGCACTGCCGGATGTCCCGCTGTTATGCGCGGAGGAGGTGGACCGAGCCTGCGCGCCGTGGGGACTGCTCGCCGAGGACAAGCAGGCCACTCTGTTGGCGGGTATCGAGGTGGCCGTCGACCTGGCGCCGCTGGACCGCTCGGTCACCAGTCGGTACGGGCTGGCCGCGCAGATTCAGGCGCGGCTGCGCAAGGAGGCCTACGTGCTGCACGCGCGGCGTTATCTGGCCGAGGGCGGGCCGATTCATCCGCGCCAGCAACAGGTTGTCGACGATCTCGCGTCGTACGCGCAGCCGTACCTGAGCCGGCTGTGGGCGCGACTGCACGGACGCGACGTGTGGCAGGAGCCCTGTGACGACATCGACGATGTGCGGTCGCTGCTGGAAGGTGTCGCCAGGTCGGTCAGCCTCGACCATCGACAGCGGATCAAGTCGATGCTGGAACTGCAGGTGGCGGGATGAGACTGATCAGCGACTCCGGACTTTGGGCACAGACCTCACCGTTGGTCGCGGTGCTGGAGGTCAGTGGCGCGGTGCTGTCCTGGATCGTGGACGACCCGGCCGGTGCCGCCGCCGGCCAGATCACTTTCACCGACCCGGACCGGGCCGATTGGCTGTGGCGGGTGGTCGGTCGGGCCGGTCACCTCGCGGTGCTGTCGGCCGCGGCGACGACCGACGAACCCCGGGATTTCGACGGCTTTGACATAACGCCGGGATCGCTGGACCCACTGCACCGGTTGGCGATCGGTCAGTGGCTGCGGCGCTGGTGGCCCGCCAGCCAGCGCGACGGTGTCACCGCGCTCGATCAAGCCCTGCTCGACGCCGAGATCGCGTTGCTGACCGCCGGCGTGGACGGCTTCTTCACCGACGACACCCTGGATTCGGACGTGACGGAACTGCTGAGTCGGCACGTCGCAGCCCTGACGGCACACGTGCGAAGCAACGATCCCCGCGTCCGCGACCTGGTGCGGGCCGCCGCCGAGCTCGCCGACGAGGTCGGTGTCGACGGCACCGGCTGGGCGGAACTGTCCGCGGCTGTGCAGGATTCGGGCCTGAGCCTGGCCGAGCCGACCGGCTACCGCGATGACTACGCGCTGGCCGCCGGCGCCGATCCCGGCCCAGCCGCCGTGTCGTCGATCGGCCGAGGTGTCGCGTCGATCAACTGGGGAGCGGTGCCGCCGGGTGTTTTCGACGCGGCCGAAGACACCGTCGACTGGCGCGTCGAAGCGGCCGGCCCGTCGGTCGTCGCCGTCGTCCGTGCGGCCGTCATCGGACCCGATCCGGCCACCGACGTACCGGTTCGCGTTCAGTCCGGAGACGTCAGCGGGGCCGCCGCGCTGGATGCCGGCGGCCGGGCCACCGTGCCGCTCGTCGACGGCCAACGGCGAGCGCTGACGGAATCGGTTGCCTGGGACCACGATTGGCCGGCCACGTCGGTCATCGTCGGCGCCGATGTGACCGAACCCAGGGCGGCGCGGGAACGGATCCGCGGTTGGGTGCGGTCGCGGCTGGACCAGCCGCCGCCGGACGCCTTCCTCGCCGAGATCCTGGCAGCCGAATCGTCCTACTAGGCCTCGTCCTATCGGCGTCCTATCGGCGTCCTACTAGGCGACGCCCACCCCCCTTGCCTATGCTGAGCGAGTGCCCAACACATATCGGGTCGTGCAATGGACGACCGGAAACGTCGGTAAGAGCTCACTACAGTCCATCGTCGCTAACTCGCAGTACGAATTGGTGGGTTGCTACGCGTGGTCGCCGGAGAAAGCCGGCCGGGACGCCGGGGAGTTGGTCGGCATCGAACCGCTCGGGGTTACCGCGACCAATGATGTCGAGGAACTGCTGGCGCTGAAGCCGGACTGCGTGGTTTACAACCCGATGTGGATCGACGTCGACGAGTTGGTCCGGATCCTGTCCGCGGGTGTGAACGTGGTGACGACGGCGTCCTTCATCACCGGCCACAACCTGGGCGACGGCCGTGATCGGATCCTGGAGGCGTGTCAGCAGGGCGGCTCGACGATCTTCGGCTCCGGTGTCAGCCCCGGCTTTGCAGAATTGCTGGCGATCGTGTCTGCGATGGTCTGCAACCGTGTCGACAAAGTCACCGTCAACGAGGCGGCCGACACCACGTTCTACGACTCCCCGGACACCGAACGGCCGGTCGGTTTCGGACAGCCCATCGACAATCCCGAGCTGCCGGCGATGGCGGAAAAGGGCACCGCGATCTTTGCCGAAGCCGTCCGACTGGTCGCCGACGCGCTGGGCGTCGACCTTGACGAGGTCCGTTGCGTAGCCGAATTCGCGCAAACCACAGCCGATCTCGAGATGGCATCCTGGACGATTCCGGCGGGATGTGTCGCGGGTGTCTACATCAGCTGGCGCGGCATCGTCGGCGGAAACACCGTCATCGACCTCAACGTGCGCTGGAAGAAGGGACAGACCCTCGAACCCGACTGGCCGATCGACCAGGACGGCTGGGTGATCCAGATCGACGGTCAGCCGACGGTGACGACCAGGGTCGGCTTCTTGCCGCCGCCGTACTTCCAAGCGACGACTCTTGCCGAGTTCATGGCGCTCGGGCACATCATGACGGCGATGCCGGCGATCAACGCGATCCCCGGCGTAGTGGCCGCCGCACCCGGCATCGCCACCTATGCCGACCTTCCGCTGACCCTGCCGCGCGGGACAGTGCCCTCGTCGTGAGGCATTGCCGGCATGAAGCCGGCGCTCAGCGGGTATCCGATCCGCATGGCTACCAACAACCGATTGAGCAACTCAGCAAAGTATTGGGGCGGGCGGGCCAAAGAAACGGTCGGCCGGCTGACCGGTGACCGGCGCACCCAGTATGAGGGTGTGCTGGACCAGGCGAAGGCGAACCTCAAGGACACCGGGCTGCGTTTCCGAGACGCTGTGCGGGGCGGGCGTCGGCCGGTGCGCCGGCAACCACGGCGGCAACCATGAGCGCCGAAGACAAGGTGAAGAACAAGATCGAGGACCTCGGCGGCCGGGCCAAGGAGGCGGTCGGCCGGGCGACCGGCGATCGCGACACCGAGGCCGAGGGACGGGCCGATCAGGCCAAGTCGAGCCTCAAGGACGCCGGCGAGAAGGTGAAGGACGCTTTCAAGAAGTAGCCGCAGGCGGTTGAACTGCGATTTTCTGGCTACTTCTACTGGCATGCTATTCAAGTCAAGGGCTCGCCGACTGATGGTGGGCGCCGCGGTGGCGCTGGGTTGCTTTGCACTGTTGAACGCGCCGGTACCGGATGCGTCGGCGGCGCCGTGTCCGGACGTCGAGGTGGTGTTCGCGCGAGGCAGTGGCGAGCCACCGGGTGTGGGCGGCATCGGTGGGGCATTCGTCGATGCGCTGCGTTCGGATATCGGCGCGCGGTCGCTGAACGTATATGCGGTCAATTACCCGGCCAGCACCGACTTCGGCAGCAGCGATTTCCCATTGACCGTCATCGGCGGGATCCGGGACGCGGGCGCCCACATCCAATCCATGGCTGCGAGCTGCCCCAACACCAGAGAGGTCCTGGGCGGGTACTCGCAAGGGGCTGCCGTCGCCGGTTACGTCACCTCGGCGGCCGTCCCGCCCGGCGTGCCCGCGTCCGTAGTGCCGCAACCGCTAGCTCCCGAGATCGCCAATCACGTCGCGGCGGTCACGTTGTTCGGCACACCCTCACCGGAATTTCTGAGCCAGTACGGCGCCCCGCAGATCGCCATCGGACCGCTGTATCAGCCCAAGACCATTGAGCTATGCGCCGACGGTGACAACATCTGCGCCGGCGGCGGAACCACCCCCACCTTCGCGCACACGTTATACGCGGCCAACGGAATGACCGGTCAGGCAGCGGATTTCGCGGCGGGGCGCCTGTAGATCGAGCCTCAGTCGGGGTCTTCCGGCAAGTCCGGATTCGGGATGCTGGGCGAGTTCTTCAACCATTCCCGCAACCGGAGCAACCCGTTGATCACGATGCCGAGCCCAAGTAGCACCAGCACCGCGACGATGATTGCGGTAGTCACCATTCCATGGTGACAGGTCTAGGCGGGCTTGATCTCCAGTCCGACGTGGACCTTGTCGATGCCGCCGCGCACGATCGAGTGCGCGTAGAACCACCAGGCGTGGTACCAGTACCGCTTGAGCACGGCGTTGTAGACCCGTCGCGTCTCGGACTTCGGCAGGACGCGGGCGACCGCTTCCACCTCGTCGCTCTTGGGCTTGCCCAACGAACCGCTCCTGGCGATGGTCACCCGCGGCGTGTTGCGAATGCGCTTGACCTTCCACGAATCGTCGTCGGTGATGACGAGCAGCCGGTCCTCGCCGTCGGGCACTCCCCAGATCGCGGTCGGCTTGGGACGGCCATCCTTGGTGAACGTCGTCAGCAGCAGATACTTGGACTTGACGACGTCCTTGAACGAGATTGCCACGCTGTGTTTCCTCCTGGATAGGTTTGCCGATCCCGACATCGGCGATACCGCACCGCGGGCTATTACCCGCATTGCGCGCTGCGGAAACCGTGGGATTACGTGGTAAGCGGCACAGCCACCCCACCGCATTCCACCGTTAGCGACGGTTGCAACAATGCGAAGATGCGCGTTCTGGTCACCGGAGGTACGGGGTTCGTCGGCGGCTGGACCGCCAAAGCCATAGCCGATGCCGGGCACTCCGTCCGGTTCCTGGTACGAAAGCCGGAACGCCTGAAGACGTCGGTGGCCGCACTCGGGGTCGACATATCCGACTACGCCGTCGGTGACATCAAGGACCGCGAGTCGGTCCGGCAGGCGCTGCAAGGCTGCGACGCCGTCGTCCACAGCGCCGCCCTCGTGGCGACCGATCCGCGGCAGACGGCGCAAATGCTGGCCACGAATATGGAAGGCGCAGGAAACGTTCTGGGGCAGGCGGTTCAACTCGGCCTTGACCCGATCGTCCATGTCTCAAGCTTCACCGCCCTGTTTCACCCGAACGTGACGACCCTGAGGGCCGACCTGCCCGTGGTCGGTGGGACCGACGGATACGGAACCTCCAAGGCGCAGGTGGAGATCTATGCACGCGGCCTGCAGGACGCCGGCGCACCGGTCAACATCACTTATCCCGGAATGGTTCTCGGCCCGCCGGTGGGTGATCAGTACGGTGAGGCCGGCGAAGGTGTGCGGGCGGCACTGCAGATGCACGGGATCCCGGGACGCAGCGCAGCCTGGATGATCGTCGACGTCCGCGATGTCGCTGCGGTGCATGCGGCGCTGCTCGAGCCGGGGCGTGGTCCGCGACGCTACATGGTGGGCGGGCATCGAGTGCCCGTCGGCGAACTGGCGAAGCTGCTGGGCGAGGTGTCGGGCACCACGATGTTCCCGGTTCCCGTCCCTGACAGCGCATTGCGCGCCGCCGGAACGCTTTTGGACTTCGTGGGACCCTATCTGCCCTTCGAGAACCCGGTGACCGCGGCGGGAATGCAGTACTACACCCAGATGCCCGAATCCGACGACACGCCGGCCGAGCGGGAACTCGGCATCCAATTCCACGATGCCCGAACCACGCTGGCCGACACCGTTGCGGCACTGCGGCAGGCGCAGCGCGACTAGTCCGGTACCACCGATGCCGCCCGAGCGCTGCTGGCCGCGCGTCATGCTGCCGATGAGGACGTGCCGTTCACCCTCTGACGGGGATTATGGCCGCCGGCACCGCCAACCCCGGCACCCCCACATCGATCCGCAGCAGCGCCCCGACGGTCGTGACATAGATAGCGGTTCCGGCAAAAGCCAGGGATGACACGAAGCGTCCCGGGAGTTCGACAACTTCGCGCAGAGCGCCCACGGCATCGAATCGTGCTATGCCGCCACCACTTCCAAGCGCAACCCATACGCCGCCCTCCGCATCGACGGCCAGGCCGTCACATTCGCCGCGGGGCGCGGCGGCGAATACCGACGAGCCGCGCGGGCCGACCGCGCGCACCCGCGCCGCGGCGTACTCGGCGACATAGAGTGTCTCGCCATCCGGCGCGAATCCAACACCGTTCGGCCATAACAGATCGTCCAGCACAACCTGAGTCGCGCCATCGGGCGCGATGCGCACCAATTCGGTGGGTCCGGCGGTCTGGCCCGCCTGTGGCTGATGACGCAGAACCCCGACGATCACCGAACCATCCGGCCCGACGGTCAGATCGTTGATGCCGGTGGCACCTACGGGAGCCAGCACCGTGCGGAGACCCGACGCATCCGCATACGCCAGATCGCGCCCGCTGACCAGGATTCCGCCGATGGCGTGCAACGCGATACCGCCGATCCCGCGCCGCCAGTCGACCACGATTGATACTGCGTCGCCGGACCAGCGGTAAACACCGCCCACCGAGGTGTTCGCCACCAGCACCGATCCGTCCGGCAGCGGCCGAGGCGCTTCGAGCAAACCGTCGGCCTCCCACAGGGTCTGCACTACGTGGGTCATGGCATCGCCTCGGCCCGGCGGTTGTCCGCCCCGAAACCTCGCGCGCGGGCCATCAACCGCCCGCAGTCATCACCAAAGCGCGCATTCGGTAGCGGTTCGACGCCGCGTGAGCGGCAACGCGTTACGGTCGTCATTCCACCCCTCGGTGTCGAGCCCACGACGGCCCCCGGGGTATCGGGCATTCACAGAATATGCACAGTTGCCGCGCGCCGTCACGGCCGTCATGCTGAACGGCGCATGCCGCGTCGACGGATGGGACCTCAGCCTTGACCTACCCCGCAAACACCACTGGCCTGTTGGTCATCGACCCGTACAACGACTTCATCTCGCCCGGCGGGAAAGTCTGGGAACGGCTGCAGGGGGTATTGGAGGCCAACGACTGTGTCGCCCATATGAAACAGATGCTCGACGCCGCGCACGCGGCGCAGGTGCGAGTGTTCTATGCGTTGCATCGCCGGTACCGCCCCGGCGATTACGAGTCATGGCAGTACGTCGCGCCCGTTCAGCGAGCCGCGTGGTCGCGCCGCACGTTCGAATACGGCACCTGGGGCGGCGAATTGCGCCCGGGCTTCGAGCCTCAGCCCGGTGACATCGTCGCCGACGAACACTGGTGTTCCAGTGGTTTCGCGAACACAGATCTGGACCTTCAATTGAAGAGGCACGGCATCCACCGGCTCATCGCCATCGGGCTCATCGCCCATACCTGCCTGGAGGCAACCGTCCGATTCGCCGCGGAGCTCGGCTACGACGTCACCGTGGTCAAGGACGCGACCGCAAGCTACTCGGACGTGGAAATGCACGCCGCGCTCGAGGTGAACCTGCCGAACTACGCCAGCGCGATCCTGACCGCCGCCGAGGTGACCGCGGCATTGAAGGCGTGAACCGTCACTTCTTCCGGTCCGTATCCCGGCTCGGCTGAACCCTTTTCGGCTCCCCCGGCATTTTGGGATAGTTCGGCGGATAAGGCATGTCGCCGAGGCCGCGCTCCTCGTCGGCCTCGACCAGCTCCAGCAGCGGAGCGATCGACTGGGCGAGCCCGTCCATGTCGACCCAGGGGTCGTCGCGCCCGGCAACCAGATCGGGCACGGTGGCCATGGTGTAGTCGTCCGGATCGGCTTGGGCCAACTCGCCCCAACTCAGCGGGGTAGAGACGGTCGCAATCGGGGTGCGGCGCACCGAGTACGGCGACGCCATGGTGCGGTCCCGGGCGTTCTGGTTGAAGTCGATGAAAATGCGCTTGCCGCGCTCTTCCTTCCACCAGGACGTGGTCACCGCATCCGGTGCCCGTCGCTCGATCTCCCGCGCCAGTGCGATGCCGGCCCGGCGCACCTGCACGAAATCCCAATCGGTGGCGATCCGCAGGAAAACGTGGATGCCACGACCCCCGGATGTTTTGGCGTAACCCACCAGACCGAGTTCGTCGAGCAGTGGCCGCAGTACGTCGACGGCGACGGCTCGGGCTTCGGCGAAGCCGGTGCCCGGTTGCGGATCCAAATCGATGCGCAGTTCGTCGGGGTGGTCGGTGTCGGGGCAGCGCACCTGCCAGGGGTGCAGCGTGATGGTGCCCATCTGCGCAGCCCACACGATGGCCGCCGGGTGGGTCACCTTCAGCGCATCGGCGGTACGTCCGGACGGGAAGGTGATCCGGCAGGTCTCCAGGTAGTCGGGATGGTGCTGCGGAACCCGCTTCTGGTAGATCTCCTCGCCGTCGATGCCGTCGGGGAATCGCTGCAGATGCGTCGGCCGGTCACGCAGGGTGGTGAGCATAGGACCGCTCGAGACGGCCCGGTAGTAGTCCACCAGCCGGCCCTTGGTGCCCTGCTTCCCCAGCTTGGGGAAGTACACCTTGTCCCGGTTGGTCAGCCGGACGGCGATCCCATCGACGTCGAGTTCTTCTGCTGCGGCAGCCATAGCTGGACTCCAGCATGCCGCACGCAACAATGAACCAATGGACTTACCCGTCATGCCGCCCGTGTCGCCGATGCTGGCCAAGTCGGTCAAGACGATTCCGGCGGACGCGTCGTACGAGCCCAAGTGGGACGGCTTTCGCTCCATCTGCTTCCGGGACGGCGACGAAGTCGAGTTGGGCAGCCGCAACGAGCGGCCCATGACCCGCTATTTCCCCGAGTTGATCGAAGCCGTCAAGGCCGAACTACCGCAACGCTGTGTCGTCGATGGCGAGATCGTGATCGCCACCGATCACGGGCTGGATTTCGAGGCGCTGCAGCAGCGGATTCATCCGGCGGACTCCCGGGTACGGATGCTCGCCAAGACGACGCCTGCTTCGTTTATCGCGTTCGACCTCCTGGCCCTCGGCGACGACGACTACACCCGGCGTCCGTTCAGCGAGCGCCGCGCGGCGCTCGTCGATGCGCTGGCCGATTCGGGGCCCTCCGTCCACGTCACCCCGGCCACCACCGACCGTGCAGTCGCCGAGCAATGGTTCAGCGACTTCGAGGGGGCCGGCCTGGACGGCGTCGTGGCCAAACCGCTGACCGTCACCTACCAGCCGGACAAGCGCGTCATGTACAAGATCAAGCACGAGCGGACGGCGGACTGCGTGGTCGCCGGATACCGGGTGCACAAGTCGGGCGGCGACACGATCGGTTCACTGTTGCTCGGTCTCTACCAACACGACGGCCAGCTGGCGTCGGTCGGCGTGATCGGCGCCTTCCCGATGGCCGAGCGCAGGCGGCTGTTCGCCGAGCTGCAGCCGCTGGTCACCACTTTCGACGACCATCCGTGGAACTGGGCCGCCCACGAGGCGGGCGAACGCACCCCGCGCAAGAACGAGTTCTCCCGCTGGAACGCCGGCAAGGATCTGTCGTTCGTGCCGCTGCGGCCCGAGCGGGTGGTCGAGGTGCGCTACGACCACATGGAGGGCGCGCGCTTTCGGCACACCGCTCAATTCAACCGGTGGCGACCGGACCGCGATCCCCGCTCGTGTACCTACGAACAACTAGAGCAGCCGGTCACCTTCAAGCTGGGCGACATCGTCCCAGGGCTCGGTTAGACGATTCGTCCCGGTTAGGCGGGGGTAAATGAGGGCATGGGGCCCATCCCGGCGGAGCTCGAGTCGCGGGTGACGATGGCTGTGCTCGACGAGTTGGCCCGGTGGGGTGTCGAGCGGTTCAGCGTGGAGGCTCTTGCGGAACGCCACGGCCTGGACGTCGCAACGATCTACGACCATTGGGGCGATCGGCAGCGGCTCATCGTCGACATCGCACTGCGGGATATCGAAAATTTGCGCTGGTTGGCTGATACCGGGACGCTGCGCGCAGACCTGCTGGCGTTGGCGCGCGGCGTCGCCGCCATCATCAACACCGAGGTTGGCCGCACCTTCCTGCGGGCGCTGGTGATGGATGCTCGTGGTCATCACGACAGCGACACGCGAATGATGTACTGGCAAAACCGTTTCACGATCGTTCGGTCGGTCTTCGATCGCGCGCGGGAGCGCGGCGAACTGCGTGACAACGTCAGTACCCTGGCCGCGGTACAAATCCTGCTGGCACCGTTGAACATTCGCGGCCTGTACTCAGACGGCCCAATCGACGACCGATACTGTGTTGACGTTGCCGATCTGACCTGGCATGCCGTCGCACGCCGGTAATGGCGGCTGCCCTCGGTTTGCTCGCCTTAAAATGTCGGGATGCTGAACGTGTCCGCCTTATTCGTCGCGCGTAGCGCCACTTTCGACGAGCAGGGCGCCATCAACGCTTCGTGCATACCCATGGCTTGGTTCGAAGTCGACCAGATGCCGTTTTGGGCGGAGCTTCCAGTTGTTCTGGTAGTGCACGCGCCGGCCGGTGGAGACTATGACCCGGAGTTGCACGTGGTGTGCAAGGACCCCACCGGGTCGCCGCGCGGATCACTGCGCGCCGCCTGGCATTGGCCGGACGAAGAGAACCGTGCCTCGAAATTCCGGTGCTTCACCCAAGAACTGTCGTTCCCGGTAGCGTCCCCCGGTGAGTACACGATCGGGGCGTATTACGACGCCGACGGGAAAATCGAACTTGCAACGCCGGTTCCAGTTTCAATCTTGTTGTCGCAACCGGGTCCGGCCGAAACGGCCGCCTGAAACCATTAGGCTGTGCCGATGCACTTAGCCGCATTGCTGGTGGCGGGAGCCGCCAAAATCGACGACTCCGCAATCGACGCCAGCCGCCTTCCAATCACCAGCTACGAGGTCAATCAGACCCCGTGGTGGATGACGATTCCGCTGGTCCTGGTGGTACACGCACCGGCGGGCGGGGAATACGACGCCGAGATTTTCATCGTCTGCAAGGATCCCGCCGGCACGATTCGCGGCACCGTCCGCTCTGCCTGGCAATGGCCGGACGAGGAAAGCAAGCCATCCAAATACCGCTGCTTCACTCCGCAACTTTCGTTCGCGGTCGAGACCACCGGTGAATACACGATCGGGGTCTACCGTGACGCGGAGGGCATCAAGTCGGTGGGCACCCCGATACCTCTTTTCGTCGGCCTCGCAGGCGGGCGTCAGCGACGCACCAATAACAACTAGACGGAAACCGTCAGCGCCGACAACCCCCGCAGGGTGACGTTCGCCTTGTAGCGCGGATCGCCCGCCAACCGCGCGTCCGGGAAACGTGCCGTCACCGCCGACAAGGCCACACTGGCCTCCAAGCGCGCCAGCGGTGCACCCAGGCAGTAGTGCGCACCGCGACCGAAACCCAAATGCCGCAACGTCGGTCGGTCCGGGTCGAAAGCGTCGGGCCGGTCGTACTCGGCGGGATCCCGGTGTGCGGCCGCCAGCAGCAACATCAGCACGTCGCCCCTGGCCACCTCGACGCCGCCAATCGTCATGGGATCGAGGGCAATTCGGCTGAGCTGTTGCACCGGCGGGTCATAGCGCAGCGTCTCCTCGACGACCGCTGCCGCGCGGGTGGGGTCGGCGGCCAGTGCCGTCCACTGCCGGCCGTCTCGCAGCATCGCGAGGATGGCGTTGCCGATCAGGTTCACCGTCGTCTCGTGTCCGGCCACCAGCAGCAGCACGCACGTGGACACGATCTCCTCTTCGGTCAACTGATCACCCGACTCGTTGACCGCGACCAGTGCCGAGAGCAGGTCATCGCCGGGCCGCGACCGGCGCTGCGCGATCAACCCGTGCAGATAATCACGCAAGCCGGCGCCGGCACCCAACGACTCGTTGAGCTCGTCGGACTGCTCGTCGGTGAAAAACGGGTCCAGCGACTTGGCCAGCACCGCCGAAGCGCGACTGAACTGCGGCTCGTCCTCGAGCGGCACCCCGAGTAGCCGGCAGATCACCGCGACCGGCAGCGGATACGCAAAGTCGGCGACCACGTCGAAACTGCCCTGCTCGGCGATGCGGTCGAGTAGTCCGTCGACCAGTGCGCTGATCTCGGGCTGCAGCGCATTGACCACCTTGGGGGCGAAGGCCTTGCTGACCAGCTTGCGCAACCTGGTGTGGTCCGGCGGGTCGAGGAACAGGAAGCTCGGCGGCGTGCCCTTCCGCAGCGACGGATCGGCCTCGAGCATCTGCTGCGCCGCTGTCGACTTCAGGTGGTCGCTGCTCGATGACGGGTGGCGCAGCACCTCGTCGCAATCCCGGTACGACGAGAAGAGCACGAAATCGCTGCCCGGCAGCACCACCGGGCCATTGCCGCGCAACTCGGCACACACCGGGTACGGGTCCGCCCGATTCACCGGGTCCAGCAGTTGCAGCAGCAACGTCTGCGGATCAGCTCGCTCGGTGGGCGCCGTGGTCATGGTGCCCATTGTGCCTGCGCTTTGTTCACGGCCCTTCGGTTAGCCCGGCCAGGTCCGGGTGCGCCATCAGTCGGTCGAGAAACACCCGCTGCCCCTTCAGGAGTTTCGCGCGCGCACTCGCCACCGGAAACCATTCGACGCGGTCGATCTCGGGAAACTCCCGGAGCCTGCCCGAGCCGCGCGGCCATTCCATCTCGAAGGTGTTGCTGTGCGCGTCGGTGATGTCGAGATCACTACGAACCGCGAAGGCGGTCACCACCTTGCCGCTGGGTTGCCGCACCGCTCCGAGGTCGATCCGGGGGCCGGACGGCACCGCCAGTCCGAGCTCTTCGACGAACTCGCGCTGCGCGGTTGCCCACGGATCGTCCCCGTCGGAGTACTCACCTTTCGGGATCGACCAGGCGCCGATGTCCTTGCGCGCCCAGAACGGTCCGCCCGGGTGCGCGATCAGTACGTCGACAATGTCGGCGCGCGTCCGATACAACAACAGCCCCGCACTGAGCTTGGGCATGCTTCAGACCCCGACGGCCTGCTCCAGGTCCTTGAGCGAGGCCTCCAGATGCGCGAGCAACCGCTGCAGGTGCGGCACACTACGACGGCAGCCGACCAGTCCGAAATCAAGGTTGCCGGCGTTGTTGACCAGCGTGATGTTCAGCGCCTGGCCGTCCGGGATGTTCGACAGCGGGTAACTGCCATCGAGGCGGGCACCGCCGTAGTACAGCGGGTCCGACACACCGGGCACATTCGAGATGACGATGTTGAATGGCGGCGGCACCGCGGACAGAAAGCCCGGGACACCGGCCAGCGTCAGCGGCGCCATGTTCAGCGCCGACAACGCCAGCACCTGATACGACGGCAGCTCCGCCAGCACCTTCTTGTTTCTGCGCATGGACTCGCCGATGATCTCGATCCGCTTCGCGGGGTCCTCGACATCGGTGGCCAGGTTGCACAGAATGCTGCCCACCTTGTTGCCGCCGCTGTCGGCGTCGGCCTCCGAGCGCAGGCTCACCGGAACCATCGCGACCAACGGGGTGTCCGGTAGCGCGTCCTGCTCGAGCAGGTAGTACCGCAGCGCACCCGAGCACATCGCCAGCACGGCGTCGTTAACCGTCACTCCGGCGGCCTGCTTGACGTTTTTGACCCGGTCCAGCGACCAGGACTGCGCGGCGCATCGCCGAGCGCCGCCGACCTTCACGTTCAGCATGGTGTGCGGCGCGGCAAACGGCAGCGTCAGCTGCTGTTCCAGCAGTGCGGCGCGGGCGAGCTTCAAGGTCGATGGGGCCACTCCCGCCACGGATCCGGCCGCCGCGAGCAACGAGTTCAGTGGGTTGCGGGCGGGTTTGGCGGCAGGCGGCCGCGCCGGCTTGGGCAGGTTCCACATCGCCTTGACGTGGGTGTCGTCGGGGTCGGTGGACATCGTGCGTTGCATCAGCTTCACGGCCGAAACACCATCGATCAGCGCATGGTGCATCTTGGTGTACATCGCAAAGCGGCCATCTTTGAGTCCCTCGACCACGTGCAACTCCCACAGTGGGCGGTGGCGGTCCAGCAGGCTGGTGTGTAGCCGCGAGGTGAGTTCCAGAAGGTCGCGCACGCGGCCCGGCGAAGGCAATGCCGACCGCCGGACGTGGTAGTCCATGTCGACTTCGTCGTCATAAGCCCATGCCAGCTGCGAAATTCCGCCGCCGATTGTCGCGGGGTGTTTGCGGAAGGTCGGCTGAAACTCGTCGTTGGCGATCAGGGCATCGTGAAATTCCCGGACGAATTCGGGGCCGGCACCATCCGGCGGCGCAAACAACGACAACCCACCGACGTGCAAGGGATGCTCACGCGATTCGGTGAACAGAAACATCGAGTCGGTGGGCATCATCAATTCCATGCACACATTAAAGCGTGTCGAACAATGCTGGTGAATGGTCTTTGACGAGTGATTAACCGACGGCGACGACGCCGGAGCTGGAAATGGTGAAGCCCCGCCCGTTTTTCACCGTGCAGGTGACCCCGTTCGTTTCGGACAGGCACGTGAAGGGCCCGATGCCGGCGCTCTGGCCGTAGGGCAGGGTCGCAGTTCCCTGGCCGGCATTGCCGAGGCAGTTCTGGCCCACGCAGGTTTCAAACGACCCGTTGCTCGACATGTGCACCGATTGCGCCGGTTCGACGGTCTGGCAATAGGTTTCGTCGGGTATGCCACTACCGCGTTGATAGTTGATCTCGCAGCCGAGATTGTGCGACGGGGCATAGAACGAACACGATGTCGAGCTGCACACCGGGTTGTCGGCCGCCGCCACCGGCATACCGATCCCGGCGGCGAACCCGACCAAGCCCAACACCGTGGCAAACGACCGCAACACCATTCTCGGAACGTATCAGAGCATCCTCGTGAGGTCGCCGGTGTTTATCAAATGCGCTGTCCCGCTTCCTTATCGCGTCATCGGTGGGCCGGCGCCGGATGACGACTGTTGACAGTGACTGTCAACGCGGCATAACGTGCCGCTGGTCACCGTCCACCGGGAGGTCGCCGTGCCGAGCCAATCCAAGTTCCGTGTCATCCAGTGGGCGACCGGAGGCGTCGGAAAGGCCGCCATCGAGTGCGTGCGCAACCATCCGGAACTGGAATTGGTCGGATGCTGGGTGCACAGCGCCGACAAGAACGGCGCCGACGTGGGACACATCATTGGCACCGCCGAGTTGGGTGTCACCGCCACCACCAGCATCGACGACATCCTGGCCACCGATGCCGACTGCGTCATGTACAGCCCGCTCATTCCCAACGACGACGAGGTCATTGCGATTCTGCGTTCGGGCAAGAACGTGGTCACCCCGGTCGGCTGGGTGTATCCGGACCTGAGCAATCCCCGCGTGCGGGCGATCGCAGACGCTGCCGTGGCCGGGGGCGTGACGTTGCACGGGTCGGGCATCCACCCAGGCGGCATCACCGAGCGATTCCCGCTGATGCTGTCGTCGCTGTCCTCGGCGGTCACCCATGTCCGCGCCGAGGAGTTCTCCGACATCCGCACCTACAACGCCCCCGACGTGGTGCGCCACATCATGGGCTTCGGCGGCACGCCCGAGGAAGCGACGCAGGGACCGATGGCCGAGCTGCTCGAAGCCGGCTTCAAGCAGTCGGTGCGAATGATCGCCGACACCATGGGTTTCCGCATCGATCCCAACATCAGGACGATTCAGGACATCGCCGTCGCGACCGGTGACATCGACTACGACGCCGTTCCGATCACCAGGGGAACGGTGGCCGCCCGCCGGTTCCGCTGGCAGGCGCTCTCCGACGGCAAGCCGGTCATCACCGCCGCGGTGAATTGGCTGATGGGCGAGGAGAACCTGGAGCCGGCGTGGAACTTCGGTGAACAGGGCGAGCGCTTCGAAGTCGAGATCACCGGCGATCCGGATGTGAGTATCACCTTGAAGGGGCTCCAGCCCCAGACGATTGCCGAAGGGCTGCAACGCAACCCGGGTGTCGTGGCCACCGCCAACCACTGCGTCAACGCCATCCCCTACGTCTGCCCCGCGGAACCAGGGATCAAGACCTACCTCGACCTTCCACTGATCGCCGGGCGCGCATGAGCGGTGTCCTGGACGAGGGTGGGCGCAGCACCTATGAAATGCACCGGGGGGTACCGCTGCAACTCGGACCGGCCCGATGAGCTACTCCCACCCCCAATCACTGGACGGCCATGTCGCGATCGTCACCGGCGCGGCCCAGGGCGTCGGCAAGGGAGTGGCAGCCGCACTCCTGGAGCGTGGCGCCGCCGTGCTCCTGGTCGACATCCAGGCCGAAAAGCTCAGTGCCACCGCTACCGAACTCCGTGCGACCGGACGCGTCGAGCAGATCGAGGCGGACCTGCGCGATCCGGACAGCGCCCCCCGCGTCGTGGCGTGCGCGGTCGAGGCGTTCGGCACGGTGCACGGCCTGGTCAACAACGCCATCGCCACCAATGAGCCGAAGGCCTTCGTCGACATCACCACAGACGACCTGGCGCTGGGCTACGAAGTCGGTCCGCGGGCCACCTTCCTGCTGATGCAGGCCGTGTATCCGCTGATGGCCGAGGCTGGCGGCGGTTCGATCGTGAACCTGGGCTCGGGAACCGGCACCGGCGGTGAACCGAAGTGGGGCGGTTACGCCGCCGCCAAAGAAGGCATCCGCGGCCTGTCGAAGGTGGCCGCCCTGGAATGGGGCCGCCACAACATCCGGGTCAACGTCATCTGCCCGTTCGCCGAATCCGACGGCGTCAAGTTCTGGAAAGAGTTCGCCCCCAACGACTACGCCAAGGCGGTCGCACGCGTCCCGATGAAGCGGATCGGCGACGTCCGCACCGATGTGGGCGCGCTGGTGGCGTTCCTGCTCGGCGGCGACGCGACTTTCATCACCGGACAGACCATTCACGTCGACGGCGGCATCGGCAGCTTCCGATGACCGAGTCATTACGCGATCGCCAGCGGGCGCAGATCCGCGCCGACATCAGGCGCGCGGCCTTCCGACTGTTCATCCAGCGCGGCTACGACGCCGTGACCACCGAGGAAATCGCCGCCGCCGCAGGGGTTTCCCCGCGCACGTTCTTCCGGCATGTGCCGGCGAAGGAGGACTTGCTGCTCAGTCCGGTGCGCCATGGTGGCGCCGCCGTCGTCAGCATGCTCGAACAGCGGCCCGCCACCGAGACCGCCGATGTCGCGTTGGTCAATGCCATCATCGGCCGGACCCGGTCGTTCGATCAGGCCGACTGCGAGGAATGGCGGGAAGCGCTGCTGGTGGCGCCCGAACTGCTGGCCAAGGTCACCATGTACACCCATGTCGACCGGGAACGGGCGACGAAACTGATCGCGGATCGGATGGGCGTCGATCCTGAAGTGGACCTGCGTCCCGCGCTGTTGGTCCAGCTCGGTTTCGCGGCGGGCGACTTCGCATTTCAGCAATGGGTTCGTGGAACTGGCAAACGTCACTCACTGGACCACTACGTCACCACGGCCCTGCAGGCGGTGCGCAGCGCCCACTGGCACTAGTCGCGCAGCGCCTCGGGATTGGCGATGCGTACCGGGGCTCCCTCCAGCCACGCCACGACGGCCTCAACAGTGTCCGCGTAGAAGGCGCTCAGCATCTCGCGGGTGACATAGCCGAGATGCGGCGACAGAGTCACGTTCGGCAGCCTCCGGAGGGGATGTCCAGCCGGAAGTGGTTCGGTGTCAAACACATCCAGTCCGGCACCGGCAATCCGTCCGGTACCCAACGCATGGATCAGGGCGGCCTCGTCGACAATGGGTCCCCGCGATGTGTTGATCAGGTACGCCGTCGGCTTCATCGCGGCCAGCTCCGGTTCGCCGATCAGCCCGCGGGTGCGCTCGGACAGCACCACATGGATGGACACCACGTCGGATTCGGCGAACAGTTCCGCCTTCTCCACACGTCGGGCGCCAACCTCCCGCGCCGCCTCATCGGTGAGATGCTGACTCCAGGCGATGACCTGCATGCCGAACACCGCGGCATACTCCGCCATGCGTTTGCCGACGCGCCCCAAACCGAGGAGTCCGAGCGTCTTTCCCGCCAGCGTCATTCCGGTGGTGGCCTGCCACTGACCGTCGCGCATCCGCAAATGCTCCTCGGCAAGATTGCGCACGGTCGCGATCAGCAGACCCCAGGCCAGTTCCGGTGTTGCGTCCCGTGCGGAGCGGAAGCGCGGATGGGCGAAGTCCGAGTGTGTGACCAGAATTCCGCACTCCGTGGCCGCGGCCATGTCCAGGTTGGGCAGGCTTCGGCCGACGATGGTGATCAGCTTGAGGTCGGGCAGCCGCTCGATCAGCGTGCGGGGGAAAGCCATCCGCTCGCGCATCGTGCAGACGACGTGGAACGGCCGCAGCACCGCTATGGCCTCGGCTTCGGACAGGTGCCGGTCGAAAACCGTTAGTTCAGAGCGGTTCTGCACGGGCGACCAGTCGGCAAGCTGTAATGCCACACCGGCGTAATCGTCGAGGATTGCGACCCGGGGCATTCGATCAACCTACCCGGGTCCAGGTGGCGCTCAGCCCAGAGCTTTGAGCAGTTCCTGCGCCAGCGGCCCGGCGGAGGCGGGGTTCTGCCCGGTGTAGAGGTTGCGGTCGACCGTCGTGAAGGGCTTCCACACTTCGCCGCGGACGAAGTCGATGCCCGCGTTGACCAACTCGTCCTCCACCGTCCAACGGGCTTTTTCGCGCAGGCCCACCCCGTCCTCTTCGTCATTGGTGAAGGCGGTCACCCGGTAGCCGGCGAAGGGTGTTGTGCCGTTGCGACGCGTAGCCAAAATCGCGGCGGGCGCATGGCAGACGATTGCCAGCGGCTTGCCCGACGCGAGCGCCGTGACGAGCAGACGCCCGGAGTCGGCGTCCCGCGACAGGTCTTCCATCGGGCCGTGGCCGCCCGGGTAGAAGACGGCGTCATAGTCGTCCAGCCGAACGCTGGCCAATTCGATTGGCCTGCGCAACTCCTCGGCCTCGCGCAGCGTCTCCTCCAGCTCAAGAGCGATCTCTTCGCTGCCGGCCATCGCGGGGCGCAGGCTCATGACGTCGACGTACGGCACCACACCGCCCGGCGTCGCGACCACAATCTCGTGTCCTGCCGCGACGAAAGCGCTGTACGGCGCGGCGAACTCTTCGGCCCAATAGCCGGTCGGGTGCCGGGTACCGTCTTTGAGTGTCCAGTAACTGGTACCCGAGACGACGAAGAGGATTTTGGCCATAACCGAACCTACGTCACGCCCCATCTCACAGCCACCGGACAACCGGCGCTCAGTCCGCAGCTAAGAACCGGGCGCAACCATGGATGATGACGACAATCAAGAAAACAGACACCCGGCGCCGCCGCCGGCGCACCCTTGCGGTCTTACTCGCCGGTTCGGCGACCGCCGTGACGCTGTCGCTATGCAGCGCTGGTCCGACGGCCCAGGTAGACGAGGCGGCGCCGGTGGTCGGCAACGGCGGCTTTGCCCTTGACGACCCGCAGCCGGATCCCAATGCGAACCCGCCGGACCCTGGTTGGAGCAGCCAATCGGACCCGGGGTGGAACGCCGATCCCGGCTGGGACTTCCAGCCCTCCCCCTAAACCGGTCCCGACGGCGGGCGCCCGTCAGTTGGCTGACCGGCGAGCCGCGGCCACTAGTCTTCCTAGGGTGCCCGCGATCCCTGCGCAGTATCTGCTGTCTGCTGACGCACCGAGCCCGCGCACGCTGATCGACATCATCAAAGACACGGCGGCGCGGTATCCCGATGCCGCCGCGATCGACGACGGTGAGGTGCAGCTGACCTACAGCGAACTCGTCGAGGACATGAACGACAGCGTCGCCTGGCTGGCGGCACGGGGTATCGGCCGCGGCGACCGGATCGGCATCAGGATGCCCTCGGGCAGCTACTCGCTGTACGTGGCGATCCTGGCGGTCCTAGCCGCCGGCGCGGCCTATGTGCCCGTCGACGCCGACGACCCGGACGAGCGTGCCGAATTGGTGTTCGGCGAGGCCAATGTCGTCGCGGTGATCAGCGCCGACGGCATCGAGCGCACCCAGGGTGCCTCACGCGGCTGGCGGGCAGGGGCACCGCTGGCCCGCGACGATGCGTGGATCATCTTCACCTCCGGGTCCACCGGCACACCGAAAGGCGTCGCGGTCACGCACCGCAGCGCCGCGGCGTTCGTCGACGCCGAAGCGCGAATGTTTCTGCAGGACAATCCCATTGGACCCGGCGATCGGGTGCTGGCCGGGTTGTCGGTGGCGTTCGACGCGTCGTGCGAGGAGATGTGGCTGGCCTGGCGGCACGGCGCCTGCCTGGTGCCCGCGCCGCGATCGCTGGTGCGCAGCGGAATGGATCTGGGGCCGTGGCTGGTCACCCGCGACGTCACCGTGGTCTCGACGGTGCCCTCGCTTGCCGCGCTGTGGCCCGCCGAGGCCCTGGAAGCGGTGCGGCTGTTGATCTTCGGCGGCGAGGCGTGCCCGCCCGAGCTCGCCGAACGGCTCACCCTGGGGGTGGAGGGCGGCCGCGAAGTATGGAACACCTACGGCCCCACCGAGGCCACCGTGGTGTCCTGCGCCGCCCGGCTGGACGGAACCGGGCCAGTCAGCATCGGCCTGCCGTTAGCGGGGTGGGACCTAGCTGTCGTCGACGGCAGCGGCGCGCCGGTGAGTTACGGCGAGACCGGCGAACTGGTCATCGGCGGTGTGGGACTGGCCCGCTACCTGGACGAGGAGAAGGACCGCGAGAAATACGGCCCGCTGCCGGCACTCGGTTGGACACGGGCGTATCGCAGCGGTGATCTGGTCCGGCTGGAACGTGACGGGCTGTATTTCTGCGGCCGCGCGGACGACCAGGTCAAGGTCGGTGGCCGCCGCATCGAGCTCGGCGAGGTGGACTCTGCGCTGGTGAACCTGAACGGCGTGAGTGGCGGTGCGGCCGCGGTCCGGCGCACCAGCACCGGAACGCCGGTACTGGTCGGCTATGTCGTCAGCGCGGATCCGTCGTTCGACATCACCAAGGCACGCGACGAACTGGCCGAGCGGCTACCGGCCGCGCTGGTGCCCCGGCTGGTGCGTATCGAGGAACTGCCCACCCGCACGTCGGGCAAGGTCGATCGGGATGCACTGCCCTGGCCGCCGCCCGGCAGTTCCGCCGACGAAGAAACACCGGACCTGGCCGGCACCGCGGGCCGGCTGGCCGGGTTGTGGCGAGATCTGCTGGGCGGCACGGTGCCTGGTCCGGAGGCCGATTTCTTCGCTCTGGGGGGTGGCTCACTGGCGGCGGCGCAACTGGTCGCGACCCTGCGCCAGCACTACCCACAGCTCACCGTCGCCGACCTGTACGACCACCCACGACTGGGCTCGCTGGCCGGCTTCCTCGACGAACTGGAGCCGCCGCCGCAGTTGCCCGAGCGCGTGGTGCGGCCGACGCCGCTGCGCACGCAGTTGATCCAGGGCCTGTTGATCCTGCCGTTGGCCACGTTGTCGGCGCTGCAGTGGGTTACCTGGCTGGCTTTGGGGAACAACATTGCCCGTGCTGTGCATGCGGTGCCGTGGACGGTCGCGGTGGATTGGTGGCTCGTCGCGGCGGCATTCGTCATGTTCGTCACGCCGCTGGGCCGGATGGGCATCGCGGTGCTCGGCGCGCGGATCCTGCTGTGGAACGTTCGGCCGGGCAGCTACCCGCGCGGTGGGTCCGTGCATCTGCGCGTTTGGTTCGCCGAGCGGCTGGCGGCGGCGAGCGGTGCCGAAAACCTGGCGGGCGCACCGTGGCTCGTCTATTACGCACGCGCCCTCGGCGCGGACATCGGAAAGGGCGTCGACCTGCATTCGGTGCCGCCGGTGACCGGGTTGTTGACCGTCGGGCACCGCAGCGCCATCGAACCCGAAGTCGACCTGTGTGGGCACTGGATCGACGGCGACTTGTTTCACCTTGGCACGATCACGATCGGCAACGACGCGACGATCGGAGCCCGCACCACACTGCTACCCGGCGCGGTGGTCGGCAAGAACGCCGACGTGGCACCCGGTTCCGGCGTCGTCGACAAGATCAAGAACGGCCAGTACTGGAAGGGTTCGCCGGCAGCCAAATCCGGGCGGGTCAAACATCCGTGGCCCGACGAGCGACCGGCTCCGAGATCGCAGTGGGTGGCGGTCTACGGGTTGACCTCGCTGTGTCTGGCCGCGTTGCCGCTGCTGGCCCTCGCGGCCGGGCTGGTCGTGATCTGGCTGGCGGTGCGCCACACCCGCAGCCTGGCACAGGCGGTGTTGCCGGCGTTGCTATGGACGCCCGCCGCGGCGGTGACCGCGCTGGCCGCGTACGCGGTGCTGACGCTGGTCGCGGTGCGCGCTTTGTCCCTCGGGTTGCGCGAGGGCTATCACCCGGTGCGCAGCCGCACGGGGTGGCAGCTGTGGACCACCGAGCGGCTGATGGATGCCGCCCGCAACTACCTGTTTCCGTTGTACGCCAGCCTTTTCACACCCGTCTGGTTACGCGTGCTCGGCGCCCGCGTGGGCCGCGGCACCGAGATCTCGACGGTTCTGCTGACCCCCAAATTCGCGGTGATCGAGGACGGCGCATTCCTGGCCGATGACACCATGGTCGCCTCCTATGAACTCGGCGGCGGCTGGATCTACGCTGCCGAGACCACCGTCGGGCGGCGCGCGTTCCTGGGCAACTCGGGCATCACCCAACCGGGACGCCGAGTGCCCGACGACGGCCTGGTTGCCGTGCTGTCGGCGACCCCGCCCAAGGCCAAACGCGGCTCGTCGTGGCTGGGCAGCCCACCGATGCGGTTGCGCCGCCGCCCCGCCGAGGCCGACGAAGAGACCACCTACCATCCGCCAACCCGGTTGAAGGTGATGCGCGCCGCGGTGGAGGTCTGTCGGGTGTTGCCGGTGTTGGTGACCGCCGCGATCGGGGTGGCGGTTCTAGGCGTATTGCAGGCGCTGGCAACGCGATTCGGGATCTGGTGGGCGGCGCTGGCCGGCGGGCTGGTGCTGTTATCGGCCGGCGTGGCCGCCGGTGTGGTGACCGTCGCCGCCAAATGGTTGCTGGTCGGGCGGATCAGGGCCGGCGAGCACCCGTTGTGGTCGTCGTTCGTGTGGCGCAACGAACTGGCCGACACCTTCGTCGAAACCGTTGCCGCGCCTTGGTTCGCGCGGGCGGCCAGCGGCACACCGGTGCTGAACCTGTGGCTACGGGGGTTGGGCGCGGCGATCGGCCGGGGCTCGTGGTGTGAGACCTACTGGCTGCCGGAGGCAGATCTGATCACCCTCGGCGCCGGCAGCACGGTGAACCGCGGCTGCGTGGTCCAGACGCATCTGTTCCATGATCGGATCATGCGCCTGGACAGCGTCGTGTTGGAGCCCGGCGCCACCCTCGGCCCGCACTGCGTCGCGCTGCCGGCGGCCAGGCTGGGAGCCGGGTCGTCCGTTGGACCCGCATCGCTGGTCGTCCGCGGCGATGAGGTACCCGGATCGACGCGCTGGCAAGGTAATCCGGTGCGGCCCTGGCAGCAGGCCCGCAAGAAGTCCGGCCGCAAGAAAGCGGCCAGTGCCGAGGAAACCGCCGCGTGAAATCGTCCAACGGCAAAGCCACTTCGCACGAGGTGGTCGATCCCTACCTTCCGCAGAACGGTAACTTCGGCTACACGGTGTCGCGTTATGAGCTGGACCTGGAATACCGGGTGGCGAGCAACCGGCTGTCGGGAACGGCGACCATCACCGCGGTCACCGTCACCGAGCTGGCGGATTTCACCCTCGATCTGTCCGGCGCGTTGTCGGTCTCGAAGGTGTCGGTGAACGGCAAGCGTGCTTCCCGCTTCAGTTGCCGTGGCGGCAAACTGCGCATCACACTGCCGGCCAAACTGTCTACCGGTGCCGCGATGTCGATCGTGGTGCGCTATGGCGGTAACCCCAAACCGCTCCGGACACTCTGGGGCGACGTGGGTTTCGAGGAACTGTCCGACGGTGCCCTGGTTGCCGGCCAGCCCAACGGAGCGGCGTCCTGGTTTCCCTGTGACGACCATCCCAGCGCCAAGGCCGCCTTCCGGATCCGGATCAGCACCGAGAGTGGCTACCAGGTGGTCGCGAACGGCAAGCTGATGTCGCGCCGGGCCCGGGCGTCGCAGACCGTCTGGATCTACGAGCAGCCGGAGCCGACATCCACCTACCTCATCACTCTGCAGATCGGCGTCTACGAGACCGCCCGGTTGGCCCGGACTCCGATCACGATGCGAGCCGCGTTGCCGGAACGTCTCAGAGCCGAATTCGAACACGACTTCGCCCGGCAACCCGACATGGTGAAACTGTTCATCGACCTGTTCGGACCCTATCCCCTGGCGGACGGCTACACCGTCGTGGTCACCGACGACGACCTGGACATTCCCCTTGAGGCACAGGGTATCTCGATCTTCGGGGCCAATCACTGCGACGGCACCCGGGACAGCGAACGGCTCATCGCCCACGAGTTGGCGCATCAGTGGTTCGGCAACTCGGTGACGGCGCGCCAGTGGCGCGAGATCTGGTTGCACGAGGGCTTCGCCTGCTACGCCGAATGGCTTTGGTCGGAGCACAGCGGCGGTCCGGATGCCGACGAGCTTGCGCACCGGTACCACCACGAGCTCGCGCAGCAGCCGCAGGACCTGCTGCTGACCGATCCGGGACCGCGCCGCATGTTCGACGACCGGGTGTACAAACGGGGCGCGCTGACCCTGCATGCCCTGCGCCGTCAGCTGGGTGACGAGAAATTCTTTGCGCTGCTGCGGGATTGGACCAAACGGCATCGGCACGCGACCGCCGTCACCGACGACTTCACCGGTCTGGCCGCCAACTACGCCGACGAGTCGCTGCGACCGTTATGGGAGGCTTGGCTGTTCTCGACGGACGTCCCCTGATCACAGGTTTGCGAGGTCGTCGGGTACGTCCACGGCGTGCTGCTGCAAGACCTCGAGCGGCACCACCTCGAGCGTGCGCTCATGGGTGGACGCCAGGACCACCGGAGCGGCGCACCCGTCATGATGAGCGCGCAACCAGTTCACCGCGGTGACACACCAGCGGTCACCCGGCAGCAAGCCGGGAAACCGGTACTCGGGCACCGGCGTGGACAGGTCGTTGCCGATGGACCGCTGGTGCTCGAGGAACTCCGTGGTGACGACCGCGCAGATGGTGTGCAAACCGCGGTCCTGGTCGCCGGTGGAACAGCAGCCATCCCGGTAGAAGCCGGTGACCGGCTCATTCCCGCAGGGTTCCAGCGAACCACCGAGCACGTTGCGATCAGGCAGGCGATCGGACATGCGCCTAGTATCGCGCTTTCCAACGGATTGTCGCCCCCTAAACGGCGGCCATCCTCGAACCCACTGCAGGCCGGCGCCGACCACGCTTTCGGCAGCGGCGGCTTTGCTGCTCGGTGGTAGGTTCAGCGGCGTGATACTCACCGGAGCCTTCCTGGCCGACGCCGCCGCCGTCGTCGACAACAAACTCAATGTGTCTGGCGGGGTGCTCTCCCGCTTCGCGCTCGGGCCCGAACGGTCGGCCCGCTTTGTACTGGTCGTCCTGACTCAGGCCGAGCCCGGTAGCACCGACCGAATGCTCAAGATCGAGATGCGGCCGCCGACCGACGAGGACCCGATCCGGCTGGAGTTCGAGGTTCCGGAAGCCTCCGTAGCGGAGTTCCCGGGGTTCGCCTTCTTCGAGTTGCAGCTCCGGTTGCCTTCCAACGGCCGATGGGTCCTGGTGGTCAGCGGCGGCACCGGAGCCATCTCGCTGCCGGTGCTGGTAACCGACTACGTGCCCCAGGAATCGTCACTGGGCCTTTAGGCCAGCGCCGGCAACACGGAGTCGGTGAGCAGTTGCACCGACTTCCATGCTTCGTCGACCGGCATGCCACCCACCAACGGGTGCAGCACGATCGGGCCGTAATACTCGGCCTCCCGCACCTCGGCGATGAGCTCATCGGGTGTCAGGAACCGGTACCTACCCGAAGCCCTCACCTCGTCGAGCGTCTGAACGCCGGGCAGGTGCATCAGGGACCGTTCGTCGGCTGACCATCCGCCGTATGTGACCGCCTCCCAGAGGATGTAGTCGCCGAGCTCGGCCCACGCCCGGTCCGGGTCCTCGTGCAGGAAGATCATCCCGCGGTTCACCGGTCCCGGCATGATCACGAACGGTGTCGCCCCGGCCTCAGCGCACAGCTGCCGGTAGTGCTCCGCGACGTCGGGCAGGTGGTCGGCCAGGCTGAGCGGCAAGCGGAACCGTGCCGCGCGCCGGGCGGTGGCACGTGAGCCGCCACCGACGTACAGCGGCGGGTGTGGCTTCGTCCATGTCCCGGTGCAGACACCCGTGTCGGTCCCTGACCAGATGGAGAGCATCCGCTCGATCAAGATGTCCATCAGCTTGCCCCGCCGGCTGAAATCGACTCCCAGGGAATCGAATTCGACAGTCCGATAGCCCAGTCCCACCGTGGTGTGCAGCCTGCCCCGGCTCATGTTGTCGACCAGCGCGATGTCCTCGGCCAGCCGCACCGGATTCCACATCGGTCCGAGCGCACAATCCACACTGGCGATCAACCGTGACGTTCGGGCCAAAAACATCGACGCGGCCATGATCGGGTTGCAGCTCCAGCCGTGCCCGGTGACGTGGTGTTCGTCGACGCTGATTGTGGTGATACCCCGCGACTCACCCCATTGCGCCAGTTCCAGTGCGGCACGGATCAACTCGCCCTGTGTGCGCGGATCACCGTGGGGCGAGCCGAAGTTGAAGCGCAGCACAATCAGCAGCATGTCCGGCTACCGGGCCTGCGATCGCACGAAGCCGGCAAAGTCGGGGAACAGAGCGCGATCCACGATTTCAATGCGCGTGCCGAATGGGTCGACGTAATAGGCGAACAGCCCCAGTTCGGTGTCCGGCACGTCGGCGGTCATCTCGAACACGAAGCCGTTGTCCTGCAACGATCGAGCCGCCTCGGCGAGATCATCGGTGAAATAGCCGACGTGGTGCACTGCGTTGCCGGGCGCCGCGGTCCAGGGAGTGCCCGGAACCTCCTGCAGGAGTTCGAGATAAGGGGCCTGCACGGAGTAGACGATCGTGGAGGTCAACTCACGCGTGCCGGTGGTCGTCCGGAACGGCAGCGTGTAGCTCATCGGGCTGATCCACCGGTAACCGGCCAGAGCGGTGAGGCGGGACATCGCGGCGTCGAGGTCGGGCACCACCACACCGGTGTGGTAGAGGTCTTCGGGTTTCAGCGAAGCGGTCACGAGTTCCTCGCCATCTGTTGCTTGAGCCATGCGGTTTCCCAGAAGTTGTTGCTGCGCGCGAGTAGCTGCTGGTGGGCGTCTCGGAGTACTCCGCGGGCCGCGGGGGTGCCTTCGGGCAGCAGCTCGGCCAGGTGGATCGCGTGTAGCGGCCGGCCCGCACTCAGGTGTGCCCGCGCACGATCCGCCAGGGCGTCGGCGCCGGCGAGTTCGACCAGGTCGGCGGCGACGGCGTCGGGACCGACTGAATAGAGTTCGGTGGTCGAGCGGTGGTGGAACCAGCCGGAGTAGTTCTCCCAAATGGCCCGCACGTCCCACGCGACCTTTCCATAGCCTTCGCCCACTTCGTATTCCGCAGGCAGCGTGATCTCGCGCATCAAAGTTCGGACGTCGTTGCCGGCGTTCATCCCAGTGACCGTTGCGTCATGGATGTACTGAATGGCATCGCGCAGTCGGGCCAGCTCGCTGTCGATGCGATCGGCGCCGGCAATGGGATCGAAGTGTCCCGTTACCAACAACTCCGGTCGCAGCCGGCGAACTCGTTCGACCGACTCGACGGCGGTCAGCGCGTCGCGGTATCGGTCGCCACGCATGGTGACCAGGTTGGGGATGTGTCCGAAAACGGGTCCGAAGGTATTCCCACACAGACAGATTCGCTCGGCGGGTAACCATACCACCAGCGAATCGTTGGTTTCCCCGCCCGGCACGGAGATCAGTTCCAGCCGTCGTCCGCCGACATCCAGCGTGAGGGTGTCCTCGAAGTCCAGGTCAACGACGGGGACGCTCTGTGGCGCCAGCTTTTTGGTGCCAAGACGACGCTGGATCGCCCGGATGCCCTCGGCGAGGGTGTCCTGGAACGCGAACGCACTGCGGTGGGCGCGATATGGAATGAGGCGTTCGTTGTCGTCGCGCCAGCGTGTCCAGTTCGCCTGTGCGACAACGGTCGTGTCCGGGTCACGTACGCTGTCCAAGCCGCCGACGTGGTCGACGTGGCCCTGGGTGAAAATGATGTAGCGCACCGGCGCGGTGTCGACGGCGTCGAAGTTGGCCCGGTGCACCGGTCCCTCGAATCCCATGCCGGTGTTGACGATCACCCGTCCGTCCCCGGTGGTGAGCAGGTAGGAGTTGGACAGGCCTGGCGAGCACCATATTCCGGGCGCGATCCGCTCGGCGCGCTCGGCGGAGGCGGCTCGCATGGCATCGGCGCCCGGGCGGCGCCGATAGATCGGTTCGAACATCACTGCCTTTCCTTCACTCGGCGCGCACGTCGAACGCGTCGAAGTAGAAGCCGAACCGTGCCCGCAATTCGTCGGGAGACATCCCGAAATGGCGGCGCAGGTCATAACGAATGCGGCCGTGCTTGCCGCGGGGATTGCCGTCCAGATACCGGTTGAACCGCTCCCGCACCGGCGCCGTCAATTCCACGTCGCCGCGCCGGTAAAGCTGTTCGAGCAAAGCCATTTCGTTGCCGTTGAGCTGGTGAAAACCGATATCGATGCTGCGTTCGGCCGGCACCAGCGCCCGGTCACGCACGCACGCGCTCAATAGTCGGTGCACGCGGTCGCTCCAGTACTCCAGCAGCCAGTCCGGATCGATTGATGTGCGGCGCAGCCGGTCGGAGTAGGCCATCATGGTGATCGCGGATTGGATCACCGCGACCGGATCGCGGTGGGTGAAGGCCACCGTCGCGTCGGGAAACGTCGCCATCAGCGGACCGAGTTGCTCGCAGTGCTGCGGACTTTTGAGGATCCACGTTTGCGGACCGCGCAGGAATGTCAGCGCTTGCAGCACCTTCTTCAGATACGCGTAGTGCCGATGCTGATCCAGGCTCAGGTAGTAGTCACGCCAATCCGGCACGCGCGCATGCCATTCCAGTACATAGGAGGCCAGGTCGAGGTCGAGGATCTCGACCTCCTCCTCGATGGCCTCCGGGAAGCGGTCGTGCATGGCGGCCACGATCGGCGCGCTGACCATGAGCGCGTCGTGTTCCTGCTTGACCCGCGTGTAGCGCGGATCCACGCCGTGGGTGTCCGGTCCCTGGCCGCGTGCCGGTATCGGATCCTGGCTCTCCCAGTACGGCAGAGCGCGCCGGCGGGGGTCTGCGGCGATGAGGTTCACCAGATGCGTGGTGCCGGATCGCGGCATCCCGACCACGATGAAGGGCTTCTCGATCGGGATCGACTCGATTTCGGGGAAGCGTTTGAGCAGCTCGGTCAACGACAACCGGTTGCGCAGCAGTCGTACCACCCGTTGCCGCAGGGTCGATCGGCTGAGCTGGCGGAGGCCGTCGTCGCGTTCGATCGCCGCAACGTGGGCGCTCAGGCGGTCGGTGTATCCGTCGGTGTCGTCGAGGTCGGTGACGCCGGCCTGCTCGCGGGCCTCACTGAGCATCGTGTCGATATCGAACTTGACCTGCCTGCCTTCAGTGAATTCAAGAATCTGACGCTGGACTTCAGTCAGCTGGGGCGATGCCAGATCATCGAAGTCGATGTCGTCGGCGGCAGGGCCCGCAGCATTCACCTGTGACCTCCCCAGGGCGCCGTCGCCGTGACTTGTCGAACGATAGCGCAGCGGTAGCCTGCGCGGGGACCACCCATTTCGAGATCGGCAGAAAGGTCCGGCGATGCTGATCGCCACTACCAACGAGCTACCCGGTTGGCGGATCGAGCGCGTGTGCGGTGAAGTCTTCGGGCTCACTGCCCGATCACGAGATTTCCTGGGACATTTCGGCGCTGGGCTGATGTCGCTCTTCCGCGGTGAACTTCTGAAAAGCATGACCGAGAACCTCGCCGATTATCGCCAGGAGGCGATCGACCGGCTGATCCGCGATGCGCAGGACAAAGGCGGCAACGCGGTCATCGGGATGCGGTTCGACACGTCCGTACTCGCCGATACGTGGACAGAGATCTGCGCCTACGGCACCGCGGTGGAAGCCGTGCCGGTCAGCGAGGGCGCGCGCTACACCGCCGCTCAACTCGGGTACACGGCGGCTTCGCGATCTGTGTCTAGCCGGGCGCCGGACGGTGGCGGTAGGTTCAGCCGGTGATAGTCGGGGCGTTCCTTGCCGAAGCTGCGGCTGCAGTGGACAACAAGCTGAACGTCTCGGGCGGCGTGCTACTCCGATTCGCTGTGGAGGCGGATCGGCTGGCGCAGTTTCTGCTGGTGGTGTTGACGCAATCAGAGACCGGCAGCCCGGCTCGCCGCATCGAAGTCGAGATCCGGCCGCCGACCGACGACGACCCGCTGACCATCGAATTCGAGTTACCCGAGGCCGCCATCACCGCCGAGCTGGGGTTTGCGATATTCCCCATCGAGGTGACCTTGCCGGTCGACGGCCGCTGGGTTCTGATGGTGACCGGTGGCGCGGGCATGATCTCGCTTCCGCTGTTGGTGAGTGGTTAGGTGACGGCGGGATAACAATTCCCAAACTCAACGGGTCGCCGATCGGTACGCCGCCCAGGATGCGCGGGCGGAGAAACCTACCGTCACGTCGTGCACCGTCGAACCGCCCTGAAGCTGCCCTTGGCGTTGGCTGTCGGCTCGGCTTTGACCCGGACGCCGCGGGCCTCCGCGGAGGCAGGACGCTGGCCGGCCGAGCGCGCGCACAACTGGTATCAGGCCCAAGGCTGGCTGGTCGGCGTCAACTACATCACGTCGACCGCCATCAACCAGCTCGAGATGTTTCAGGCGGCCACCTACGACGCGCGGCGCATCGACAACGAATTGGCGGTGGCGCGTTTCCACGGCTTCAACACCGTGCGCGTCTTCCTGCACGACCAGCTGTGGGCGCAGGACCGGGCCGGCTTCCAGTCCCGGCTGGCGCAGTTCGTCGGGATCGCGGCCCGGCACGGCATCAAGCCACTGTTCGTGTTGTTCGATTCCTGCTGGGATCCCTTTCCGCGGCTGGGCCGTCAGCGCGCCCCTCGACCGGGAGTGCACAACTCAGGGTGGGTGCAGAGTCCGGGGGCCGAGCATCTCGACGACCGCCGCTACGCTCCCATCCTGGCCGACTACGTCACCGGAGTGTTGACCCAATTCCGCAATGACGACCGGGTTTTGGGGTGGGACCTATGGAACGAGCCCGACAACCCGGCCCGGGAGTACCGCAAAGTGGAGCGGAAGGACAAATTGGACCGCGTCGCCGGGCTCCTCCCCCAGGTCTTCCGCTGGGCCCGCGCGGTCGATCCCGTCCAACCGTTGACCAGCGGTGTGTGGCAGGGAAATTGGGGCGATCCCGGGAGCCGGAGCGCCATCGCAGGTTTGCAGCTCGACAACTCCGACGTGATCACCTTCCACAGCTATGCCCCGCCCGGTGAATTCGAGAACCGAATCGGCGAGCTCGCGCCGCTGGGTCGCCCGATCATCTGCACCGAATACCTGGCCCGGTCCCTGGGCAGCACCGTTGAGGGGATTCTGCCGATTGCTCGGCGGCACAACGTCGGCGCCATCAACTGGGGGCTCGTAGCCGGCAAGACCCAGACCTACTTCCCGTGGACTTCCTGGGACCACCCGGCCACGGCGCCGCCTAAGGTGTGGTTCGCCGACCTGTTGCAACCCGACGGCCGGCCCTACCACGACAGCGAAGTCCAATTGATCCGCAAGCTCGCCAGCGGAGGGGACCGGGATTAGTACGGGGCCGTCATGGGACGGGTGGACCGGATGCCCAACACCGTACTAGTGGTCAGGTCGGCGGCGTCGGCCCTCCCATCGGCCGGAAGTAGGCGGCCTCCACGTCGGGACGCCACGCCATGTCCGCATTACGCTTGTGCTCCTCCGGCGACAGTATTTTCAGCAGCGTGACCATCGGCAGGTAATAGGTGGCCGGCGCCCCGAGGATGTACGTCGCATTTCCCTCGACGTACGTCTTGTTTCCCGGATCATTCAGGCCGATGTTGCTGTAGTCGCCGTGGACTTGCTGGTATTGGCCCGCGCCGCCGACGAACAACGAGGCGAATCTGTTCATCACCGCGGTTGCATTAGCCAGGTTCGCCGGGCAATCGGCCCAGAAATCGTATTGCCGGATCACCACTTTGACGGTGTAGCGGGTATCGATCGGGAAGCCGTTTCCGCCATAGGCCGCCGTGCATCCGCTGTATCGGACGTGCATGCAACCGCCGTATTTCCCTTCCGGATCACCGGTGAGAATGAACGTCACGGACGCCGGATCGATATCGCTCGTCGGCCCGTAGGTGCGTAGCCAGTCGTCTTCCACCTGGGCGCCCTCGCTGTGTCCAAGGACGATTTTCGGACCCGGGACAGCGTGCAGCATGTTGTTGAGGTTGAGGGCGCCTTGGTGGACATTGCGGGCGGCAGGAAAATTGTTGTACGGGACTTTCGCCACCACATTCGGAGCCGCGAACAGTTCGCCACGCAGCCAGTTGCCGGGTAGCGAGCGAAAGGCAGGATCGAGCGTCAGCACCGTAACGCCGGTTGCGGGGACAGCCTCAGCGCCGGCCTTAACCGTTGTCAGCGCCGTAATATTTGCCGCGATGGCCAGGAGCGTCAGGGCAAGCGATGCTACCGCCCTACTCACCGACGTCACCAGGCAAACCTCAAGAGATCGCAGTGGAATTTGCTGCTCATATATATCACCGGCGCCGTTGCGACCCGCCGCAACGTTTGCGAATCGACACCGGAATGAGGCTTCCCATACATATTCGCGGGTTAGTCGTCGTCGAATTCCTGCGCCGCTCCTG
This sequence comes from Mycobacterium asiaticum, assembly GCF_001673635.1. Taxonomy (GTDB): domain Bacteria; phylum Actinomycetota; class Actinomycetes; order Mycobacteriales; family Mycobacteriaceae; genus Mycobacterium; species Mycobacterium asiaticum_C. The sequence continues at coordinate 85,276 of NZ_LZMH01000002.1, forward strand.
GGACCGCGGCGCTAAATTGTCCCCATGAAGAAGTTCACGCCCGCTTTGCTGGCCGCCGTCGCGGTAGCGGCATTCCAGATTTCGGTCGCACCAGCGGCGTCCGCGAATCCCTGTCCCGCTGCCGGGGAAGGTTCGTATCCGAACCGGATCGATTGCCCGCTGGGCAGCATTGCCGCGGCGGATGCGGTCGACGAGGCCAGGCAGCGCGCCGAGGGTCGCCCGCCGTGCTACACCCGCGAGGGCGTGCCCTACTACACGCCCGGCGACGCGCCCTGCGGCTGAGCGATATCGCCTTCGGAGTGGGTATACGGCGCGGGGAGGCACGATGAACGAACCCGAATCTTCAGCGCAACCGCCGTTCACCCAGGAAGACATCGAACGCGCCGAAAGCCGAGTCGAACACGCCCGGGAAGGCGCGGCTCATGCGGCACTGTCAGCGGCCCAGAGCCTAGACAAGACCGCGCGATCACATGAGGAAGTCGCCGCCCTGGAAGAGGCCACCTCCGCGCAAGAACCCCGCCCGAACGACGTGCTGCAGCAATCGGCGGGGAACATCGTGCCTACGCCGCCGAAGACCGGGCCATGGCAGACAAGAAGCGTGAAGAAGCAGACGGGCACTTCAATTCCGGAACTCAGGGCTAAGGCGCACGCCTGGACCTCAACGAGGGTTCGGAGCATCCGGTGCTCGACCCAGCAAACTTGGCGGTGGCGGAGGGATTTGAACCCTCGGACGGTTTTAGCCGTCACACGCTTTCGAGGCGTGCTCCTTAGGCCGCTCGGACACGCCACCGCCAGGCAGCTTACCGAATCCACCGGCGCTCACCCCAATCGCTGGCGGGCGAAGAACTGTTCGAGCGGCGCGGCGCACTCGTCGGCGAGCACTCCGCCCCGTACCTCAGGGCGATGATTCAGCCGGCGATCGCGCACCACATCCCACAGTGACCCGACCGCGCCGGTCTTGGGCTCCCACGCACCGAACACCACCCGAGCCACCCGCGCCAGCACCAGGGCACCGGCGCACATGGTGCACGGCTCCACGGTGACCGCCAGCGTCGCGCCCTCCAGGCGCCAGCCGTCCCCGAGGACACTGGCCGCGGCCCGCAGCGCCAGGATCTCGGCATGCGCGGTGGGATCGCCGAGCGCTTCGCGGGCATTCACAGCCCTGGCCAGCTCGGTCCCGTCGGCGCTGACGACCACCGCGCCGATCGGGACATCCCGCGGCCCGGCGCTCCCGGCGACCGCCAGCGCGGCGCGGATCAGCTGCTCGTCAGAAACCGACCCCTGCTGATGGCGGCGACCCGCTGCGCCCGGCTCGTTCGCCGCGCTTGCGATCACCGACCCGGACCGATGGCGGCGACCCGCTGCGCCCGGCTCGTTCGCCGCGCTTGCGATCACCGACCCAAGCGGTCGATCACCGCCGACAACTGCTCGGCGAAACCCATCTCCCGCGCGATCCGGCCGAGTTGCTCATCGGCGTACAGGTCCGTCTCGTCCAGAATCACCCCCAGCACCGCCTCGGGCAGCCCGATATCGGAGAGCAACCCCAGGTCACCCTCCTCGAACGGGTCGGCGTCCTCGAGGTCTTCGGGGTCGATGTCGGCGTCCAGGCTGTCCAGCACCTCGGCGGCGATGTCGTAATCTAGCGCGGCGGTGGCATCCGACAACAGCAACCGGGTCCCCGAGGGCGCTGGCCGCACGATGACGAAAAACTCGTCGTCCACGTCCAGGAGCCCAAAGACCGCCCCGGCGCTGCGCAGCTCCCGCAGCTCGGTCTCCGCGGCCGACAAACTGGTAAGAGCCTTGGGACCCAGCGGCGCGCAGCGCCAGCGGCCCTCCTCACGCACGACGGCGACGCCGAAGCCGTCCGGGGTGTCCGCGGACGGGCCCTGCGTTGCCGAGGCCCGTTGTACTCCCATGGCCGCATACGCTAGTCCCTGACCTGGCCTCTGGCCAGATGAAGCCGGGACGCGCAGCCTGCGCCCGGCTGAGCTGTGCCAACCTTGGACAAGTGGTGAGGACTGAGGTGAAAACACCCGTTTGCGTGCTCGGACTGGGCTTGATCGGTGGATCGATCATGCGGGCCGCCTCCGCATCCGGCCGTGAGGTATTCGGCTACAACCGCTCGGTGGAGGGCGCCCAGGGCGCGCGTTCGGACGGGTACGACGCCACCACCGACCTCGGCGCTACGCTGACCCGCGCCGCCGAAACCGACGCGCTGATCGTGCTGGCCGTGCCGATGCCGGCCCTGCCGAACATGCTGGCCCACATCCGCGAGTCCGCACCGCACTGTCCCCTCACAGACGTGACCAGCGTCAAGACCGCGGTGCTCGACGAGGTCGCCGCCGCCGGGCTGCTGGAGCGCTTCGTCGGCGGCCACCCGATGACCGGCACCGCGCACTCGGGCTGGCGCGCCGGGCATGGCGGACTGTTCAACCGAGCGCCCTGGGTCGTCAGCGTTGACGACCACGTCGACCCCACGGTCTGGTCGATGGTGATGACGTTGGCGCTGGACTGCGGCGCGGTGGTGGTGCCCGCCCGATCCGACGAGCACGACGCGGCGGCCGCCGCCATCTCGCACCTGCCGCACCTGCTCGCCGAGGCGCTTGCCGTCACCGCGGCCGAGGTCCCGCTGGCGTTCGCCCTGGCCGCCGGCTCGTTCCGGGACGCCACCCGGGTCGCGGGGACGGCGCCGGAGCTGGTGCGCGCGATGTGCGAGGCCAACACCGGCCAGTTGGTGCCGGCCACCAGCCGCATCATCGAGCTGCTCAGCCGCGCGCGCGATTCACTGGCCGGCAACGGTTCGGTGGCCGACCTGGTCGACGAGGGGCACGCTGCCAGGACCCGCTACGAGAGTTTCCCGCGCTCGGACATCGTCACCGTCGCGATAGGCGCGGATAACTGGCGCAACCAGCTGGCCGCCGCGGGCCGCGCCGGTGGAGTGATCAGATCCGCTCTGCCAACCCTGGATAGTCGACAATGAACCCGTCCCGGTCGACGGTGACAGTGGTGTCGGCCACGGGTGAACGCAGCTTGATCCCGTCCAGGCGGCCTTCGCTGGCGTAACTCACCGTCTCCGCCTCGACGGACATTGAGGGAACGTTCACATAGACCATCGGCAGCGCGAGCGTCTCCGCGCGCTGGTGAATCCCCAGCCGCCGGATCGGCAGCGCATTGAAGAACGGACTGAACACCAGGTCGACGTCGAGAGCACCGTTGTAACCCGAGCGTCTCTCGCCCTGGTGGTCGGTGATCAACCACATGTTCTCTTCGTCGCGGGCGATGGCGAGCTGGCGCTCCCGCTCGGCCAGCGTGACGGTCAGCCCGAACCGCTTGGTCGCACCGGACTCGTCGGTCTGCAGTTCGTAGAAGGCACCGAAGGCCGGGCTGGTCGGTGTGGCCGCGGCTACGATGCGCCCGTTGGCCTTGATTCGCTTGCCGGACAACTGAACTCGCACTGATTCCATGCGCGAGCAATCCTGGGCGCGCCAGGTGAACATCGCGGGCTGGACACGCTGTGTTGGGTCAGAAGGGGCTGCGTTCACACTCCTACCGTAGGACGTGTGCGTCGGCCGTGGTGACTTTGTCGGCAACTGTGATCTTGGGTACGCGATCGCACGGTCGGACCACCCGGCTCAACCGGCCGCTGCCGGGCACCGAAGCCCACACCGCCAGGGCCAGCAAGCCGTCCAGAATCAGGGCCAGCGCGGCCACCAGCACCGCCCCGACCAGAGCTATGGCGAACTGCCGTTCCTTGATCCCGTCGATCAGATAACGACCCAGTCCACCGAGGCTGGCGTACGCGGCCACCGTCGCGGTGGCGACCACCTGCAAGGTCGCGTTACGCAGACCACCCAGGATCAGTGGCAGCGCATTAGGCGCCTCGACCCGCAGCAACACCTGAGCCTCGGTCATGCCCATCGCCCGCGCGGCGTCGACCACCAGGCGGTCCACGCTGGCGATGCCCGCATATGTGCCCGCCAGCAGCGACGGAATGCCGAGCAACATCAGCGCCACGATCGGCGGGCTCAGCCCCAGCCCGTACAGCAGGACGCCGAGCAGCAATACTCCCAGCGTCGGCAGCGCCCGCAGTCCGTTCACCGCGCCGACCACCACCAGCTGACCGCGACCGGTGTGACCGATGATGAGCCCGACCGGGATGGCGATGATGGCTGAGGCCCCCACCGCCAGGGCGGTGTACTCCAGGTGCTCACAGATGCGGGCCGCCAATCCGGCGGGTCCCGTCCAGTTGTCGGCGGTGGTCAGGAAGGACCACGCCTGCGCGACGAAGTTCATCGGGCACCGCCCACCAGCGGGGACCGCAATCGGCGACGGTCCTTTGACCCTCGCTCCCACGGCGCGAGCAATCGGCCGAGCAGGCTGAGCAGCGTGTCGACGACGACCGCCAGGACGAACATGGCGATGATCCCGGCCAGAATCTGATCGCTCTTGTTGGTTTGGAATCCCGCGGTGAACCAGGTGCCAAGGCCGCCGATGCCGATCACCGACCCCACCGAGACCATCGCGATGTTGGTCACCACCACCACCCGCAACCCGGCTACCAGCACCGGAATGGACAGCGGCAGTTCAACTTTCAGCATGCGCACGACGGGCGCGTAGCCGATCGCGATGGCCGCCTCGCGGACATGGGCCGGGACCGCGTCCAGCGCCTCGAGCACCGCGCGCACCATCAGCGCGGCGGTGTAGGCCGTCAGCGCGACCATGACGTTGGCCTCGTCGAGGATCCTGGTGCCCAGGATCAGCGGCAGTACCACGAACAACGCCAGCGACGGGATGGTGAAGACCAGGCTGGCGGTAGCCATGGTCAACCGCCGCCAGCGCGGGGCGTGCTGCACCGCGAGTCCGAGGGGCAGCGCGATGGCCAGTCCCACAACGACCGGCACCAGCGACAGCCTCAGGTGGACGACGGTCAGCGCCCACGCGGTGCTCAGGTGGTTCAGCAGGTAGTGCATCAGGTCCGCCGCCGGGCTTCCGCGGCGGCCAGCACGTCGGTGGCCAGGATGCCGCCGACGACCTTGTGCCCGCTATCCACGGCCACGCCCATCGATGACGGCGACGCGAGTGCCGCGTCCAGCGCCTGGCTGAGGTTGCCGTCGACATGGAACACCGAACCTACCGGCGTGAGGGTATCGGTGAGCGGCACGCCGGCCCGGTGCCGTCGCAATCCGTCGTCGTCGATCCAGCCCACCGGCTCACGCCCGCCGTCGACCACCAGCACCCAGCCATCCGAAAGTTGGGTGCTGGCAAGGTCGTTGGTGGATACCGGACCGATGTCGTGCAGGGGCAGCCCGGCCGCGTCGAGCAGTTGCAGCCAGCGGTAGCCGCGGCCGAGCCCGATGAACCTGGCCACGAACTCGTTCGCGGGGCGCGCGAGCAACCGTGCGGGTTCGTCGTACTGCTGCAACACACCGCCGGCGCCGAACACCGCGACCCGGTCGGCGAGCCGCAGCGCCTCGTCGATGTCGTGGGTCACGAACACCACCGTCTTGTGCAATTCGCTTTGCAGACGCAGGATTTCGTTCTGCAGGGTGTGCCGGACCACGGGGTCGACGGCGGAGAACGGCTCGTCCATCAGCAGGATCGGCGGGTCCGCGGCCAGAGCCCGCGCGACACCTACGCGCTGCTGCTCGCCACCTGAGAGTTGCGCCGGATAGCGCTTCGCCACTTCGGGTTTCAGCCCGACCCTTTCCAGCACGTCATAGGCGGCGGCACGCGCGACGCGGCGGGACTGCCCCCGCAGCACCGGCACCGCCGCGACGTTGTCGATCACCCGTTGGTGGGGCATCAAGCCGGCGTTCTGGATGACGTAGCCGATCCCGCGCCGCAACCGCACCGGGTTGACCGTCGAGACATCCGCCCCGTCGACCGTCACGGTGCCCGACGTCGGGTCCACCATCCGATTGATCATTCGCAGCGCGGTGGTCTTGCCGCAGCCGGAGGAACCGACGAAGACCGTCAGTTCGCCGGCCGGGATGTGCATGCTCAATCGATCCACGGCCGTGGCGCCGTTGCCGAAGACCTTGCTGACGTTGTCGAAGGTAATCAACGACTACCCGATCGCGTGATCGAAACCGTTGTCATGCACCCATTTGCGGGCAACCTGGTCAGGATCTGCTCCTCCATTGCCGGAAACCGCCGCATTCAGTTGGGCGATGCCTTCGGTGGTCAGTTTGGCCGACACCGCATCCAGCACATCCTTGAGCCGGTCCGACTTCTTCTGCGAGTTCACCAGGGGCACGATGTTTCCGGCCAAAAAGTTGTGTTCGGGGTCGGCGAGTACCACCAGGTGTTCCTGCACCACCGCCGGTGAGGTGCTGAAGATGTTGGCCGCCGTCGCCGTTCCCTCGACCAGCGCCCGCACCGTCACCGCGCCGCCGCCGTCGTTGATCGTGACGAAATTACCCGGCTCAATGCTCAGCCCATACTTCTGACGTAGTCCGGGCAGCCCGGAGGGCCGGGTGGCGAACGCCGACGGGGCGGCGAAACGCACTTCAGCGGAGTGCGCCGACAGGTCGGCGATTGTCTTGAGGTTCCAGCGGGTCGCCGTCGCACCGGTGACCGTTACCGTGTCGGTGTCCGACGCTGGGGAGGGGGTGAGGATCGACAGATCACCGGGCAATTGCCGGTAGAGCTCCAATTCGACGGCATCCAGGACGGTCACCTTGGATTTCGGCTCGAAATAGAGCAGCAGGTTTCCGATGTATTCGGGCACCAGGTCGATGGAATGGTCCTTCAGCGCCGGGATGTACGTCTCCCGGCTGCCGATACCCATTCGACGACCGACGTCGAATCCGTTGGCTTGCAAGGCTTGTGCGTAGATCTCCGCGACGATCTCGGATTCGGGGAAGTCGCCGGAGCCGACGACGATGGATTTCGGGCCGCCCATGCCCGACCCGAACGGATCGGGACTGCCGCACGCCGCAACCAGGCACGCCACCGCGGCGAGCACCGCGCGCCGCAGCATCCTCACGTTGCAGACACTATCCCGACCAAGATGCAAATGTTGGTTTCAATCCGGTCGACAGGGGACAAAGATGGAGACATGAGCACCCCCTCTGGCTCACCCCCGGCGGACCAGCCACCGCCGCCGCCACCCCGCCGCCCCGGGCCGCGATCCCGCACGGCGCCGAACGACCCGGCATCGAAATTCACCCGCGCGGGCGCCCTGTGGTCGGCGCTGATCGCGGGTTTCCTGATCCTGATTCTGCTGTTGATCTTCATCGCTCAGAACACGGCGTCGACACCGTTTACGTTCCTGGGCTGGCACTGGACGCTGCCGTTGGGTGTCGCGATTCTGCTGGCTGCCGTGGTCGGCGGGCTGATCACCGTCGCCGCCGGCACCGCGCGTATCGTTCAATTGCGCCGCGCGGCCAAGAAGAATCTGTCCGCCATACCCCGTTAGTTCAGCCTGGCGATCTCGGCCAGCCCGCGGGAGATCAACGGCGCCACCACTTCGGGCGCATCGTCCGTCGAATCCGCCTGACCGTCGGCTTCTTCTGCCATCCGTCTGCGGAAATCGATCCCGGCCGCGATGATCGCAAGCTTGAAGTACGCCAGGGCCATGTAGAACTCCCACTGTCCCAGCGGTTGCCCGGACACCAGCGAGTACCGGTCGGCCAGTTCGTCGGCAGTGGGAAGCAGCGGCGAGGTCCACGCCGCCTGGGTGTCGATGATCAGGTCCAGCGCCGGGTCGCGGTAGACGCACATCAGGGCCGCGTCGCTGATCGGGTCGCCCAGAGTGGAAAGTTCCCAGTCCACCACCGCGCGCACCTGCCTTGGGTCCTGCGAGTCCAGGATGGTGTTGTCGATCCGATAGTCGCCGTGCACGATCGACGTCCGGCTCTGTTGGGGAATGCTTTGTTGCAGCGCGGTATGCAGCCGCTCAACGTCGTCGTCGCGGCGGTCGTCGGGCAGTCGCACCAGCTGCCATTGCGATCCCCACCGACGCACCTGACGTTCCAGATAGCCGCTGGGTTTGCCGAAGTCGCTCAACCCGACGGAGTCGGGGTCGACATTGTGCAGGTCGACCAGGACCCGGATCAGCGCGTCGACGCAACCATCGATGGCCCGGCGGCCCAGCGACTCCAGCTGAGCGCGACGGCGCACTACCTGCCCGTCGACGAACTCGACGATCTGGAACGGCGCGCCCAACACCGACTCGTCGTCGCACAGGGCGACCGTGCGCGCCACCGGAACCGGAGTGTTCTGCAGTGCGGCCACGACCTTGTATTCGCGGCTCATGTCGTGCGCCGAGGGTGTCAGCCCGTGCAACGGCGGTCGCCGGACCAGCCAGCTCGTGGCGTCGTCGTACACGCGGAAGGTCAGATTGGAGCGGCCACCGGAAATGAATTCGCCGCGCAGCTCCCCGTCGCGCGCAATGTCGAGTGAACGCAGGTACCGGTCCAACGCGGGCAGGTCGAGCCCGTTATGTCGGTCAGTCGAGGTCACCGAACTTGTTTACCACCGACCAACTAGGACCGTTGATTCCGGGGCAGCAGGTCCCAGACGTGTTCGGTGCCGTTGACCGACGCCACCGTCGCCTGACCGGACCGGGAGAACAGCAGCCGGGTCACCGAGGCGTAGTCGATCGGGAAGGACAACAGGCGCGCGGTGCCCAGGATTTCGTGCAGCACCACGTTGATCACACCGCCGTGGCTGAACGCTGCGATCGTCTCATCCGGGTCGGCCGCGGCCACCAGGTCGTCGATTGCCGCGCGGACCCGGGCGCGAAACGCGTCCTCGTCGACGGCGCTGGGCAGATGCCCTTGCGACATGCGTGCCCATTCCTGTGGGAACTCGGTGCGGATCTGCTCGATCGGTATGTAGTGCGGCTGGTCGCGGTCGTATTCGGCCAGGCGGTCGTCGATTTCGATGGGCAAGCCCCGAGCCGCCGCGACCGGCTCGGCGGTCTGGATGGCGCGTCGCTGCGGGCTGCTCACCAGCCGCGAGAGGGGGAACCGGTCCAGCGCCTCGGGCAGGCGGGCGACCTGCTGAAAGCCGGTGTCGGACAGTTCCGGATCCGAGCCCTCGCCATGATCGCTGCGCAGCGGCAAGGCATGCCGGATCAGGAGCAGTTGCATGCGGCAAGCCTCGCATGAGGAGATCCGCCCGTCGCTCCCGCAGCGGAGAATGCTATTCTCCCAAGGGAGATTGGGGCGTGCGGATGGCGGCGATTGCCGGGGACGTGTTGGGGCGCTGGCTGGACGCCAACGGCGCGCCGGGCCAGGGCGAGGAACCGGTGCTGGAGCAGCTCAGCGGTGGCTCGCAGAACACTTTGTACCTGGTGCATCGCGGTCCCGAGCGGATGGTGCTGCGAATGCCGGGCCCGCGCGCCGATGCGGCCCGTATCGACGGGTTGCTGCGCGAGATCCGGTTGGTGCGGGCGCTGCGCGGGACCGACGTTCCGCATGCGGAGCTGATCGCGGCCGACGAATCCGGGTCGGTGCTGGGGCTGCCGTTCTACGTCATGCGCGCGATCGATGGTTGGAGCCCGATGGACGGCGGCTGGCGAGCACCGTTCGACACCGACCTGCAGGCGCGGCGCGGGCTGGCTTTCCAGCTGGTCGAGGGTGCGGCGAAACTCGGCCGGGTGGACTGGCGCGCGCAGGGGCTCGAAGGCTTCGGGCGCCCCGAGGGCTTCCATGACCGGCAAGTGGACCGCTGGCTGAACTTCCTGGCGGCCTATCAGGTGCGGGAGCTGCCCGGGCTGGATACCGCGTCGGACTGGCTGCGCCGTAACCGTCCTGCGCACTACACGCCCGGCATCATGCACGGCGACTACCAGTTCGCCAATGTGATGTTCGAGCATGGGGAGTTTGCCCGGTTGGCCGCGATCGTGGACTGGGAGATGACCACCGTCGGTGACCCGTTGCTCGACCTGGCTTGGGCGCTGCTGGGTTACGACGGCGAAGAGCCCCGCGCCGACGGGTTCTACCTCGATATGGCCGGGATGCCCAACCGCAGCGAGTTGCTGGAGCACTACGAGTCGATCAGCGGATTGTCCACCGAGAACATCGATTACTACCTGGTGTTGGCGAATTGGAAGCTGGGCATCGTGTTGGAGAAAACGTACGCGGCCGGGGTGCGGACCGGAAAGGTCGATCCCAAGATCACCGGGGCTTTCGGACCGATGATCCTACAGCTGATATCGACGGCGGCCGAACTGTCCCGGACGGCTGGGGTGCGCTGACATGGGTTATGCCGACCAGCTTTTCGACCTCACCGACCAGGTGGTGCTGATCACCGGCGGCAGCCGCGGGTTGGGCCGGGAGATGGCGTTCGGCGTGGCGCGCTGCGGGGCCGACGTGGTGATCGCCAGCCGCAACATGGACAACTGTGTGGCGGTCGCCAAGGAGATCGAGTCCGAAACCGGGCGCGCCGCAATGCCTTACCAGGTGCATGTGGGGCGCTGGGACCAGCTCGACGGTTTGGTCGAGGCGACGTACGACCGGTTCGGCAAGGTCGACACCCTGATCAACAATGCCGGCATGTCCCCGCTCTACGGCAAACTGTCCGACGTCACCGAGAAACTGTACGACTCGGTGTTCAACCTGAATCTCAAAGGCCCGTTTCGCCTTTCGGCGCTGGTAGGCGAACGGATGGTGGCGGCGGGTCGCGGCTCGATCATCAACGTGAGTTCGGCGGGGTCGCTGCGACCGAGCCCCGACATCGTGCCCTATGCGGCAGCCAAGGCCGGGCTCAACGCGATGACTGAAGGTTTCGCGCGCGCCTTCGGTCCGACGGTGCGGGTCAACACGCTGATGGCTGGCCCGTTCCTGACCGATGTGAGCAAGGCATGGAATCTCGATCAGCGGGGCGGCGAGATGTTCGGGCACCTGTCGTTGAAACGGGCCGGCAATCCGCCCGAAATCGTTGGCGCGGCGCTGTTCCTGGCCTCTGATGCGTCTAGTTTCACGACCGGCTCCATCGTGCGGGCCGACGGCGGCATTCCGTAACGTGGCAACCGCAAGAGACAGGAGCCTTCGATGGCGTGGGACTTTTCCACCGAGCCCGAGTTCGAGAAGAAACTGCAGTGGGTCCGTGAGTTCGTCCGCGACGAGGTCGAGCCGCTTGAGGTGCTGTTCCCGGGCTGCGAGTTCCTGCCGCTGAACGAGGAGCGGCGAAAGATCGTCGACCCCCTCAAGCAGCAGGTGCGTGATCAGGGCTTATGGGCGCCGCATCTGGGCCCCGAACTCGGGGGGCAGGGCTTTGGCGCGGTGAAGTTGACGCTGATCAACGAGATATTGGGCCGCAGCCCCTGGGCGCCAATCGTATTCGGAACCCAGGCACCCGACACCGGCAACGCGGAGATCTTGGCCCGCTTCGGCACCCAGGAGCAGAAGGACCGCTACCTGGCCGGTCTGTTGTCCGGCGAGATCTTCTCCTGTTTCTCGATGACCGAACCCCAGGGCGGCGCCGATCCGCGCGTCTTCAACACCCGCGCGGTACAAGACGGGGACGACTGGGTGATCACCGGGCGGAAGTTCTTCTCCTCCAACGCATCCGTCGCCTCGTTCTTCATCGTCGTCGCGATCACCGATCCCGACGTACCGGTCCACTACGGGGCCTCCACATTCCTGATTCCGGCCGGAACACCGAGCCTCACCATCGAGGCCAATCACCACTTGGTCGGATCGGATCCCCATGAACCGGGACACGCACTGGTCCGCTACGACGACGTGCGGGTGGGTGCGGACGCTCTACTGGGCAAGCCCGGCCAAGGTTTCCTGATCCTGCAGACACGACTGGCCGGCGGCCGGCTGCATCATGCGATGCGCTCGATCGGGTTGGCCCAGCGGGCCGTCGAGATGATGGCCCGGCGCGCGAAAAGCCGTTTCACCCAGGGTAGTTCGCTGGCCGACAAGCAGCTTGTGCAGGAGTTCATCGCCGACTCCTACACCGAGCTGACACCGTTCCGCCTGACCGTCCTGCATGCCGCTTGGCTGATCGACAATGGTGACGAGCGCGCGGCTCGCGCGGAGATCGGCGTCTGTAAGATCCTGGCCTCGCAGGTGCTCAAATCCATTGCGATGCGGGCGATTCAAGTGCACGGTGCACTCGGGCTCAGCGACCAGCTGCCGTTGGTGAACATGCTGCTCGGTGGCATTGCGCTCGGACTGGCCGACGGGCCTACCGAGGCGCACAAGGTCAACCTGGCCCGCATGCTGCTCAAGGGCTATGAGGCCGAGGAGGGTGAATGGCCCCGTGAGATGCTGGACGTCCGCCGCGAGGCTGCCCGGGCAAAGTACGGCGACCTGATCGATCGCGTTCCGGCACTGCCGGATTCACCATGAGCGATCGGGTCACCGCGGCCGTCGAGCGAGCGCTCGACGATCGGCAGCGTGAGGCCACCGAGGAGGTGGAACGCATCCTGGCCGCGGCGGTCCGGGTGATGGAGCGGGTGGCGCCCGAGCCGCCCCGGGTAAGCGACATCGTCGCCGAGGCCGGGTCGTCGAACAAGGCGTTCTACCGCTATTTCGCCGGAAAGGACGATCTCATCCTGGCGGTGATGGAACGCGGCGTCGCGATCGTGGTGTCCTACCTGCAGCATCAGATGGCCAAGCACTCCCGTCCCCGAGACAAGGTCGCGTGCTGGATCGAGGGCACCGTGGCACAGGTCGCCGACCCGCAGCTGAGCAGCATGAGCAGTGCCGCTGCTCGGCAAATGTCGAATGGCCCTGCCGCCGACCAGGAAATGCTGCGGCCGCTGCGTGACCTGCTGGTCGAGCCGGTCACCGCCCTGGGCAGCTCGGACGTCCATCGCGACGTCGACGCGGTCTACGGGTGCACGATTGCGATGATGCGTCGGTATATGGGCTCGGCCAACCGGCCCGGCCCAACGGACATCGAACATTTGGCGCGGTTCTGTCTGCGCGGACTGGGAGTCGATTGATGCGCGCGATCGTGTGCAATGCCTACGGCCCGCCGGAGGATCTGGTGTTGACCGAGGTCGCCGATCCGGTGCCGGCGCCGGGTCAGGCGTTGGTGCGGGTGCACGCCGCGGCGGTCAACTTTCCTGATGTGCTGTTCGTCGCGGGCAAGTACCAGGTCCGGATCCCGCCGCCGTTCACTCCGGGCAACGAGATCGCCGGCGAGGTGGTAGCGGTCGGCGAGGGCGCATCGTTGCAGCCGGGACAGCGGGTGTTCGGTACCACGTTCGGTGCCTTCGCTGAGCTGGCACTGCTGGACGCGACCATCGCCCAGACCGTTCCCGACGGCGTCGACTTCGGTTCGGCGGCGGCCTTCGGGGTGACCTACCGCACCGCATACCACGCACTGCGGTCGGTAGCCCAAGTGGCAGAAGGTGATTGGGTGGTGGTGCTGGGCGCCGCAGGCGGAGTCGGGCTGGCCGCGGTCGATCTTGCGGTGGTCATGGGAGCGCGGGTGCTGGCCGCCGCGTCCAGCCCGGAGAAGCTGCAGTTGTGCCGTGAGCGCGGGGCGCAGGCCACCGTCGACTACGACAACGAGGATCTGAAGTTGCGTATCCGCGAACTCACCGGGGACGCCGCGCGCGTCGTGCTTGATCCGGTCGGCGGGCCTTACGCGGAGCCGGCGCTGCGCGGCCTGGCGCGCGGGGGCACCTTCGTCACCCTGGGCTATGCGGCGGGCACGATTCCGGCGATCCCGCTCAACCTGGTGATGCTCAAGGACGTCACCATCCGAGGGATGGAGATCCGCACCTTTTTGGACGACTATCCCCAGGAATGCACTCGCGATATCGCCGAGCTGTCACAGCTGTTCGCCGACGGCAAGATCCGCCCTTACATCGGCGCCCGCTTTCCGCTGGCCGAGACCGCCGCGGCCCTGCGCTATGTCGCCGACCGCAAAGTGCTCGGCAAGGTGATCATCGACGTCACCTAAGTGTGCCGAGCAGACGCGAAAGTACCCTTGCGAGGCCCACTTAGGGGGCTTTAGCGTCTGCTCGCGAGAGAGGGTGACCCGCCGGAATCAGGGGGTGACGATGTTGAAGTTCGCATCCGGCTGTTCGAGCACCGCCAACAACGATTGCAGCGCCGCCTGGTCACCGGACAACTCGAGCCCCGGCGATGTGAAGTCACCGATTGCGACGAGCAACAGCCGGATCTTGTTGGCCAGCTTGACCGTTACGGTCGCGGTGGCGGGGTCGGCGGCTGCCTTGCGGTGCACCAACACACCGTTGCGCAGGGTCAGCCGGTAGTTCGTGGCGACGTCGTCGAACGTGACGTCGATGGCGATGTCCAGGTCCCAGCTGCCCGGTCCGTTGACCCTGATGGCCAACCCGTCGAAGACCTGTTCGGGCGTCAACTGCGCCAGCAGCGTCGGCGAACTGACCTGCCCCGCCGTGCCGAAGTTGCCCGCCCGCAGTTCGGTTGCGCCGCTCATGAAGAAATTGCGCCAGGTGGCGTTCTCGGCACCGTAGCCCAGTTGCTCCAAGGTGTCGGCGTACAGCTCGCGTGCCGCGGCATGGTGCTGGTCGGTGAACATCGCGTGGTCGAGCAACGTTGCAGCCCAGCGGAAGTCGCCCGCATCGAACGCGGTACGGGCCAGCTCGACCACCCGCTCCAGCCCGCCCAGCGCCTCGACATAGCGTGGCCCCAGCGCCTCGGGCGGGTGCGGCCACAACCGTCCCGGATTGCCGTCGAACCAGCCCATGTAGCGCTGGTAGACGGCCTTCACGTTGTGGCTGACCGATCCGTAATACCCGCGGGCATGCCAAGCCTGGTCCAATGCCGGTGGCAGCTCGAACATCTCGGCGATCTCCACGCCGGTGTAGCCCTGGTTCAACAACCGCAAGGTCTGATCGTGCAAATAGGCATACAGGTCTCGCTGCAAAGACAGGAATTCGACGATGCGCTCGTGCCCCCAGGTCGGCCAGTGATGGGAGGCGAACACCACGTCGGTGCGGCCGGCGAACGCGTCGATGGCCTCCGTCAGGTAGCCAGCCCAGGCGTGCGGATCACGCACCAGCGCACCGCGCAGCGTCAGCAGGTTGTGCAGGTTATGGGTGGCGTTCTCGGCCATGCACAGCGCGCGGAATTGCGGGAAGTAGAAGTGCATTTCGGCCGGCGCCTCGGTGCCGGGCGCCATCTGGAATTCGATCTCGACGCCGTCGATGGTGTGCGTCTCCCCCGTGGCCCGGACGTCCACGGTCGGGACGATCAGCCCCACCTCACCGGTGGACGGCGTCTGGCCCAACCCGCAACCCACCTGTTCCTGCGGGCCCCGCGCCAGTTGTGAGCCATACATGTAGGTCGCGCGGCGCAGCATCGCCGGGCCCGCATACACGTTCTCCTGCACGGCATGTGCGGTGAAGCCCTCGGGCGCCAGGATCGCGACCTCGCCCGCGTCGACGTCGGCCTGCGACGTCACGCCCAGCACGCCCCCGAAATGGTCGACGTGGCTGTGGGTGTAGATCACGGCGACCACCGGTCGGTCACCGCCACGGTGCGTGCGATACAGCTCCAGCGCCGCGCGCGCCACCTCGGTGGACACCAGGGGATCAATGACGATGACCCCGGTGTCGCCCTCGATGAAGCTGATGTTGGAGATGTCGAAACCGCGGACCTGATAGATGCCCGGTACCACTTCGTAGAGGCCCTGCTTGGCGGCCAGCGTCGACTGCCGCCACAGGCTGGGGTGCACCGAGGTGGGCGCGGGGCCGGTGAGGAAGGAGTACGCGTCGTTGTCCCAGACCACCCGGCCGTCGGCGGCCTTGATGACGCATGGCGACAGCGCGGCGATGAAGCCGCGGTCGGCGTCGTCGAAATCCCTTGTGTCGTCCAGAGGTAGCGTGTGCGCGCGATGTGCCGATTCGATGACCGCGGTGGGCGGCTTGTGCTCCATCGGAATCACCTTGCCAAACGCGTGCAGCCTCGGAAAGGCAAAACAAATATTTCGTCGTACCTAGAATTTCGTCCACTTACCGCGCATACTGCCGGGGCGGTCCTCAAAGACGATGGGCCGGTTTACGGGCAAAGGAGCACAGGTGAAGCGTGGGCTGACGGTCGCGGTAGCCGGAGCGGCCATTCTGGTTGCGGGTCTTTCCGGATGTTCGAGTGACAAGCCGAAATCGGGTGGCGGGTCTTCAAGCGCGGCAAGTAGCGGAGGCGGCAGCGCCTCTGGCACAAAGGTCCTCATCGACGGGCAGGACCAGCACGTCACCGGGTCGGTCGTGTGCACGACGGCGGCCGGCAATGTCAATATCGCGATCGGCGGGCAGGCGGCCGGCATCGCCGCGGTGCTCAGCGACGCCAATCCCCCGGAGGTGAGGTCGGTCGGACTTGGCAGCGTCAACGGCGTAGTGCTGGGCTACACCGCCGGAACCGGCCAGGGCAAGGCCGAGGCCACCAAGAACGGCAACGCCTACAAGATCACCGGAACGGCCACCGGTATCGACGCGGCCAACCCGATGTCACCGGTCAACAAGCCGTTCGAGATCGACGTCACCTGCTCCTGACAAGCTGACGCCCTAGCCTGACGACGACGCGGTCGGCTGCCGTCCATTACTCGGCAGCCGTACCGCTAATTCGGTGTGCCCGGGCGAGCTGTTGACGGTGATCGTCCCGTTGTGGGCCTTGACAACTGCCGAGACGATCGCCAGACCCAGTCCGGTGCTGCCGCCCTTGCGGGACCGCGAGGTGTCGCCGCGAGCGAACCGTTCGAACACCTCCGACTGCTGGTCCCTGGGAATTCCGGGGCCGTTGTCGATCACCTGCAGCAGCGTGTGCGTCGGCTCGGCGCTGAGGCGGGTGGTGACGACGGTGCCCGGGCCGGTGTGGATGCGCGCGTTGGCGAGCAGGTTGGCCACCACTTGGTGCAGGCGGGCCTCGTCGCCGGTCACCATCACCGGTTCCGGCGGCAGGTCGAGTTCCCACTGGTGATCCGGCCCAGCGATGTGTGCGTCGCTGACAGCGTCGACCGCCAACCGGGACAGGTCCACCGGTTCGCGTTCCAAGGGTCGACCGGAGTCCAGCCGGGCCAGCAGCAGTAGGTCCTCGACGAGACGCGTGATCCGTTCGGTCTCCGACGCCACCCGGCTCATCGCGTGCGCCACCGCTTCCCGGTCGTCGCCCATGCGCTGCGCCAATTCGGTGTAGCCGCGGATCGCGGCCAGCGGCGTGCGCAGTTCGTGGCTGGCGTCGGCGACGAATTGGCGAACCCGGGTCTCGCTGGCCTGCCTAGTCGACAGGGCCGCCGCGATGTGGTCGAGCATGCGGTTGAGCGCTGAACCGAGTTGGCCCACCTCGGTGGCGGGGTTGGCATCGGGCTCGGACACCCGCACAGGCAGCTCGACCTCACCGCGGTCCAACGGCAGATCCACCACCTTGGTCGCGGTCTGGGCGACCCGTCGCAACGGCGCCAACGCCTGACGGATGATCACCGCTCCGGCGGTGGTGGCCGCGACGAGCGCGATCAGAGTCACGATGCCGAAGATGATCAGCATCCGCAGTTCGGTGGCGTCGATGTTGGACATGGACAGACCGGTGACGATGACGTCGGTCCGGTTGCGGCTCGGAGCGGCGACGACACGGTAGCGCCCGAGGCCATCGAGGTCGAGGGTGACCGGCGTGCGGCTGCCGGCGATCTCCTCCAGCTGGTGCTGCGCGGTCGGCGTCAATGCATCCCGGGCGCCGCTGCCCGTCAGATAACCGGCGTCCACTGTCCTGCCGTTGCTGACCACCGCTGCGACCATGCCGGCCGGCTGGCCGGGCGCGTCGAGAAACCTTGGGCCTGGGCCGGTCTTGACGTAACGCGGCTCGTGGCGGCGCGGCGGTTCGGGATACAGCAGCGACGAACGGTAGGAGGTGCCGCTGAGTTGGCTGTCGAGTTGGGCCACCAAATGGTGGCGCAGCGCCAATTCAGTGGCTGCGGTGATGCCGACGCAGACGATTGCCAGGACGGCGATCTGGCCGACGAGCAGCCGCAGTCGCAGCGACCAGACCCGGGGCCCGCTAGCGCGCCGGCTTGAGGACATAGCCTGCGCCGCGCAGCGTGTGGATCATGGGTTCGCGCCCGCTGTCGATCTTCTTGCGCAGGTAGGAGATATACAGCTCGACGATGTTGGATCGCCCGCCGAAGTCGTAGCTCCAAACGCGGTCCAGGATCTGTGCCTTGCTCAGCACCCGCTTGGCGTTGCGCATCATGAACCGCAGCAGCTCGAACTCGGTGGTGGTCAACGAGATCGGTTCGCCGGCGCGGGTCACCTCGTGGCTGTCTTCGTCGAGTACCAGGTCGCCGACGACCAGCTGGGCGCCGCTGTCGACCGTGGTAACCCCGGTGCGGCGCAGCAGCGCGCGCAGCCGCAGCACGACCTCCTCGATGCTGAACGGCTTGGTCACGTAATCGTCTCCGCCAGCGGTCAATCCGGCGATTCGGTCTTCGACCGCGTCCTTGGCCGTCAGCAGCAGAACCGGCAATCGAGGATTCTCCCGGCGCAGCTTCTGCAGGACTTCCAGGCCGCTTATGTCGGGCAGCATCACATCCAGCACTACTACGTCGGGGCGTTCGGCGCGGGCGGCCGCCACGGCCGAGGCACCGTCACCGGCTGTCGCGATGTTCCAACCCTCATAGCGCAATGCCATCGACACCATCTCGGCGAGAACGGGTTCGTCGTCCACCACCAGCACGGTGACCGGTTGGCCGTCGGCGCGGCACATGATCACGCGTTCAACGGAACTTCTGGGAGCCGCCACGGGTTCCAGTATCCGTACCCGGATAGGGCAACGCTATGGCATCCCTGTGCTTGACCTGTGAAACACAAACGGCCGCGTGACCGTCGATGCGGTCACGCGGCCGTTTCCCCGATGCTGTGTTAGTACCAGTAGCGCCTGCCGGCCACTGGGCGGCCGACCGAACCCATGGCCCACATCACCGCGCCCACAATGAGCAGAATCACCCCGAGCACGGTCAACAAATGCACGCCAAACACAAATCCGAGGATGAGAAGGATGGCACCGACGACAATCATGGCGATTTCCTTTTAACTAGCAGGGATGTGATCAATTGATTGCAGGGCGCTCGGCTGCGGTAACTGCGGCGCGTGGCAATCCTTTACTTTTGGATTCACGCCCATGTAATTCAGCGGTCCGGCAATCACCGTGACCGCAACGGTTCCCGCTGAGGCACAACTGGTTTCCTGACCTTTGAAGTAGCCGCGCTGCCAGGCTGCGAGGATCCCTATGAGCAGCCAGATCAACACAATCGCACCTAGAATTCCGCGACCTCGCACCATAGCGGCCTCCGTTGTTCCCGAAACAATTCCCGTGCAGCACAGCGTTGCCCGTTGTACGCGTGCCTAAACATGAAAAAGGGCCGCAAGTTCGCCCGTCAGGCCGTTCTAAGCGGGGTGATCGGCGAGCCACATTGCGGCGCGCCTTTTGGACGCGCGGGACAGCCACGCATCCTGAATCAGTTCCGACAACTCGGTGACGCTGATTTCGGCCAACCGGGCGGCGCGCACCAGCACCGAGGGATGCCCGTCGAAGTGGCTGGTGCTGAAAAACGGCGAGTTAGGGTCTTGGACCAGGGCCAGCTTGTCGCTCTCGGACTCCACCCACAGCATGATCACGTCGGGATAGCGTTGCCCGGTCGCCGGATCGACCGCATCCGGTTGCGGAGTTCGGAAGAACACGAACGACTTTCCGCCCACCTGGTAGATGGCGTTGCCCTTCGGCCCCTCAAGCTTCTTCACATGCGGCATCGCGGCGGCGAGCCGGTGCACATCGTTGACTTTCGCGGGCCGATCAGCCATGCCCGCGACGATACCGGCGGATGCGGGCGCTCCCCGCTGTAGCATGGGCGATCGGTAAGGGGTTGCAGTAGAGGGGGATTGCGCCGCAGTGGTTGACACGCTGTTCGCTGATGTCTCGGAATATCAAGTGCCAGTTAATGATTCGTACCCCCACCGGGTCTTGTCGATCCGGGTCAGCGACGGCACCTATCGCGACCACAATTTCGCGCGCAATTACACCTGGATGCGCGGCGCGTTGGATAGTGGGCGATTGACCTTCGGGATTGTCTACACCTACGTCCGTCCGAATTGGTTGGCAAATGCCAACACGGTGCGGTCGATGATCGACGCCGAAGGCGGCCTACACCCGCGGGTGGCGCTGATGCTCGATGTTGAGTCCGGGGGCAACCCGCCGGGCGACGGGTCTAGCTGGATCAACCAGCTGTACTGGAACCTGGCCGATTACGCAGGCTCACCGGCCCGAATCATCGGTTACGCCAACGCCTATGACTTCTTCAACATGTGGCGCGTGCGCCCACCGGGGCTTCGCGTCATCGCCGCGGGTTACGGATCCAACCCGAATCTGCCCGGGCAGGTGGCACATCAGTACACCGACGGCAACGGGTACAGCCCGAACCTGCCGCAGGGTGCGCCGCCGTTCGGCCGGTGCGACATGAACTCCGCCGACGGGCTGACACCGCAACAATTCGCCGCCGCGTGCGGCATCGGGACGAACGGAGGACCGCTGATGGCACTCACCGACGACGAACAAGCCGAACTGCTGACCAAGGTGCGGCAGATCTGGGATCAGCTGCTCGGCCCCGACGGCGCCGGGTGGCCGCAGTTGGGGCAGAACAGCCAGGGCCAGAATCTGACGCCGGTCGATGCGATTGCCGCTATCAAGAAGGACCTAGAGGGCGGTTCGTCGACTGACGCTTAAGCGCCTGGTTCGCCGAACACGACGCCGCCGGCACCCCCGGTTCCGTCCTGCCCGTCGATGCCGTCGAGACCTCCCGCTGGGCCGCCTTCGCCACCGGCTCCTCCCTGACCTCCGCCCCCGCCGTTGCCGATCAGCCGGGAGGCGCCGCCGTTACCGCCGTCGCCGCCATTCCCACCGGGGCGCCCGTCAAGGCCGATGCCGTTGATGCCGGTCGCTCCACCGCCACCGCCGGCACCACCCACGCCCCCGTTGCCATAGAGCCAACCACTGCTTCCACCGGCTCCGCCATCGCCGCCGGTACCGCCGACACCGGCGGTAGCAAGGTCGGTCACCACCGCACTCGCGCCGACCCCGCCATTCCCGCCGGCGCCGCCGTCGCCGATCAGCAGCCCGCCAGCACCACCGGCACCGCCGGCACCGCCGGCACCTCCCTGGACGGCGCCAGCGATTCCTCCGTCACCGCCCGCACCGCCGGCCGCACCTGCACCGAACAGTCCAGCCCCGCCACCTGCGCCGCCAGCGCCACCGGTTCCGCCGACAAAGGCGAAGAACGAAGTGCCGTCGGGGTTCACGCCGCGGCCTGCGCCGCCGGTGCCACCTTGCCCACCGACTCCCGCGTTGCCGGCCAACCATCCGGCCCTGCCGCCGCTGCCGCCATCTCCGCCGTCTCCGCCAACGCCGGGCAGAAATGTGCTGGCACCGGTCTGTCCGCCCAACCCGCCTGCGCCGCCGGCGCCGCCGTTGCCAAGCAAACCGGCGTTGCCGCCTGCACCACCGGCCCCGCCGCCGCCACCGAAGACGCCGGCGAAGGTGCCCTGGTATTGCACTGCGCCGCCGGCACCGGCTCCGCCTTGCCCGCCGGCACCGGCATTGCCGTAGATCCACCCGCCGTTACCGCCGCTGCCACCGGACCCGCCGGAACCGCCGCTCAATATGCCCGTCGCGCCACCGGCACCCCCGGCGGCACCTACCCCGCCGTCACCGAATAGTCCGGCCGCGCCGCCGGCGCCGCCCTGTCCGCCTGCGCCGCCGGACAAGGCGCCTTCCTTCAGACTTCCGTCACCGCCAGCACCGCCCTGGCCACCTGCCCCGCCGTTACCGGACAACCACCCACCAGCACCACCGGCACCTCCGGCGCCGCCCTGTCCAGCGGCGGTACCACCTGCGGGGATTCCACCGCCGGCCGCGCCACCGGTACCGCCAGCGCCGCCGACACCACCGGCACCCAACAACCCGGCGGCGCCACCCGCACCGCCTGCTCCGCCGTTTGCACCATTAGCGCCGGGCCCAGCGGCTAAGGCTGCCCCGCCCGCGCCGCCGGCGCCACCGTTGCCGTACAACCAGCCGCCCGAACCACCGGTACCGCCGGCCGCACCGGCCCCACCGGCGCCGCCCAGCCCTCCGTTACCGATCAATCCCGCCGCGCCGCCAGCTCCACCAACCGCCCCGTCGGCGGTTTGGG
This sequence comes from Mycobacterium asiaticum, assembly GCF_001673635.1. Classification (GTDB taxonomy): domain Bacteria; phylum Actinomycetota; class Actinomycetes; order Mycobacteriales; family Mycobacteriaceae; genus Mycobacterium; species Mycobacterium asiaticum_C. Next base: position 107,404 of record NZ_LZMH01000002.1, read on the forward strand.
AGAACCCATTGCCACCATTTCCGTAAAGCAACCCGCCGGCACCGCCGTTTGGATTCGCAGCCGTGCCGTGGGCTCCGTCGCCGATCAGCGGCCTGCCCAGCAAAGCCTGGGTCGGCGCGTTGACGGCGTTGAGGATGTCCTGCTGCGCCGACTGCAGTGCGACGTTGGCCGCCTCAGCTGAGGCGTAGGCTCCGGCGGCTCCGGTGAGCGACTGCACGAACTGCTGATGGAAGGTCGAGAGCTGCCGACTCACGGCCTGGAACTGCTCGCCGTGTCCGCTGAACAACGCCGCGACTGCCGCAGACACCTCGTCGGCACCCGCCGCCAAGACGTTCGTGGTCGGTGGCGCGGCCAGCCTGCCGGCCGAAGCCAAAATCGAGCCGACGCCGGCAATGTCCGCGGCCGCCGCAGCAACCGTCTCCGGAACCGCCACCAGATATGACACGGTCACCCTCCCAGCCGTCCAAAGCCATGAGCGAATCAAAGATTTTGACGATAGCGTTATTGCGCAAAATGGATAGGGATTTCCGCTCAGGTCAAAGAAAATACCGACAAAGGATCCCTACGCCTCCTGGCTTCTCAGCCGCGCAGAACCCGTCGCACGCCGTCCGCCCGACCGACCCGTCGGCGCCGTCGGCGACCCAGCCACCGACACCGTCGGCGCGGTGGAACTCTTAAAAAGAGTGGTTCAGACGGCAGGCCGGCGCGCGGAGACAAACAGCGTCGGCGGCATCGAGTACTCGGAGCCGTTCGGGACCACCCGGTTGTAGCGGGCCATCAGTTCGGGGAAGTCCGCGGCGGTGGCTTCCCAGCCGTGATCCCGTAGCCAATCGGTGAGCGCGGTGCGCTCCTCGGGGTACCACAGGTCTTCGACGGCGGGGATCTCGGCGTCGACAAGTCGCGCAGCCACCGCACGGATCCGCTGCATCTCCTCGCGCTGGCGCTGCACCAGATCGGAGTCGATCGCACCCTTGTCCGGCACGTTCGATGCCAACCAGCTACCAGGTGCGCTCATCATGTGGATGCGCTCGAATAACAGGTCCTGGGCTTGCGCGGGCAGGTACCGCACCAAGCCCTCGGCCGACCACGCCGTCGGCTGCGTCGGGTCGAAGCCCGCTTCCTGCAGCGCCGTCGGCCAGTCCTGGCGCAGATCGACCGCGATGTTGACCACCTGCGAGGTGGGCCGGGCACCGTGCTGCTCCAAGGTGGTGTTCTTGAATTCGAGCACCTTGGGCTGGTCGAGCTCGTAGACCACCGTGCCGTCCGGCCACGGCAGCCGCCACGCACGAGCATCCAGGCCGGAGGCGAGAATGACTATCTGACGGACGCCGGAGTCGGCGGCAGCGAGAAAGAACTCGTCGAAGAACGCGGTCCGCGTAGCCATGAAGTCGACCATCAGCTGCGCGCGGTTACCGATCTCGGGTTCGATCTCGCGGGCTTGCGCGAGTAAGTCCGGATCGGCGTACAGCGTCCACATTCCCTTGCCCGCCGCGTCCAGAAAGACCCTGGCGAACGGGTCGTTGATCAGCGGGTTTTCGCTCTCGGTCTCCGCGGCGCGGGCCGCAGCCACACCCAGCGCGGTCGACCCGACGCTTTGCGTGATCTCCCAAGAATCGTTGTCGGTGCGCTGCATGGCACTCCTCCTGAACCGCGATAGTCAGTTTTGCAAACTATTCTTCCAGCGCGGCGCCCGCAACGGCCGCCGCTGGGCGGTCCCTACGCTTTTTCTAGGCTCTCTCCAAGTCGGTTGACAGGCGCAAAGGAGCAGCATGAACCCGGCCGTGGATCTGGATGCGGTGGCTCGCTGGATGTCGGAGCAGGGTCTCGGGGAGGGACCCCTGCAGGATGTCGCGGCGGTAACCGGCGGCACGCAGAACGTGATGATGCGGTTCACCCGGTCGGGCCGGCCCTACGTGCTGCGTCGCGGCCCACGGCACCTGCGCCCCCGCAGCAACAGCGTCATCCTGCGGGAGACTCGGGTACTTGCCGCGCTCGCCGGCTCCGATGTGCCGCACCCGCATCTGATCGCGATGTGCGACGACCCGGGCGTGCTCGGAGACGCTGTGTTCTACCTGATGGAACCGATCGACGGCTTCAACGCGGGCGAGGGCCTGCCGCCGTTGCATGCCAATGACCCAGAGGTGCGCTACGGCATGGGGTTGTCGATGGCCGACGCGCTGGCCAGGCTCGGCGCCGTCGATCACGTCGCCGTGGGCCTCGAAGATTTCGGCAAACCGTCGGGTTTTCTGGAACGTCAAGTGCCGCGCTGGCTTTCGGAGCTGGCGTCCTATCAGGAGTACGAAGGTTACCCCGGTCCGGACATCCCGGGCATCGACGAGGTCTCGCACTGGCTGGAAAGCCACCGACCCACCCAGTGGACTCCCGGCATCATGCACGGCGACTACCACGCGGCCAACGTGATGTTCTCCCGCACCGGGCCAGACGTGGTCGCGATCGTGGACTGGGAGATGTGCACGATCGGCGACCCGCTGTTGGACCTGGGCTGGCTGCTGGCCACGTGGCGGCAGGACGACGGCTCCAGCGTGTTCGGCCACGCCCTGGGCGGCACGGACGGTCTGGCCAGCACCAACGACCTACTGCAGCGTTATGCCGCCAACACCACTCGCGACCTCTCGCACATCACCTGGTACACCGTGCTGGCCTGTTTCAAGCTGGGCATCGTGATCGAGGGCACGCTGGCCCGCGCCTGCGCGGGCAAGGCGGAGAAAGCCGTCGGCGATCAGCTGCACGCCGGCACCGTGCACCTGTTCGAGCGCGCGCTGGCCTTGATCGAGACGCGTTCTTAAGCGACGCGATTGGCGCCGCCGGCACCACCGGCGCCGAACTCGCGCCGGGCCTCGTCGTGGCGCTTGACGTAGCTGGCCCGCAGGTCGCGCGCGTCCCCGCGGCCGCCGGGACCGCCGTCGCCGAACCCCTTGCCGGACTTGCCGTTTCGGGCGCGGCCGGACACCGGTTCCGGCTTGTTGAGCAGCCCCGCGCTCGCCGCGCTGGCCACAGGGCCCCGCCCGACCGGCGCAGCACTGCCGGCGTAGCCGCCCGACCGACCGGGAGTGCCGCCACCGGCGACGCCACCACCGCGATAGCCGGCATTGCCGGGACCGCCCAACAGCCCCGGCCCGGGGGCGCCGATGCTGCCGCCCGACGGACGCCCGAGGAGCCCTTGCGCCGGTGCGCCAGCCCCACCGGCGGTTGCGCCACCGCCCGCCATCGGTTTCGCATTCGCCGACTCGGCACCGGCGTACGCGTTGCCTGCCGAGTTCATCGCCTGGACGAACTGCTGATGCAGATCCGCCGCTTGGGCGCTCATCCGCTGGTACTGCTGGGCGTGCGAACCGAACACGTTGGCCATCGCGGTCGAAACCTCGTCGGCGCCGGCGGCCAGCACGCTCGTGGTAGGCAGGGCGGCCGCTGAATTGGCCGCCGTCAGCGACGACCCAATTCCCGCCAAATTCGTCGCAGCCTCCGCCAGCAACTGGGGCTGCGTAAACACAAATGACACGGCGACACACCTCGGACTAACCCGGCTTGCGGAACCTCCGCACTTTAAGGCGAAACCGCTGGTCGGCGGGGTGCTTTTATATCTCCGAAGCCGAAACGTTATAAATTAGTTATCGACGACCGCGTGACTGTAAAAAGCGTTTACAGCGGATTTGAATTCATGTGCGCGCCCGAAGGGATTCGAACCCCTAACCTTCTGATCCGTAGTCAGATGCTCTATCCGTTGAGCTACGGGCGCCAGCGTTCTTCAGTTGTCGTCAGTCAGTTGTCTAGCAGGTGTTGCTTGGCGGAGGCGAGAGGATTTGAACCTCCGGTTCCCTTTGAGGGGAACAACTCATTAGCAGTGAGCCCCATTCGGCCGCTCTGGCACGCCTCCATGGCCTTCCAAAGGTTACCCGACCCCGGAACCCGGAGCCGCCGGAGGCATAGCGTACACAGCTGCGACATATGCTGTCGAAGTGACCGCCCGCCTGCGGCCCGCGCTGGCGGGGCTGCCTGTTTACGTTCCCGGCAAGACCGTGCCCGGTGCGATCAAACTGGCCAGCAACGAGACGGTGTTCGGCCCGCTGCCCAGTGTCCGCGCGGCCATCGAACACGCCACCGACCTGATCAATCGCTACCCCGACAACGGCTGCGTGCAGCTCAAGGCGGCGCTTGCCCGCCATGTCGGGCCGGGTTTCGCCCCCGAGCACATCGCGGTGGGCTGCGGCTCGGTGAGCCTGTGCCAGCAACTCGTGCAGATCACCGCCTCGGTGGGGGACGAGGTGATCTTCGGCTGGCGCAGCTTCGAGCTGTACCCGCCGCAGGTCCAGGTGGCCGGGGCCCGGCCCGTCCAGGTGCCGTTGACCGACCACACCTTCGACCTGGACGCGATGCTGGCCGCGGTCACCGACGGGACCCGGCTGATCTTCGTTTGCAATCCCAACAACCCGACGTCCACCGTCGTCGACCCGGATGCGCTGACCCGCTTCGTCAAAGCGGTGCCGTCAGACATCCTGATCGCCATCGACGAGGCCTACGTCGAGTACATCCGCGACGGCATGGCACCCGACAGCCTGGGGCTGGTTCGCGCGCACGACAACGTAGTGGTGCTGCGCACCTTCTCCAAGGCGTACGGCCTGGCCGGTCTGCGGGTGGGGTATGCGATCGGGCACCCAGAGGTGATCACCGCACTGGACAAGGTCTACGTCCCGTTCACCGCGACCAGCGTCTCGCAGGCCGCGGCCATTGCCTCGCTGGAGGCCGGCGACGAGCTGTTGGCCCGCACCGACGCGGTGGTGGCCGAACGGGTGCGGGTCAGCGCCGAGCTGCGCGCTGCCGGCTTCACCCTGCCCGACTCCCAGGCCAACTTCGTCTGGTTGCCGTTGGGCGCCCGCACGCGGAACTTCGTCGAACAGGCCGCCGACGCGTTGATCGTGGTCCGTCCCTACGGCAGCGACGGTGTGCGCGTCACCGTCACCGCCGCGCCCGAAGAGAACGACGCGATGCTGCGGTTCGCTCGCAACTGGATTTGAGGAGTACCTCTATGAGCCTGGCTCGCAAGAAGTTCACCGAGTTCACCGAGCGCGCCGGCGACATCCCGGACGCCGAGCTCGACGAGTTCTGGGCATCGCTGTCACCGGCCACCATCGAGGGCATGCTCGGAGAATGGCGCGGCGGCGAGTTCGTCACCGGCCACAGGATGAACCACCAGCTGGAGAAGGCTGGGTGGTTCGGCAAGACGTTCAAGTCCGCCGCCGACGTCCAGCCACTGGTGTGTGTGGACGCCGACGGCAACAAGTTCTCCAACGTCGAGATGGGTAAAGGCGAGGCCAGCCTGTGGTTGGAGGAGTTCCGCGGCGAGGTGACCGCGACGATGGTCTACGACGGCCAACCGGTCCACGACCACTTCAAGGTGATCGACGAAGACGCCGTGATGGGCATCATGAACGGCAAGGGCGTCGTACACGACGGCCGCTACTTCTACTTCTATCTCGAGCGGGTCTAGCCGGGGTTGCGGCCGGTGAAGGCGACCAGCCGGTCCAGACCGCGGGCATCCTCGGCCACCTCGACGGGGTCGTCGAAGCCGGCCCCGCCCCGCCGTTCGGGCTTGATGAGTTGGTGCGCCAACCCCAGCACGTACTCGGCCAGCGAATCGGGAACCTCGACGTCACGCCCCAATGCGACCGCGTAATCCCAGGCGTGTACCAGGAATTCCAGCGACAGGACGGCCGCCGCGACCTGAGCCGGCATCTCGTTGTCGCCGAATTTGACGGTGCCGTCCAAGCCATGGCGATGCCAGGCGTCCAGGGCCGGCCGGGCCCGCAGGATGATCTGTCGCTCGACCGAGTCTTCGTCGTCGGACTCCGGAAATTCGGCCCCGACCATGCCGCCGATCGCGGTGACGGAGTTCAGCAGGTGTTTGGTCAGCGCGGCCACGTCGAATTCCGTGCACGGGGTTTGCCGGCTGAGGTCCTCCCGGGCAATGGTCTTGACGACCTCCTCCAGGATTCCCAGCGTCAACTCGGCGCTGCGTAGCTCGTCGTTTGGCGGGGAGTCGGGTCCTGGGCGCAAGTCTGCGGGCATATTCGCCACGCTACGGTCTCGAGTATGGGCGAGGCATCTGAAGAGACATATGAATCCGTGACCGTCGAGGTCAAAGACCGGGTCGCACAGGTGACCCTGATCGGGCCGGGCAAGGGCAATGCGATGGGGCCCGCGTTCTGGGCGGAGTTGCCAGAGTTGTTCCCGGCGCTGGACGCCGACCCGGAGGTGCGCGCCATCGTCCTGACCGGATCGGGCCGCAACTTCAGCTACGGCCTGGACGTTCCGGCGATGGGTGGCTCGTTCACGCCGCTGCTGTCCGGCGACGCGCTCGCCGGCCCGCGCGCGGTGTTCCACCGGGAGGTCAAGCGGATGCAAGCCGCCATCACCGCGGTCGCCGACTGCCGCACTCCCACCATCGCCTCGGTACACGGCTGGTGCATCGGCGGCGGCGTCGACCTGATCTCGGCCGTCGACATCCGCTACGCCAGCGCCGACGCGAAGTTCTCGGTGCGCGAGGTCAAGCTGGCCATCGTCGCCGACGTCGGCAGCCTCGCCCGGCTTCCGCTGATCCTCAACGACGGACACCTGCGCGAACTCGCTTTGACCGGCAAAGACATCGATGCCGCCCGTGCCGAGAAGATCGGTCTGGTCAACGATGTGTACGACGGCGCGGAGGCCACCCTGGCCGCCGCGCACGCCACCGCCGCCGAGATCGCCGCCAATCCCCCGCTGACGGTGCACGGCATCAAGGACGTGCTCGATCAGCAGCGCACCTCGGCGGTGTCGGAGAGCTTGCGCTACGTCGCCGCCTGGAACGCGGCGTTCCTGCCGTCGAAGGACCTGACCGAGGGCATCTCTGCGACGTTCGCCAAGCGTCCGCCGCAGTTCACCGGCGAATAGCGCTGAACCACAGCGCAACAGCCAGCCAGCCCGTCGAGATCGCCAGCCCGCCGAATTCCAGCCACCCGACCGTTGCGCCGGCGCGATGGTTGGTGTCGATGAGGTGGCTGAGGGCGTGCAGCGCCCAGTGCGCCGTCGCGAACGCCAGCGCGGGTACGCGCCAAGACGGCCACCGCAGGGCTGCCAGCAGCGTCAGGCCGAGCGGCAATTCGAATGATGCGTTGTCGAAGATGTAGTGGGTGTTGCGGATCCCGAAGGCGCCGAGGGTGTCGAAGAACGTCTGCGGCGCCAGCCACTGGAATAAACCCAGGCCGACCGAGTACGCGTCGAACACGAGCAGGATCACCTCGACGTAGCGCAACCGGGCGGCCATGCCTGTAAAGCTAGGCTGTCGGCGATGACGTCAACACCCGATGGCCGGATCCGTGTGCCCGACGACCTGGACGCCGTGACGGCGATCGGCGACGAAGACCACTCCGAAGTCGGCAGCGCCGCCGTCGAGCGGATCTGGCAGGCCGCGCGGCACTGGTACCGGGCCGGGATGCACCCCGCCATCCAGCTGTGCCTCCGGCGCAACGGCCGGGTGGTGCTGAACCGGGCCATCGGGCACGGCTGGGGCAACGCCCCCACCGACGAACCCGACGCCGAAAAGATTCCCGTCACCACCGACACTCCGTTCTGCGTGTACTCGGCGTCCAAGGGCATCACCGCGACCGTCGTCCACCTGCTCGTCGAACGCGGGGTCTTCGACCTCGACGACCGAGTGTGCGAATACATCCCGACCTACACCAGCCACGGCAAGGACCGCACCACGATCCGGCACGTGCTGAACCACAGCGCGGGCGTCCCGTTCCCCACCGGGCCCCGTCCGGACCTCAAGCGCGCCGACGACCACGAATACGCCCAGGAACAGCTCGGCAAACTGCGTCCGCTGTACCGGCCGGGCCTGGTGCACATTTACCACGCGCTGACCTGGGGCCCGCTGATGCGGGAGATCGTCTACGCGAGCACCGGCAAGGACATTCGCGACATCCTGGCCAGCGAAATCCTTGAGCCACTGAACTTCCGGTGGACCAACTTCGGCGTGGCGGCGCAGGACGTCCCGCTGGTTGCGCCCAGTCACCCGACCGGCAAACCGTTGCCACCGGTGATTGCCGCGATCTTCCGCAAGGCGATCGGCGGAACGGTGCACGAGATCATCCCCTACACCAACACCCCGGCGTTCCTGACCACCGTGGTGCCGTCGTCCAACGGCGTCTCCACCGCGGACGAGCTGTCGCGTTTCGCCGAAATCTGGCGCCGCGGCGGCGAACTCGACGGCGTGCGGATCATCAGCGCGGAACGCATGTACAACGCCGTGCAGGAGGCCCGCCGGCTGCGGCCCGATTTCGCGGTAGGACTGCAGCCGGCCCGGTGGGGCACCGGATTCATGCTGGGCACCGACCGCTGGGGGCCGTTCGGGCGCAACGCTGCTGCCGCGTTCGGAAACCTCGGGCTGGCCAACATCGCGATCTGGGCGGATCCGGCGCGGGGTTTGGCGGGCGGCGTGATCAGTAGCGGCAAGCCCGGCAAGGACCCCGAAATCAAGCGCTACACCACCCTGATGGACACCATCGCCGCCTCGATCCCGCGGGTGTGAGCGTTTGTCAGTGGACTAGGCGGGCATCCATCGACACATGGATTCCGAACGCTTCCGAAAACTGCTGAACACCCCCGGACCCTTTGCGTCCGTCTACTTCGACGACTCGCACGACAGCCACGATGCCGCCGCTCAACTCGACCTGAAATGGCGCGCGGTGCGTGAGGAACTGCAGCGGCAGGGCGCAGACGAATCCATCGTCGACGAGATCGAGCGCGCCGTCATGGATCTGCAACCACCGATCGGTCGCAGCGGTCGGGCGGTCGTGGCCGGTCCGACCGGTGTCCTGGTCAACGAGCATCTGGTGCGCCCGCCCGCGGCCACCGTGACACGGGTGTCGGAACTGCCCTACCTGATTCCCGTCCTCGAACTAGGTATGGACGAGCCGAATTACGTTCTGGCGATCGTCGACCACGCCGGCGCCGACCTGACCGTCCGCGACAACAACGGGCTGCGCTCGGAGACTGTCGACGGCGGCGGCTACCCGGTGCACAAGGCGGCCGGCGCCGAGACCGCCGGCTACGGCGACCCGCAACCGCGCACCGATGAGGCTGCCCGCAAGAACATGCGCGCCGTCGCCGACCGCATCGCCGAATTGACCGACCAGACCGGCTCCGAGGCGGTCTTCCTGGTCGGCGAGGTGCGGTCCCGCAGCGACCTGCTGGCGCAACTGCCCGAGCGGATCGGCGACCGGGCCGTGCCCTTAGAGGTTGGCGCGCGGCACAGCGGGCACGACTTCGACGAGGTGCAACGCGAGATCGAAACCTGGTTCGCCAAACGGCAGTTGCAGATCCTCGAAGCCGCCGCCGAGCGGTTCAGCGCCGAGGTCGGCCGGCAATCCGGGCTGGCCGCCGAAGGGTTGGACGCGGTGTGTTCGGCATTGCGCCAGGGGGCGGTCGAGACGCTGATCGTTGGGGACATCGGCGGCGCCACGGTGGTCGCCGACGAGGGACTGACCACCATCGCTCCGAACGCCAACGTGCTGTCCGAGCAGGGCGCCGCGCCTGCCAAGACACTGCGCGCCGACGAGGCGCTGCCGCTGTTCGCCATCTCGGTCGGAGCGTCACTGGTGCGCACCGACGAGCGGATCGAACCCGCCGACGGGATCGCCGCGGTGCTGCGCTACGCGCCGACGCTGCACTAGCTTGGGCGTCGCTTAGTCGCGAGCGTGCACAAAATGCCGGCCGCGGCGGCGTGTCGCTGTACCGACACGCACCCTCGCGGGCGGGGCGGCGCGCTCGCGGCCAACAAATTTGCGGTGGCGGAGGGATTTGAACCCCCGGACGGTTTTAGCCGTCTCTCGCTTTCAAGGCGAGTGCATTAGGCCGCTCTGCCACGCCACCCGAACATCGGTAAGGCAAGGGTAGCGGTGCCGGTAGCGTGACCGACATGCGTGCCATAGTCGCCGAATCCGCCGAACATTTGGTTTGGCAAGAGGTCCCGGACGCGTCCGCCGGGCCGGGAGAGGTACTGATCAAGGTCGCCGCAGCCGGCGTCAACCGTGCCGATGTACTTCAGGCCGCGGGCAAATACCCGCCCCCGCCGGGAGCCAGCGAGATCATCGGCATGGAGGTGTCCGGCGTCATCGCGGACATTGGTGCAGACGTGACGCAGTGGAGCGTCGGACAACACGTGTGCGCGCTGCTGGCCGGCGGCGGCTACGCCGAGTACGCCGCCGTCCCGGCCGGCCAGGTGATGCCGATCCCCTCGCCCGTCGAGCTGGTGGACGCGGCCGGGATACCGGAGGTGGCCTGCACGGTCTGGTCCAACCTGGTGATGACCGCCCACCTGGGCCCCGGCCAGCTGCTGCTGGTGCACGGCGGGGCCAGCGGCATCGGCACCCACGCCATCCAGGTAGCCCGTGCCCTCGGTGCCCGGGTGGCCGTCACTGCCGGATCACCGGAGAAGCTGCAACTGTGCCGCGAGCTGGGCGCCCAGATCACCATCTCCTATAAGGACGAGGACTTCGTCGCCCGCCTGCGGGAGGAGACCGACGGAGCCGACGTGATCCTGGACATCATGGGTGCGGCCTATCTGGATCGCAATATCGATGCGCTGGCCACCGACGGACAACTGGTCATCATCGGCATGCAGGGCGGGGTGAAGTCGGAGATCAACCTGGGCAAGTTGCTGGTCAAGCGAGCGCGGGTCATCGGCACCACGCTGCGGGCCCGTCCGGTCAGCGGACCGAACAGCAAGAGCGCCGTGGTGAGCGCGGTGACCACCTCGGTTTGGCCGATGTTCGCCAGCGAGCGGGTCCGCCCGATCATAGGGAAGCGGTTTCCAATTCAGCAGGCGGCGGAGGCGCACCAGCTGCTGCAGTCGGGCGGGTCGTTCGGAAAGATTCTTCTGACGGTCTAGTTCCCTGCGCGAGCAGACGCGAAAGTCCCATTTTGCGCACGCAAATGGGGACTTTTGCGTCTGCTCGCGAGGTAACGGAACCTAACCGAGCGAGGCGAGCGCGCGCACCAACTGATCGACCTCGGCCATTGTCGAGTAGTGCGCCAAGCCGACGGTCACCGCGCCGCCGATGTCGTTGACGCCCAGTACGTCGAGCACGCGGGAGCTGGCGTTGGCGATCGCCAGAATCCCGTTGTCCGCCAACCGCTGCACCACCCGGTCGGCCGGCACCTCCGTCACGGCGAAGCTGACCACCGGTATCCGCGCCTCCGGACGGCCGAGCAGGATCACCAGCGGTAGCGACCGCAGCGACGTCATCAGGTAGTCGTAGATCCGGTTCAAATACGCCGAGGCGGAGTGCATCGACACCGACAGCCGCTCGCGCCGGGTCCCGCGTGCGGACTCGTCCAGCGAGGCCAGGTATTCGACGCTGGCCACCACACCGGCCAGGAAACCGAACTGGTGCACGCCCACTTCCAGCCGGCCCGGGCCGGTGGCGTAGGGATTGGTCGACACGGAGCTGAACGTGTTGATCAGCGCCGGCTCCCGGAACACCATCGCCCCGATCGGCGGTCCACCCCAGCCGACCGCGTTCACCGCGACCACGTCGGCGTCGGTCTCCTTGATGTCGAAGAGCCGATACGGCGCCGCGGCGGAATGGTCAACGACCACCAGGCCGCCGACGTCGTGCACCAGCTTCGTCATCGCGCGCAGGTCGGTCACGGCGCCCAACGTGCCCGACGCCGACGTGACCGCCACCAGGCGGGTCGCCTTGTTGATCAGGCTCTCCCACTGCCAGGTCGGCAATTCGCCGGTCTCGATATCGACCTCGGCCCACTTGACCTTCGCGCCGTACCGGTGCGCCGCGCGCAGCCATGGCGCGATATTGGCCTCGTCGTCCAAACGGCTGACGACCACCTCGTAGCCCAGCCCGGAGCGCGCCGACGACGCCTCGGCCAGTGACGACAGCAGCACCGCCCGGTCTGCACCCAGCACCACGCCGCTGGGGTCGGCGTTGACCAGGTCGGCTATCGCCTCGCGGGCCGCCTCCAGCACCGCCGCGCTGCGGCGCGCCGACGGGTGGGCACCCTCGGTGCTGGCCGCGGACCGGCGGAAGGCAGTCGAGACGGTGGTCGCCACGGAATCGGGGATCAGCATGCCCTCGGGTGCGTCGAAGTGCACCCACCCGTCACCAAGCGACGGGTGCAGTCCACGCACCCGGGCGACGTCGTAGGCCATGCCAGCCACCTTAGAGCTATTGCGTGCTTCGAAAGCTACGGCCATTTTCGAGGATGGGTGCCGGTGGCGGGTGCGCCATAGACGTGCCAGCCGTCACGGCCCTCCGAGTCAGGTCACCCGGCCAGCCATACTAGTCGAGTGAGCTTGTGCTTCGGAACGCTGATCGCATTGGTCCTGCTGATCGCACCGGGTGCCACCATCGCACGTATTGCACAGTTGAACTGGCCGATCGCAATTGCGGTCGGCCCGCCTCTGACGTACGGCGTTGTGGCACTGGCGATCATCCCTTACGGCGCGCTCGGCATCCCATGGAACGGGTGGACGGCGCTGGCCGCATTCGCCGTGGTGTGTGCATTGGCGACGGTGCTCACACTGCTGCTGGCCCGGTTCCGGGACAAGGACGCCGAGGCCCGCGGGGTCAAACCCGGTCCGGCGATCGTGGTCGCGGCGGGCGTGCTGCTGGGCACCGTCTTGATCGGCTGGGCGGCGGTCAGCGGCATATCGCAGTGGCAGTCGATCCCGAGCACCTGGGACGCGGTGTGGCACGCCAACACCGTGCGCTGGATCCTCGACGTCGGCCAGGCGTCGCCCACCCACATGGGCGAGCTGCGCAACGTCGAGACGCACGCGCTGCTGTACTACCCGTCCGTCTTTCACGCCCTGACGGCCGTGCTGTGCCAGCTCACCGGCGCGGCGGCAACCACCGGCTACACCTTGACGTCGGTGGCGGCGGCGATCTGGCTGTTCCCGGTCAGCGCGGCCGTCCTGGCCTGGATGACCTTGCGCAGCCACACCACCGAGTGGCGCACCGCGGCCGTCGCGGCCACCGCGGCCGCGCTTTCCGCCTCGTTCACCGCGGTCCCCTACGTAGAGTTCGACACCGCGGCCATGCCCAACCTGGCGGCCTATGGCGTCGCGATACCCACCATGGCGCTGATCGCCTCGACGTTGGGGCACCGCGACCGCATCCCGGTGGCGGTGCTGGCCCTGGTTGGGGTCTTCTCGGTGCACATCACCGGCGGCATCATCACCCTGTTGCTGCTGGGCGGCTGGTGGCTCTTCGAGGCGCTGTGGCACCCGGTGCGAGGCCGCATCCGGGACGTGGCGGTGTTGGCCGGGGTCGGGGTGACGGCCGGGCTGATCCTGCTACCTCAGTTTCTCAGTGTCACCAAGCAGGAAGACATCATCGCCGGCCACTCGTTTCTGACGTACCTGAGCATGAGACACGGCCTGTTCGACGCGGTGTTCATGCACTCCCGGCATCTGAATGATTTCCCGTACCAGGTCGCACTGAGCTTCCTGTGCGCCGTCGGCGGCTTCATCCTGCTGTTCGACGGGATCACCTGGAACCGCAACGTACTGAAACTTTCCTGGCCACTGGCGCTGCTGAAGGTGCGTTGGCCGCTGGTCGTCTGGTTGCTGCTCATCGTGATCAACGTCGACGCCGGCACCCCACTGTGGGGTCCGTTCGGCCGGCTGGCCGGCGCCATCGGCGAGTTCTTCTACAAGGATCCGCGCCGCATCGCCGCGGCCACGACCCCGCTGTTCAACCTGATGGCCGCCGTCGCGCTGGTCTGGCTGGTCGCCGCGGCGATTGCTCTGGCGAAGAAGTTCACCCAAAATCGCAAACCGCTGCCGAACCGCTTCTGGGCCACGGCCACCGCGGTGCTGCTGGTGGGTGTCAGCGTTGGCCTCGCGGTGCTCTACTTCCCTCGGCACCGGTTCCTCTTCGGCGACAAATACGACTCGATCATGGTGGACCAACGCGACCTCGACGCCATGGCCTACCTGGCCAAGCTGCCGGGCGCACGCGACACCCTGATCGGCAACTCCAATGTCGACGGCACGAATTGGATGTACGCCGTGGCCGGACTGCACCCGCTGTGGACGCACTACGACTACCCCGTGCAGATGGGGCCCGGCTATCACCGATTTATCTTCTGGGCCTACGCCAGGAAGGGCGACACCGACAAGCGGGTCCCCGAGGCGATCAAAGCCCTGAACATCCGCTACGTCTTGGCCAGCGGCCCCACGGTCCGGGGGTTCAAGATTCCCGACGGACTAGTCTCACTGGACAAGTCGCCGTACTGGACGATGATCTACGACAACGGCGGCGCCCAGATTTACGAATGGCACGGCGATACGCCGGTACATCCCTAGCAGCACGAGGACGGTGATTGAGTTGGGTACGGGCAACGACGACCCGAACGATGACGGCATCGAGGTCATCGGCGGCGTCGACCCGCGTCTGATGGCGCTTCGGCAAACCGATGACGGCGAGGACTCCGACGACCGCTCCCTGACCGACCTGGTCGAGCAGCCCGCGAAGGTGATGCGCATCGGCACCATGATCAAGCAGTTGCTCGAGGAGGTGCGCGCGGCACCGCTCGACGACGCCAGTCGCAGCCGGTTGCGTGACATCCACGCCACCAGCATCCGCGAGCTGGAGGACGGTCTGGCACCGGAATTGCGCGAGGAGCTGGAACGGCTCACCCTGCCGTTCAACGAGGAGACGCCGCCGTCGGACGCCGAGCTGCGGATCGCCCAGGCCCAGCTGGTCGGCTGGCTGGAAGGGCTCTTCCACGGCATCCAGACCGCGCTGTTCGCCCAGCAGATGGCCGCCCGCGCGCAACTCGAGCAGATGCGTCAGGGCGCGCTGCCGCCGGGGGTGAGTCGGCCGGGCCACCACGGGCCCGGCACCGGACAGTACCTCTGAGCCGTGCCGAGCGGTCCGCACATCGAGACCCGCGACGCGTGGGTCGAGTTCCCGATTTTCGACGCCAAGTCGCGGTCGCTGAAGAAGGCGTTCCTGGGTAAGGCCGGCGGCGCGATCGGCCGCAACAGTTCCAACGTGGTCGTCATCGAGGCGTTGCGGGACATCACCATGTCGCTGGAGCTCGGTGACCGGGTGGGGCTGGTCGGGCACAACGGCGCCGGGAAGTCCACCCTGCTGCGGCTGCTCTCCGGCATCTATGAGCCGACGCGCGGCTGGGCGAAGGTCACCGGCCGGGTGGCGCCGGTGTTCGATCTCGGCATCGGCATGGACCCGGAGATCTCCGGCTACGAGAACATCATCATCCGGGGCCTGTTCCTCGGGCAGACCCGCAAACAGATGCTGGCCAAGGTGGACGAAATCGCCGAGTTCACCGAGTTGGGCGACTACCTGTCCATGCCGCTGCGCACCTACTCCACCGGCATGCGGGTGCGGCTGGCGATGGGCGTGGTCACCAGCATCGATCCGGAAATCCTGCTGCTCGACGAAGGCATCGGCGCCGTCGACGCCGAGTTTTTGAAGAAGGCGCAGTCACGGCTGCAGAGTCTGGTCGAGCGCTCCGGGATCCTGGTGTTCGCCAGCCATTCCAACGAGTTCCTGGCCCGGCTGTGCAAGACGGCGATGTGGATCGACCACGGCGTCATCAAGCAGAGTGGTGGTATCGAAGACGTGGTGCGCGCCTACGAGGGCGACGACGCGGCGCGGCACGTGCGCGAAGTTCTCGCCGAGACCGCGCGTGAGTGAGTCCGTTTTCGCCGTCGTCGTCACCCACCGGCGCCCCGAGGAACTCGCCCGCTCGCTTGACATCCTGTCCACCCAGACCCGGGTGCCGGACAAGCTGATCGTCATCGATAACGACGACTCCGGTGACAGCCGCGTGCACTACCTCGTCGCCGCACAGGAGATTCCGTCGATCTACCTCAATTCGCGCCGCAACCTCGGCGGTGCGGGCGGATTCGCGCTGGGCATGTTGCTGGCGCTGGCACACGGCGCCGACTGGATCTGGCTCGCCGACGACGACGGTCACGCGCACGGTACCGAGGTGCTGCAGACGCTGCTGGCGTGCGCGGCCAAGCACGGCCTGGCCGAGGTGTCCCCGATGGTCTGCGATATCGAGGACCCCGAGTCGCTGGCGTTTCCGCTGCGCCGCGGCCCGGTTTGGCGCAGGCGGGTCAGCGAACTGCGCAGCGAACCCGGTCAGGATCTACTGCCCGGCATTGCGTCACTGTTCAACGGCGCACTGTTCAAGGCGTCCACCCTGGACGCGATCGGCGTCCCGGACCTGCGGCTGTTCATCCGCGGCGACGAGGTGGAGATGCACCGCCGACTGGTTCGTTCCGGCCTGCCGTTCGGCACCTGCCTGGACGCGGTGTACCTGCATCCGTGCGGCTCCGACGAGTTCAAGCCGATCCTGGGCGGCCGCATGCACACGCAGTACCCGGACAACCCCACCAAACGCTTTTTCACCTACCGCAACCGCGGTTACGTGCTGGCCCAGCCAGGCCTGCGCAAGCTGCTGTTTCAGGAATGGGTCCGGTTCGGCTGGTTCTTCTTGGTGACCCGACGCGACCCCAAGGGTCTGCTGGAATGGTTCCGGTTGCGGCGGCTGGGACGCCGGGAGCAGTTCGGACGGCCTGGAGGTGCGGCATGACATTCATCGATGCGGCGGCGCAGTCCAAAACGTTCACCCGCGCTCGGCGCGACCTCGTCGACGGGTTCCGGCGGCGTGAGTTGTGGCTGCACCTGGGCTGGCAGGACATCAAGCAGCGCTACCGCCGCTCGGTGCTGGGCCCGTTCTGGATCACGATCGCGACGGGCACCACCGCGGTGGCGATGGGCGGGCTGTATTCCAAGCTCTTCCACCTCGACCTGTCGGTGCACCTGCCCTACGTCACGCTGGGGTTGATCATCTGGAACCTGATCAACGCCGCCATCCTGGAGGGCGCCGACGTCTTCGTCGCGAATGAAGGCCTGATCAAGCAATTGCCGACGCCGCTGAGCGTGCATGTGTACCGGCTGGTGTGGCGGCAGATGATCCTGTTCGCGCACAACATCGTCATCTACGTCGTGGTCGCCCTCATCTTCCCCAAGCCGTGGTCCTGGGCGGACCTGTCGGTGCTGCCGGCGCTGGCGCTGATCATGCTCAACGCTGTCTGGGTGTCGCTGTGCTTCGGCATCCTGGCCACCCGCTACCGCGACATCGGTCCGCTGCTCAATTCGCTCGTCCAGCTGCTGTTCTTCATGACGCCGATCATCTGGAACGACGACACGCTGCGGCAGCAGGGCGCTGGCCGCTGGTCGAAGATCGTCGAGCTCAATCCGCTGCTGCACTACCTGGACATCGTGCGGGCGCCGTTGTTAGGTGCCCACCAGGAACTGCGGCACTGGGTGGTGGTGTTGGGGCTGACGGGAGTCGGGTGGGTGCTGGCGGCCATCGCGATGCGCCAGTACCGCGCCCGCGTGCCGTACTGGGTATAGGGAGTCCATGAGTCAGCCCGGCCGGGTCGACGCCAGCCTGCTGAGCGGCGTCTCCGAGACAGCACTGTTCACCCTGCGCGGCCGGGCCTACCAGGCCGGCCGCCCGGACGCGATCATCGACGACCCGATGGCCGTGCGGCTCGCCGAGTCCATCGATTTCGACTTCGACAAGTTCGGTCGCCGCAAGGGCCAGGAGATGGCGTTGCGCTCACTTGCCGTGGACCGGTGCGCGCTCGCTTATCTCGGCAAGCACCCCCGCGCCACCGTGGTCGCGCTCGCCGAAGGGTTCCAGACCAGCTTCTGGCGGTTGAGCAGCGCGCTGCCCGATCCCCAATTCAGGTGGGTGTCAATCGATCTGGAGCCGGTCATCGAACTGCGACGCCGACTGCTGCCCCGATCACCGCGGATCACCGAGATTGCGCAGTCCGCGCTGGACTACAGCTGGATCGACCAGATCGACACCCGCAACGGGGTGTTCCTCACCGCCGAGGGTCTGCTGATGTACCTGCAGCCGCACGAGGCGCTGGGACTGATCAGCGAGTGCGCCAAGCGTTTCCCGGGCGGCGAGGTGTTCTTCGACGTGCCGCCGACCATCGTCAAGAAGGTGGCGCCCAACGGGATGCGTTCGTCCAAGCACTACCGGGTGCCGCCGATGCCGTTCAGCCTGTCCCCTCGTCGCCTGGCCCAGTTGGCCGACACGGTGCCCGGGATCCGTGCGGTGCACGATGTGCCGATGCCCAAGGGCCGCGGCTGGTTCTTCGGGGCGGCGTATCCGGCGCTCTGGCAGTTCCCGGTGCTCAAGCCGTTCCGCGGCGCTTACACCCTGCTCGAATTCGGTTAACGCGTCTCGGCCGTCACCACCAGCTGCTCGCCGCCGGTGGCCCAGGACCGGACGAAGACCTTCATGGACACCGTCTCGTCGCGGCCGCGGGGATTGCCGCTGTCGTTGAGGTGCACCGTCGCATGGGCCAGGTCGACGCCGGTGACCACCACCGCGTGGTCGCTGGTCGGGTTGCCGCCCTCGTCCCGGTTCTGCACCGGCACACCCCACAGCAGTTCCGCGTTCACCCCGGCGATCACTTTGTGCCCATCGGCCAGGTAGCGCTGCAGCGCTTCGGTCCCGGCGTCGAGGGCGCCGTGCACGCCGTATTGGGCTAGCAGCAGCGGGATGTCGGCGGGTTCGGTGCCATAGCCTGCCGCGTAGAGCGGCCCGGGCCGTACCTGGCTGGGCAGCCGTTGCGCCACCTCGATGACCTCCTGCTCGGTCGGCTCGCGGCCGGTCAGCTGGCCGATCACGTCGGCGGAAGCCATCAGTGCACAGTCGTCGAACGACTGCATCCGCCAGTACGGCGCGGCGGCCGCCGGGTCGCCGTACATTCCGGTGACGTTCGCGGCCTGGCACAGGGCGACCGAACCCCCAACCGCGGCGGCGATGCCGGCCGCAACGACGGCGGCCGCCGCCGCTTTCCACCAAGTCCTCATGCCTAGCAGCCTCGGGCGCCGGCCTCTGGGAAAGCTCTACGGAAGCTCGGCGATTTCTTGACGCGACGGCGTTGAGAATGTTCCAAGAATCCTTTGAGAATCCGTCAAGGACCCGCCGGGACGCTATGCCGGTGCAAGCAACACTCGTACGCCACTCCGAAATTGTGTTGGTGCGTCCGATTCCATTCCACGGACTCTGCGAGCAGCACCTGCTGCCGTTCTACGGCGTCGTGCACATCGGTTATGTGCGCGGCGAAAAGCGGTTGCGCTACGACGAATTCGCTCAGATAGTGGAGGCCTGCTCGGGCGGCATCCGGGTGCAACAGAAGATGACGAGCCGGATCGGGCTGTGGCTCGATCACCACCTCGGCGCACCCGGGCTGGGCGTGCTGCTCGAAGGCGGCTACGCATGCACACCGGTGCGCGACGGCGCCGCCCTTGCCGGGCCCACGACCACCATGGCCTTCTACGGCTCGATGCGCGACAGCGCCGACCAACAGCGTGAATTCCTGACTCTGACCAGAAAAACAGCCGAATCGAAAGACGAGTGACCCAGATGACTACCCTTGCCTTTGAGTTCCCCGATACTGTCCAGAGCGCCACCTTGCATCGCGACGATGCCCCGCCGGGCCGGACGGCGAAGTTCCACCTGCGCAAGCGGTTCAGCGATCTCGCCTGCTGCCACCGCTCGTGGACCGGCCCCGGCAAGGACTTTTACCTGCACGGCTACGAGCAGCGGTTCGAGATCGAATTCGCCTGCGCTGAACTCGATCCCGACACCGGAATGGTCGTCGACGCCGATTGCCTCGAGGAGGTGCGCGCCGCGCTGCGCCGCCAATTCGACCACACCACGCTGATCGCAGCCGACGACCCGCAGCGTGACCTGTTCGAACTGCTGGCCGCGCAAGGGGCGATCGACCTCCGGGTCATGCACTGCCCCGGCATGGAAGCCTCCGCCGCGTGGATTTTTGACACTGTGGAGCGCATCGTCGCGAAGGCCAGCGAGGGCCGCGTCTGGGTGTCTCGGGTCCAAGCCCGAGAGAATCGCAACAATAAGGTCACCCTGATGGCAGACTGACTGGCCGTGAGCCTGTCGGTCGTCGGCTGCGTAGGGACCGTGATCGTGCCGACCCGCGGCGCCGACGGCGCCGGCGAGGTCCTGGTGACCGCGCGCGGATCCAAGGAAGCTTTCCTGGCCCGCTCCGATGACCCGCTGCCCAAGGGCGCCAAGGTGCTCGTCGTCGCAACGCACGGCCCCCGGACGGTGGTCGTCGAACCCTGGCACGACCCCACCGAACTTCTCCGATAGAAACCGAAATACAAGGAGTCCAATCATGCTCGGTTACCGGGTGCCCGCGCCGGATGAAGCGATGCTCATCTCGGGCGGCAAGGTCAGAGGCAACGTCCCGTTCCGGGTCGTCACCGGCCACGGCGCCTTCGTTATTCCGTTTTTTCGCAAGGCGGCATTCCTGACCCTGGCGATGTGCGAAGCCGAAGTCGCCGAGAAATGCGTCACCCAGCAAGGCATCACACTCAATGTCCGCGCCGTCATCGCGTTCAAGGTCGGCAACGACCCGGAGAGCATCATCGCGGCGGCACAACGCTTCCTGTCCGAGCAGGACCAGATGCAGGTGCTGACGGGACGCATCTTCGCCGGCCACCTGCGCTCGATCATCGGCTCGATGACCGTCGAACAGATCATCCGGGAACGGCAGAAATTGGCGACCGAGGTGCTCGACGGGTCCAAGGAGGAGATGGCCCGGATCGGCCTGAACGTTGACGCGCTGCAGATCCAGTCGATCGACGACGACGGGCTGGGCTACATCAAGGCGATGTCGGCACCCCACAACGCCGCCGTCCAGCAGCAGGCGCAGATCGCGCAGGCGAAAGCGAACCAGGCCGCCGCCGAAGCCGAGCAGGAGTCGCAGCGCAAGCAAGCCGAATTCGCCAGGGAGACAGCAATTGTCAAGGCGCAATACAAGGCCGAGGTGGACAAGGCGCAGGCCGAGGCCGCGCAGGCGGGTCCGTTGGCCGAGGCGGAGGCTCAGCGCGAGGTGCTGGCCATGCGCACCGAACTGGCCCAGCGTGCCGCGGAACTGCGGCAACAGGAGTTGGTGGCCGAGGTCGTCAAACCCGCCGAGGCCGAAGCCGAACGCGTCCGGATCCTGGCTCTCGCCGACGCCGAGAAGATGAAGATTCAGGCCGAGGCGGCGGCGTCGCACAACCGGGTGGCGCTGGACCGGATGATCATCGATCAGTTGCCCGAGATCGTCGACAAGGCGGCGCGCGGACTGGCCAACTCGAACCTGACCGTGCTCAACGGAGCCGAAGGGCTCAGCCAGGTGACCAGCGGCCTGGTCTCGCAGGGCCTGGCCATCTTCGACGCGGTGCGCAACGGGCTGAACCAGTACGACGACGGCGTCGGGCTCAGCGAAGGGGACGATGTGGTGCCGTTCACCCCGAAGGATGGTTCCGCCGGCTAGGGGTGTATCACTGATACGCCACACACCATCAGCGGCGAAAGGTCGTGCCCAGGTGAGCGAGGAATCTCAGTCAACGGACCTGGCGGCTGCGGCGCGGGAGAATCTCGCCGCCGAGTTGGACCGGCTCAAGCAGCGGCGCGACCGACTAGAGGCCGAGGTGCGCAACGACCGCGGCATGGTCGGAGACCACGGTGACGCGGCCGACGCGATCCAGCGCGCCGAAGAACTGGTGGTGCTCGGCGACCGGATCAACGAACTGGATCGGCGGTTGAAGGCCGGGCCGGCGGATGCGGACCCGTCCGGGGTGCTGCCCGGCGGTACCGAGGTCACGTTGCGGTTCGCCGACGGCGAGGTCGTCACCATGCACGTCATCTCGATCGTGGAGGAGACGCCGGTCGGCCACGAAGCCGAGACGCTCACCGCGCGCAGCCCGCTGGGACAGGCGCTGGCCGGGCACCAGGCCGGCGACACGGTTACCTACTCCACCCCGCAGGGACCCACCCAGGTCGAACTGATCTCGGTGAAGTTGCCGTCATAGCCCGGGAAATCGCCACCGTTAGACTCCCCCGATGGCCGATCCCACGCCAGGAGCTGTGCCGCCAGCCGAGCCGCAACCGCTCAGCCTCAAAACTCAGGTGCTGCGTTTCGTGGTCACCGGCGGCCTGGCCGGCATCGTCGACTTCGGCCTTTACGTCGTGCTTTACAAGGTGCTGGGCGTCCAGGTCGACCTGGCGAAGGCCGTCAGCTTCATCATCGGCACCATCACCGCCTACCTGATCAACCGCCGCTGGACGTTCCAAGCGTCGCCCAGCACTGCCCGGTTCGTCGCGGTCATGATCCTGTACGCGATCACGTTCACCGCCCAGGTCGGGCTCAACCATCTTTGCCTTGCGCTGCTGCACTACCAGAGCTGGGCAATACCCGTCGCCTTCGTGATCGCGCAGGGCACGGCGACCGTCATCAATTTCATCGTGCAGCGAGCCGTGATCTTCCGCATCCGCTGAGCCCACCCGGCAGGCGGTACCCTCTGTGACGATGTCCAGCACCCCTGAGCCCGCCTCGGGCACCACCCTCACCCGGCTGACCGGGTGGGGACGAACGGCACCCTCGGTGGCGCGGCTGTTGCGCACGCCGGACGCCGAGGTGATCGCCAAGGCCGTGGCCCGAGCCGCCGATTCCGAAGGTCGTGGCGTCATCGCGCGCGGACTGGGCCGCTCGTACGGCGACAACGCGCAAAATGGCGGCGGCCTGGTAATCGACATGGGCGCGCTCAACAAGATCCACTCGCTGAGCGCCGACAGCAGGATGGCCGACGTCGACGGCGGCGTCAACCTCGACCAGCTGATGCGGGCAGCGCTACCGCTGGGACTGTGGGTCCCGGTGCTGCCCGGCACCCGCCAGGTGACGATCGGCGGCGCCATCGCATGCGACATCCACGGCAAGAACCATCACAGCGCCGGCAGCTTCGGCAACCACGTGCGCAGCATGGACCTGCTGCTGGCCAGCGGCGAAGTCCGGCGGATCACGCCCGACGGCGAGGACGCGGAACTGTTCTGGGCCACCGTCGGAGGCAACGGGCTCACCGGGATCATCCTGCGGGCCACCGTCGAGATGACCCCCACCGAAACGGCGTACTTCATCGCTGATGGCGACGTCACCTCGAGCCTGGACGAGACCATCGCCTTCCACAGCGACGGCAGCGAGGCCAACTACACCTACTCGAGCGCCTGGTTCGACGCGATCAGCCCACCCCCGAAGCTGGGCCGGGCGGCGATCTCCCGCGGTTCGCTGGCCACCCTCGACCAGCTGCCCGCCAAGCTGCAGCGCAATCCACTGAAATTCGATGCGCCGCAGCTGCTTACATTTCCCGACGTGTTTCCCAACGGGCTGGCCAACAAATACACCTTTATGCCGATCGGCGAGCTGTGGTACCGCAAGTCGGGAACCTACCGCGGCAAGGCGCAGAATCTGACGCAGTTCTACCACCCGCTGGACATGTTCGGTGAGTGGAACCGGGCGTTCGGCTCAGCCGGGTTCGGCCAGTACCAGTTCGTGGTGCCCACCGACGCGGTCGAGGAATTCAAAGGGATCATCCGCGACATCCAAAAGTCCGGGCATTACTCGTTTCTCAATGTGTTCAAGCTCTTCGGCCCGGGCAACCAGGCGCCGCTGAGCTTCCCGATTCCGGGCTGGAACGTCTGCGTCGACTTCCCGATCAAGCCCGGCCTCAACGAGTTCCTCAACGAACTCGACCGGCGCGTGCTGCAATTCGGCGGCCGGCTCTACACCGCCAAGGACTCGCGGACCACCGCCGAGACCTTTCACGCCATGTACCCGCGCATCGACGAATGGATCGCCTTGCGCCGCAAGGTGGATCCCAACGGGGTGTTCGCCTCCGACATGGCCCGACGTT
Source organism: Mycobacterium asiaticum (assembly GCF_001673635.1). Classification (GTDB taxonomy): domain Bacteria; phylum Actinomycetota; class Actinomycetes; order Mycobacteriales; family Mycobacteriaceae; genus Mycobacterium; species Mycobacterium asiaticum_C. Next base: position 131,256 of record NZ_LZMH01000002.1, read on the forward strand.
TGGAGCTGCTCTAGATGGTGCTTGATGCCGTGGGAAACCCCCAGTCGATCCTGCTGCTCGGCGGCACGTCGGAGATCGGGCTGGCCATCTGCGAGCGGTACCTGCGCAACGCGGCCGCGCGAATCGTGTTGGCCTGTCTGCCCGAGGACCCGGGCCGCGAGGACGCGGTAGCGCAGATGAAGGCCGCGGGCGCACGTTCGGTGGAACTGATCGACTTCGACGCGGTGGACACCGACAGCCATCCGAAGGTGATCGACGAGGCGTTCGGCAACGGTGATGTGGACGTGGCCATCGTCGCGTTCGGTCTGCTCGGTGACGCCGAGGAATTGTGGCAGAACCAGCGCAAGGCCGTGCAGATCGCTGAAATCAACTACACCGCAGCGGTTTCGGTGGGTGTGCTGCTCGGTGAGAAGATGCGCGCACAGGGGTTCGGCCAGATCATCGCGATGAGCACGGTGGCGGGCGAGCGGGTACGCCGGTCGAATTTCGTCTACGGCTCCACCAAGGCCGGACTGGACGGCTTCTACCTCGGACTTTCAGAAGCGCTGCGGGAGTACGGAGTTCGGGTGCTGGTGATCCGGCCCGGCCAGGTGCGCACCCGGATGAGCGCGCACGTCAAGGAAGCTCCGCTGACCGTCGACAAGGAGTACGTCGCCGAACTCGCGGTGACCGCGTCCGCGAAAGGTAAGGAATTGGTTTGGGCGCCAGGAGCGTTTCGCTACGTGATGATGGTGTTGCGGCACATCCCGCGGAGCATCTTCCGCCGGTTGCCCATCTGACCATGCGCAACGCGCTGGCCACCCTGGGCCAGATGGCCATCGCGGTCCTGGTGGCCATCGTGGTCTCGACGGTCTCGCTGCTCGCCATCTCCTGCGTGCAGTGGCCGGCCTTCCCATCCTCCAATCAACTGCATGCGCTGACCACTTTCGGCCAGGTCGCCTGTCTGGCCGGTCTGCTCGCCGTGGGATTGGTATGGCGGCACGGGCGCTTTCGCCGGTTGGCACAACTCGGCGCGCTGGTGTTCGTGTCGGCGTTCAGCGTGGTGACACTCGGCATGCCGCTGGGCGCGACCAAGCTGTATCTGTTCGGCATCTCCGTCGATCAGCAGTTCCGCACCGAGTACCTGACCCGGCTCACCGACAGACCCGCCCTGCGCGACATGACCTACCTCGGGTTGCCGCCGTTCTACCCCCCGGGCTGGTTCTGGCTCGGCGGGCGCGCGGCTTCGCTGACCGGGACCCCCGCCTGGGAGATGTTCAAGCCGTGGGCGATCACTTCGATCACCATCGCGGCCGCGGTAGCGCTGGTGCTGTGGTGGCGGATGGTCCGCTTCGAGTACGCGCTGCTGGTGACCACCGCCGGCACCGCGGTGACGCTGGCTTACAGCTCGCCGGAGCCCTACGCCGCGATGATCACCGTGCTGTTGCCGCCGGTGCTGGTGCTGACCTGGTCGGGTCTGCGGGCCGGGGCGCCTATCGTGCCCGCCGAGCGTGAAGCTGGCCGCACGCTCGACGCCGAGCGTGAAGCTGGCCGCACGCTCGGCGGAAGAAGGGGGTGGGCGGCAATCGTCGGCGCCGGCCTGTTCCTGGGCTTCGCCGCCACCTGGTACACCCTGCTGGTCGCCTACAGCGCGTTCACGGTCTGCCTGATGGCGCTCGGGCTGGCCGCCTTCCGCTGGCGGGCGCATGGTCTGCGGGCGGCGCTCGATCCGCTGCGGCGGCTGCTCGTCATCGGTGTCATCGCATTGGCCATCGCGTCCATCACGTGGCTGCCCTTCCTGCTCCGAACGTTGAGCTCTCCGGTCAGCAACACCGGCAGCGCCCAGCACTACCTGCCGGCCGACGGCGCCCAGCTGACCTTCCCGATGTTCCAGTTCTCTCTGCTGGGTGCGGTCTGCCTGCTGGGCACCCTCTGGCTGATCGTCAAGGCGCGGTCGTCGGTCCGGGCCGGCGGGTTGGCCCTCGGCGTGCTGGCCGTCTATCTGTGGTCGCTGCTGTCGATGCTGACCACGCTGGCGCGCACCACGCTGCTGTCGTTCCGGTTGCAGCCGACCCTCTCGGTGCTGCTGGTGACCGCCGGGGTGTTCGGCTTCGTGGAAGTGACCCAGGCGCTGCGCCGAGACTGGATCGGCAGCCGCGCGGTGCTGCCGGTGGCCGCGGCGATCGGGCTGACCGGCGCCATCGCCTTCAGCCAGGACATTCCCGACGTGCTGCGACCGGACCTGACCATCGCCTACACCGATACCGACGGCGACGGGCAACGCGGCGACCGGCGGCCACCCGGCTCGGAGAAGTACTACCCGGCGGTGGACGCCGCGATCCAGCGGATCACCGGCAAGCCGCGTGATGAGATCGTGGTACTGACCGCCGACTACAGCTTCCTGTCGATGTATCCCTACTGGGGCTTCCAGGGGCTGACGTCGCACTACGCCAACCCGCTGGCCCAGTTCGACAAACGCGCAGCCCAGATCGAGTCGTGGGCCAAGCTCAAGACGGCCGAGGAGTTCATCGGTGCGCTGGACAAGCTGCCGTGGCCGCCGCCGACCGTCTTCGTGATGCGCCGCGGCGCCAGCAACACCTACACGCTCCGGCTGGCCGAGGACGTCTACCCCAACCAGCCCAACGTCCGCCGCTACACCGTGGACTTCAAGGCCGCGCTGTTCAGCGATCCACGGTTCGCCGTCGAAACCATCGGCCCCTTCGTGGTGGCCGTCCGCAAGCCGGTGCCGAGCCTCTGATGGCCACCGAAACCGCACCGGGCGAGACCAAACAATTACCATCTACCTCCGTGAGCGACACGGGAGCTAACTACCGGATCGCTCGCCTCGTTGCGGTGGTCGCCGGTCTGCTCGGAACCGTCCTCGCCCTCGCGACGCCACTGCTGCCCGTCGAACAGACCACCGCCGAACTGAACTGGCCGCAAAACGGCACATTCGGCAGTGTCGAGGCGCCGCTGATCAGCTACGTGGCCACCGACCTGAACATCACCGTGCCCTGCCAGGCCGCCGCCGGACTGGCCGGACCGCAGAACACCGGCAAGACGGTGCTGCTGTCCACGGTGCCCAAGCAGGCACCCAAGGCGGTGGACCGTGGGCTGCTGCTGCAGCGGGTCAACGACGATCTGGTGCTGATCGTGCGCAACGTCCCGGTGGTGACCGCCCCGATGAACCAGGTGCTCGGCCCGGATTGCAAACGGCTGACCTTCACCGCCCACGCGGACCGGGTCATCGGCGAGTTCGAGGGGCTCAAGCAGGGGCCGACCAGTGAGCACCCCGGCGACCCGCTGCGCGGTGAGAAGAGCGGCTACGACTTCCGGCCGCAGATCGTGGGCGTGTTCACCGACCTGTCCGGGCCGGCACCGCCGGGCCTGACCTTCTCGGCGGTCGTCGACACCCGCTACAGCAGCAGCCCGACGACGCTGAAGATGGCCGCGATGATCCTCGGGCTGGTGCTGACCGCCGCCGCGCTGGTCGCACTGCATGTACTGGACACCGCCGACGGCACCCGGCACCGGCGGTTCCTGCCGTCGCGGTGGTGGTCGCTCGGTGGGCTGGACGCCCTGGTCCTCGCCGTGCTGGTGTGGTGGCACTTCGTCGGCGCCAATACCTCCGACGACGGCTACATCCTGACCATGGCCCGGGTCTCCGAACACGCCGGGTACATGGCCAACTACTACCGCTGGTTCGGCACCCCGGAGGCACCGTTCGGCTGGTACTACGACCTGCTGGCGGTGTGGGCGCACGTCAGCACCGCCAGCATCTGGATGCGGCTGCCCACCCTGGCGATGGCGGTGACCTGTTGGTGGGCGATCAGCCGCGAAGTCATCCCGCGACTGGGTTACGCGGTCAAGCGGAGCCGGGCCGCGGCGTGGACGGCCGCCGGTATGTTCCTGGTGGTCTGGCTGACGCTGGACAACGGATTGCGTCCCGAACCGATCATCGCGTTGGGGATCCTGCTGACCTGGTGCTCGGTGGAGCGCGCGGTGGCGACCAGCCGGCTGCTGCCCGTGGCCATTGCCTGCATCATCGGCGCGCTCACGCTGTTCTCCGGTCCGACGGGCATCGCCTCCATCGGTGCGCTGCTGGTCGCCATCGGGCCGCTGCGGACCATCCTGCACCGACGCTCGAAACAGTTCGGCTTGCTGCCACTGCTGGCGCCGATCCTGGCCGCAAGCACCGTCACCGCGATCCTGATCTTCCGCGACCAGACCCTGGAAGGCGAGGTCCAGGCCAGTGGATTCAAGAAGGCCGTCGGGCCGAGCCTGAAGTGGTTCGACGAGCACATCCGCTACGAGCGGCTGTTCATGCCCAGCCCGGACGGGTCGGTGGCGCGCCGCTTCGCGGTGCTGGCCCTGCTCATCGCGCTGGCGGTGGCGGTAGCGATGTCGTTGCGCAAGGGGCGGATTCCGGGGACGGCGGCCGGACCGAGTCGCCGCATCGTCGGCATCACCGTGATCTCGTTGTTCGCGATGATGTTCACCCCGACCAAGTGGACCCACCACTTCGGGGTGTTCGCGGGGCTGGCCGGCTCGTTAGGGGCGTTGGCCGCCGTCGCCGTCACCGCCGCGGCGATGAAATCGCGACGCAACCGGACCATGTTCGCCGCCGCGGTGCTGTTCGTCATGGCCATGTCGTTCGCCAGCGTCAACGGCTGGTGGTACGTATCGAATTTCGGTGTGCCGTGGTCGAATTCGTTCCCCAAGCTGAGATGGTCGCTGACCACCGCGCTGCTGGAACTCACGGTGGTGGTGCTGTTGGTGGCGGCGTGGTTCCACTTCGTGGCCACTGAGGACCGCCCGCCCAAGACCCGCGTGGGCGCCCGGCTGGCCGGGCTGGTGCAATCACCCTTGGCGATCGCGACGTGGCTGTTGGTGCTCTTCGAGGTCGTGTCGCTGACCCAGGCGATGGTGGCGCAATACCCGGCGTGGTCGGTCGGCCGGTCCAATTTGCAGGCGTTGACCGGTAAGACCTGCGGACTGGCCGAAGACGTGCTGGTGGAGCTGGATCCCGACGCCGGCATGCTGACACCGGTGTCCGCTCCGGTGGGTGAGGCGCTGGGCGCCGGTCTCTCGGAAGCGTTCACGCCCAACGGAATTCCCGCGGACGTCTCGGCCGACCCGGTGATGGAGCGTCCCGGCGACCGTAACTTCGCCAGTGACGACGGGGTGGTCACCGGCAGCGACCCGGGCACCGAGGGCGGGACCACCGCGGCCCCGGGGATCAACGGCGCCCGCGCACGGTTGCCGTTCAATCTCGACCCGGCGCGCACACCGGTGTTGGGCAGCTGGCGTTCGGGAATCCAGGTGCCGGCCATGCTGCGCTCGGGCTGGTACCGGCTGCCGCCCAAGGAACAACGAGGTAAGTCCGCGTTGCTGGTGGTGACCGCCGCCGGCCGCTTCGATCCCCGTGAGGTCCAGGTGCAGTGGGCCACCGATGAAGAGGCCGCCGCCGGAAAGCACGGCGGCTCAATGGGATTCGCTGACGTCGGCGCGGTCCCGGCGTGGCGTAACCTACGTGCGCCGCTGTCCGCCATTCCCGAATCGGCGACCCAGGTACGACTGGTGGCCGATGACGACGACCTGGCACCCCAGCACTGGATCGGCCTCACCCCGCCGCGCGTGCCGCGGCTGCGCACCCTGCAGGATGTCGTCGGCTCGAAGGACCCGGTGTTCCTGGACTGGCTGGTGGGCCTGGCGTTCCCGTGTCAGCGGCCGTTCGGCCACCAGAACGGCGTCGACGAGACGCCCAAGTGGCGGATCCTGCCCGACCGGTTCGGCGCGGAGGCGAACTCGCCGGTCATGGACAACCTCGGCGGTGGGCCGCTGGGCATCACCGAATTGCTGACCCACGCGACCACGGTGGCCAGCTACCTCAAGGATGACTGGTTCCGGGACTGGGGCGCGTTGCAACGATTGACGCCCTACTACCCCGACGCCGGGCCCGCCCGACTGGAGTTGGGCACCGTCACCCGCAGCGGGTTGTGGAACCCGGCGCCACTGCGCAAGAGTTGAGCGCCGATCAGGCTTGCTGGACCTCGAACCGGAACTCACAGCCACCGATACAGATGCGGTCGCCGTCAGTCAGCGTGGCGCTGCCCCGGATCGGCTGGCCGCCCACCTCCACGCCGTTGGTGGACCGCAGATCGGTGATCACGAAAGCCGTTCCGGTGTCGGCAATCACGGCATGATGCCGGCTGACGTCGGTGTCGTCGAGCACGATGTCGTTGTCGGCCAGCCGGCCGATCCGGGTGACGGCGCCGTTAAGCCGGTATACGTGTCCGGCGCTGTCGCGCAGCGCGGCGACCAACGTCGGGGCGGGCGGGGCGGCGGTGGCTTCCCGGTACGCGCCACGTTTGCGGGTGCTGGCTACGGCATGCTTGGTGACGATCGGTTCCTGACGCAGGATGCGCTCATGCAGGGCGGTGACGGTCGGGCCGGGATCGATGCCGAGACCCTCGGCCAGCGCCGTCTTGAGCTGCCGGTAGGCGCCCAGGGCGTCGGACTGTCGTTCGGTGACGTAGTAGGCGGTGATCAGCTGGGCCCACAACGGCTCCCGGTAAGGATGCTCGGCGGCCAGCGATTCCAGTTCACCGATGACGGCATCGGCCCGTCCGCAAGCGATCTCGGCTTCGGCGCGGGCGCTGTGCGCTCCCACCTTGTCCTCGACGAGCTTGGTGGCGAAAGCGTCCACGAATTCGAAGTCCCGCAGGTCGTCGAGCACCGGCCCACGCCACTCGGCCAGCGCCTCGGACAGGTGCTCGCTGGCCTCTTCGAACCGGCCCGCGGCGGCGGCCTGGACTCCGGCGGTTTTCGCGGCGGCGAACCGGCCCAGGTCGTAGTCGCTGTCGGAGACGGTGAGCTGATAACCCGGCGGCGCGCTGGCCAGGACCCGTGCCGGGTCGACGCCGCCGGTGGTCCGCAGCAGCCGGCGCAGATTGGAGATGTGGGACTGGATGCTGGTGCGTGCCGCGGGGACCGGCGAGCCGTCCCATACCGCGTCGGTCAACGAGTCCACCGAAACCGGCCGGTTGCGGTTGATCAGCAGCATCGCCAGCACCGCCCGCTGCTTCGCTGCACCGACAGGCACCGGGGTGCCGTCCACCAGCAGCTGCAGCGGTCCCAGAACACCAAACCCGAGAGGCGTGTTCGTCATCGCGCTGCCAGCCTCCGATCATCCAGGCCGTTGGCTATATCTATGTACCCATTGTGATCGTTACACGCGGCGGGGCCTTTCCCCGGCCCCGCATCCAATAGTCACTTAATCGCGTCGCCTACGATCGACCATCGTGTCCCCCGACGGTAATGAGCGATCCCACCGGATCGCCCGGCTGATAGCCGTCGTCTCGGGAATCGCCGGACTGGTGTTATGCCTGCTGGTCCCGTTGTTGCCGGTGCGGCAGACCACCGCCACCATTGTGTGGCCGCAGGGCACCGGCGCCGACGGCAACATCACCCAGATCACGGCCCCGCTGGTGTCCGGGGCGCCGCAGGCACTGGACATCTCCATCCCCTGTTCCGCGATCGCGACCCTGCCCGCCAACGGTGGGCTGGTGGTCTCGACCCTGCCGACCGACGGCTTCGAGACCGGCAAGCACGGGCTGTTCGTGCGCGCCAACAAGGACACGGTCGTCGTCGCCTTCCGCGACACGGTGGCCGCGGTCGCGCCGCGCCCGGCGATCGCGGCGGGTGGCTGCCAGCGGTTGCACATCTGGGCCGACGCCGGCGGCGCGGGTGCCGACTTCATCGGACTCCCCGGGGCCGCCGGCAAGCTGGTGCCCGAGAAGAAGCCCCAGGTCGGCGGGATCTTCACCGACCTGAAGGTGCCGGCGCAGCCCGACCTGTCGGCACGCGTCGACGTCGATACCCGATTCATCCTCGCGCCCACCACGCTGAAGTCGCTGGCCATGGGTCTCGGCGCACTCGCGGTCCTTTCCGCCATCCTCGCGCTCGCCGCGCTGGACCGCCTCAGCCGCGGTGACTCGCTGCGCAACTGGCGTTCCCCGATGACGCTGCTGGCCCGCTACCGCCCGCGGTTGCGCCGCGGGCCGCACGCGGGCCTGGCGACCAGGCTCGCCGACGCCGCGGTCATCGCGACGCTGCTGCTCTGGCACATCATCGGCGCCACCACATCTGACGACGGTTACAACCTCACCGTCGCCCGGGTGGCTCCCAAGGCCGGATACATCGTCGACTACTACCGCTACTTCGGCACCACGAACGCGCCGTTCGACTGGTACTTCAGCCTGCTGTCCAAGTTGGCGGCGGTGAGCAGCGCCGGGGTGTGGATGCGGCTGCCCGCCCTGCTGGCCGGTATCGGCTGCTGGCTGCTGATCAGCCACTGCGTGTTGCGCCGACTCGGGCCGGGCCGGGGCGGCCTGGCCGGTAACAGGGTCGCGCTGTACACCGCCGGCGCGGTGTTCGTCGCCGCATGGCTGCCGTTCAACAACGGGCTGCGGCCCGAGCCGCTGATCGCCCTGGGCGTGCTGCTCACCTGGATCCTGGTGGAGCGCTCGATCGCACTCGGCCGGCTCGCACCGGCCACGTTGGCGATCATCGTCGCCGCGCTGACCGCCACGCTCGCGCCGCAGGGACTGATCGCCGTCGCAGCATTGTTGACCGGCGCCCGCGCGATCGCGCAGATCGTCCGGCGGCGCCGAACCACCGACGGCCTGCTGGCGCCGCTTGTGGTGCTGGCGGCGTCGCTGTCGCTGATCACCGTTGTCGTGTTCCGCTCGCAGACGCTGGCCACCGCCGCCGAGTCGGCCCGCATCAAGTACAAGGTCGGCCCGACGATCGCCTGGTACCAGGACTTCCTGCGGTACTACTTCCTCACCGTCGAGAGCAATGCGGACGGTTCGATGGCGCGGCGGTTCGCGGTGCTGGTGCTGCTGCTGTGCATGTTCGGGATGCTGTTCGTGCTGCTGCGCCGCGGCCGGGTGGCCGGGCTGGCCACCGGACCGGCCTGGCGGCTGCTGGGCACCACCGCGATCGGCCTGCTGCTGTTGCACTTCACCCCAACCAAGTGGGCCATCCAGTTCGGTGCGTTCGCCAGCCTGGCCGGCGCGCTGGGCGCCGTTACCGCGTTCACCGTCGCGCGGATCGGCCTGCACAGCCGACGCAACCTCGCGCTATACGTCACCGCGCTGTTGTTCGTCCTCGCCTGGGCCACTTCCGGCATCAACGGGTGGTTCTACGTCGGCAACTACGGCGTCCCCTGGTACGACATCCAGCCGGTCGTCGCCAGCCATCCGGTCACCTCGATGTTCCTGACGCTCTCGATCCTGAGCGGCCTGCTGGCCGCCTGGTACCACTTCCGGATGGACTACGCCGGGCACACCGAGGTCAAGAACAACCGGCGCAACCGTGTGCTGGCGTCGGCGCCGCTGCTGGTGGTGGCGGTGATCATGGTCCTGGGTGAAGTCGGCTCGCTGGCCAAGGGCGCGGTCTTCCGCTATCCGCTCTACACCACCGGCAAGGCCAACTTGGCCGCCCTGACGTCGGGCCTGTCACCGACCAGCTGTGCCATGGCCGACGACGTGCTGGCCGAGCCCGATCCCAACGCCGGAATGCTGCAGCCGGTGCCAGGGCAGCAGTTCGGTCCCGACGGGCCACTCGGCGGCGTCAGCCCGCTCGGCTTCAAGCCCGAAGGCGTCGGCGACGACCTCAAATCGGACCCGGTGGTCAGCAAGCCCGGCGTCGTCAATTCCGACGCCTCGCCCAACAAGCCCAACGCCGCCATCACCGACTCCGCCGGTACCGCGGGCGGCAAGGGGCCCGTCGGCGTCAACGGGTCACACGCGTTCCTGCCGTTCGGACTGGATCCCGCCCGCACCCCGGTGATGGGCAGCTACGGCGAGAACAACCTGGCGGCCCGGGCCACCTCCGCCTGGTACCAGCTGCCGCCGCGCCGGCCCGACCGGCCGCTGGTGGTGGTTTCGGCCGCGGGCGCGATCTGGTCCTATAAAGAGGACGGCGACTTCATGTACGGCCAGTCGCTCAAGCTGCAGTGGGGCGTCTCCCGGCCGGACGGCAACTTCACGCCGCTGGGCGAGGTGTTCCCGATCGACCTCGGTCCGCAACCGGCCTGGCGCAATCTGCGGTTCCCGCTGACCTTGGCGCCACCGGAAGCCAACGTGGCACGCATCGTCGCCTACGACCCGAACCTGAGCTCCGAGCAGTGGTTCGCGTTCACGCCACCGCGGGTGCCGGAGCTGGAATCGCTGCAGCAGTTGATCGGCTCGCGGACCCCGGTGCTGATGGACATCGCGACGGCGGCCAACTTCCCGTGCCAGCGCCCGTTCGCTGAGCACCTGGGCATCGCCGAACTGCCGGACTATCGGATTTTGCCCGACCACAAGCAGACCGCGGTGTCGTCGAACCTGTGGCAGGCGGCGTCGACCGGCGGGCCGTTCATGTTCACTCAGGGGTTGCTGTGGACGTCGACGATCTCGACGTACCTCAGCGGTGACTGGTACCGCGACTGGGGTTCGGTGGAGCAGTACCACCGCCTGGTCCCGACCGACCGCGCACCCGACGCCGTCGTCCAGCAGGGCGTGACCACTGTGCCCGGCTGGAGCCGGCAAGGACCGATTAGGGCCCTCCCATGACTTTGAGCGCGAGCAGACGCGAAAGCACCCCGAATCCGGCGAATTCGGGTGCTTTCGCGTCTGCTCGCGGGGAAAAAATCACCCGCTGGGTGGCGACCATCGCCGGGTTGCTCGGTTTCGTGTTGTCGGTCGCCACGCCACTGCTGCCGGTGGTCCAGACCACCGCAATGCTGAACTGGCCGCAGGACGGCCAGCTCAACAGCGTCACTTCGCCGCTGATCTCGCTGACCCCGGTGGACTTCAAGGCGACCGTGCCGTGTGGCATCGTGCGCGAGATGCCGCCGACGGGCGGAGTGGTGCTGGGCACCGCACCCAAACAGGGCAAGGACGCCAATCTCAACGCCCTTTTCGTGGTGGTCAGCGCGCAGCGCGTGGACGTGACCGATCGCAACGTGGTGATCCTGTCGGTGCCCCGCGACCTGGTGGCCTCGCCGCAGTGTGAGTACATCGACATCAGCTCGACGCACGCCGGCACGTTCGCCACCTTCGTCGGTCTCAAGGATCCCGGCGGCGGACCACTGCGCAGCGGGTTCCCCGACCCGAACCTGCGTCCGCAGATCGTCGGCGTCTTCACCGACCTCACCGGGCCGGCGCCACCCAAGCTGAGCATGTCGGCGACCATCGACAGCCGCTTCTCCACCACTCCGACCACGCTCAAGTTGCTGGCCATCGTCGGGGCGATCGTGTCCACCCTCGTTGCGCTGATCGCGCTGTGGCGCCTCGACCAGCTGGACGGGCACCGAATGCGCCGCTGGATTCCGGCCAACTGGCGCACCCTCACCTTGCTCGATGGCGTGGTGATCTTCGCCTTCCTGCTCTGGCATGTCATCGGCGCCAACTCTTCCGACGATGGCTACATACTGGGCATGGCCCGCGTCGCCGACCGCGCCGGCTACATGTCCAATTACTTCCGCTGGTTCGGCAGCCCGGAAGACCCGTTCGGCTGGTACTACAACCTGCTGGCGCTGATGACCCACGTCAGCGACGCCAGCATCTGGATGCGCCTGCCCGACCTGTTCGCCGGGCTGGTGTGCTGGCTGTTGTTGTCGCGCGAGGTGCTGCCCCGACTGGGACCCGCGGTCACCGCCAGCAAACCCGCCAACTGGGCCGCGGCGATGGTGCTGCTGACCGCGTGGATGCCGTTCGACAACGGGCTGCGGCCCGAGGGGATCATCGCGCTCGGATCGCTGGTCACCTATGTGCTGATCGAACGATCGATGCGGTACAGCCGCCTGACACCGGCGGCGCTGGCGATCATCACCGCGGCGTTCACCCTCGGTGTGCAGCCCACCGGACTGATCGCGGTGGCGGCGCTGGTGGCCGCCGGCCGTCCGCTGCTGCGCATTCTGGTCAAACGCCGCCGGATGGTCGGGGGCACGTTGCCGTTGCTGTCGCCGATGCTGGCGGCGGGGACGATCATCCTGACAGTGGTGTTCGCCGACCAGACGCTGGCAAGTGTGTTGGAAGCCACCAGGGTTCGAGGCAAGATCGGGCCGAGCCAGGCCTGGTACACCGAGAACCTGCGCTACTACTACCTGATCCTGCCCACGGTCGACGGCTCGCTGTCGCGCCGGTTCGGGTTCCTGATCACCGCGCTGTGCCTGTTCACTGCGGTGTTCATCATGTTGCGGCGCAAGCGGATTCCCGGTGTGGCCCGCGGTCCGGCCTGGCGGCTGATGGGCATCATCTTCGGCACCATGTTCTTCCTGATGTTCACCCCGACCAAGTGGGTGCACCACTTCGGTCTGTTCGCCGCGGTGGGGGCCGCGATGGCCGCGCTGACGACGGTGCTGGTGTCGCCATCGGTGCTGCGCTGGTCGCGCAACCGGATGGCCTTCCTGGCGGCGGTGTTCTTCATGCTGGCGTTGTGTTTCGCGACCACCAACGGCTGGTGGTACGTCTCCAGCTACGGCGTGCCGTTCAACAGCACGATGCCCAAGATCGCCGGAATCTCGGTCAGCACAATGTTTTTCGCGCTGTTCGTGATCGCCGCGATCTACGCCGCCTGGTTGCACTTCGCGCCGTGGGGCAGCGGTGAAGGCCGGGTGGTCCGTGCCCTGACGAAGGCGCCCGTCGCGCTGGCGGCCGGGTTCATGGCGCTGGTGTTCGTCGCATCGATGGGCATTGGGATCGTGCGGCAGTACCCGACCTACTCCAACGGCTGGTCGAACATCCGGGCCTTCGCCGGCGGCTGTGGGCTCGCCGACGACGTGCTCGTCGAACCGGACACCAACGCCGGCTTCATGACACCGCTGCCCGGTGATTACGGTCCGCTCGGCCCGCTCGGCGGCACCGACCCGGTCGGCTTCTCACCCAATGGCGTGCCGGAGCACACCGTCGCCGAGGCGATCGTGATGAAGCCCAACCAGCCCGGCACCGACTACGACTGGGATGCCCCGGCCAAAACGGAAACAACGGGCGTCAATGGTTCCAGGGTGCCGCTCCCCTACCAGCTCGACCCGGCGCGGGTGCCGCTGGCGGGCACCTACACCAGCGGCGCGCAGCAGCAGAGCAAACTCGCCTCGGCGTGGTACCTGCTGCCCAAGCCGGACGACGGGCACCCGCTGGTGGTTGTGACGGCGGCCGGCAAGATCGCCGGCAACAGCGTGCTGCACCACTACACGGCCGGGCAGACCGTGGTCCTCGAGTACGCCAGGCCCACCCCCGGCGCGCTGGTGCCCGCGGGACGGCTGGTGCCCGACGACCTGTACGGCGAGCAGCCCAAGGCGTGGCGCAACCTGCGGTTCGCCCGGGACAAGATGCCGGCCGACGCCGTCGCGGTCCGGGTGGTCGCCGAAGACCTGTCGCTGACCCCGGAGGATTGGATCGCGATCACCCCGCCGCGAGTACCGGAGTTGCGCTCCCTGCAGGAGTACGTCGGTTCGACGCAGCCGGTCCTGCTGGACTGGGCGGTCGGGCTGGCCTTCCCGTGCCAGCAGCCGATGCTGCACACCAACGGGGTGACCGAGATTCCGCGGTTCCGCATCACGCCGGACTACTCGGCCAAGAAGCTGGACACCGACACGTGGGAAGACGGCAAGAACGGCGGTCTGCTCGGTATCACCGATTTGTTGCTGCGCGCCCACGTGATGGCCACCTACCTGTCCCGCGACTGGGCCCGCGACTGGGGCTCGCTGCGCAAGTTCGAGACCCTGGTCGACGCGCCCCCCGCGCGACTGGACCTGGGTGAGGCGACGCGCAGCGGCCTGTGGTCGCCGGGCAAGATCCGCATCGGGCCGTAACACTGGATGGCATGTCCCCGACACGCCTGGGCATCGCCCTGCTGGTCGTCGCGTGCGCCGGATGTGCCACGACGCCGCCGGCCGGTCCGGGCGCGGTCGCGCGGCCGAACTACGTCGCCATGGGTGACTCTTTCGCGGCCGCTCCAGGCGTGCCGGAGCCGGCGGCGCCGCGCGGCTGCCACCGGTCGACCAACAACTACCCCGCCGTGCTGGCCCGGCGCCTCGCCGCGTCCGCGTTTCACGACGTCACCTGCAGCGGAGCGACGACCGATGACGTCGTCAACCGCGAGCAGCGAACCGACCACGGGTTGATCCCCCGGCAGCTCGACATGATCGGCCCGCCTACGGACCTGATCACGATCACCATCGGCGCCAACGACGTCGGCCTGGCCGGCGACGCGGAGTCCTGCGAGGTCAAAGGTGCCGACCCGAAGCCGTGCAGCACCAAATTCCTCGCCGACAACGAGGACCGGCTGTCCACTACCATCGCCGCGCAGTTGCCCGTGTGGGCCACCATGATCGACCAACTCCGCGCCGCGGCCCCCAGGGCCAGGATCATCATGGTGGGCTACGGCACCTTCGTTCGGCCGGGCGGCTGTTTCCCCGAGCAACCGCTGCTGCCGCCCGACGCCAACTACTTGCAGGCCAAGGTCGACGAACTCGACGACCGGCAAATACAACTCGCCGCCGAAAAAGGAATCGAGTTCTTCGACACCCGGTCGCTGTCCGAGGGACATGACATGTGCGCCCCGGCGGCCGACAGATACGTCTCGGGCTATATCACCGAGAACGACAGCGTGCCCCTGCATCCCACCGCGTTGGGCGCCATCGCCGTCGGCAATGCGTTGACCGACTATCTGGTGCTATCCGAGAACCGCTAAGCCTGCCATTGCTTGTGCGCAGCGATGGCCGGGCCGTCGGTGGCTCGTAGTCGCGAAAACCTTTGCCGCTGAGAGCAAAACGTCTTTGTTGCGGCACCGCTCACAGCGCCTGCCCAATTTGCATAGTTGTCAATTTTTGGTTGCAGTTTCGATTTCGCGAATTGTGTCAATATATCGGGCCAGGAAATCGGCCGAATAGGAATGGGTGGGCAGATGCACACGCTGACTCGCTTAGGATTTTCCGCTACGTCAATGGTGGTTGTGGCTGCCTCGACCGTGACATTGGGGGCCGGTATCGCCACCGCGAACTCACCGGTACCGATCAACTCGGTCTTGCGCAGATGCGATTTCAGCGCCGTCCAGACCTGGACCCAGGTACCGCGGACCTCGGCTGGGCGTGGCGTAGCCAATATCCATACGTCCGGGTCGACGGTTGTCGCCGACGTGAACATGGTGATCTCGAACAGTCCTGGAGCCCACTACGACATCGGCCTCATTCAGATGCCGCGGCCGTCGTCGGAAACCTGCGGTCCGGGCGACCCGGGCACCACCTTCACCGGCCTGGACACCGACGGCGCGGGGGTGGCGAACGTGACCATCACGGCCCCCTTGCGGCAGGGCGCCACGGGCGTTTGGGTGTTCGTCGCGTCGCCCCACCCCAACAACCAGGCGCCGGCAGAGTTCTACACCTCGGAGTACGTGTCGCCGGTCTGACCCGAAACACCGCCGATATGTAATACCGTCGCGGCATGACCGAGTACGACCTCGAGGCCGTCGATCGGCTGCCGTTCTCCACACCGGCGAAGTCGGAGCGTTACCGCACCGAAAACTACTCCGGTGCAACAGGATTGAACTGGTATCTGACCGACCCCACCCTGCAGTTCACCATGGCGTACTACTTGACGCCCGAGGAGCTGGCGGTGGTCGAACCCGCGCTTACCGACATCGGAGCACTGATGGGCGGGCCGGTGGCGCGCTGGGCCGAGGAGACCGACCGCAACCCGCCACAGCTGGAACGCTATGACCGCTGGGGGCACGACGTCAGCCGGGTCGTCATGCCGCCGTCGTTCACCCAGTCCAAACGCGCCGTGCTGGACGCGCAGCAGAAGTTGCGCGACGCGGCGCGCGGCGCGGGCTTCCGCTCGTCGCTGGCGATGTTCGCGTCGAACTATCTGCTCAACCAGGCCGACATCGGGATGGGTTGCGCGTTGGGAACCGGCGGCGGCATGGTCCAGTCGCTGGTGGCCGCCTACGCACCGCCGGACGTGCGCGACCACGTGCTGGCCAAGTTCGACTCCGGTGAGTGGGCCGGCGAAACGGCGCAGCTGCTTACCGAGCGGACCGGCGGGTCGGATCTGGGCGCGCTCGAGACGACCGCGCGGCGGGTGGGTGACGCATGGCTGCTGAACGGCTTCAAATGGTTCGCGTCCAACTGCGCGGGCGAGGCGTTCGTCGTGCTGGCCAAGCCGGAAGGGGCGCCGGACTCTAGCCGCGGCGTCGCCAACTTCCTGGTGCTCCGCACCCGCCGCGACGGGTCCCGCAACGGGGTGCGGGTGCGCCGGCTGAAGGACAAACTCGGTACCCGGTCGGTCGCCTCCGGCGAGGTCGAGTTCGTCGACGCGGAAGCTTTTCTGCTGTCCGGTGAACCGTCGGGTGACTCGGGTCCGTCCGACGGGAAGGGCTTGGGCCGGATGATGGAGCTGACCAACGCGGCGCGGTTGGGAATCGCGCTGTTCGGGCTCGCCAACGCGCGCCGCGCTCTGGTCGAGTCGTTGTGCTACGCCCGGCAGCGGCAGGCGTTCGGCGGTGCGCTGATCGACAAGCCGCTGATGCGACGCAAGCTCGCAGAGCTGATCGTCGACGTCGAAGCGGCGCAGGCGCTGGTCTTCGACGGCACCGGCGCGAAGAACCACCGTCAGCCGCGGGGTGTGCGGCAGCGCATTGCCGTCCCGGTCACCAAGCTCAAGGTCGCCCGGCTGGGCATTACCGCGGCGTCCGACGCGATCGAGATCCACGGCGGCAATGGCTATATCGAAACCTGGCCAGTGGCAAGGCTATTGCGCGACGGGCAGGTGAACACCATCTGGGAGGGGCCGGACAACATTTTGTGCCTGGATGTGCGGCGCGGCATCGTGCAGACCCAGGCCCATGAGGCGCTGCTGGGCCGGATGCGCGACGCGGTGTCCGTCTCCGACGACGACGAGACGACCCGCCTGGTGGCAGATCGGATCGAAGATCTGGACGCGGCCGTCACGGCCTGGCAGAAGCTCGACGGGCCGGTCGCCGAGGCGCGTCTTTTCCCCCTGGCCCAGTTCATGGGCGACGTGTACGCCGGTGCGCTGCTCACCGAGCAGGCGGCGTGGGAGCGGGAGGCCCGCGGGGGCGAGCGCAAGGCATTGGTCGCGCGGCTCTACGCGCGGCGGTACCTGGCCGACCATGGGCCGCTGCGCGGGATCGACGCCGAAGCCGACGAAGCGCTGGAACGCTTCGACGACCTGGCCGCCGGGTCGCTAACTCTCGGCGAGCAGACATAAAAGCACCCGAATCATGGTCAAATCAGGGACTTTTGCGTCTGCTCGCCGGACTACGGTGACGCTGCTACTAATGCTGTTTGCGCTGATCTGCCACGCACCGGGCGAGGCCGCCGCCGACTCACAGCCGGAGGTGCAAGTCGTGGTCCAGCTATGGGATACCGATCCGGATGCCGCGGTGCGGGTGGCCTTCGGTCACCTCGCGGCGATCTACTTCCTGGAACGCAATGAGCCGAATTTCACCGCGTGGCACGCGATGCTGCAACAGAGCCTGCAGCACCAGACCCCGGTTCGGTTCACCTACGCGGTCGCGGGACAGCGAATCACGTTTGTAGAACCGGCGGGTTGAGATCGAGTGTGCGTTTCCCGACGATGCACCGGCGTGTTGCGTCGCCGTTTGCACACTCGGCGCGGCTGACAACCCGCCGCCCCAGCCAACTCGCGAGCGCCACCAACGCTAGATCGGAATCAGGCCGTGCTTACGCGCCAGCCGCGCCCAGTTCTGCTTGTCCCGCAGGATATGCAGCGAACGGCGCAGCAGCAGGCGGGTCTCGTGCGGGTCGACCACCGCGTCGATGAACCCGCGCTCGGCGGCGGTCCACGGAATCGCCATGTTGAGGTTGTAGCCCTCGATGAAGTCCTTCTTGATCTGCTGCGCCTCGGGCGTGGTGGGGTCGGGGAACCGCTTCATCAGCAGCTGCGCGGCCCCCTCCGCGCCGATCACCGCGATGCGCGCGGTGGGCCACGCGAAGTTGAAGTCGGCGGTCAATTGCCGCGAGCCCATCACGGCGTACGCGCCGCCGTAGGACTTGCGGATGGTGATCGTAACCTTGGGCACGTCGGCCTCGACGACGGAGTACAGGAACCGCCCGCCGCGCTTGATGATGCCCCGCTTCTCCTCCTCGGCGCCGGGCAGGAACCCGGGCGTGTCCACCACGAACACCAACGGGATCTGGAAGGAATCGCAGAACCTGATAAACCGCGCCGCCTTGTCGGAAGCCTCGTTGTCGATCGCGCCGGACATGTGCATGGGCTGGTTGGCGATCACGCCCACCGGCCGCCCGTCCACCCGGGCGTAGCCGGTGATGATGGCCGGCCCGTGCTGCGGGGCGACGTCCAGGAAATCCCCGTCGTCGAAAATGCGCAGCAGGATCTCGTGCATGTCGTAGGCCGCGTTGTCGGAGTCCGGCACGATCGTGTCGAGTTCCAGGTCGGTCGGGGTGATCTCCGGCTCCAGCCCGGGATTGATGACCGGCGGCGTGCCGAAGCAGTTGGACGGGAGGAACGACAGGAACTCGCGTACGTATTGAAACGCCTCGGCTTCGGAGTTCACCACCTGGTGGATGTTCCCGTAGCGGGCCTGCGCATCGGAGCCGCCGAGCTCGTCGAGGGTGACGTCCTCGCCGGTGACCTCACGGATCACGTCGGGGCCGGTGACGAAGAAGTAGCCCTGGTCGCGCACCGATACCAGCAGGTCGTCCTGGATCGGCGAATACACCGCTCCGCCGGCGCATTTGCCGAAGATCAGGGAGATCTGCGGCACCACGCCGGACAGCGCCTCGTGGCGTTGACCCAATTCGGCGTACCAGGCGAGCGAGGTGACCGCGTCCTGGATACGGGCGCCGCCGGAGTCCTGGATGCCGATGATCGGGCAGCCGACCATCGCGCACCACTCCATCAGCCTGGCGACCTTGCGGCCGAACATCTCGCCGACGGTGCCCTGGAACACGGTCTGGTCGTGCGAGAACACCCCCACCGGACGGCCGTCGATCAGCGCGTGCCCGGTGACCACCCCGTCGCCGTAGAGCGCGTTGGGGTCACCGGGGGTCTTGCACAGCGCGCCGATCTCGAAGAACGTGCCGGGGTCGACGAGCGCATGGACGCGGGCCCGCGCGCTGGGGATGCCCTTTTTCTCGCGTTTGGCTGCCGCCTTCTCGCCGCCGGGCTCCTTGGCCAGCTCCAGACGAGCACGCAGCTCGGCCAGCTTCTCGGCTGTCGAATGAACGACGGGAGCTGGATCTGGAGCTAATTCCGTCACTAGTCGCCTACCTCACCTGTTCCACTCTGTCCGGCTCACCCGAGATCTTGTCCAGCGCACGGCTCATGTGTTCGCCGACCTTGGCGATGATCGGCTCGTCGATGGCCTGGATGTGCTCGCCACCGATCGGCACGACCTCGAGGTCGGAAACGTACTCGCCCCAGCCGCCATCCGGCTTGCGGATGGCATACCGCGGCTCGAACATGATCGCGTCGTCATGGTATCGATCGGCCATGTAGAGCGTGACATGCCCATCGAAAGGCTGGATCTCGGCGGTGTCGATCGCGCGGTTGTCCAGGTACGACGTGCGTTGGTGCTCGATGATCCCGGCCGGGATCTGCACCCCGCTCTGGCTGACGGCGTCCAGCACGAACCGGACCTGGCCCTCGTCGTCGAGGGTCTCCAGGTGCTCGTACGGGATCTCCGGAATCGTGACGTTGAACGTCTTCTCGGCGAACTTCGCGTAGCGGTCCCACCGCTTGCGAATCTCTTCCTTGGTCTGCGGGATCTCCTCGCCGGCACGCACCGCGTCGATCAGTCCGACCCACCGGACGTCCTTGCCCTCGCGCTTCAGCCCGATCGCGCAGGCGTAGGCCAGCACCCCGCCCAGCGACCAGCCGGCCAGGATGTAAGGGCCGTCGCCCTGCATCTCGATGAGCTTCGGCACGTACTGCGCGGCCCGCTCCTCGATAGATCCCTCGACCCGCTCGAAGCCGTACATCGGCACGTCGGGCGGCAGCCGCTTGAGCAGCGGCTCGTACACGACGGTCGATCCGCCGGCCGGATGGAAGACGAACACGGGGGGCCGGGAGCTGCCCTCCGGACGCGCCCGCAGCGTGCGGACGAACCCGTCGATAACGCCGGCCTCCAGGTACTCGCGGACCTTGTCGGCCAGTGCTTCGATGTTCGGCGAGCTCAGCACGTCCTCGGCGGTGATCGGTCCCTCAGCCCGCTCGGACAGCCGCTGCGCCATCTTCTCCGCCGTGGCCTCGTCCAGCTTCGGCAGCAGGTTGAAGATCCCGCCGGCCGACTTGCCCGTGACAATCGCCCAGGTCGCGAACGTGACCCGTTCGGCGGCGTCACGCGGCGGCACGTCAGAGTTGAGCGCTTGGGCGACCGCCTCCTGGTTGAGCGCCTCGGCGGCACCCTTCAGATCCGGCGCCTTGTCGCCGGTGCCGCTGCCGTTGCCGTTGGCGCCCGACGGGCCCAGCGGGTTGGTCGGCGGCGGCGGAATCGGCACGTCCGACGGCGGCGGCGGTGCCGCCTGCGTCTGCGGCTCGGCCTGCGGGTCCGGAGCCGGCGCCACCAGGCTGGCCGGCGATGCGCCGCTGAGCATTTCGGCCTGTGCCCGCGCGATCTCCTCGGTCGTCTGCGTCTTCTGATACTCGTGCAACTGCTGCACCTCGTCGCGGTGCTCGATCGCGTACTCGATCAGCTTCTCGACGGCATACAGGTTGGCGTCGCGCACCGCGGTCAGCTGGATCGGCGGCAGGTCGAAGTCGTACTCGACGCGGTTCTTGATCCGCACCGCCATCAGCGAGTCCAGGCCGAGCTCGATCAGCGGGACCTCCCATGGCAGGTCCTCGGGCTCGTAGCCCATGGCCGCGGCCACGATGGTGCCCAACCGCTCGGCGATGGTCTCGCCGGAATCCGGCGTCCACCGGCCCACGGTCGAAGGCAGGTACCGGTTGGTCAGGCTGTCGGTGAGCGTCTCGGCGGCATCGTTCTCCTCAACCGCGGGCCCCGCCGTCTCGGTCACTGGGCTGGCCGCCGAAACGGCGACCGCCGTGCCCGCGCCGACCGCCGCCGGCAGCACCGACTCGGTGCCGCCCCGGGTCACCAGCGCGTCGTAGACGAGGGTGAACGACTCCTCGATGCGGGCGTGCACCTGCACCGAGGCGCCGCCGGGATGACGCGTCAGTGTCGTCACCAACCGCGCGCCTTCGCCGGGCACCGCACGTTGTTCGGCGGCCGTCAACGTGGCGTCCGGCAGCACCTGAGTGGCGGCCGCCTTCACTAACGCGACCAGGTCGGCCTGGCCGTCCCGCGGCGCGTACTCCCAGACGTGCCTGCCGTCCGGCAGCGCGACATGGTTGCCGGGAATCATCACCGACGCATCGCCGGAGAAGTGCACGGGCAGCCAGTGCTTTTTGCGCTTGAACCGGGTCGGCGGAATGTTCGCGTAATCCTCGGGCCCGTTGGCGCGGGCGAACAGCGTGCGCACATCGAGGTCGTGGCCGTGCACGTAGAGCTGGGCCATTGCCGAGACCATCGACTCGACCTCGTCCTGCTTGCGGGCCAGCGTCGGGATCAGCTGCGCGTCGTGCAGACCGGCCGACGCCGTGGTCAGCCCCACCTGCATCAGCGCCACCGGATTGGGCGCGAGCTCGAGGAAGGTGGTGTGCCCGCTGTCCACCGCGTTACGGATGCCGTGGGTGAAGTAGACGCTGTGCCGCAGACCCTTCTTCCAGTAGTCCACGTCGTGGATCGGGTCGCTGCCGGGCTTGATGTAGCTGCCTTCGTGCACGGTCGAGTAGATGCCGCACGTGGGGCTCATCGGCTTGATGCCCTGCAGTTCGGCGGCGAGCTCACCGAGTAGCGGATCCATCTGCTGGGTGTGGCTGGCGCCCTTGGTCTGGAACTTGCGAGCGAACTTGCCCTCGGATTCCGCCCTGGCGATGATCGCGTCCACCTGGTCGGGCGGGCCGCCGATCACGGTCTGGGTGGGTGCGGCGTAGACGCACACCTCCAGGTCGGGGAAGTCGGAGAACACCGTCTTGATCTCGTCGGCGGAGTACTCCACCAGCGCCATCAACCGGATGTACTCACCGAACAGCATCGCCTCGCCCTCGCCCATCAGGTGCGAGCGCGAGCAGATGGTGCGGGTGGCGTCGTGCAACGACAGGCCGCCGGCGAAGTACGCCGATGCGGCCTCGCCCAGCGACTGCCCGACGACCGCCGCGGGCTTGGCGCCGTGGTGCTTGAGCAACTCGCCCAGCGCGATCTGGATCGCGAAGATGGTGACCTGCGTGGTCTCGATGCCGTAGTCCTGCGAGTCGTCCAGGATCAGCTCGAGCACCGAGTAACCCAGCTCGTCCTGGATCAGCGCGTCGACCTTCTCGATCCACTCGGCGAACACCTCGTTGCGCAGATACAGGCTCTTGCCCATCTTGCGGTGCTGCGCACCGAATCCGGCCAGCACCCACACCGGGCCGTTGGTCACCGGCCCGTCGGCGCTGAAGACGTTGGGCCGTTGCTTGCCTTCGGCGATCGCGCGCAGGCCCTTGATGGCCTCCTCATGGTCGCGGGCCAGCACCACCGCGCGGGAACGGCCGTGGTTGCGCCGCGACAGCGACCTACCGATCGACTCCAAAGACGAGGCCTGGCCCTCGGGACTCTCCATCCAGTCCGCCAACTCGGCGGCGGCGGCCTTCTTGCGCGAGGTCAGGAACGCCGACACCGCCAACGGGATTACCGGGGCCGGAAGCTCCTGCGTGGCAAGCTCTTCCAACGCCGCCGCCTTGAGCGCCAGCGCCTCTTCGGTGATGCCGGGCAGTTCCGGCTCGTCCTCGGCGACGGTCACGGGCGCGTCGTCGGTGATGATTTCGCCGTACTCGTCGAAGCGCAGCGAGTGACCCTGACCCTCAGCCAGGTCCCCGCCGGCCGACACCACCGCGGCCTGCGGTGAGGCCTCGGGCTCCCGCTCCTCCTTTTCCACCACGTCACGAGGCAAGACCTCGCGAACCACCAAGTGCGCGTTGGCGCCGCCAAAGCCGAAGCTGGACACACCGGCCAGCGCATAGCCGCCGTAGCGCGGCCAGTCGGCGGGCTGGTCGATCACCTTCAAGCGCGTGGCCTCGAAGTCGATGTAGGGGCTCGGGCCGGCGAAGTTGATCGACGGTGGCAGCTTGTTGTGCTGCAGCGCCAGCACCACCTTGGCCATGCTGGCCACACCCGCGGCCGATTCCAGGTGCCCGATATTGGTCTTGATCGCGCCCAACAGCGCGGGCCGATCGGCCGGACGGCCCTTGCCGATGACGCGGCCCAGCGCCTCGGCCTCGATCGGGTCACCCAGGATGGTGCCGGTGCCGTGCGCCTCGATGTAATCGACGGTGCGCGGGTCGATGCCGGCGTCCTTGTAGGCCCGGCGCAACACGTCGGCCTGCGCGTCCTGGTTGGGGGCGATCAGGCCGTTGGAACGGCCGTCGTGGTTGACCGCGCTGCCGGCGATGACGGCCAGGATCTGGTCGCCGTCGCGGCGGGCGTCGTCGACCCGCTTGAGCACCACCATGCCGGCGCCCTCCGAGCGGGTGTAGCCGTCGGCGTCGGCGGAGAACGACTTGATCCGGCCGTCCGGTGCCAGCACCGCGCCGATCTCGTCGAAGCCGAGCGTGACGGCCGGCGTCACCAGGGCATTAACGCCGCCGGCGATCGCCACGTCGGCCTCGCCGTTGCGTAGCGCCTGCACTGCCTGGTGCATCGCCACCAGGGAACTCGAGCACGCGGTGTCGACCATGACCGACGGCCCGCGGAAGTCGTAGAAGTAGGACACCCGGTTGGCGATGACCGCGCCCGAGTTACCCGTGATCGCGTAGGGGTGCGCGACGGTCGGGTCGGAGATCGCCAGGAAACCATAGTCGTTGTTGGTGACGCCGACGAACACGCCGACCGACTCACCGCGCAGGCTGGACGCCGGAATGCGGGCGTGCTCGAGCGCCTCCCAAGTCAGCTCCAGCGCCATCCGCTGCTGCGGGTCGATGTTGTCGGCTTCGGTCTTGGCCACCGCGAAGAACTCGGAGTCAAAGCCCTTGATGTCCTTCAGGTACCCGCCGCGGGTGCGGGCCTTGGCCACCCGCTCGGCCAGTCGGGGCTCCTCGAGGAATTCCGACCAGCGCCCCTCGGGCAGGTCGGTGATCGCGTCCCGACCCTCCATCAGCGCCTGCCAGGTCTCCTCGGGGGAGTTCATGTCGCCCGGGAAACGGGTGGACAGGCCGACGATCGCGATGTCGACCCGCTCGGCAGGGCCGTTGCGGGTCCAATCCAGACCATCGGAGTCGTCGTCGTCAGTTTCCGGCTCGCCCTCGATGATGCGGGTGGCGAGCGACTCGATGGTCGGGTGCTGGAACGCGACCGCGACCGACAGGGTGACCCCGGTCAGGTCCTCGATGTCGGCCGCCATCGCCACCGCATCGCGCGAGGCCAGGCCGAGTTCGACCATGGGCACCGACTCGTCGATGTCGTCGGGAGACTTCCCGACCGCCTTGCCGACCCAGTTGCGCAGCCATTGCCGCATCTCCGGGACGGTCATCTCCGTCTCCGTCTTTTTGGCGGGCAGGTTCTCCTGGGAATCGCTGATGTCAGACATTGACTACCTTTGGTTCTGCGCTTTGGTTCTGCGCTCAGTTGTTGGCGAACGCCGTCGGCGAGCCGACGCCACTGCGCAGGCTGCCGTCGATGTAGGCCGCGCGGCAGGCGCGCCGGCCGATCTTGCCGCTGGAGGTCCGGGGAATGGAGCCGGCCTGGACCAGCAGCACGTCGCGCACGGTCACCCCGTGCCCGACGGCGATGGCCGCGCGGATGTCGTCGGCGATCGGCTGGTACTCGAGCTTGTGCGTACCGGCCGCCCGCTCCCCGACGATCACCAACTGCTCGGAGGTGTCCTCGGGGTCGAACTTCAGGCCGGCGTGCGGGTCGTCGAACACCTTCTGCGGCAGCTGGTTGGCCGGCACCGAGAACGCCGCCACATAACCCACCCGCAGCGCCTTGGTGGATTCCTGCGCGGTGTACTCGAGGTCCTGCGGGTAGTGGTTGCGGCCGTCGATGATGACGAGGTCCTTGATCCGGCCCGCGATATAGAGGTGGCCGTCGTGGTAGGTGCCGTAGTCACCGGTGCGCACCCACAGTCCGTCGTCGGGGGCTCCCTCGGCGTGCGACTGGTTGATCCGCGACTTGAGGATGTTCTTGAAGACGTTGGCCGTCTCCTCTTCCTTGCCCCAGTAGCCGATACCCAGATTGTTGCCGTGCAGCCAGATCTCACCGATCTGCCCGTCCGGCAACTCGCTGGCGGTGTCCGGGTCCACGATGACCGCCCACTCGTCGACGCCGATCTTGCCGGCGGAAACCTGCGCGACTGCCTTGGGCGAGTCAGCCGGCACCTGCACGAACCGCTGCTTGTTCAGCTCGTCGCGGTCGACGTGGATGACGGTCGGCGTCGCATCGGGCGCGGTGGTCGAGACGAACAGCGTCGCCTCGGCCAGCCCGTAGGAGGGCTTGATCGCGGTTTCGGGCAGACCGTAGGGCTCGAAAGCCTTGAAGAACTTGCGCATGGACGCCGGCGATACCGGCTCGCTGCCGTTGAGGATGCCCTTGACGTTGCTCAGGTCCAGTGGCGGCTCGTCGTCGCGGGGCAGGCCGCGCACCGCGGCGTGCTCGAAGGCGAAGTTCGGGGCGGCGGAGAAGGTGCCCCCGGTCTCGCCCGGCTTGCGCGCCAACTCACGGATCCAGCGGCCGGGCCGGCGCACGAACGCGGCCGGGGTCATAAAGGTGAAGCTCTGGCCGAGGACCGACGTCAGCAGCACCGTGATCAGCCCCATGTCGTGGAAGAACGGCAGCCAGCTGACCCCGCGGTCGCCTTCGGCGCCCTCCAGCGCGTTGAGCACCTGCAGCACGTTGGTCGGCAGGTTCAGGTGGGTGATCTGCACGCCGGTCGGGGTGCGGGTGGATCCGGAGGTGTACTGCAGGTAGGCGATCGTGTTCTCGTCGGCGTCGGGCTCCACCCAGGTCTGGGCGACCTCGTTGGGCACCGCGTCGACGGCGATCACGCGGGGTCGTTCCTTGACCGACCGGGCCCGGATGAACTTGCGCACGCCCTCGGCGGATTCGGTGGTGGTCAGGATGGTCGACGGCGTGCAGTCGTCGAGCACCGCGTGCAACCGGCCGACGTGGCCCGGTTCGGACGGGTCGAACAACGGCACCGCGATCCGGCCGGAGTACAGCGCGCCGAAGAAGGAGACCATGTAGTCCAGGTTCTGCGGGCACAGGATGGCGATCCGGTCACCCGGCTGGGTGACCTGCTGCAGGCGGGCACCGACTGCGCGGTTGCGGGCACTGAACTCCGACCAGAGGATGTCGCGCTCGATGCCGTCGCGCTCGGTGGAGAAGTCCAGGAACCGGTACGCCAGCTTGTCGCCGCGCACCTTCGCCCATTTCTCGACGTGCCGGACCAGGTTGGTGTTGGACGGGAACCTGATCTTTCCGTTCACGATGAACGGGTTGTGGTACGCCATGTCGCCCTCTCTGTTAAAAGCTCTCTAGGTGTCGGCCCGGCCGACGGAAGTTCTACGCGCGGCTTGGCCCCGACCAGCGCCCGTCTCCGCACGGCGCGTGTCTCAGCCAACTTCGACCCAACCGGGTCAACCACATGCTCTTAATTTTCTCTTAATGTTAAGGGGCCGCGAGCGGCAGACCAAATCACAAGGTACGCCTGATCGCGTGACTTACCGCCGCACGAGCGGTGTGTCTAATAGCCCAGCTAGATAATCCAGCTACTGAGCTCTACCCGTGCTTGGGATGCGGAGCCTTGTCCAGCACACCCTGCGCCCAGTTCAGCGTCCACTGGGTAGCGGACTGGCCGTCCGAACTCCAGAAGTCCGTCGTGGCGTACAGCGCGTGGATGGGCTGTCCCGCGCCGCCAGCGAGCGTATTCAGCGTGGTGGGAAGGTTGGCGGGACTGAACGCCTCTTTCGGGGCGGCGCAGATCAGATCGCCTTCGGCACAGATCTCGTTGGTGCGGCCGTTGAGGTCGCCGAAGCCCCCCGGCCGGGACCCGGTCATGGTCAGGCCGAGGCCGGCGAGCACGGGAACCTCGTGCAGTGTGATTTCGGCGCCCACGCCCGGCGGCGTCGGGGGAATGTTGTTGCCGACCCCCTCTTCACGCCGCCCGTCAGCGATCAACGTCACACCCAGAACCAGGTCCTCGTCCACCGGACCGCGCCCGTTGCCGATGTCGCTGGCGACGTCACCGGCGATCACCGCACCCTGGGAGAAGCCGATGATCACGTAACTCGTCAGCGGGCACTTGTTGTTCATGTCGGTGATCGCCTTGACGGTCGCGCGGGTGCCCTCGGCGCGGCTGTCGTTGTAGGTCATCTGGCCATCAGCGGACAGCGGATTCCGGAACTGGGCGGTGTAGGGGACGGTGTAGCTCTGCACCCGGCCGCCGCCGAACTGCTGGCTGATCGGCCCGGTCACGTTGAGCAGCAGGGCCCGCGGGAACTGCGTCGGGTTCAGCGGGTCGTCGGTAGGCCAGGATTCCCAGGTGCCGGGAACGGAGACCAACTGCACGTCCGGGCAAGACGCGTCCTGGGAGGCCGGACGCGGCTTCTTCGGGTGGGAGCTCGTGGGCCCCGTCGGCAGCACGCCCGGCGGCACCGCGCTGGGCGGCACGTCCTGGTGACGCAACAGCATCACTCCGCCGATGATGACCAGCGCGACCACCAAAGCCAGCGAGGCGGCCGCCAGCCAGGCCAGGCGTCGGTGGCGTTTACGACGGGCGTTGTTGGCCATGTTCTCCCGCTAACAGTGTCCGGATGGGGGCAAGTGGTCTGCACAAAGATGCGGGAGCGCCACTTCGCGCCCTGACTCACCTCAATACACGGTACCGGCCCGTCAGGGCACTCCCGCGGATTCTCAGCCGGCCCTCAGGGTGCCGGCATCAGGTCGGATCGGGGAAGGCTAGCGAATCGCGCCGACGATGTCGCCGGACATCGCGCCGAGCTGCCCGGCCCACGCACCCCAGCCGTTGTCACCGCCGCCCGGGAAGTCGAAGTGGCCGTTGTGGCCACCGACCTCGCGGTAATGCTGATAGAACGTGCGGCTGTTGCCCATCGCCGCGTCCTGAGCACCGAGCATGGCGGCCGGATTGCTGGCACCGCCCATGGTCGGGCTCCACACCCAGACCCGGGTGTTGTTCTGCGCCAACAGGGCTTCGTGCACCCACGGGTCATGCCACTTCCAGCGGCCCAGCTGCGGAGCACCCCACATGCCGTTGCCGTCCACACCACCGAACTGCTGCAACCCGGCCAGGATCGCGCCGTTGGTGAACGTTTCCGACGGGTACAGGAACCCGGACAGGGAACCGGCGAAGCCGAAGCGGTCCGGGTGGAAGGCCGCCAGCGCCATCGCGCCGTAACCGCCCTGCGAGGCGCCCACCGCGCCGTGCCCGCCGGGCGCCAGCCCACGGTTGGCAGCCAGCCAGTCAGGCAGCTCGCTGGACAGGAACGTGTCCCACTGCTTGCTGCCGTCCTGCTCCCAGTTGGTGTACATGCTGAAGGCGCCACCGGCCGGCGCCACCACCGAGATGCCCTTGCCGGCAAGCGTGTTCATCGCGTTGCCCGCGGTGACCCAATTGCTGACGTCCGGCGCTGCGTCGGCCGCGTCCAGCAGGTACACGGCGTGCGGCCCGCCGGCCAGGAACGCCACCGGGATGTCGCGGCCCATCGCCGCCGAGGGCACCATCAGGGTTTCGTACGGGGCCGCCTTGGCATGGCCCGCGAGCCCGAGTGATCCCCCGGCCGCCAGCCCAGCGAAAGCGACTGCCAGCACGGCAACGCCGAGCAGCCGTAGCAGCACTGACAGACCCCTCATGTGCACCTCCATGGTGTTTCGCTGCGCGCACGACCATCCTGCCCGCAAGGTAGCTAACCACACCTGTATCGGCGGGATAAAGGGGAGCTGACAAGCCGATAACAAACGGCGGCGACCCGAGTGGGTCGCCGCCGTTTGCAGCGGTTCATACGCCTGACGGCTTAGGTGCCAGTGCCGGTGCCCTGGTTCACCCCGACCTGAGCGGCGGTCGCGGGACCGGCGCCCGGAGTCGCACCCAGCGTGCTCTGCAGGTCACCCTTCATGGCGTTCAGCTGCGAGCCCCAGTACGGCCAGTCGTGCGTGCCGTTGGCGTCGAAGTTGAACACCGCGTTGTGGCCACCGGCCGCGTTGTAGGCGTCCTGGAACTTGATGTTGCTGGTCCGCACGAAGCCTTCCAGGAACTTGGCGGGCAGGTTGTCGCCACCGAGGTCCGACGGCTTGCCGTTACCGCAGTAGATCCAGATGCGGGTGTTGTTCGCGACCAGCCTGCTGACCTGAAGCGACGGGTCGTTGCGCTGCCACGCCGGGTCTTCCTTCGGGCCCCACATGTCGGAGGCCTTGTAGCCACCGGCGTCACCCATGGCCAGGCCGATCAGCGACGGCCCCATGCCCTGGGACGGGTCCAGCAGCGCCGACAGCGAGCCGGCGTAGACGAACTGGTCGGGGTGGTAGGCGGCCAGGATCAGCGCCGACGAACCGGCCATCGACAGACCGACGGCAGCGCTGCCAGTCGGCTTGACCTGCTTGTTGCTCGACAGGTAGGCCGGAAGCTCGCTGGTCAGGAAGGTCTCCCACTTGTACGTCGTGCAGCCGGCCTTACCGCAGGCCGGGTTGTACCAGTCGCTGTAGAAGCTGGACTGGCCGCCGACGGGCATGACCACCGAGATGCCCGACTGGTTGTACCACTCGAACGCCGGGGTGTTGATGTCCCAGCCGTTGAAGTCGTCCTGTGCACGCATGCCGTCGAGCAGGTACAGCGCGGGCGAGTTGGCTCCACCGCTCTGGAACTGGATCTTGATGCTGCGTCCCATTGCCGCCGACGGCACCTGCAGGTATTCCACCGGGAGGCCCGGACGCGAGAACGCACTCGCAGTCGCCGAGCCGCCGACGAAACCGACCAGACTCGCCAGCAGGGCCGCACCGACGGCTCCCACAGCGAGACGGCGCGGCATCCCCGTCAGGGCGCCACGAAACCTGTCAACAAGCTTCATCCTTGCTTCCTCATCCTCATCCTTTTGGGCGCATCCTTGCGCATCGCTGTGCTTGGAGGGCGCGTCCCGA
Organism: Mycobacterium asiaticum; assembly: GCF_001673635.1. GTDB lineage: Bacteria > Actinomycetota > Actinomycetes > Mycobacteriales > Mycobacteriaceae > Mycobacterium > Mycobacterium asiaticum_C. Next base: position 161,478 of record NZ_LZMH01000002.1, read on the forward strand.
TTTGGGTCAGACTGCACGCACGCGGCGCTGCAGTGCTCGTGTAGTCAACCACACGATGCCCAAACCGCTCTTCTCCAGGAGGTCGCTGGCGGCGTTATCCGGACGTGATCCGGCGCCGTTTACGAGTCCGAAAGCGGGTCTCGCATCGGTGTTTCCGCATGTGCCCGACGTCGGGTGCGCGCAGGTGAAGGGCAGATGTGATGTTGCTGCCCGTCTCACGGCAGTACCAGAATCGGTGTCGGGACCGCGTCGCGGAAAAAATATTTGCAAATGCGTCGAACGGCCGCCGATTTCGCCCGGTGCTCACTCCCGCGGCGGGGACGGCGGGACTTGGGGAACCGGCAGTCCACAGCGGGCGAGTTCGTACCGCGGCACCCGGTCGATCCGGTACTGGGTGAACTCGAACGAGTGCAGCAGGTTGGACAGGAACCGGCGTGGCGTCATCGGCGCCCGGACCGAGTTGAGCACCGCGCGGGTGCCGGGGCACTGCAACGCCGCCTCCGCCTCGGCCACCCACTGCTGATCGAGGTAGGCGGGGATGCCCGGCGGCCACTTCACCCACGGCCCGTCGGCCACCACCCAGTCCGCGAACAGGTTCTTGTCGTGGCCGATCCGGCCATGCTTGAGCCGTTCGGTGTGCGCGGCCAGCGGATTGGCCAGCCCGATCTGATCCAGTACCCGGACGTCCAGGCCCACGTTCATGCCCAGCATGCCCAGGTTGGTGAAAAACACCGCGTGTTGCGGCTTTTGGGTGGCCGGAACACCGGGCGAGCTGCCGGGCGGGATCATCGGCACCAGGTCCCACTGGGTGTAATTGCCCGACGGCAGCAGCAGCGCCCCGTCCGGGGTGTTGTTCAGGGCCACCAGAACGGCGGCCATGCGCGGGTAGTCGAGGTAGTCGGCGGCCGTCAGCGGATGCGCGCGACCGGTGGCCTGGGCGTAGAAGCGGCGCTCGTCGACGATCCCCGAGTAGGTGACGTGGGTGGCGTCGTCGCCGAGGCCCGGCGAGTTCGCCGCCCACAACGACCAGCCGGCGACACCCAGCCAGAGCACGCTGACGGCGCCGGCCAACCAGTAGCCGGTCTCGCGCGAGAAGTCCTTGCCGTCGGGAATCGCTACCGGGATCACCGCCACCGGCGCCAGCAAACAGAACAACGGCGTCAGCAGCACCCGGCCGTGCATGAAGTCGCCGCCCTGGCGGATCCAGTACAACGCCTGCAGCAGGCCGCTGCCGACCATGAAGATCACCACGGCGGCCGGACTCTGCACCGCGCGGGCCACCCGTCCGTAATCGGGCGCGAGTGCCGGGCGCATGAACGAGGGCCTGCGCCGCGCCGCCATCAGCACGATTCCCAACGGCACCAGCAGGACGACAGGCACCCACAGCGCGTAGGGCCGATTGAAGTTCGACAGATAGATCAGGCCCTGTGACCACTTGTCTCCGGCGGCGTCCTTGGCCAGCGCGGTCCCCGGCACCAACAGTCCGTAGTAGCCCATCCGGAAGATCTGGTAGATCACCGGCAACAGGCCGCCGGCCAGCACGATCAAGCCTCGCCGTCGCCAGCTGCGCGCGGCGATCATCATCATGACCAGCGCCGCCCCGCCGATCAGCGCCAGCTCCGGACGCACCAGTACGCTGCAGCCCGCGACGAAGGCCAGCGCGACGATGAACCACCGGCTCTCCGGACGCACCCGCAGCGGCTGCGCCCAGCAAACCATCATCCACCACAGCAGCCCGAGATAGGCCATCACCAGGCCACTTTCCAGGCCAGACGTCGCGAAGTCGCGGGCGGGCGGCACGGCGATGTAGACCAGCGCTCCGGCCGGCAACATGATCGCCCGGCGGCCACGCAGGCTGGGGGCAAACAACCGGGCGGTACCCAGCATCAGCAGCACCACGCCCAGCACGGACAGCGTCAGGGCAACGGCCAGGGCCACGTATTCCAGGCGCAGCGGGCCGCCCACCCAGCTGGCCACGTACAGCAGATAGGTCCAGACCGTAGAGGTGTTGGCCTCCACCCGCTCGCCGGCATTGAACACCGGACCGTTGCCGGCCAACAGGTTTCGCACCGTGCGCAACACGATCAATCCGTCGTCGGCGATCCAGCGGCGTTGCCAGGCGCCCCACCCGAACAGCACGGCGACCACCGCAACGCTGACCCACAAACTCACCCGAACGCTGAGATCGAAGGGAAAGACCGGCCATTTGACCCGCCGCACCGGCGACCGTCGCGCCAGCGCCGCCTGCTGTAACGCTTTGAACTTTTCGCTAGCCGAAAGCAACAGCAGCACCAACTGTTGCGATCCACGCCAGCGCCAGCATTTGCAGAACCCGGTCGCGCAGCGCGATGTCCTCGGGCTCTCCGGCCAGCCCGCCGTCGACGTCCACCGCGTACCGCAGGATCGCGATGGTGAACGGAATCATCGACACCGCGAACCAGGATCCGTTGCGGCCGTCGCGTTCGAAGGCCCACAGTCCGTAGCACAACACCACCGCGGTGGCCGACAACGTCCACACGAAGCGCAGGTAGGTGCTGGTGTAGCTCTCCAGCGACTTGCGGATGGCGGCGCCGGTGCGCTCGGCCAGTTGCAGCTCGGCGTAGCGCTTGCCGGCCACCATGAACAGCGACCCGAATGCCGCCGTCAACAGGAACCATTTGGACAGATAGATGTTCGTGGCAGCACCGCCCGCGATGGCGCGGATCAGATATGCCGACGACACGATGCAGATGTCCATCACCGCTTGGTGTTTGAGGCCGAAACAGTAGCCCAGCTGCATGCCCAGATAGACGGCCATCACCACGGCCAGATTCGGCGTCAGCCAGAAGGCCAGCACCAGCGAACCGGCGCCTAGGGCCACCGCCAACGCGTACGCCAGCCATTCGGGTACGACACCGGCCGCGATCGGCCGGAACCTCTTGGTGGGATGTTCGCGGTCCGCTTCGACGTCACGCACGTCGTTAACCAGGTACACCGCCGAGGCGGCGAGGCTGAACACCACGAACGCCACGGTGACCTGGAACGCCAACTTCTTGTAGTCGTAGGGGTCGGGACCGCCCAACGCGGCCAACGGCGCGGCGAGCACCAGCACGTTCTTCACCCACTGCCGCGGGCGGATCGCCTTGATCACCCCGGCGACCAGGTTCCCCGGCGGTCCAGCAACCTTCGTCGCGTCGTCGCTCATCACACCCACCTCTTTCGAACCGAGCTGTCCGCCCGAACGGCTAGTCCGGCGACCGCGGCGCCGAGCGCGACACCCGCGGCCACGTCGCTCGGATAGTGCACGCCCAGCCGGCTCAGCTTCCCTTCGGCGCACGCCACTTCGACGACAGCCGCGGCGATCCTGCTCGGCCGGGTGACCGGTTTGCCGCTGCCCGTGCTGTTGGTCCCACCGATGGCGCTGTCGCGAATACTGCTGGGCGTGCACTATCCGAGCGACGTGGCCGCGGGTGTCGCGCTCGGCGCCGCGGTCGCCGGACTAGCCGTTCGGG
>NZ_LZMH01000003.1 GCF_001673635.1 Mycobacterium asiaticum
GGACCCGCGCCCGGCACCGGCGGTGGTCCCGGTGGTGGTGGTCCCGGCGGTGGCGGCCACGGCGGCGGTGGTCCTGGCGGCGGTGGTCCCGCGCCTCAGGCTGGTGGCGGCGGGCACGGCCCCGGTGGCGGTGGCCCCGGTGGCGGTGGCCCCGGCGGTGGTGGCCCCGGCGGCGGTGGCCACGGTGGTGGACCCGCACCGCAGGCCGGTGGCGGCGGCAACGGTCCCGGTGGCGGTGGTCCCGGCGGCGGTGGTCCTGGCGGTCGCGGCGGTGGACCGGCAACCTCACCCGGCCAAGGTGGCCACGGCGGGCCTGGACCGCAAGGACGCAGTCCCAAGCCTCCGGCGACCGAGTTGCGTGGCGGCCTAGGTGTGGCGGGCGGCCCGAAGGCCGGCGTCAACGGCAGCCTGCGCGGCCCGGGGGTCAATGTTCGCGGGGCATTCCGTGGAACGGGCGCCCCGGCTGTGGACTTCCGGGGACCGTTCCGCGGACTGGGTGGGCCTCGCGCCGACTTCCGTGGCGGAGTCCGCCTGGGCGGCATGGCGGCCGGCAACTTCCGGGCACCCTTCCGAGGGCTGGGGGCGCCACCATTCGGGCGCTGGTGGGGCCCACGCGGTGATTTGGGCATCAACCTGCGCGGACCCTTCGGGGTGGGCGCCAACCTCAATTGGCGCTCCGGCTGGCGGGGCGGCCCGGCTTGGCACTTCCGCGGCGATTTCCGCGGGCCGTGGGCACCGGTAGGGGATCGGCTCTGGGACGTCGCTTTCCGTCGGCCGGGTCTGCACCTGCTAGCGCCGCCGTGGCATGGCGGTCCGGCACCGTGGGGCCTAGGACGCGCGCCGTGGGGCTGGGGGGCTCCACCACCGCCTCCGCTGGGCTGGGGTAATCCGCTCAGGGCCGCCTTGGCTCCATACGGGGGCTGGGGACCGTGGCCGCCACCGGCGGGCTGGGTAGCGCCCACCCTCAACTACCTGGGGTATTCCGTGCTGCCGGTGTGGGATCCGTACTACCAGGGCTGGGGATTCTGGTTGTACGGCATTTGGGTTCCGCTGCAGCCCTACTGACAGTCCTTACTGAGCCCCGGGGACGTCACCAGCCGATACCGAGCTGTTGGCAGGTGGCCAGCGTCCCCCCGTAGGCCACGATGCTGTCGGTCCAGGCGGCCTCGTCATATTGCGTGCCGGGGCCGGGGCGAACACTCGCGACGAACAATTGCATGTCGTCGATGTAGCGCTGCAGCGCCCGGGTCGACAAGCGCGGTGGGCTCGAATGCCCGTCGAGTGCCTGCTGGGTGCGGCGCGCCCAATCCTGCGTGTCGGTGACGAACTTCGGCAGCGCGGCATCACGTTCCGGGGAGCCCGCTTCGCCGGTGGCCAGGAACGCATTGCTGCGGTCGTCGTTCTCCTTCATCAGCGGCCCGATCGCCTGGCAGAGCGCCTTGTCCGCGTCCGCCACCGAGGGCGGCTTCGGTGGGCCAGGCGGTTGCTCGGGTTCGCTGAAGAGCGAGATCAATGAAAGCACCAGCGCCACCGTCGCCAACACCACCGCCGCTATCACGCCGACGGTCGTCCGGGAAGGGCGCTGGCGTTGCAGCGGCGCGGGAGTGAAGTCGGGCGGTCCCGGCGCCGGCACGGGCGGTCCCGCTTCGCGCGAAAATCGGCCGGTCTGCGGCGGAGGGCGGAATCCACCCGTCCGCCGAGCTGGATCGAAATCTCCACCTTGAGTGCTCATGTAAGTCGAGCGTAGTCCGGCCCCGCGCGCCCCCGTCAGGCCTCGCGCGTCGGGCGGCGGCGCGCGTAGCCTCGAAATACAAGCACCCGGATAGGAGGAGCGGCCATGAGCAAAGGTCTGGTGGTCGGCGGTTTGTTGGGCGCCGTCGTCTCGGCAATGATCGCTATGCCGGTGGCAACCGCGGATCCACAGCAGTGCAACACCACCTTCGGTCAGACGGCGTCCGAACAAGTCCAGGGCTATCTGGACCGTCATCCGGACGTGAAGGCGGAGATCACCGCTCGGTCGCAGGCGTCGGGTTCGGGTACCAACCTGGTTGACTACCTCAACCGGCACCCGGACGTTCGGCAGGCGCTGGTCACGCTGGCCAACCAGTGCACCTCATGAGGTGATCGGGCTTCGTGCAAAAGCATCGCTGCGACGCGGGAAAATGTTCGCGGTTGACTCAAAATAGGAACACGTTCTAGCGTCAAAGCCGTGCCCGATCCCCACTTCTCAGACGTACTGACCGAAGCCATCGCGGAAGCCGAGAAACTGGTGGCTGCCGCGCCGCATATCGAGACCGAAGCCGACCTCCTCGAAGGCCTGCAATACCTGGCCGGATGCGTCGCCGGGTGCATGCATCTGGCGTTCGACTACGAGCGCGACCACCCGTTCCTGCAGTCCGGCACGGGGCCGTTCACCAAGATGGGGTTGGACAACCCCGACACCCTCTACTTCGGCACCCGGGTGCACCCCGACCACGACTATGTGGTCAGGGGCGTCCGGGGCACCACCACCGATCTGAGCTTTCAGCTGCTCGGCGGGGAATACACCGACGACAACGTCCCGGCCAGCCAGGCCGCGTTCGACGACCGCGAACTCGACATCGCCCCCGACGGGAGCTTCGAGTGGCGGGTGCGACCGACCAGTCCTGGTCAGTTGGTGATTCGGGAGGTGTACGGCGATTGGGGTGCCCGGCGGGGCACATTAACCATCGAACGGTTGGACACCGCAGGCACCGCGCCGCCCCCGCTGACTCGTCAGGCTATCGAAAAGCGTTACGCGACAGCGGGGAAGCAGCTGGTGAACCGGGTGAAGACCTGGCTGCAGTTCCCGCAGTGGTTCTACCTCAACATCCCGGTCAACACGATGGTGCCGCCCCGACTCACGCCGGGCGGGCTGGCGACCCAGTACTCGTCCGTCGGTCACTTCGAGTTGCGCCCCGATCAGGCCCTGGTGATCACGGTGCCGGTGAGCGACGCCCCTTACCTCGGCTTCCAGCTGGGCAGCATGTGGTACATCTCGATGGATTACATCAACCACCAAACATCGCTGAACAACACTCAGGCACAAGCGGATCCGGACGGCAAGGTTCGCATTGTGGTCAGTGACCAGAACCCCGGCGTCACCAACTGGGTGGAGACGCTCGCGCATCGTCGGGGTTACCTGCAGTTCCGTTGGCAGCGGGTATCGCGGGAGCTCACCGAGGCGGACGGTCCCACGGTGGAGCTGGTGGACCTCGACGCCGTGCCGGCCGCGTTGCCCTATTTCGAGCACAACAAGATCTCCGAGGATGACTGGCGGGCGCGAATTGCGCTGCGTCAGCAGCAAATTGCGGCAAGGATGCTGGGATGACGAATCTGCTCGACGGCAAGGTAGTGGTGATTAGTGGTGTGGGCCCGGGGCTGGGCACCACGCTGGCGCGCCGTTGTGCGCTCGAGGGCGCCGATCTGGTGCTCGCGGCCCGCAGCGTGGACCGTCTCGACGATGTGGCCAAGCAGGTCGTCGACCTTGGCCGCAAGGCAGTGGCGGTGCGTACGGACATCACCGATGACGATCAGGTTCAGAATCTGGTGGACGCAACCCAGCAGGCCTACGGCAAAGCGGATGTGCTGATCAACAACGCTTTTCGCGTTCCCTCGATGAAACCGTTGGCGGGCACCACGTTCCAGCACATTCGGGATGCGATCGAGTTGAGTGCGCTGGGCGCCCTGCGCCTGATCCAGGGCTTCACTCCGGCGCTGGCCGAGGCGAAAGGTTCCGTCGTCAACGTCAACTCCATGGTGATTCGGCACTCGCAGGCCAAGTACGGGGCCTACAAGATGGCCAAGTCCGCGTTGCTGTCGATGTCGCAGTCGTTGGCCACCGAACTGGGGGAGCAGGGGATCCGGGTCAATTCCGTTGCACCCGGCTATATCTGGGGTGACACGTTGCAGGGTTACTTCAACCACCAGGCGGGTAAGTACGGCACCACCGCCGAACAAATCTACCAGGCCACCGCCGCCAATTCCGACCTCAAGCGCTTACCCACCGAGGATGAGGTGGCGTCGGCCATCCTGTTCATGGCCAGCGATTTGTCCAGTGGTATCACCGGGCAGACGCTGGACGTCAATTGCGGGGAGTACCACAACTGATGACCGATCTTGCTGGCCGGACCGATATCGGCACTGTCGACGATCTGCACGCGTCGGCGACCAAGCTGACCGGGCTGGACGATTTCGGACCCGACGACGACAACTACCGCGAAGCGCTGGCCGTGCTGCTTGACGCGTACAAGCGCGAGGCCGGCCTGACGGTGTTGGGCAGCAAGATGAATCGGTTTTTCCTGCGCGGTGCGCTGGTGGCCCGGCTGCTGTCCCAGTCCGCCTGGAAGCAATACCCGGCGTATGCCGAAGTCCCGATCGAGCAACCGATCTTCGTGACGGGGTTGCCGAGGACCGGGACCACGGCGTTGCACCGGCTGCTGGGGGCCGACCCGGCGCATCAGGGTCTGCACCTGTGGCTGGCCGAGTTTCCGCAACCGCGTCCGCCGCGCGAAACATGGGATTCGAATCCTTGGTATCGCCAGCTGGATGCGCAGTTCACCCAGCATCACGAAAAGAACCCGGACTACACCGGGTTGCATTTCATGGCCGCCTACGAGTTGGAGGAGTGCTGGCAGCTGCTGCGGCAGTCGCTGCATTCGGTGTCATACGAGACGCTGGCGCACATCCCCAGCTACGCCCAATGGTTGGCGCAGCAGGACTGGACACCGTCCTACCAACGGCACCGCCGCAATCTTCAACTCATCGGCCTCAACGACGCTGACAAGAGATGGGTGCTGAAGAACCCGAGTCACCTGTTCGCGCTGGACGCGCTGATGGCGACTTACCCCGACGCGCTGGTGATTCAGACCCACCGGCCGGTGGAGACGATCATGGCCTCCATGTGCTCGTTGGCTCAGCACACGGCCGAAGAGTGGTCGACGACGTTCCACGGAGCCCAGATCGGTGCCGACGCCATGGAAACCTGGTCGCGAGGCCTGGAGCGATTCAATACCGCTCGGGCCAAATACAATCCGGCCCAGTTCTGCGATGTCGACTACAAGCAACTGATCGCCGATCCACTGGGCACCGTCGCCGAGGTGTACCGCCATTTCGGGCTGACGCTGACCGACGAGGCGCGAAAAGCCATGGAAGACAGCCACGCGGAGAGCCAGACCGGACCCAGGGCTCCTAAGCACAAGTATTCGCTGGCTGACTACGGGCTGACTCCGGAGGCGGTCAAGGAGCGCTTCGCCGGGCTGTGAGTGGGGGCCTAGGTCCCAGGGGCATGTGAGGCTGCGCCCGCCTTGCAGCGACAATGTCGTTGCTTGACGCCAGGATTGGTGGACGGCCGTGCTCAGTCGTCCGTGTCGTCGTGCTCGAGGACACCTTCGGCCACCGCGTGTTCGATGCTGTCGGCCAGCCGCGGACAGGCGCGGGTGCGTGCGGGGTCGCCGCCGCCGGCCCGTACTTCGGCGAAGTGCGCGCAACGCTGGGAAGCATCGCTACTCCATTGCACTGCAGTGTGTCCCGGCCCGAGCCGGCGCACCGTCACCGTGACGTGACAGAACCGGCAATCCACCGGTTGCAGGCCGATGCTCAGGTAGCGCTCCCGGTCTGCTCTGCTGGCCTCGGCGACCTCGGCCGCACGCCGCGGATCGTTGCTGAAATCCCGTGATTTCGACCAAGTTCCGGAACCCGGGCGTTGCGTGCGCGGCTCATCGTGATCGTGGTGATCACCGTGCAGCAACAGCATCGACCGCGCCAGCCGGTCGACGTCGGGAACGTCCGGTCGGTCCTCAGACATGGTGACTGGCGTTACTGAGCCGGCACTTCGTCCGAAAGCGGCTCTTCGGCATCGCGGGCCTTGAGATTCTCGGCGACCTCTTTGTTCCAGAACTCGTTCGCCCGGGTGGTGTCCACCTCGATCTCGAAGCGCTCCACCATTTCCGGCTGGATGTCGGCCACGTCGACATAGAACTGCTGATACCAGCGGCGCAGCTGGTAAACGGCTCCGTCCTCCTCGACCAGGAGCGGGTTGTCGATCCTGGTCTTGTGCTTCCAGATCTCGACGTCCTGCAGGAAGCCCTTGCTGACCCCGTCGGTGAACACGCGGGACAGCTTTTCGGTCATCTTTTCGTCCATGCCCTTGGGCTTTTCGACGATGACACCCCACTGCAGCACGAAGGAGTTCTGGGTGACCGGGTAGTGGCAGTTGATCAGGATCGACTCGGCCTTGTAGTCGCCGTATTTGTTGTGCAGCCAGTTGATCATGAACGACGGCCCGAAGTACGAGGCCTCCGAATCCAGATGCGCCTCACCGTAAGAGGTGCCGAGATCGTTGACATCGGGCCGGCCGACGTTGTGCAGGTACTGCGAGGCGATGTGACCCTCGAAGACGTTCTTGAAGTACGTCGGCAAACCGAAATGGATGTAGAAGAAATGCGCCATGTCAGTGACGTTGTCGATGATGTCGCGGCAGTTGGATCCCTCGATGAGGATGCTGTTCCACCGCCAGTCGGTCCACTCGTCGCTGCTGGCTTCGGCGAGCTCCGGTATACGCACCGCGGGGTCGGGTGGGTTGCCCTCGTGGTCGTGCCAGACAAACAGCAGGCCGCTGCGTACGTCGGTGGTCCACGAGCGGGTACGCGCCGTCTTCGGTGTGCGTTTGGCGTACGGCACCAGCTTGCAGCGGCCGTCACCGCCCCAGCGCCAGTCGTGGAACGGGCAAGCGACCTCGTCGCCCTTGATGGTGCCTTCTGACAGGTCGCCGCCCATGTGCCGGCAGTAACCGTCGAGCACCTTCAGATCGCCGTGCGAGTCGGCGAAAATCACCAACTTGGTGCCGAACGCATTGACCGAGTGCGGCTTGCCGTCCCGAAAGTCCTGTGCGACGCCCAGGCAGTGCCAGCCTCGGGCATACCTGGTCGGCAAGGCGCCGGGGTCGATCTCCCGGACACCGACGCCGCTTGTGTCGGTACTCACCCTGGTCACCTCCAGATTGCGGGCTGATTATTAGAACACGTTACAGTTTTGTGCCGGGAGTCCGCAACGACGGTCGAGTGTGGCTGTGTTAGCCAGCAGCGTATGCGCTTTGCGGTATATGTAATTGATGCCGCTGTATTCCTTCGAGGGTCGTTCACCAAAAGTCGACCCCACCGCCTTCGTGGCGCCGACCGCAACCCTAATCGGCGACGTCACCGTCGAGGCGGGGGCGTCGGTCTGGTACAACGCCGTCCTGCGCGGCGACTACGCACCGGTGGTGATCCGGGAAGGTGCCAACGTGCAGGACGGCTCGGTGTTGCACGCGCCGCCGGGGATCCCCGTCGATATCGGACCGGGAGCCACGGTGGCGCACCTGTGCTGCATCCACGGTGCACACGTCGGCAAGGAGGCGCTGATCGCCAATCACGCCACCGTGCTGGACGGCGCCGTGATCGGTGCCCGCTGCATGGTGGCGGCGGGCGCGCTGGTCACCGGCGGCACACAGATCCCGGCCGGAATGCTCGTGACCGGTGCGCCGGCCAAGGTGAAGGGCCCGATCGAAGGGACCGGCGCCGAGATGTGGGTCAACGTCAATCCGCAGGCCTATCGCGACCTGGCCCAGCGGCATTTGGCCGGAGTGGAGCCGGTCGAGAGCGAATAAGGCGGCTACGGCTCGATCTTCTTGGTGCTGGCCGCCGCGCGTTCCATCTCCCAGTAGGCGCGCAACGCCACCAATTGGCCCTCGTCGTTGGCCTTGTAGGTGAAGACGCCCTCGGCGGTGACCTGGTAACCGCCGGTGGAGATCAGGATGTGCCCGACGTTGGCTTCCTCGTTCCCGCACTGGTAGGTGTCCCGGAAGACGAACTCGATCTTGTCCGTGGGGGCGATGGCCAGGTCCCAGAAGGCCGAGATCGCGTCGCGTCCGCGGTGTCCTTTGCCCTCGGGGTCGAAAGCAGAAGGGCCGATGGGGTCTTCGACGATGGCGTCGTTGGCGAACACCGCCAACCAGGCGTCCTTATCGCGGGCGGCGACCGCTTCGCGGGAGCGGCGCCCGGCCTCGTGGGCCGGGTGAGGATGACTCACTGGTCCTGCCAGCCCGAGTGGATGTAGGTCTCGGCGAAGCGCTTCAGTGAGTCCTGTTTCTTGTCCAGTGGGGCATCAAAATTCAACCCATCGAAGACCCACGGAATGGTGATGTAGTCGGTGACGCCGATCTGCACGAGCTCACGATGTCCGTCCACTCCGAACTTGTCCATGCATACGGCCTGGTACTCGAACGGGTCATCCGCACGGTCGTTTTCGGCAAGCAGCGACTTGAGCTTGCTGATGGTTTCATCCAGCTGCGCGTGCGTCATCATCGCGCTGGTCCACCCGTCGCCGACCCGGACGGCACGCTTGAGCGCCACGTCGGTGTGACCGCCGACGTAGAACGGTACCGGCTCGCTAGGGGCGGGGCTCATCTGGAGGCGGTCGAAATCGTAGAACTCGCCGTGGAATTCGACCATGCCGCCGGCCAGCACCAGCTTGATCACGTCGATCATCTCGTCGACACGCTTGCCGCGGCGCGCGTAGGGCACGCCGCACCACTCGAATTCCTCGGGTGCCCAGCCGATTCCGACGCCGAAGCCGAAGCGGTTGTTGGTCAGGTTGGCCACCGAACCGACCTGGCGGGCCAGCAGCAACGGGTTTCGGGATCCGAGCTTCATCACGTTGGTGTAGAACCGCAGCTTGGAGGTGACTGCGCCCATGGTGCCGGCCAGGATCAGCGGATCGACCCAGGGACTGTTCTCGTCGAACATCCGCTTCCCGTCGGCGGTGTACGGGTAGTCGACGGACTGCTTTTCGAAGTAGAAGATCGAATCCGGCAGGGCGATCGAGTCGAACCCGACTTCCTCGGCGGTCTTGGCCAGTTCGACCAGCTGATCGACGGGGCTGAACGCGATGCTGAGGGTGTATTTCATCATGCGGTTTGGCTCGGCTTGTCACGTCCGACCACCCACATCGAGTAGTACTGCGAGCCCCCGCCGTAGGCGTGTCCAAGCGCCTTGCGCACGTTGGGCACCTGGTGGTCGCCACCCTTGTTCATCACCTGAATTGCGGCCTCGGCGAAGCGAATCAGGCCGGAAGCGCCGATCGGGTTCGACGACAGCACCCCGCCGGACGGGTTGACCGGTAGCCGGCCGCCGATTGCGGTCTCACCGGCCTCGGTCAGCTTCCAGCCTTCGCCCTCGGGGGCGAATCCGAGGCTTTCCAACCACATCGGCTCAAACCACGAGAACGGCACATAGATCTCGGCGGCGTCGATCTCGTCGATGGGACTGGTGATGCCGGCGGCCTTCCACAGCGCGGCGGCCGCGTCCCGGCTGGCCTGCGGGCTGACCTGATCGCGCCCGGAGAACTGCAGGGGCTCGGTGCGCAGCGCGGTGGCGTGGATCCAGGCCACCGGATGTCCTTCCGCCAGACGGGCATCGGCGATCTGCTCGTTGCCGATCACCACCGCGCAGGCACCGTCGGACGACGGGCAGGTCTCGTCGAAGCGGATCGGGTCCCAGAGCATGGGGGATTGCATCACCTTGTCGACGGTGATGTCGGGCTGGTGCAGGTGCGCCAACGGGTTACGGGCACCGTTGAGCCGGTCCTTGACCGCGACCATCGCGCCGATATGCGTGGGCGCGCCGGACCGCCGGATGTAGGACCGAACGTGCGGTGCGAAGTACCCGCCCGCACCCGCGCCGACCGGCTTGATGAACGGAATGGGAATCGACAACGCCCACATGGCATTCGACTCGGACTGCTTCTCCCAGGCCATCGCCAGCACGCGGCGGTGCTTGCCGGATTGGACCAGGCTGGCGGCCACCACGCCGGTGGACCCGCCTACGGAACCGGCGGTGTGCACCCGGATCAGTGGCTTGCCCGTGGCACCGACGGCGTCAGCCATGAACAACTCCGGCATCATGACACCCTCGAAGAAGTCCGGCGCCTTGCCCACCACGACGGCGTCGATGTCGTCAAACGTCGAACCCGAGTCCGCGAGCGCCCGGTCGATCGCCTCGCGCACCAGGCCGTTCATCGAGACGTCCTTGCGCTTGGCGACGTACTTGGTCTGTCCCGTGCCCAATACCGCGGCCAGGTTTGCCCCTGCGCCTGCCATCAGTTCTTCCCTTCCAGGACCGCGACCAGATTCTGTTGCAGCGCCGGGCCGCTGGTGGCATGCGCCAGCGCCCGCTGTGCCGATCCATTCCAGATGTGCTGCGCCGCAAATCCGATGCGCTCCAGACCAGCGACAAACATCGGGTTGGCGGCCAGCGCGCCACCGGAAGGATTGACCTTCGTCGAACCAGACAGTCCGATGGCCTCGGCCAGGATCAAGTGCTGGTGGGTGAAGGGGGCGTGAATCTCGGCGACGTCGATCGCGGTGTCGCCACCGGTGGCGGCCTTCGCCGACGCTGCGGTCGACGGTGACACGGTGAGGTCGCGCGCGCCGATGACGGGCGTTTCGATGCGGTGCTCGATTCCGCTTATCCAAGCGGGATTTTCGCGAAGTTCACGTGCGCGGCCGTCGGCGGCCAGCACGATGGCGGCGGCGCCGTCGGTGATCGGTGCGATGTCGTGGCGTCGTAACGGGTCATTGAAGAACGGGCGATCGAGCAATTCGTCGATGCTCTTGGCGGGCTTCTCGGAGTCGTTGCGTTCGGCATGCGCGAACGAGTCCAGCGCGACCTGCGCCATCTGTTCAGCCGTCCACTTGCCCGAGTCCAGGCCGATGCGGGCCTGTAAACCGGCCAGCGATACCGAATCCGGCCACAACGGCGCGACCGTGTACGGGTCGGTCTGCCGGGACAGAATCTGGCGCAGGATGCCGGCCGATGACTTGCCGAAGCCGTACACCAGCGCGGTGTCGACCTCGCCGGTGAGGATCTTGATGTAAGCCTCGTAGAGGGCCCAGGCCGCGTCCATCTCGACGTGCGACTCGTTGATCGGTGGTACGGCGCCGATCGAGTCGATCGCCGAGATGAAGGAAAAGGCTCGCCCGGCAAGGTAATCGGAGGAGCCCGAGCACCAGAAGCCGATGTCGGCCTTGGTGATGCCCAGCTCTTGGTAAAGCTGGGCAAAGCATGGCATCAGCATTTCGACGCCGTTGGTGGTGCCGTCGGTACGGCGGACATGCGGCGCGTGGGCGAAGCCGACGACCGCGACATTGCGTTCGCTCATTGGTGAGTAAGCCCTTTATAGGTGGTGCTTGTAGGTGTCGTAGTCGGCGTCCGGTTCGCCGGTCGGCCGGAAGTACTCGATGTTGTCGATGCCGAAGCCCCACTCCTCGCGGGGGCGCCATACCGCCTCGACGCGCATGCCCATTCGCACTTCGTGCGCGTCGACGTCGGCAACCAAGTGCAGGAACGGGATATCGGCACCGTCGAGCAGCACATACGCCGCCACGTACGGCGGCTTGATGCGTTGCCCCTGGAACGGGATATTGATGATCGCGAACGTCGTCACGGTGCCCTTGTCCGGCAACTCGACGAATTCGGTAGTGGGCACGCCGGTGGCGGGATCGGCACCGTGCGGCGGGAAATAGACCTTGCCGTTCTCTCCGGTCCGCGCACCGATCAGCCTGCCCTCGGCGATCGCCCGCAGGTAGGCGCTCTCTTCGTGGGAGGCGGTGTGCTGGATTGTCAGGGAGACCGGCGTGATGACCATGGAGACCGGGTCTTGGTCGCTCTCCTGGCCTTCGGGTTCGGCGTCCTCGCCAGGCACGAAATACGCGATGTCGGTGATGGCGCCCACGGTCTCGTCGGCCCAGTGCACATGCACCCGGTCACCGGTCTTGATCGACTCCGGCGATCCGGCGTCGACCGCATGCAGCAGGGGCGTGTCGGCCCCATCGAGCTTGATCAACGCCCAGGCGAACGGCCGGTCCAGCGGTTCGCCGCCGAGCGGTTCGGGCTGCCAGGTCCAGGACACGACCGTGCCGATGCTGGACACCGGTACCATCTCGCCCAGCGGTTCGTAGGTGACCGGGTCGTATTCCGGCGGCGGCACGTGGACTCGGCCATCGGACCCGCGCACTCCCAGAACGCGGCGCCCACGCAGTGCAGTGAAGAACTTCCCTAGCGTGGGACCCACTGAACGGGTGTAGTCGAAGGACAACGTTAACGGTGCGGAGAGAGGCGGCTCAGGGTGATCGATCAGGGCCGGGCCGCTCGAGCTGGCTGTCACGCCTTCGAGTAGAACAGGTTCTAAGAGTGGTTTCAACATCCGCTTCAAGGAGGCGACAATCGTGAAGCTCGGACTGCAACTCGGGTACTGGGGCGCTAAGCCGCCGGAGAACCATGCGGAGCTCGTCGCCGCGGCCGAAGAGGCCGGCTTCGATGCGGTGTTCACCGCCGAGGCGTGGGGTTCGGACGCCTACACGCCGCTGGCCTGGTGGGGATCGTCGACGCAACGGGTGCGGTTGGGCACCTCCGTGGTGCAGTTGTCCGCGCGGACCCCGACGGCGTGTGCGATGGCGGCGCTGACGCTGGATCACCTCAGCGGCGGCCGGCACATCCTCGGACTGGGCGTGTCCGGCCCTCAGGTGGTCGAGGGTTGGTACGGGCAGCGCTTCCCCAAGCCGTTGGCGCGCACCCGCGAATACATCGACATCATTCGTCAGGTCTGGGCCCGCAAGGAGGCGGTGACCAGCGCTGGACCGCACTACCCGCTGCCGCTGAATGGAGAGGGCACAACGGGTTTGGGCAAGGCTCTCAAACCGATCACGCATCCGTTGCGCGCCGACATCCCGATCATGCTGGGCGCCGAGGGGCCCAAGAATGTCGCGCTGGCCGCTGAGATCTGCGATGGCTGGCTGCCCATCTTTTACTCGCCGCGGATGGCGGACACCTACAACGAATGGCTGGACGAGGGGTTTGCCCGGCCGGGCGCGCGGCGCAGCCGCGAGGACTTCGAGGTGTGCGCGACGGCGCAGGTGGTGGTGACCGACGACCGGGCCGGAACGTTCGCCGCCGTCAAGCCGTACCTGGCCCTGTACATGGGTGGCATGGGCGCCGAGGATACGAACTTCCACGCCGACGTCTACCGCCGGATGGGCTACTCCGAGGTGGTCGACGACGTGACGAAGCTGTTCCGATCGAACCGCAAGGACGAAGCCGCGAAGGTCATTCCGGACGAACTGGTCGACGATGCCATGATCGTCGGCGATCTGGACTACGTGCGTAAGCAGATCGTGGCCTGGGAGGCTTCAGGAGTCACCATGATGGTGGTGGGTGCTCGCAGCGTTGAGCAGGTCCGGGACCTGGCCGCACTCACCTGAGGCCACGCTTGCGGGGCCGCTAGAACACGTTCTAGATTGGCCCGATGGGGATGGTCTCAAAGTGCGCGTGCGTCGCCGAAAACCATTTCGACGTTGGCCGCGGACTGGACCATCAGCGCCCGTTTGGGCAGGCCCAGCGTCGCCAGTTCCTTGGCGTAGGGGTGGTCGCCGAGGCGGATCCGGGCGCCACCGAGACGGGTCCGCACGCCCGACGTCTGCATTGTCGAGGTGATCTCCCGGGTGACTCCGTCCAGGTGGGAGTACGTCGTCAGGGACTGCTGGGCAGGCGCCGGATGCGGCAGCCCGCGGCCGAATTCGATCCCGGTGATCAGCCGGCCGTCGGCGCTGACGTCGAAGGCGAATTTGCGGCCTTCCCGAACGTTGAAGTCCGCCATGATCTTTGGGTAGCCCCAGATGGTCCGGCCGGCTTCCAAAGTGAATTCCTGGTCGACCGGCAGCTGATGGATGAAGGTGGCGGCCTTGGCCATCGCCCGGATTCCGCTGGCATGAGTGCCGGGCTTGTTGACCATGAAAGCGGTGCCGTACTCGTGATACTTGCCCAGGTCGCCGTCGATGTAGCGGACCAGCAGCTGCAACAGGATGGCCCGACCGGGCAGGTACTCGAAGACTTCCAGACCGCTGTAATCAATCAGGCGCTGCGCCGCTTTGGCGTCGACCGAGAACATCGCGGAGTGCTGGTCGGCTTTGCGGATGACCACCGGCATGGTGAGGACGGTGCCGGCGATGGTGTGTTGCGAGACAGACATAAGGCTTACTGTAATGGGCTCGAGGCAGAAAACTGGAGGCTGTAGATGACTTCGACGATCCTGAACATCGACTTGGCGGACGGCAATTTCTACGCCGACGGTGTCGCCGCACGCGAGGCGTACCGCTGGATGCGCGCCAATCAGCCGGTGTTCCGGGACCGCAATGGATTGGCCGGCGCGACAACGTATCAGGCGATTCTGGACGCCGAGCGCAACCCCGAGTTGTTCTCCAGCACCGGAGGTATCCGACCGGATCAGCCGGGCATGCCCTACATGATCGACATGGACGACCCCGCGCATCTGGTGCGGCGCAAGCTGGTCAATTCCGGCTTCACCCGGAAGCGGGTGAAGGACAAGGAAGCCTCGATCGGGGAGTTGTGCGACACGTTGATCGATGCGGTGTGTGAACGCGGCGAGTGCGATTTCGTCCGTGACATCGCCGCGCCGCTGCCGATGGCGGTGATCGGCGACATGCTGGGCGTGCTGCCGTCAGACCGCGCCATGCTGCTGAAGTGGTCGGATGATCTGGTGTGCGGGCTGAGTTCGCACATCGACCCCACGTCGGCAGAGTTTCAGACGGTGATGGAGGCTTTTGCCGCCTACACGGCGTTCACCATGGACCTGATCGGCAAGCGCCGCGCCGAGCCCACCGACGACCTGTATTCGATCCTGATCAACGCCGAGGTCGAAGGTCAGCGGATGTCGGACGACGAGATCGTCATGGAGACGCTGCTGATTCTGATCGGTGGTGACGAGACCACCCGGCACACGCTCAGTGGGGGCACCGAGCAGCTGCTACGGCACCGCGATCAATGGTCGGATCTGGTGGGCGATGCCGCGCTGTTACCGGGTGCGATCGAAGAGATGCTGCGCTGGACGTCGCCGGTCAAGAATATGTGCCGGACGCTGACCGCGGACACGGAGTTTCACGGGACGGCATTGAATGCGGGCGAGAAGATCATGCTGCTGTTCGAATCGGCGAACTTCGACGAGTCGGTGTTCGATCAGCCGGAAAAATTCGACATTCGACGAAACCCGAACAGCCATCTGGCGTTTGGGTTCGGCACCCACTTCTGCATGGGCAATCAACTGGCGCGGCTGGAACTGTCGCTGATGACCTCTCGGATTCTGAAGCGCCTGCCCGACCTGCGTCTTGCCGACGAGTCGGCACTGCCGCTGCGGCCGGCCAACTTCGTGTCCGGCCTTGAGTCGATGCCGGTGGTCTTTACCCCGACGGCTCCGATCAACTCGTAGTCGCTGGCCGCGAACCAACGGCGCTGCGAGATTTTGTGCTGAATTTCGCAGCCAGGTTCGGTTCGTGGGCCCTGGCGGCTGCGTTTAGCGGTTTTTGAACTGAGGTTTGCGCTTCTCGGCGAACGCGCGGGGACCTTCCTTGGCGTCCTCGGACAGGAAGACCTGAATACCGATCTGTGTGTCGATCTTGAAGGCCTCGTTCTCGTGCATGCCTTCGGTCTCGCGGATCGTCCGCAGGATTGCCTGGACCGCGAGCGGCCCGTTGTTCTCGATGATCTCAGCGAGCTCGAGCGCCTTGGTGAGCGCCTGGCCGTCCGGGACGACGTGGCCGATGAGCCCCATCTCCTTGGCCTCGGCGGCGGTGATGTGCCGTCCGGTCAGGAGCACGTCGCAGGCGACCGTGTAGGGGATCTGCCGCACCAGTCGGACGGCCGAGCCGCCCATCGGGTACAGGCTCCACTTGGCCTCCGAGACGCCGAACTTGGCGCTCTCGCCCGCGACGCGGATGTCGGTGCCCTGCAGGATCTCGGTGCCGCCCGCGATCGCCGGTCCCTCGACCGCCGCGATGAGGGGTTTGGTCAGCCTGCGGCCCTTGAGAAGGGCGTCGATGCGCGACGGGTCGTAGCTGCCGTCCTTGAAGGAGTCGCCGGGCGGTTTCTTGGTCGCCGTTTTGAGGTCCATGCCGGCACAAAAGTAGCCACCGGCTCCAGTGAGGATGCAGCACCGGATGTCGTCGTCGTTGTCGACGCGGTCCCACGCCTCGACCATGATCTGCATCATTTCGGTGCTCAGAGCGTTGCGAGCGTGTGGGCGGTTCATGGTCACGATGAGGGTGTGGCCGCGCTGCTCGACCAGCGCGTCCTTTTCTGAGGGTCCCGAATCGTTTGCTGGAGACTCTGCCACGGCTGTTGCCTCTTCCTCCGCATGGGGTGTGAGCTTGTCAAGAAATGTAACACGTTCTAATTTGGTGTCCGTGGCATTGAACATTGCTGACCTCGCCGAGCACGCCATCGACGCTGTGCCGGACCGGGTAGCCCTCATCTGCGGTGACGAGCACTTGACCTACGCGCAACTGGAAGAGAAGGCCAACCGCCTCGCGCACTACCTGCTCGAGCAGGGCGTGCAGAAGGACGACAAGGTTGGGCTTTACTGCCGGAACCGCATCGAGATCGTGATCGCGATGCTGGGCATCATCAAGGCGGGCGCGATCCTGGTCAACGTCAACTTCCGCTACGTGGAGGGTGAGCTCCGCTACCTGTTCGACAATTCGGACATGGTCGCGCTGGTGCATGAGCGTCAGTACTCCGACCGCGTCGCGAACGTGCTGCCCGACACCCCCAACGTCAAGACGGTGCTGGTGGTCGAGGACGGGTCGGATAGCGACTTCCAGCGGTACGGGGGAGTGGAGTTCTACTCCGCGATCGCCGACAGCTCGCCCGAGCGCGACTTCGGCGAGCGCAGCGCCGATGCGATTTATCTGCTCTACACGGGCGGGACCACAGGCTTCCCGAAGGGCGTCATGTGGCGCCACGAAGACATCTACCGGGTGCTGTTCGGCGGAACGGACTTCGCGACAGGGGAATTCGTCAAGGACGAGTACGACCTGGCCAAGGCTGCCGCCGCCAACCCGCCGATGATCCGGTACCCGATCCCGCCGATGATCCACGGCGCCACCCAGTCAGCGACCTGGATGTCGCTGTTCTCCGGCCAAACTACGGTGCTGGCACCGGAATTCAATGCCGACGAGGTGTGGCGCACCATTCACAAGCACAAAGTGAACCTGCTGTTCTTCACCGGTGACGCCATGGCGCGGCCGCTGCTGGATGCCTTGCTGGCACATCAGGATGCCGGCAACGAATACGACCTGTCGTCGCTCTTCTTGTTGGCTTCGACTGCCGCGCTGTTCTCGCCGAGCATCAAGGAGAAACTCCTTGAGCTGCTGCCGAATCGAGTAATCACCGACTCGATCGGCTCGTCGGAGACCGGCTTCGGTGGTACCAGCATCGTCGCCAAGGACGCCCCGCACAGTGGTGGTCCGCGGGTGACCATCGACCACCGCACCGTCGTGCTCGACGAGGACGGAAATGAGGTGAAGCCCGGTTCGGGAGTGCGCGGGTTCATCGCCAAGAAGGGCAACATCCCCGTCGGCTACTACAAGGACGAGAAGAAGACGGCCGAGACCTTCAAAACGATCAACGGTGTGCGCTACGCGATTCCGGGTGACTATGCGCTGGTCGAGGAGGACGGGACAGTCACCATGCTCGGTCGCGGCTCGGTATCGATCAACAGCGGCGGGGAGAAGATCTACCCCGAAGAGGTTGAGGCGGCGTTGAAGGGCCATCCCGACGTGTTCGACGCGCTGGTGGTCGGTGTGCCCGATCCTCGCTACGGCCAGCATGTGGCCGCCGTCGTGCAAGCCCGCGAAGGGGTACGGCCCTCGCTGGCAGAGCTGGACAGCTTCGTGCGATCGGAAATCGCGGGATACAAAGTGCCGCGCAGCCTTTGGTTCGTCGACGAGGTGAAGCGTTCACCGGCCGGAAAGCCGGACTACCGCTGGGCGAAGGAGCAGACCGAGGCACGGCCGGCCGACGACGTGCATGCTGCGCACGTGTCCGCTTGATCCCTGATTCGACTCGCCAAATTAGCAAATCACTTACGATTGGTGTGCTGTTGTAGTGAGGGCGGGGTCGGATGGAAAACGAGCGAATCAGGTACACGGCCTGTCCGATCTGCCAGTCGGCCGATATCAGCCTATCCCGCACGACGAACGTCACTGGGCACGCGAGATGGCGAGAACCGTTAGAGCCCTTCATGCGCTGGATGCGATGCGCCGATTGTGATCACTCCTTTACGGAGGGTTACTTCACCGACGCGGCACTGGAAATACTGTTCGTGAATACCGATGATCAGCAAATCGTCGGGGTTGATATCGAATTGCACCGGAGTATCTCCGCGCGGATGGTGAACCACGTCGTCGATGTGACGGGATTGCCCAGCAGCGACCTCTGGGTCGATGTGGGATTCGGCAATGGATCGCTGCTTATGACGGCGAAGGAATTCGGTTTCGATGTGTTTGGCATCGACTTGCGGAAAAAGAATGTCGAGGACATTCAAGCATTCGGGGTGCCCGCACATCACGGCACGTTGCAGTCGGCGATTTCGAGCGTCGGGTTCGCGTCCAAGCCGACGGTCATCAGCATGGCCGATGTCGTTGAGCACCAGCCGTTTCCGCTGGACTCGTTGCGGTTGGCTCGTGAGCTCATCGGGGATGACGGAACTCTGCTCGTCTCGATGCCGAATGCCAGTGCGCCCTTGTGGGATTACTGGAACGCTGCTGATCTGAATCCCTACTGGTACGAGATCGAGCACTATCACAACTTCGGACGTGAACGTTTGTATGCCGTTTTAGAGAAGTCCGGATTCCGGCCAATCCGTTATTTCAACAGTGAGCGTTACCGCTGTTGCATGGAGATTCTCGCTAAAGCCGTATAAGTCAGGTTGAAATGCACAGCACTTCGTCGAGGGTGGCAGTGCGTGGTGCACGGTCGAGGCGGGTGGTGTCAAACATGGCCGGGCCGTGCGCCATGGTGTCGGTGACGAGGTAGCGCCCAGCGTTGAAGGTGCGGCGGACTTCGTGTTCGGGTGCGCAGGCGCCGGTGAGTTTGGTCGCGTCGTTCAAGTTGACGCCGACCTGGAATACGTCGGGTTCAGCCTCGAGCACGGCCGCGAGGCGGGTGAGAAGGCTGTCGGGAGCGAAGAACCGCCAGCCTTCGGCCAGGTGCAGCCAGAACCGTCCGAGGATATGGGCGCGAAGGTCGTTGAGCTCAGCGTGCGGGTGGATGTCGATGAATTCCAGGAATCCATAGCGCTCTTGGAGTTCGATGCGGTCTTGGTCAGACAGGCCGGTGTCAAAGGCTACAAACCCGCTCGCTTGGGGCAGGTCGTTGCAACAGTGCAGAAACGAATTGAGTGTTAGTTCAGTGGTATGGCGGTGGGGTCCGGCGATCAGGCTGACCATGACTTCGCCTTGTGGTTTGGCGAGCAAGGTCTGCACTTTGGCCTCGGGGTAGTGCGACGCCGCCTCGATCATCGTTGGCACACACACGTCCCGGTTCCCGGTAATGCGTTGTCGCTCGTGGTCGGGAACGTCGGGTTGTTCAATCAGCTGTCGACACAGCGTGAACGCCTCTGGCTGTTTTCCGATCCAGGAGGCGCATACCGCCTGCTCGTCTTTTGCACGCCAGGTATAGACGTCGGCGGCGACTGCTATCGCATCCTGTTCAGGAAAGGGGATTTCCACGGCACGCTGGGCAAACAGGTAGCCAAGGCGGTATCGATGGTCTTCGCGATAATGACGACCTACGGCATACAGAGGTTCAGCGCGGGTGGGGCGGAACTCCCATGTCCGCAGGTATGCATCTTGAATTGCTGGCCACGGTTCCCTGAGTCGGGCCATCGACTGTGCGACCCGCCACAGCGCAAAGTAGACCTCTTCATCCCAACCGCCCATCTGTGCCCGCCGCGCATACCACTTACGCGCGTTGTCGAAATCGCTCATGGCGTAATACGTTGCGGCCAGGTAGAACACTGACCGTGAATCCTCCGGATTCCTTTCGACCTCGGCCAACAAGAGATCACGGTCGTTCGGCAGCTTCTGTCCGGCCACGTTGCGGGCCCCGATGTTACGTATGTCGATGTGATACTCGCCGCCCAAGCGCGCAGCGTCGCAGGAGTCGTAATCCCACACAGCGTACTCGTGGGTGACCCCTACCCATTCCACACGCACCCCATCGCGGAATAACCATGGCTGCCAATAGCTGTCGCCGTTCTGGTCTTTGCAGCGAAGCAGGTAGACATCAGCTGTCAGGTGGGTGAGGTCCAGTCCGCCGACGACGGTGTCGTCGGCGTCGATCACCCAGATGTAGTCGCCGTGACCCTGAGCGAGGGCCAGGGCCTCGGTGCGGTTGTGGCCGAAGTTGCGCCATGGCCGCTCGTACAGTTCGCCGGGAATGTTCAACGAGGCCATGTGGTTTCGAATGACATCTTGGGTGCCGTCGTCGGATCCCGTATCTATGACCACCCAGTAGGCGATATGGGGGGCGGCGGCGTCGAGCACTTCGCGCACGATGTGCGTCTCGTTACGCACGATCATGTTCAGGCAGATCGCAGGGTGCTCGCTCACCGAGTCACACGGCCAATTCAGACGTGCGCTTCCAGCGCGTCAGCTTCGATATGACGGCGAAACGTAGCGAAGTCAACCAGATTGAGCAGTTTTCGCTCCCGCTCGTACGCGGTTCCGCTCAATGGAAGCACGGATTCGGGATCTGACTGCTTGGGGGCTTGATAACTGGGTCGGATTACCGTGCAGCCCCAGCCAGCTTCGACGGTAATCACTTCGCACTGCGGGTGCAGGAGACGGAATTCGATAACCGCTTGCCGGACTTCGCTAGTCGGTTCTGTGCCTGCCCCGGGTTCCTCTACGACACGTTGGCGCCAGTCCCCAGGCGGGCAGCTGCCGTCGACGACGAGGGCGCCGTCGAATGACAGCTTGCGCAAACAGCGCTCGATTACTTCGACGTGATGTCTCGGCTCGCGGCGGAGATCGACGAAGATCACGTCGTAACCACCTTCTGGGCGATCTGAGACCAAGAATTCTTTTCCAAGTTCGTATGTTTCGGAGATCTTTGAACCCGCTGCTACGGCTACCAAAATGGGGCCGGGGGCGTCAGTGTTGAGTTCGGCGAAGTAACGGCCACGACCAAGGGCCAGAAGCTCGTTGACGATATCCGCGGCCGAAGTTGCCCAGGGCCGGTTCTGGAAACTGTCTTCGCCTGAAATGGAGAGGACTTCATCGAGGGTGGCAGCGTGTAGTCCTACTGCGGTTGCCCGGTGGCTGAAGTGAATAAGAGGGTCAGGGTCGGTGTCGGAGAAGTCACCGAGGCGGTCGAGACGATTGATGTCGAACATCGCCGGGCCTTGTGCGGTGGTGTTGGTCAACAAATATCGGCCGGCGTCGGGGGTGCGGCGGACAACGTGTTCAGGTGCGCAGGCACTGACGAGATTGGTTGCGTCGGTGAAATTTACCGCGACTTGGAACACGTCCGGTTCGGCATCGAGGACCGCGATTAGGCGGGTGAGGAGGGTGTCGGGGGCGAAGAACCGCCAGCCCTGGGACAGGTGCAGCCAGAACCGTTCGTCAATGCGGGCGCGGATTTGGGCGAGGTGGGCTCCGAGCCTGTCATCGGAGTGGGCGTCGATGAATTCCAAGAATGGGTAGTTATTGCGGAGTTGAGCGCGATCGGCGATGGACAGACCGGTGTCGAGAAGCACGAAGCGATCAATCCGGTTGAAGTCGGTGCAGCAGTGCAGGAACGAGTTCAGGGTTTGTTCGGTGGGCTCTAGTTCGGGGCCGGCGATCAGACTGACAGTGACGTCGGATTGGCCAGAATCCGCGAGTGGACGCGTTAAGGTCTCTACCTGTTCGGCGGGGAAGACAGACATGGCCTCGATCATTGTGGCTACACACACGTCGCGATTGCCCGCACAGCGTTGCCGGTCATCGTCGGACAACTCGGGTAGAGCCAGCATCCGTCGGAACAGCGTGAACGCCTCGGGCTGTCTACCGATCCACGAGGCGCACACCCCCTGCTCGTCCGCCGCGCGCCACGCGTAGATGTCTGCGCGGACAAACAGCCGATCGGCTTCCGGGAACGGGATCTCGGCGGCGGCTCGCGCAAACTGGTAGCCGAGTTGATAGCGCTGCGCCTCCCGGTAGTGCCGCGCAATGGAATACAACGGTTCGGCGCGGGTCGGACGGAATTCCCACGCCCGCAGATACGCGTCCTGGACATCGGGCCACGGCTCACCGAGTGGGACCATCGACTCCGCGACCCGACACAGCGCGAAGTACATCTCTTCGTCCCAATCGCCCATCTCCGCCCGCCGCGCATACCAAGTGCGCGCGTTGGCAAAATCGCCTAAGTCGAAATAACTTTGGGCCAGGTAGAACACGGACCGCGGATTGTCGGGATCGCGCTCGACCTCGGCGAGCAGGATGTCGCGGTCGCGCGCATACTTCTGCGGATCCAGATTGCGGGCACCAAGTCGACGAGATGCGATGTGGTAGTCGCCCTCGATGCGCACATCGACGCAGGAGCCGTAGTCCCACGCGGCGTGCTCGTGCACGACGCCCTCATAGCGCACCGGGAACCCGTCGCGGAACAACTGCGGACGCCAGTAGATGTCGTCGCCACCTCCATGGCGGAGCCAGTAGATATCGGCGGCGCCCAGCTCCGTGAGATCAAGGTTGCCGACCACGGTGTCGTCGGCGTCGATCACCCAGATGTAGTCGCCGTGACCTTGAGCGAGGTTGAGTGCCTCGGTGCGGTTGTGGCCGAAGTTGAGCCACGGCCGCTCGTGCAGTTCGCCGGGAATTCCCAGATTGGCCATATGGTCACGGATCAGGTCCTGGGTCCCGTCCTCCGACCCGGTGTCCACCACTACCCAATAGCTGATGTAGCGGGCTGCAGCTTCCAGTACCTCGTGCACGATGTGCGCTTCGTTACGCACGATCATGTTCAGACAGATCGCCGGGCGCTCGGTCACCGGGTCGGGCACCGGCAAATTTTATCCGCCAAGCGTGCGGCGGATGGGAAATCGGAGTAACTCAGTTGAACGGGCAGTTGTAGCTCGTCTTGCTCTTGACCCGATGAACCTTTCAGCGCTGTCTGGCCGTCAAAACAGTGCACCTGTCCGTAATTCAAGCGGGGCCGCCGGTGCCGCCGGTCCCGCCGGTGCCGCCGTTGCCTCCATTGCCGCCGACGGCACCGACAGGGGCGCTGCCACCGATGCCACCGGTGCCGATAGTGCCGTTGTTGCCGCTGCCGCCGCTTCCGGTGCCGCCGATGCCGCCGATGCCGCCGCCGCCGCCGGTGCCGCCGGCGCCACCGCTCTTGCCCCCTTGACCGGCTCCGCCCTTGCCACCGGTACCGCCCGTGCCGCCATCACCGCCGTCACCGCCGGTGGCGCCCACGCCGCCCCCGGTGGCACCGGCGGCGCCACCGATACCGCCTTCGCCGCCAGTACCGCCCGTCCCGCCGGTGCCACCGATGCGGCCGCCGCCGGCGGTGCTTGAACCTCCGACGCCTCCGGCGCCCCCTGCTCCACCACTGCCGGCGGCCCCGCCGGCGCCAGCAGCGCCTCCGGTGCCTCCTGCGCCGCCAATCCCGCCGGCCCCGCCCTTGCCTCCGGTCCCGCCGGCAAATCCTTGCCCCGCGGTGCTGCCGCTGCCGGCGTTTCCGGTGTTTCCGGTGCCGCCGACGCTGCCGGCACCACCCGCGCCGCCGGTGCCGCCGGTGCCCGCTGCTCCGGTTCCACCAGCGCTGCCGTTGGCGGCGCCGCCCGCACCGGCAGCCCCACCGGCTCCGCCGGTGCCGCCCGCGCCGCCAGTCGTGCCTACGCCGCCGCTGGTGCCGGCCGTGCCGCCCGCGCCGGCCGCGCCGCCTGCGCCCCCGTCCCCGCCGGTGCCCGCAGTGCCGCCGGTACCGCCTGAGCCGCCAGTGCCGCCCGCACCGCCAGTGCCGCCGGCACCTCCCGTGGTACCGGGACTGTTGAAGCCGCCCGCACCACCGGTTGCACCGGTGCCGCCCGCTCCACCGGCGCCTCCGACACCGCCGGTACCAGCGGCGCCAGTGGCGCCACCGCCGGTGAGGCCCGCGGCGCCTGCGGCGCCGCCCGTTCCGCCGATGCCTCCTTGGCCGCCGGTGGTGCCCGGGCTGTTACTGCTGGCAGGGCCACCGCTGCCGCCAGCCCCGGCCGCACCGCCAGCACCTCCGTCCCCGCCTGATCCAGCCGCACCCCCAGCAGCGCCGGTGCCTCCAGCGCCCCCCGTACCTCCGGCGCCGCCAGCACCGCCGGAGGATCCTTGGCTGTTGGACCCACCGACGGCGCCAGTGCGGCCTGCTCCGCCAGTGCCACCGGTCCCGCCCGTGCCGCCGGTGCCGGCCGCGCCTGTCGACCCACCGCCGGAGGAACCGCCAACACCTGCGCTACCGCCCGCTCCGCCAGTGCCTCCGGCGCCGCCGGCTGGGCCGCTGCCAGCTGTGGTGCCACCTGTGCCGCCCGCACCGGCCGCCCCACCGGTGCCGCCGTCGCCGCCTCCGCCGCCGATACCGCCCGTGACGCCGGTGCCGCCGGCGCCGCCGGCACCGCCGGTGCCGCCAGCCCCGCCGGCAAAGCCGGGATTGCCGGTTCCGCCAACCGCGCCGGCGCTGCCCGCGCCGCCGGCCCCGCCGGTTCCGCCAATGCCTCCGGTGCCTCCCGCGGCGGTGGCGCCACCGCCGGCCGCTCCGGAGGCTCCAGCTTGGCCGCCCGCCCCACCGGCACCTCCAGTGCCGCCCGCTCTGCCGATACCAGTGCTACTGCCGCCTGTGCCGCCGGCACCTGCTGCGCCGCCAGCACCTCCGTCACCACCTGCGCCGGCTGCGCCACCAGTAAGGCCAGCGCCGCCGGCTCCACCTGCACCTCCGGTGCCGCCCGCGCCGCCAGCGAAGCCGACAGTGTTGGCGGGTCCGGCGGCGCCGGTGCTGCCCGCCCCGCCTGCTCCGCCCGTTCCGCCGACGCCTCCGGTGCCTGCGGCACCTGTGGCACCGCCGCCCGTCGCACCGGCGGCACCCGCCTTCCCACCAGCTCCGCCAATGCCTCCGGCGCCGCCTGCTTTACCAGTGCCAGTGCTGCCGCCACCGGCGTCGCCACCCGCTCCAGCCGCGCCGCCGGCGCCCCCGTCACCGCCGCCACCGGCCGCGCCGCCGGTAATACCCATGCCGCCTGTGCCGCCTGCGCCGCCCGCGCCGCCCGCGCCGCCGGCAGATCCAGGATTGTTCGCCGCACCGTCCGCACCGGTGCCGCCCGCGCCACCCGCGCCACCGGTTCCGCCGGTTCCGCCGGTTCCCGCGGCGCCGCCGGCGCCGACGCCGGCTTTACCAGCAGCGCCGCCGGCCCCACCTACGCCGCCGGTGCCGCCGATATCTCCGGCTGAGTCGGCGATGCCGCCGGTGCCGCCCCGACCGCCAGCACCCCCGTTGCCGCCGTCGCCGCTGGTCGCTCCGGTACCGCCCAGGCCGGCGGCTCCGCCCGTCCCACCGGCGCCGCCGGATGCCGCGCCACTGCCGCCTTGCCCGCCGGTGCCACCGGTGCCTCGGGCGACAACATGGGTCTGACTAATGGCGTCACCGGTGGCGCCGCCGGTGCCACCAGCTCCGGCGCCGCCGCCGGTGGCGGTGCCGCCGGGTCCGGCACCGGAAGCTCCGGCCCCGCCGGTGCCGCCTGCGCCACCCGCACCTGCGATGCCTCCACTGGTCGTGTTAGCCCCTCCGATGCCACCGGCGCCGCCTGCGCCGCCCGCGCCTCCCGTCAGTCCGAAGCCGTAGCCCAAGCCGCCGGTGCCACCGAGCCCACCTGCGCCACCTGCACCCGCCGCACCGGTGGGGGTGCCTGTGCCGTTGACGCCCCCGGCGCCACCCGCGCCGCCTGCTCCGCCAATGCCGCCCGCGCCTGTTCCGACACCGCCGACACCCAGTTGGCCTCCGACGCCGCCGGTACCGCCCTGCCCGCCAGTTCCGGCAGCGCCGGCCTTGCCGGCTGCGCCGGCGCCTGTGCCCGCGTTGCCGCCGGTGCCACCGGTGCCGCCCGCGCCACCCACACCGCCGGCGCCGCCCACGCCGCTGGAACTAGTGTTCGCCCCGCCCGTGCCGCCCTGGCCGCCCGTTCCACCACTGCCAGCCGTGCCGCCAGCACCATTAAAGCCGCCGGTGCCGGCACTGCCCCCGGCACCGCCACCGCCGCCCGCGCCGCCGGTGCCGCCCGCGCCGCCCGTACCGGTGCCGGCAGCGCTTGCCCCGGTGCCGCCTTGTCCGCCGGTCCCACCGGTGCCTCCGGTACCGCCGGTGCCGGAGGCGGCGGTGCCGCCGGCGCCGGTGCCGCCGGTTCCGGCTGCGCCGCCGGCCCCGCCGGTGCCGCCTTTACCGCCGGCGCCGCCGGCATTACCGAGGGTGGTGGCTGTGACCCCGGTGCCGCCGGTGCCGCCGACCCCGCCCTGACCGCCCTGGCCGCCGACCCCGCCGGCCCCGGACGCCCCGGTGACCGACCCGGTGCCGCCGGCCCCGCCGGTGCCGCCGGTGCCGCCGGCGCCGCCGACCCCACCGGTGAGCCCGCTTTGTCCGGCGGTCGTGGTGCCCGCGGTGACCCCGGTCGCGCCGGTGCCGCCCAGCCCGCCTTGTCCGCCGGTGCCGCCGGCGCCCTGAACACCCGAGGCCGCGGTCCCGCCGGCGCCGGTGCCGCCGGTTCCGGCTGCGCCGCCGGCCCCGCCGGTGCCGCCTTTACCGCCGGCGCCGCCGGC
>NZ_LZMH01000004.1 GCF_001673635.1 Mycobacterium asiaticum
GGGGGGGGGGGCCGGGGGCTGGGGGGGGGCCCGCTCCGCCGGGGGGTTTTGGGGGGGTGGCGGGGGGTGGGGGGGGAGCCGCGACGCCGCTGGGTATTGGGTCGGTTGCCGGGGCTGGGGCGGGAACCGCGACACCGCTGGGCATCGGGTCGGCTGCCGGGGCGGGGGCGGGAACCGCGACGCCGCTGAGCATCGGGTCGGCTGCCGGGGCTGGCAAAGGGAAGATACTACTCGGCGCAGGCGTCATGGCCACGGTCATCGCCGCCATCACGGCAATCATTCTGCTGCTGCCCCATTCAAAAGAGTCAACTGCCTCTCAGGCGACGACGACCACTACGACGACGACACCTGCCGCAGCGTTGGCGCCGCTGGCACCGCCCCCACCGCCCCCGCCGGCCGGGCCGAGGCTGAATGGGACTTACTCGATCACATCGACGTTCCGGACTGCGACAGCGACGTTCGTCATCAACTTCGCATCGGACTGCGCTATGTGTGACGCGACGCTGACGGCGAATGGTAAAAGCGGCACCGTGACGTGGAACGGCACCGGATGGGAGCACACGGATGGCGGGGCGTGCGCGATGCGACACGTGCTTACGCCCACGAGCGTCGTTGATGGAATCGTGCAGACGTTCAGCCAGATCTCGACGATACTGACGCCGGGCTCGTGCGGTGTCGGAGGTGATGGCACAGGTGTCGGCACCAGGACCGGCCCCTAGGACGTCTACACGGGCGCGCTGTGGGCAGGGCGGCAACGGCCGGCCTTGGAGGCTCTCACACCGGCAATGGCGGCGCCATGCAGCCACAGTTGAACGACGAGGGCTGAAGGCACGCCGAGGCGGGCTGCCCCTTGGTCGATAAGTCTGACGAACTGCAGCGCGAGGTAAATCGGCTGTCAGAGATACTTGGTGTCCGTCCCATCCAAGTCGGACTGAGAACCAACGATGACCTCAATATCTTTGTGGCTGAAGACGGTTCATACCATTTCACGTATTACGAACGGGCAAACTTGGCTTCGACCGTGTCGCAGCCTCGATGACCTTCTCTACTGGTACTGCCAGGGCGTGGTTTCGCATCAGGCCGCCGAACTGGTCGGAGATCGAGCAGGACGCTTCGAGTACGAGTACCGGGTGCTTAGTGATTTGAGTATTGATTGGGCGAGAAGAAACGTCCGAGAGACCGCGGAGATGTTTCGCCGATACGGCAAGCCGCAAGACATCGCCTTACTGCCCGACATCGGAGAGCCGCTCTAAACACCATTTAGCAACTCTGAAGACCAGGGATGTGAAGGGGGCGCGTCGAGCGTGGGCCGCAGGTATGCGAATCGCTCTCGACGCCGCCGTAAGCCCCACGCTCGGCGATCCCTTCGATGCTGCCTAGACGGCCGGCCGGGCTAACCCCGCTTTCTGCAAATGAGCAACGCCTCGACGTAATCCCAGCGATACCGGCTCGGGTCCTTAGCCACACGATCCTCGAGCTCGCCGAGGAAGTCGGCGAGGAGATCGGCAGCGCGTGACTCACTTTCGCGCGCGAACGCACGCAGGAACAGCGGCCCGCCCCAGGCGGTGATGCTTTTGACGTAGTTCCGTGCGAACACCGCCGCGTCGTCGTGCCAATAGGGGTTGTCAAGCCGGAACAATTCGGCGCTTTCGAGTTCCAGTCCACTCACATGCCCGCCACCCACCTCGAAGGGAGCGCAGAACTCGTCTAGCGTGCGTGACCAGACCGGGACGACGGCCGCCTCCACGGTGGCGCTGCCGATGTGGCCCGCGTTGCGCCATTCGGCGAGCAGCCGGTTCATGTCTGCGATGATCTCGACGTAGAGCCCCGTCCGGTCGGGGCATGGCGTGGGGGAGGCCGGTATGGCGGCGATGAACCACCCGCCCGGCGCGAGCTCGGCTGCGCGCATCTCAAGCAGGCATTGCCAATGCCGCTCCGCCGCGACACGCCAAGCGCGGCGTTCGTCCGCGTCCACATGATCGGGGTAGCCAGGGAAGATCGACCCGCTCGAGGCGAGGCCGGCGGCGTCGGGGACCCAATGCATGCACGTTCCTGTCACCGCGATGTGCACGGTGCCTGACGGCAGGCAAGGCGCCTGATGCAAGGGAATTCCCGCCATGGAGACGACCGTCGCAGGAGTTGGATCCCGATCTAAGGCCTGTCGACAGGCCTCGCCGTGAGCTTCCGGCTCAGTGAAGTGTGCGCCGGATCCCTCGTCCGCGATCCCTGGTCCGCTCTGACCACGCGCCGGAATCACGACGAGCCGGTGTGATTCCGTCACATGGCCGGCCGCGACGTTCCAACCGTTCGTCGGAAGATCGACGAGCGCGTAGGTGAAGGGCTGCCCGTCGCGTAACGCCGCGAGATCGCGGATGAGCCCGTGCGAGTTCACCCCGTCGGCGGCACCCAGATCAGCCACCCGAAGCACCGGCTCGCCCGCAAGTTGCTGCGCGGCAGCCAGGACGGCGGGATGGGTGGCCTCGAAGGCGGCAAGTTGCGAAAGGGCATGTCGGGCATAATCATCCGCCATGCTCGACAGCTCCGGACGACGTGAGGCCGTGGCAATTCCTTTCCCGCGCGGCGCCGTCGCGGGCGGGACGGCGCGACCGGATTATCGTGCCACGGGCCGATGTCCTCGCCAAGATCGACAAGCGATTCCGGTGGTCGGTAGCTAGAAGACACGGCACTAGAACATCTGGCTCATCGCCACCGCACCGGTAGCGGCGAACTCAAGAACATTGGAGAACCGTGCCGTCTGGTGTTGGGGCGAAAGCGATCTCGACACGCATAGTGCATCGATCGCGGTTGCAGACCTTAGACATTCGCCCGAATTGTCCTTCAGCAAGCGCCCGGGAGAACAAGTCTCGGAAAAGCTACTGCGAGGCTTCAGCAAACAGCGGCCGTACCCGGCACAAGCGCGTATCGTCAGAGCGCCATGGTTTCGCCACCAGGACCCTCGGAACGCGAGCAGCATCCGCCGCAACCGTATCCGCCCGAACCGCCGCCGGGCCCCCATCCGTCGGCGGGACACTTGGCGGCCCCCGGTAGCGGCCCGCGGCGTCCTCCACCGTCCTGGGGTCCACCCCTACAGCCGCGGCCAGTCAAGTCCCGGCGCACTCGGCCGTGGATCATCGCCGGCATCGCGGCCGCAATCGTGACAATCACCGCAATGGCGGCAATCCTCTTGTTCCACAACTCATCTGACGATTCGCCAAAGGGCCAGCTGGTGCTGCCCTTCACCGGCTTGAGCGATATCGGCGGTGTGGCCGTGGACAATTCCGGCGCGGTCTACGTAACCGACTCAACAGCCAATCGAGTGTTGAAGCTGGCAGCGGGTTCGACCACCGCCGTTGAGCTGCCCTTCACCGGCCTCGACAACCCGCACGGTGTGGCCGTTGACAGCTCCGGCACGGTATACCTCGCCGACACGGGCAACAACCGGGTGCTGAAGTTGGCCTCCGGTGCGAAAAGCCCAACAGAACTACCCTTCACCGGCTTCAACGACGGCAACCGCCCCACCCGGGTGGCGGTTGACTCCAAGGGCGCCGTGTACTGCATGGACTCCGTCCAATTGCTGAAGCTGCCAGCAGGTTCCTCGAAGATGGAGTACATAAAGAACGGTGACGCCTGGCTAAGCAACCGGGCCGGAATGGCCGTTGACCGAGACGGCGCGGTGTATCTGCTTGCTGTCGACATCATTTATTACGGCAAGTCCGAAACAAGCGTGCTGAAGATGGATGCCGACAGGAGCCAGCCGAGCAAGCTGGAACCGCCCATCTCCGGGCTTGAAGGTCCCGCCGGGCTGGCCGTCGACAGTGGCGGCATGCTGTATATCGCCGACGAGGACACCAACCGTGTCCTGAAGTTGCCCTCCGGCGCGAAAGACCCGATCGAAATGCCTTTCACTGGCCTAAACAAGCCCGGCGATGTGGCCGTGGACAGGGCTGGAAACGTCTATGTCGTCGATAAGGGCAACACCCGGGTGCTCAAATTGTGGAAGAGCTGACGCGGCTCAACAGGGCCGATCCGCGCGCTAGTCGTGGTGGGGCGGTCGCTCGTCGCGCAGCCGGCCCTCGTCATACGCCTCGCGCACCTGCTCCTCGTCGCCGAACCGCTCCAGATCCTCCCGCGTAACCTGGACAGGTGGCCGTTTGGGGTCGGGCTGCCGGCGTGTTGGTTCGGTTGCCATAAGCCGATTGTTATCGCTCGGGTCACGTCGGGGTAGGACTACGAACATGATGAACAGGCAGCAGTTGGCCGAAGAGCTCGGCCACCCCGGCGCCCAAGAGTTGCTCTCGGCTTCCATGGCTCGGCTGGCCTACAACGGACACGACGGATTTCCCCGGGTGATCCCCGTCGGGTTCCACTGGACCGGCGAGCGCATCGTCGTCTCCACTGCCCCCACCTCACCCAAAGCCCGCGCACTGGCATCCCGCCCGCAAGTCGCACTGACCATCGACGGCGGATCCACACCGGAAGAGGCGAAGGCGCTGTTGGTGCGTGGCCTCGCCAGGCTGGATGCCGTCAGCGGTGTCACCGAGGAATATCTCGAATCCGCCCGAAACTCGATGGACGGGCCCGAACTCGAAGAGTTCGAACGCACTGTGCGGGCGACATATGGAAAGATGGTGCGGATTTCGATCGAACCGCTCTGGGCGCGGTTCTACGACTTCGGCGCCGGTCGGTTGCCCCAGTTCCTCGCGGAGTTGGTCAACGGCGGTTAACCGGCGAACTCGTGATAAGCACTTCACGTGAGCGCCGAAGCCCAGCTACTCCTCGTCCTCGATCTCACCGGCACGTTCGTCTTCGGATTGAACGGCGCGCTGACAGCGGTACGAGTCGCGCGCCTCGACATCGTAGGGGTGGTGACGCTCGGCCTGATCACAGCGATGGGCGGCGGGGTCATCCGTGACGTCTTGATCGGCTCCATCCCGCCGGCCACGTTTAGGGACTGGCGTTACTTCGCGCTGGCCGGGGCCGGCGGGCTGATCGCGTTCGCGCTCAGCCGACGGTTGGACCGGCTGGGCACGGCGATCACCGTGCTCGACGCGATCGGGCTGAGCGTGTTTGCGGTCATCGGCGCGAGCAAGGCCGTCGAATACGGGCTCGGAGTCGCGCCCGCGCTGCTGCTCGGTGTCGTCACCGCCGTCGGCGGCGGCACGATCCGCGACACGCTTGTCCTCCAGATCCCGACGGTGCTGCGCAGCGATTTGTACGCGATCCCCGCCATGGCGGCCGCCGCAATCACTGTGGCCGCCATGCGGTTGGACGTCTACGGTCTGCCGGCCGCGGCGGTGGCCGGGACGGTGTGCTTTGTGATCCGGATGCTCGGCGTCCGGTTCAATCTCAACGCACCGACCCCACCCGGGGGCTACGAACCCGAGGTGCCTCAGGAGAAAGCCTGATCGGGTAACGGATTGTGCGTCAGCAGATGTCGTCTAATACGTAGACCTCGACCGGCTCGCTCCTGCCCTTGACCTTGGCCCGACGCCGCTGACTGACGCGCGCCGCCTCGCCGAGTGCGACCACCGTCCCGTGTCCGACGACCACCTGACCCGGCTTGGCCAGATCCTGCAACCGCGCGGCCAGGTTTACCGTGTCGCCGATCGCGGTGTAACTGCGCATCTGCGCGGCGCCGACGTTGCCGACCAATGTCGGTCCGGTGTTGATCCCCACCCGGAACCGGGGCCAGTCGTCGTGCTCGGCGGCGGCCCGCTCGACGGCCGCATGCAGTGCCAATCCGGCGCGGGCGGCGCGCAGGGCGTGATCCGTGTGCCGCGCTGGGGCCCCCCACACCGCCATGACCGCGTCACCGATGAATTGCGTTATGGTGCCGCCCGTCTCGAGAATCACCGGAACGATCGCCCCGTAATAGGTGTTCAGCATGGTGACCACATGGACCGGGGAATGAGCTTCGGCGAACGCGGTGAACCCGCGCAGGTCGGCCATCAACACCGTCGCATCAACGATCGCGCCACCCAGTCCTGCCTGGTCGGGGTCGGCGAGCAGCGCGGTCGCGACAGCGGGGGACATGTAACTGCGAAAGAGGTCGTTGAGGTGACGGTAGAGACGGGCATTTTCCAGCGCGATTGAGACCTGACTGGCGAACGAGCGCAGCAGCGCGACATCGGAGTCGGGGAAGACGCCGCCCGGTCGCCGGACGGTGATCATTCCGGCGATCTGGCCCTTCACCTCGAGCGGCAGCTTGAGAGTCACCGCGCCCGACGTCTTGGGGTCTGGGCCAGGGGAGTCGTCGAAGTGCAGTTCGCCGGCATGCACCAGGGCCAATCGAATGTCATCGCGAGGAAAGGCGTCGGTGATGGCCGACATCACGCGGCCGAGCAAGGCGTCCTCGTCCTGAATCACGCTTGATTCCTCGCCCACTGCAACCAGCTTGCCGAGCTTGCGAAGTTGTTCGCGCTCGGCGCCAAGCGCTTCCGCGGCCCGTTTGAGAACGGCGACCTGCTGTTCGGACAAGCCGAACCGGTCGGCGAGGCCTATGGTCACAGCGCTCGAGGGCACCTGCTCGCCAAGCTCGCGACGCTGCATCATGTCGACCATTGCGTCCAACGCCATGCTGTAGTCGCTGCGCAGCGCGGCAATGGTCTCCCGGGTCGCGAGGGCGTCGAACAACCCACGCGCTGAACCTTCCCGGTGAAATTGGACTCGAGCGCTGTAGGCGATGAAACAGAACGCCGTCGTCATCAGCAGGTGCCAAAGCCACCACGAGGCATGCCAACTCATCCCGACGGCCAGCGCCACCGAGGCCTCCGCGAGCAACACGAAAGCGGTCATGACAGACATCAACACGACCGCGGGCCGGCGGCGATAGATAGGGAAATACGCGGCCGTTGCCGTCGCGAAAAGTGCTCCACCGATCAGCGCCGCATCGTGCTCCACCCTGTCGACCAACTCCTGGTCCGGCACGCGTTCCAGTACTCCGAAGTAGACCACCACCGCACACAACGCCATGGATGCCCAGACCAGCCCGGACAGCAGGCGGCGCAGCGTCCAAAGCCCGGCGCTTCTGGCGGGGCTGAACGTCGTGGCGGACGCCAGTGCCACCACGCCCGCAAGCACCAACCCCATTCGCGTCGGAAACATGAAGTCCGCGTCGGACGTATCCGTCAGCACTCCTGGCGTGAAAAGTGCATGAACACCGAAGAACCCGGCAGTCGTCACAAACACCAGCGACACCAGCCACAGACGGGCGTCGTCCCGCGCACGAGCCGCACGGGCTATCACTACGCCAAGTGCCACGCTTATCGACGAGGCGGACAGCACCAGCACAAAGTGCGCTATCCGATTGTCCCATTCCAGGTCGACCGCGGGATGCTTCAGGAGGAGCCACAGGGCCAGCATCGGAAGTGCCAGGTGCGTCAGCCAATTCGCAGTGCGAAGCATCGATCCGCGGTGTGCAGCCATTCGGCTTTCCCCCAGCATGCAATCCCCAAAATGCGCCGTGGCCGACGGTCGGCCCGAGACGGAATTGCCTTGCTGTCAGTGCATCACACCGAACCTTGGCGTTTGCTGTCAGTGCGGGATCGCGGAGATGGCGGGTGCGGACCCGGCTGGCAGGTCGGACACCACCACGTGCGGCGGCGTTCTGGATCGTTAGGAACCTCGTCGACAACGTGAAAGGTTGTGCCGCAGCGAAAACATGGCCGTCCTGCCCGTCCGGACACCCAATGTTGTTCGCTCTTGCGGCGTCTTCCCGTCGTCACCTGCATCGCACCGGGGACGGTCGCCGAATGCCGTAACGCGCGTGCCCCTAAGTCGAGCAACGCCGACACGTCGACAGCGCCCACCGCTGTCCACGGGCTGTGCCCTCGCAGGAAGCACAGCTCGTTGGCCCACAGATTGCCGAAGCCGGCCACGCACCGCTGGTCCAGTAGCGCGGCCACCAGCGGCCGGTCGGGGTCAGCTGCGACCCGTCGGATGGCTTCGGCCAAATCCCAGTCCGCACGCAGCGGGTCGGGGCCGAGATGGCCTATCACCTCCGCCTCGTCCCGCGTCCGCAACAAATTGACCACGGGTAGCCGGACGCCGTACGCCGCCGGACGGTCCGTGCGCAGCACCACCCGGACATCGGGCATGACGGTCGATGGCAACCAGCGACCAGAGCCCGACACCGTCCACGACCCTGCCATTCGCATGTGCGTGTGCAAGGTCAGGCCACCAGACAGCCGGGTAAGCAGATGCTTGCCGTGTGTGACGTGACCGAGCACGCGATGCCCGGCAAGGTCCTCGGTCGCATGCGCCGGTACCCGCAGTTCGCCCCGGATCAGGACGCGATCGCGCAGTGCGGTGTCGAGCCGGCGCGCCAGCGCATACACTGTGTCACCCTCGGGCACGTCTCCATCTTCCCCAAGCACGCAGCGTCAGGTTGCGCCAAGCGCCGCAGTGGCTTTGACGGACTCGACGAGCGCACTCTCGGCCGACACGCGGCCGATCGCTTCGGCGAGAGCGGATCGCGCAGCTTGCCCACGCAATTCGAAATCGTCTAGTGCAGAACGTAATTCGAACAAGTATGCGCCTTGGCGGTTAGCCGACTGCAGCGCGCGCCGTAAGTCCTCACCACGGCGCGCTGGATCCTGCCGGGTATGTGAAAGCAGCCGTTGCAGTTCGGCGTCGTAGAAACACATTCCCGTCTCGCGCGCCAGCCCCAACGACTCCTCGAGGCGGGCTCGGGCGTCGTCGAACCGTCCGGCGGCGATCAGCAGCCGCGCCAGTGCGCCGGCGAAGAAAGGCAGATAGACGTTGAGGTCAGCGGCACGCAGTTCATCGACCGAATCGCTGACCCGCGAGACGTAATCCGAAAAGGCCGATGACGGCCCGGTTTCGGCGAATGTCAGCAGGGCGTCGACGACGGTCCTTTGAATCGTGCCCCGCAATCGCCACTGGTCGAAGCCGTGCCGCGATGCGTCCTCGATCATCTCGGCCGCCAGTGTCGACGCGCGGTCGAGTTGGCCGGCTTCGGTACGCACCCAAATCTCCGCGAAGCGCAGATAGGCAAGGCTGTAGGGGCCCTGCGGAAAGCCGATGCCTTCGACGCAGCGCGCGGCAAGCGCCAGTTCGTTCTCGGCGGCCGGAACATCGCCCTGCACCATCCGGAGCAAGGCCAGATGAATGCGGGCTGCAACGATCGGATCGATCGGCAAAAAGCCAACCGTTTCGGTCTCCCGGTTGTCGATCGCTCCGCGGCCGGTCGCGAGCTCCAATTGTGCGGCGGCGTCGGCAAACTCACCACGCAGGAAGGCGAGCACCCCTGACCACGCCGCGAGTCGGGGCCAGAAACCAGGACGCCATTGATCCAGGGCGGCGCGCAGCAATTCGAGTGCTTGAGTTGCGCGGTTCAAATCCGCACGCCCCGTGTAGTAACCGGTCAAGACTCCCAGTGTCGCGAAAAGCTCCTGCGCGGTGGATGTCCGGCCGCGGCTATTGGTCGGCACTTCGGCGCCGACCAGCTGCAGGCACCGTTCCAGGTCGGGCGCGACGACCGGGCTTGACGGACTGACCGCGCTGCCGGCGAGAAATCCTCGGCCCAAACGCAGCGCAATCTCCCGGCGGTCGCGATCGGGGCTGGGCGGGCATCTGTCCAATTGCGTCAGCGCGTGGCCAAGATGCGTCCGTGCCTCGGTCAGGGCGCCGCGCCGCCGTGCTGCCGCTGATGCCTGTCGATGAGCTGATGCGGCGTCGTCGAATCGCTCGGCCCAGGTGTAGTGGTTCGCGACCAATCCCCAGTCGGGTTCGCCGCCCACACTGCATAGGGCGTCACCGACCCGGGCGTGCAGTCTTCGGCGAACGGTGGGCGGCGCCAATTCAACGGCCACTTCACGCAGCAGCTCATGACGGAACCGCCAACCGTCGGCCTTCCACGGTTCCAGCACCTGCGCCGCCGCGAGTTCGCCGACGACGCGGTCGAGGTCGTCATCGTTCATGTCGACTACGGATCGCAGCAGGCCGGTATCGACGTAACGACCGATGACGGCCGCCGCCTCCACCACCGGCACCACCTGGGCGCTCGCGCGGAGTCGGGCGAACAGCGGCTCGTAGAGCGCTTCGGGAACACCAACCTCGGTGATCCCGGCGACCACCTGTTCGATGTAGAACGGCAAGCCGTCGCACCGGGACCGAACAGTGGCCTGCTCCTGCGGTGTCAATGCCGGATTGAGGGCGGCGATCAGCTCGTCGCTTTCGTCCTCGGTCAACGGCCGGAGCTCAAACACATTTACCGGCCACCTATCCGGCAGCCAGTCTCGGTTGCGTCCCGTGACGATCACCAGCAGGCGGCCCTGGCCCGCGCTGAGTAAGCCGCCCAGCACCTCAAGGCTTGCGGGGTCGAACCAGTGCACGTCCTCGGCGACTACGAGACCGGGTTCGGTGCCGAACCAGGCCAACAGATAGCTCTGCACCGCTTCGGAAATCAGGTTGTAAAGCTCAGGCCCTTGGTCGGGGACCGCCTGATATCCGTGTTGGGGGTCGATGCTGAGCACCGGCGCCAGCAAAGGAATGAAGCGGACCGGGTCCAGGCCCACCCTGACCATTTCGGCGGTCAACATCGCCAGGCGCTCAGCCGGAGCGGTGAGGCGGCCAATGCCACAATGACGTTCGATCAGCGCACGCACGGGGTGCATACCGGCGTCGGTATGGAACGGCGATCCGATCAGCTCCAGCACGGCGTTCCCGGACTGCCTGACCAGTACCTCGCCCGCTGTCGCCAGCCTGCTCTTGCCGATCCCCGCTTCCCCGCAGAACACGATTCCCGGCGTGTCCAACTGCCCCGCCTGTGCTTGCGCCCAACTGTCCTGCAGCTGCTGCCACTCACGTGACCGACCGACGATCGGTCCCTGCGCAACCCGTGCCGGTACCGGTCGCTCACCGAGCACCCGGTAATGATCGATGAGACCGGCCACACCCTTCACTGGTGCCGCGGGACAGGACTCGAGTTCGAACGCATCGCGGACGAGCCGCGCTACAGCCTCCGAGATCACGACAGCGCCAGGTGGGGCCAGACCGCACACCCTGGCCGCAAGATTGGCGCCGAGGCCGTACACGTCGGCCTGGGTTGTATCCAGGTAGACGACACCGCGGTGCACGCCCACCCGCGCCCGCACTTCGAACCCGAAGCGTGCCTTGACCTGGGTGCTCAATTTGGCTACCGCACGGTTGATCTCCAGCCCGGCAAGCACGGCTCGACGCATGTCGTCCTCGTGCGCAACCGGGTGCCCAAAAACGGCGAGTAGCCCGTCGCCGTGGGTCGAGCCGATGTGGCCTCCAAAGCGATTCACGGTCGTCAGCACGTGCTCGCGGTACCGGCCGACCACTAGGCGATAGGTTTCTGGCTCGATGGTGGTCGACAACGCGGTGGAGTCCACCAGATCGACGAAAAGTATTGTCAACCGGCGGATCTCACCGCCCTGGGCCGGGGCCGCCAACAACTCCTCGGCGTCGGCATTACCCTCGTCGGCGGCCAGCACCTGCCCCGCCAGAGCGGTGGCCGCTGCTCGATCGCCGCTGTCGATTGCCGCCACCGCGCGATCCAACAGCGCATCGATAGCTGCGGCTTGCCTGCGGCCGTGACCGTCCCGGCGAGGGACATCGCGCTCGTCCACGTCAATATCCTGTCACTCCCGGCGCGGGAGGGCACGGTCAATTTTGCGGCCGAGGGAATCGGCGTCGACCGATCGCAGTCATAACGCGAGGTGAAATTGGGTAAACAACCGGTGCGACAGCTTGGCAATCGGATAACTAGTCGAAAGGCGGCATGGAATGGCTCGTCAAGAGGGTGGCCGGTGGGACGTCGGGGTGGCGGATGACTCGGTGTACGTCGAGCGCATCTCGGAAAGCGACGACAAGGTGTTCGAAGATTTGCTGGCACCCGATGAGGCTCGCGCCCTGGCCAAGTTGCTGGACAAATACGCGGACAAGGCCGAGGAATCCGAGGGGTCCAGTGACTCGAAGGGCTCCGACGATAAAGACAACAAGGACTCCGACGACGAAGACGACGACCACAAAGACGACGAGAAAGACTCCGACGAGGACGACTCCGACGACTCCGACGACGAGGACGACGAGGACGACGAGGACGAAGGTAAGGACAAGAAGAATAAGAAGGACAAAAAAGACAAGGACAAAAAAGACAAGAAAGACGACGACTAACTGAACGCGTACGCCCGGTGCTGCCCGGGTGCCGGCAGGCCGTGCTCGCGACGCAGGCATTCCACCGCGCGCTCGCCGACGATCACGCAGGGCGCTTGGGTGCCGCCAGTGGTGATACGCGGCAGGACCGATGCATCGGCTACCCGGAGACGTTCCACGCCATACACTTTCAGGCTTCCGTCGACAACCGCCAGGGCATCCCGACCCATCTTGGCGGTGCCCGACGGGTTCCAACAGGTCGAGGCGGCGTCGCGGACAATGCGCCGCATCTCGACGCCCTTGAGCGGACCGGGCATCACTTCTCGTTTGGCGAAGGGCCGTAGTTCGGCGGAATTGCCGATGGCCCTGGCGAGTTCGATGGCCGTGACTGCCGCTTCGACATCGTCGGGATGTGACAGCAGCCGGGCGTGAATCTCGACGGGGTCCTGCGGATTTGGTCCGGTCAGCCGGATCTCGCCGCGGCTCTTGGGCGCAACGAGTGCGGGAGACAGATTCCAGCCGGCCTGCGGCGGCGGGAACCGCTTGGTGTTCTCGACGCTCGAGGAGGTCGGGAATTGAGCTTGGCACGTCTGTATGTCCGGGGAGTCCAGTCCCGGGTCGCTGTGCCAGAAGTAGGTTGCCTCGACACCGTTGTTGTGCGGTGTGATGGCTTCCTCGGACTCCCAGACGCAATCGAATCTGACGTGGTCCTGAAAGTTCTGCCCGACTCCGGGCAGGTGCGCGACGACGGGTATGCCGTGCTGGTGAAGCTGGGCTTGGTCGCCAATGCCGGACTGCATCAACACCTTTGGGGTGTGCACCGAACCCAGGGACAGCACCACTTCACGTCCGGCCTCGGCGCGGTACAGGTTGCCGTCGTGCAAGAACTCCACTCCGGTGACGCAGGTGCCCACGGTAGTCAGCTGCGTCACTGTTGCATTGGTCAGCACGGTGAGCTGAGGACGACCGAGCTGCGGCATCAAGTAGGCGCGCGCGATCGACTTCCTGACGTCGCCGCGCACGAGGAGGTCGGTGATGGCCGCCCCACCCGGGCCCTCCATCATCTCTGCGTTGGGACTGTCGAATATCGGAAGGTCAAGGGACTTGGTGCTGTCCAGCATCGCGTAGGCGATCGGATGGGGATTGTGCGCGGACTGAACGAATATGCGACCGCGTGAGCCGCGGTAACGCGGCTCAGGGGCGCCCTGCCAATCCTCGACCCGCCGGTAGATGTCCAACACGGACTCGTAGCTCCACGCCGGATCGCCGGACTCCTGGGCGAAATGGTCCCAGTCGGAACGGTGCCCGCGGGACCAGATCATCGCGTTGATGCTCGAACCCCCACCGAGTCCCCGACCCATCGACATCTGCAGGGATCGACCGTTCACCGAATTGCTGGGCATGGTGTGGAAGTTCCAGTCCAGCGCCGTGCCGAGGTTCAGCGGCCATTGCCTGGCCATCGCCACGGTCGGCGAGATGTCACTGCCGCCGGCTTCTAGCAGCAGCACTCGAACGCCGGGGCATTCGGCGAGGCGGCCTGCTACCACAGCACCTGCGGTGCCTGACCCGCAAACGATGAAGTCATAGCGCAGCTCACCGGCCAATATGCCTTTCGGCTCTGCCATGTGGTATTTGCTCCTGTCTGCGGATCACGACATAACGGTCGTTGTGGAACGAACCGTACGTGAGTGCGCACAGACCAGCAAGGTGGTCCTTTTGCGCCCAATACCTTTGCTAGCCGGTGCGATAACGCACCGCGAACGCGGTTCGGTCGGATGTGAGACGCATCGAGTCCCCGGCGAAACGTATTGACAGGCAATGTAGCTCGGCGGTCGATGAGGACGATGCGGGTGGCCGAATCACACGGGCGATGCGTCGCCGGTGCGTTGCGCGCAGCAAGCTGTTAACTC
This sequence comes from Mycobacterium asiaticum, assembly GCF_001673635.1. GTDB lineage: Bacteria > Actinomycetota > Actinomycetes > Mycobacteriales > Mycobacteriaceae > Mycobacterium > Mycobacterium asiaticum_C. The sequence continues at coordinate 14,052 of NZ_LZMH01000004.1, forward strand.
TTTTGCCAAGAGGTTCCCAGAACATCGACAGCGGTTCGCCAGCTGAGCGGGGCGTTGAAATAGCGATGGTTATGCTATGTGGGTAGACTTGCGTTGAAGATTCACCCAGAGCCGCAGTTGAGGATGACTTGAGATACCCACCGGATCAGAAGGCGAAGGCGCGTGATTCGCTCCTTCGGGCCGGCATGCGGTCGATGAAGGTCGCCGGGTTCAACGGGGTGGGCGTGGATGGCCTCGCCGCCGCCGCCGAAGTGACCTCGGGTGCGTTCTACTCCAACTTCGCCAACAAAGAAGCGATGCTCGAGGCGGTCGTCGAGGCCGGGGTCGGGGAGCCGTTTCTGTCCGCTACTGAGTCGGGCACCGATGCCGAGCGGCGTAAGCAGCTGAATAGTTTTCTGACGAACTACCTGACCCTCGCCCACGTTGAGGCGCCGGAAGACGGTTGTGTGATGCCGGCCCTGAGCGCGGACGTGGCCCGGGCGGGCGAAGCGGCCCAGCAGGCCTACGAGCGCAAAATCGGCGCACTGGCCGCCCGGATCGCCGAGCTCCTCGACGGAACGCGCGCCGACCGCGAGCGCCGGGCGTGGAGCATCGTCGCGCTGCTTGTCGGGGCCGTGTCCGTTTCCCGTGCGATGCCAGATCCAGCGGCGCGGAAGAAGGTGCTGACAGCGGCCAAGCGGACCGTCGACGGGCTCGTATCTCCCGTGCGATGACGGGACATTGATTTCTAGTGGGATTCTTCAGCGTGATTCTTTGACGCGCCACCGGGTACTGCAGTCGTTCGAGTTCTGCTCCGGGGAGTGATTGAACATGGCGACGCTGCACCGAAACGCTGCGGAAGGCATCCATCGCATTGAGCATGCATACGTCAACCTGTACGTGGTGGAGGGCGAACGCGGCGAGTACACCCTGATCGACGCCGGTCTCCCAGGTGTGTGGCCACACCTGGGCCGATTGCTGACCGAAGTCGGGGCGCAGCCGGACCGGGTGGCGGCGGTGGTGCTCACCCACGCGCATTTCGATCACGTCGGCGCCGCCGCGGCAATCCAGAAGGAATGGCGTCTACCGGTGTGGACGCACAGCGACGAGAAAGAATTGGCCGCCCACCCGCTGCGATACCGGCACGAACGCAACCGCATGGCGGTGCCGCTGACCCATCCGAAGTCGTTGCCGATCATCGCCAGGATGACGCTGGCCGGGGCACTTGCCACCAAGGGCATCGATGACGTGCACGTATTCGACGTCGGGCGACCCCTCGACGTGCCGGGAAAGCCGGTGCCGGTGTTCACTCCGGGGCACACCTTCGGCCACACCGCGCTGTACTTCCCGGACCGAGACGCAGTGATCACCGGTGATGCCCTGGTGACGTTGGACCCCTACACGGGCGGGGCGGGCCCGCAGATCGTGTCCGGGGCCGCCACGGCCGACAGCGCTCAGGCACTTGAATCCCTTACCGCGCTCAGGTCGACCGAGGCAAAGATCGTGCTGACCGGACACGGGGCGGTATGGACCGGCGGCATCGCCGACGCAACCGATATCGCGGCGCGCCGCGGACCGCACTGACGTTTCAAGAGCCCGATTCTGGGTACGCCCGCAGATACCGGCCGGGAGCTCGCGGGTCGCTGTTTTCCGCCGGAGCTTCTCACGGGTGTGGCGCAGCGCGTCCAAACGCAAGAAGGCCAACCCAACCGATTAGGTTTCTATCTATGGACGAAGACCGGGATGAATCCGCATTCACCTGGCAAGAGGAGCGCGAGCTGCCAAGCGAAATCCATGAACAGATCGACGTGCTGGTGGCTGCGCGCGATCAGCTGGAACACCTGCTGAGGGTCATCGTCGAGATCGGCTCGGACCTGGATCTGGACGTGACGTTGCGTCGTGTGGTGAAGGCGGCGATGGAGCTGGCCGGTGCGCGATATGGGGCGCTCGGGATACGAGGATCCGACGGCACTCTGGTGTCCTTCGTGCACGAGGGTATGGACGACAGCTCGGCACGGCGACTGGCCGATTTGCCGGTGTCCGGCGGTATGCGCGTCGACAACCTGAGCGACCTCCCGGAAGCGACCAGGTTGCTCGCGCAAGTGCCCGCGATGCGGGCGCTGCTGGGGATACCCATCACCGTGCGGGGAGCTGAATTCGGCAACCTCTATCTTGGCGATGACCGGCCAGGACACGCGTTCTCCGATATTCACGAAAACGCGGTGCGGGCGTTGGCCACGGCGGCGGCCGCCGCCATCGACAACGCTCGGCTCTTCGCTCGCGAACGGGAAGCCTCCAAGTGGACCAATGCCAGTCGGGAGATCACCACTGCCCTGCTCTCGGGTGACCCGCAGACCGGGCCGTTGCAGTTGATCGTGAACCGGGCCCTGGAGCTGGCCGAAGCGGAGCAAGCGATCTTGTTGGTACCGCAGGAGCCGAACGTGCCTGCCGACGAGGTTGACACCCTTGTCGTCGCTGCGACCGCCGGGCGGTACTCCTCCGAGGTCATCGGCCGGCAGGTCCCGATGGCCGGCTCCACCACGGGTGGTGTCGCGCGTCGCGGTCTTCCGCTCATCACGGATTCCTTCCAGTACCCGATCGAGGGATTCACCGATGTCGGTGAACGCTCGGCGATCGTCATGCCGCTGATCGCCAATGACGCGGTTCTTGGTGTGATCGCGGTCGCGCGTCAACCGCACCAGTCGCCGTTCAACAATGACTATCTCCAGTTGGTCAGCGATTTCGCTCGGCACGCCGCGATCGCGCTGGCCCTGGCGGCCGGCCGCGAACATGCGCTAAACCAGGAGCTCGCCCAGGCGGATACGGTCGACGATGCGGTCCACGCGGCGGCCGAGGAGTTGCGCCGGCTCTGGCGGGCCCGCCGGGTTCTGGCGATCACGTTCCCGACCCGCAATCCCTCCGCGAGGGTCCTGGCATCCGTGCCGGTGGTGGTCTCAGTCGGCGAGGAGGCCTACTGGGATGACCTGTCGGAGCAAACGAAGGAAACGCTCACCGCGCTGCGCGACGGCGACCTGCTCACCGTGACCGCCACGGAGCCCGGCACGGCGGGCATCGCGCTGCAGCATCCCGACGGTGTGCTGGTCGTCCGGATCGACCTGCCCGCACAACGGCTGTTCACCCTGGAAGATCAGACGCTGCTGACGGTGTTGGCCGGCCGTCTCGGCCAGGGTCTGCAGCGCGTGCACCAGGTCGATCAGCAACGCGAAACCGCCCTGGCACTGCAGCACGCGATCCTGGGTCCCTCGGAGTTGCCGTCCGGCTTTGCGGTGCGTTACCAGGCTGCCAGCCCGCCGCTGCAGGTCGGTGGTGACTGGTACGACGTCGTTGACCTGGAGGACGGACGCATTGCGCTGGTGGTGGGCGATTGTGTCGGTCATGGGCTGGCCGCCGCCACCGTGATGGGACAGGTACGAAGTGCCTGCCGTGCGCTGCTGTTCGACCACTCCAGCCCCAGTGCAGTGCTGGCCGGAATGGACCGGTTCGCCGCCCGCCTGCCCGGCGCCCAATGCACCACCGCGGTGTGCGTGGTGCTCAACCCCGACACGGGCGAACTGGTGTATTCCAGCGCCGGGCACCCACCGCCGATCCTTGTTCACGCCGACGGCACCACCCAACTGCTTGACGGGGGCCATTCACTGGTGTTGGGGATGAAAACGGATTGGTCCCGCCCCGAAGCGCGGATATCGATGTCGGCGCGCTCGACCCTCGCGCTCTACACGGACGGGCTGGTGGAACGGCGCCGCACCGCAATCGAACAAGGCATCTACAACGTTGCGGGCGTCGTGCACGATGGCCGGGCGGCGACGCTGGACCAGCTAGCAGATCAGGTCATGTCCCGGGTTGCGCCCAGCGAAGGCTATCAAGACGACGTGGTCTTGATGCTCTATCGCCACCCTGCCCCCCTGGAGCTTCATTTCCCGGCCCACCCGGATCACCTCGCGGCCACCCGGACCGCCCTGCGCAGGTGGTTGACCAAAGCCAAGGTGAACCCTGAACAGGCCATGAAGGTGCTGATCGCCGCGGGCGAAGCGGTTTCGAATGCGATCGAACATGGGCATCGCCACTATCCGGGCGGTTCCATTACCCTGGATGCGACCGCACTCGACGATCACGTGGAACTGACCATCACGGACACTGGAACCTGGAAGCCGCCGGACCCCGCGAGTTACCCCAGCCGTGGGCGGGGTATCACGCTGATGCGCGGCCTCATGCTTGACGTCGCCATCGAGCCCGAATCCGCCGGAACAACAGTGCGTTTAGCGACGAGGATCAACTGATGCCGACGGCGCTCACCTTGGATAATGCGCGCTCCAAGGACGGAAGGCTCGTGCTGACCGCCCTGGGCGAGATCGACTTGAGCAATGTCGACGCGTTCGACGAAGCGCTCGGAACCGCCGCCAGCGAGGCCGCCAGCACCGGCGAACGGCTTACCGTCGACCTCAGCGAGGTCGAGTATCTCGACAGCGCCGCCATCAATGCCCTGTTCAATCGCGCCGACCACATCCAACTCATCGCGCACCCGCTGCTGATCTCCGTCCTGACCATGAGTGGCTTGAACAAACTGGTCCATGTCGAACCTGCGCAGCCGGAAGACGAACAAGCGCAGGCTTAACGGAGACCCGCGCGGTGAGTCCGGCGCAGACGTGAAGTCGGTATTCATATGCGCCCACTGATCATCACCCAGAACATCACGCTCGACGGCTCGATCGAGATGCTCGAGGATTGGTTCGACCCGCACTTTCAAGACGACGAGCTGATAGCCGAAGTGCGTCGCCAAGACCAAACCGCCGACGCCCTCCTACTGGGTCGGCAGACATTCGAGGACTTCCGCGGCTACTGGCCGGATCAGACCAACGACCCCACCGGTGTCGCCGACTACATCAACAGCGTCGCCAAGTATGTGGTGACCAGCACGCTCACTGACCCACAGTGGGACAACTCGACAATCCTGGCCGGCGATACCCTGCACGCCGTCAAGACGCTCAAAGCGGCAGCGGGTGGCGACATCGTGCTCACCGGCAGCATCACCCTCTGCCACTCGGTGATCGCGGCCGGCCTGGTCGACGAATACCGGCTCTTCGTTTACCCATACGTACAGGGCCGGGGTCGAAGATTATTTCCCGATGGCACAGTGCTTTCCGGATTCCGGCCGGCCGGCGTGCCAAGGACGTTCCCGAGCGGCGTGACCTTGGTCAGCTGGACCGCTCCGCTCCCTTGACCATCGCATTGCCGAGCGCGACAACGGAATCAACCCGAAATCGGACACCGCGAGCCGCGCCGTCGGCGCCGGGTCCATCAGGAATAGTCCACTGCACCTGCGCCCGCCCCGAGACGTGCAACGAGGCACCAGTTTCGAAATCGACGAACAACAGGGCCGCTTCGTCGTCAACCAGTAGGTTCCCGAAGCTGTTGAACATGTTGTTGCCCGGGTAATCCGGCCACCACAGCTGCCCGGGGGAGTCGACGATGACAAAGCCGGGTGGCCCGCCCCGATGGGACGCGTCGCTCCCGCGGGTGGGGTGGGTGGTGCCCAGGAAGAAGGTGTCCGCCGCAGTGACAAGCGCCCGGTCGGCCTCGCCCAACGATGTCTCGTGCCGCGCGCCGGTCGGCGGGGTTGTCCGCAGCGTCGGCACGTCGACGGTGCGAGGGTGAATGTACTGCGGGCAGTTGCCGAATGCCTGGTCGACCTGCACAACCATCCCGGCGGCGTCGACGGCGGCGAGGACACCGTTGAGCCGCATCCGTCGTCGGGATGCGAAGTCGATGGCGATCATGCCAACCCGCTGACCGGCAAGGATTCCGTTCAGCGGATCGCCTTCGCGGAACGTGCTGCCGACGTTCAGAACGCCGCCACGACCCTGGAGGAATCCGGTGGCCGCGGTCAGCGGTGAAGTCCATAACAGCCCTTCGCGATCACGCGCCGTCATCACCGCAAACGTCTGCTGAGCTAGGAACCCGGCAGCACCCGACGACAGTGATGCGTGGCCGAGCATTCCCTCCAGCCGCTGGGCTTGGGCTTCGACACCGGCCCGGCGCTGTGCCGCCAGCTCACCCTCGTGGAATCCGGTTGCGGCCATCTCGAAGTCCTTCCGCCGGCACACCCAAGCCCATCCGGCAACGTCGCCGCTGAGATCCGCATTCCCGCCTTCGGCGCGGCTTGCGGCAAACCGTTATGGTGAGCCTGGTACTCGCGGTAGGGATGACTACCCGGGAAGCTGTCGATGTTGAGCATCAGCACCTATAGCGACATTCAAACGGCAGGCTCAGTCAACTTCGCCGGCCGTCTCGCGGAAAGGTGTGCTGATGCCGATCGACGTGCTTCTCATCGAGGACGACGCCGGGGATGAGTTGATCACCCGGGAAGCGTTCGAGCATCACCGGATCGCCGACACTCTGCACGTGGCGCGCGATGGCGCGGAGGGCCTGGACTTCCTCTACCGGCGCGGAAGCCACCGCAGCGCGCCACGCCCGGACCTGATCCTGCTCGACCTCAATCTGCCCAAGTACAACGGCCAGCACGTCTTGCAAACGGTCAAATTCGACCCGGACCTGCAGCACATCCCGGTCGTCGTATTGACGACGTCATCGGCTCAGGAAGACATCACGCGCAGTTATGAACTGCACGCCAACGCCTACGTCACCAAGCCGGTCGACCTCGACCAGTACCTCGACGCCGTCCGGCGGATCGACGAATTCTTCGTCGAGGTGGTGCGGTTACCGCCGCACAATTGACCGGTGACGCTCAGCGCCACTTAATGCCGCACCCGATCGACGGCCGCTGATCGCGATCGACCGACCGTCCGGCGAGGACGGCGTCCACCGCTGCGCGGACGTCAGCCGCGGTCACAGGCAGACCGTTCTTCGGACGGGAATCGTCCAGTTGACCGCGGTAGACGAGCCGACGCTCCCCGTCGAAGACGAACGTGTCGGGCGTGCACGCCGCGGAGAAGGCGCGGGCGACGTCCTGCGTCTCGTCGTAGAGGTACGGGAACGTCCAGCCGTGTCGTTGCGCTTCCGCCACCATCTGCTCGGGCCCATCCTGCGGGTAGGTGACGACGTCGTTGCTGGAGATGGCGACCATCGGGACACCTTGATCGGCGAGGTCTCGCCCGAGTTCGGCCAACGCCGTCGCCACGTGCTGGACGTACGGGCAGTGGTTACAGATGAACGTCACGACCAGGGCGGGGCCGGCCAGGGCGTCCAGGCTGACCGTGGTGCCGGTGGCCGGATTGGGGAGCGTGAAGGGCGGCGCGGTGGTGCCCAGCGGAAGCATCGTCGATTCGATCGCCATGGGTGTCAGCGTACGTCCGCGTCGCGTGTGCGCGGAGCCGTGATCCGGATGGGGCCGCTCCACTGCGCGTTGGGGTCGAGGGCCTCACCGCGCTGGGTGATCACCACATGACCGGCTGCCACCAGCTCCCGCGCAAGTTCACGGGCGTCGGGCATCAGGTCACGCCACGTCTGGCCACTGATCGCGCGGGCGGCATCGGACGGGCAGATGCTGCTGTCCGGCCCGCGGTGCCGGGCCAGGGCGAGAATCGACGACCTCAGTCGCTGTCTGATCTGCCCACTGCCCAAGGCGATTTCGGCGTCGTCCGCGCCGGGACCGCCCTCATCGGCGACTCGCCTCAGTTCGGCGCGCAACCGGCTCGTCGTGTCCTCAGTCAAGAGCAATCCGCTCGGCCAGCGAAGCTCCTCGCATTCGGGACGACGTGGGCATTCAGACGGTCACGGCGGGGTGTGACTCACCGGCCGGCGTCCTTATGGGTACGCCCAATTGCTGGAACCAGAGCGCGCATTCCGCTCGGGCGGCACAGACAATCTCGTCCGCCGTTCGGAATTCCCGCCGGTCAGCATCGGCAGGCAGCACTGGAAGGCCCGACGCCTGACGCATGACGGCAACAGCAAGCGCGGTAGAGGTGCGGCACGGCACCACCAGGAGACCCGCTGAAGCTTTGGCTCCAGAGATCGTCATCAGACGCTGGTGACCGACCGTCCTGGTGGCATCCATCCTGGTGACGGTGTTCAATGCGTCGAGGTCCGGCGAACCCTCCAATGAAGACCAGTTGATGGAAATGGCACGAATTTCTCCCAGACGAGGGGAGATGGCACCGATCAACTCGGGAAGTTCGTCGGCGATCGATGCCGTATGCGGCCACCACGCACCGTCCAGTGGTCCGGCGAGGTCCCTCGCCAGCACCACGCGGACCGGGCTGGCCAGGCGACGGGTGCGTACGGCTCGGTTCATGGTGTCGACACCGGCTCGACAGCAGGGGAAGAAGGCCAGGGGAACGGGCGCAGACGCACCGAAAACCGTTCTGCCACAAAATCCTCCGTTCGCGCCAATCCGACATCTGGTGTTCGGATCGTCAGACGCAAGTGTCTGCGACGGGCACCAGTGCCGGGCTGCGCGTGTTGTCTCCGACGATACACGCCGGCCACCCGAAATAAGGGCGAAGCGGCGGGGACAAAGTGAAATAAATTGTCGCTCAATGCGTTTCTGTAACCAAAATGGCGAGCCCGGGGGGACTTGGGCGTGCTCGCACGCGTGATACCCTCGGGCAGGGTGTTTTTGGTACATCCTTTTGAATGAGAGAAGTTGAAGGTATGACACAGGGAACTGTGAAATGGTTTAACAGCGATAAGGGCTTCGGCTTTATCGCTCCCGACGGCGGCGCCGAGGATGTGTTCGTGCACTACTCGGAAATCAGCGGCAGCGGCTACCGGTCACTCGAGGAGAACCAGCGGGTTCAGTTCGAGGTCGGCCAAGGCGCGAAGGGGCCCCAAGCCATGGGAGTTACCACCATCTAGCTTGACATGTTGGCACGGGTGGGCTGGCAGGATGCGTCCTGTCAGCCCATTTCATTTGCATCTGTGAATTCGAGCTCACCGAACTCTCTGTGAACAAATAGATTTCACCCACCCACCCACCTTGGCGGATGCTGCCGGGGAAGAGATCAGGGTACGGTCCTGTTATCGACGGATCTCAAAGCCGCGAGTGCGATGTCGATCAGTCCGGCGGCGCCGGCGTCATCGATCCAATGAAGTACGTTTCACGCCCGGTCGGGTACCCACCGCCATTGGTGGCGATGTGGACATGGTCGTAGTGATTGAGGGTTTCGTTGCCCAGGTCGGCGGTCCAACTTCCCGAGCGGATGCCGAGGTAGATCTTCTGCCGCCAGATAACGTGGTCGATTCCCCAGCGCTTGGCATTGGCCAGCGCCAATCCGGCTATCTGGTCGCCGAGTGCAATGCCCTCCGGACTGGCGTGGTCGGGGATCATCACATCGATCGCCAACCCGTTGGGATGCCACCGCAGGGCGTCCTGCCGGAACCCGCCAATGGTCTTGATCTCCGGGAAAAGCACGCTGATGGCGCGGGCCGCCCAAATGGTCTTGATCTGCAGCCCTGACTCCGGTGCGACGCCCGCCGGCAGCGCGATCTGAAAGTCCTGGGCCGCCATTGGTGCGTTGCCGGCCAGCATCGCCGCCTCGGCGGCGCTGGCGATCTGCGGTCCGTTGGGGGGCGGTGTGCTGCTCTCCTGGCTGGCCGGCGGCGCGGCTGTGGGGGTTTCGGTGCAGCACGGCGTCTTGGGTTTGATGCCTTGGGCGTAGATCATGGCGGCCGAGAGCACCAGCGACGCCACGATTGCCAGCACGCGTCCCCAAGTCTTGGTTGACGCGACTTTGCCCACGCAAGCACTCTAGTGTCAGATGGGGCCAATGTGGCAGTGTTTGTCGGTTGTCCGTAGGTTTTTTCTGGGTCCGGGCGCACCCCGGTCAGCGGCCAGCTTCGATTCCGGCGACGACCTCGGCCGCGGACGCGCCGCAACTCCGTTGCAGATCCACCGGGCCGGCGGCCAGTAGGCCATCGATGCGCCGCTTCAGGCTTCCCGAAGTGAGGTGGGCGTACAGGTTCGCCCCTGGACAAGAAGTCGTCGGTGCGAAGTCCCGGTGGCTGGCCAGGGTGTCCGTGGAAACACCGAATCTTTGTGCGGCCCATGCGAATACGACGGCGGTCCCGCGCAGTTGTGGTTCGGGAACGGATTCGGAGTCGAAGTCGCCCTCGCACAGCACGAGGAAGTGGCCGGTCGGGTCGTAGTCCGTAGCCGTGTCGCCCACCAACTCCGTTGCCCGCAACTCGTAGATGTTGCCGTTGCGGTCGACGCTGACGTGATACGCGATGTCGATCCACCCGTGCTGGTCTTGGTGATAGCGCTGGTGTTGACGCAGCCGGCCGGGCGCGTTGCGGTTGTCGCCCAGTACGACGCCCGAGTGGTGCAGCGTCAACCGGGTGATGGTGTGCGGTGTGCCACCCGGACGTGGCGGTCGGGCTCCCCAGGCGTCCCGGCACAGTAGCGCTGCCGAGGTGGCGGCCGGCGCCGGAGCCGGTACAGGCGGTGGGGCAGGCGCCGCGCTGGTAGGTGCCGTGGGGGAGGGGCCGGCGCCACTGGTCGTGCTTGGACCGAGGCTCGGATGTGCGGTCGCGCAGCCGGCGACGACGCCGCTCAGCGCGCCGCCGCCCACCAGTTGCAACAGCCGCCGCCGGCTTAGCGCATCGCGATGCTCCGCCGGCCGGCTCACTTCCGGCCGGGCAGCTTCATCACGGTGCGCACGATCGGCAACAGCGACTTCTGCCAAAGCGTCGACGGAAGGCCGAGCGGCGGATCGAGATTGAACACCCGAGCCGTGGCGATGGTCTGGGATTCGGTGTACTTCAGCAGGCCTTCGGGACCGTGCCTGCGGCCGACCCCGGAGATACCCATGCCGCCCATCGGCGCGCTGAGACTGCCCCAGGCGAACGCGTAGCCCTCGTTGACGTTCACCGTCCCCGAGCGCAGCCGGGCGGCGATGTCCTCACCTTCTGCAGAAGAGCCGGCCCACACGCTGGCATTGAGGCCGTACTCGGTGTCGTTGGCCTTCTCGACGGCCTCGTCCACGTCGGCGACCGGGTAGATCGAGACCAGCGGCCCGAACGTCTCGTTGGCGGCGCATTCCATTTCGGGCGTGACGTCGGTCAGTACGGTCGGCTCGTAGAACAGCGGGCCGACGTCGGGTCGCGCTTTGCCGCCCGCAATCACCGTGGCGCCCTTCGATGTTGCGTCGTTCACGTGATCGGTGACGGTGTCCAGCTGATCCTTCGAGATCATGCTGCCCATGTCGACGGAGAAGTCGTAGGAGGTGCCCAGCTTCATGTTGCGCACGGCTTCGCCGAACTTGCGGATGAAGTCGTCGGCGACGTCCTTCTCCACGTAGATCCGCTCAATGGAGATGCACAACTGGCCGGCGTTGGAGAAGCAGGCGCGGGTGGCGGCTTTGGCGGCCTTGCCTAGGTTGGCCCCGCGCGTCACGATCATGGCGTTCTTCCCGCCGAGTTCGGCGGAGAACCCGATCAGCCGCCGCCCCGCCTGCTCGGCCAGATGACTGCCGGTCTGCGACGAGCCGGTGAACATCAGGTAGTCGCAGTTCTCGGTGATCGCGGTACCCACCACCGAGCCGGGACCCGGCACGATCGCATACAGCGCCCGCGGCAGGCCGGCTTTGTACAACAGCTCCGCACAGGCTAGCGCACAGTAGGGGGTTTGGCTGTCCGGCTTCAGCACCACAGCGTTGCCGGCCAGCAAAGCGGGCACCGAGTCCGACGCCGTCAGGGTCATCGGGTAGTTCCACGGTGAGATCACGCCGACCACTCCCTTGGGCTGGTAGCAGACCGTCGTCTTACCGATCGCCGGCAGCAGCGACTGCACCTGCTGCGGCTTGAGCAGGTCGCCTGCGACACGCACGTAGTAGTTCGCGTTCGCCATCAGGTCGACGATTTCCTCCTGCGCCGCCCACCGGGCCTTGCCGGCCTCGGCCTGCAGCAAATCCATCAGGAAGTCGCGGTTCTCGATGACCAGGTCGCGGTACCGGCTGATGATCTCGATCCGCTCGGCGACCGGGCGTTTGGCCCATTCCGTCTGCGCCGCCCGGGCCTCGGCGAACGCCGCCGCGACGTCGTCGGCCGTCCCGATCGGGATCGTGGTCAGCGGTTTGCCGGTGAAGACCTCGTCGATCGTCTTGGTCGGGCGCTCGGAGACGTCCTTGATCGCGGCGAGTTGACGCAGGCGGTCAAAGACCTCGGCGGTGGGTGCAGGCATTTCGCTACCTCTCGGAGAAGCACAGGCATTTGCCCTCAGCGTATAGCCGTTCAGCCGGCCGATATGCGTCGCGCGATCTCGCCGTACCGTTCGAAACGCTCCGAATCGCCCAGCGCGTTGTACAGCACCAGCCGAGTGGCGGTGTCCGCGTACTTGTCGGCCAGCGCGTCCGCCAGGCCGTCCCAGGTCGATTCGGTGGCGAAGGCGGCGATGTGGTCGTCGCTGATCTGGGCGGCCATCCCCGCGAAGTCGCCCGCCTTCTGCCGTTCGCGGAGGCGGGCGGTGGTGCCCTCGAATCCGGCCTCGTCCAGGATGAACGCGTAATTGGGTGTGCTCGCGTAGAAGCTGAGGCTGGAGCGCACCAGCTCCCGCTCACTGTGGCGCTCTTCGTCGGTGTCGCCGACGATCGTCATAACCGGCACGATGACCGCGACGTCGGACGCCAAGCGGCCCGACCTCTCGGCCCCGGCGGCGAGGTTCGGGACGACGTGACGTGCCAGATACCCGGGTTCGCCGAGGGGATGCACGTGGACCCCGTCCGCGACTTCGCCGGCCATGCGCAACATCCACGGGTTGACCGCCGCAACGTCAACCTTCGGGTCGGGCGCTTCGATCGGCCCGGCGCTCCACTGCGGCGTGATGAAGTCCAGTTGATAGAACTCGCCGTGATGGTCGAGTTTGCCCGTCCGGAACGCGGTGAAGCAGGCCTTCACGGCGCGCACGTAGTCCCGCAGCCGCGGACCGGGACGCTCGAACGCCATCCCGTAGCGACGCACGACGTGGGTGCGCACCTGCGTGCCGAGGCCCAGCCGGAAGTTGCCGTTGCTCGCCTCCTGCAGCTCCCACGCGGTGGCGGCGGTCACGAACGGACTGCGCGGGAAGGCGACCGCCACGCCGGTGGACAGGGCCAGGCCCGGTGCCGCGGTGGCGGCGACGGCCGCGTTGAGGTCGGCGGTACGCCCGGTTTCGGTGAACAGCAGACCGGAGAACCCGGCGGCCTGCGCACGTTTGGCGACATCGCCGATCCGCGTCAAGGGCTGAGGGACGGTCATCAGGTCTACCTGCACGTTCGAACGGTACATCTCGCCCACCGCGCGCATCTCTGCGGCGACCCCCGTATCGTCGAAATTGTGTGTGGAGCCGCTGGTGAAGTGCGACTTGATGGCCAGGTGCCCGATGTGGCAGCAGTGGCAGCGATGGCTGCCGTGCTGTCGCCCCGGGGACCCGACGGGGCGGGTTCCTGGTCCCAGGGCCGGGTAGCGCTGGGACATCGCCGCCTTAGCATCATCGACCTGTCCGAGGCGGGTGCTCAGCCCATGGTGGACGCCGAGCTGGGCCTGACGATTGCCTGGAACGGGTGCATCTACAACTACAAGGAGCTGCGATCCGAGCTTGAGGGACACGGCTACCGGTTCTTCTCGCACAGCGACAGCGAGGTGCTGCTGAAGGCCTATCACCGGTGGGGCGACGACTTCGTCAGCCACCTGATGGGCATGTTCGCTTTCGCCATCGCCGAGCGGGACACCGGCCGGGTGCTGCTGGGCCGCGACCGGCTGGGTATCAAGCCGCTGTACCTGGCGGAGGACGACCACCGGATCCGGTTCGCGTCCTCGCTGCCGGCGTTGCTGGCCGGTGGCGGCGTGGACACCCGGATCGACAAGGTCGCGCTGCACCACTACATGACGTTCCACTCGGTGGTGCCGGCTCCGCTAACCATCTTGCGGGGCGTCCGCAAAATTCCGCCGGCGTCGCTGCTCGCGATCGAACCCGACGGTCGGCGCAACAGCACCACCTACTGGACGCCTGACTTCACTCGGCGCGCCGACCGCTCCGACTGGACGGAAACCGACTGGGAAGACGCGGTGCTGGAGTCCTTGCGCACCGCCGTGAAGCGGCGCCTGGTCGCCGATGTGCCGGTCGGCTGCCTGCTGTCCGGGGGCGTGGACTCCAGCCTGATCGTCGGCCTGCTCGCCGAGGCCGGCCAGCACGGCCTGTCCACGTTCTCCATCGGCTTCGAGTCGGCGGGCGGCGTCGAGGGCGACGAGTTCAAGTGGTCTGACATCGTGGCCGAGCGTTTCGACACCAATCACCACCAGATCCGGATCGGAACCGAGCGGATGCTGCCGGCGCTCGCGGGCGCGATCGGCGCGATGAGCGAGCCGATGGTCAGTCACGACTGTGTGGCGTTCTACCTGCTCAGTCAGGAAGTCGCGCGGCACGTGAAGGTCGTCCAGTCCGGTCAGGGTGCCGACGAGGTGTTTGCCGGTTACCACTGGTACCCGCCGATGGGCGGCCCGGCCGCCGGCAACCTCGAGGGCGCCGTGGCGACGTACCGCAAGGCCTTCTTCGACCGCGACGCGGCGGGCGTGCGCGCGTTGCTGACGCCGGAGATGGTCGCGGCCGATGATCCCAGCGAGCGATTTGTGGCCGAACATTTCGCCAGGGCGCATGCCGATAGCGGCATCGACCGGGCGCTGCGGCTCGACACCACGGTGATGCTGGTCGACGATCCGGTGAAGCGAGTGGACAACATGACCATGGCCTGGGGTTTGGAAGGGCGGGTACCGTTCCTCGACCACGAGTTGGTCGAGCTGGCGGCGACCTGCCCGCCGGAGCTGAAGATTGCCCACGACGGCAAGGGCGTCCTGAAACAGGCTGCCCGCCGGGTCATCCCGTCCGCGGTGATCGATCGCCCCAAGGGCTACTTCCCGGTCCCTGCCCTGACCCACCTCGAAGGCCCCTATCTCGACATGGTCCGCGACGCCCTCTACGCACCGGTCGCCAAGGAACGCGGCCTGTTTCGCGCCGACGCGGTCGAGGCGCTGCTGGCCGATCCGAACCGGAGGTTGACCCCGCTGCGCGGCAACGAGCTCTGGCAGATCGCGCTACTCGAGATGTGGCTGCAGCAGCACGGCGTCACGGGTGCCGCGGCATGAGCACCAACGATCCCGCCCCGCAACACGACGAACACGACGAACACGAGGAACACACCGAAGCCATCACGCTGGCTCTGCACGACGCGTCGCCGCCGGACCTGGTGGCCGCCATGAAAAAGAATGTCACGCTCGAATTGGGTTGGGGCCGAATCATTTTCGGGCAGACCTTCGCCGACTCCGACACGCTGGCCGAGGTGTTGCGGCAAGAGGCGGTCGGGCGGCGCGACATCTGCATCTACGCCCGCGAATCCCACGTCGTGGTCGCCGGGGCCTCGGCCGAGCTTTTCATCGATCCCAGCCACACCTATCGCCTCCGCTTCACCGGCACCGAGGATGAGGCGGTACCGTCGCCGCCCGCCGCCACGGTGCGCACGCTGCGTGACGAGAGCGAGGCCGACGCGATGAATCGCGTCTATGTCCGCTGCGGAATGGTGCCGGCGCCGGTCGAGACGATCTGGCACAACCATCAGCATGTGGAAGCGCTGACGTACCTGGTTGCGGTGCGGGACGACGACGGGGCGGTGGTGGGCACGGTCACCGGCATCGACCACGAGATCCTGTTCTCCGATCCGGAAGAGGGGTCCAGCTTGTGGAGCCTGGCGGTGGACCCGGCGGCCGGGTTGCCCGGGCTGGGTGAAGCGCTGACCCGCGCGCTGGCCGACCACTTCCGCCGCAAGGGCCGCGCCTACATGGATCTGTCCGTCGCGCACGACAATGCCGCAGCCATCGGCCTTTACGAGAAGCTGGGTTTCCGCCGTGTCCCGGTGCTGGCGATCAAGCGCAAGAACGCGATCAACGAGCCGCTGTTCACCCCGCCGCCGGAGACGATCGACGACCTCAACCCCTACGCCCGGATCATCGCCGATGAGGCCCTGCGCCGCGGTATCTGGGTGGAGGTGCTCGACGCCGAGACCGGCGAGATACGCCTTTCCCACGGCGGGCGCAGCGTGATCACCCGGGAGTCGCTGTCGGAGTTCACCTCCGCGGTCGCCATGTGCCGCTGCGACGACAAGCGCCTGACGAGACGACTCGTCGCCGATGTCGGCATCAACGTGGCCCGCGCCCGGTTGGCCACCTTCGACGACGCCGACTACGAATTCCTGACCGAGGTGGGTGAGGTCGTCGTCAAACCCACCCGAGGAGAGCAGGGCAAGGGCATCACCGTCGGGGTCACCGCCGAGAACGGCCCCGGCGAACTGGCGGCCGCCCTGGCGCGGGCCCGGGAACAACACCCCGAGGTCCTGATCGAGCAGCGAATGAAGGGCGACGACCTGCGCCTGGTGGTGATCGACGGCCGGGTCGTCGCCGCGGCGTTGCGGATGCCGCCGGAAGTCATCGGCACCGGAGAGCACAGCATCCGGGACCTGATCGCGTCCGAGAGCCGGCGCCGTTCAGCGGCCACCGGAGGCGAGTCGCGGATACCGATCGACGAGATCACCGAGGCGACCGTCGCCGAATCGGGTTGGGGTCTGGACGATGTGCTGCCACAGGGAACCAGGCTGCGCGTCCGGCACACCGCCAATCTGCATCAGGGTGGGACGATCCACGATGTCACCGCACAGGTGAACCCGGAGCTGTGCCGGGTTGCGGTGGCAGCCGCCGAGGCCATCGGCATCCCGGTTACCGGCATCGATCTACTCGTGCCCGATGTCACCGGCACCGAGTATGTGTTCATCGAAGCCAACGAGCGGCCGGGGCTGGCCAATCACGAACCACAGCCCACGGCAGCGGCTTTCATCGATTACCTGTTCCCCGGTCGCCCGGGGCAACCGCCGGCCTGGACTCCGGAGGAGTCGGTGAATTCCGATTCCCACTGAGACCGGAAGCCTGGACCAGTGCCGCCAGGACGGCGGACACCAGTAGCAGCGCCGCGACGTCACCCCACAGGTGCCCCATCTGGTGGTCGCCGTGGAACGATTCGACCGCCATGATCACCGCGTGCACCAGGCTGGACCAAACCGCGAACCAGATCAGGCTCAGATGGTTCGCCGGGTGCCGCGCGGCGTTGATCAGAAATACCCCGAGCGTGGCGTACACGCCGACGATCATCATGAAGTAGTCCGAGTGGTGGGGCGGCCCGGGGTGCCAGGCCCAGCCCGACGGCCAGATCACCGCAAGCGGGTAGACGAGCAGCATCACCGCACCGAACAGTACGAGTGCCAGTTGCAGAAGTTTGTAGGGTTTGGCGGACGCGGCGGTAGTGGACATGGTGCACTCCTCATTTGTGCTGATAGCCGGGATTATCCGCGCAATTGGCGGCATTTTTGAGTATCGAATTTTAAGGCGGTCCGGCGCCGCCGGACTTCGCTACGCGGCGGAACCGAAACTCCGAAGGGATCAAGCGCTTTCGCGGTCTGGTCAGGCCGCCGGTCGTGCGGACGCAAGAATTTCGCAAACACTTCGCGAGCAAGTCGCAAGTTCCGGCACGCAGCCTGGGTATATCGCCCGGCCACCCGCCGGGCGGACGGAATGGGGAGGTCGACGCGCAACACCGGGACATGAACGTCTGCCGTGAGATTCGCTGATCGGGTACGCGTTCCGAACTATTCGGGGGCTTGGGTTGGTGCCGAATTGCAGGTCACCGATGCTATGTTGACGACGCCGGTCCGTGATCGCATGACGGTTCCGCGCTCGCTGGTCTTGCGCTTGACCCATCTAGCTGGGTGGTTAGGAGTACGAGTGAGTAACAATCCGTTCGATGACGACAACGGGCGCTTCTTCGTGTTGATCAACGACGAGGAGCAGCACAGCCTTTGGCCGACATTCGCCGACATTCCGGCCGGTTGGCGGGTGGTTTACGGCGAGGCGGATCGGGTGGCCTGCCTGGAATACGTTGAGCAGAACTGGACTGATATCCGGCCCAGGAGCCTGCGGGACAGGTTGGCACAGGGTACGGGCGCCTGAGTTCTCGGCCGTCCGGGGGTTTTGGCGGCAATATGACAACGCTGCGAGGCGAACCCGATACCGGGGCATCGCCGGAACCAGAGGACGCGAACAGCCGTACCGGCTCCATCGAGAAGGTCCTGGCGGACATCTTCGCCCAGGTGCTCGGTGTCGAGTCACACCGGTTGGTCGGCGTCGACGACTCCTTCTTCGACCTGGGCGGGGATTCCCTGTCGGCGATGCGGGTGATCGTGGCGGTCAACGCCACCTTGGGTGCCGATCTGCGGGTGGGCGCCCTGTTCGACGCGCCGACCGTCGCGCAACTGGCCTCGCGCATCGCGGGGGATTCAGGTCGGCTCAGGCCGTTGCGTGCGGTGCCACGACCGGGGGTGGTGCCGCTGTCGTTCGCGCAGAGCCGGCTGTGGTTCATCGACCAACTCCAGGGGGCATCACCGGTCTACAACCGTGCGGTGGCGCTGCGGTTACAGGGGCGGCTCGACACCGAAGCCTTGGCAGCGGCGGTGAAAGATGTGGTGGGACGCCACGAAAGCCTGCGCACCGTGTTCTCGGCCGTCGACGGTGTGCCCCGCCAGGTGGTGATTCCGCAGGCAAGGGCCGACCTCGGCTGGCGGGTGATCGACGCAACGGGATCCTCGGCGGAGAACCTCAAGGCGGCCATCGAGGAGACGGCACGCGGCTGCTTCGATCTGGCGACCGAAATCCCTTTTCGTGCAAACCTTTTCAAGGTCAGCGAGGAAGAGCACGTATTGGTCGTCGTCGTCCACCATATTGCCGGGGACGGCTGGTCGATCGGCGTGCTGGCCAGTGATGTCATCGTCGCCTTCACCAGCCGGTGTGCGGGGCAGCCTCCGGACTGGACCGACTTACCGGTGCAATACATCGATTACACGCTGTGGCAGCGGGAAAACCTCGGCGATCTGACCGATCAGAGCAGCCCGCTGGCCGCTCAGGTGCGGTACTGGGAGACCGCGCTCGCGGCGATGCCGCAACGCGTGGAGTTGCCGACCGATCGCCCGTACCCGGCGGTTGCCGACCATCACGGCGACCAGATCGTCGTCGAGTGGCCCGCGGACGTGCAGCGGCGCATCCGTGACCTCGGCCGCGCCCACAACGCGACCAGCTTCATGGTGGTGCAGGCAGCCCTCGCCCTGCTGCTGTCCCGGCTGAGCGCCAGTCCCGATGTGGCGGTGGGCTTCCCGATCGCCGGTCGTAGTGACGCCGCGCTCGACGCGCTGGTGGGCTTCTTCGTCAACACCCTGGTGCTGCGGGTCGACCTGTCCGGTGATCCGACCTTCGTCGAGCTGCTCGCCCAGGTGCGGTCCCGGAGCCTGGCCGCCTACGAGCACCAGGACGTGCCCTTCGAGGTGCTCGTCGACCGGCTCAACCCACCCCGTTCGCGCACCCATCATCCGCTGATCCAGGTAATGCTGAACTGGCAGAACAACGACCCGACCACCGGCCTGGTCGCGGGGGACCTGCAGATCACGCCCATACCGGTCGACACCCACACCGCCCGCATGGATTTGGCGCTCTCCTTGGTGGAGCGCGTCACGGACACCGGTGAGTTGGCCGGCATCGGTGGGCGGGTGGAGTTTCGCACCGACGTGTTCGACGCGACCACCATCGAGACACTGGTCGCGCGGCTTGCGACGGTGCTGACCGCCGCCACCGCAGATCCGGGCCGGCGGCTCTCGTCGATCGATCTACTCGACGCCGCCGAGCATGAGCGGCTCGCGCGGTGGGGCAACCGGGCCGCGCTGACCAGCCCAGCACCCGCGGCGGAATCGGTTCCCGCGGTGTGGGCCACCCAGGTGTCCCATACCCCTGCGGCGGTGGCAGTCGCCTGCGATGGCCGCTCATGGACCTACCTCGAGATCGAAGAGGCCGCGAATCGTCTGTCGCACTTGCTCGCCCGTTCCGGGGCCGGTCCCGGAACGTGTGTGGCCCTGTTAATGGAGCGTTCGGCGCAGGCCGTCGTCGCCATCCTGGCCATCCTGAAGACGGGTGCGGCCTACTTGCCCCTTGATCCGGGTCTGCCCGAGGCGCGGGTGCAATTCATGATCGGGGACGCAGCGCCGATCGCCGCGGTCACCGGTCCGGGTCTGGCCGGTCGCCTGGCCGCACACGAGCTGACGGTGATCGACGCCGAAGACACGCGCGTGGATGCATGCCCGAAGACGTCCTTGCCGGTGCCGTCCGCCGACGAGATCGCCTACGTCATCTACACCTCCGGCACCACCGGGGTGCCCAAAGGCGTTGCCATTTGCCATCGCAACCTCACCCAGCTGATCATGTCGCTGGATGCCGGGCTGCCCCCTGCAGCCGACCAGGTGTGGTCGCACTGGCATTCGTACGTCTTCGACTTCTCGGTGTGGGAAATCTGGGGAGCCCTGCTACGCGGCGGCAGGCTGGTCGTCGTACCCGAATCGGCGGCGTCCTCGCCGCCGGCGTTCGCGGACCTCCTGGTATCCGAGGGTGTCAATGTGCTGACGCAGACACCTTCTGCGGTCGGACTTTTGGCGCCCGAGCAGCTGGAATCGGTTGCGGTACTGATGGGCGGTGAACCCTGTCCGGCCGAGGTGGTGGATCGCTGGGCACCGGGCCGGGTACTGGTCAACGCCTACGGACCGACCGAAACGACGATCT
Organism: Mycobacterium asiaticum; assembly: GCF_001673635.1. Taxonomy (GTDB): domain Bacteria; phylum Actinomycetota; class Actinomycetes; order Mycobacteriales; family Mycobacteriaceae; genus Mycobacterium; species Mycobacterium asiaticum_C. Next base: position 34,674 of record NZ_LZMH01000004.1, read on the forward strand.
ACGTCGCTTTGAGCGCGCCCCTGACCGCCGGGGCGGGGGCGGTGCCGATCGGGTCGCCGGTCCACGGGGCGGCGCTATTCGTCTTGGACGAGTGGCTGCGTCCGGTACCGCCCGGGGTGGTGGGCGAACTCTACGTGGCCGGTGCTGGGGTCGGATACGGGTATCTACGCCGAGCCGGATTGACCGCGTCGCGGTTCGTGGCCTGTCCGTTCGGCGGCTCAGGGGCACCGGGCCGGCGGATGTACCGCACCGGGGATCTGGTGTGCTGGCGTCCCGACGGACAGCTACAGTACGTCGGCCGGGCCGACGAACAGGTCAAAATCCGGGGCTACCGCATCGAATTGGGGGAGGTGCAGGCAGCGCTGGGTGCCCTGGACGGGGTCAAGCAGGCGGTCGTGGTCGCCCGTGAGGACCGCCCCGGCGACAAGCGCCTGGTCGGTTACGTCACCCCGACGGTTCCCGGTGCCGTCGCACCCGCCAAGGCGCGCGCCGAACTCGCCGAACGCCTGCCCTCTTATTTAGTGCCCGCCGTCGTCGTGGTGGATGCGTTACCACTGACGGTCAACGGCAAGCTCGACACCGACGCACTCCCGGCACCGCAGTACCAGGACGGCGAAAACTACCGCGCCCCGGCTACTCCCACCGAAGAGATCATCGCCGGCATCTATGCGCACGTGCTGGGCCTGCCACGGGTCGGGGTCGATGAGTCGTTCTTCGACCTGGGCGGGGATTCGCTGATGGCCATGCGGGTCACCGCCGCGATCAACGCCGCCCTGGGTGCAGCGGTCACGGTCCGTACGTTGTTCGACGCTCCGGCGATCACCCAGTTAGTGCCTCGGATCGCGGCGGGCGGGCGACGCCCGCTGCCGCTGACCGCCGCCGAGCGGCCCGCGGTGTTACCGCTGTCGTTCGCCCAGAACCGATTGTGGATCATCGATCAATTCCAGGGCCCCACACCGCTTTACAACATGGCGGTGGCTCTGCGGTTGAGCGGAGACCTCGACACCGGCGCACTTCGTGCGGCGCTGACCGACGTGATAGCCCGGCACGAAAGCCTTCGCACCGTGTTCCCCGCGGTCGACGGGGTACCGCAACAGGTTGTGCTTGCCAGCGAGGGCGCCGACTTCGGTTGGCAAATTCTGGACGCCGCCGACTGGCCGGCGGACCGGCAGGAGCAGGCGATCGCCGAGACAGCGCGGCGCAGCTTCGACCTGGTAACCGAAATTCCCTTGCGAGCAACACTTTTTCGGACCGGCGATCGCGAGCATATGCTCGCGATCGTGGTGCACCACATCGCCGGAGACGGCTGGTCGGTGGGTGTGCTGGCCGCGGACCTCGGGGCGGCGTATGTCAGCCGATGCGCGGGAAGAGCCCCGGACTGGGCCGAACCGGCCTTGCAATACGCCGATTACACGCTGTGGCAGCGGGCCAGCCTCGGTGATCCGGACGACCACAGCGGGCCCCTGGCGACCCAACTGGAGTATTGGCAGGACGCGCTGGCCACGCTTGCGCCACATCTGGACCTGCCCACCGACCGTCCTTATCCCTTGGTTGCCGACCATCGCGGCGACAAGATCGTGGTGGACTACCCGGCGGACTTGCAGCAGCGGATACACACGGTTGCCCACGCCCACGGCGTGACCAGTTTCATGCTGGTGCAGGCCGCGCTGGCGTTGCTGCTATCGCGTCTCGCCGGCACCACCGATGTTCCGATCGGCTTTCCCATCGCCGGTCGTGGTGATCCGGCACTCGATGGCGCGGTCGGGTTCTTTGTCAACACGCTGGTGCTGCGCGTCGACCTCACCGGAGATCCGACCTTCGCCGAATTGCTGAACCGGGTGCGAGCGCGCAGTCTGGCCGCCTACGAAAACCAGGATGTGCCGTTCGAAGTGCTGGTCGAGCGGCTCAATCCGGCCCGCTCGTTGACTCATCACCCGCTGGTGCAGGTAATGCTGGCTTGGCAAAACAACATCCCGCCGAAACTTGCACTGGGTGACCTCGACGTCACCCCGGTTCCCGTCGATACGCACACCGCCCGCATGGATCTGGCCTTCTCGCTGGCGGAGCGTTTCGGCGACGGCGGCGAGCCCGACGGGATCGGCGGGACGGTGGAGTTCCGCACCGACGTCTTCGACGCAGCCGGCATCGAGTCGCTGGTGCGGCGATTGGCGACGGTGCTGGATTCGGTGACGGCTTACCCCAACCGCCGGTTGTCGTCCGTCGACATCCTTGATGCCGACGAGCGTGCTCGGCTGGACCGCTGGGGAAACCGGGCGGTGCTGACCCAACCCGCACCCCCCGCGATATCCATTCCGTCGGCGTGGGCCGCTCAGGTCGCACGCACCCCCACCGCGGTCGCCATGACCTGCGCCGGGCGTTCCTGGACCTACCGCGAACTGGACGAGGCCTCGAACCGGTTGGCGCACAAGCTTTCCGGCCTCAAGGTCGGGCCGTCGGCGCGGGTGGTGTTGATGTTCTCGCGTTGTGCTGAGGCTATCGTGGCGATGACGGCGGTACTGAAGACGGGCGCGGCATACGTTCCGGTCGACCCGGCGTTACCGACGGCCCGGATCGCGTTCATGATCGCCGATGCGGCACCTGCGGTCGCGCTCACCACCGCCCAGTGGGCCCGCCGGCTGGACGGATACGCCCTGCCGGTGATCGACGTCGCCGATCCCGCGATCCTGGCATGTCCCGCGACAGCCCTGCCCGCGCCGAGCGCGAGCGACATCGCCTACCTGATCTACACCTCCGGCACCACCGGTGTTCCCAAGGGCGTGGCCATCACGCACAGCAACGTAACCCGGCTGCTCCGCGTCACGGGTTTCTTCGAAACCCGTACCACCGCAAGACCGTTCGCGGCGACCCAGTGGCATTCTTATTCGTTCGACGTCTCGGTCTGGGAGATCTGGGGCACCTTGCTGTTCGGCGGCCGGCTGGTCGTCGTCCCGGAAGACGTGGCCGGCTCGCCGATCGACTTTCACGCAGTGTTGGTCACCGAACACATCGATGTGTTGACCCAAACACCCTCTGCGGTTGGGGTATTGGCGACCGAAGGACTTGACGCCATGGCGCTGGTGGTGGGCGGGGAAGCCTGTCCGACCGCGGTGGTGGATCGCTGGGCACCCGGCCGGGTGGTGGTCAACGCCTATGGTCCCACCGAGACCACCGTGTACGCCGCGATGAGCGCGCCGCTGACCCCCGACGTAGGTCCGCCCCCGATCGGGTCACCGGTGTCCGGCGCGGCACTGTTCGTGCTCGACGACTGGTTGCGTCCCGTGCCGCCCGGCGTGATGGGTGAGCTCTATGTGGCCGGCCGCGGAGTGGGCATCGGCTACTGGCTGCGGGCACCGTTGACCGCGGCGCGTTTCGTCGCCTGCCCATTCACGCCGGGCCAGCGCATGTATCGCACCGGCGACCTGGTCCGCTGGCGCAGCGACGGACAACTCGACTACCTCGGGCGCGCGGACGAGCAGGTCAAGATTCGCGGGTACCGCATCGAGCTGGCGGAGGTACACGCCGCGCTGGCCGCCGTCCCGGGGGTGACGCAGGCGGCGGTGATCGCCAGGGAAGACCGGCCCGGGGACAAGCGCCTGATCGGTTACGCCACCGGAAGTTTCGACCCGGCCGACGTCCGCAGCGCACTGGCCGAACAGTTGCCGGCCTACATGGTTCCCGCGGCGGTGGTGCAACTCGACATGTTGCCGCTGACGGTCAACGGCAAGCTGAATGCCCAAGCGCTGCCGGCGCCGGAATACCGCCGCCACCACCGGGATCCCGGCAACGCGACCGAGGAGGTCCTGGCCCAGATCTACGCCGACGTGCTCGGGCTCGACCGCGTGGGCGTCGACGAGCCGTTCTTCGAGTTGGGCGGGGACAGCATTCTGGCGATGCAGGTGGTGGCCCGCGCCCGGGCCGCCGGTGTGATCTGCAGGCCACGCGACATTTTCGTCGAACAAACCGTCGCCAAGGTTGCCCAGGCCGCGCATCGCGGTGACGGCGAAGCCGACATCGTCGACGAGGGGTTCGGCGACATATTGCCGACCCCGATCATGTGCTGGCTGCAGCAGCTGGACGGCCCAGTCGACCGGTTCAATCAGACGATGGTGCTGCAGGCACCGGACGGGGCCGACGCGGCCGACGTAGCCGCGATGGTGCAGGCGCTGCTGGATCGGCACGCCATGCTGCGGTTGCAGGCTGGCCCGACGGGAATGACGGTGCCGCAACCGGGTTCGGTGACGGCCCGCGAATGTCTGCACGAGGTCGCCGCATTGAGCGACTGGGTGCTCGCGCAGGCCAGGGCACGTTTGGATCCAGAGCGCGGACGCACCCTGAGCGCGCTGTGGTGCGGTGACACCGGGCAGCTGGCCCTGGTCATCCATCACCTTGCCGTCGACGGGGTGTCCTGGCGAATCCTGCTGAGCGACCTGAACATCGCCTGGAAGCAGCGTCAGAGCGGGCGGGATGTGGAGCTGCCGGCTGGCGGCACATCGTTCCAGCGGTGGGCCGCGCTGCTGCACGCGCACGCGCAGCTGCCCGCCGTCGTCGCCCAGGCCGCCGCGTGGCGGCAGATCCTGGCGGCGCCGGCGGCGTTGCCCGCCGTCCGGCCGGACACCGACACCTTCGCCACCGCCGGCCATTTGGTGGTGCGACTGGACACCGAGCAGACCCGGCAATTGCTGAGCCGAGTGCCGGTCGCCTTCCACGCCGGTGTCCAGGACATCCTGTTGATCGCGTTTGCGTTGGCCTGGAACGAGTTTCTGGATGATGCCGAGGCGGTCGTCATCGACGTCGAGGGCCACGGTCGGCACGAAGAACTGGGCCGGGCGCTCGATCTATCCAGCACCGTGGGCTGGTTCACCACCAAGCACCCGGTGTCGTTGCGTGTCGGTGGGCTGGACTGGGCGCAGGTGGTGGCGGGCGAAACGGCGCTGGGTGCGGTGGTCAAGGCCGCCAAGGAGCAGTTGCGAGCGCTGCCGGATGGTTTGACGTACGGGTTGTTGCGTTATCTGAACACCGATGTCGATCTGGACGGGCCGGACCCGTCGATCGGCTTCAACTACCTGGGCCGGTTGGGTGCGCCCGCACCGGCTACCGGGGCAGGCTGGAGTATCGGACCCCGGCTCGCCGACAGCAACGCGGGCCTGCCAATCACGTTGCCGCACAACGTCGAAGTAAATGCCGCCACCGTCGACACCCCCGCCGGCCCCCAGCTGCACGCCGATTGGATGTGGGCGCCGTCGGTTTTGGACGGTGAGCGGGTTGCGCGGTTGGCGCAGTTGTGGTTTGCGGCGTTGGGTGGGATCTGTGCGCATGTGCGCGGCGGTGGG
>NZ_LZMH01000005.1 GCF_001673635.1 Mycobacterium asiaticum
CGCACGACGGATTGAGGCAGTGCTCGCAGATCCGCGGGAGGTAGAACATGAAGGTCTCTTCGAGCTTCAGCCGCACCTCTTCGCTGATCTTCTTCAAGATCGGGTCGTCGGGCACGATTTCCGTTGAGCCGGCGAGGTTGTCGTCCCAGTTCGAACCCCAGGACACCTTCATCGGCTCACCGGTCAGTTGGCTGCGCGGTGCGGCTGTCGGGAAGGTGTCTCCCGCGGGCGCCTGGGTCAGGTTTTCGTAGTCGTAGGTCCACGGCTCGTAGTAATCCGAGATGGTGGGCAGATTGGGGTTGGCGAAGATACGCAGCAACTTCGACAACCGCCCGCCATCCCGCAATCGCAACCGTCCGTTGTTGTCGCGGACCCATCCCCCGCGCCACCGATTCTGATCCTCATAGCCACGTGGATAACCCACGCCGGGACGGGTTTCGACGTTGTTGAACCAGACGTACTCGGTGCCCGAACGGTTGGTCCATGCCTGCTTGCATGTCACCGAGCAGGTATGGCAGCCAATGCATTTGTCGAGGTTCATCACCATCGCCATTTGCGCCATGACCTTCATGTCAGTACCTGACCTCCTGGGTGCGGCGCCGCACCACGGTAACTTCGTCACGCTGGTTACCGGTGGGACCGAGATAGTTGAACGCGAACGAGTGCTGCCCATAGCCACCCGCCAAATGACTGGGCTTGATTCGCACCCGGGTCAGGGCGTTGTGGTTGCCGCCGCGCTTGTTGTTGGTTTCGGTGCGCGGCGTGTCGACGGTGCGCTCCTGTACGTGGTAGACGAACACCACCCCGTCGGGCATCCGGTGCGAGACGATGGCCCGGCACACGTAGATGCCGTTGGCATTGACCGCCTCGACCCAATCGTTGTCGCGCACATTGATTTTCGCAGCGTCCGCTGGACTCATCCACATGGTCGGGCCGCCCCGCGACAGCGACAGCATGTAAAGGTTGTCCTGGTAGGTCGAATGGAACGACCACTTGGAGTGCGGCGTCAGATAGCGCACGGTGAGTCCGATTCCGCCCGAACCGTCCGGGGTTGGGCCGAGCTGCGGTTGATCGAACAGCCGCGCCATGTCCAGCGGTGGCCGGTATACCGGCAGTTGTTCGCCGAGTTCCTCGACCCAGTCATGCGCCAGGTAGAAGTGCATCCGGCCGGTCAGGGTGTGAAACGGCTTGAGGTGCTCGATGTTGATGGTGAAGGGGGCGTAGCGGCGGCCGCCGGTCTCGCTGCCCGACCATTCCGGGCTGGTGATCACCGGTACCGGCCGCGCCTGCGTGTCGGCGTAGGTGATCCGCTTCTCTTCGCTGCCCTCGGCCAGCTGCACCAGCCGTTGTCCGGTGCGTTTTTCCAGCTCGAGGAAACCTTCGACGGCCAGCCGGCCGTTGCAGGTTCCCGACAAGGCCAGGATGGTGTCGGCCATCCGCTGGGCGGTGGTGATCGCCGGTCGCCCAGCACCCGCTCCGGAGTTCATCACGCCGAATTTGCTTGCCAGTTCGCTGATCTCCCGGAACGGGTGAACCGTGTAGCCCTTGACGGTCATGCCGAACTTGTCGACCAGCGGTCCCAGGGTCAGCCATTTGTCGTAGATCGCGGTGTAGTCGCGCTCCACGACGGTCAGCTTGCTCATCGTCCGGCCCGGAATCGGGACTTCGCCGGTGTGCAACCAATCGCGTTCGGTCCCATCGGGACAGGCCATCTCATCCGGGGTGTCATGTTGCAGCGCGGTCAGCACCACGTCCGCGCGCGTGCCCAGGTGGCGGCGAGCCAGCATGCTGAACGTGCGCGCGATCGCGGCGAATGCGTCGAAGTCCGAACGCGTTTCCCACGGCGGGTCGATCGCCGGGCTGAACGCGTGCACGTACGGGTGCATGTCGGTGCTGGACAGGTCGGCCTTCTCGTACCACGTCGCCGCCGGCAGCACCACATCGGAGACCAGCGTGGTCGACGTCATGCGGAAGTCGATCGACATCATCAGGTCGAGCTTGCCCTCGGGAATATCGTTATCCCACAACACGTCCCGTGGCCTCACACCGTCGGTGGCGGGTTCGGCCTGCACGTTGGAGTCGGTGCCCAGCAGGTGCCGCAGGAAATACTCGCCACCCTTGCCCGAGGAGCCGATCAGGTTCGCCCGCCACACCGTCAGCACCCGGGGCCAGTTGACCGGGTTGTCCGGGTCGGTGACCGAGAGCTGGAGCTTGCGCTCGGCCAGCTGCTCGGCCACATACTCGCCGACGTCGCGGCCGTAAGCCTTCGCCTCATCGGCGATCTCGAGGCTGGACCGGTCGAACTGCGGATAGAACGGGCTCCAGCCCATCGCCGCGGCCGAGGCGAGCAGGTCAATCGTGTGCTTGCCGGTGAATCTGCCGCGGCCCAAGGGGCTGGTCAGCTTGTCCGCGCCGAAGCCGTCGTAGCGCCACTGGTCGGTGTGGGCGTACCAGTACGACGCGCCCGGCACCTGGCGCGGCGGGCGCGCCCAGTCCGTGGCGTTGGCCATGGTCTGCCACCCGGTCAGCGGGCGAACCTTCTCCTGACCGACGTAGTGTGCCCAGCCGCCGCCGTTGCGTCCCATCGAACCGGTCAACATCAACAGCGCCAGCACCGACCGATACATCACGTCGCTGTGGAACCAGTGGCAGATCCCTCCGCCCATGATCACCATGGACCGGCCGCCGGATTCCTCTGCGTTGCGGGCGAATTCCCTGGCAATGCGAACGGCCTGCGCGGCCGGCACCCCGGTGATGGGCTCCTGCCAGGCGGGCGTGTTCGGTTGCGTGGCATCGTCGTAACCGGCCGCCCAGTCGCCGGGCAGCCCCGGGCGCCCAACCCCGTAGTTGGCCAGCATCAGGTCGAACACCGTGCACACCAGGTGGTTGCCCACCCGGCGTACCGGCACACCGCGTGACACGGTCTGTCCGTGGCCGTCGACGGTGTCAAAGTGGGGCAGGCTGACGAGTTTGGCGCCCCCGTCTTTGTTTTCGACGCTCAACGCCGGGATCACCGCACCGAGATCGAGGTTCCACTTCCCCACCCCGTCTTCGCCGAACCGGAACCCAAGCGAGCCCTGCGGAATCACCACAGTGTCGGTGACCTGATCCAGGACTGCGGGTTTGAAGGCCGAGTTCTCGACTTCCTCGCCGATGTCGGCCGCTGTCAGGAACTTTCCCGGTACCAGTTGTCCGCCCCGGGCCTCCAGCTTGATCAGGAAGGGCAGGTCGGTGTAGCGGCGTACATAGTCGGTGAAGAACGGAACCTGCTTGTCTACATAGCATTCCGAGAGGATCACATGGCCCATCGCCATGGCCAGCGCGGTGTCGGTGCCCGCGGCACACCGCACCCACTCGTCGGCGAATTTGGTGTTGTCGGCGTAGTCGGGACTGACGACCACGACCTTGGTGCCCCGGTAGCGCACCTCGGCCATCCAGTGCGCATCGGGGGTTCGGGTGATCGGGACGTTGGAGCCCCACATCACCAGATACGAAGCGTCCCACCAGTCTCCGGATTCCGGCACGTCCGTCTGATCGCCGAACACCTGCGGCGAGGCCACCGGCAGGTCGGCATACCAGTCGTAGAACGACGTCATCACGCCGCCGATCAACTCGATGAATCGCGAACCTGCGGCGTGGCTGACCATCGACATTGCCGGGATCGGGGTGAAGCCGGCGACCCGGTCGGGGCCGTAGGTCTTGACGGTGTGCACATGGGCCGCCGCGATCATCTCGGTAGCCTCGGCCCAGCTCACCCGGATAAGTCCGCCTTTGCCGCGGGCCTGCTGGTAGCGGCGCCGTCGCTGCGGATCGGCCTGGATGTCGGCCCAGGCCAGCACCGGGTCGCCCAAGCGGGCCTTGGCTTCGCGGTACATCTCCACCAGCACGCCGCGGGCGTAGGGGTAGCGGACCCGGGTGGGCGCATAGCTGTACCAGGAGAAGGAGGCGCCCCGCGGGCAACCCCGCGGCTCGTACTCGGGGCGGTCCGGGCCCACCGAAGGGTAGTCGGTTTGCTGGGTTTCCCAGGTGATGATCCCGTCCTTGACGTAGATCTTCCACGAACACGATCCCGTGCAGTTGACCCCGTGGGTGGATCGCACGACTTTGTCGTGACTCCATCGGTCGCGGTAGAAGACGTCACCCTGGCGACCGCCGCGCCGGGATACGGTGCGCAGGTCGGCCGATACTTCGCCGGGGGTGAAGAATCGAGCGCTGCGTGCCAACAGTTCCTCGAGGTGTCCACCGACATGCGGGGTCACAGTCAGGACGACCTCCTCTTCAGCGCATCGGTATTGAGTTGCCCTTTTCAACAGTTGATGTCGGCAACCTTCGGCTGCCCTGGATGTTCGCTGTACACGGACTGTGGAAACGTGTCAGGACAGCGCGCGCGTCAGGTCGCCGAGCCAGGCGCGATCCGCCGGCACCCAGTCGACGTCGCCGAGTTCGGCCGCGGTCACCCAGCGCAACGCGCGGTGGTCGTGGGCGCGGGGCTCTCCCGTCAGCAGCCGGACCCGGTAGGCCCGCAGGGTCATGGAGCCGCTCAAGGCGACATCACCACCGAGGCGTTCATCCACCACGACGTCGCCCGCCCGCAGTCCGAGTTCCTCAACGAGCTCCCGCGCCAGCGCGGCCGGTTCGGTTTCCCCGTCGGCGACCTTGCCGCCGGGCAGCTCCCAGCGGCCCGCCAGTTCCGCGGGACGAGCGCGTTGTGCCACCAGGACCGTGTTGCCGCGGATGATCGCTCCGGCAACGACGATCTGGGTCGGCATGGCCAGTGACGGTATACGGTCGAGAGATGGCTGTGTTAACGGATGAGCAAGTAGACGCCGCACTGCCCGAGCTCGACGGCTGGGAACGTGTCGATGGAGCATTGCGACGGTCGGTGAAGTTCCCGGAATTTCTGGCCGGAATCGATGCCGTACGCCGGGTGGGTGAACACGCCGAGGCCAAGGACCACCATCCGGATATCGATATCCGTTGGCGGACGGTGACTTTCGTGCTGGTCACGCACTCCGAAGGTGGCATCACCCAGAAGGACATCGACATGGCCCGCGACATGAACGGAATCATCGGTAGCTGAGCGCCCCGCGCGAACCCAACCACACCGCGAAATCGCGGGCCAAAAACGGCAACCAGGTTCGGTTCGCGAATATAGGGTGATCCGCGATGACGCTCCATGGCTCGTTGCGGTTGGCTCTTGCCATCGCACTCGCGGGCGCAGGCGTTGCCTGCTCGCATCCGGACACATCTGGCAGCGTTCAACCGGGGCCGCCGACCACAGTGAGCCACTCACCCGCCGGCTACGAGCCGAGCCCCTGCCCCGCCACCCCCGCGCCGGAACTGGCCGCCGCACACTGCGCGACCCTGACCGTCCCCGAGAATCGGACTAAACCAGGCGGGCGGACCTTACGGCTGGCCGTCGCCGTCATTCCGTCGCAGACACAACCCCCGACCAGCGACCCGATCCTCTTCATTACCGGCGGCCCGGGTGAGGACGCCATCATGGATCCGCCGATCGCGCAGGACGTGGGCCTCAACCGCAACCGGGACCTGATCCTGCTCGCGCAGCGTGGGAACCACTCGTCTCAACCCGCGCTGACATGCCCGGAGATCGACCAGTTCTACGCCCGCCGAGCGGGCCTGGTGTACGACGCACCCAGCACCGGCGATGAGTACGTACGAGCGGTGAAGACCTGCCATGACCGCCTGGCCGGCGGGGCGGACCTCGGCGCGTTCAACTCCATCGAGAGTGCCTACGACCTGATCGATCTACGCAACGCGTTGCACCTCAAGCAGTGGAATCTGTTCTCCCACTCCTACGGCACCGACCTGGCGCTGATCTATTCACGGTTGGACGCACCGGCCATCCGCTCGCTGGTGCTCGACGGGATGACGCCGCCGTCGATCGCAAGCCCGAGCTGGACCTGGGGCAGTGCACGCGAGGCGTTCGACAACATGATGAGTGCCTGCACCGTCCAACCGGACTGTCAGACGCGCTATCCGAACCTGGGCGACACGTTCGTGCGGCTGGTCAACGAACTCGAGGCCCATCCGGTGACCACCACGGTGAACGTCGAAGGCGTCGGCGACACGAAGATCGTGCTCGACGGTGGCGCCCTGTTGAACTGGTTCGTTCCGATGGCGACCCACTTCCCGGCCGAGATGCCCGCCGCGATAGATGAACTCGCGCACGGCAACCCCACGCGGATCGCCAAGCAATGGGCCATGGCGTGGGTGAACCCCGCCAAGGTCGGGGTCATGGGCTGGGGCCTGACGTTGAGCATCTGGTGCAGCGAGTGGGTGCCGTTCGATTCCGCGGAGGACCAGAATCGAGCGGCCCGACAAGCTTTCGCCGCGCTGCCCGAATCCGTGCGCGCCCAGGCGCCGCAATTGCCGTTCCTGCGGCAGGCCTGCGCGGCATGGAACGTGCCCAAGGCGTCCGACTGGGTACGCGGGGTCAGCGACGCCCCGATGCCGGCGCTGGCGTTGTCCGGCAGCTACGACGGACAAACCGGCGCTGCGTCCGGACAGTATGTGGCCCAGCATCTTCCGCATGCCATCTCGGTGACCGTCCCGGGCGTCGCGCACGGCATCTACGCCGACCGCTGCGGCGCCGCCGTCATCGCCTCGTTCTTCGATAACCCTCAGCAGCCCGACACCGGTTGTATCAACTCGACCCAACCGGCGACCTATGCGATCAACCCGCCGCCACCATGACCGGAGCGTTTGACCGGAGGGCCTTGCTGAGCGGCGCGCTGGCCGGAGCGGCGACACTCGCCCTGTCCTGCTCCGCACGGCCCGCCAACCCGACGTTGTTCGACGATCTCGACGCCAAGATCACCGCGGGCATGAAGGCCTACGGGATACCGGGTGCCGCGGTGGGCGTCTGGACCGGCGGCCGGGAGTACATCAAGGGTTACGGCGTCACCAACGTCGACCATCCGGTTCCCGTCGACGGCGATACCGTTTTCCGGATCGGCTCCACCACGAAGACATTCACCGGCACCGCGATCATGCGTCTGGTGGATGCGGGCAAGGTCTCGCTGGATGCGCCGGTGCGCAGGTATCTGCCCGACTTCGCCGTCGCCGATCCCGAGGTGAGCGCCGCGGTGACGGTGCGCCAGTTGCTCAACCACACCTCGGGCTGGTTGGGCGATGATGTCCAAGACTTCGGCAACGGCGATGATGCGCTGGCCCGGTATGTCGCCTCGCTGACGCGGCTGCCGCAGCTCAATCCGCGCGGTGCGGTATTCGCTTACAACAATGCGGGATTGGCCGTCGCGGGCCGGATCGTCGAAGTGGTGTCCGGCACGACCTACGAGTCGGCCGTGCAGAACCTGCTGCTGGATCCGCTGCAACTGGGCCACACTCACTTCTTCTCTGGCCAGCTGACGGGTTTGAGTGTGGCGACACCACACAACGTCATCGACGGCAAACCGGTTGTCGACGAGGGTTTCTGGGCCTTCCCGCGCAGCTGCAATCCCACGGGCGGGCTGATATCCAGCGTGCGGGATCAGTTGCGCTATGCCAGGTTCCACCTCGGCAACGGAATGGCGCCCAGCGGCACCCAGCTGCTCAGTGAGCAGGCGCTGCAGTCGATGCGCGCCAATCCCGGTGCCGGCGGCACGCTGCAGGTCGAGCTGACCGGAATGGGTGTGGCTTGGATGCTGCGCCCGTCAGCGGAGGACAAGGTGATCGTTCAGCACGGCGGAACGTGGAGCGGGCAGCGCTCCGGGTTCTTCATGGTTCCGGCCCGCGACTTCGCGATGACATTGCTGACCAATTCCGAAGGCGGAGCTCAACTCACCGTCGACCTTTTTGCGGATGACTGGGCGCTGCGCCGGTTCGCCGACGTCGGCAACCTGCCCGCCGCCGTCCAGCATCTCAGCGCGCGCGACTTGGCGCCGTACGAGGGGCGCTATGTCGCCGAGTCGATTCCGGAGTCCGGCGAGCTCGAGCGCGTGATCATCGAATTCCGTTCCGGGAATGGCCAACTGGACGGCACGATGGGCTCCGAGGATCCCACGGCGGGTCGTAGCCGGATGGGCCTCGCGTTCTACCGGCCGGACTACGGACTCGATCTCGGGCCGGACGGCAAGCCGGTAGGCACCCGATCGAATTTCGTCCGCGACAAGGTGGGCAACATCATCTGGTTCCGGAGCCACGGGCGGCTGTTCCGGCGCGAATACCCGGCGTGACGCTCTCCTACCCGTCGCCGAGCGTCACGCTAGCGTCGCACTCACCGTCGACCGTCACTCTGGCGTGACGCTCGGCGCAACGATATACCATTGCGCGACAATGCGATCCAGCCCAGCGTGGCCAGCGCCGCCAGCGCATACACCAGCCCGGCCCAAGCCAGATACCAGGGCCGGCTGATCACCCAGATGGTCGGCTGCGCGAAGCTGAGCAGCCACGGCACGCCGATCAGAGTCAGCACCAGCCAGCCCCACCCCAGAATCTTGGCGCCCAGGTGTTCCCGCAGCGGCCCGTGCAGCAACCACATCATCAGCGGCACCAGCCACACCCAGTGGTGCGTCCAGGAGATCGGCGAGAGCAGCAGCCCGAACACCTCGACCACCAGCAGCCGGCCGAGCGAATCGGAGGCGTCCAGCGCGCGCCAGGCCAGTACGGCAAGCATCAGCGTCACGCCGATCGCCGTCAGAACCAACGGCCCGTAGCCCGCGTCGTATCCGAGGATGCGCGAAATTGCGCCGCGCCAGGACTGATTGAACGAGGTGGCGATCGGCCCCACCCGGCGCGCATCGCCCAGCAGGTCGGTGAAGTAGTACCGAGCCTGGTCGCCGACGACAAACAGCGATATGCCGATCGTCACCAGAAAGGTGGACAGCGAGAACAGCGCCGCCGACCAGCGGCGCGCCCCGAGCAGGTAGATCCCGGCGATCGCCGGCGTCAGCTTGACACCGGCCGCGAGCCCGACCAGCAACCCCGACAACCACCACCGGGTGGTGTAGACGGCCCACAGCACCGCCAACACCAGGAACACATTGATCTGGCCGTAGTCGAAGTTGCTGCGCAACGGTTCGATCCAGATGGTCACCGCGGTCCACAGCATTGCGGCGCGCCGGTCTGCGGCGGTGCCCATCAGTCGCTGACTGACCCGCACCACGCCGTATAACGCCGCAACGATGGCCGCCTGCCACAGGAAGGCCAGCAACCCGAACGGCACCACATGCAGTGGGTAGAAGACCACCGCGGCGAACGGCGGATAAGTGAACGGCAGCGGGAAGTCCGGCGTCTGGTCGGCGTAGACGTAGCTGTACAGGGTGCCGGGATGGTTGAGCGCCGCGGCGCCGCCCACGTAGACGTGCAAGTCCACGAAGTTGGCACCGTTGGGCGCCAGATAGGTCCAGGCGAACCGTGCAACGACGCTCAGGATCAGCAGCGGCGCCGCCAGGCCGGCCTTCCGGGCGGGTGCCGCCACAGCGGCCGAAGTGGTGTCGATTCGACCGACTTTAGCGACCGCGCCGGGTGTCGGGCCGTTGATAACGGCTAGGACACAAATCGCAGGTGGTCGATCACCGCCGCCACTCGTATCGGTAACGATCAAATAAATGCCACACGTGTCACTTGAGTCACTTCTGTACCACGATAGCTTCGGCTACAGGTCCTGTGGGGGCCTGGAATAGCCCGTTGAAGACAACCAGGGAGAGTCATGCCAACCATCTGGACTTACGTACGTGCCGGCGCAGTATTGGTCGGTTCGTCCGCCGCATTGCTGACGGGCGGCATCGCCCACGCCGACCCAGCGCCCGCCCCGGCGCAGCCCAACATTCCGCAGCAGCTGATCGCTTCGGCCGCCAACGCACCGCAGATTCTGCAGAACCTGGCGACCGCCCTCGGCGCGACCCCGCCGGTGCAGGGCACCTCGCCGGCACCGCAGGGTGTGCTGCGCGCGCCAGACCCGGCTCCCGCTGCTCCCGGTGGGCTGAACCTGCCGTCGGTGCTGCCCGGCGCCAGCGCACCCGGGCCCTCGACCGCTCCCGCCACGGTTCCGCAGATTCCCGGCGTGAACACCCCGATTCCGGGGATCACCGCGCCGGCGGCGGCCGCGCCCGCGCCCGCACCTGCTGGCGTGCCATCCATTCCCGGTGTGAACACGCCCATTCCGGCGCTCGCAGCACCGGCACCGGCCGCACCCGCGCCGGCCGCAGTGCCGTCCATTCCCGGAGTGAACACCCCGATCCCAGGCATCACCGCTCCGGCCACTCCGGCGGCCGCGCCCGCGCCTTCGATCCCGGGCCTGGCGTCGGCGATTCCGGGTCTTGCCGCACCGGCGGCAGCGGCGCCGGCGGCTCCGGCTTCCGCATTGCCGGGGTTGGCCTCGGCCCTGCCGGGCTTGGCGCAGGCGGCACTCCCGGGCCTGACGTCCGGCATTCCCGGATTGGCACCGGCGTCTCCGGCCCCGGGTGCCAGTGCGCCCGCACCAGCGGGACCGCCGCAGACGCTGCTCGCCGCGCTGCCCTGAGCCATCTCATCTGACGGCTGACCTACCACCAACAACGGGAGAGAGAACACACCGTGGCAAGCACTTGGAGTCTGTCCAAAGGTTTGGCCGCAGTCGTCGTCACTTCGGCTGCCGCGTTCGCGCTTTGTCCGAGCGCGGCAGCCGACCCGGCGACGCCGCCGCCCAACCCCACCCAACAGCTCCCTGGGCTGCCCGCGTTGGCCGAGTTGAGCCCGATCATCCAGCAGGCCGCGGGCAATCCGGCGCAGGCGACACAGCTCCTGATGGCCGCGGCTCAGGCATTCACCCACAACCCGACGGCACCCGCAGAAGCCAAGAACGTCGCCACCTCGGTCAACCAGTTCGTAGCGGACCCGGCGATGCCGGTCGCCGGTACGCCCCATCACGGCGGACCGGCGACCGTGGCCGGCGTGACACCGCCACCGCCCGAAGCCGCGCCGGTGCCACAAGCGGCCCCAGTGCCGCACGTGCCTCCTCCGGGAGTGGAGCCGGGCACCCTGCCGCACCTACCGACGGGGGTTGACCCCAACCACGCGGCGGGACCCGCGCCCGCGGCGGCGGCACCCGCTCCGGCGGCTCCTGCTCCGGCGGCGGCACCCGCACCTGCCCCCGCGGCGGCGCCCGAACCTGCCTCAGCGGCGGCACCGGCCGCTGCTCCGGCGCCTGTCGCTGCTCCGGCAGCGGTTGCCGCTCCGGCTCCCGCGCCCGCCCCGGCCGCGGCGCCGGCTCCTGCCCCGGCTCCCGCGCCGGCCCCCGCGGCCGCAGCACCGGCATTCGGTCCGGACGCCCCGCCCACGCAGGACTTCATGTACCCCTCGATAGGCACCAACTGCCTTGGCGACGGCACCAGCGCCCTGGCGACCGCGCTGTCGGTGGCCGGGCCGGCCAGCATCCCGACACCCGGTCCCGGCGCCGGCCAGACCGCCTACGTGTTCACCGCCGTCGGAACCCCCGGGCCCGCGGAGGTGCAGCGCCTGCCGTTGAACGTCACCTGGGTGAACCTGACCACCGGCAAGTCCGGGACGGCCACCCTCAAGCCGCGCACCGACATCAATGGGGACGGGCCCACGACGCTGACCGCGATCGTCGACACCGGTTCGGGCAGCATCATGTCGACGATCTTCGGCCAGGTCACCACGAAAGACCGTCAGTGCCAGTTCATGCCCACCATCGGCTCGACTGTGGTGCCCTAGCGGACGCAGCCGGCAAGCAACCCCTGAGGGCTAGTAGGCCATGAACAGAATGGCGTCCCGGTCGTACTCCAGACCGGGGTGCACGCTGGCGAGATGAGCCTGCGTCAGTTCGACCAGCTCGTCCTCGTCCTTGCCGGTAATGGCCTCGCCGCACGGACACGTTATGTGTGTCTTCACGTTGTCGCCTTTCCTTTGGCTTCGGCTTTCATCTGCTTCTTATAGGACCGCACCCGCCCCAGCGACTCGGCATCGACGATGTCGGCGACCGAGATATGGGTGCCCGACTTGCCGAACTCGCCCGCCGCGGACCGCCAGCCCTTCGGGGTCACGCCGTACTGCTTGCCGAGCAAAGCCAGAAAGATCTGGGCCTTCTGCTCGCCGAAGCCGGGCAGGGCTTTGAGACGGCGCAACACCTCTTTGCCGTCGGGATCGCCCGCGGTCCACAGCGCCGCCGCATCCCCGTCATACCGGTCCACGATGATCTGCGCGAGCGTCTGGATGCGCTTGGCCATCGACCCCGGAAAGCGGTGGATGGCAGGCTTTTCCGAGCACAGCGCGGCAAACTTGTCCGGGTCGTACTCGGCGATGTCGGCCGCATCGATGCCGCCCATCCGGTCCGCGATCTTCTTCGGTCCGGCGAACGCCGTCTCCATCGGGACCTGCTGATCGAGCAACATACCGACGAGCAACGCGAAGGGATTGGAATCCAGCAAAGCGTCGGCGGCCGGTTCTTGGACGAGCTGCAGTTTCGGCACGCACTCAGTTTAGAACCGCGCCGTTTGCGGGCAGCCACACGGCGCCCACTGCACGGTTTGGCGAATTACGGCGATCCCGCGCCGGGCACCTCGACCCGCGCCCGCAGGATCCAACACGTGGACTTGCCCTGCACGAGGTCCTCGTGGGTCGTCTCGTCGGCCACCAGGTAAAGGGTGCGCCCGTCTGCTCCTCCAAGTGCGGGAGCGACCGCCCATCCCCGATCGATCGCTACGCGATGGGTGATGACACCACCATCGACGACCCTGAGGAACTCGCCGGTGTCATAGCAGCCGACCCATACCCCGCGGTCGACGTCCACGCAGAGTCCGTCGGGATGCCGGTCCTTGCCCATATCTGCGAAAACGCTTGGCGCGCCGAGGCTTCCATCAGCTTCGGTCGGAAACGCCAGGATTCGCGAACCGAATGTCTCGCTGACGACGAGCGTCGACCCGTCCGGCAGGAAGGCCAGGCCGTTCGGGCCGGCGAGGCCGGTGGCCACGATCCGAACGTCTCCGGTCCGGTCGACGAGGCCGATCGCCCCATCCATCACCGTCTCGCCCGCGCGATAGAGGTTGACGTAGCAGCGACCGTCGGGGGCGACGAACAGGTCGTTGGTAGACCAGGCGAAGTCGCTGAGGTCGTAGGTCGCCGCGACCTGCCCATCGGCGTCTACGTGATAGATCTTCGGGGCGAACAGTGCGGACACCACCAGCGTCCCGTCCGGTAGCCAGCCCAGTCCAGAGGCATGTTCCACCTCGGCCTCCACGGCTATTCGCCGGTTTCACCCACCGAACACACCCGGCCTGTCGGTCCGTCGCTGAACCAGAGCCGGTCCTCATGCCAGCGCGGCCCTTCCCCGTAGACGACGCCGTCGGTAAACGGTACCGCCTGGACAACTTGTGCCGTGGTCACGTCACACATGTTCGTCGACGCTGCGCCAAATAGCGAGACCCGCTATCACGCCACCGAGGCCCGGCCGGCATGCGGCACGAAACCTACGATGCAGGAACGCTTTTAGCCGCTCTTGCGGCGGAACTCCCGGCGGTTTCCCACCGCACCGTGCGCCCGCGACTGCTTGCCGCCGGAATCCTTGTGGTCGGAGCCACCCGACGACTTGGCCGTCTTGCGCTCCAGAGCCTCCCGGAACTTGCGCTTGTTCTCGTCCTCCGCGGACTCGCCTTCCGGGGCATTCGATTCAGCCATGCCCAGCAGCCTATCGCCTACCGGGGGGCATGCCGTAGACATGCGAGATCGGCAGCGTCAGCAACACGCGGCGGTCGGTGACCATCGCCTCGCGATACTCGTCCCAGTCCGGATGTTCGCCAGCGATGTTGCGATACAAGGCAATCAGCGCCTCGACCGTGTCGTCACCCGGCGAAGCGGCCGGTGGGGTCAGCTCGGCGATCCCTTCGGCGACGGCATACGACCAGCCGTCGTCGGCGTCCACCAGAAGCGATGCCCGTGGATCGCGCCGCAGATTGCGCGTCTTGGCCCGCGGCTCGGTGACCGACACCTGCAACACCAGACTCCGCGCATCGAAGTGATACTGCACGTTCGACAACTGGGGGCGTCCGTCCCGCTTGATGGTGGCCAGCACCCCAATCGAGTTGCAACTGATCACGGCCAACAGCTTGTCGTCGAAGACTTGGCGTCCCATGCCGAAAGCCTACGTCGCGTTGCATCATTCTCCGACGGGCTGCTGGAATCGATGCATGACCAAGTACGCGGCCTTCCTGCGTGGTGTCAACGTCGGCGGCGTCAACCTCAAGATGGCCGAGGTTGCCGACGCGTTGACCAGCGCCGGATTCAAGAACGTGCGCACCATCCTGGCCACCGGCAATGTGCTGCTGGAATCCAACTCCGGTGTCAAAGCGGTGCGCAAGGCGGCCGAGGCCGCGCTGCGGGAGCGGTTCGGGTATGACGCGTGGGTGCTCGCCTACGACATCAACACGGTGCGCGATATCGACCGGGCGTACCCGTTCGAGCGCGATGTCGAGGGATACCAGTCCTACGTCACTTTCGTCACCGAGGCCGACGTGCTCGACGAACTGGCTGGACTCACACCCGGGCCCCGGGAGCGCATCCAGCGCGGCGAGGGCGTCATCTACTGGCAGGTGCCCAAGGGCGGCACCCTGGACAGCACCATCGGACAGACCATGGGCAAGAAGCGCTACAAGTCCTCGACCACGACTCGCAACCTGCGCACGCTGGCTAAGGTGCTGAAATGAGCGAGCCCGAACGCGAACCACATAAGGCCGATCTGACCGGCGTCTCCGAGACGGCACTGCTGACGCTGAACGCCCGGGCCACCGAGGCGCGCCGTCCCGACGCCATCATCGAGGATCCGATGGCCGTCGCCCTGGTCGATGCCATCGACTTCGACTTCGCCAAGTTCGGCCGCACCGGCCAGGACATCGCGCTGCGGGCTCGCGCCTTCGACAGCGCCGCGCAGTCTTACCTCAGCGACCACCCCTCGGCGACGGTGGTGGCGCTGGCCGAAGGGTTGCAAACCAGCTTCTGGCGGTTGGACGCGGCGCTTGCCGATAGTGAATTCCGTTGGCTCACAGTGGACTTACCGCCGATCATCGATATCCGGGCACAGCTGCTCCCGGCGTCGCCGCGGATTTCGGTGCGCGCGCAATCGGCCCTGGACTACAGCTGGATGGACGCCGTCGACCCGTCCGACGGGGTGTTCATCACCGCCGAAGGGTTGCTGATGTACTTGCAGCCCGAACAGTCCATGGAGTTGATCACCGAGTGCGCCAGACGCTTTCCCGGTGGTCAGATGATGTTCGACCTGCCACCGCGCTGGTTCACCATGTGGACCCGATTGGGCCTGCGCACGTCGCTGCGCTACACGGTGCCCACGATGCCGTTCAGTTTGTCCGTCGCAGAGGCCGCAAATCTGCTGCACATCGTGCCGGGCGTGACGGCCGTCCGCGACGTGCATCTGCCGCCGGGCCGCGGCCTGCTGCTCAACACCGCCATGTCGGCCATCTACAGCGTTCCGCTGTTGGATCCGGTGCGCCCGAATCTGACGCTTTTGGAGTTCTAGTCGTCCGGCACGTTGGTCAGGTAGCGCATCGCGTCGGACTTGGTCAGCCCCAGCGCCCGGGCGACTTCGACGTATTCCTTGGCGGCGGCTGCCATCGCGGCATCGGTGGGGTCGAAGCGGGAGATGAAAGTGCCGAAGCGGCCGCGAGTTTCGACGATGGCTGCGGATTCGAGTTCGCGGTAAGCGCGGGCCACGGTGTTGGCGGCGACGCCGAGTTGGCCGGCCAGGTCGCGCACTGTCGGCAATCGGGTGCCGGGCGGTAGCGAACCCGCGCGGACACCGTCGATCACCTGGGTTCTGAGCTGGTCGAACAGCGGCTTGCCTGCCTTGACGTCGACCTTCAACAAATCGCGCAACTCCACATAACCAGTATTGCCCACGCGCAGCTATGTTTGTGGGATGCGAGTGGTGGTGCTTAGCGGCGCGGGGATCTCCGCGGAAAGCGGAGTGCCGACCTTCCGTGACGACAAGAACGGCCTATGGGCCAGCTTTGATCCCTACGAGCTGTCCAGTGTTCAGGGCTGGGAGAGCAATCCCGAACGCGTGTGGGGTTGGTACCTGTGGCGCCACTACCTGGTGGCCGACGTCCAGCCCAACGAGGGCCACCGGGCGATCGCGCAGTGGCAGGACCACCCGGAAGTCTCCTCGGTCACCGTCGTCACCCAGAACGTCGACGATCTGCACGAGCGCGCCGGCAGCACGACAGTCCATCACCTGCACGGCAGTCTGTTCGAATTCCGTTGTGCGCGTTGCAATATGCGCTACAGCGAACCGTTGCCGGTGATGACCGAAGCCGCCATCGAGGTAGAGCCCCCGGTGTGCCGCTGCGGCGGGCTGATCCGGCCGGACATCGTCTGGTTCGGCGAAATGCTGCCCCAGGGTCCGTGGCAGAGCGCCGTGGTGGCCACGGAGACCGCCGACCTGGTGGTGGTGGTCGGTACCTCGGCCGTGGTCTACCCGGCAGCCGGACTACCCGAGCTCGCGGTGGCCCGCGGCATACCGGTGATCGAGGTCAATCCGGAACCCACCCCATTGACCAGCAGCGTCAACCTCAGCATCCGGGAGTCGGCAAGCACGGCGCTGCCCGGCTTGTTGGAACGCTTGCCGGCCCTGTTGAAGTAGCGGTCTCAAGGCCGCCGCGCACGGCCCAACGCCAGCTCCGACACCGGTAGCGGCGCCCAGGCCGGCAATGTCCATTCGTGCCGTGACTCGGCGATCTCGAAGCCGGCGTCGACAATCGACCGTTCGGTATCGCGGTGGGTGTGGCAGTTACCCAACATCCGCGGCCAAAGCGTGGCGTCGGCCAATCGCTGCAGTCGGCCGCGGGCACCCGCACTGGCGATGTGCTCGAGAAAGCGCAGCTCCCCGCCGGGACGCAACAGGGCGCGCAGCCGTCGCAGCACCGCGACCTGGTCGTGCACCGAGCACAGGACCAGCGAACAGACCACCGCATCGAACGCTTCCCCGGCGCTGAACTCCTCGACCGCGACGCTGGTCACCTCGACCGGAATCGGTGCGTCTGCCGCCGCTGCCCTGGCTTTCGCCACCAAACGCGGTTCGGGCTCGACGGCGACCACCTGCGTGACGGTGTCGGGGTAATAGGCGAAGTTCGTCCCGCTGCCCGCACCGACTTCGAGCACCCGGCCGGACAGCCCGGCCAGATTCTCCCGGCGCAGGGTGCGCACCGATTCGGCCTCGTGCGCGGCGAAAATGGGCCACACCCGCGCGAAGAACGGGTTCTGCACCTCAGCCATTGCGCGTCACCGAAGCGTGGATCTCCTGCCCGTTACGCCCACTCGGATCCTTGGCCGCGCCGAATCCACTTTCGGCGGTTGGACCCGCGGTCGTGGAGCCTTCGACAGCGCCGCCCTCACTGATACCGAACCGCTCGTGCAGCCACACCAATGGCTTGGGCGCCCACCAGTTCCAACGACCCATGATGTGCATGAACGCCGGGACCAGGACCATGCGCACCAGGGTGGCATCGGCGATCACCGCGAGGGTCAGCCCCAGCCCGAACATTCGCATGAACGACACGTGCGCGGCGATCAACGCGGCGAACGACATCGACATGACCAGCGCGGCGGCGGTGATCACCCGGCCGGTGCGGGCCACCCCGAGCGCCACGCTCTCGTCGTTGGCGGCGTGCGCCTCCTTGGCAGTCGGCTTGGCGGGCCGCGCCGCGCCCGACGCGAGCCAGTACTCGCGGATCCGGGAGACCAGGAAGACCTCATAGTCCATCGACAACCCGAACGCGATGCAGAACAACAGCACGGGCATGTTCGCCACCAGCGTGCCGCTCGGAGTGGTGCCCATGGCGCCGAGATGGCCGTCTTGGAATATCCACACCAGCGCACCGAAGGCGGCCGTCAACGAGAGCACGTTGAGTACCAGTGCCTTCAGGGGCAGCACCACGCTGCCGGTCAGCAGGAACAGCAGAACGAAAGTCACCACCGCCATCAGACCCAGCACCAGCGGCAACCGGTCGGTCACCGCGTCGACACTGTCCCGGTTGACCTGCGCGACACCCGCCAGCTCCACCGAGCGGCCAGCCGGCGGCGCCACCTGGTGCAACCGCCTGAGCTGCTCGTCGGAGGCTTGCGAGAACAAGGGCGCCGTGCTGCTCACGGTCAGCAGCGCGCTGCCGTCCTTGATTCCGGTGGGCCCGACGGGCGGCCCTGCTGGCTTGCCGTTGATGAAGGTCCCGCCGGGTGCGGAGACGGCGGATACGTCGGGAACCAGTGACAGGTCGGCCGCGTAGGTGTCCAGGTCCGCGGGATTGAGGCCGCGGGCGTCGAGCATGACGATCGGCACGGCCCGTTCGGAGTCACGGGTGAAGTTGTTCCGCAGTTGGTCTCCCACCTGATGCGACGACGCCGACGTCGGCAGCACCCGGTCGTCGGGGAAGCCCCATTTGACCGAGATGAAAGGCAGTCCGAGCAGTAGGAGGAGCGCGACGACCGCGGTGCCGATCGGGAGCCAGAAACGCATGACGAACTTGCTCGATCGGTACCAGAACAACTGCTCAACCGGCTTGTGCACGGGTTCGGGACGGCGCAATATCCGGCGCACCAGGCGACGCACGTCGAAGGCGTCCAGCCGGGAGCCCATCAGCACGATGGCCGCCGGAGTCACCACGATGGACGCGGTTGCGACAAACGCGACGGTCGCGACCCCCGCGTAGGCGAACGACTTGAGGAAGTACATCGGGAACGCCACCGTGGCAGCCATCGACAGCGCCACCGTGACCGCCGAGAACAGCACCGTGCGACCCGAGGTGGCCATCGTCCGGATCAGCGCCTCGTCGCGGTCGCAACCTTCGGCCAGCTCGTCGCGATAGCGGCTGATGATCAGCAGCGTGTAGTCGATGGCCAGCGCCAGGCCCAGCGCGGTGCTCAAATTGAGGGCGAAGATCGACACCTCAGTGGTGAAGGTGACCAGTCGCAGCACCGACATCGACCCGACAACCGCAAGAGCGCCCAGCGCCATCGGCAACGCCGCCGCCAGCAAGCCACCGAACACCCAGACCAGTACCAGGAAGCTGAATGGGATGGCGATCATCTCCATGACCAGCAGGTCGGCCTGGTTCTGCTTGTTGATCTGGGCGTATTCCATCGCCGAGCCGCCGGCCCGGACGGTGACCCCGTCCCGGTCGTGGACGATGTCGTCGCTCAGGGTCTGGGCGTTCTTCTGCGCGTCGTTCTCGCCGCCCTTGAGGTTGACGACGATCAGCCCGGACTTACCGTCCTTGCTGATCAGGTCGGCAGCCGCTTCCGGCGGCGCGGTCCAGGCCGACGAGACGTTGTAGACCAGCGGCGATCTGTTCAGCTGTCCGACCAGGTCGGCGCCTACCGCGCGGGCCTGCTCGCTGCGCGCCCCGTCGGGCGCGGTGACCAGGATCATCATCTGCTGGCCGCTTTGCCCGAACTTGTCGCTCAAGGTGGCGATCGCACGGGCGGATTCCGAGTTGGGGTCCTGGAATCCGCCCGGGGACAAGCTGTTGGCGACCGGAATGCCGAAGACCGCGGCGGCGACGAAAACCAGGAGGGCGATGGCAATGATCCGCCGCGGTGCCGCCAGAGCCAGTCGAGCGATCCACTGCAGCATTTCATGTCCCTCCGCCGCAGGCGCCAACCGTCCCGATGGAGCCCCCGCAGCCTCGATAAAACGCGTTGTTTACCCACGCTAACGTACAGATGTCCAACAGCACCCGCGTCCTGTTTACGGGTATAGCCCCGGAACGGTTCAACCGGAGCCCAAATGGGTATCCTCGGCCGTCGCGAGGCAACCTACCGGTCGGTAAGAATTGCCACCATTTTCCGAATCGTGACTCACCGATTCCTTAATGCGGGCTTTTACGCTCAGTGTCATGTGGATCGACGACACCAGTGCCGATGTCATCAAGGCTGACTTCGAGGCTCTCTACCACGGCGACATGCTGGTGGAGGGTGAGACCTCGGAGCAATTCGAAGACTGGCAACCCCTGCCGACAGCGAGCTGAGGTAACACCATGGGCGTAATTGCACGACTTTTGATGGCAGAACCGACCGCCACACGTTGGTTCCGTCGGTAGCGAACCCGTGTCGTCGTTGAAGCCCCCCGCCATCGCGGGGGGCTTTTTCGTCGCCTCAGCCGATTAGCGCGGCGCCATCCGAATGGCACCGTCCAGGCGGATGACCTCGCCGTTGAGCATCGGGTTCTCCACAATGTGCTGAGCCAGCGCGCCGTACTCGTCCGGGTCGCCCAACCGGGCCGGGTGCGGAACCTGCTTACCCAACGACTTCTGCGCCTCCTCGGGCAGCGAACCGAGCAGCGGGGTCTTGAACAGACCCGGCGCGATGGTCACCACCCGGATGAGCTCGCGGGATAGGTCCCGCGCGATCGGCAGCGTCATGCCGACCACGCCGCCCTTGGACGCCGAGTAGGCGGCCTGGCCGATCTGGCCGTCGAATGCCGCGACCGACGCGGTGTTGATGATGACGCCGCGCTCGGGGCTTGTCTCGGGACCGATCGGCTCGGTCTTGGCGATCCGCTCGGCAGCCAGCCGCAGCACGTTGAAAGTGCCGATCAGGTTGACCTCGACCACCTTCTTGAAACCGTCCAGCGGGAACGGACCGTCTTTGGAAAGCGTCTTGATGGCGTTGCCGATGCCGGCGCAGTTGACGTTGATGCGTACCGGGCCCAGGGACTCGGCGGTGTCGAGCGCCTTGGTGACGCCGGCCTCGTCGGTGACGTTGGTCTGCACGAAGTATGCCCGCTCGCCCAGCTCCTGGACCGCTTCCTCACCCCTGAGATCAAGCACCACCACCTGCGCGCCGGCGTCGAGCAACCGCTTCGTGGTCGCCAGACCCAAGCCCGATGCGCCTCCCGTGACGACCGCTACGGCGTCCCTGATCTCCATGCGAGTCCTTCCTCCACCTTGTGTGGCCGCGTGGCCCTACCTACTGGTTGGTTGGGACTATACCCAGTCGTTGAGCAGGGCCTCGATCTCACCCACCTGCGCCGGGCGCGGAGTCTCCGCTGGGGTGCGCGAGAACCGCGGGGCCGGCATGGGCTGCAGGTTGCCGTCCACTTCGTACAACGTGTTGCGCTCGGCGATATGCGGCTCGGTGTTCGCCTCCCCAAAAGCCAGCACCGGCGTCACGCAGGCGTCCGAATCCGCAAACACCTTGGCCCAGTGGTCGCGGTCACGGCTGCCGAACGCCTCGGTGAGCACCGCTCGCAACTCGGGCCAGCGCGTGACATCGTTCTGCGGCGGGAGGGTGGCGGCATCCAGGCCCAGCCCCTGGATCATCGCGGCGTAGAACTGCGGCTCGATCGCGCCGACCGCGACATAGCGGCCGTCGGCGCACTCGTAGGTGTCGTAGTAAGGGGCGCCGCCGTCGAGCATGTTGGTGCCGCGCACGTCGGTCCACATGCCCGAGGCCCGCATCTGCCACATCATCTGCACCAGCACGCTGGACCCGTCGACCATGGCGGCGTCCACCACCTGACCTTTGCCGGAAGTCTGGCGCTCCCACAGCGCCGACAGAATGCCGAGCAGCAGGAACATGGAGCCGCCGCCGAAGTCACCGACCAGGTTCAGCGGCGGCACCGGGCGCTCGTTGACCCGGCCGATCGAGTGCAGGATGCCGTTCAGCGAGATGTAGTTGATGTCGTGGCCGGCCTGCTGGCTGCGCGGGCCGGTCTGGCCCCAGCCGGTCATCCGGGCATAGATCAGCCGGTCGTTGACCTTGGCGCAGTCGTCTGGCCCCAGGCCGAGGCGCTCGGTGACGCCGGGCCGGTAGCCCTCGATCAGCACGTCGGCCTTGGCGACGAGCTTGAGCACCGCTTGGCGCCCCTCGTCGGACTTGAGGTCGGCAGTCACGACGCGACGGTTGCGGCTCATCGCGTCTTTGACGATGCCGCCCGGGGCTCCCGACGGGCGATCGACCCGCACCACGTCGGCGCCGAGGTCTCCCAGGATCATCGCGGCGTGCGGGCCTGGCCCGATCCCCGACAGTTCGACTACTCGCAATCCACTCAGCGGTCCCGCCATGGGAATACCGACCTTTCGTCCGCTCTGACGTCCTCGACCCGCACTACGGGCCGAACAACCGGTTGATTGCATCTTGGCAGCCGCGCCCGACGGGGTTGCAGGCCGGGGGCTTCGTGGCGATCGCAAGCGCGGCGAAGCCGGGCGCAGCGGGTCGCCACCATCCAGCTTTCGTGGCGATCGCAAGCGCGGCGAAGCCGGCCGCAGCGGGTCGCCACCATCCACCTAATCTAAAGCGCATGTCCGAATCTGGAATCGCCACTCTCGCCCCTGTCGCGGGTCTCGACGTCGACCTCACCGACGGCGTGCTGTCGCTCACCATCAACCGGCCCGACAGCCTCAATTCGCTGATCATCCCGGTGATCACCGGTCTGGCCGATGCGATGGAGCGCGCGGCCACCGACCCGGCCGTGCGGGTGGTCCGCCTGGGTGGCGCCGGCCGCGGGTTCAGTTCGGGAGCCGGCATCAGCGCCGACGACATGTCCGGCGGCGGTGGTGTGCCGCCGGACGAGATCATCCTGGAGATCAATCGCCTGATCCGCGCCATCACTGCCCTGCCGCGCCCGGTGGTGGCCGTCGTGCAGGGACCGGCGGCCGGCGTCGGCGTCTCGATCGCGCTGGCTTGCGATGTCGTATTGGCCTCGGAGAAGGCATTTTTCATGCTGGCGTTCACCAAGATCGGGTTGATGCCCGACGGCGGCGCGTCGGCCCTGATCGCGGCCGCGGTCGGCCGGATCCGCGCACTGAAAATGGCCCTGTTACCCGAACGGTTGACCGCCGCCGAGGCGTTGTCCTGGGGCCTGGTCAGCGAGGTCTATCCGGCCGAGGAGTTCGACGCCGAGGTGGACAAGGTGATCGCCCGGTTGCTGGCGGGTCCGGCGGTGGCTTTCGCCAAGACCAAAGGCGCGATCAACGCCGCCACCCTGACCGAACTGGACGCCACCCTGGACCGCGAATTCGAAGGCCAATCCGGGCTGTTGCAGGCACCCGATTTCAAGGAGGGCACCAAAGCCTTCCAGGAACGCCGCGCCCCCAGCTTCACCGATTCCTGAGTTAGATCGCCTGAAACCGGGCAATCCCCGGGTGTGGCGGCTGAACGAGTTCGTTGTCTGGTGACCGGTGCCACCGGTTACGTCGGCGCGCGGTTGGCACCGCGCCTGCTGGACGAGGGGCACTCGGTGCGCGCGCTGGCACGAAAACCGGAGAAGCTGGACGACGTACCGTGGCGTCCCCGAGCCGAGGTCGCACAGGGCGATCTGAGCGACGCCGACTCGTTGGTAAAGGCCTTCGACGGGATCGACGTCGTCTATTACCTGGTCCACTCGATGGGCGGCTCGAAAGACTTTGCCGCCGAGGAAGAGCGCGCGGTCCGCAATGTGGTGACGGCCGCCAAACGCACCGGCGTGCGCCGAATTGTGTATCTGGGTGGCTTGCATCCGGATAGCAGCCAGCTCTCGCCGCACCTCGAGTCGCGCAAGGCGGTGGGTGACCGCCTGATCGAGTCCGGCATCGAGACGGTCGTGCTGCAGGCGGGCGTGGTCGTCGGCTCGGGGTCCGCGTCGTTCGAGATGATCCGGCACCTCACCGACCGGTTGCCGGTGATGACCACGCCGAAATGGGTGCACAACAAGATCCAGCCGATCGCGGTCCGTGACGTGCTGTACTACCTGGTCGCGGCCGCCACCGCCGAGGTGCCCGATTCGCGGACCTGGGATATCGGCGGGCCGGACGTGCTGGAGTACGGCGACATGATGCAGGTGTACGCCGAAGTGGCCGGGCTTCGTAGGCGCCGCATGATCGTGCTGCCGTTCCTGACTCCGACCATCGCCAGCCTGTGGGTCGGCACGGTGACCCCGATTCCGTCCGGCCTGGCGCGTCCGCTGGTCGAATCGCTGGAATGCGATGCGGTGATGCGCAACAACGACATTGACTCGATCATCAAGCGACCACCGAACGGGTTGACCAGCTACCGCCAGGCGGTCGCAACGGCGCTCGACCGCGCCGGCCGCGGTCTACCGGAGCCGACCTGGGCCTCGTTGCAGTCCGAACCCGGCGAGCCACTGCCCAGCGACCCAACCTGGGCCGGTGAGATCGTCTACACCGACGAGCAGACCCGCGTCACCTCCGCCGCGCCCGGCGATGTTTGGAAGGCGGCGGAAAGCGCTGTGAGCGAAGGGCGTTGGCGCTGGTTCCCCGTCGGGCCGCGGCGCGGCGGTGCCGCGCAACGCTGGCGCATCGCAGAATGTGATCCGGGCGCCAAGTTGCGGTTGCAGGCCGAGGTGCGGGCACCCGCGCGTACCTGGCTGGAAGTCAGCGTCGCCCCGCAGGACACAGGTGGGAGCAGGTACACGCAGCGGGCCGTGGTCATTCCCTGCGGAATCGCCGGCCGGTTCTACTGCTTCCTGCTACGGCCCGTACACGGCGCCGCGTTACGCGCACTGGCGAGCAATGTCGCCGCTTCCGATTAACGCGAGCTAGACACCGAACATGGGCGGCAGCACCAGGACCATGATCAGGCCCCAGAAAAAATGCGTCAGCATCGGCGCCAGGATCCCGCCGGTGGCTCGCCGCTGCAAAGCATTCACCGTGCCCAGAATGATTCCGGCAAAACCCAGCATCGGGTTTCCGGCAGCCATCGTCGCGAGGACGTAGAGCACCGTGGAAATCACCAGCGGGTGATGTCGGCACAACGCCGTGTAGAGCGCGCCCCGGAAGAATGTTTCCTCGGCGACCCCGTTCACCACTGTTATCAGCACGACGAGCAAGAACGAACCCTGGTTCGCGTACAGCAGCACCCGGGTTATCAACGCCGCCACCGGGGTGATCTCGCGGACGATCAGCGCACCGACGATGAAGACACCGCCGAGCAGCAAACCGGTGGCGATCCCGGTGATCACGGGACGCTGGTTACGACCACGCCAACATATGCCGCCCAGGTGCAGCGGCCCGGAAATGAAGGCACCGAGAAACCAGACCGCCGCCAGCGTCAAGGTCAACCAGTAAAAGGCGGGATCTCCTGGCTTGGTTCGCAGCGAGAAACCCAATATCGCGGCACCGACCACCAGAGTGATTGCGACGATGATGCGCCGGCGCCGTATGACGCGGGGCGACTCGTGATGCGGCACAGCCACATTGGTGATGGCACGGCGAAATTCTTGGAACGGCGTCGTGGCGTGGGGCGGTGCGCAGGGAGCCGCCGTCGGCTGACTCATGCAGGGCGTACCTTCGGGGCCAGGGACAGCAGGACGTCGAGATAGGTCCGCACCGCCCCGGCCACCGGGCCGGGAACCAGGTTCACCAGACCCAGTGTGTGGCGTGCGAAGGACGGCGTGATCATGCGGGCTAGCCTACGGATGCGCAGTGCGTCGCCGCCGGCCCATCCCGGATCGGTGTCGGCGAGGTCGTGCGGATCGGCCAACTCGTTGACCGGCCGCGCCGACCGCTTGGTGCCGGCGATTGCCAGCGCCATGGATTCGTCCACACCCAGCAGGCCGCCAGGTGGGTCGGGCACCAGACCCCGCAGGCCGGTGCCGGACGCCCGCATCGGGTGATCCAGCGACTCGACCAGGTCGCCGGCCAGACCCGGCGGCACGGGCAGCGCCAGTGCGGTGACCCGCGAGGCCAGGGCGGTGTTGATTCCCACCACCGGAAGCGCGGCCCGCCAGCGGCCGGAGTTGCGCGCGTACGCCTTGTACAGACCCCGATAGGACGTGGTCTCCGGCCCGGCGATGTCGTAGGCGCCGGCGGGCACCTGGTCGGGATCGGCCGCGGCGACGAGGTAGTGCAGGACGTCGCGGATGGAGATCGGATCGATCGGGTTCTCCATCCAGTTCGGCATCGGCATCACCGGGAACCGGTCGGCCACATAGCGCAGCATCTCGAACGATGTCGATCCGGCGCCGATGATGATCGCCGCACCCAGCCACACCAATTCGGGACCGTTCTCCACGCTGAGCGCCTCGGCCACCTCGGCGCGACTGGTCAGATGCTCGGACAGCGCCTCGTCCTCCGGAACGAAGCCGCCGAGATAGACGATGCGGCGCACGCCGGCCTCCTTGGCCGCGGCCGCCATGTTCGCGGCCGCCTTGCGGTCCGCGTCGCGGAAGTCGGCCTGCCCGATGCCGTGAACCAGGTAGTAGACCACCTCGACCGGGTCACCGCTGTCTGCGGCGGAAGTAAAGGCCGCGTTCAGCGATAACGGGTCGGCGGCATCGAGCGCGACCGGAGTGACCTCGCGATACCAGCCGAACTCCTTGAGGCGAGCCAGTTTCCGACTGGCTACCACGACCTGGTGGCCCTCTGCCAGCAACGCCGTCACCAGCCGCGAACCGATGTATCCGGTGGCTCCTGTCACCAGAATCCGCATATTTCCAACCTAACCATTCTGCTTTCGGGGTCGTTCGAGTCCCCTGACACATACCCGGTCGCTGTCAGTACAAATCTGCGCTGGTCAGGGCGGCAATTGAACCCACCCGACGGCGGCACCGTCAGTTTCATATGCCCAGCAGCACCACCATGTCAGGGTTGAACCCCGCGGTAGCGGGTGTGGCCGTCAAGTTCCCGCGGCACCTGCACAGTCAGGAGGACACCGTCACCGCGCTGGTTGAGTTCGCCGGCCCGGAGTTCAAACGGTTCGCGATGCGCAGCGGTGTGCAGTCCCGGCACACTGCCCTGCCGCTGTCGCGTTACTCGGAGCTCAGCGGCTTCACCGAGGCGAACGACGCCTTCGTCGACCTGGCACTCGACCTGGCCGAAGAGGCGTTACTGGAAGCGCTCCGGCGAGCAGATGTCGAACCGTCCGAGGTTGACATCGTGTTCTCGACGACGGTCACCGGGCTCGCGGTGCCCACGCTCGAGGCCCGGCTGGCCTCCCGGGTGGGCCTGCGCCAGGACATCAAGCGGGTCCCGCTGTTCGGCCTCGGCTGTGTCGCGGGCGCTGCCGGGGTGGCCCGGATGCACGACTATCTACGGGCGTTTCCCGACCAGGTCGGCGTGCTGTTGGCGGTCGAGTTATGTTCGCTGACCATTCAGCGGGAAGATAACTCTGTGGCCAACCTGGTGGCTTCCAGCTTGTTCGGCGACGGCGCGGCCGCCGTCGTCACCAAGGGCGCTCATCGGGCGACCGGCGGCGGGGTGTGCCCCCGCGTCCTGGCAACGCGCAGCCGTCTCTATCCCGACACCGAAGACGTGATGGGCTGGAACATCGGCAGCGATGGTTTCCGCATCGTGCTGTCGGTAGACGTTGCGACGGTGACGGAGAAGTACCTGGGCGACGACGTCCGCAATTTCCTGGCCGACCACGGCCTGACCGTTGACGACGTGTCCACCTGGGTGTGCCACCCCGGCGGCCCCCGGGTGATCGAAGCCGTCGAGAAAGGACTCGGGCTACCCACCGACGCCCTGGACTATACTCGAGAGTCGTTGCGCACCAACGGGAATCTGTCTTCAGTTTCGGTGCTGGACGTGCTGGGAGCCAACATGCCCGATCCGCCGCCGGCCGGGTCGATCGGGCTGATGATCGCGATGGGTCCGGCCTTTTGCTCGGAGTTGGTGCTCTTATTGTGGTGACGACGATGTATTACGTACTGATCTGGGCCGTCGTGCTGGAACGACTGGCCGAGCTGGTGGTGTCCCGGCGCAACGCACAATGGTCATTTGCTCAGGGCGGCAAGGAGTTCGGTCGCCCCCACTACGTGGTGATGGTGATCCTGCACACCGCGCTGTTGGCCGGCTGCCTCGTCGAACCGGCCGCGCTGCACCGGCCCTTCCTGCCCTGGCTGGGTTGGCCGATGTTGGTCGTCGCGGTGCTGTGCCAGGGGCTGCGGTGGTGGTGCATCACCTCGCTGGGCAAGCGGTGGAACACCCGCGTGATCGTGCTGCCCCACGAGCCCCTAGTGGTACGCGGGCCCTACCGGTACCTGCACCACCCGAATTATGTTGCGGTGGTGGTCGAAGGAATCGCGTTGCCGTTGGTGCACACCGCGTGGTTGACGGCGGTGTGCTTCACGGTGGCCAACGCGGCGCTGCTGTCGGTCCGATTGCGGGTGGAGAACTCGGTGCTGGGGTACACATGACCGGTTACGACGCTGATCTGCTAGTCGTCGGTGGCGGGCCCGGAGGGCTCGCCACCGCGTTACAGGCGCGCAGGCAAGGGCTTTCGGTACTGGTGGCCGAGCCGCGGGAGAACCCGATCGACAAGGCCTGCGGTGAGGGTCTGATGCCCGGTGGGCTGGCCGAGCTCACCTCGCTCGGCGTCGACCCGGCAGGTATGCCGTTTCGCGGGATCGCCTACGTCAGCGAGAACCGGCGTGCCGAGGCACGGTTCCGCACCGGTCCCGGTCGCGGGGTGCGACGCACCACGTTGCACGCGGCGCTGGCGGCGCGCGCCAAAGAGCAAGACACCGAATGGATTCGGGCGAAGGTGACCACCGTTACGCAGGACGCCCACGGGGTGAACGCGGCAGGTGTGCGCACCAGGTGGCTGGTGGGGGCCGATGGACTGCACTCGGCGGTCCGGCGCGCGGTGGGCATCCCGGCGATGACGGGAACACCCCGCCGGCACGGGTTGCGCTGGCACTATAGAGTGCCGGCCTGGTCGGAGTTCGTCGAGGTGCACTGGTCGCGGTTGGGCGAGGCATACGTGACGCCGGTGGAACCGGACCTGGTCGGAGTCGCCATTCTGTCCCGGCAGCGACCGGACATCAATTGGTTTCCTTGGCTGGCAAAGCATTTGGACGCCGGCAGCCGGGGACAGGCCCGCGGTTGCGGCCCGCTGCGGCAGGTGGTGTCGCGCCGTGTCGCCGGCCGGGTGCTGCTCGTGGGCGACGCCGCGGGCTACGAGGACGCGCTGACCGGTGAAGGTATCAGCCTGGCCGTCAAGCAGGCGGCCGCCGTGGTCCGCGCGATCGTCGACGACGCACCGGAGTCGTACGAGCGCTCGTGGCACCGCGTGACCCGTGACTACCGGCTGCTGACCCGCGGGCTGGTGCTGGCCAGCACACCGCACGCGGCTCGCCGCGCCATCGTGCCGACGTGTGCCACGTTGTCGCCCCTATTCCGTTGGGGCGTCAACATTCTGGCGTCCTAGCTAACGGGCCTTCCAGACCGGCTGGCGCTTTTCTGCGAAGGCCAGTGGCCCCTCGCGGGCGTCCTCGGAGCGGATCAACGTGGCCATCTCGCGCGTCGTGCGCTCCCAGCCGGCTTCTTCGGAGGCGATGACGCCCTCGTCGACGCCGTAGGCGATGCGCTTGCTGGCCTGCACCGACAGCGGGGCGTTTCCGGTCACCCGCGCGGCCAGCGCCAGCGCGGCATCCAGCACCGAACCCTCGCTGACAACCTGGTTGATCAGGCCCCACTCGGAAGCGTCGGAGGCCGTCAGCGGTTCGCCGGTCAGCAACAGCTCCATGGCGACCTTGCGGGGCAACTGGTCGACGATCCGGAAAACCCCGCCAGCGGCGGCGATCAGCCCGCGCTTGACCTCCGGCAGCCCGAACTGAGCCCGCTCGTCGGCCACCACCAGGTCACTGGCCAGCGCCAGTTCGGTGCCGCCGCCAAGTGCGGTGCCGTTGACGGCGGCGATGGTGGGCTTATCGATGAAGTGGTGCACATAACCGGCGAAGCCCCACTCCGGGCGGTCCGGGTGGTAGATGTTCTCCCGCCGCGAGATCGCCTTGAGGTCGGCCCCGGCGCAGAAAGACTTGTCTCCTGCGCCGGTGATCACGACCGCCCGCACCTCGGGATCTCGCTGCGCCTCATCGAGCGCGTTGCCCACAGCAATGCTGACGGCACCGTTGACCGCGTTGCGCGCCTCAGGCCGGTTGATCGTGATGATCAACACATTGCCGCGGCGCTCGGTGAGCGCGCCGGGCTGAGCTTCGGAGCCGTTGCCGGCCTCCGTCACAGCAGCTCCAGGATGGTCGCGTTGGCCTGGCCACCACCCTCGCACATGGTTTGCAGGCCGTAACGAATTCCCTTGTCGCGCATGTGGTACAGCAGCGTGGTCATGATGCGGGCACCGGAGCCGCCGAGCGGGTGGCCCAGCGCGATCGCACCACCGTTGGGGTTCAGCTTCTTCTCGTCGGCCCCGATGTCTTTGAGCCAGGCCAGCGGAACCGGCGCGAAGGCCTCGTTGACCTCGTAGGCGCCGATGTCGTCGATGGACAGCCCGGAGCGTTTGAGCACCTTCTGGGTGGCCGGGATCGGGGCGGTCAGCATGATCACCGGGTCGGCGCCGGCCAGGGTTGCGGTGTGCACCTTGGCGATCGGCTTCATGCCAAGTTCTTTGGCCTTCTCGGCGGACATGAACAGCAGTGCCGCCGAGCCGTCGGAGATCTGCGAAGAGTTGCCGGCATGGATCACGCCATCCTCTTTGAACGCCGGCTTCAGCGAGGCCATCTTCTCCATCGGGGTGCCGCGGCGGATGCCCTCGTCCTTGAGGACGACTGATTTTTCTGGCCCTTCGGCCACCGTGATGCCGACGATCTGGTCGTCGAAAGCGCCGGAATCCTGTGCGGCAGCAGCCTTTTCGTGTGAGTCGAGGGAGAACTGATCGAGGTCCAGGCGAGAGAAGCCCCACTGCTCGGCGATCATCTCCGCGCCGATGCCCTGGTTGGGGATCTTGCCGTCGTAACGGCCCAGGAAGTTCTCCGGGTACGGCCGGCCGCCGTTGGCCAGCGAGGCCCCCATCGGCGTGCGAGACATCGACTCCACACCGCCGGCGACCACCACGTCGTAGTGACCGGCCACCACGCCGGCCGCCGCGAAGTGCACTGACTGCTGGCTGGATCCGCACTGCCGATCCACGGTGACGCCGGGCACGGTCTCGGGCCAGCCCGCCGTCAGCAGCGCGGTGCGGCCGATGTCGAGGGCCTGTTCGCCGGCCTGCATGACGCAACCCCAGATCACGTCGTCGACCAGTTCGGGGTCGATGCCGGCCTTGGTTACCAATCCGTTGAGGACCTGCGCCGATAGCTCGGCCGGGTGAACGCCGGACAAGCCGCCGTTGCGCTTGCCGATCGGGGAACGCACTGCCTCGACGATGACTGCTTCAGCCATGAGATGTCTCCTTTGACAAGTTTGAGTACCTCGATTGTCAACCAAGGGGTTGGCCGGTGCGGGGGCGGGGTGCCATTTAGGTATAAAACCTATGCTTCTGCCCGGTGGCGGTGTCGCGACGGGGAGAGGGGCGGCGACAACTTCTTCGAATGGGGCTTCGAATGAGCATTGTGTCTACCCTCAAGCGGTCACTGCCCCCGGTGTGAGGCGTCAGCTGCGGTTGAAAACGATGAACAGCCCGGCGATCAAGTCATCCCGGACCACGATGTAGTTGGCCACCGTGGGCTTTGCCGTCACCGGAGAGTCAAGCCGAGGCGCCGGCCTTGACCCTCCCGTAACGGGAGCCTTGAAAAATGAATCGGTGACCACCGCTTTGTCGATCGGCGATTTCTCCCGGATGACGCAGCTGTCCGTCAAGACGCTGCGCCACTACCACGATGTGGGCCTGCTCGAGCCGCATCGTGTCGATGCTGTTACCGGCTACCGGTACTACAGCACCGATCAGGTGGCGACTGCCCAGGTCATCCGTCGGCTGCGCGACCTCGATATGCCCCTGGCCGACGTGCGCGCCGT
Source organism: Mycobacterium asiaticum (assembly GCF_001673635.1). Taxonomy (GTDB): domain Bacteria; phylum Actinomycetota; class Actinomycetes; order Mycobacteriales; family Mycobacteriaceae; genus Mycobacterium; species Mycobacterium asiaticum_C. The sequence continues at coordinate 31,653 of NZ_LZMH01000005.1, forward strand.
CCTGATCGCGGCACCGGCCGACCGCAACGCCTTGATCAGCGGCCATCTCGCAAGACTCGAAAATCAGCTCGCCGCAACGCGCAGCGCCGTGGAGTCGCTACGCGCGATTCTCCAAACGCCGGCGCCCGAGTCGCGCATCGAACACCGCACCGTAGCCGACGCCCCGGCCGCCGCGATAACGGCGACTGTCGATCGCGAGGACCTACTACCCTGGTGGCAGGGTGCAATGGGCGAACTGCGGGCGACGGTGGATGCTGGCCGCCTGCTCACCTTGACCGGTCCACCCGCGACATTGTTCGACTTCGATATCTTCTCCGATGACCGCGGCGGCACAACGGTTTTCATCCCGGTTGACGGGGAGGTTCGGCCGGTCGGCCGAGTGGTGCCGATGACCATCCCAGGCGCGGAATTGGCGGTTATCTCGCACCACGGTACGCACGACGACGTCGATCTCGCTTACAGCGCGCTTGGCACCTACGCGTCGAGCCACGAGATCAGCGTTGAAGGCCCGCTGCGCGAGTACTACGACCGGTTCTCCTGGGACACAGACGATCCCACACAGTGGGTCACGTCGCTGTGCTGGCCGATCTTCCGGGCCGACGCGTGAGCGCGCTGCAGGGCCGGCGCGCGGTTGTCACCGGCGGCACCAAAGGTACCGGTGCCGCAGTCAGCGACTGGCTCCGGTCGCGCGGAGCACACGTCACCGCGGTGGCCCGTCATCGTGGCTCCGGAACAGACGACTTCATCGCTGCGGACCTCGCGTCTCCGGCGGGAGCGCGGCAGGTAGCCAACGAGATTCGCGAACTCGGCGGGCTCGACATCCTGGTACATGTTGCCGGCGGATCCGGTGCCCCGTCGGGCGGCTTCGCAGCCCTCGACGATCAAGACTGGGCCGACGAGCTAAACCTCAACCTTTTGGCCGCGGTCCGGCTGGATCGCATGCTGCTGCCGCTGATGATCGAGGCGGGTTCAGGGGCAGTGGTGCACATCGGTTCCATTCAGAGCCGGATGCCGCTTTTCGACGGCACCCTGGGATACGCCACCGCCAAGGCAGCGTTGCGGGCGTACAGCAAGGGATTAGCGAACGAGCTGGCGCCGAAGGGGATTCGCGTCAACACCGTGTCGCCGGGATTCATCCAGACCGAGGCGGCCGAGGGTCTCATTGACCGGCTCGCCCGGGAAAACGGCGACCGCGAGGCCGCTCTGCAATCGCTGATGGCCGCACTCGGCGGCATTCCGCTCGGCCGGCCGGCCCGGCCCGACGAGGTGGCAGCGGTGGTCGGATTCCTTGTCTCGGATGCGGCGGCCGCCGTCGTGGGCGCGGACATCGTGGTGGATGGCGGTACCGTCCCGACGGTCTGACAAGCTGTCTTAGACGCAGCGCGCCGTCGGATGGTTCCATATTCAAATCTGTTGCATCAATTTGGAATTGGTGATTTGCAAGGGAATTCTTGTCAGTGGCTCCGCATAGCATGTGGCTATGGTTTCGGGTTCGCGTGAGGAGATCGTGGGGGTCTTCGATGCGCTCGATGCCGAGTTGGATCGGTTGTGTGCGTTGTCCTTTGAGGTGTTGACGAATCCGGAGCGGTTGCGGGCCTTGGAGCGTTTGGAGCGGGTGAGTCGGCGGCTGCGGGTGCCCCAGCATGTGTTGATCAACGAACTCGGCGCCCAAGCGAGCACCGAAGAATTGGGCGGCACCCTGTCGTGCGCGTTGGCTGATCGGTTGCGGATCACCAAAGCCGAAGCCAGCCGCCGTATCGGCGAGGCCGAGGATCTCGGTGAACGGCGCGCATTGACCGGGCAACCCTTGGCGCCGACGTTGAGCGCTACCGCACGCGCCCAGCGACAAGGATTGATCGGCGACGGACACGTCAAGGTGATCCGCGACTTCTTCACCCACCTGCCCACCCACGTCGATGTGTTCACCCGCGAGGCCGCCGAGGCCGACCTAGCCGGCAAGGCGCGCGAGTACCGCCCCGAGCAGGTCGCCAAATACGCCCGCCAACTCATGGACCTGCTGCACCCCGACGGCGACTACTCCGATGAGGACCGCGCCCGCAAACGCACGCTGATGCTGGGCAAGCAGGAGTTTGATGGCATGTCACGCCTGTCCGGGTTGATCACCCCGGAGTTGCGTGCGCTGATCGAAGCCATGCTGGCCAAACTCGCCGCCCCCGGCATGGCCAACCCCGCCGATGAGACCAAGGCTGATATCCGCAGCACCGGGCAACGCAACCACGACGCCCTGGCCGCCGCGATACGGACGCTGTTCGCCTCCGAACAGCTGGGCCAGCACCGCGGCCTACCCGTCACCGTGATCGTCACCACCACGCTCAAGGATCTCGAAGCCGGCGCCGGCAAGGCCCGCACCAGCGGCGGCTCCCTAATACCGATGGCCGACCTGATCCGCATGGCCGCCCAGGCACATCACTACCTGGCGATCTTCGACGACGCCAAACCGCTGGCCCTCTACCACGCCAAGCGCTTCGCTAACCCCGCGCAGCGGCTCATGCTGCACGCGCTCGAGGGTGGCTGCACCCGACCGGGCTGCGACCAACCGCCGTATCACACCGAGGTCCACCACGTCACCGGCTGGACCACCACCGGGCGCACCGACATCACCGACCTCACCCTGGCGTGTGGACCCGACAACAGACTGGCCGAAACAGGCTGGACCACCCGCAAAAACAACCGCGGCCAAACCGAATGGCTTCCACCGGCCCACCTCGACCACGGCCAACCGAGAATCAACACGTTCCATCACCCGGAAAAGCTCTTCGCGGATGAAGACGCCGAGGATCCCTAGCCGCGCAGCGCCTTCGGCGCAAAAGATGCACGCCAGCAGGAAGGTGCGGCCGATGAAGGCGGCTGGATCCACCGCGCCACCGCCAGCGAGCCCGACATCACGTGGACATCACGTCCAACGGCTCAGGCGGGAGTGAGATGGATTGGGAGGTGGGTAGGGCCCCGAAGGGAGCTGTGGCTTGACCAGATTGTCTTGCCACCGGGAGAAATTCGCGAAACGTGGGTCACGAGCTCTCGGAGTACCGCCTGTGCCTCCATTCGGGCCAGCGGCGCTCCCAGGCACATGTGTGCGCCATAGCCAAAAGCGACGTGTGTACGGGGATTCCGGTCTGCGCGGTACTGGTCTGGATTGTCGAAGGCGAGTGGGTCACGGTTCGCGGCGCCGAAAGACAGCAGGATCCGTGATCCGTCCGGGATGGTGACATCACCAACTTGGTAGTCGGCTCGGGTGTAGCGGTAGAGATTCTGGATAGGGGTAGTGATCCGAAGTTGCTCCTCGACGGCCATCGGTATGAGGTCGGGATCAGCACGGATCATGTCGTACTGCTCTGGGTTGCGCGCGAGAGTGTCGAACATGCCGCCTAGCAGGTTGGTGGTTGTCTCATTACCTGCGATCAACAGATGTATCGCGATGAGGAACAGTTGCTTATCGGTGAGACTTCCATCGGTGTTGTGTTCGAGCAATTTGCCCAACACTGTGTTGGAATCCTTCAGGCCGCCGGCGGAGAACTGCTGTAGGAAATAGCGGCGCAATGCGGTCATTGCCGCCATCGATCTGGCGGTGCCCGTCAGGCCGCGAGTGGTCAGCGAGAAGTCCATGACGCGAACAGCGTCCTCCGACCATCGCCGGAATTCCCCGATATCGCATTCGGGCACCCCAAGGATATGAGCGATCAATCGGATCGGCATGGGTATCGCCAACTGCTGCACTACATCACAGCCGGGGTGAGCAAGCACATCCGAAACCAGTTCGACGGCCAGCTTTTCGGTCATACCGCGCCATAGGTCCATAGCGCCCTTGCTGAACCCCGGCTGGACCTGCTTGCGGAGGCGCGCATGCTCCTTGCCATCGGTAAGCACCGCGAGCGGAGCCGAAAATTTCAGCCGGGTCACACCCTGGGTGCTGGTCACCTGTTCGGTGTCACGTAGCGCAGCTTTGACATCATCGAGCCGATTCAAAATGAAGGTCGCCCGCTTCGGGCTGTAATGCACACGACCAGCCCTGTGCAACGCCCGGTAGGCGTCGAATGGTTGCGCGGCGGTGACAGGGTCCATCGGGTCATAGTCGGTGTTCACCGCACCGGTCCAGCCTGCGTAGCCTCGCCGCCGGGTACGAATCGCGGCGGTTGCGTTGAGTCGCACGGCGCTGACGAAGGGCTGGAATATGTCCACCACGCTGCGCGCCGTCTCGGTGATCGCCATGGTTGACCCCTGAACAACGTCGTTCGCGTCGTGTATGCACTTCATTGCAACAAATGCAGGCTCAAATGTAACGTCCCGGTTCGAACAAGACCAGGACTTGGCTGATGTCCGTTCCAAGTTGAGACCGCTACCGACGGCCTGGTCAGGACGGGAAGCCGGATGCACGACACTGGGAAAGTCGACTGCCAGCGTGGCCCGTACTGCGCGTGGGCGGTCATCGCAATCGGGCTGTCGCACTTTCTCTGGCCAAGCGCATTCGATCCCATCAACCGGCTCGCGTTCCCGCGATATCCGCGCCGATTCACCTACGTCAATGGTGCTATTGAAACCGCGATCGGGGTTCTGATGGTCCGCTCAGAAACCCGTCGGCTCTCGAGGGTGGCGGGCGCGTGCTACGCCACTTATCTGGCCGGCAATGTAGCCCGACATAAGCGACGGATTTAGTTGCGGCGCGGCGTCTTACGAGCCGACGGGATAACCCACCGATTTGACCTCGGTGTACTGGTCGAAGCCGGCCACACCGTTCTGGCGCCCCACCCCGCTGTACTTGTAACCGCCGAAGGGAGTGTCGGCACCGTACGGAGCGCCACCGTTGACGCCGATGAAGCCGGCCCGGATGCGCCGCGCCACCGCCAGCGAGCGTTCCAGCGAACCCGACATCACGTTGCCCGCCAGGCCGTACCTGCTGGTGTTGGCGATCCGGATCGCGTCCTCCTCGTCGTCGAACGGGATGACCGACAACACCGGCCCGAAGATCTCTTCCTGGGCAATCGTCATCGAGTTGTCGACATCGGTGAAAAGCGTTGGGCGGACGAAGAATCCCTTGTCAAACCCGGTTTCGGCGTCCGGCCCGCCGACCAGGGCCGTCGCCCCCTCCTCGACACCCTTGCGGATATAACCCATCACCCGATCGCGCTGCCGCTCCGAAATGACCGGACCACAAAGGGCTCCGGGGTCCTGCGGGTCGCCGCAGGTGACGTTCTCGTAGATGCTCTTGAGGATCGCGACGCCCTCGTCGTACCGCGACCGCGGCAGCAGCATCCGGGTCGGGTTGGCGCAACCCTGGCCGGCGTGCATGCACGGCGCGATCCCGATCGCGCAGGCCAGCCCGAAGTCGGCGTCTTCCAGAACGATCGTCGCCGATTTCCCGCCCAATTCCAGGAACAGCCGCTTCATGGTGGCGGCACCCTTTTCCATGATCCGCTGCCCCACCACCGTCGAGCCCGTGAACGAGATCAGGTCGACCTTCGGCGACAACGTGAGCTCCTCGCCCACAAAGTGATCCGAAGCGGTGACGACATTGACCACACCCGGCGGGATGTCGGTCTTCTCGGCGATCAACCGGCCCAGCCGGGTGGCGTTGAACGGAGTATTCGGGGCCGGCTTTAGCACCACGGTGTTGCCGGTGCCCAGGGCCTGGCCGAGCTTGTTCACGGTGACCTCGAACGGGAAGTTCCACGGCACGATCGCGCCGACCACGCCCACCGGTTCCCGCCACACCTTGATCGACGTGTTCGCACCCGTCAGGCTGATCACCCGGTCACCGAGGTCGGTCTCCCACGCGTACTCGTCGATCAGCCGGGCCGGGTACTTCAAGCCGTCGGCGAGCGGGGCATCCAGTTGCGGGCCGAAGGTGATCGCGCGCGGCGAACCGACCTCGAGAATCAGCTCCTCGCGCAGCTCCTCCTTCTCCTCCTCGATCGCGTCGTGCAACTGCAGCAGACAGCGCTTGCGCAACTCGCGGTTGGTCGACCAGTCGCTCTCGTCGAAGGCCCGACGCGCGGCGTCGATGGCCCGGTGCATGTCCTCTTTCGACGCGTCCGCCACCTCACCGAGCGGCTCCTCGGTGGCCGGGTTGAGATTGGTGAAGGTGCCGGCCTGGCCGTCGACGAGCTTGCCGTCGATCATCATCTTCGGCTCGAACCGGACCTTTACAGTGTCAGCCATATCTGTTCAGCTCTCTTTCGACGATGCGCTGGTTGAGGCGCCGGGACCAAAAATTGCCTACGGATGCCATCCCCACGACGGCTCCCCTACGGAGAGCCTTACCGGAAACTAGCCGATTGGCAAGTTGCAACTTCGAAACACTCCCTACTGGGGGTCGAACAGAACCGGTACCGACGTCGGTGACCGGAACACCTGACCGCGAACATGTGGGTCGTCGACGTCGGGATCCAGCCGTAGATTCGGCAGCCGATCGAGCAACAGATTGATCGCGGTGCGCATCTCCAGTCGGGCCAGGTGCATGCCCAGACAGACGTGCACGCCGTGTCCCCAACCCAGGTGCGCGCGGGCCTGCCGATGGATGTCGAACTTGTCCGGGTCGGGATAGCGGTCCTCTTGACGGTTCGCCGCGCCCAGCATCGGCATCACCGTCGCGCCGGCCGGGATAGCCACCCCACCCAGCTCGGTGTCGCGGGTCGCCACCCGGGTGATGGTGAGCAGCGGCGACTCCCACCGCACGCCTTCTTCGATCGCCTGCGGCAGCAGCGATCGATCGGCGCGGATCGAGTCCAACTGGTCCGGATTGGACAGCAGCGCCAGCAGCAGGCTGCCCAGCGACCGATAGGTCGTCTCCACACCCGCCGGGAGCAGCAGTCGCAGGAACGAGAAGATCTCCTCGTCGGCGAGCTTCTCGCCGTCGATCTCGGCCGCGCCCAACGCGCTGATCAGATCGTCCTTCGGCTCGGCGCGGCGCGCCTCGAGAATGGGTGCGAAGTATTCGCACAACGCAGAGGCGGCCGCCAGTCCCCGTTCGGGGTTCATCAGCCAGCTGAGCAACGAGATCGACCAGCGCTGGAATTGCGGGTAGTCCTGCTCCGGCAAGCCGAGCAGGCCCGCTATGACCTGGCTGGGATAGTCGAAGGTGAACTCCTTCACCAGATCCGCTTTGCCATTCGGCGCGAACTTGTCGATCAGGCTGTTGGCGACCCGGCCGACCAACTCGTCCTGCCAGCGCGCCAATGACTTCTGCGAGAAGGCCTTCGACACCAGTGACCGCAGCCGACCGTGCACCGGTTCGTCCATGCCGAGCATGACACGCTCGCCGAGCACCGGGCCGAACGCGGCGATGACGGCCGCCGACGAGAAGGTCTCGTTGTCACGCAGCATCTGCTGGATGTCCTCGTGGCGATACACGATGAACATCGGCAACGACTCCTCGTGCGGCAGGGCGCCCGAGGTCTCCAGGCGTTGCACCGGTTCCTCGCGACGCAACCGGGCCAACTCGGTGTACGGGTCGCGAACGTCGCCGGAGATGGCGTCGTCGAAGGCGCCGAAGTCCTCCAGATCGTCGAATAGCTGTTCCATTTATCAGTCCCCTTCATTCGCCTTGCCGCGCCGCGCCGCCAGCGCAGCCAGACGCTGCAGTACGGGCTGCGGAAGAACGCGCGCGGCGAAAACCATCCCTCGTTGAGCAGCCGTCAGTGGATAGGCCCCGCCGCGCATCGAACCCTGCCTCGGTATGCCCAGCACGATGCGGGACACCTGATGCATGCCGGAAGCGGGAAGAACCCTGTTGAGCGCCAACAACATCGATGCATCCAGACCGACTCCGCGGCGGCGGAACGGTCGCTGGTCGTGGAGCGCCTTGACCAGTCCGTCGGTGAACCGCTCCGGTGGCCGGGCGAAACTGACCGCGAAGCGCCCGCGGGTGTTCATGGTGTGGTGCAGCCGCGCGTAAGGGCCGTCGAAGTTACGGTCATCAATGGTGCCCGCGTCGGTGATGATCTCGGTGTCATAGGTGCCCGCCACCAAGACGGTGACACCGAGACCGAAGGGCGCGATCTCGCACGCCAGCGATTCACCCCACCGCTCCATGGCTCCCTTGGCCGCCGAGTAGGGCGCCGTGCCCGGCTGACCACGCACCCCGGCCGAGCTGGCGACCAGCACGATGCGTCCCTGCCCGGCGGCACGCATCGAGGGCAGCAGCGCCTGGGTCAGGGCGACCGGACCCAAGACGCTGGTGGTGAACATCTTCTGCCACAACGTCATATCGGTCTCTTCCACCATGCCCGCGGCGGAGATCCCCGCGTTGTGGACGAGCGCATACGGTGCGCCCACCGCTTCGTCGATCGCCTTGGCCGCGGCGGCGATGGACGCGGCATCGGTCAGGTCGAGTTGGACCGGGATCAGCCGGTCGTCGTCCTCCATCGCGCCAGTTGCTTGGCGTAGCAACGCAATACCTGGCTCCGGGGTACGCATGGCCGCGACGACCCGCCACCCTTCGCGGTAAAGGCGAACGGCCGAGGCGAACCCGAGTCCGCGGGACGCGCCGGTGATGACGACGGTGCGGAGCTCAGCCATTCTTGCTCGCACAGGGGCCTTGGCCCGGTGGCGGCGGGTCGACGTGCGGGCGTCCGTCGGGCTGCCCGCTCATCCAGGTCGACCAAATGCCCACCGAGAACGGCCCCTGGGCGCCCGCCTTCTCGTAGAACCCTTGCGGGTCATAAACTTTCGCCTCGGGGTAGGGCCACGGACAGGCCACCGACGTTGCCAACTTGCTGGTCTTGATGGCGGCGAACCAGCCGCCGTACGCGAAGTACGAGACGTTGATGATGGCGAACATGACCAGGAACGTCCCCAGCACCGGCCGGCTCGGGAACAGTTTGGCCTTCGCCGCCAGCTTCTCGGCCACCGATTTTCCGGTGTCATCGCGGTAGACCAGGATTGCCGCCGGCACCATCACGAACGTCACCGAGAACGACTCCCAGATCAGCGGGAACTGGAAAGTCGTGCCAGTGAACACCGAACCCCACGGGATCACCTGCGAGTAGATGTACATGCCCCAGTGCGTCAGCGTGATCTCGAGGAAGGCGTCCATGACGAAGCCGAACACCATGGTGATCAAGCCCAGGCTGATCAACGGGTGCCGCGAAACGAACGACTCGGGGCCGCGTTTCGCCTGTTGCTTGCGCAGTAGCCAGACCGCGGGGAAATAAGGACCGAAATAGAACATGACATAACCGAATACAACGAACGGCTCCACCGTCGGCGACAGCGACACCAGCGGCCAGGACTCCGGCCAGTGGATCAGGTCGGGGTTGTACACCGCGAACGGCGCCCAGTTCATGATCGGGTCCTGCCATACGATCAGCGTGGTGCACAGGAACATCAGCATCGCCGGGCTGCCCGGATTCCGGCGCCAGCCCCTGATGAACACGATCAGCAGGACGAGCAGCGCGACCGCAGTGGCGCTGTCGAGGAAGGTGATGTAGTCCAGGCCGAACATGAACTTGACCGGCCGGGGTCGGCCCTCGACATTCGGGTTGGCCACGCGCGGATCCAGTGCGGTGCGACACACCGAGATGAACATCAGCGCGAACGCCGCCAGGGCGGCGCCGGCAATCCAACGGCCCCAATTGATCTGACGAGGCGCCGGGGCCTGCGCCGTATCGGGAGGCAGCGAGGTCTGGTCGGTACTCATGGTCAACTGTCCTCTCCGAAGCGATCAACCAGGTGCGAGTTGACGCCGTCGGCATCCAAGGTCCGTGCCACCAGATAGCCGGCGCCCATCCACGCCCGCCGCGTCCACTTGCCGAAGGACACCCGGGTGCCGGGCGCACCCGAGGCGGCCGGCAGCATCTTCACCCGTTCCAACGCCTCTTTGACCCCGCGCGGGCTGAGCGGGTGCGCGTCGCTGAACGCCCGCACCAAGGTGGCGGCGACGTCGCGGTTGACTACCGTCACGCAGTACTCCGGGCGACTGCCGTTGTATTTCTGGGCATAGGTGTCCAGGAAGTCCTGTCCGATCCGGTTCGCCTCGTCGTACTGATCGATACCGGTCCAGCCCATGAACGCATTCCACATGATCGGGTTCACCCAGGCGTTCTGCCACGCGGTGGTGGTGAACCGGGGCGGATCCCAGCCCAGCGCTTCAAGTGCCGGGTTGATGAAGACGATGCCGAAACCGAAGCCGAGGTGCACGATCGCCTCGGCCTTAGCCTCATGCAGCGTTCGCACGGCGCCATTGATGTCTTGAGCGGTCTGGGCGATGGAAACCTCGGCGACGATCCGAATGCCCTTGCGGCGGCACGCGCTTCGCAGATTCTTCAGGTAGCTCTCGCCGATCAGGCTCTGCTCCACCAGAACACCAATCTCGGCGAGGCCGCGTTTGGCCACCAGATCGGCGATGAAGATCGGCTCGTCGGTCATCGACCCCTGCGGAAAGGAGAACGTCCACTCCCCCAGCCAGTCGTCGGTGCCGGTTACGCTGATCGCCGGCACCTTGAATCGCTCTTCGATCGCCTCACGCAGCGGCACGCAGTTGTCGGTGATATTCGGCCCGAACACGACCAGGCAGCCCTCGTCGACCAGTTCGCCGTACGCGTCGATCACCGCCTTGACCGAACCCTTGGGCAGCCCCTCCACTTCGCGGTAGATCATCTGCACGGGGCGGTCCATCACACCCTGCTGCAACGCCTCCTCGAAAACCAGGTCGAAAGTCTGGGTGAACGAAGCGAACAGCTCCTCCGGAAATCCGGGCGGAAGCCGGAAGTCCATCAGGTAGCCGACCTTGATCGGTTCTGCCGTGCTTTCGTAGGACATCAGACCTCCCGGTGGACGAGCACCTTGCTTGGCTGAGCCGCTCGACCTAATATTTGTTCACACCCTAGCGGCGGCGATATGCAGCGTCAATCATCGTGGTCCCGCGCCGAGGTATACATCGACCATCTCGTCGAGCGCCCGCCCCACCGCGGCGTCGTCAGTGAGCGGTCCGGCAATCGCGGCCCGCGCCGCCTCGGCGATCGGCAGACCCTCGGCGACGAGCCGGCCCGCGGCGATGAGCACCCGGGTGGATGCGACCTCGCGCAAGCCACCTGTCTCCAGTCGCCGGATCGCTTGGCCGAACCGCACCAGCTCCGCCGCGGTCGATCCGTCCACCCCCGCCTCGTGGGCCACGATCTCCTGCTCGAGTTCGGGTGCCGGAAAACCGAATTCGATGGCGACCATGCGCTGCCGGGTGGAGTCTTTGAGGTCCTTGAGCACGCTCTGATAGCCCGGGTTGTACGACACCACCAAGCCGAATCCGGGAGCAACGTCCAGCGTCACACCGAGTCGCTCAATCGGGAGTTGCCGCCGGTGGTCCGCCAGCGGATGCAACACCACGGTGGTGTCCTGCCGGGCCTCCACCACTTCGTCGAGATAGCAGATCGCACCCTCGCGCACCGCCCTGGTCAACGGGCCGTCGACCCACACCGTCTCGTCACCACGCAGCAGGTACCGCCCGACCAGGTCGGCCGTGGTGAGGTCGTCGTGACAGGCGACGGTGATCAGCGGCCGGCCCAGGTCGTGCGCCATGGCCTCGACGAAGCGGGTTTTACCGCAGCCGGTCGGACCCTTGAGGACCAGCGCCAGACCTTGACGGTAGGCAGCCTTGAAGATCGCCTCTTCGCGTCCGACCGCCGTGTAATAGGGCCGCACCATTTCCGCCACCTCAGTGGCCGCACCGTTCCGCTGGGCAATGCCGGACTCGTTGGCCATAACTTCCCTTCTGCCGTGCCCGGAGCCTATCCGGAACAGATCTTTGTTTCAAGTCTGACGCTGCACCGCGCGGCACCGCTACCCGGCCAACTGTGTTCTGGGACAGGGCATTACTCATGACACCCGACGCCGGACTTCCGCCGAGCGCAGTGCCGATCTGAACAGGGGTCCGATGACACCGGCGAGTTGATCCGGCCGTGCGACGGTGGCATGTGCGGTGCTGCCGAACACCCGGCGCAACGAAGCCACGTCGGTTCCGGCGCCGATCGTCAGGCACACGCAACCGGTCCCCCGCCGGCGGGCTTCGGTCAGCGCACGACGCGCATCGGCGGCGCCATAGGGCCGCTCGTAGCCGTGGTCATATGCCAACCCGTCAGACAGCACCACCAACAGCCGCCGGGAGGTACCGCCGCACGTTTCCAGCACCGCCGAGCCGTGCCTGATCGCCGCGCCGAGACGCGAGTACGCGCCAGGTTCCAGACTGTTCAACCGTCTCATGACGCGGGTGTCGAGGTGGTCGTCGAACCGCTTGACGGGCACCAAGCTGACCGCGCGTCGGCCTTGAGAGTAGTAGGCGTACAGCGCAATTCGGTCACCGAGGTCGTGCAGGGCCACCATCAGGTTGGCAACGGCCGTCCGCTGCTGTTCGTGCACGGTGCGACCCGCCGTACCCGGTTCGGCGGCCGACCCCGAAACGTCGAGGAGCAACAGCACCGACAGGTCGCGCCGGCGCCGCAAGCTGTCGAGGTACACCGCCTCGTCGGGCACCGATCCGGCCCGGACCTCCACGCGGGCCTCCACCGCCGCGTCGATGTCGATGTCGTCACCCTGCGCCTGACGGTGGCGACGATGCAGACCCATGCCGAGCCGCGACAGCGGACGCCGCACGCCGATCGCGGCATCGATCCCAGGAGTGGCCGATGCTTTGATCCTCGGCTCCACCTCCTGCACGGTGCACCACTGGGGCCGATAACTCTTCCGCGCCACGTCCCACTCCGGATACTTCACGCCACTGGAACTACGTTGGGATTGCGGATCGTTGACGTCCTCGCTCGACACCGCAGCCAGTGAGGAGACGGCGTGCAAGCCGCGATTGCCCGCGTTGGTGCGATGGGTCGGGGAATCCGCGCCGGGCGGTCCGCCGCCACTGCCGGTCTTACGTGCGGAGGAGAACAACTTCTTGAACCACTTGCCGATGAAGCCACCGCCGCCCACTGGGCTGGTGAACAGGTCTGGATCGTCGGAGTCGTCGACTTCACCGTCGTCCAACTCGGCAAGCTCTGCCGCGCCCTGACTCCGCGGCACGTGCCGGGGGTCCGCTTCATCTTGCTGCTTGTTCACTCGCGCGCAGGCGGCCAGCACCTTGGCGGCGCGGATCACCCCGAACTCGGGCGGGACCTCGTCGAGTGCCCCGCGCCCTTCGGCAACCTGCAATGACGCCAGGGGCGACTCGCTGCGACCGGCGATGTCCCGATCGCCCAGCTTCGTCAGAAACGGCGGCAGCAGGCCGCTATTAGCGACGAGCGCGCGGTGGGCCTCGATCGCCAAGTACCTTCTGGCCAGCCGGGCGTGCCGGACCAGCGGGCGGACCACATCGGGATCCAGGCTGCCGGCCGCGATCAGGGAAGCCTGGACAGCCACGGTCTCCAACCGGGCCCGCGGCGCGGCGGCAACGTCGAGGTAGATCGTCTGACCATCCGTCCAGGGCGCGTCACCCGGGCGCAACTGGTCGACCGCCACCGCCCGGCCTGCGAGCGCCGAGGCGAGCATGCCCAAGCCGCGGAGCTGATCGTCGGGAGCGCCGTCTCCCACGTTCGACCCCCGAAGTTCTGTTGACCAAATATCTGTTCCAACGTAGAGTCCGGCTTGGCTGCAGTCAAACACGTGAGGTCGAATAGCAAACGTGGATTTCTCCTACCCCGCGGAAGTGGAACGGTTCCGCGACGAGTTGCGTGGCTGGCTGTCCGAAAATCTCACCGAGGAATTGATCGCCGCGCGCCGGCCCTCCGGCCGCAGTGACGCGGTCTTCGAAAAGCTCCGCGCGTGGAACGCGACCATGGCGGATGCGGGCTGGGCTGCGGTGTCCTGGCCACGCGAGTACGGCGGCCGCGGGGCGACGGTACTCGAGCAACTCGTCTACACCGAGGAGACCACCCGGGCACGGGCGCCGTTGCCGCTCAACGTCATCGGGATGAACAACATCGCTCCGGCGATCATGCAGTACGGCACCGAGTCGCAAAAGACGACGTTGCTGCCCCGGATGATGCGCGCCGACGACATCTGGTGCCAGGGGATGTCCGAGCCAGAGGCCGGCTCCGATCTGGCCGCGCTGCGGACCAAGGCGGTGCGCGACGGTGACCACTTCGTCGTTTCCGGACAGAAGATTTGGACATCGCTGGGCCACCAGGCGAACTGGTGTCAGCTGTACGTTCGCACCGATCCGGAAGCTCCGAAGCACAAGGGGATTTCCTGTTTGATCGTGGACATGAGCCTGCCCGGTATCGAGGCCCGCCCGCTGACGACGCTCAACGGTGACACAGATTTCGCCGAAGTGTTCTTCCATGACGTTCGGGTGCCGGCCGATGCGCTGCTCGGTCCCCTCAATGGCGGCTGGCGGGTTGCCACCACGACGTTGAGCCACGAGCGTGCCGGCGCCGCCCGGCTTTACGCTGAATTGCAGGTACGGCTGGAAGAACTGGTGGCCGACTTCGCGGAGGTCGACGGCGGCGACGCGCTGGATGACCCGGTGATCCTGCGCCGCCTCGGCGAGATATCGGTGCGCATCAAGTATCTGGAAGTTCTTTGCCAGCGGGCGATCTCGGCGACTTTGCACGGCGGCGACCCGCTCGGCTCGGCAAGCCTGGCGAAGACGGTGTGGGGCGAGATCGGACAGGATCTGGCCGCCCTGGCGTTCGACGTGCTGGGCACCCGAGGGGTGCACGGCCGCTGGGCTGATTACCGGCTGACCTCCCGGTCGCTGACCATCGCCGGCGGCACCAGCCAGATCAACAAGAACATCACCGCCCAACGAGTCCTGGGGTTGCCGCGCTCATGAATCTCGAACTCACCGAGGAACAGATGGCGCTGCGTGACACGGTGCGCCGCTTCTTGGCCGAGCGGACGCCAGTTTCCGGACACGTGCGAGCACTGCTCGACGAGCCCACCGGCAGCACCGAGGCCGTGTGGCGCGGCCTGGCGGACATGGGCGCGACCGGCCTGCTGGCACCGGAGGCAGCCGGGGGGGCCGGCCTGACAATGGTCGACGCCGGCATTGTCGCCGAGGAACTCGGCGCAGCTCTGTACCCGGGTCCATGGCTGTCCACGGCGGTCGGTGCAGTACGGACGTTGACTCGGCTCGGCGGTGAGGCGGCGTCGAGGATCCTCGCCGAGATCGCAGCCGGAACCTCCGTAGTGACGGCCGCGGTGCTGGATGCCGGCACGGTCGCAGCGATCGAGCGCGAGCCGCACGTCGTGCTCAAGGGTGAGATCGCCCTGGTGCCCGACGCGGCGGCCGCCGACACCATCCTCGTCGTGGCGCAGGACCGCGACGACACCGGGTTTTTCGCCGTCAAGACCGCGGATTCCGGCCTCTCCGTCACACTCGAACGCGGGATTGACCCGACGCGCAAGCAATTTCGAGTCGAGCTCGATGGCGTGTCCGCGCAGCGGTTGGGCACGCTGTCGGCCAACGCCATCCGGGCCACGGCTGACGACGTGCTGATCGCGACGGCCGCCGACGCGCTGGGCGCCGCGCGTGCCGTGATGACCATGGCGATCGAACACGCAAAGGCGCGAAAGCAATTCGGCCAAGCCATCGGATCGTTTCAAGCGGTCCAGCACCTGTGTGTCGACATGTTCGAGACGGTGGAGTTGGCCCGCAGCGGGGTGATTCATGCGTTGTGGGCGGCCGATGCCGCCGATGCCACGGAGCACCACTTGTCTGCGGTGCGGGCCAAGGCGTTCGCTGGGCGGTTGGCCGCCGTGGGGGACACCGCCATCCAGGTGTTCGGCGGCATCGGATACACCTGGGAGCACGATGCGCACCTCTACCTCAAGCGGCTGCTCGGCTGGAGCGCATTCGGTGGTGGACCCGACACGTATCTGGCCGAAGTTGGTGCGCGCCTTGCCAAGAAGGGACCGCGATGATCGATTTTGCCGGTCAGGTTGCGATTGTTACCGGCGCGGGCCGCGGCCTCGGCCGGCTGTATGCGCTCGAGTTGGCTCGCCGCGGAGCGTCGGTCGTCGTCAATGATCTCGGTGGAACCATGCACGGCGAGGGCGCTGACACAACCGTCGCCGACCAGGTGGTCGCCGAAATCGAAAACGCGGGCGGCGCGGCGGTGGCATCCCACGACTCGGTGGCCAGCCCCGAAGGCGGCGTCGCGATCGTCCAAGTTGCCCTGGACAACTACGGCCGGCTGGACGCGGTGATCAGCAACGCCGGCATCTTCAACAGCATCGCCTTCGACGAAATGTCCCCCGACGACTGGCGGCGGATGCTCAGCGTGCACCTCGACGGCGGGTTCTATCTGAGCCAGCCCGCCTATCGAGTGATGAAGACCCAGGGCTATGGCCGGTTCGTGTTCATCTCCTCCTCGGGCGGAATGTTCGGGCAGCCATGGGAAGCGCATTACGCGGCCGCCAAGGCGGGCCTGGTAGGGCTCACCAACGTCATCGCGATCGAGGGCGCCGAACACGGTATTCTCGCCAACACAGTTCTACCATTTGGCTTTTCGCGCATGGTGACCGAAACCGTCGGGGACCCCGAAGCGCTGGAACGCATCGGTTTCCTGGAGCTGATCAAGCCCGAGTTGGTGGTGCCGATGGTGGTCTTTTTGGCCAGCCGCGCCTGCGAATTGAGCCACCAGAACTTCTCCGCGTGCGCGGGCCGCTTTGCGCGGGTGTTCGTCGGCCTTGGCCAGGGCTGGCTGGCCGAACCCGACAATGCACCGACTGCCGACGACATCGTGACGCATCTGTCCGAGGTGAGCGCTACCGAACCGTACACGGTGCCGGGCTCCATCTTTGAGGAAGTCTTTGGCGTCTGCGCGCAACGTGGCGTCGACGTCGGGGTCTGATCCGTGGACATCCCGTATCTGCTGAACGCGACTCGCTCGGCGCGTAAGTCGCTCGACCTGGACGCGCCGGTCGACTTCGACGAGATCCGCGACTGCCTGCGGATTGGTCTGCAGGCCGCCAATGGGTCCAACCAGCAGACCTGGCGCTGGCTGTTGGTGACCGATCCGGCGTTGCGGGGCGAAATCGCGCAGTTCTACCGGGAGGCGTATCTGCGCCGCGTAGGCGGTCAATTCTTGGCCGAGATGATGCCGGCCGGCGCGCCGGAAACCCGGCTGATGTCGTCGACGGAGTGGCTGGTGGAGAACCTGGCCCGGATTCCGGTGCTGGTGATTCCCTGCTACCGGCCCTACCTGCCCCGCATCGACGGCGATGAGTCGTTCTATCTGGCGACGCTGTACGGCTCGATCTTTCCCGCGGTGTGGAACTTCCAGTTGGCCCTGCACACCCGCGGGTACGGCACCTGCATCACCACCCTGCACCTGCACCATGAGGCGGCCGTCGCGGAACTGCTCGGTATCCCAGCGGACTACGTGCAGGGCTGCCTGCTGCCCGTCGGCCGCCTGCGCGCCGGGACCACGTTCCGGCCCGCCCGTCGCCTGCCCGTCGACGAGGTGATCGCGGTCGATCACTGGTCGGCTCCGCCCGGCTAGGATGGGTCGTCGGGGCCGTACGCAGCGCGTTTGGCGCGGCGATTCTGGTAATCTCTAACAAAGATTTGGTTCAGCAGGAGGACGCGATTCGCATGGTGCCGACGCTGCGATTCACCAAGTCCAGCCGACCATGACCGACAGCGCAACCGAATCCCGGACACGGCGGACCGAGATCCTCGAGACCGCGGCAACGTTGATCGCGTCGTCGGGACTGCGCACTTCGCTGCAGGAAATCGCCGATGCGGCAGGCATTCTCCCGGGCAGCCTCTACCACCACTTCGAATCCAAAGAAGCGATACTGGTCGAGCTCATTCACCGGTATCAGGCCGACCTGGATCGGATAGGGCAAGACGCCCAAGCGAAATTGGACGAGCCGGACTCACGCCCGCCGGCCGAGCAGATCATCGAGCTGGGCTCGGCGATCGCCAACTGCGCTGTGCGACACCGCGCCGCCTTGCAGATGTCTTTCTACGAGGGACCGAGCGCGGATCCCGAACTGATGAAGCTGACGCAGCAGCGCCCCGTCGCGATCCTGGAGGCGATGCTGCAGACACTGCGCGCCGCCAGATGGAGCGGTTACATCAAGTCCGACATCGACCTGCCCACGCTGGCGGACCGTATCTGCCAGACCATGCTGCAGGTCGGTCTCGACGTGATCCGGCACAACTCCTCCCCCGACCAGGTCGCCGGATTGATGTGCCGAATCATTCTGCAGGGACTGGCATCCCAGCCTCCTGCCGATCGCGCGCTGGACCGGTCCCCGGCATTCGCCGCCGCCGCCGAGGTCATCCAAAGCTGGGCCGACGACAGTGCGGCCGACCCCAGCGACAAGGCGGCGCACCTGCGGGCAGTGGCACGAACCGAGTTCGGCCGCAAGGGATATGAAGTCACGACGATCAGGGATATTGCGTCGGCGGCCGGGTTGGGCACCGGAACCGTGTACCGGGTGATCGGGTCCAAAGACGAACTGCTGGCCTCGATCATGCGCTCGTTCGGTCAAAAGGTCGAAGCCGGCTGGGTCGACGTGCTGCGATCCGAAGCTACGCCGGTCGAGAAGCTGGATGCGCTCAGCTGGGTTAACGTCAATGCGTTGGACCAGTTCTCCGACGAGTTCAGGATTCAGCTGGCCTGGATGCGCCAATCGCCGCCTCGGGACACCGTGAACCCCGGCTGGTCCTACACGACGCGGCTGCGCCAAATGAAATCGCTTCTCGCCGAGGGAATTCGGTCGACCGAGATCCGTACCGACGCGGCGTCGACGACGATGCTGGCCCGGTGCATCATCGGCATGCAGTGGATACCGGAGAACATTCTGCGCGCGGTCGGCACCCGCACGTCGTTGCTCCTGGCCCGCGACACGGTCTTGCGGGGCGTGGCGGTTCGGGACAAGCAGTAACCAAAGATCTGGTCCGGACGCCGGTTCGGCGATGCGCGTAGCGTGACCGGCATGGCACACATCATCATCATCGGCGGGCACGGCAAGGTCACGCTGCACCTGGCCCGGATCCTGCACGAGCGCGGCGACCGCGTGAGTTCGGTGTTCCGCAATCCCGATCACAGCGCCGACGTCGCGGCCACCGGTGCCGAACCGGTGACGGCCGACATCGAGCAGCTCGGCACCGATGAGCTGGCCGATCTGGTGGCTGGGCATGACGTTGTCGTCTTCTCAGCCGGGGCCGGCGGCGGCAACCCGGCCCGGACCTATGCCGTCGACCGGGATGCCGCGATCCGGGTGATCGACGCCGCCGAACGGGCGGGAGTGCGGCGGTTCGTCATGGTGTCCTACTTCGGCGCCGGCCCCAATCACGGTGTCCCCAAGGACGATTCGTTCTTCGCCTATGCGGAGGCCAAAGCCGCCGCTGACGAGCACTTGCGGGCCAGCGGCCTCGACTGGACGGTGCTCGGACCGGGCCGGTTGACGATGGAGCCGTCGACCGGACGGATCGCGATCGGCGAGGCGAAGGGTTCGGTTTCCCGCGAGGACGTCGCGCTGGTGGCGGCCGCCGTGGTGGCCGACGATGCAGCTATCGGCCGCACGATCGAGTTCAACAACGGCGATGTGCCTATCGCGGAGGCGTTGGCGAAGAACTGAATCGCCTCCAAATGCTGCCACCCGGACCGCCAGGCCCGCCTGGTGGAGAATGCTTCCGTCGGCGCCCCGGTCCCCGTTTCCAGCGGTGCCGGCAACTGCTGACCCGCACAAACCGCCGTCTCCCCCAGTGCCGCCGGCGCCACCCATAAATCCGGTACCGCCGGTGCCGCCGATTCCACCCTGACCGCCCGCGCCGCCGTCGTTGAGGCCGTCTGCGCCGTTCCCGCCATCGCCCCCGTTGCCGCCGTTGACCACCGTGTCGCCAGCTGCTCCGGTGTCGCCCGTGCACTTGTTAACAACCCGCCCGAGATACACAGTGCAAACTGCACATGCGTTCCCGCTCGGCGCGTGGTACGACCTGGCGTGCCAGATTTAATCGAATCACGTTGGCGCCCGACGGGGCCCGACACCGCCGGCCGCGACTCCGGGGCAAACAACAACCGGCGTCGATGGCGGCGCGTTGTCCTCAGCAGCGACGGAGTAACTTGGTCAGCGCAGCTGGTCCGCTGTCGCCGCATCCCGCGGCGCCGGCATCGAGCGAGGCACCACGCTTCGTGAGAGGGAACCCGGTGAGAATCCGGGACTGTCCCGCAGCGGTATGCAGGAACGAAAGCCGTCAACCGCACTGGTCGTGAAAATTTACGACTGGGAAGCGACGGCCGGTAGGAATCACCACCCGGTGCGTGCCTGCGAGTCCGAAGACCTGCCAGCTGTGCCGGGCGCGCCGCGTCCGGCGGCACATCGCCTCGTGGAATGGGCGTTTGGCCGAACCCGTTGAGGTGTATGCGACTGATGACAGTCCGGCACCTCCAACGGATAGGCTGCGCGTCCGCGGGCGGTGTCCACTCCGTCAACTGAAGGACGAACCAGCTCGTGAACGCCACACCATTCACCGCCACCATTACCGGCTCCCCCCGTATCGGTCCGCGCCGCGAACTCAAGCGCGCGACCGAAGGCTACTGGGCGGGACGCACCAGCCGCGCCGACCTGGCAGCCGTCGCCGCCACGCTTCGCCGCGACAGCTGGGCGGACCTGGCCGCCGCGGGACTGGACTCGGTGCCGATCAACACCTTCTCCTACTACGACCAAATGCTTGACACCGCAGTGCTGCTCGGTGCTCTACCGCCCCGGGTCAATGAGATCTCCGACGAGCTGGACCGCTATTTTGCCGCGGCGCGGGGCAATGACGAGGTTGCCCCGCTTGAGATGACGAAATGGTTCGACACCAACTACCACTACCTGGTGCCCGAGATCGGGCCGTCGACCACGTTCGCCCTGCATCCGGACAAGGTGCTTACCGAGCTGAAAGAGGCTCTGGAGCAAGGGATTCCGGCACGGCCGGTAATCATCGGGCCGATCACCTTCCTGCTGCTGAGCAAGGCGGTGGACGGCGCGGCGGCACCGGTCGAACGGCTTGAGGAGCTGATGCCGATCTATGGCGAGTTGCTTTCGCTGCTGGCTGACAACGGCGCGCACTGGGTGCAGTTCGACGAGCCGGTACTCGTCACCGACATCTCCCCCGACGCGCCCGCACTGGCCGAGGCGGTCTACAACGCGCTCGGAGCCGTGGCCAACCGGCCGGCCATCCACGTCGCCACCTACTTCGGTGATCCCGGCGCCGCGTTGGCCGGGCTGGCCCGCACACCCATAGAAGCGATCGGAGTCGACCTGGTCTACGGCGCGGTAACGCCGGTGCCCGAGTTGGCCGACAAGACTTTGGTGGCGGGCATCGTCGACGGGCGCAACATCTGGCGCACCGACATCGAAGCGGCCCTGGACAAGCTGACGACGCTGTCGGGTTCGGCTGCCGCGGTGGCGGTTTCGACATCGTGTTCGACGTTGCACGTGCCCTACTCGCTGGAGCCCGAAACCGACCTGGACGACAACCTGCGCAGCTGGCTGGCATTCGGCGCGGAAAAGGTGCGCGAAGTGGTCGCGCTGGCCCGTGGACTGCGTGAGGGGCGCGACGCGGTCGCCGACGAGATCGCCGCCTCGAACGCCGCCGTCGACTCCCGCCGCAAAGACCCGCGGCTGCACAACAGCGAGGTTCGGGCCCGGATCGAGTCGATCGTCGCGTCCGGCACCAAGCGTGGTGACGCGGCCGAGCGGCGCGCTAGCCAGGAGGCACGGCTGCACCTGCCGGTGCTGCCGACCACGACGATCGGGTCCTATCCGCAGACTTCGGCGATCCGCGTCGCCCGCGCGGCACTGCGCAAGGGTGAAATCGACCAGGCCGAGTACGAGCGCCGGATGAAGCAGGAGATCGCCGACGTCATCGCGTTGCAGGAAGAGCTCGGGATCGACGTGCTAGTACACGGTGAGCCGGAACGCAACGACATGGTGCAGTACTTCGCCGAACAGCTGGTGGGGTTCTTCGCCACCGACAACGGCTGGGTGCAGTCCTACGGCAGCCGGTGCGTGCGGCCCCCGATCCTGTACGGCGACGTCGCCCGCCCTACGCCGATGACGGTCGAGTGGATCAAATACGCGCAGTCGCTGACTGACAAGCCGGTCAAGGGCATGCTGACCGGGCCGGTCACAATTCTGGCGTGGTCGTTCGTCCGGGATGACCAGCCACTGGCCGACACCGCCAACCAGGTCGCGCTGGCCATCCGCGACGAGACGGTGGATCTGCAGGCCGCGGGGATCGCGGTGATTCAGGTCGACGAGCCCGCCCTGCGGGAGTTGTTGCCGCTGCGCCGCGCCGACCAGGACGACTATTTGCGTTGGGCCGTCGGGTCTTTCCGGTTGGCCACCTCCGGCGTCGACGACTCGACCCAGATCCACACCCATTTGTGCTACTCGGAGTTCGGTGAGGTGATCGGCGCGATCGCCGATTTGGACGCCGACGTCACGTCCATCGAGGCGGCCCGGTCGCACATGGAGGTGCTGGACGACCTCAACGCCGCCGGCTTCTCCAACAGTGTGGGCCCCGGCGTCTACGACATCCACTCGCCGCGGGTCCCGGGCACCCAGGAGATGGCCGCTTCGTTGCGGGCCGCGTTGAAAGCCGTTCCCGCCGAGCGGCTTTGGGTGAATCCGGACTGCGGGCTGAAGACCCGCAATGTCGAGCAGGTGAAAGCGTCGCTGCGCAACATGGTCGCCGCGGCGCAGGAGCTGCGCGCGCAGTAGCGCGACGTTCGCGCGAGTCGAACCGCGCTGCGGTTTCCAGCCCGGAATCACGCAGTGCGGTTCGGCTCGCGGGCATTCCTAACCAGTCTCCACGTGGACGGGGACGTCGTCGTCCCACGGCTGACGGGTCACCATGTCGGCCACCCGCACGTAGCCGCGTTCGAATTCCCCGGTGGCGGCGTCGACGAGCCGGTACCGCTGGGTCTGCCGGTGGATCGGCTGGGCGTCGAGCAGGACCACCCGCACCTCGCCCGGTTCGAACCGGCAGCGCCGCTGCATCGCCGCGATCAGCTGCTCGTTGTGCATGTGGCCGTCCCCGAAGTTCCAGCCGATGGCGGTGCTGCAGATGCGTTCACCATCGGTGATGACGTAGTCGTCCTCGTTCTGTCCGGCCATCGCCCGGTGGGCCAAAGTGAACAGAGCCCGGCCGTGAGTGTTGAAGCCGCGGAACGCATACCCCATGTAAAGCGGGATCTGCGCGGCCTCCGGGCTGCCGTAGAACCGTTCCAGCTGGGCTTGCGGCATACTGGCGATCGCCACGATGCCGCGGGAGATCTTGTCGCTTGCCGACGGCTTGATGCACCACAGGGTGGTGTCCCAGTTGCCCGCGTAGTACCGCATGCCGGGCAGGAACGAGATCTTGCGGGGAAACATGTTGCCCGCGATCACGATGCCGGCGATAACCGCGAAAAGGACCGCCACCGGCACCGGATGTTTCACGTCGTCCAACCGGAGGCCGGCATGGCCGACGAACAGGCTGAGCACCCCGAAGATCATGAACACGTTCCATTCCAGCGGGACGCCCATCGGGATGGCCGAGAGGATCCCGAAGTGGAACAGCACCATGACGATCGCCGCCGCCTTCAGCGGCCAGCCGGCGGGCGCGAAGAACAACGCGAGCGGCACGAACATCTCGATCAACGTGCTGAGGTGGGCGACGATCCGGGACAGACGGCCGGGCCGCAGGTCGTCGGGGAAGTTCTCGAAAAACAGCCGCTTCAGCCACCGCGGTCGCATCAGCGGGTTGTTCGACATCATCGTCGAGATGACGAACGGGAAGTGCTTGTTGAGCTTCGACGTCGCCGCGCCCACCCAGATCACCAGGAACACCAGCTTGGCGGCGACGATCATGTCGACGCCACCGAACAGGAAGGTGACGGTCAGGGTGCCGTAGACCTCGCCGCGCGCGGCCAAAAAGATCACCTTGTCGCGCAGGCCGGCCATGGCCAGCACGACCAGGATCGCCACGATCTCCCAGGTCGGCAGCACCCCAACCGTGGTGCCCAACTCGGGTATCGGGCCCGAGCCGTCGGTGAACAGGGCGGTCACCAGCAGGATCAGCAGCAGTGCGTAGAGCGCGACGTCGGCGGGCTTACGTTTGGTGCCAAAAGTCAGCGGGACGCGGTCGGGCCACGGTGGTAGCCGGATGGTGCCGAACCGCAGCCAGTACAGGATCGAGCCCATCGGCGGGAAGAACCGGTTGTTGAGCGGCCCGAAGCCGCAGCCCAGCCCCACCACTTCGAACAGCATCGTGTAGAGCACGACCTTCTGGAACACGATCGGCTCGGCGTACCAGGCCCGGACATTGGTGAACCCGTCAATACCCTTGGTGCTCAACACGATCAGCCAGGCAATCAGGACGTACAGCAGGATCTTCACCACGTAGAACAGGTGCAGCACCACCGGCGTGCCGAAGCCCACCTCGGCCCAGTGCCGGGCCATCGGGCGGATCTTCTCGCTTCGGGTGCCCTTGCTCCACTCGTCGAACTCGATCTCCGGCAGCTGGGGCTTCAGGAATCCCATGGTTTGACAGATTAGAACGTGTTCTAGGCGAGCGCGCTCCGGTAGCCGATTACGGCGCACCCGGCGCCAGAAACGGCAACCCGCGCGGGCAGCCGTGCCGGGCCAGATCCAGCAGGGCGTCGACGTCGAGGTGCCGTTCGGCGAGCTCGCCGAGCAGGTCGAGACGGCGTTCGCGCGCGGCAGCGAAGCTGGCTGCGGACGTGACACCCAGCGTCTCGCGCAGGAAGGCCGTCCGCAGCGCGTCCCCTTCGAACGCGCCGTGCCACATCGTGCCGAATACGCGGCCGTCGCGCAGGCCGCCGAGGAACTCTTCGGCACTTGGGCCGACGATGACCCTGCCGTGGTGGATCTCGTACCCGGCGGCGGGCGCCCCCAGCCAATCGCCGCGCGGCAGCCGCAGCACCTTTTCGACGCCGAATGCGGTCTCGACGTCGAGCAGACCCAGCCCGTCGACCTCTCCCGCGGCTCCCTCGACGCCGTGCTCGTCGCGGATGACGCGGCCAAGCATCTGGAAACCGCCGCAGATCCCCAGCAGCGGTTTGCCCGCCGCGACGTGGTCCCGCACCGCGCGGTCCAGGCCCCTGGCCCGCAACCAGGCCAGGTCCGCGATCGTTGCGCGGGTGCCGGGCAGTACCACCAGGTCGGCATCGCTCAGCGCACGGGCGTCGGAGGCGAACACGATGTCGAGGTCGGGTTCTAGGCCCAGTGCGTCGATGTCGGTGAAGTTGCTGATCCGGGGGAATCGCACGACGGCCACCCGGCGGGCGCCCGTGCCCGTTGCGCGCCGCCCGGCCAGGTCGAGGGCGTCCTCGGAATCCAGCCACAGGTCGGGATGCCAGGGCAGGGTGCCGTAGACGGTCCGCCCGGTCAGCCGCTCCAGATCCCGCAGACCCGGCGCCAACAGGTCGAGGTCACCGCGGAACTTGTTGACCACGAAGCCCGCTAAAAGGGCCTGGTCCTCGGCGGACAACAGCGCCACGGTGCCCAGGAAGGCCGCGAAAACTCCGCCGCGATCGATGTCGCCGACGACGACGGTCGGCAGTCCCGCATGACGGGCCAGACCCATGTTGACGTAGTCACCGGCGCGCAAATTGATTTCGGCGGGACTGCCGGCACCTTCGGCGATGACGATGTCGTACCGCTCGGCGAGATCGTCGAACGCTTCGTGGGCGGCCTTGGCCAGCGGCCGCCGCGCGTCCAGCCAGTCCGACGACGCCAGCTCACCCCAGGGACGGCCCATCAGCACGACGTGGCTGCGGTGGTCGCTACCCGGCTTGAGCAGGACGGGGTTCATGGCCGCCTCGGGCGCCGCCTCCGCGGCGAGCGCCTGGACCCATTGCGCCCGACCGATTTCCACCACCGCACCGTCGGCAGCCGGGCAGACCATCGAATTGTTCGACATGTTCTGCGCTTTGAACGGCGCCACCCGCACGCCGCGACGGGCCAGAGCGCGGCACAGCCCGGCAGTCACCGTGCTCTTGCCGGCATCACTGGTCGTGCCGGCCACCAGCAGACCCGACATCAGGTTGTTCTCACCGCTCGCCATGGTCCCATATCGCCCATCCGACACGTCATCCGAAGATGCCGGCCGGAATGGTCGGCGCCAGCGCAAGCACCGACGGGTCGATGACGATATTGAGTGCGCCCAGTCCGCCCGCCCCCACCTCGGCAAGGCCCTGGACCACCGAAAGGAACCGTTGTTGCTCGGCCTCATCGACCACACCCTCGGACAGTTCGAGGAACTTCGCGACATACTGCGGCCGCTCAAAAGGTCTGGCGCCCAACGGGTGTGCGTCGGCGACGGCAATTTCGTCGACAATCACCTCGCCGTTGCGCAGGGTGATCTCCGCACGGCCGCCGAACGCCCGCTCGGATGGGTCGCTTGAGTAATAGCGACGGGTCCACTCGGGATCTTCCCGGGTGCAGATCTTCTGCCACAGCGTGACAGTGTCGGGCCGACGCGCCCGCTCCGGGGCATAGGACCGTTCGTGATGCCAGGTGCCGTCCTGCAGTGCGACGGCGAAGATGTACATGATCGAGTGGTCCAGCGTCTCGCGCGAAGCATCCGGATCGAACTTCTGCGGGTCGTTGGATCCGGTGCCGATCACGTAATGCGTGTGGTGGCTGGTGTGCAGCACGATCGAGACGACCTGATCCGTGTCACCGATCCGCTCCCGAAGCCGACGGGCCAGGTCGACCAATGCTTGACTTTGATATTCCGCCGAATGCTCCTTGGTGTAACTGTCGAGGATCGCGCGCTTCGGCTCGCCCGGTTCCGGCAGCGGAACGCGATAGACGTGCTCCGGGCCGGACAATAGCCAGGCGATCACCCCGTCCTCGCCTTCCCAGATCGGGGCCGGCGCACCCTCACCGCGCATCGCCCTGTCGACGGCCTCGATGCCCACCTTTCCCGCCCACGCCGGGGCAAAAGCTTTCCAGCTGGAGATGTACCCCTTGCGCGATTGACGGGTGGCGGTTGTCAGGTGCAGTGCCTGACCGACCGCCTGATAGATCGTCTCCCGGTCCAGCCGCAGCATGGTGCCGATACCCGCGGCCACCGATGGACCGAGGTGGGCGACGTGGTCAATCTTGTGCTCGTGCAGGCAGATTCCCTTGGCCAGGTCGATCTGGATCTCGTACGCGGTGGCCAGGCCGCGGATCAGGTCGGTACCGCCGATCCCCCCTTGCTGGGCGACCGCCAGCAGGGCGGGGATGTTGTCCCCTGGGTGGGAGTATTCCGCGGCCAGAAACGTGTCGTGGAAATCCAGCTCGCGTACCGCGACGCCGTTGGCCCAGGCCGCCCATTCCGCCGAATAGTTGCCCTGGACACCAAACACTTTCGCCCCGTTGACCGCGACGGGATGTGCCAGCGCCTGAGCGCGCGCGGCGGTCACCGGGCGGCGGATCGCCGCGGCCGATGAAACCGCTGCGTTGTCGATGATGCGGTTGAGCACCATCGCTTCGGTGTCGGCCGGCACCGCGACCGGATCCGCGGCGACCTCCGCGATGTGCCAGGCCAAGTGCTCGCTACGAGGAAAGTCGTCGGCGCTGCGCCGGGTTCGGACGTCGTGTAAACGCATAAGCGGCACAGTACGCAGGCCTGCCGCGATTGCGGCCGGCAACCCGGCTGAACCTCAACCCGTCTGAACCGCAACGTTTCTCGTAATGTCAGTGGAATCTCAGTCGGAACGACGCGCACGCGCGGACAGCGGATCTCTCCGATCCGGGTTGTAAGCCGCGCAATCGGTGTAGCTTGCTGCTGGGGCACCGTGGGGTCACCGAGGAGTCGGGGAATGACAGATATCGATTATTGCGTGGTCGGGGCCGGGTTCGCGGGTCTGACCGCCGCGCTGCGGTTGAAACAGGCGGGTCACTCGGTGGCGTTGCTCGAGGCCCGCGACCGCGTCGGCGGCCGCACCTTCACGGTGACCCGCGATGACGGCGTCTGGATCGACCGCGGCGGCGCCTGGATCGGCCCGGGTCAGGACCGGATCTACGCGTTGATGCAGGAATTCGGCGTCCCGGAATACAAGCAGCACAACGACGGTGACGCCATGATGTTCGTCGGTGGCAAGAAGCGCCGTTACGGCGGGAAGCTGCCCTGGACCATGAGCCCTTGGGCGGTGGCCAATCTGGGCCTCGGCCTGGCCACCATCGAGCAGATGTGCAAAGCCGTGCCGCGTGAAAACCCGTGGGAGGCACCGGATGCCGACGAATTGGACCGGACCAGCATCGGCGACTGGCTGGAGCGCAACGTGCTGTCCCGGCCGGCGCGGGAAATGCTGGACACGGCTTTCGCCGGCACCTACACCTCGGCGGCATCGGAAGTGTCGCTGCTGTGGATGTTGCACCAGATGGGATCCGGGGGTGGCCCGACGTTCGTCATCTCGGGCAGGGGCGGATCCCAGGACGCCCGCCCGGTCGGCGGGATGGGCGCCATCTATCGCCCGATGGTGGCGCAGCTGGGCGACGCACTGCACCTGTCGCGGCCGGTGCGGACCGTCAGCCAGGACGACGATGGGGTCACGGTCAGCGCCGAGGGTCTGACCATCCGCGCCAAGCGAGTGATCGTGGCGATTCCGATGGCGATCGCCGGCACCATCGCCTATGAGCCGACGCTGCCGGTAGACCGGGCGATGCTCAACCAGCGCATGCCCAGCGGAGCGGTGATCAAGATCTCGGCGATCTACGGCGACGCGTTCTGGCGCGCCGACGGGTTGTCCGGCCAATCCGTGGGACCCGGCACACCGGCCTCATTGACCATCGACGCGTGCACCGACAAAGGTGACCCAGGGATCATGTGCGTGATCACCGAGGGGCCCGCCGCCCGCCGGCTCACCGCGCTCGACGAGAGCGAGCGCAGGTCGGTCGTCATCCGGGAACTCATCGACCGCTTCGGCGAGAAGGCAAGAGAGCCAATCGAATTCCACGAGCAGAACTGGACCCTGGAACGTTACTCGGGCGGCGGAATGATCAGCCACACGGGGACCGGAGTGCTGACCGAGTTCGGGCACGCCCTGCGGACGCCGTGCGGCCGCATCCACTGGGCGGGCACCGAGAGCTCGGCGATCATGTGCGGCTGGATCGACGGCGCGATTCGCTCCGGGGAGCGCGCCGCCGCTGAGGTTATGGCGGCGAGTTAGCCGATTCCGGTCCGCGGAACCACGCTGGGCCGGTTCTGCGTGACGTGGGCACCGCCACCGCCGCGGCCCATCATCCCGCCCGGCATGCCGCCGTTTGCAGCACCCGCGCCGGTGGGCATCGGCATCATCGGCATGCCCATCCCGCCGGTCGGGGCCGCGGCTGTCTGCGCGGCCGCGGCACTCGGGGTGCTCAGGCCGCGCATCGCGGCACTGGCCATGTCTTTCGGCGTCGAGCCGGCCCATGTCGGCGGCACCGACATGGCACCGACCAGGTGTGCCTTGCCCAAATCACCCGCCATCCCCGCGCCGAGCCCGGCGCCACCGAGGCCCTTCGCCGCTGGCGCGACATCGCCGACGAACTTCGTCGAGTCGGCCAGTCCGGCTGTGGCGGCGCCGGCGGCGGCGCTGGCCGAACTGGGGTTGGCGAGGCTCGCCAACTGCATCATCGGCGAGATCAACATGCTGGCGGGCAGCGTGCCGACCTGGGCGACCGACGCCAGCGACTCCACCGGCACGGACGACACCGCCGACTGCACACCCGAGATCAGACCGGGAGCCACCGCCGCGACACCCTGCGCCAGTGGGCTCACGGCCGCAGACACGTTCGTCGCCGCCTGGGTGGCCAGGCCGGCAAGGCTGACCGGGGGCACGGCAAACGGCGAGACGCTCGCCGCCACGGCCGTCGCGCCACCGTGATAGCCGACCATCGCGGCGACGTCCTGCGCCCACATTTCGACGTAGTCGAATTCGGTGGCCGCGATCGCCGGCGTGTTCTGGCCCAGGAAGTTCGTCGCCACCAAGGACATCAGCGACACCCGGTTCGCGGTGACCGCGGCCGGATGCACCGTCGCGGTCATCGCCGTCTCGAAGGCGGTTGCCGCCGCCCGAGCCTGCGCGGCCGCCGTCTGCGCTTGCCCGGCTGCCGTGCTAAGCCAACCGATGTAGGGAGTGGCCGCGGCCACCATCGCCGCCGAGGCCGGCCCGGCCCATGGCCCACTTGCCATACCGGTGATCACCGAGTCGAACGACGACGCCGACGCCGCCAGCTCGGCGGCCAAGCTGTCCCAGGCCGCCGCCGCTACATGCAACGGTCCCGACCCGGCGCCCGAAAAAATCCGCGCCGAATTGATCTCCGGCGGCAACCACGAGAAATCCAGAATCATCGCAAACCCAACCCAGCCACATCAGCCACCTTGGCCAATGTCGGCGCTGCTAGATAGGTGATTCAGGAGGTACTCAGGAACACCGAAGGCCATTACAAGCGTTGGTGCTCTACGTCAGGCCCAGCTGGAGCCGACGGCGCTGTCGGTTTGCGCCATGTTGTTGCCGGCGCTCTGGATCTTCTGGCCGTGGGCGTTGGCCTGCTCGTAGATCACCTGGAAGTTGCGGCCCAACTGGGCGATGAACTCCTGGCAAGCCACCGAACCGGCGCCGCCCCAGAAGTCACCGGCAGCCAGCACATCGCGAACGATGGCTTGGTGCTCGGCCTCCAGGTTGGCGGCCTGGGCGCGCACGAGCGCACCGTGCGCGTCGACATCGCCGAACTGGTAATTGATCGTCATTGCTGTGTCCTTTCTCGGGTCTAGCTGCTCAGGATCTGCTGGGAGGCCTGCTCTTGCTGCTCGTAGTTGTTCGCGTCGCGGATGAGTCCGTCCCGCACCCCGTGCAGCATGTCCACGATGTTGCGGAAGGCCTGATTCATCTGGCTCATGGTGTCCAGCGAGGTCGCCTGGGCCATACCGCTCCAGCCCGCACCGGCGATGTTCTGCGAGGAAGCCCACATCCGA
This sequence comes from Mycobacterium asiaticum, assembly GCF_001673635.1. Lineage (GTDB taxonomy): Bacteria > Actinomycetota > Actinomycetes > Mycobacteriales > Mycobacteriaceae > Mycobacterium > Mycobacterium asiaticum_C. The sequence goes on from NZ_LZMH01000005.1 coordinate 62,548, forward strand.
CGGGCCTCGTCCTCGACGGTCTGGGCGTGGGTCTCGAAGCGGCCCGCCATGTCCCGCATCGCATGCGGGTCGGTCATGAATCGAGTGGTCATCTTGAAACTCTCCTATCGATGAAAATTTGTTTTGTAAGGGAGACAATCGAAATAGCGCACCACCCCCGACCTATCCAATGCCGGTCCGCGGTATCACGCTGGGCCGGTGCTGCATGACCTGCGACCCGCCGCCGCGACCGTTCATGCCGCCGGGCGCGCCGGCGCCCATCCCGCCCATCGGCATGGGCATCATCGGCATACCACCGAGACCGGCCATTCCCCCGGAACTTGCCGCCGCGCCAGACGGTCCACCCAAGGCGCCCAACGCCATAGGCGAGACGCGATCTGGCGTCGATCCCGACCAGGACGGCGGCGCCGACAGCGCGCCCACCAACCGTCCCCGCCCAAGATTCGCGGCGACCGCACCCAAACCTCCACCGCCCATTGGGGGTGCTCCAGCCGCGAGGTTGCCCGCCAGGGTCGGCACCTCGGCGCCCAGCGCCGCGGTTGACGTCAATCCCGCACCGTTGGCCGACTGGGCCAACGACATGATCGGTGACAACAGCATGCTGACCGGAAGCGCGGCGACTTGCACCAACGACGACAAGGACTCCACTGGCAGCCCGGAGACCACCGACTGCAATGCGGACGAAAGCCCGGACACCGCTTGCGATGCCACGTCCGTCAGGATCGTCGGCGGGACCGTCAGTGGCGCCAGCGCCGATCCCACCGACACCGCCCCGGCCTGATACCCGGCCATGGCAGCCACATCCTGAGCCCACATCTCCTGGTAATCGAGCTCGGTGCCAGCGATAGCCGGTGTGTTTTGCCCGAGAAAGTTCGTAGCCACCAACGACATCAGCGACCACCGGTTCGCCGTCACCGCGGCCGGATGGACCGTCGCGGTCAGCGCCGTATCAAAGAGAGCTGCCGCGGCCCTCGCCTGGCCGGCCGCCGATTCTGCCTGGCCCGCAGCAGAATTCAGCCAGCCCACATACGGCGTGGCCGCAGCGGACATCAGGGTTGAGGCCGGTCCCGTCCATGACCCGGTGGCCAAATCGGTGATCACCCCACCGAAGGCCGAGGCCGACGATCGCAACTCGGCCGCGAGCCCCTCCCACGCCGCGGCCGCCGCGATCAATGGGGACGCACCCGCGCCGGCATAGATGCGCGCTGAGTTGACCTCCGGCGGTAGCAGCACGAAACTCATCTGGGCCACCGGGTTGCTTGGGGCCGGGGAATGAGCATCGGCACCCGGCTGCGGTAGTCACGGTATTGCTGCCCTAATACGGTCGTCAGGTCGCGCTCTTCCCACCGCAGGGCGTACAGGATGTAGCTGGTCATGCCCGCGGCAAAGAGCAGGTGCCCCAACGTCATTCGTGGGGTCGCCCATAACGTGATCAGGAATCCAAACATCAGCGGATGGCGCACCACGCGATACAGCAGCGGTGTGCGGAATTCCAGGTCGGTGTAGGGCAGCCCCCGCCACACCAAGTACACCTGCCGCAGGCCGAACAGGTCGAAGTGATTGATCATGAACGTCGAAGCCAAGACGATCACCCAGCCGAGCCAGAACAGCATTTGCACACTGAGCCGGCCGGCCGGCCACGTTATGTCCCAAATAAGTGCCGGCATCGTTCGCCACTGCCAAAACAACACTGCCAGAACCAAACCCGTCGCCAGGACATAGGTACTGCGTTCGATCGGTTCCGGCACCATCCGGGTCCACCAACGCTTGAACGCCGGTCGCGCCATCACGCTGTGCTGCAGGCCGAATGCAACCAGCAGCAACACGTTGACGATGAGCGCCTCAATGGCCGGCGCCGCGACACCGTGGTCGATGGCGTGCGGCACCGCGAAGTTGCCCAGGAAACCGATCGCGTAGACGAACGCTGCGAAACCGATGAGGTAAGCGACCGCACCGTAACCGACAATGACAATTCGTTTCATCGTGTGCCTCCTTGATGCTGGCCTACACCGGGACGGCAGCGCCGATTGCCTCGGCAAGCTGCTCGGGCAGGAAGGTCAGCAGGGCCGGAAGAATGCCGCCGAACTGTGTTCCGAAGAGCGGGATCGTTCCGGTCATCCCAAAGACGTCCAGGGTGAGTGAGGCGGTCTGTGCGGGGGTGAGCAGGCCGCCGAGCGGGATGTTGGTGGTGGTGGTCAGACCGAACAGCGAAACCGTAAGCGGCAGTGAGCTTTGGCCGTTGAGGAAGCCGTTGAGCACGGTCACGGGAGCGTTCAGGAATGCGGTGGCCGCTCCCAGGGCATCTCCGGTCTGTAACGCATTCCCCACCGCACCCGCGACGGAATTGAACGCGTCTAGCGTGGTGAACGCCGGGCCCAACGCGTCCAGTCCGAGCACCAGCGGCAGCCCCACATGCAGGACACCGGTGGTCAGGTCGAGCGTCTGGGACGTGTCGGTCAGCGTCCTGATCACATTGGTGAGGTTCTGTGAGATCTGAAATGGAACGGAGCCGGCGGGCAGCAGATCCGTGAAGTTCTGCGCCATCTGGCCGGGGATGCCCAAGATCGGCAGCAGGTCGCCTAGGGCGCCCGACGGAGTGATGCTGATAAGTAAAGTTGTCGGGTCTTGGCTGGCGGTCAGACCGGTGAACACCAGATTCCCGAAGCCCGTCGCAGCGGAGCGCGCCGCGCCCGCAACATCGCCCGCCAACAGCTGCCCGAAGGCGGTTTGTAACGAGCCCGGCAACGCCATCAATCCCGTACCGAAGTCGTTGGCGGCGTTGTTCAGCGCGGTGGAAACCGTTTGGGCATAGCCTATTTGCTGAGTGATGATGCCTTGGACCACAGCTGCCGGGTTGCTGGGAAGAAGGGTCAGCAGTTGCGATGGGTTCTGGATAACCGTTTGGAACGCCGAGCCGATGGCCTGCGCATAGCCGGTCTGGTTCGCGATGAACTGGCGCAGCAGTGGCGCCGGGTTTGCCGCCACAGCACTTTGCAGGGTCTGCAGATTAGCGGCAGTGTTCGTCAAAAGTGTTTGGTAGGAGCCGAATGCACCGAGGTTGGCCGCCTCGGCGCTGGCATACGCCTGCGCACCCGCCGTCAGCGACGTGACGAACTGGTCGTGAAATTTCTGCACCTGCGTGTTGACGGCCTGGAATTCGTCGCCGAAGCCGCCGAACAGCCCGGCGATCGCCGCCGACACCTCATCCTGAGCCGCGACGGCTATCCCGGTGGTGGGTCCGGCCACGGTGGCGGCGGCCTCCGTAAGCGAAGTGCGGATTCCGGCCAGCCTCTCGGCTGCGCCCTGCAGCAGGTCGGGTGCCGCAATGACAAAGGACATAGAGTCTCCTCGATGGTTTAACGGATGCCGCTGCCGCAGCGCTTAATTGAAGAACCCGGACTTCGCGTCGCCTCTATTGAAGAAACCGGAGTCGTCGTTGCCGGAATTTCCGATGCCGGAATTGAACACATTGGAGTTGCCGATGCCGATGTTGTCGAACCCGGTGTTTCCGATGCCGGCGAGGAAGCTTCCGTGATTGTTGATGCCGACGTTGTTGCCATTGCCCGAATTCCCGAAGCCGGACTCGAAAGCCAGGCCGGTGTTCATGAATCCCGAGCTGTCACCGCCGGAGTTGAAGAATCCGGACGAGTCCAGGCCGGTCGTCCCGAAGCCCGAGCTCTTGACACCCGCCGGGGTGATGACGCTGCCGAAGCCGGTGTTCAGGTTGCCCGAGTTGAGCCCGCCGGTGTTGCTGCGGCCCGAATTGCCCCAGCCGGTATTGATGTCGCCGGAGTTGGAATCACCGGTGTTGATCGAGCCCGCGTTGCCGCTGCCGGTGTTCTGGAAGCCCGAGTTTCCAGATCCGAAGTTTTGCGAACCGCCGTTATCCCAGCCCATGTTGTTCGCGCCGCCGTTGCCGAACCCGAAGTTGCTCAAACCGGCGTTGAGTAAACCGGTATTGCCCTGGCCCGAGTTGGAGAAGCCGGTGTTGAAGCTGCCCGCGTTCTCAAAGCCGGTGCTGTGGTTGCCCGAGTTGAAGAAGCCCACATTGCCGGTACCGGAATTGAAGAAGCCGATGTTCCCAGTACCCGAATTGCCGAACCCGATGTTTCCGGTGCCGGAGTTCAGTGCGCCGAAACCGATCTGATTGTCACCGGTCAACCCGAAGCCGATGTTGTTGTTGCCGGTATTGCCGAACCCGAAGTTGTGGCTGCCGGTATTACCCGCTCCGAGGTTGTTGCTGCCCCGGTTGCCAAAGCCCATGTTGGCGTCACCGCGGTTGCCGCTGCCGACGTTCGCATTGCCGAGGTTGCCGTTACCCATGTTGGCGTTGCCCAGGTTTCCGCTGCCGAGGTTGCCCAGGCCCTTGTTGCCGGTGCCGACGTTGTTGGAGCCGGCATTGCCGCTGCCCAGGTTCAGGTCACCGCGGTTGCCGTTGCCCACATTGCCGACGCCGTTGTTGCCGTTGCCCAGATTGCGGTCGCCGATGTTGCCGCTACCGACGTTCTGGCCGCCGTGGTTGCCCGCGCCCACGTTCAGGCCGCCGGTGTTGCCGAGCGCGTTGGCAAGTGCCGTCTGGACCTGGCCGAGCGGGTTCGGCAGGTTCTGCAAGGCCTGCTGCATCGGCGCCAACCGCGCTGCCACCGCTGAGGCGCCGCCGTGATACCCGATCATGGCGGCGACGTCCTGGGCCCACATCTCCTCGTATCCGGCCTCCGCGGCCGCGATGGCGGGCGCGTTCTGACCGAACAGGTTTGACAGCACCAGTGACACCAGTTGGTTGCGGTTGGCGGCCACCATTCCCGGATGCACCGTCGCCGACACCGCAGCCTCGAACGCCGACACGGCAGCCTGCGCCTGGCCGGCCGCGTCCTGCGCATGGGCCGCCGCCGCCGAAAGCCATCCCACGTACGGAGCGGCCGATCCGGCCATCGCCGCCGCGGCCGGGCCTTGCCAGACCGAGTTTGTCAGCCCTGACGCCACCGAACCGAACGAGCGGGCCGCCGCGTCCAACTCAGCGGCCAGCCCATCCCAGGCCGTCGCCGCCGCCAGCATGGGCCCCGCGCCCGCGCCCAGGTACATTCGCGCCGAGTTGATCTCCGGCGGCAACACCGAGAAATTCATGCCCACCATCCCTGCTGTTCGGTTCCTGGGGCAACCATGCGAGGCACCGGGGCGATGAACGTCGGCCAGAGGACGTAATTCCCCGGTCACAAGGGGTCGTATATCGGCGATCAGGGGTCGTACGACGGGCGCGGCCCACAAATCCGGCCAATGAGCAAAGATTTTTGACTCATGTTGAACCGTTGCTGGACGAGTTGCGTAACACTTTGTTAGTCACGGATACGTCATGGGAACGGTGTGAGACGGATTTGACATGTGCGTGAGTGAGTTTGTGCCGACGAGAACGGTGACCCTGTTGCTCGCCGATGCCGAACGCCCGCCCCATCCATGGGAAACGCTGCCGGGGACGACGGCACCCGCAGCCGGGCGGATGGCCACCGTGGTGTCTGACATCGTCACCACGCACGGCGGGATAGGTCCGGTGCAACCGGTACCAGGGGACGGCGCCGAGCACGCGTTTCTGGCGGTGTTTGGCCGTGCCACCGACGCGCTGGCCTGTGCGATCGATTTGCAGCAGGCCCCGCTCGCGCCCATTCAGTTACGCGTCGCAGTGCATACCGGCGAAGTTCAACTGGTCGATTCGGGCGACTATGCGGGTCCCGCGGTGGACCGGGCGGCGCGATTGGCCGACCTGGCACACGGGGGCCAGGTGGTGGTGTCGGGTACCACGCACGATCTGGTCGCCGACCAGTTGCCGGCCGATGTCTGGCTGGTAGACCTGGGCACGCATCAGCTGCGTGACCTGCCCCGCCCGGAACGGGTCGCGCAGGTCTGCCACCCGGACCTGCGGGTTCAGTTCCCGCCGCTGCATGGCCCGAATGACGTTGCAGCACACAATCTTCCGATTCAGTTGAGCCGTTTCGTGGGTCGCACGTCGCAGATCAACGATGTACGCAAGTTTCTCAGTGACAACCGGTTGGTCACCCTGGCGGGCGCCGGTGGAGTAGGAAAGACACGGCTCGCGGCTGAAATCGCCGAGCAGGTGGCGGCGCAGTTCGGCGGCGGGGTCTGGTTCGTGGATCTGGCCCCGGTGAGCGAGGGCGACTTGGTGCCGGTGGCTGCGCTGCGTGCGTTCGGGCTACCGGATCAGCCGGGCCGATCGGCGATCGACACCTTGGCGCGGTTTGTCGGCGACCGGGAAGCGCTGGTGATTCTGGACAACTGCGAGCATCTGGTCGACGCCTGCGCGGAATTGGCCCGCGAACTGCTGGGCGCGTGTGAACACTTGACGATACTGGCCACCAGCCGCGCGCCGATCGGAGTCCCTGGTGAGTTGACCTGGCGGGTGCCGTCGTTGTCCCTCACCGACGAGGCGATCGAGTTGTTCATCGATCGCGCCCGGCTGGCCCGTCCGGAGTTCAGCATCACCGCTGCCGATACCGTCGCCGTCCGCGATATCTGCGGCCGACTCGACGGTTTGCCGTTGGGCATTGAACTCGCGGCGGCCGCCGTGCGGGTGATGTCCCTCAGCGAGATCCTGGACGGCCTACGCCACCGCTTCCGGCTGCTCACCGAAAGCTCGCCGACTCCACGCAGGAAGACGCTCGGCGCATCGGTCGACTGGTCACACGCCATGCTCGGTGAAACCGAGCGGGTGTTATTCCGCAGGCTGGGCGTGTTCAGCGGCGGTTTCGACCACGCCGCTGCGCGCGCAGTCTGCGCCGACGAAGTGTTGGCACCTCACCACGTCTTGGATCGGCTGACCTCGCTCGTAGACAAATCCCTTGTGCTGGCTGAAAACTCGGGCGACCGCACGCGCTTCCGAATGCTGGAGACGGTGCGCCACTACGCGATTGAGAAGTTGCTCGACTCCGGCGAGAACGCCGTACTGCGGGCTCGCCATCGGGACCACTATGGCCAGATGGCGGCGCTGCTGGACAGCCCCGCCGACGGCGAGCACCAACACCGTATCGAGCAGGTCGAATCCGAGATCGACAACGTGCGCGCGGCTTTCGCGTGGTGCCGGGACAACGGCGAAATCGAGGCTGCGCTGGAGCTCACGTCATCGCTGCAACCCCTGTGGCTGACCCGCGGCCGGATCCAAGAAGGGCTGGCCTGGTTCGAGGCCGCGCTCACCGATCGCCGGGCGTTGGGCACCGTGTCGCCGTTGGTGCGCGGACGGGCGCTGGCCGACAAGGCAGCGCTGGACGCCTCGCGCAGCGTCCACGACAACCTCGATCAGGCGCAACAGGCGGTGGCCATCGCCCGCAAAATCAACGACCCCGCCCTGCTGGCCCGCGCGCTCACCGCCTGCGGCGCCATCAGTTCCTACAGCGCCGAGGCGGCGCGGCCGTTCCTGGCCGAGGCGATCGGCATCGCCCGCGAACTCCGTGACCGGTGGCGGTTGACACAGATCCTGACCTGGCAGGCGTATGGCGCGTTCTACGCCGGTGATCCGATCGCGGGCCTCGCGGCCTCAAGAGAAGGGCACGAGCTCGCCGAGCAGATCGGCGATCAGTTCCACGCGCGCTCATGCCGATGGACGCTCGGGCTGGCACAGATGATGAAAGGTCAGCTGTCCGAAGCGGTTACCCAGTTCAGTGCGGTGACCGCGGATGCCGACGCCGCGCACGATGTGTTGTTCAAGTGGGGCAGTCGGCTCGCGTTGTGCAATGCGCTGGCCCTGCGAGGTGACACCGAGGCGGCGACGGCCGCGGGCAACGCGTCGTTGGCGGCCGCTGGTGATCTGTGGCCGTACAACGAGGGATTCAGCTATGCGGTGCTGGCTACGGCGGCGGTGGCCGCCGGCGACGTCGCTGCGGCGGCCAAGGCGAGCGAAGCCGCCCAGCAGCGGTTGAGCGTGCATGGCGAATTGGCCGGGGCCAACACCAACCCGATGGCCGAAGTGGCCCTGGCCCTCGGGGACCTGGTCACGGCCGGCCGTTGGGCCGATCAGGAGGTTGCGGCCTCAGCCGGCTGGCATCTGGCTCGGGCGTTGACGACGCGCGCGCGTATCTCCATTGCCAAGAGCGAGCCGGATCAAGCCGAACGCGACGCTCACAAGGCACTCGCCTGTGCCGCCGAATACGCTGCGCACCTGGCGGTACCCGACATCCTCGAGTGCCTGGGCCGGCTGGCTGCCGACGGCCTCGGTCACCGCGACGCGGCGCGACTCTTCGGTGCGGCCACCGAAATTCGACGTCAGCTGGGATCGGTGCGGTTCAAAATCTACGAGGCGGACCATCAGAACACTCTCTCAGACCTGCGTAAAGCATTGGGTCAGAAGGCTTTTGATGAAGCCTGGGTGGAAGGTACCGGGCTTTCCCTCGACGAGGCGATCGGATATGCGCGGCGCGGCCGCGGTGAGCGTAAACGTCCGTCCAGCGGCTGGGCATCTCTGACGCCCACCGAGCGCGATGTGGTGCGACTCGTCGCGGAAGGACTGGCCAACAACGAGATTGCCGCGCGGTTGTTCATTTCCCGGCGCACGGTGCAGACCCATCTCACCCATGTGTACGCGAAACTTGGCATCAGCTCACGTGTACAGCTTGCGCACGAAGGCGTCTCGCACGGGTGAGCAGTCGAATCTACGACCCGTACTCGGTGTTATCTACGTCCTCTGACTGACGTTCTTGCGCGCGTACTTGCGCACTCTGAGGTCGTTCCTGTTGACCGCGACGAGGAGTACCGCGATGTCGTTTGTTCTGGTGGCCCCCGAGATGCTGGCCGCCGCGGCCACGGATGTGCAGAACATCGGATCGGCCCTGACCGCCGCCCGCGCCGCGGCCGCCGCCCCCACCGTCGGCGTGCTGGCTGCCGGCGCCGACGAGGTATCAGCGGCGTTGGCGTCCCTGTTCTCTGGGCACGCGCAGATCTACCAGGCCCTCAGCGCCGAGGCGGAGCTTTTCCACCAGCAGTTCGTGCAGGCGTTGAGTGCCGGCGGGGCGATGTACGCCAGCGCCGAGGCTGCCAACGCGGCGCCGATCCAAAGCCTGCTCGACGCGATCAACGCACCGGTCCTGGCGGCGACCGGCCGCCCGCTGATCGGCAACGGCACCAACGGCGCACCAGGGACGGGGCAAAACGGGACGGCCGGTGGCTGGTTGATCGGCAACGGTGGCGCCGGGGGGTCCGGCACCAACGGAGGCAACGCCGGTGGCGCCGGCGGCGCCGGCGGGGCCGGCGGGCTGCTCGGCAGCGGAGGGGCCGGCGGCGCGGGCGGCGGTCAGGGCCGATCCGATGTTCTGCACATCCGTGGCCGCGGCGGCCAGCATCTCGGGGGGTGT
>NZ_LZMH01000006.1 GCF_001673635.1 Mycobacterium asiaticum
CTCGGGTCGACGTGGAGCCCATCTGCCAGCACTGCGGCAATGGGCGCCTCGATGCCTGACAGGTCAGGCGCCGTGAGCTCCGCGCGGAGCGGGTCAGCGACAAGCTTTCGACCACTCAGCAATTCGACTAGCACCACGCAGACGCTGTAAACGTCGGAGCGCTTATCGGCTGCTGCACCCGCCGCGACATCGGGCGAGGTGTACAGCGCACCCTCTGCGCCGGTCTGCGTCGCTCCGAAATCCCCGAGCAACGGTGTCCCTGATTCGTCGATCATGATGCTGGCCAGGGATATTCGGCCGTGGACCACACCGCGGTCGTGTGCGTGAGCCAACCCGGTAAGTACACCGCGTACCAATGCCAACGCATCGACCGCGAGAAGCGTGGGCGTCCGTGACAGCACCGAGGGCAATGGCGCTCCCGACACCCATTGCTCCACCAACCACGTTCCCGCGTCGTCATCGAAGGCGTCGTAAACCGACACGATGTTCGGATGCCGCAGAACCGACAGCGCCTCGGCGGTGCGCCGAGCATCGGCCACCGCTGTTGAGCCGTTCACGCTTTTGAGGGCCACGTCGCGGCGCAGACCGGGGTCGAAACCTCTCCACACCGTCGTGCCTGTGCCGTGAACGAGACTGAGCCTCTGGTAATCCCGCACGAGTTCGATCCCTCCGTCGTTCACTGAGGGTATTCAATCAGTAAGCCAGTGCGTTTGCCGCGGAAACCAGTCGCGCAGGGATGGGGCCGGTCTGCGACCTGTTCTGGTCGTCGAATTTTCCACTGGGATTTGCCCTGGCTCAAGATGTTGCCGCCGCTGCGCGACGATAGCGGTTGCTGGATTCTGCGACGTTGTTAGCATCCTGGTATTTCTGCCCGAGGTGATCAGGGGGAAACGTGGAGGGATCTCCGTTCGGGCGGTACGCGCTGATCTCGTTATTGGGTCGCGGCGGCATGGGTGAGGTCTGGCGGGCCCACGACACGGTGACCGACCGGATGGTGGCGATCAAAACCGTTCTCGCCCAGTACTCTGACGACCCCAAATTTCAGAAGCGATTCCTACGAGAAGCGCAAACAGCCGCGCGAACGAACAGTCCGCACGTTATCCCGATATACGACTACGGCGAAATTGAAGGGCGGCTGTACGTCAGCATGCGGTTGATTGACGGTCGCGACCTTCAAGCAGTGCTGGCCGAGGGGCCTTTGCGAGCGGATCGCGCGGTGCGCATAATCGAACAGGTGGCGAAGGCATTGCACGCCGCCCATGAGATTGGACTCGTCCATCGAGATGTCAAGCCCTCCAACGTATTGCTCGACAAGGACGACTTCGCCTACCTAATCGACTTTGGTATCGCCCGCGCGACCGACGACACCCGCCTGACGGGGACCGGCAATGCGATAGGCACGTTCCAATACATGGCCCCGGAACGGATGACCGACAACACCGACGATCCTCGCGCCGACATCTACGCCCTGACCTGTGTGCTCTACGAATGCCTGACCGGCAGGCCGCCCTTCGCCGGGTCCACTAGCGCCAACTTGATGTATGCCCACATGCACACCCCACCCCCGCAACCCTCGACCACCCAACCCGACGTGCCCGCCACACTCGACGCTGTGATCGCCACTGGGATGGCCAAGGAGCCCGATCATCGCTACGCCACCACCGTCGAACTCGCCGCCGCCGCACACCACGCCACGACTACGCCGATTCGCCGAGCCGATGTACCCGCCAAACCAAGAATCCCGTCCGCCCCGAACCGTGCAGTCCCGGGCGGACCACCCAAGCCGGCAGAAGCCCGGCCGACAAATTATTCCCTTCCCAGCGCCCCGCCCATCGACCAGGCCAGCACAATCCCGGCACCTGCCCGACGGCGGGCGTCCACGCCGCCGGACCCACATCGCGCTTCACCAGCGAAGAAAGCGCGGCCAAATCGCAGCGGGTTCGTCTTGGCCACCGTGGCTGCCTTCGTGATCGTTGCAGTGGGTGTGACGCTGATCCTTGCGAAGCACGAAGATAAACGGGAGTCAGTCACCGCCAGTCCCACTGGTCCGTTTACGGGCACGTTCAGTGTCGTGTTTGGTGCTTTGCTGCCCACGTCGGGTGGCGAAATCGCAGCCGCGGCAACGGGGATGTACGCGGTCCGCAGCAGTTGCCCGTCAACAGGATGCGTAGCGACCGCTACATTGAGCGGCCCCGATCCCGAGAAGTCGCTCGTCTTGGACCAGATTGGCGCTCAGTGGGTTGGTGTGGACATCATCGACAAGACGTCAGCACCGCAGAGCTTTCGAATTGCGTGTCCAGAGACTGCTACATCGGAACTTTGGGAAGTCCTCCGGCTAACCCCAAAGCCCGACGGCACGGCTTTTTCCGGTTACGAAACCATCATCGATGCCAGCACCGGCTGCCAAGCCAAGCGGTCCGTGTCTCTAGCGCGAATCGCGGTAGTAGGAGAGGCGAGCGTGCCGGATCCGGCGAGTCAACCGCCACGCACCGGATCACCGGCAGATGCGCTTCATGGCCGATACCGGGTGACATACAACCGCGGCACCGGCATACCAGCCGTGCATGAAGGGCCAGTCTTGACCTCTTGCCTGCGCGCACGGGCACGATGCATCAGCTCTTTTGTCAGCGACCCCGCCGGCCAGACTCAGGTTCTTCTGTGGGTGGACAGTAAATGGTCGTGGAACCTCGATTACAAGGTGGGCTGCAACCTCGACGACAAGCAAGTACAGCTAAAAGCGTCGGCGGAATTTCCTCTTCCCGACCCGCCACAAAATCCCATCACCTTACTCACGGGTCGCGGCTGGGACACTGCAACGGGCGGTACCGAGTGCGATGGACACACTGCTACAACGACTACTTACCAACGCCTCGGGGACTGAGTCACTACTGCGAAATCGGGACGATGTGGGTGCGGTAGCGCAAAGCGGGGCTCAAGAATCGTGCGCACCGACGTCATCGACGCAGCCGGCGTCATCACCGATAGGTGTAAACCATGTCTCGGGACACCTGTCAACGATGTTCCGAGACACGAACTGGTCGGGCTGACAGGATTTGAACCTGCGACCACTTGACCCCCAGTCAAGTGCGCTACCAAACTGCGCCACAGCCCGGTGCCGCCGGCATTCACCAGCAGCAGGTCGACAGCCTACCGCAGAGCCATCGGGCACCCGCGACGCCACCTCGCACCGGGACCATCAGCGACGCTTAGGCCCGCGCTTCTCCCGCACCCGCACATTGATCCGGATCGGGCTGCCTTCGAAACCGAACGTCTCACGCAGCCGTCGTTCCAGGAAGCGCCGGTATCCGGCCTCCAGAAAACCCGAGGTGAACAGCACGAACGTCGGCGGCCGCGCGGTGGCCTGCGTCGCGAACAGGATCCGCGGCTGCTTGCCGCCGCGCACCGGAGGCGGCGTCGCCGCGACGACCTCCTTGATCCACGCGTTCAGCGGACCGGTTGCGATCCTGGTGTCCCATGACGCGAGCGCGTTCTCCATCGCCGGCACCAGCTTCTGCACCGCCCGGCCGGTCTTGGCCGAGATGTTGACGCGCTGCGCCCACCGCACCTGGACCAGTTCCCGGTCGATCTCCCGCTCCAGCAACTCGCGGCGGTCCTCGTCGACCAGGTCCCACTTGTTGTAGGCCAACACCAGCGCCCGCCCGGCCTCGATCACCATCGACAGCACCCGCAGATCCTGCTCGGTCAACGGCTGGGACCCGTCGATCAGCACGATCACCACTTCGGCGGCATCAATGGCGCCGTGCGTGCGGACCGAGGCGTAAAACTCGTGCCCGCTGGCCTGCCCGACCTTGCGGCGCAACCCTGCGGTGTCGACGAACTTCCAGACTTTCCCGCCCAATTCGATGAGCGAGTCCACCGGGTCGACCGTCGTACCCGCGACGTCGTGCACCACCGACCGCTCGTCACCGGCCAGCTTGTTCAGCAGAGAACTCTTGCCTACGTTGGGTTTTCCCACCAGTGCGACCCGGCGAGGACCACCGGCGCGCGGCGCCGCTTCGGAAACGTCGGGCAGCGCCTCGAGCACCGCGTCCAGCAGATCGGCCACACCGCGCCCATGCATGGCGCTGATCGCGTGCGGCTCGCCCATACCCAGTGACCACAAGGCGGCCGCGTCGGCCTCACCCTTCTCACTGTCAACCTTGTTGGCCGCCAAGAACACCGGCTTGCCCGAGCGCAGCAGGATACGAGCGGCGGCCTCGTCGGGAGCGGTGGCGCCCACGGTGGCGTCGACCACCAGAATTACCGCGTCCGCGGTGCGCATGGCCACCGACGCCTGCTCGGCCACCAGCTGCTGCAGTCCCTTGGCATCAGGCTCCCATCCCCCGGTGTCCTGCACCACAAACCGGCGTCCGGTCCACAGCGCCTCGTAGGACACCCGGTCACGGGTCACGCCGGGAACGTCCTGAACCACGGCCTCGCGCCGGCCGATGATCCGGTTGACCAACGTCGACTTGCCGACGTTGGGCCGTCCCACGATCGCCACGACGGGCGCCGGCCCGGCCTCGGCCAGCTCGTCCAGTTCGAAAGCGCTGAGTTCCCAGTCGCTTTCGTCCGCCCAGGTGCCGTCCTGCGTCACCGCATCGCCTCGCTTCGCTGCGTGACCAAATCCAACAGGTGGGCGATCACTTCGTTCTCGGTCATGTCACTGGTGTCGACGACGATCGCATCCTCGGCCGCGCGCAGCGGCGACACCGCACGAGTGGAATCCAGGTGATCGCGCCGGCGCACATCGGCCAGCACGGCCGGGTAATCGTCGGCCAGGCCCGCCCGGACGTTCTGGGCGTTGCGGCGTTGCGCGCGGGTTTCGGCCGAAGCGGTGAGGAAGATCTTCACCGGTGCATCCGGGAACACGACTGTGCCGATGTCCCGTCCCTCCACGACGATACTTCCCGGGCCCTCGGCCATTTCGCGTTGAATGTCGACCAACCGGGTGCGCACCGTCGGAACTGCCGACACCGCCGAGACCGCCCGGGTAACGTCGTCACCCCGGATCTCTGCCGAAACATCTTCGCCGGCAAGGTAAAAGCTGCTGTCGTCAGGGTCGTAGCCGACGGACAGCTGCACGTCCGACGCGGTCTCGCCGACGGCCTCCGCATTCGACGGGTCGACTCCGGCGCGCAGCACGGCCAACGTCACGATCCGGTACATCGCTCCGGTGTCCAGAAACCGTGCCCCCAGGCCGCGGGCCAAACCCTTGGAGACAGAGGACTTTCCGGTGCCGGCCGGACCGTCGATGGCCACGACGAGCGCGCTCACAAACCCACCGCCTTGTACAGTTGACCGACCTCATCCCGACGCAGCGCCCGCACCGAGCCCGGGCGCTGCTTGCCCAGGGTGACCGCGCCAATGTCAGTGCGCACCAACGCTTCCACCGGAAATCCGACCGCGGCCAGCAATCGGCGAACGATGCGGTTACGTCCTTCGTGCAGCGTCACCCGCACCAGCGATTTCCCCGGGATCGAGTCCACTACGGCGAAATCGTCGAGCCGCACCGGCCCGTCCTCCAACTCGATGCCGGCCCGCAATTGCTTACCGAGTCCGCGCGGCACAGCACCCGTCACGGTCGCGAGGTAGGTCTTGGGCACCTCGTGGGACGGATGCATCAACCGGTGCGCCAGCTCGCCGTCGTTGGTCAGCAGGATCAAACCCTCGGTATCGGCGTCCAACCGCCCGACGTGGAATAACTTCTTGTTGCCCCGAACTTTTCGTTCAATGAGGTCACCGATGCAGGGCCGGCCACGATCGTCGGACATCGTCGAGTGCATACCGCGCGGCTTGTTCAGCGCGAGATAAACCAGCGAGTCGTCCAGCACCACCCGGGCGCCGTCGACGCGGATGACCGACTGGTCGGGATCGACCCGGGTGCCCAATTCGGTCACCACCTGCCCGTCGATCTCGACGCGGCCGTCGAGGATCATCTTCTCGGCGGCGCGCCGGGACGCAATTCCGGCCTGAGACAACACCTTCTGCAGGCGCGTGCCCTGCGGCTCCGCGAACTCCACCATCAGTCGTGGTCCACGTCGAACGTCAGTAAAGGATCGGCCGCTTGACCGCCGGCGAGTTTGATGAAACGTGGCTCACTGTCCAGGGATTCGCTGAGGTCGTCGATGGTGTCCACATCGGGCAGCAGCGGTGCGATGTCCGGCAGATCGGCCAACGAGTTGAGCCCGAGGCGTTCCAGGAACAGTTCGGTGGTGGCGAACGTCACCGCGCCGCTGTCCTCGTCGTTGCCGACCTCGGTGATAAGCCCGCGCGCCAACAGGGTGCGCATCACCGCGTCCACGTTCACGCCGCGCACCGCGCTCACCCGGGCGCGAGTCACCGGCTGGCGGTAGGCGACAACGGCCAGCGTCTCCAGCGCGGCGCGAGTGAGCTTGCTGCGCGCGCCGTCCAGCAACAGCTTCTCCACGAACGGCGCGAACCGGGCGCGAGTGTAGAGGCGCCATCCCTCGCTGGTGTGCCGCAGGTCGATGCCGCTGTCGCGTTCGGTGAGCTCGTCGGCCATGAGCTGCAGTTTGGCTGCGACGCGGTAGACGGGCTGACCGGTGGCCGAGGCCAGCGCCTCGGCAGTCACCGGGGTGTCCACCACCAGCAACAGCGCCTCGAGAACCCGGCCGATTTCGTCGGGGTCCATTTCCGCGGGCTCGGCGATGTCCGGGATGCCCGCATCGAGCTCAGAGCTTCCGTTCATCGAGCGGCGCTCCTCCTCATCGCTCCGCTCTGCATCGTCGCGCCGCAGGTCGTTCATCGAGCGGCGCTCCTCCTCATCGCTACGCTCTGCATCGTCGCGCCGCGGGTCGGTCATTGATCTCGCACTTCTAACAGGGATTCGGCGGTCGGTCGCTCGCCGGTCCAGGAAATTTGGAGCACGCCTAGGGGCTCGGACTGGTCGAATGCTACCGCCCGCGAACGATACAGTTCGAGCAGCGCGAGGAAGCGCCCGACGATCTCGACCGGCACCGTGCAGTCCGCGACGAGCTGGGAGAACGAGGCCCACTGGCCGCTGCCCAAGCTTTCCAGCATCGTCAGGATGTGTCTGGCCTGCTCGGGGACCGATACCGGCTGCACGTGCAGGTGTCCGGTGGCCACCGTTGGCACCGGCCGCGGGGCGAAGGCGACCGCGGCGATCTCGGCGAACCGCATGGCGTCCACGCCGAGCATCACCTCGGGCAGCAGGCCCTCGAAACGCTGTTCCAGCGAGACCGAGCGTGGATAGCTGCGTAGCGCGGTCGCCTCGAGTTCGGCGAACATCTCCGCGACGTGCTTGAACGCCCGGTATTGCAACAGCCGCGCGAACAGCAGGTCGCGCACCTCCAGCAGAGCGAGGTCTTCCTCGTCGTCCACCCGCCCGGTCGGCAACAACCGCGCTGCCTTCAGGTCGAGCAATGTCGCAGCGACGACCAGGAACGCGGTGGTCTCCTCCAGCTCCAACTGCGGGCCGATGGCCTTGGTGTAGGCGATGAAGTCATCGGTGACCTGGTGTAACGCCACCTCCGTGACGTCGAGGCGGTGCGCAAAGATGAGCTGCAGCAGCAGGTCGAACGGCCCCTCGAAGTTGGTCAGCCGAACTTGAAAGCCATCCGAGGAGCCGTTCTCGGGTGCCGCGTGACCTTTGTTTTCGCTTCTCACACGCCGAATCGGTCGATGAACTCGCGGGCCAGCGCGCGATAGGCCAGGGCACCGCTGGATTTCGGCGCCCAGGTGGTGATGGGCTCCCCCGCGACGCTGGTCTCCGGGAATCGGACGGTACGGGTGATCACGGTGTCGAACACTAGGTCACCGAACCGCTCCACGACGCGGGCCATCACCTCGCGGGAGTTGACGGTGCGCGGGTCATAGCGGGTGATCAGGATGCCGCTGATGTCGAGCTTGGGGTTGAGCCGATCGCGCACCTTGTCGACGGTGTCGGTGAGCAGCGCCAGCCCGCGCAGCGAGAAGAATTCGCATTCGGTAGGGATGACCACACCCTCGGCGCAGGCCAGCCCGTTGACGGTGAGCAGACCCAGTGAGGGCTGGCAGTCGATCAGCACGTAGTCGTAGCGGTCGAGTACCGGATACAGCGCCCGGGCCAAAGTCTGTTCCCGGCCTACCTCGTTGACCAGCTGAATCTCCGCGGCGGAGAGGTCGATGTTGCTGGGCACCAGATCGAGATTCTTGACCCGGGTGTGCAGCAGCACGTCGTCAACCGATATCCGCGGCTCGACCAGTACGTTATGGATAGTCTTTTCCAGCTCGTAGTGCGGCACGCCCAGCCCGGCCGACAACGCGCCCTGCGGGTCCATGTCCACCAGCAGCACCCGGCGGCCGTATTCGGCAAGCGCGGCGCCCAGGTTGATCGTCGACGTGGTCTTGCCGACTCCGCCCTTCTGGTTGCACATCGCCACGACCTTGGCCGGTCCGTGCGCGACGAGCGGCTGAGGATCAGGAATCGCCCGCGGCGGCCGGCCGGTCAGGCCGAGCTCCGGACCGCTGTCGGGGTGATCGGTCATGCCCGCCTGCAGCAGGTGGTGGCGGGCGTCAGCGTGGACATCGCAGGAAAGTCTAACGGCTGGGCCCGCCTGCGGCGGGAGACCCGCAGGCAACGCACCGAGCGATGCGGTAGTCAGGTCCAGTAAAGGGTCCGGGCGGCGGGCAGCGTCGCGGCCAGCTCGGTCTCAAACCATGAGCGCAGCTCACCCATCGTGTCCTTTGGGTAGACGTATTTGGCCGATCCGTACTTGCCGAACTTGCGGGTCCGTGAGGCCTCGTCCATGTCGAGCTTGGTCCGCGGGTACCAACCCAACAGCGTTTCTCTGCTGCCCTCGGTGAACCGGTGGGTGATGCACTCGACGGTGAGGTCGACGTTGGGGATGTCGACGACGGCGTCGGCGACCTGATGTAGCAGTGCGCTGTATCCCTCACGCCAGTGCGGGATCGGCATGATCGGGGCGATGGTCAGGCCGACGCGGTAGCCGGCCAGCGCGAGCGCGCGCAGGGCGTCGACGCGGCGCGGCAGTTTGGCGGTGCCGCCTTCGAAGCGGCGAGCGATCTCCGCGGCGTTCACCGAGACCCGGACCCGGGTTCTGCCCGTGTGGTGCAGCTCCAGCAGGGGCGCAACGTCGTCGAACTTCGTCGCGAACCGTAATCCGACCGGTGCCGGCCATTCGCGGGTTCCGACGTGGGTGATTGTTGCGGACAGCGAGCCGGTCAGGTGTTCCAAGGCCAATGGATCGGTGTAGCACGACGCTTCGAAGGTGGTGCCCTCCTGTGCCCGCGCTAGCGATGCGGAGGTGACATTGCCACGTCCGATGTGGTCGTCCATCTGGGCCAAGATCTCGGGCAGGTTCGCGTAGACGCGCGTGATCGGCGGTCCGGAAAGCGACCCGGCGAGGTAGCAGTACTGGCAGTGGGCGGGGCAGCCTTCGGCTAGGTCGATGCGCCAGTCCGCGCTAGGTGGAATCGGTTGCAGGCGAAGCTTGCTGGGCGGCGCGACGACCACCGCCAGCGTGCGCTTGGCCAGCGCATAGGCGGCCCGGTCGTTCTCGGCGCGCAGTGGCGGTAACCGGTCGGCCCTGAGAATCTGGATGTCGGTAACACCGGCGGCTTCACAGCGCCGAACGATCTCGGCGCCGTGCGGCAGGTCGGCCGCCGAACGGGTGACCAGAACGCGCGCCGGACTCCACAGCGTCGGTGCATTCAGAGCAGGGGTGGAGGTCGAGCGAGCGGCTGTCATTAGGGTTTTCAACGCGGTGGCGGGTGCTCAGATTCCCGGGCTTATGGTGTCGCTATGGACCTCAAGCGACGCATTCCCCTGCTGCGGTGGTCGGTATGGCGAATGGTTACCGGTGCGCGCAACATCACCAAGACCGGACAGATCGGTGACGGACGGGAAGCGGCCGTCGTCGACTTCGTCTTGGGTACCGCGCGGGCGGGCGATATCGACGACGTGCTGGCCAAGATCGACCAGTTCGCCTACGAAAAGTCGATGTTGATCAACGTCGGTGACGAGAAGGGCGCCATCCTCGATGCCGCCGTGCGGCGCGCGAATCCAGCGGTGGCGCTGGAACTTGGTACTTACGTCGGCTATGGCGCGCTGCGGATCGCCCGAGCGGCTCCGAACGCGAAGGTGTACTCCGTCGAGCTCGCCGATGCGAACGCCGTCAACGCCCGTCGCATCTGGACTCATGCCGGTGTGGCGGACCGGGTGACATGTGTCGTCGGCACCATCGGGGACGGCGGCCGCACCCTGGACGTCTTGGCCGACGAGCACAGATTCGGTTCCGGCACACTGGATTTCCTGTTCCTCGATCATGACAAGGACGCCTACCTGGACGACCTGAAGAGCATTCTGGACCGGGGTTGGCTGCATCCGGGGTCGATCGCTGTGGCCGACAATGTCCGGGTACCCGGAGCGCCGAAGTATCGCGCGTACATGCGCGAGCAGCAGGGCAAGCTGTTCGACACCACTGAGCACAAGGCGCATTTGGAGTATCAGTCGCTGGTGTCCGACCTGGTGCTGGAGTCGACGTACCTGGGCTAGGTTTGCGCGAGCAGACGCAAAAGCCCCCGACACGCCGTGCGTGCGGGGGCCTTTGCGTCTGCTCGCCCTCTTACGTGGCGCGCGGATGGGCGCCGGCCCACACTTCCCGCAGCGCGTGGACTGTGACCATGGTGTAGATCTGCGTCGTGGTCACCGACGCGTGGCCCAGGAGTTCCTGCACCACCCGGACGTCGGCGCCGCCCTCGAGCAGATGGGTGGCGAAAGAATGCCGCAGCATGTGCGGGGACACCCCCGAGGTGATGCCGGCCCGCTCGGCGGCGTCCTGCAATACCTGCCAGGCGCTCTGCCGGGACAACCGGCCGCCGCGGGCATTGAGGAAGATCGCCGGTGTGCCGCGCCCGCGCCGTGCGAGCTCCGGACGGCCCCGCACCAGATACGCGTCCAGCGCCGCCACGGCGGGTCGGCCCACCGGAACCAGCCGCTGCTTACCGCCCTTGCCGCGCAACAACACTGAGCGGGCGTGCGTGTCGATGTCGTCGACGTCCAGGCCCACCGCCTCCGAGATTCGCGCCCCCGTCGAGTACAGCAACTCCAGCAGCGCCCGGTTGCGCAGCGTCAGCGGGCCGTCGGACGCGTCCTCACCGCCGGCGGCCTCCAGCAGCGCCAGTACCTGGTCGATGGACAAGCTCTTGGGCAGTCGCCGCCCCGGGGTCGGCGGTCGCACCGCCCGCGCCACGTCCAACTCGGCCAGTCCCTCGGCGGCGGCGAATCGGTGCAGCCCGCGCACCGCGATCAACGCCCGCGCTGCCGACACCGCGGACAGCGCCGGCGCGCCGGATTCCGGATCTCCGCGCCGCAGCGCCACCAGGAAATCGCTGACGTCGTCTTCGCCGACCTTGGCCAGGTCGTGAATCCCGCGCTCCGCCAGATGTTTTGAGTAACGACGCAGGTCGCGCCGGTACGAGCTCAGCGTGTTGGCCGCGACGCCCCGCTCGATCGCCAGATGGTCGAGATATCCCTGCAGCTGCGCATCGAGCGTCAGGGCTGCCGTCACTGCCCCGCCTTGCGCTTGGCGAACGCCTCCGGCTTGTCGATCCACGGGGTGTCGAGCGGCCGCGGTTCGGCGCTGCCACTGGTGACGGCGTGCGCCGCCAAAATCCCGGCAATCGCGATGGAGTTGACTATCTCACCGCTCATCACCCGTTCGACCGCCTTGGCGAGCGGGAACCATTGCATCGTCATGTCGGCTTCTTCGTCGTGCGCTTCGGGCCGCCCGATGTCGGTGAGCCCGGTCGCCAGGTAGACGCGCACCGACTCGTCGCTGTAGCCAGGCGCGGTGTTCACGTCCAGCAGCACGTGCCAGGTGTCGGCGTGCAGCCCGACCTCCTCCTCGAGTTCCCGCACCGCCGTGTGGTGGGGCGGCTCGCCGGGAGCATCGAGCAGCCCGGCCGGCAACTCCCAGATCCTGCGACCGTAGGTGTGCCGATACTGGTAGACCATCGCGATTTCGTTGTCGTCGTTGATCGCGACGATGGCGACAGCGCCGTAGTGCTCGAGCACTTCCCGTTTGGCGACGTTGCCGCCCGGCATGCTCACCTGGTCGCGGCGCAGTGCGAATATTGCACCCTGGTAGAGAGTTTCAGACGAGACTGTCTGGAAATCGTGCTCACCCACGGGTGGCGGGTTCAGGTAGCGACTGCCCGATGCTGTCTCGATGCTCGTTGCCGTTGGGCGCATGCTGCTCGTGATGTTCGGGAATCTCGACCGGGAGCAGTTCGCCCTCTTGATAGTCGATGGCCGCGCGGACGAATGCGACAAACAGCGGATGCGGCCGGGTCGGCCGGCTCTTCAGCTCCGGGTGCGCCTGGGTTCCGACGATGAAGGGGTGCTGCTCGGGCGGGTATTCGACGAACTCCACCAAATGCCCATCGGGTGAGGTCCCGGAGAACCGTAGGCCGCTCTCGGCGATCTTCTCGCGGTAGGCGTTGTTGACCTCGTAGCGGTGGCGGTGCCGCTCGGACACGTTGGTGGCCTGATACGCCTGCGCCACAATCGAATCCGCATCCAACACCGCCGGGTAGGCGCCCAGTCGCATGGTACCGCCTAGGTCGGCTTCCCCGGCCACGATCTGCTCCTGGTCGGCCATTGTGGAGATCACCGGGTCGGGTGTTTCCGGTTCGAACTCGGCCGAATTCGCTTCGGTCAGACCGACCGAGCGCGCCGCCTCGATCACGATGCACTGCAGGCCAAGACACAGTCCCAGCACCGGCAGTCCGCGCTGACGCGCGTGCCGGATGGCCCCGATCTTGCCTTCGATGCCCCGGATTCCGAATCCACCGGGGATCAGCACACCGTGCACGTCGGCCAGGGCGTGCGCCGCTCCGCTGGGCGTCTCGCAGTCGTCGGAGGCTACCCAATGGATTTCGACCTTGACGCGGTGCTTGAAGCCGCCGGCGCGCAACGCCTCGCTGACCGAGAGGTAGGCGTCGGAAAGATCAACATACTTGCCCACCAACGCAATCCGCACGGTGTCGTGTGGTTCGTGCACGCGCCGCAGTAGGTCGTCCCATTCGGTCCAGTCGACGTCACGGAACGGCAGGTTCAGGCGGCGGACGACGAAGGCGTCCAATTCTTCGCGGTGCAGCACCTTGGGGATGTCGTAGATCGAGGGCGCGTCCGGGGTGGAGATGACGCCGTCGATGTCGACGTCACACATCAGCGCAATCTTGTTCTTCAGCGCCTCGGGGACATCGCGGTCGCAGCGCAGGATCAGCGCGTCGGGGCTGATACCGATGCTGCGCAATGCGGCCACCGAGTGCTGGGTGGGCTTGGTCTTGAGTTCGCCCGACGGCGCCAGGTACGGGACCAGCGACACGTGCAGAAAGAAGACGTCCTCGCGGCCCAGGTAGTGGCGGACCTGGCGGGCGGCTTCCAGGAACGGCTGGGACTCGATGTCACCCACGGTGCCGCCGATCTCGGTGATCACGACGTCGGGACGGCGGCCGTTGGCGTCAGGTTCCGCCATGGCCAGGATCCGCCGCTTGATCTCGTCGGTGATGTGCGGGATGACCTGCACGGTGTCGCCGAGGTACTCACCGCGCCGCTCCTTGGCGATCACGGTCGAATACACCTGTCCGGTAGTGACATTCGCCGAACCGGACAGGTTGCGGTCCAGGAATCGCTCGTAGTGCCCGACGTCGAGGTCGGTCTCCGCGCCGTCCTCGGTGACAAAAACCTCGCCGTGCTGGAACGGGTTCATGGTGCCCGGGTCGACATTGAGGTACGGGTCGAGCTTCTGCATCGTCACCGCCAACCCGCGGGCGGTCAGCAACTGTCCCAGGCTGCTCGCCGTCAGGCCCTTGCCCAGCGAAGAGGCGACACCACCGCTGACGAAGAGGTGCTTGGTGGTGGTTTGCGGATGCTTACGCAAAGAGGCGACCTCCGTGAAGACGGGCAGGGCATAAGTTGTCTAGCCTTTACCAGCTGGGCCTGCCGACCCACGGAAACCCACCCTAACATCCGCCGCGCAACGCCGCGGCAAACACGCCCTAGTGGGGTGCTACTGCGGAACGGTCACCGACGTCGCTCCGTGCCCGGTGCCGTAGTGACCAGGACGGGCGCCGCTGACCAGGTCGTGCAAAGCCAGGATGGCGGTGATTCGGCCGGGTTCGCTGTCGACGTCATCCACGGTGCTGATCGACGCGGCCATGCCGGCGTCGGCACGCGCCACGGCCACAGCGGCACTGCCGCCGGCGGAGCCGTCCCGGCCGGCCAGCACCGCGCCGGAGCCATGCGGGGCCAGGGCTGCGGTGAACCGCGCGACGGTCACGCCCTGGTTGCCGGCATCCGCGGGCAGCCCGCCGCCGGTCACCACCACCGCTGCGTTGGCCGCCGCGATGTGGTCGTTGGGCTGGTAGGTGATGAAACCGGTCTCGCGCAGGGCGGCCAGCACGGTGCTGCGCTGGGTCTCGTCGACGGCCGGCGTCTGCGGATTGGTGTTGGCCAGCAGGGCGATGCCGAGCAGGTCACCGGCCTGTGACCCTTGGTCGACCAGCTTGCTGCTCAGTTGGGTGCCGGCGGGCAGGATCGACGAGTTGACCACCGAGCGCAGTTTCTCCCCGGAATTGGCTTCGACGAACTCGTGGGTCAGCGTCACGGTTCCGGTGACCGACCCACCGGCCTGCCCCACGATCTTGGACACCGCGGCGACGTCGTCGTCTTTGGCATCCGGGGTCCTAAAGAGCACCACGGTCTTGCCCGCCAGCGCGTCATGCACGATGCGGCCGAGCACCTGCGCGTCGAAAGTGTTTGCCGCGCCCAGCTTCTCGTTGAGTGCGTTGCGCTGATCGTTGAGCGTGCTGACCTGGGCAGCGAGGTCACGCTTCTCGTTACGCAGGCTGGACAGCACGGTGTCGGAGAAGAAGCCCGAACCGAGCACGACGCCGATGGCCAGCGCGAGGAATACCGCGGCCAGCGAGATCGCATGTTGGCGTAACGAGATCATGAACTCACGTCCTTATTTACGACACCAAGTGCTGGACCCAGAGAGTGAAGCGGTTCCAGTAGTCGACGATCCAGTGCAGCACCACACCATCGGTTCGAGACACCCACAGCACCACGATGATGGCGATCAGCATGGTCAGTGCGAGCAGCGCGATGGCGCCGCCGGAGATGTGGTTGCGGTAGAGGGTGGCTACCGCCTTGGCGTCCACCAGTTTCTCCCCGACGCGCAGCCTGGTCAGGAAGGTGGACGGGTTGCTTTGCGAACGGGTGCGGTCGAAGAACGTTTCGATGTTGGCGGTGTGGCCGGCGGTGACGAGCAGCGCCGCGCCGTGGTGGTCGGCCAGCAGCAGAGCCAGGTCGGTCGCGGAGCCGGCGGCGGGGAACGTCATGGCCCCCACCCCGAGGTCCTGGATGCGCTCCAGCCCGGCGGCGTGCCCGTCGGCGTCGGCAGGTAACACCACCTGGGCACCGCACTTGAGGACTTCGGTGCTGATCTGATCGGGGTCGCCAACGATCAGCTGCGGACGGTAGCCGGCCTTGCGCAGCACGTCCGCGCCCTGGCCAACCCCGACGAGCACCGGCTGGTACTCCTTGATGAACGGCTTGAGCGCTTTGAGGTCGTCGGCGGCGCTGGGCTCCTCGGAGACGATCACCACGTGGCGGCGGCGCATGTCGACGTCGATGTCGGGGATGCCGATGCCGTCGATCAGCAGCGGGCTCTCGCTGCGGATGAACTCAATGGTGTTGCCGGCGAAGGCTTCCAGGTGAGCGGCCAGCCCGCTCTTGGCCTCGCGCATCAGGTCGGCGATGTCGTGGTCGGTGCGCTCGGTGCCGCGGATCAGGCGGCGGTCCCCGGAGTAGACGCCGCCTTCGTAGAGGCGGATCTTGGCGCCGTCCTTGACCTTCTTGAAGATCTCCGGCCCGGTCTCGTCGATCAGGGTGACGCCGTTGTTGACCAGTACCTCGGGGCCGAGGTTGGGGTACCGGCCCGAGACGGACGGTGAGGCGTTGACGACCGCGGCGATGTCAGCTTCGACCAGGGCGTCGGCGGTGATGCGGTCGAGGTCCAGGATGTCGAGGACCACGATGTCGCCGGGACATACCCTGCGCAACAGTCGATCGATATTGCGGTCGACGCGGGCGGTGCCGATCAGACCGGGCCGGACGGTGTTGCGGGTTAGAAGCGCTGACATCTTCATGGGAGCCGATTCTGTCGGCGAAGGTCGCCGCGGCCGGGGAGGCGCGCCGTAACATCTGCCTCATAAGTTTAAAAGCGTCACATCTGTCACATTTGTATCGCGGGTCTGTTGCGGGCCTTCGCGGCCCCGTCTGCGCGAAGGTGCGCAGATTGCCAGCCGCAACGGCGTGTCCGCGTACATCTACGCACGCTCGCGGGCGAGGTGCGCACGCTCGCGGGCGAGGTGCGCACGCTCGCGGGCGTCCTGCTACCGCTAGGTCCCCGTTCCCCCCGAAGGTGCGCAGATGGCCAGCCGCAACGGCGTGTCCGCGTACAACTGCGCACGCTCGCGGGCGAGGTGCGCGCGCTCGCGCAATGACAGGAAGCTCAGGCCCGGTCGTTCTGCGCGGTTTCCAACAGCTCGCGGGCGTGCGCGCGGCCGCTGTCGGACTCCCCCAGGCCGGCGAGCATCCGGGCCAGCTCGGCCACCCGGTCGTCATCGCTCAGGCGGCGCACGCCGCTGGCGCCTTGGGGCCCTTGGCTGTGCACCACCAAATGCACATCCGCGTAGGCGGCCACCTGGGGTAGATGCGTGACGACAATGACCTGGTGGGTGCGGGCCAGCCGGGCCAGGCGCCGGCCGATCTGCACCGCCGCCCAGCCGCCTACCCCGGCGTCCACTTCGTCGAACACCATCGTGGTGCCGGTGGCCGAGGCCGACAGCACCACTTCCAGCGCCAGCATCACCCGGGACAGCTCACCGCCCGACGCGCTCTTGGCCAGCGGCAGCACCGACATCCCGCGGTGTGCGGCGAAGCCGAATTCGACGACGTCGACGCCATCAGCGCCCGCCCGGACCGACTCGCCGTCGGGCAGGGTCAGCGCGGCGGGATCGTCCGCTTCGGCGTGATCGGTGGCCACGCCGATGGTGAATTCAGCGTCGGCCATCGCCAGGCCGGCCAGCTCCGCGGTCACCTCTTTCGCCAGCTTCTTGGCGGCCTTGCGCCTCACCTTGCTGAGTTCGATGGCGGCCTGGGCTAATTCGCGTTCCAGGTCGTCCACTCGGCGTTGCAGGGCGGCCAGACCCTCTTCCGAGACGTCGAGCTGCGCCAGCCGGTTGCGCGAGTCCTCGGCCCACTGCAACACCCCGTCGATGTCGGCGGCGTACTTGCGGGTCAGTGTGCGGAGTTGGGCTTGGCGGGCCAACTTGGACTCCAATGCGCTGGCGTCCACGGGCAGCCCGTCCAGGTAGTCGCCCAACTCGGCCGCGGCGTCGATCACCACGGTCAGCGCGCCATTGATCTGATCGGCCAGCGCCCGCAGCCTGGCGTCCCCCGCCGATTCCAGCGCGCCCCGGGCGCGGCCCAGCGCATCGGCCGCGCCCAACCCGTCCTCCGAGGAGCTGGACAGCATTTCGCGTGCCGACGCCGCCGCTTCACGCAGCGTGTCGAGCTCGGACAATCGAAGGATGTCGGCGACCAGCTCCTCATCCTCACCCGGTTGGGGGTCGACGGTGTGGATCTCGTTCAACGCGAACTTGAGCCGGTCGGCCTCCTGGGCCAACTCACGGGTCCGGTCGCGGCGGTCGTTGAGGTCGCGCCGCGCGGTAAGCCACGCGTCGCGCAGCTTGCGGTAGCGCTCCAGCGCCGGCCCGGCACCGGCGAAACGGTCCAGTGCACCGCGCTGCTCGTCGGGGCGCATCAACCGCAGCTGATCGTTCTGCCCGTGCAGCGCGAGCAGCTGCGTGGTGAAACCGCTCAGTGACTTCGCGGGCACGCTGCGGCCACCCAAATACGCTCGGGACGGCCCGTCGCGATTGACGGTGCGCAACGCGATCACGCTGCCATCCTCGTCGCGCTCGCCGCCCGAGGCGTCGAGGATCTCGTCGAGATAGGCCGTCACCGCGTCTTCGACATCGCTTGTGGTGAAACGTCCTTCGACGACGGCGCGCTCGGCGCCGGATCGCACCCTGGTGGCGTCGGCCCGCGCACCGCCCAGCAAGTGCAGGCCCGTCACCACCATGGTCTTGCCGGTACCGGTCTCACCAGTCAGCACGGTCAACCCACGGTCGAACTCGGCGGTCGCAACGCTGATGGCACCCAGCGATTCGATCCTTATTTCGGTCAGCACCAGCTATTGCCGTCCGCGCCAACCTGTTACCGGCAACCGGAACTTGGTGACCAGGCGGTCGGTGAACGGCGCGCTGTCCAGCCGCGCCCACTTCACCGGGGTGTTGCACCGCGTGATCTCGAGTCGACTGCCCGCCGGAACCACCATCTCCCGGCGACCATCGCAGAACACCAGCGCATCGTGACCGCTGGCCTCGATCTCGATCGCGATGCTGGCATCGGGGCTGGTGACCATCGGCCGGCCGAACAACGCGTGAGCGTTGTTGGGCACCACCAGAATTGCTTCCAGGTCCGGCCACAGGACCGGGCCGCCCGCGGAGAATGCGTACGCGGTGGACCCGGTGGGTGTGGACACCAGCACGCCGTCGCAGCCGAACGTCGAAACCGGTCGGCCGTCGATTTCCACCACGACGCCCAGCACGCCGAGCCGCGGTCCCTTCTCCAGGCTGGCCTCGTTGAGGGCCCAGCCCTGATCGATGATGTCGCCGTCCTGGCGCACCGAGACATCGAGAGTGAGCCGCTCTTCGACCCGATAGTCCTGCGCCACAACATGTTCGAGTACGACGTCGATCGCCTCGGCCTCGGCTTCGGCCAGGAAGCCGATCCGGCCCAGGTTGACGCCCAGCACCGGAAGGTCGGCGTTGCGGGCCAGTTCGGCCGCACGCAGAAAGGTGCCGTCGCCGCCGAGCACCAGCACCAGTTCGCACCCTTCGGCGACCATCGGGTCCGCATCGGCGACCTCGATGTCGACGCCCATGGCCCGCATGTCATGGGGACCAAGCCGCTGCGTGCCCTTGTCAACCGCTTCGGCGGACAGGGCGCGCAGCGCAATCCCCTTGTCTTGTAACACCTTCTCCACGCGCCGGGCGGTTTCGGTCGCTTCGTCGCGGCCGGTGTGGACGACCATGAGCACGGTGCGTTCGGTAGTCATTGTGGGCCCCCAAATACGACACGTTGTACCGCGTCAACCAACGAGTCACCGGCCAGCGCCCGGTCGCCCTCAGCGCGCAGCCGCAAGAAATATTCGACGTTGCCCGCCGGACCGGGCAGCGGACTGGCCGTCACATCGATCGGATGCCAGCCCAGCTCCTCGGCGCGCCGCGCCACGGTCAGCACCGCATCGGTGCGCAGCGCGGGATCCCGCACCACCCCGCCGGGCCCGACCTGGCCCTTGCCCACCTCGAATTGCGGCTTCACCATGGGAACGATATCCGCGTCCGGGGAAGCGCAGCCAACCAGCGCGGGCAGCACCGTCGCCAGCGAGATGAATGACAGGTCGGCCACCACCAGGTCGACGGGTCCGCCGATCGCCTCCGGTGACAGATCCCGGGCGTTGGTCCGCTCCACGACCACTACGCGTGGGTCGCTGCGCAACGACCAGGCCAGTTGCCCGTACCCGACATCGGCGGCGATCACTTCGGTGGCGCCGCGGTCCAGCAGGACCTCGGTGAACCCACCGGTGGACGCGCCCGCATCCAGGCAACGCCGGCCGTGGACCCGAATCCCGAAGGCGTCCAGGGCCGCGATCAGCTTGTGCGCCCCGCGCGACACCCACGAACGTTCCCCGTCGTCGGCGACGGTCAGGGCCGCGGTCACCGCGACGGCGGTGGCGGGCTTGACCGCGGGCAGGCCGTCGATGCGCACCTTGCCGGCTCCGATCAGTTCCGCGGCCTGCTGACGGGAACGTGCCAGACCCCGCCGAACCAGCTCGGCGTCGACGCGGGCACGCCGCGGCATGCGCCCACTCAGCCCTTCTCCGCCGACTCCAGGGCACGCAGCAGCACGTCGTGCGCCTCGGAGAGGCGGCGGGCGATGTCTTCGAGTTGCTCGAGCGACGGGCCGTCGGCCGCGTCGGCGTCCTCGGGCAACTGGGCCACCAAGGATTCGATTTCCGCGCGAATCTCGTCAGGATCGATAGTCATTGCGCTCCTACGCTAGTAGGGACCAGCGCTTCAGCGCATCGCGGGCCGGATCGTCGCCGGCTTCGATTCCCACATCGGCGGACGCGTTCCAGACCGCGGCGGCCACGACGCGGACCACGGCCAGCTCGTCCGTGGGGTCCTCGTCGGTCGCACTCACGGTGAGAGTGTGGTCGTCGACGTCGACCCGCCAGCCCACCTGCGGCCCCACCCTCAACAACGAAGCATCCTGGTGCAGGGACCGCAGATCATGCCCGATATAGGTGGGCCGCTGTTCGGCATGCGCGAACACCGCGTCGCGCGCCGAATTGACCCCGGTGAGCACCATCAGGCTCGGCAGACCCGCCGCGTTCGCGCCTTCGATGTCGGTGTCCAACCGGTCCCCGACCACCAGCGGCGCCCGGAACTCGCCGCGGCCCACCGCATCCTTCATCAACTGTGGCCCCGGCTTGCCCGCGACCTGAGGTTGCTCCCCGGTGGCGGTCCGCACCGCGGCCACCAGTGATCCGTTGCCCGGCAGCAGGCCCCGCTCGGTGGGCAGTGTCGGGTCGACGTTGGCGGCCACCCACAGCGCCCCCGCCCGAATGGCCAGGGCGGCCTCGGCCAGGTCGGACCAGCCGACCTCCATCGACAATCCCTGGACGACGGCGTCGGGTTCGTCGTCGAAGCGTCGGACCGGACGCAGACCCACCGCGGCGATCTCATCGGCCAGCGCCTCGGTGCCCACCACCAACACCTTGGCGTCCGGTTGCAGTTGCGCGGCCAGCAAGTGGGCCGCGCTCTGCGCGCTGGTCACCACGTCGTCGCTATCGGCCGCGAACCCGAGCTCACGCAGGTGCGCGGCGACCTCGTCGGCGCTGCGCGAAGCGTTGTTGGTGACGAACAGCTTCCGGCTGTCTATCGCATCCAGTGACTCGACGGCACCCTCGGTGGGCCGGTGACCGCGAAAGACCGTCCCGTCGAGGTCCAGCAGCAAGCAATCGTATTGCTGCGCAATTGGTTTCGTGTCAGCCAAGTTCGTTGACCCGGTCTTCGGCATCGGTCACGCCTTCCACGTCGGCAGCGGCCGAGCGCAGGAACCATTGCAACGCCTCGTCCCCGCGTCCGAGCGCCAACAGTGTTTCGGCATAGGCATAGAACAGCCGAGCGGCCGTCGAGCCGGTCCGGGACGGGTCCAGCGCGGGAGTGGACAACACGGTCAGCGCCTGCTCGAGCTGCCCCAGGTCGGCCCGCGCGCCGGCCGCGACGATGCGCAACTCGTCGGCGTCGTCGCCGGTGAGCTGGGCCGCCTCGGGGCTGCGGGCCAGGTCGATGGCGCGCTGCGGTCGACCGAGACCGCGTTCGCAGTCGGCGATCAGCGCCAGCAACGCGGACTTGCTGCCCATCCGGCGTGCGGCGCGGAATTCGGCCAGCGCCTGGCCCCAGTCGCCGCAGTGGTACGCGGCGATCCCGACGGCCTCCCGGACCGCGGCGATCCGGCTGGCCCGTACCCGGGCGGCGCGCGCATGGCTCAGGGCGGCTTCCGGGTCCTCGTCGAGCAGGCCGCCCGCGGCTACCAGGTGGCGGGCAACCGTGTCCGCGGTGGTCCGGTCCAGAGTGCTCAGTTCCCGACGGACATCGGGTGCCAGTTGCCGGGCGTCGATGTCGTCGGGAATCGGCGGTCCGGCCGCGACGGTGTCGGCGAGCGCTTGCCGGGGTTGGGCAGGGCGCGCCCGGCCCGGCCCGGAGCGCCGGGGGGGGCCGGCGGATGGCGGTCGGGGTCGCCGCTCATTGCCTCCACGCCTGTCATCGGCCACCCGCTAGAGGTTACGGGTAGGCCCATGAGGCTCACAAACAACGCCGTGGGTTAGGCCTGCAGTCGGTGCGGCAGCATCGGCGCTATCAACGCAGGGCAGTATGTGGCGATCGCCACAATGGTGAACGCTGCGGCCCGGTCTCGCGACATGCCGTTGAGCTCAGCGATTTCGGAGACGATCGTGTCGAAGTTGCCGCCCGGCTGGAACGCCCTCGGGCAGACCGAACGCCCCGTCGCAATAGCGGTCTCCGGCTGGCTGTAGGGGATGCCGGCATTGGTCAGGCCATTGAGGAAGGCGTTCCCCAGTATGTCGGCGTGTATCGGCGCCGCCACGCTGGCCGAAACACCGAACACGCCTGCGGCAAGCGCCAGCAGTCGGAAAGCGATCGCGGGTGCGGTCATCGTGACAACAGTGCTGAACGACTGTCACATACACGACACGATGAGGTAAAGGTTTGCACACTAAGGCGTGTCCTCCGATCGGTGGACGTCGCACCTGGCCGGATGGGCGAACCGAATTTCCCCCGCCCACCAGCCGGAAGTGGGATAGCTGAAGCGGCGGCCGGGCCGCAGAATTGGTTTCGTAGCAAGGAGATAACAACCCACATTGTCAGCGGGGTCTCATCGCCGCCCCCTCCCCCTCGCGATGGGACCCCGCTGAATGCTACAGCCGTTCGACTCCCGCGACGTTCCGTTTTCCGCGCCGCAGCACCAACCAGCGGCCGTGCAGAAAATCCGTTGACTGTGGCGACCATTCGTCGCTCGTGATGCGAATGTTGTTGACGGACACGCCACCTTCACCGATGGTGCGCCGCGCGGCTTTCCGGCTCTCGGACAACCCGGTGGCCACCAACAGGTCGACAATCCCCTGCGGCTCACCGGGTTTGAGTTCGGCGACCGAGGTTTCGCGCAGGGCCGCCGACAATGTGGCTTCGTCGAGACGGTCCAGCTCGCCCTGCCCGAACAACGCCCGGCTGGCGTGTTGGACGGCTTCGGTGGCCGTCTCGCCGTGCACCAGGACGGTCAGTTCGGTGGCCAGCCTGCGCTGGGCGGCGCGCTGTTGTGGGCGCTCGGCGGTGGCCTGTTCCAGCTCAGCGAGTTCGTCGGCCGACAAGAAGGTGAACCAGCGCAGGTAGCGGATCACGTCGGCATCGGCGGTGTTGACGAAGTACTGATACCAGGCGTACGGGCTGGTCATCTGTGGGTCCAGCCACAGGCTGCCGCCGCCGGTGGATTTGCCGAACTTCTTGCCGTCGGCGGACGTCACCAGCGGGAGGGTGAGTGCGTGCACAGCGGCACCGAGTTTCTGGCGTACCAACCGGACTCCGGCGATGATGTTGCCCCACTGATCCGATCCGCCGATCTGCAGCGAGCAACCGTGCCGCCGGTGCAGCTCGACGTAGTCGTTGGCCTGCAACAGCATGTAGCTGAATTCGGTGTAGGAGATGCCCTCGCCCTCCAGGCGGCGCCGGACGGTGTCGCGATCCAGCATCACGTTCACCGAGAAATGCTTGCCGATGTCGCGCAGGAACTCGATGGCCGACATGCTGGCCGTCCACTCGAGATTGTTCTCGACGATCGCACCCGTCGGCGAGTTGTCGAAGTCGACGAAGCGCTCCAGCTGACCCCGGATTCGTTCCGTCCACTCAGCGACCGTGTCGGCCGAATGCAGGCTGCGCTCACCGACTTCGCGCGGGTCGCCGATCATCCCGGTGGCACCACCGGCCAGCACGATCGGCCGGTGACCGGCACGTTGAAAGCGCCGCAGGGCCAGCAGCGGCACCAGGTGCCCGGCGTGCAGGCTCGCCGCGGTCGGGTCGAATCCGGCGTAGACGGTCAGCGGACCGCGCTGCGCCTCGGCGGCGAGCGCATCGAGGTCGGTGGACTGTGCGATCAGCTCACGCCAGCCCAACTCGTCGAGGATCCCGTTTCCCATGGCTGAGAGTCTTCCAGGATGCGCGGCGGGCCGTGCGCGCCGGATGCCTGCCATCCGCTCAGGATGATTCCAGCGGGGCGTGCATGGTCAACGGCCAAGAGCCCTCACGCGGCACGGCGCCGGACGGTCGGCCGTGGAGTAATTTGCGGAACGACATGGACAATCGATTCTTTCCGCTGGTGGTTGTGGCGGTCATGCTGGCGCTCGGCCTTACCCTCACCGTTGCCGACTTTCAGCGAGCCGCCAAGCTACGCCGCCCATTGGCGGTGGCACTGGTGTGTCAAGCCGTCGTGCTGCCGGGACTGTGCTTGCTGATCGCCGAGGGGCTGAATCTGGAACCGAACCTGGCGGTCGGACTGATGCTGATGGCGGCTTGCCCCGGCGGAATGCTGGCCAACGTGCTCAGCCACTTGGTGAACGGCGACCTGGCCCTCAATCTCACGCTGACCGCCGTCAACGCCGTGCTGTCGATCTTCGCGATACCGGCGATCCTGGCCGCCTCGATGGCATGGTTCCTCGGTGAAGGCCGGTTCATCCCGCTGCAGTTCGACAAGTTCTTCGCGGTGTTCGGGGTGGTGCTGATCCCTACCGCGATCGGGGTCGCGATCCGGCACCGCTTCGCGGATCTGGCGCGGCGGTTGCAGAATCCGGTCCGGGTCGTCGCCGCGGTCCTGTTGGTGGTGGCCCTGTTTGCCGGGGTGGCGGGCGGCCGGTCGACGTTGCTGCGCAACTTCGGCGTCCTCAGCCTGGCGATCGTGTCCTTCTGCACGATCAGCCTGACGGTCGGCTACCTGGCGCCCCGCTGGATGCGGTTGGAGCCTCGCCAATCCATCGCGATCAGCTTGGAGATCGGGCTGCACAACGCCGTGGTGGCGGTCGGCATAGCGATGAGTCCGCAACTGCTCAACAACGCCGAAATGGCCACGCCGGCCGCCGTTTACGGGCTGATCGCGCCGTTCATCGCGCTGGCATTCGTGTTCACCGTGCGCCGCCTCGACCCCGGGTACCGGGCGGCGAACCGGCAGCGGACCTAATCGCTGGCACCGGGCGCCGGCGCCCGTGGGCTGCGCCGGTACGCCGACACCTCGGGCCGGCCGGCCAGCCACAGTCGCCAGGGCCGGTCCGCGGCCTGACTGACCCCCACCCGGGGCCCCGCCGTCGCCGTCAGCGGCGCGCATAGCTGCACCGTCACGGCACTGGCGGGATCGAACACGTCGATCCCGTTGTCGTCCATCGTGATTCCCAGTGCTGAGCACAGGTTCCCCGGTCCGCGCCCCAGCGCCGCGTCGCGAACCGCCGCACCGCGACGGCTCCGGGCAACGTCCAAGCCATCCTCGATGACGCACGCCCGGAGCAAGACGGCCGCAGCCGTGCCATCTGGGCCGCACGAGACGTTGGCGCAGACGTGGATGCCGTGGCTGCGGTAGGTGTACAGCCGCCCGGGCGGTCCGAACATGACGGAGTTGCGGGCGCTGCGCCCACGGTAGGAATGCGCCGCGGCATCCGGCCAGGGCCCGTCCGGCACCCCGCCGTACGCCTCCACCTCGACGATCACGGCGCGCACGCCCCTGCCGGTCAGGGCGGCACCGAGCAGCCGGCGCGCGGCGGTGAGCGGGTCCACCAGCAGTTCCGCGGCCGGTCCCGATGCGCTCATCGAACTGATTGTGCCCGGCCTCTTGACAAGGCACGCCAACAGGTCGAATATTCATCGCATGATGACTTCATCACACGATGAATTAATGCGACGCATCACAGAGCCGGCGGTGAGCATCGAGCATCTACGGGTGATCCGCGGTAAACGACCGGCGCTGCACGACTTTTCGGTGCGCGTCGCGCCGGGCACGATCACCGGGCTGCTCGGACCGTCCGGCTGCGGCAAGAGCACGCTCATCCGCAGCATCGTCGGCACCCAGATCGTCGCGTCGGGAACGGTGACCGTGCTGGGCCATCCCGCCGGCTCGGCCGCACTGCGCCGCCGGGTGGGTTACGTACCTCAGGACCCGACCATCTACCGCGACCTGCGGGTGATCGACAATGTCCGCTACTTCGCGTCGCTCTACGGATTCGACGGCCACGCCGCCGAGGAAGCCATCGAGCGGGTCGGGCTCACCGATCACCGCACCGCCGTCTGCGACAACCTCTCCGGCGGCCAACGCACCAGGGTGTCGCTGGCATGCGCGCTGGTGTGCCAGCCCGACCTGCTGGTGCTGGACGAGCCCACCGTCGGCCTGGACCCGGTTCTGCGCGTTGAGCTTTGGCGGCAATTCGGTGAACTGGCCGACGGTGGAACCACATTGCTCGTGTCCAGCCATGTGATGGACGAAGCCGACCATTGCGCGGACCTGCTGCTGATGCGCGACGGCCGCCTGGTGGCGCACACCACCCCGACCCAACTACGAGAGGAAACGTCATGCACGTCACTGGAGGAAGCGTTTCTGTCCGTCATCCGGCGCAGCACCGAGCCGCTGGCGGGTCCCAGAGCCGGCTGAGCCCGGTGCAGCAGCTGAAACCGTACGCGGCCACCACGACGCGCATCGTCCGCCAACTGGCTGCCGATCACCGCAGCGTCGCGATGATCCTGGTGGTCCCCGTCGTGGTGATCTCGTTGATGTACTTCATGTTTCAGGATGCCCCGCATCGACCGGGCGGCCCCACTCCGTTCAACAACGCCTGCCTGATCCTGCTGGGCCTGTTCCCGTTGTTCGTGATGTTCATCATCACCTCGATCACCATGCAGCGCGAGCGTGCGTCGGGAACCTTGGAACGCATCCTGACCACGCCGCTACGACGTCTCGACTTGCTGATGGCCTACGGGACCGCCTTCTCGGCTGCCGCGGTGGCGCAAGCGGTGGTGGCCTGTGCGGTCTCGTTCTGGCTGTTGGGTTTCACCACCGCGGGCAGCCCGGTGTGGGTATTCGTGATCGCCATCTTTAACGCCATCCTCGGCGTCGGATTGGGGCTGTTGTTCAGCGCGTTCGCCCGCACAGAGTTTCAGGCCGTGCAGTTCATCCCGTTGGTGATGGTGCCGCAGCTGCTGCTGGCCGGCGTGCTCGTGCCGCGGTCGGCGATGCCCGACTGGCTGCAGTGGATCAGCAACGTCCTGCCGGCCAGCTACGCGCTGGAAGCCTTGCAGCAGGTGGGTGCGCATTCGGGCCTGACGGCGACTACCGTGCGTGACATGTCTGTCGTGTTGGGATTCGCCGTCGCGTCCATGTGTCTTGCCGCCGCGACGCTGCGGCGCAGGACACCTTGATGGTGGCGGAAACCGCGAAGCGCAAACGCCCGGGACGGCCCGCAGGAAACTCCGACACCCGCGAGCGGATACTGGCAAGCGCGCGAGAACTGTTTGCGCGCAACGGGATTGACCGGACGTCGATCCGTGCGGTGGCCAAGGCCGCGGGGGTGGACGCGGCGCTGGTGCACCACTACTACGGCACGAAACAGGAGTTGTTCGCTGCCGCGATCCGCCTCCCGATCGACCCGATGATAGTGATCGCGCAACTGCGGGAGATCCCCGTCGAAGACCTCGGCTATCGGCTGCCGTCGCTGTTGTTGCCGCTGTGGGATTCCGAGTTGGGCGCCGGGCTGATCGCTACGCTGCGGTCATTGATCGCAGGCGACGAGGTGAGTCTGGCGCGCTCGTTCCTGCAGGAGGTGATCAGCGCGGAAGTGGGTTCCCGCGTTGACAATCCGGCAGGGACGGGCATGATCCGCACCCAGTTCGTCGCCTCCCAGTTGATGGGGGTGGTGATGGCACGCTACATCGTCAAGATCGAGCCGTTCGCCTCACTGCCTACCGACCAGATCGCGCGCACCATCGCGCCGAACCTGCAGCGCTACCTCACCGGGGAACTGCCCGACGACCTTACGCCGTGAACCGGTTGTGCTCGTCGTCGCCGACGTCGCGGGCCTCGTCGACCAACAGGACCGGGATTCCGTCGTCGATGCGGTAGGCGCGCCGCAGCCTCGGGTTGTACAGCTCGCGGCCATCGTCGACCAGCAGCAGCGGCCCCCGGTCGGCGGGGCAGACCAGGATTTCAAGCAGGGCGTCGTCGATCATTCGTCAAGCATCCTTGGTCGCTTTCTTGCCGCTCAGCTGGGTGCGGGCCGCGGGTGTCAACTTACGGAATTCCTTGCTGGCGGCGTCGAAATACCAGGCCTGCCGTCCCGACTTCGGTACCCCGGCCGCCCGTAGTGCGCTGACCGTCGGACGGAAGGTCGCGCTGAGCGTCAGCTCCGGCACGATCTGCACGATGTCGGGGCCAAGCCCCACCGGCATGGCGGCCACGGCTTCGGTCAGGTCGGCAGCGGTGACGGTGGCACCGGGACGCAACGTCACGGCGGATATCGCCAACTGGCGGTCCCCGACCGACACCCCGTAGGTCACCGCGAGATCGACCGCGCCGATGCGGCCCAGCGCGTCGACGACGAGTTCGGCGTACACCATGCCGCGTACGGTGCGGATCACCGCTCCGCGCCGGCCGGCCAGCCAGAAGTCACCGTCCGCGTCGCGGTAGAACAGGTACTCGGTGGAGATCCAGGTGTCGGCGGGGGCGAACACGCCGCGCTTGACCGATGCGGTCGGGTCGATCGGGCCGCGGGACTGGGCCAGCAGGACGCCGACCTGGTTGGTCTCGGCGACCTGGACGAACCCGTCGTCGTCCTCCAGGATCAGGTCGTGCTCGGCGTCGTAGGCACCGAGTTCGACGCGCCCGGCGCCCGGCAGCGGACGCCCCTTGGACCCGACCTTGGTGGCGGACACGTTGGCCAGCACCGCCTGTCCGTCCGTGGTGGCGAAGAATTCGACGACGTGGGCGGGGGCAAACGCGTCTTCTACCCGCTCCCACAACCCGGTAGGCATACCGGAACCGATGAACAACCGCACCGGGTGGTTGCCGTGCAACGCGAAATCCGGGTCGTCGACCACGTCGCGGAGCATGGCCCAGGTGTAGGACACCACCGTCACGCCGTACTGGCGAACCTCGGCGACGAACCTATCCGGACGCAGGCCCCGCGAGAGTGCGATTCGGGTGCCGCCGACGACCGCACCACCCAGGCTGACCAGCAGCGCCGACTCATGGTGCAGCGGCGTTAGGCAGTACACGGTGTCCCTGCGGTCCAGCGCGGCCGTGGACGCCGTGCCGAACGCGGACAGCGCCCACCGGAAGTTGGTGATCTGCTTGGCCACCAGCTCGCCGCCCGCCGCGTTGAACGCGATGAACGCCAGGTCCCGCGCGAACCCCGGATTGGGCCGGTACCAGGCGGGCAGTTGCACGGCGTCGGGATCGATCTGCTCCATGTCGATGACGTCCGCGTCATCGGGTAAGTGCAGATCGCGCGTCTCTCCCCCGCCCAGCACCAGGATCTGGCCCGGCAACTGCCGGGCGACCTCGAGGTTGGCCGGGTCGGTCAGGATCTCACTGACCCCGCCCAGCCGGACCTGAGCGGCCAGATCGGCGTCGTGGCGCATCAATACGGCGACGCCACCGAGCCGGGACAGGGCGGCGATGGCCACCAGCGCGCTGGGCCGGGTCTCCATCAGCAGGCCCACCCGGTCGCCCTGGCGTACCCCGACCTCGATCAGTCCGCGGACCACGTTGTTGATCCGGCGGTTGACGGCCTCGTAGGTGTGCACGCGGCCGTCGAACAACAGGAACTCACCCTGCGGTGCATCACGCGCTTGCTCATCGATGATGCGGCCCAACGAAATTCGGGTGTGGTCGTTGAGTTGTCCGAGCCGCGCCAGCCGCGGCAGCGTCCGGACGGTTTCGACGGCCAGGGTGCGCACCGATTTGTTGGCCGCGACGACGGCATCGGCCGCACCGCGGGCGATGGCCAGGGCGGCCTCGGAAACCTCACCGATCCCGTGCGCGACGCGCGAACTGAACGCCACACCGCTGTCGGTGTGTTCGGCCGGCTGCTCGACCATGACATTGATGCTGGCCGGTTTGTCGCCGCCGCCGGAGATCCACCGCACCCACTGAGCGACGGTGGGCCAGCTCTGTTGAGCGGCCTTGGATCCGACGACGAGGCCGAAATGGCCTGTGCGGATGAGGCATTCGTAGACGTCGGTATTGGGCGCCGCGCGCCGGATGCCGCGCACCGATGCCGGCTGCCCGATGTCGTCCACCTCGCCGACGAACGCCAGGATGGGGCAGGTGATGTCGGTGAGCGTCACCAGCTGACCGTTGATGGCGAAACCGCCGGTCATCATCCGGTTGTGGGCGATGAATTGCTTGAGCAGTTCGGAGATGGCCGGTCCGGACCAGGCGATCCAGCCTTCGCGCTCGAGGAACCTGCGCTGTTGCTCGCGGGGCAACAGCGCCTCGCGGTCGTGCAGCTGACGCACGAAATCGACTCGGGCCTTCGCGGTCTTGAGCGGGTCCATCATCTGAAAACCGGTGCGCGCCATCCAACTTGGGATGTTCAGCCGATTGAAAACATGGTCGGCCATGAAGTTGGCGGCGTCGGCGCCGAAGTTGGCCGGGATGCCCATCGGTAAGGCAGCCAGCGTGTCCACCGGCGAACCGAACGCCACGATGCTGGCGAGGTTCTTCGAGCGCCGGTAGGCGGCGACCTGGTAGCTCCACATGCCGCCCTGGGAATAGCCGACCAGGTGCACGTCCTGCCCGGTGGTGTCCTTGACGGTGTCGATGGCCTGGCTCAACGCGACGATGTGATCGGCCAAGTTGCGGCGCATGCCGCCTTCGACTTTGTCGGGTGAGCCGAAATCGATCACCCAGCAGTCCAGTCCGCTCGCGTGCAGGATGCCCACGGCGCCGTCCTCACGCGTGACGTCCCACATGTCCGCCGACATCATCATCGGATGCACCATCAGCACCGGTGGGCCCACCGGTGCCTGCCCCGGCCGGTTGTCGGGTGGGAAGTAGCGCCGAAGCTTGTACATCGGCACGCTTTCCACGATCTGCGACGGCGACGGCACGCTCCCGGTTTCCAGTCCCCCCAGTCGCAGGACCTCGAGACCATTCTGAGCGGTGGCCACCAGTCGCCCGACCGGTCGCGTGACCATCGACAAATTGAGATCCACCACGGCTCCTCAACGCTCCCTCAGTTGGGCCTTGACCAGCGTGGCAATCATGGCACATCCGCCTCAACCGGTGGTCTGGGTCACAATCTTCCCACGCGCAGCGCCGACGGCTTGAAGGCTTCAATAGGCTTCAGTCGGCCTAGATCGTCAGGCCTCAATCGTCGATGTGCGTCGGCGGGTCATTGAATGCGAAACCCCAAGGGTGCAGGTCAGGACCCATCGTGTCGCAGCGTCGGTCCGGTGCTCGATAGGTCGGGCCGGTGCTCGGCGTGTCGAACACCACGCAACGTTGCCAGGTCCCGTCCGGTTCCACCGGACCATCGCAACGGCTGATGGTCGCGAGTCCCCCATAAATGCAACCGGCACCGGCCGGCGGCGCCGCGGCAATCAGCCCTGTGGTCGTCAGCATGGCGACCAATCCTCCGGAGATGCAGCGCTTCATGGTGGTCTCCCATCACGCGGCCACGTCGCCGCACACTGACGCTACCGCTCGGGTAGCCGGCGTTGGCTGGGTTTGCGGCAAAATTCCTTACGTTTGGCCTGTTGTCAGGGACTTTCGGCGGGGTCGGTGGGCCAGGTACCCGGCAGCATCGGTGTTTGCGGGCTGCCGCCGAAGTCGTCGCGGGCCACGGTCGCCAATCCCGCCGCCGAGACTGTGTGCCGCGCCGCGGTACCGGTGAACCCCTGGGCGCCCGCGCCCTGATTCGAAGCGGCCGGCGTATCGATGTCGGGCTCCAAATCCATGTATTCGTAGCCGCGGCCGGGCTGTACGACCTTCGCCCGCCGCCGTTTCGGCGAGCCGGACGGCTCCTGCGGTGTCGCCGCGGCTGCGGGCTCCGCTGCCGTGTCGGGTTCTGGCGCCTTCTTGCGCGCGCCGCTGCTGGCGGCCCGGCGAGCGTCTGCGCTCAGGCCCCCCACCATGTAGCCGAGGTTTTCCATCCCTAGTCCGAGCCCTAATCCGAGGCCCGTTCCGGTCGTCGGCGGCGGTGCGG
Organism: Mycobacterium asiaticum; assembly: GCF_001673635.1. Lineage (GTDB taxonomy): Bacteria > Actinomycetota > Actinomycetes > Mycobacteriales > Mycobacteriaceae > Mycobacterium > Mycobacterium asiaticum_C. The sequence goes on from NZ_LZMH01000006.1 coordinate 32,001, forward strand.
TGGCCGGCGGAGGTGGTGGCGCCCCCGAGGTAGCCGGGGCAGTCCCTTCCAGCGGTGCCGGTTGCGGCGACGGCGGTGATGTCGGAACGCTGGGAGCCAGCGCAGCCAATGGCGGTGTCGCCGGTGTGACGGGTGGTGGCGGTGGCGGTACTGCCACCAGGGCCGCCAGACCTTTGATGCCGAGCGGCGCCAGCACCGCGCCCGCCGTCAACGGCACCAGTGGCGCGGTCAGCATCGGCACCAGGACGGTGATCAGCACCAGTGTCTGCTCGAGCAGCGTCTTGAGCAGCGCGATGGTGTCGGTGATCACCGTGCCGATGATTTCCACCGTGACGAACAACAAGGTGAAGCTGATCGTCGCCGGATTCCCCGACGCGAAGGCCGCCGTCAGATCCAGCGCGACGAACGAGAACATCTGTGACAACAACAGGACGTAGGTGCCGATATCCATCGGATAGCCAAGGGCGAACGCGATGTTGAACGGACTGAAGTAGGTCAATGGGTTACCCAGGATGACCAGGTAGGGGTCGAATCCGGAAAACAGGGCCTGGAAAAAGGGCAGCTCGGAAAGCCAGGTGATGAACGGCTGGACGATCTCGTCGTAGAAGTCGACGAACCCGATGTCTTGCAGCCACTGCATGAACTCGTTCTGCCGGTCGGGCGGCAGCGGGGCGGCTTCGGCGGTACCGACCTGTAGCGCATCGGCCTTCGCGATTTGTGGCGCCGCGATGTTTGCCGGCACCGCCGCTAACGCCGCGGAAGCGAGCTGCTGATACGTGCTCATGACGGTGGCGGCCTGAATCCACATCCGCACGTAGTCGGCTTCGTTGAGGGCGATCGGGATCGTGTTGATGCCGAAGAAATTCGTCGCCGTCAGCGCGGCGTGCGTGGCGTGGTTGGCGGCCAGTTCAAGCAGGGTGGGCATGGCGGCCAGCGCGGTCGTGTAGGCGGTCGCGGCGGCGTCGTGTTGAGCGGCCGTGGCAGCGCTGTCCGCGCCGGCCTGCGCCAGCCAGGCCAGATACGGCGCATGGGCGGCAACGTATGCCTGCGCCGTCGGACCTGCCCAGGCGCCGGCGTCAACCGACGCCAACAGGGCAGTGAGTTCCTGGGCCGCCTCGGCGTATTCGGTGGCCAACGCGTTCCACGCCGCCGCGGCGGTCAGCAGCGGTCCCGGTCCCGGGCCGCTGCTCAGCAGCGCTGAATGCACCTCTGGCGGTGCGGCCATCCAGATGGGGGCAGTCAACGGGTGGCCACGGTGTGGACCACCCAATCAAGGGGTGACATTGACGTCGATCAGCTCTCTCGGGGTACACCGCCCCGGGTCGCAGGACGCGATGACGCGAGTGTCCTGGCTCTCGGATCGCCGCTCGCCTCGCCTTCCAGCTATTCGCCGTGGCTATTGAGGTTCGCTCCCCGATGACAGTGGCGGGACCGCGCCGGATTCGCACCGGCTTCCTACATCGTCATTGCCTTACGGCTGACATTGTTGCACTTTGCCGGGTCCGGCGGTAAGTGGTTCGCTCAGTGCGATCGGTAGCGTCGGTCCGGTGGCACACCTGCTCGGCGCCGAGGCGATACACCTGGCATATCCGACCGGGGTGGTATTCGAGTCGGTCACCCTGGGCGTCAACGACGGCGCGCGCATCGGCATCGTCGGCCGCAACGGGGATGGCAAGTCCAGCCTGCTGGGCGTTCTTACCGGCCGGCTGCGCCCGGACTCGGGGCGGGTGACCCGGCGCAGCGGTCTGCAGGTAAGCGCGCTGAGCCAGGCTGACAACCTCGATCCCGGCCATACGGTGGGCTGGACGCTGGTCGGTGACCAGCCCGAACATCAGTGGGCGGGCGATGCCCGGGTGCGTGATGTGGTCGACGGATTGGTTTCCGATATCGATTGGCACGCAACGGTTTCCACGTTGAGCGGGGGCCAGCGTCGACGGGTGCAGCTGGCGCGGTTGCTGATCGGCGAGTGGGATGTGATCGCGCTCGATGAACCCACCAACCATCTCGACATCGAAGGCATCACCTGGCTGGCCGGCCATTTGAAACAGCGTTGGGCGCGCAACAGCGGTGGCTTGTTGCTGGTGACCCACGATCGCTGGTTCCTCGACGAGGTGGCCGACACCACGTGGGAAGTGCACGACGGCATCGTCGAGCCATTCGAAGGCGGGTACGCCGCCTATGTGCTGCAGCGGGTCGAGCGGGACCGGCAAGCCGCTGCCAGCGAGGCAAAGCGCCAGAACCTGATGCGCAAGGAACTGGCCTGGCTGCGCCGGGGCGCCCCGGCGCGCACCTCCAAGCCGAAATTCCGGATCGAGGCCGCCAATCAGCTGATCGCCGACGTTCCGCCGCTGCGTAACACGGTGGAACTGGCCAAGCTGGCCACCGCCCGGTTGGGCAAGGACGTCATCGATCTGCTCGACGTGTCCGTCTCGTTCGAGGGGCGACAGGTGCTACGCGACGTCGAGTGGCGGATCGCACCGGGTGAGCGCACCGGCATCGTCGGGGCCAACGGCGTCGGCAAGTCCACCCTGCTGGGGCTGATCGCCGGCACCGTCGAGCCCGACAGCGGACGCGTCAAGCGCGGCAAGACCGTGCGCCTGGCGGTGCTGGACCAGCAGGGGGACGAACTGACCGCGCTGGCCGATGAACGCATCGCCGATGTGCTCGGCCGGCTGCAGCGGGGGTATGAGGTCGAGGGGCGTGAGGTCACCCCGGCGCAGCTGCTGGAGCGGCTCGGGTTTGCCCGCGGCCAGCTCTCCGCCCGTGTCGGTGAGCTCTCCGGTGGTCAGCGCAGGCGGTTGCAGCTCATGCTCACCCTGCTCTCGGAGCCCAACGTGCTGCTGCTCGACGAGCCCACCAATGACGTCGACACCGACATGCTGACCGCGACCGAGGACCTGCTCGACTCGTGGGCGGGCACCCTGATCGTCGTGTCCCACGACCGTTACCTGCTCGAACGCGTCACCGACCAGCAGTACGCCATTCTGGACGGCCGGTTGCGGCATCTGCCCGGCGGCGTCGACGAGTACCTGGAGCTATCCAACCGCTCCGAACCGGTTGAGCCGCAACCGGTCCCGAGGCCGGCGGCTAAGTCGGGGGCACAGCGGCGAGCCGCGGAAAAAGAGCTCGCGGCCCTCGACCGGCAGCTGGCCCGCCTGGCCGAGCGGATCGCGGCCAAGCACACCGAACTCGCCGAGCACGATCAGTCCGACCACATCGGCATCACCCGCTTGACAGGTGAATTACGGTCCCTGGAAGACGAGGTCGCGGCGACGGAGGGCCGCTGGCTGGACCTGTCAGAGGAGCTGGAATGAAACCGGTGACCTACCCGCCCGGGGAAGCGCTGCTCGCCGCGTATCACCGGCGTGGCCCGGCGATCAATGCCGGCGTCGGCCGGCACGGCTTCGCCTATCTACTGGGCGCCGAGGCGAACAAGTTCGTGTTCGCCAACGCGGACGCCTTCAGCTGGCGGGAGACGTTCGACACCCTGGCGCCCGTCGACGGTCCCACCGCGCTCATCGTCAGCGACGGCGAGGACCACCGCCGACGGCGCAGCGTAGTGGCTCCCGGGTTGCGGCACCGGCAAATTCAGGAATACGTGCAGACCATGGTGGACACCGTCGACGCCATGATCGACGGCTGGCGGGTCGGGCAACGCCTGGATCTGTATCAGCAATTCCGGTCGGCGGTGCGACGTAGTACGGCCGAGAGCCTGTTCGGTTCCCGGATGGCCGCGCATTCGGACTTCCTCGGTGAGCAGTTGCAACCGCTGCTGGACCTGACCCACCGCCCGCCACAAGTGATGCGGCTGCAGCGACGGTTGAACTCCCCCGGCTGGCGCCGCGCGATGGATGCCCGCAAGCGAATCGACGAGTTGATGGACGCCGAGATCGCCGACGCCCGCGCCCGGCCCCGCCCGGACGACCACATGCTGACGGTGCTGCTCAATGGTCGCTCCGACGAGGGTCAGATACTGCAAGACAACGAGATTCGTGACCAGATCGTCTCGATGATCACCGCCGGTTTCGAAACCACCAGCGGCGCGCTGGCCTGGGCTGCGTATACGTTGCTGACGCTGCCCGGCGCCTGGGACACCGCCGCCGACGAGGTGGCTCGCGTGCTGGACGACCGGGCACCGGCGGCCGGGGATATTGCCAAGCTGACCTACCTCAACGGCGTTGTGCACGAGACGCTTCGGTTGTATCCGCCGGGCGTCATTTCGGCGCGCCGGGTGATGCGCGATCTGTCGTTCGACGGGCACCGGATCCGCGCGGGACGGATGATCGTGTTCAGCGCCTACGTGACGCACCGGATACCCGAAATATGGCCGCAGCCAACCGAATTCCTGCCATCGCGGTGGGATCCCGAAGCGCCGGGATATCGCAAGCCGGCACCGCATGAGTTCATCCCGTTCAGCGGCGGGCTGCACCGGTGCATCGGGTCCGTGATGGCGACCACCGAGATGACGGTGATGCTGGCCCGGCTGGTCGCCAGGACTCGACTGCGGTTGCCGCAGCAACGGATTCGCGCGGCGAATTTCGCCGCCCTGAGCCCCCGGCCCGGTCTGGTGGTCGAGGTGGCTTGAGTGGATCACGTAGGGTGCGCGAGCTCCTTCCTGCGGTCTTACTCAGCGCCAGCGCAGCAGCACCAATTCGGCGCAGAATCCTGGGCCCATCGCCAGCATCAACCCCGGACTGCCGCTGGGCGGGCGCTTTTCGATGGTGTCCCGCAGGATGTGCAGCACCGACGACGACGACAGGTTCCCGATCTCGCCCAGGGAGCGCCAGGTCAGCTCCAGCGCCTCCGGCGGCAATTCGAGGCTGTTGGTGATCGCGTTGATCACCTTGGGCCCGCCGGGGTGACTCACCCACGCACCGATGTCGTCCCTGGTGAGTTCGTGGGAGGCGAGGAATCCGTCCACATCGGCGGGCAGATACTGCTCGATCAGGTCGGTCAGCTCCGGCGCGAGGCGCAACTGCAGGCCGTGCGATCCGACGTCCCAGCCCATGATGTGCAGCGAATCGGGGTAAAGCCGGCTGCGGGAGTCGATGATCTGCGGGCCGGCCGCGCGCAGCTGTTCGGCGCGCCGGTCGCCCACGGCGACCACTGCGGCGGCGCCGTCACCAAACAGGGCCGTGCCGACCAGACCCGACACGGTCGGCTTCACCGCCGGGTAAGTCAACGAGCACAGCTCGACCGAGATCAGTACGGCGACGTCGTCGGGCGCGCCGCGCAGGTAGTCATGCAATCGGGCCACGCCCGCCGCACCGGCGACACATCCGAGGCCGAACAGCGGCACTCGCCGCACATCCGGGCGTAGTCCCAGCCGCCCGGCGATGCGGGCGTCCAGCGAGGGCACCGCAACCCCGGTGACCGTCGTGGTGGCGATCATGTCGATGTCTTGCGGCTGCAGACCTGCCTCGTCGAGCGCACCCAGTAGCGCCTCGATGCCGAGTTCGACAGCCTTGTCGATGAAGATCTCGTTGGCGTCGCCGAAGTCGGTGAGTGTCGGATACTGCTCCAGCGGCAGGGCGAAATGGCGATTGTTGACCTTGGCGGCCGCGTGCAGGCGGCGCACGATTTCTTCGTGCTCCTTGAGCCCGGGGAACTCGACGAACAGGTCGGTGATCTCACTCTGGCTGTAGCGATGTGGTGGCAACGCACCGAAAACACCCGCGACGACGCTCATGACCCTGCCTTCTCAGTTGCTGCTGGCCCGTCCGCCCCGCACAGACTCTCCCCAAAGGGCGAGTTTAATCGGCGGTCGACGGTCCCGCAAAAAATTCCGCTATTCAACACCCGTCTTATTTGCCGGGCTAAGCATCACCAATATAGTTTCGAGGAACCAGAATTCAGTTTTCTGTGTCTTTCCTTTCGACGCTGTCGAGCGCCATCGCGATCAACGCTTCCGGGCTGAGGGCGTCGATTGCATCCTCTGTCAAAAAGGGCGTTGAGCTGGCATCTTGTGGCCGGTCTGCGAGCAGCAACAGTTTGTCGAGCAAGCCGGCCCGGCGCAGTTCGCCAATGGGAATGTGGCTCAGCAACCGCCGTATTTCGCCCTCGCCGGATTCATCCGGGGTCTCATCGTAAAGTTGCCGGCCCAGGTGTTCGGCCAACTTCGCCGGTGTTGGATAGTCGAAGATCAGAGTGCGCGAAAGTGGTAATCCGGTTGCTGCTATCAGGCGGTTGCGTAATTCCACGCCGGTCATCGACTCGAATCCGAGGTCCTGGAAAGGGCGTTGCGGGTCTACGTCACGGCCGCCGCGATGACCCAGGACGATCGCCACGTGCTGGCGAACCAACTCGACCAGTTGCCGCTGCCGTTCCTTGGGCTCGGCGCGCCGCAGGCGCTCGGGCAGCCCCACGGCGTCTTGGCGTGAGCTGGGCTGCGGGGTGGCGTCCACCCAGAAGCGGCGACGGTCGAACCCGTACGTAGGCAGTTCCACCAGCTGGGTGGGCAGGCCATCGAACGCGCCGCGCCAGTCGACGGCGACTCCGGCGGTGAACATCCCGGCAACCGCATCGAGCAGGGATTCCACCTCAGGACGGTCCCGGCTCAACGGCGCGACGGAGGTGGTCAGGCCGGCCGCCGGACCTAGCTCTACAAACACGTTGGCGCCCAGCGATTCAGCGACCTCGATGCAGTCCGCGAACCGTACCGGCTTGCGGACATGGTCGGTCCAGTATTCGGCGGAACCGTATCCAGGGCCGGCTACTTGTCCAGTGACATTCGACACCAACGGAATTCGGGGCGGACCGGTCGAGATGCCGGTTAGTGATCGAGAAAACTCGGTCAGCATCGGCTCCATCAGTGCCGAGTGGAACGCGTGCGAAACCGCCAAGCGATGCACCCTTCGGCCGCGTGCCGCCAATCGATCGGCGACGGCGGCTACGGCGGCGCCCGGCCCCGAAACCACCACCGCGTCAGGGCCATTGACCGCCGCAATGGCCACCCCGTCCGCCAGTAGTGGTGCCACCTCGTCCTCAGCAGCCGACACCGCCACCATCACTCCCCCGGCAGGCAGCGCGGCCATCAACGCCCCCCGTACCGCCACCAACCGTGCGGCGTCAGGCAACGTCAGCACCCCGGCCACGTGTGCGGCCGCGACCTCCCCTACCGAATGGCCCAGCACGACCTCGGCCACCACACCCCACGACCCGAGCAGCGCCGCCAGGGCCACCTCCACGGCGAACAATGCCGGTTGGGCGAATTCCGTACTTTCCAGCAGCGCCGCGTCCCGACCCCACATCACCTCACGTATGGGCAACCGCAAGTGCTGGTCCAGTTCTGCGGCCACATCGTCGAAGGCCCGTGCGAAGGCCGAAAATCGTTGGTACAGCCGCTGACCCATGCCCAGGTACTGTGAACCCTGTCCCGGAAAGACAAGTGCGACTCTGCCCACCGGCGCGCCGGGTTCCGCGACGGTCAGCTCGCGCAGACGCTCGAGCAGCTCGACCCGACCGGTGCCCACCACCCCTGCCCGGTGCGGGAACGTCGTCCTCGTCGTCGCCAGGGACCACCCGACGTCGACCGCACCCAAATCGCTGTCCTCGCTGACCCAGGCGACCAGTCGCTCGACCTGATTTCGCAGCGCCGTGGCGGAACGGGCCGACAGCACCCACGGCACCGGCATTCGGCTATCCGACGCGGGCACTGCCTCCTTCGGTGTGCGCTCCAGGATCAGGTGCGTGTTGGTTCCGCCCATGCCGAACGACGAAATTCCCGCCCGCCGCGGATCGTTGGGCCAAGCGGTCGGGGTGGTATTGACCTGTAACCCCAGGCGCGACAGATCGGTGCCGGGCGGCGCCGCCACATAGTTGAGACTGGCCGGCAGCAGGCCCTTTTCGATCGCCAACGCCGTCTTGATCAGGCCCGCGACTCCGGCGGCCGCGCCGGTGTGGCCGATGTTGGTCTTGACTGACCCGACCCGCACCGGCTCGCTTCGCCGCTCACCGAAGATTTCCCCCAGCGCATTGGCCTCGGTCAGATCACCGATCGCCGTGCCGGTGCCGTGGGCTTCCACATAGTCGATGTCCTCACAGCCCAGGCCCGCGCTGCCCAGCGCACGCCGGAAGACGTCGGCTTCGCCCGACACCGAAGGCGCGGTCAACCCGGCCGAGCGGTGCCCGGCATTGCCCGCAGCGCTGCCCCGGATCACCGCGTGAATGCGGTTACCGTCGGCCAGCGCCGCAGCCAGCGGCTTGAGCAGAACCAGCCCGCCGCCTTCGCCGCGGACGTAACCGTCGGCGCGTTCGTCGAACGCGAAGGTGCGGCCCGCTCGGGAGACGGCGCCGAATTCGGTTTCCAGTACCGCCGTTTCGTCGACCAGGTTCAGGTGGATGCCACCGGCCACCGCAAGCGGCGCTGCCCCAGTACGCAGCGTCTCGCACGCGAGATGGACCGCCAGCAGGGACGACGACTGACCCGAATCGATTGTCAGGCTTGGACCTTGCATTCCGAAGGCATACGAGACGCGGTTGGCGATCAGTGCGCGGCTGGTGCCGGGAAAGGAGTGATGGTCGAGGTTCAGTCCGGGGGTGCGCAGGGTCAGCAATGCATAATCGTCGTTCATCGCGCCGACGAAGACCGCGACCCGCTGGCCGGTGACCGTCTCGGGCAAGATGAACGCGTCTTCGAACAACTCCCAGGTCAGTTCGAGGGCGAGTCGTTGCCGAGGGTCCATCGCGGTGGCTTCTCGTGGCGAGATATTGAAGAAGTCGGCATCGAACTCCGCGACGGCGTCGCCCAATGACTTTGGGGCTTCACGTCCGTCCCGAAGCAGATGCCAGAACTGCCGTGGCCCGTCGGCTGCGGGAAAGCGGCATGCCAGCCCGATGACTGCGATAGCCGACGGGTCGGTTTCGGTTGAACTCACGGCGCTAGGTCGTCGTCAAGGATCGCGAAAAGTTGACGCTCGGTGGCGGTTTCGATGTCATCTTTGAAGTCGTCTACATATTCGGGTTGGATGCCGGCTTGGCCGGTCAGGTCGGCGAGCAGTTCTTGCATGCGCGCAACCAGGCGTGCCTTCTCCGCGGGATCCCAATGCGGCTGGTTGAGCAGCAGCTGCAGTTCACGGGTGATGTCGTTGAACCGGCCCATGCGGTCGGGTGGCTCGGAGGCCGGGGCACCGCCGTCGAGCTGGGTGTCGAGCTGGGCATCGAGGTGCGCGGCCAGACCGGCCGGGCTCGAGTGGTCGAAGATCAGTGTCGGCGAAAGCGTCAGGCCGGTGGCCTTTTTGAGCCGATTGCGGAGTTCGACGGCGGTGAGCGAGTCGAAGCCCAGGTCCTGGAACGGACGTTCGGGGTCGATGTCGGCGACGTTCGGCTGGCCCAGTACGGCAGCGGCGTTGCCACACACCAACTCGACCAGCTCCTGGCGTCGCTGCTCGGCGGACAGCCCGTGCAGCTGCGCCAGCAGTCCCGATTTGGAGACCGACGTGGTGTCGATCTCGGCGATAACCCGCCGGGGTGCACGAGATACCAACTGCGCCAGCAACGGCGGCAACGCGTCGCGGTGGGCTGCGAGCGCCCGCTGATCGAGTCGGGCAGCCACCACGAATGGGCGATCGCTGAGCAGCGCGGCGTCGAACAGGTCGAGGGCTTGCCGGGCGGACAGCGGCGCGATGCCCACCCGGCTGATCCGGGCCTTGTCCCGGTCGTCGAGGTGTTCGGTCATCGCCGACGCCTGTTCCCAAAGTCCCCAGGCCAAGGAGGTTCCCGGCAACCCGCGGTCGCGCCGGTACGCGGCGAGCCCGTCCAGGAAGCTGTTCGCCGCCGCGTAATTCCCCTGTCCGGGTGAACCGACGATCCCCGCCACGGATGAGAACATCACGAAGGCGGCGAGATTCATGTCCTGGGTCAGCTCGTGCAGGTTCCACGCCGCATCGACCTTGGCGCGCAACACCGTATCGATGCGTTCTTCGGTCAGCGACCCGAGCAGGGCGTCGTCCAGCACACCAGCGGCGTGGATGACACCGGACAACGGATACTGGTCCGGGAGGTCGGCCAGCAGCCCAGCCAGCGCGGTGCGGTCGGCTGCATCGCAGGATGCGACTCGGACGTCCGCTCCCGCCCCGGCCAGTTCGGCAACCAACTCGGCGGCCCCGTCGGCGGCTGCACCCCGGCGGCTCACCAGCAGCAGCCGGCGCACCCCGTACCGGTGCACTAGATGACGAGACAGAACCGAACCCGCCATGCCGGTACCGCCGGTGACCAATACCGTGCCCGACGACAGGCCCACACCTGGTCCATCCGGAAGGCTGAGTACGACCTTGCCGATGTGGCGGGCCTGGCTGACGAATCGGTAGGCCTCAGGCGCAGAGCGGATATCCCATGTCTTCATCGGCAATCGTTGCAGCGCACCGGCTTCCAACAGGGCCATCAGATCGCCGAACATCTGCGCGATGTGTGCGGGACCGGCCTCCATCAGGTCGAACGCTCGGTAGGACACCCCCGGGTGGAGTTCGGCGATGTGACTCGGGTCGCGGATATCGGTCTTGCCCATCTCGATGAACCGACCACCCCGCGGCAATAGCCGCAGTGACGCATCGTTGAATTCACCGGCCAGCGAGTTCAGCACGACGTCCACACCGGCGCCGTCGGTGACCAGCCAGAACTTGTCCTCGAACGCCAAGGTGCGGGAGTCAGCGATGTGCGAATCGTCAAACCCCATCGCGCGCAGGGTGTCCCACTTGCCGCGGCTCGCGGTGGCGAATACCTCCAGGCCCCAGTACCGGGCCAGTTGAACGGCAGCCATGCCCACGCCCCCGGTCGCGGCGTGCACCAGCACCTTCTGTCCGGGCTGCACCTCGGCCAACGTCGACAGCGCATAGAACGCGGTCAAGAACACCACCGGCACGCTTGCGGCTTGCGGCAGCGTCCACCCGGGCGGCACCGGCACAATCAGCCGCTGATCCACCACCGCTTCGGACCCGGCAACACCCAGAATGCCCATGACGGGATCCCCTACGGCGAAACCGGTAACCCCGGGACCCATCTCGACGACTACGCCCGCGCCCTCGGCGCCCACCTCCGCCGCCCCGGGATACATCCCCAGCGCCACCAACACGTCTCGGAAGTTGACCCCAACCGCGGCAACCGCTACGCGGACCTGTCCCGGACCCAACTCCACCTGCGGGCAGGGCTGCAGCATCAGGTCGTCCAGCGTCCCGGCGCCGCCGGCAACCAACCGCCACGGCGACGCGCCTTCGGGGAGCCGTAACAGCGCCGGAGGGTTGCTGGGCGTCAACCGGGCACCGTGGGCCACCCCCGCACGGACGAGCACTTGTGGTTCACCGCAATCGATTACGTCCTCGACGGCCAGCGACCCGTCGGTATCGACCAGCACGATCCGGCCCGGGTGTTCGGCTTGTGCCGAGCGCACCAGGCCCCACACCGCCGCACCCGCCAGATCCGGGGCGGCCTCGCCGGGCAATCCGACCGCCCCCCTGGTCAGCACCGCCAATGGTGCGGCATCGTCGCCGCTCAACCACGACTGCAAGACACCCAATGCCTCGTTAGCGGCGGCATGCACCGACTTCGTCATGTCCGCGCCGGTCGGCTTGTGCTCCCAGCTGACCACCCTGTCAGTCCTGTTACCGCTCAATTGGATCGGTGTCCATGCGAGTTCGATCAGCCCGTCGCCGCCAGCGGCCGGCGTGGTCGCCACCGACAGTTGATCGGGTGACACCGGGCGCATGGTCAAGGTCTGCACGGTCAGCACCGGGAGCCCGCGAACGTCGGCGATTTCGACCGAGACGGCCCCGTCACCGGCCGGCGCCAACCGGACCCGAAGCCGGCCAGCGCCTGCGGCGTGCAATGCGATGCCTTGCCAGGAGAAGGGCAACAGGATCAGATCCTGATCGTCCACCACGCCCATGGCATGCAATGCCGCGTCCAGAATCGCTGGATGGATCCCGAAGCCGCCCAACGCTACTTGTGCGCTGGCCGGCGGTGCGACCTCGGCGAATAGCTCGGCCCCGTCACGCCACATCGACTGCAGGCCACGGAATGCCGGCCCGTAGGCATAACCGCGGTCGGACAGCCGGTCGTAGGTTCCGGTCAGATCGATTGCCGTCGCGCCGACCGGCGGCCACACCGTCAACTCCGCACTCGGCCGCACCGGTGCCGGACTCAGCACGCCTTGCGCATGCAGCACCCAGGCCGATCCCTGCTGTGCGGCACGGGAATACATCCACACATTGGCACCTGACTCGCCGGCAGCATCCACCACCACCTGCAACTGCACACCCACGCCGACCGGCAACACCAACGGAGCAGACAACGTCAGCTCCTCCACGGTCGGGCAGCCGACCTCGTCGCCGGCCCGGATCGCCAGTTCGACGAACCCCGCACCGGGGAACAACACCGTCCCACCCACCGCGTGGTCGGCAAGCCACGGCTGCTCGGCCAGCGACAGCCGCCCGGTCAGCACCACACCACCCGAATCCGGCCGTTCGACGACGGCGCCGAGCAGCGGATGTGCGGCCCCCGCCAAACCCGCGGCAGCCACATTCCGGTGGCCCACGTCGGTTGGGCTCAGCCAGAAGCGCTTTCGGACGAACGCGTAGGTCGGCAGCGGGACCCGGCACCCGCCGCGCCCGGCGAAGGCCTGTGCCCAATCCACCGCGAAGCCGGTGACGTACAAGTGGCCGAGGGCGGTCAGCAGCGAGGTAGTCTCGGGCCGCTCTTTGGGCATTACCGGCACCGAGTGCTCCTGCGCGGCGGTCAGGCCGGCGGCGGGGCCGAGTTCGAGGAAGGTGACCGCACCTTGCGCGATGATGGACTCGACGCCGTCGTGAAAGCGCACCGGACGGCGCACGTGCTGCACCCAGTATTCGGGCGACCCGTATCCGGGACCGGCCAGCTGTCCACTCACGTTGGACAGCAAATTAATTCGCGGCTGAGCGGGCGTGAGCCCGGCCAGTGACCCGGCGAACTCCGGCAGGATCGGCTCCATCAGAACCGAATGGAAGGCATGCGAAACCGCCAGGCGATGCACGCGGCGACCGCGCCGCACCAGTTCGGCCTCGGCCGCATTCACCTGGTTCTCGGCACCGGAAATCACCACCGCCTGGGGCCCGTTGACCGCGGCGATGTCCACACCCGCGCCGAGTAGCGGCGCCACCTCCCCCTCCGGAGCGGCCACGGCGAGCATCGCTCCGCCGGTCGGCAGACCGGCCATCAGCCGGGCCCGCACCGCAACGAGTTTCGCCGCGTCGGGCAGCGACAGCACACCAGCCACACACGCTGCGCTGATCTCCCCGACCGAATGACCGACCACGAAGTCGGGGAGCACACCCCAGGACTGCAGCAGTGCCGCCAACGCCACTTCCACGGCGAACAAGGCCGGTTGGGCGAACTCGGTGCTTTCCAACAGTTTCGGGTCAGCGCCCCAAACCACGTCGCGGAGCGGCACCCGCAGATATTGGTCGAGGACATCGACCGCCTCGTCGAATGCCCGGGCAAAGACCGGAAAGTGCTCGTGAAGCTGACGGCCCATCCCAGGCCGCTGTGATCCCTGCCCGGGAAACACGAAGACCAGCTTGCGCGCGGCGCCGACGCGGCCCATTGCCGTAGCCGCGTCCGGGTCGCCCGCGGCCAACCCCGCCAATTGCGCCGTCAGCTCATCGCGGTCCGCGCCGACCAGCACGGCCCGATGCTCGAATGCCGACCGCGTGGTGACCAGTGACAGACCGATGTCGACATTGGTCGACCGGGCATCCAGCTGCCTCGACAGCCGCTCGGCCTGCCTGCGCAGCGCCTCGGCTGAGCGCGCGGAAAGCACCCACGGCACGGGTCCCTGGCTATCGGCCTGCGGCAGAGCATCTTGCGCGACGGGCGGTGCCTGCTCAACGATGACGTGCGCGTTCGTCCCGCTGATCCCGAAAGATGACACGCCGGCGCGCCGCGGCGTGTCCCCCTCCGGCCATGCCCGCGGCTCGGTCAGCAGCGAGACGGCACCCGCCGACCAATCCACATGCGGGGTAGGCACGTCCACGTGCAGCGTCTTCGGCATCACCCCGTGCCGCATCGCCTGCACCATCTTGATCACTCCGGCGACCCCCGCGGCGGCCGAGGTGTGACCGATGTTGGACTTGATCGAACCCAGCCACAGCGGCCGATCTGCTGACCGGTCCTGCCCGTAGGTGGACAACAGCGCTTCGGCTTCGATGGGATCGCCCAGGGTGGTCCCGGTCCCGTGACCTTCCACCACGTCCACTTCCGCCGTGGTGAGCCCGGCACTGGCCAGCGCCGCCCGGATAACCCGTTGCTGCGCAGGACCATTCGGGGCGGTCAATCCGTTCGAGGCACCATCCTGGTTTACCGCTGAGCCGCGCAGCAGTGCCAGCACGGGATGCCCCAACCGCCTGGCGTCAGACAGTCGCTCGAGCACCAGCAGCCCGGCGCCTTCCGACCAGGCGGTACCGTCGGCCGCCCCGGCGTAAACCTTGCACCGGCCGTCGGCGGCCAGCGCCCGTTGCCGGCTGAATTCCACAAAGGCGCCGATGGTGGCCATCACCGTGACGCCGCCGGCCAACGCCAGATCCGTTTCGCCCGAGCGTAATGACTGCGCCGCCATATGCATCGCGACCAACGACGACGAACACGCGGTGTCCACAGAAACCGCGGGGCCCTGTAATCCCAGCACGTAGGAGACCCGGCCGGAAGCCACGCTCAGGGTCGAGCCGGTCAGCCCGTAACCCTCCAATTCACCGGTTACCTCACCCCCATAACCGGCATGGATCACCCCGACGAACACCCCGGTCGCCGAGCCTCGCAACCCGTGGGGGTCGATTCCGGCCCGCTCCAGAGCTTCCCACGACAGTTCCAGCACGAGCCGCTGTTGCGGGTCCATGGCCAGAGCTTCACTGGGGCCGACGCCGAAGAAGCCGGCGTCGAAGTCGCCCGCGTCTTTGAGGAAGGAACCCTGTCGGACGTACATCTTGCCCTTGGCGTCAGGGTCGGGGTCGTACAGATCGGCAAGGTCCCAGCCGCGGTCGGTGGGAAAGTCCGAGACCGCGTCGCGGCCCTCGGTCACCATCTGCCACAGCGCTTCCGGCGAATCCACACCACCCGGGTAGCGGCACGCCATTCCCACCACCGCCACCGGATCGGACAGCTTGCCCTCCAGCTCCGAGAGCCGCCGACGCGTCCGGCGTAGATCTGCGGTAACACGCTTCAGGTAATCGAGGTGCTTCTCGGTTTCGGGCACTGACTGTCCTGCCATGGCTCAGGAGCCCAGTTCTTCGTCGAGGATGGCGAAGAGCTGGCTTTCGTTGGCGGCGAAGATATCTGCAACGTCGCTGTCGTCACGGTCGACTGGTACCTCCACCACGGACAGCAAGGTCCGCAGCCGAGAAGCCAGGTGCTCTTTGTCCTCCGGCGTCCAGTCGGATTGGCCGAGCAGGGACTGCAGCTCGCGGGTGATGTCGTTGAACCGGTCGATGCGGTCGGGCTGACGATCGACAGTAACCGCCAAACGTGAGTCGAGGTGTTCGGCAAGCGCGGTCGGCGTGGGGTAATCGAAGATCAGGCCGGGCGACAAGGTGAGCCCGGTTGCCACCTTCAACCGGTTCCGCAGCTCTACTGCGGTCAGCGAGTCGAACCCGAGGTCTCCGAAGGCGCGGTCGGCCTCGATATCCGCACTGTTGGAGCGGCCCAACACGATCGCGGCGTTACCGCATACCACGGACAGCAGTTCGGCACGCCGCTGCCCGGGGGTCAAGGCGTGCAGGCGCGCGGTCAGTCCGGTGACGGACGGGGTCGACACGGCGGCATCGGTCACCACGCGCCGTTGCCGACGACTGACCAGTTGACTCAATATCGGCGGCAGGGCGGCGTCGGTCTGCTGCGCGGCCGGGTCGACGGGCGCGGCCACCACCACGGGGCGATCGGTGCGCAGGGCGGCGTCGAAGGACTGCATTGCGAGTTCCGTCGACAGCGGCGCCAATCCGAACCGGCGCATGCGGGTTATGTCCCGCTCGGCCAGGTGTTCGGTCATCGAGCTCGTCTGCTCCCAGAGCCCCCACGCGATCGACAATCCCGGCAGGCCGCGGGTCCGCCGGTAAGCCGCCAGCCCGTCCAGAAAGCTGTTGGCTGCCGCGTAATTGGCCTGGCCGGCGGTGCCGATGATGCCGGCCATCGACGAAAACAGTACGAAGGAAGCCAGATTCATGTTCTTGGTCAGTTCGTGCAGATTCCACGCGCCGTCAACTTTGGCGCGCAACACGGCATCCACTCGATCGGGTGTCAAGGCGGCGAACAACCCGTCATCGAGCACACCGGCGGCGTGGATCACCCCGCGCAGTGGATACCCTTCGGGCAGTTGCCTGATCAGTTCTGCTGCCGCGTCGCGGTCGGCGACGTCACACGAGCGCACCGACACCTCGGCGCCGTGACCTTTCAACTCAGTGATCACATCCGCGACGCCGGGAGCGGCAGCGCCGCGCCGACTGACCAACACCACATGCGCCACGCCGTACCGCGTCACCAGGTGACGGGCCAGCGCCGCGCCGGCCATCCCGGTGCCTCCGGTGATCAGCACCGTGGCACCGGCCAGTCCTTCCGCATCGGGGAGAGAAAGCACGACCTTGCCGATGTGGCGGGCCTGACTGACGAACCGATACGCCGACGAGGCGGACCGCACATCAAAGCTTCTGACCGGCAAGGGATCCAGTACCCCGGTGCTGAACATCTCGGTCAACCCGACGAACATCTGGCTGATCCGGTCCGGACCGGCCTCGATGAGGTCGAACGCCTGGTACTCGACGCCCGGGTGGTGTTGCGCCACGGTCCGCGGGTCGCGCAGGTCGGTCTTGCCCATCTCGATGAATCGTCCGCCGCGCGGCAGCAGCCGCAGCGATGCGTCGACGAATTCACCGGCCAGCGAGTTCAGCACCACGTCGACACCCATGCCGCCCGTGGTCGCCATAAACCTCTCCGCGAAATCCAGGGTGCGGGAATCGCCGATGCGGGAATCCTCAAAGCCCATTGCGCGCAGCACATCCCACTTGCCGCGGCTCGCGGTGGCAAAGACGTCCAATCCCCAATGGCGTGCCAGCGCCACCGCCGCCATGCCCACTCCGCCGGTCGCCGCATGGATCAGCACCCGCTGGCCGGACTTCACGCCGGCCAACACCGAAAGGCCGTATACGGCGGTCAGGAACACCGCCGACGCTCCCGCGGCCTGCTGCATGGACCATCCACGCGGCACGGCGGTGAGCAGGCGCGCATCAACGACCGCCTCCGACCCGACGATCCCGAGCAGACCCATCACGTGATCGCCAACCGCGACTCCTGTTACAGCCGAACCGACTTGGACGACCACCCCGGCGCCCTCGACGCCCAGCTCACCGCCGCCGGGGTACATCCCCAACGCCACCAGCACATCCCGGAAGTTCACACCCACAGCGGCGACCCGGACCCGCACCTGACCGGCTGCCAGCTCGGAATGCGGGCACGGCTGCACGATCAGGTCCTCCAACGTGCCGCCGGCACCCACCACGAGTCGCCAGTTCCCGGCAGGCAGTTCGAGCCCGGATGTCCCTGCCGTCGGGGTGAGTCGGGCCGCGTACAACTGTCCGGCGCGGATGAGGATCTGCGGCTCACCACAACCGGCGGCACGCGCCGGGTCGACCGACCCGTCCGAATCCATCAGCACCACCCGGTCCGGGTATTCAGCCTGCGCCGAGCGGGCCAATCCCCAGACCGCCGCGGCGGCGAGATCGCAGACATCTTCGTCGGGCAGTCCCGCAGCGCCGTGCGTCAGCACCACCAGCACCCCGGATTCCGCTGCGCCCAAATGGGAGTGCAACGTCGTCAACGCCTCGCGGGTTGCGGCGTGCACCGACTCGACGCTCGGGGGTCGGGCACCCGGCTCCCATACCACCACGCCGTCGGCATCCGTGGCGGGCAACGTCACCGGCGACCAGGTCACCTGCAACAGACCGCTGTCGGCACGCGGAGCCGCCGACCGCAGGTGCCCGGTCGACACCGGGCGAACGGTCAGCTCGCGCACCGACAACACCGGCAAGCCCGACGCGTCGGCCAGCTCGATCGACACCGCTTCGACACCTACCGGCGCGATGCGGACTCGTGCCCGGGACGCTCCGGCCGCGTGCAGACCGATCCCCTGCCAGGCGAATGGCAGCATCGTCTGGGCCTGTTCGCCGACCACGCCCATGGCGTGCAGGGATGCGTCGAGCAATACCGGATGAATCCCGTAATCGCTCAACGTCACACCGGTGTCGGCCGGGACGGCGATTTCGGCGAACACCTCGCCGCCGCGCTGCCACATCGCTTGCAGGCCCTGGAACGCCGGCCCGTACTCATACCCTCGCCCGGCGAGCTGCCGGTAGGCACCCGACACGTCCAACGGGACCGCGCCGGCCGGCGGCCAGGTAGACAGGTCGGCGATCGGCTGGACCGCACCCGGGCTCAACACTCCCTCGGCATGCTGCGTCCAACCGTCCGGTGCGGCAGCTGAATACACCGAGACCGTTCGCCGCTGCGATTCGTTCCCAGCCCCCACGACGACCTGCACGCGGACGCTGCCGCCGGTCGGCAGCAGCAACGGCGCCGACAGGGTGAGCTCTTCGACGTCTGCGCAGCCGACCTCGTCGCCGGCGCGAAGCGCCAGCTCCACGAACGCGGCCCCGGGAAACAGAACTACACCAGCGACGGCGTGATCGGCCAGCCATGGCTGCGCCGCAAGGGAGAGCTGCCCGGTCAGAATGACGCCGCCATCGGGGCGCTCCACCACCGCCCCCAACATCGCATGGCCGGCGCCGGCCACTCCGAGGCCGTCGGCGTCGGCGGCGGTGGATGCGCCGCCCAACCAGAATCGCCGTCGCTGGAAGGCGTACGTCGGAAGGTCGACGCGGCGCCCACCCGCGCATACCGACCGCCAATCCACCTGCACTCCGGCGACATTGGCCTGACCGACCGACAGCAGGAACCTCGTCGGCCCGCCGTCGTCGCGACCGAGGGAGGGGATAACTGCGGCATCCGGGACGGTCTCTTCGATCCCGGCGATCAACACCGGGTGCGGACTGGATTCGATGAACACCCGGTAGCCCGCCGTAGCGGCGGCGCGCACCGCCCGGTCGAATTGCACCGTCTGGCGCACGCTTTGGTACCAGTAGTCGGCGGTCAGCGCGGCGGTGTCCATCGGGTCACCGGTGACGGTGGAGAAGAACGTCACCGGTGCGGAGCGGCCAGCGATACCGGACAGCGCTTGGATCAATGGCTCACGGATATGGTCGATATGCGAGGAATGCGAGGCATAGTCGACATCGATCCTGCGCACGCGAACGCTTTCGGCCTCACACCGCCGCTCCAGCGCGTCGAGAGCGGCCAACTCACCGCTGACGACCACAGCCGAAACACCGTTGACCGCAGCGATATCCAACCGGTCACCGAATCCGGTCAACAGCTCCTCGGTGCGTTGCAGGCCGCACGCCAGCGAGACCATGCCGCCGGCGCCCGAAAGCTGCGCCAGCAATTGGCTTCGTAGCGCCACCACCCTCGCGGCGTCCTCCAAAGACAGCGCGCCGGCGACGTTTGCGGCGGCGATCTCACCCTGGGAGTGTCCGATGACCGCGTCGGGCACCACACCGACCGAACGCCACAATTCGGCCAGCGACACCATTACCGCCCACAGCACCGGCTGAACCACGTCCACCCGGTCCAGCCCGGGGACGCCCGGGACTCCCCGCAGGACATCGGTCAACGACCACGCGACGTATTCGCCGAGTGCTTTCTCACACAGCCGCATGTGGTCGGCGAAAACCGTTGAGGCGTCCAAAAGTTCAACGCCCATGCCGACCCACTGGGAACCTTGACCCGGGAAGACGAACACGGTTCGGTCTGCGGCATGGCCGGTCCGGCCGACCACCACACCGGCTCCCGGTTCACCTGCAGCGAGCTCGCTCAGCCCGGCAACCAGCTGCGCGCGGCCCGCCCCGACAACGACGGCACGGTGCTCGAATGTCGACCGCGTCGTGGTCAGCGACCAGCCGACGTCGATCGGATCCAGCTCCGGGTCGTCGGTAACCCGAGTGAGGAGCCGCTGTGCCTGACCGGTCAGCGCGGCCGGAGAGCGAGCGGACAACACCCACGCGGTGGGCTTGCTGGTATCCCGCTCGGCAGGGGTTGTCGCCACCGCAAGCGGTCCCTGTTCGAGGATCACGTGCGCGTTCGTCCCGCTGATCCCGAACGACGAGACGCCCGCCCGCCGGGGGCGTTCACGCGCCGGCCAAGGCCTTCCCTCGGTCAGCAACGACACCGCGCCCGCGGACCAATCCACGTGCGGCGTCGGTGAATCCACGTGCAACGTCTTGGGCATCACCTCGTGGCGCATCGCCAGCGCCATCTTCATGACCCCGGCCATTCCCGCCGCCGCCGAGGTATGCCCCATGTTCGATTTGATCGAACCCAGCCACAACGGCTGATCAGCAGGGCGGCCCTGCCCGTAGGTCGCCAACAACGCTTGGGCCTCGATGGGATCCCCGAGCGTGGTCCCGGTACCGTGCCCCTCGACCAGATCGACGTCGGCCGATGCCAGCCGGGCGCTGGCCAGCGCCGCACGGATCACCCGTTGCTGCGAGGGGCCGTTCGGGGTCGCCAGACCGTTCGAAGCGCCGTCCTGATTGACCGCCGACCCGCGGATCAGGGCCAGCACCGGATGCCCGAGGCGCTGCGCGTCGGCCAGCCGCTCGACGACCAGTGCGCCCGCGCCCTCGGAGAACCCGGTGCCGTCCGCGGCGCCCGCGTACGCCTTGCACCTGCCGTCGGGCGACAGCGCTCGCTGCCGACTGAACTCGACGAACATCGCCGGCGTCGCCATCACCGTTACGCCGCCGGCCAGGGCCAGATCGCATTCCCCCGACCGCAGCGACTGCGCCGCCAGGTGCAGCGCCACCAGCGACGACGAGCATGCCGTATCCACCGAGACGGCCGGGCCTTCCAAACCCAGCACATAGGCAACCCGGCCTGAGGCCACACTCAGCGTGGAGCCGCGCAATCCGTACCTCTCCAGCTCGCCGGGCACTCGGCCTTGACCCCCGTACGAGCCGTGGAAGATGCCGGCGAAAACGCCAGTCGGCGATCCCCGTAGTTCTAGGGGGTCGATCCCGGCCCGCTCCAATGCTTCCCACGCCACCTCCAGCAACAGGCGCTGCTGGGGATCCATCGCGAGTACCTCGCTGGGTGCGATTCCGAAGAACTCCGCATCGAAATCGGCTGCATTGGCGAGGAATCCGCCGGAGCGGGTGTAGGACTTGCCGATCGCGTCGGGATCGGGATCGAATAACCCGGACAGGTCCCAGCCGCGGTCGGCCGGAAAATCCGACACCACGTCGCGACCCTGACTCACCATCTCCCATAGGTCTTCCGGCGAATCCACCCCGCCGGGATAACGGCAGGCCATGCCCACGATCGCCACTGGTTCCTGTGCGGCAGAGAGCAATTCGCGATTGTCGCGCTTGAGCCGTTCGTTCTCCTTCAGCGACGCCCGCAGTGCGCGAACCAGCTCGTCCTGCGTGCTGTTCATACCGGTCCCATCAACGTCACATCCGAAGCGATGTTCAGGGAACGAGGGACAGTCCGCCGGCGTGCATCAGTGCCAACGCAGCAACACAAGTTCGGAGCAGAATCCGGGACCCATCGCGATCATGAGGCCGGGGCTGCCGCTGGGCGGTTGCTTGCCGATGGTGTCACGCAGGACATGCAGCACCGAAGCTGACGACAGGTTGCCGATCTCGCCGAGCGAACGCCAGGTCAGTTCCAGCGCCTCGGGCTGCAGCCCCAGGGTGTCGTTGATCGCCTCGATGATCTTCGGGCCGCCGGGATGGCTCACCCAGGCCCCGATGTCGGTAATGCTCAGGCCGTGCGCGTCCAGGAACGAGGTGACGTCGTGGCGGATGTTCTCCCGCACCACCTCCGCGAGATCCTTCGAGAGCACCAACTCGAAGCCTTCCGAGCCCACGTCGTAACCCATGGTGCGCAGCGAGTCGGGGTAGAGATGGCTGCGGGAATCCACGATGGCCGGTCCGCGTGCGTCGACCTGTTCGGCGCGGCGCTCCCCCACGGCCACCACCGCCGCGGCGCCGTCGGCGAACAACGCGCTGCCCACCAGGCCTGCCACGGACGGCTTGTACCCCGGGTAGGTGAGCGAGCACAGCTCGACCGAGATCAGTGCGGCCACCCCGTCCACGGCGCCGCGCAGATAGTCGTGCAGGCGCCCTACGCCAGCCGCACCCGCCACACAGCCGAGGCCGAACAGCGGGATCCTTCGCACATCGCTGCGCAGGCCGAGGCGGCTGGCGATCCGGGCGTCGAGGGACGGCACGGCGAGCCCGGTGACCGTCGTCGTGATGAGCACATCGAGGTCTTGCGGTTGCAGGCCCGCCTCGTCGAGCGCGCCGGTTAGGGCCTCACAGCCCAGGTCAACCGCCTTTTCGATGAAGATGCGGTTCGCGTTGCCGAAGTCGGTCAGCGTCGGATATTTGTGCAGCGGCAGCACCAGGTGGCGGCTGTTGACTTTGGCGCTGACGTGCAGCTGCCGGACGATGTCCTCGTAACCCTCGAAGTCCGGAATGCTGACGAAGAAATCGGTGAGCTCGGCCTGCGAGTACCGGTATGGCGGCAAGGCGCCGAAGACGCCTGCGATGACGCTCATTGGTATCACCCCTCTGATACGAACATCTCGGCCGCCAGGTTCACGTGCAGGGTCGATTGATTTGGATTCAACCGGCTTACTCAGATCTGGAAGTTTAGTCCGCCCTAATCTGACCGGCAAAGGAACGGGCTGCCGGTCAACGCCGCAGCGCGTGTCGCAGCCGGTCGGCCGTTTCGCGCACGACGGTCAGTTGTTCGGCGACCCGGCTGGGTGCGGTGCCGCCGCGGGCATCGCGCGAGGACACCGAGCCTTCGATGGTCAGCACGTCCCGGACGCTCGGCGTCAGTTCGGGACTGATCGCGGCCAGTTCATCGTCGGTCAGGTCCTGCAGCCCGACGCCGCGCTGCTCGGCGGTACGCACCGCCGCACCGGCGGCTTCGTGTGCTGATCGAAACGGAACACCCTGTCGTACAAGCCATTCGGCGACATCGGTGGCCAGGGTGTAGCCAGCCGGGGCCAGCGCGGCCATCCGCTCGACGTGGAACGTGAGACTACCGACCAAGCCGGCCATCGCGGGCAGCAGCAACTCCAGCTGCGCCACCGAGTCGAACACCGGTTCCTTGTCTTCCTGCAGGTCACGGTTGTAAGCCAACGGCTGCGCCTTGAGCGTCGCGAGCAGTCCGGCCACATTGCCGATCAGCCGCCCGGATTTGCCGCGAGCCAGCTCGGCGATGTCGGGGTTCTTCTTTTGCGGCATGATCGAACTCCCGGTGGACCACGCGTCGTGCAAGGTCACATAGCCGAACTCCGTCGAGCTCCAGATGATGATGTCCTCGGCGAGCCGGGACAGATCCACACCGATCATGGCCAACACGAACGCCGCTTCTGCGGCAAAGTCCCGGGCGGCGGTGGCGTCTATCGAGTTATCCGCTGCCGCAATGAAACCCAGGTCCGCGGCGATCGCGTCGGGATCCAGTCCCAGCGACGAACCGGCGAGGGCGCCCGAACCGTACGGGGATATCGCGGCGCGCTTGTCGAAGTCCAGCAGCCGGTCCACGTCACGGAGCAACGGCTGGGCATGCGCCAGCAGGTGGTGAGCCAGCAAGATCGGCTGGGCGGACTGCATATGTGTCTTGCCGGGCATGATCGCGGTCGGGTGGGCGCCGGCCTGGTCGGCCAGGGCCGACACCACATCCAATACGCCGTCGGAGACCCGACGCACCGCATCGCGCAGCCACATGCGGAACAGCGTGGCCACCTGGTCGTTGCGGGACCGGCCGGCCCGGAGCCGACCCCCCAGGTCCGGTCCCACCCGGTCGATCAGGCCCCGCTCCAGCGCCGCATGCACATCCTCGTCGGTGACCAGCGGACCGAAGCTGCCGTCGGCCACATCCTCGGCGAGGCTGTCCAGGCCCGCCAGCAGCCCGTCGCGCTGGTCTTCGGTGAGCAGCCCGGCGCGGTAGAGCACCACGGTGTGGGCGCGGGAGGCGGTGATGTCGTAGGGGGCCAGTGCCCAGTCGAAGTGGGTGGACTTGCTCAGCGCGGCCAGCGCGTCGGCCGGACCGCCGGCGAACCGGCCGCCCCACAGCGACCCCTGGTTGGTGCTCATTTTTCTTCGCCGAACAGACGCAAAAGCCCCTTTAGGCCCGGCGTGTCGAGGACTTTTGCGTTCCCCCGCAAGCGGGCGGTGCCCCCAGCTCGCGCAGAAACGGTCACCGCAGGTCCCGGCGGGCGGAGAGCTTGGACGACAACCCGTGCACGTAGACGAAGCCCTTCGCCATGGACTGGTCGAAGGTGTCGCCCTCGTCGTAGGTGGCCAGGTTGAAGTCATAGAGCGACTCGGCGCTGCGCCGGCCATTCACCGCGATGTGGCCGCCGTGCAGAACCAGCCGCACCTCACCGGTGACGTGTTCTTGGGTCTTGGCGACGAAGCTCTCCAGCGCAACCTTCAGCGGCGAGTACCACAGCCCGTCATACACCAGCTCGGCCCAGCGCTGATCGGTCTGGCGCTTGAAGCGGCCCAGGTCGCGCTCGAGTGTGACGTGTTCGAGTTCGGTGTGCGCGGTGATGAGCACCATGGCCCCCGGCGCCTCATAGATCTCGCGGCTCTTGATACCCACCAGTCGGTCTTCCACGACGTCCAGCCGCCCGACTCCCTGCGCGCCGGCGCGACGGTTGAGCTCCTCGATCGCCTGCAGCATGGTCACCCGCTTGCCGTCGATCGAGACGGGCACACCCTTTTCGAAGCCGACGATCACTTCATCGGGGGTGTTCCAGTTGACTGTGGGGTCTTCGGTGTAGTCGTAGACGTCCTTGGTGGGCGCGTTCCACAGGTGTTCGAGGAAGCCGGTTTCCACCGCACGGCCCCACACGTTCTGGTCGATCGAGAATGGCGAGCGTTTGCTGACGTTGATCGGGATGGCGTTCTCCTCGGCGAAGGCAATCGCTTTTTCGCGGGTCCACGCGTAATCCCGTACCGGTGCCAGCACCTCGAGATCCGGTGCCAGCGAGGCGAATCCGACTTCGAACCGCACCTGGTCGTTGCCCTTGCCGGTGCAGCCGTGGGCGACGATCCCGCCGCCGTGCTCACGCGCGGCCGCGACCAGGTGCTTGACGATCAACGGCCGGCTGATGGCCGAGACCAGCGGGTAGCGGTCCATGTACAACGCGTTGTTGAGGATCGTGGGTAGGCAGTAGCCCTCGGCGAACTCGTCACGGGCGTCGACCACGACGGCTTCCACCGCGCCGCAATCCAGCGCCCGTTGGCGCACGACATCCATGTCCTCGCCGCCCTGGCCGAGGTCGATGGCGACGGCGACGACCTCGCGACCCGTCTCCTTGCCGATCCAACTGATGGCCACCGAGGTGTCCAGGCCGCCCGAATACGCGAGGATGACGCGCTCTGACATGAACAGTTTCTCCTTGTTGATGCCGCAGAGTCTTCGGCAAGAACCTGCGGCTGCTTATTTGAGGTCTACTTCAACTTCTCCAAGGCGGTGGCAGCTTCGGCCCCGGTCATCGGTTCGCGTGCCACCACGAAAACGGTGTCGTCGCCGGCGATGGTGCCGACGACGTACGGTAACGCCGCGCGATCAATCGCGCTGGCCAGGTAGTCCGCCGCGCCCGGAGGCGTGCGCAGCACCGCCAGGTTTCCGCTTGCGTCGGTGGACACCAGCAGCTCGCCGAGCAGTCGGGACAGGCGCCCGGTCCCGCCGGAGACGCCCCGGACCGGGCTGCCGTCTTCGGGCACGACGTAGACGGGGACGCCACCATATGCCCCGCGCAGTTTCACCGCGCCGAGTTCCTCGAGGTCGCGCGAGAGGGTGGCCTGGGTGACCTCGATGCCTTCCGCGGCCAGCAGCGCCGCCAGTTCGCTCTGGCTGCGGACCTCCTTGGTGGAAAGGATTGCGACGATGCGGGCCTGCCGGCCGGCGCGGTTGCCGCTGACCTCAGGTGCCGCCTTGGCTTCATGAGTTGTCATCGCGACCGCTCCAGCAGCCACACCAGCAACGCCTTCTGCGCATGCAGGCGGTTCTCGGCTTCGTCCCACACCACGCTGGCCGGCCCGTCCATCACCTCGTCGGTGATCTCATCGCCGCGATGCGCCGGAAGACAATGCAGCACAATGGCTTCCGGATCAGCCAGGCCGAGCAGCCGTTGGTTGACCTGGAATGGCCGGAACGGCTTGACGCGGTCGAGCCCGTCTTCCTCCTGCCCCATCGATGTCCAGGTGTCGGTCACCAACACGTCTGCACCGGCGGCACCGGCGTCGGCGTCGGCGGTCACGACCACTTCTGCGCCGGTCTCGCGGGCGCGGCGCTGGGCCGCGGTCACTACCTCCGGATCCGGCGTAAACCCTTCTGGCGCAGCGATAGTCACGTGCATGCCAGCGGTGACCCCACCCAGCATCAGCGAGTGCGCCATGTTGTTGGCGCCGTCCCCCAGATAGGTCATCCGTAAGCCGGACAGCGCGCCTTTGCGTTCGGCGATGGTCTGCAGATCCGCCAGCACCTGGCAGGGATGGAACTCATCCGACAACGCATTGACCACCGGCACCGACGCGGTGGAGGCCATGGCGGTCAGCCGCTCCTGACCGAATGTCCGCCACACGATGGCGTCGACAAAGCGGGACAACACCTTTGCGGTGTCCTCCAGTGTCTCGTCGCGACCGAGCTGGGTGCTGCGTCCGTCGACCACCACGGCGTGCCCGCCGAGTTGGGCGATTCCCACCTCGAAGGAAAACCTGGTGCGGGTCGAGTTCTTGTCGAAGATGACCGCGACCCCGCGCGGGCCCTCCAGCGGGCGACGGCTGAACGGGTCCTTTTTCAGTACGGCGGCGAGTTCGAGAACCTCGGCCTGCTCGGCCGGGGTGAGGTCGTCGTCGCGCAGAAAATGCCTGGTCACCTTTGGTCTCCTGCTGCGTCGAGGATGCCCGGCAAGGCGGCCACGAAGCCGTCGAGTTGGGACTCGGTGATGATCAGTGGTGGCGCCAACCGAATGACATTGGGGGCGGCGGCATTTACCAAATACCCGGCATCGCGTGCTGCCGCCTCGGCGTTCTTGGCGTGTGGCGCGGACAGCACGATGCCTTGCAGTAGTCCTCTGCCGCGGACGTGGTCGATCAGCGGGTGTCCCAGTGCTTCGATCCCGTGCCGGAGCGACTTGCCCAGTACGTCGGCGCTGCGCACCAAGTCGTCCGCGGCAAGCACTTTCAGCACCGCCAGCGCTGCCGCGGTACACACCGGATTGCCCCCGAACGTGCTGCCGTGCAGACCGGGGGTCAGCAGGTCGCCCGCGCGACCCAGCGCCAAACATGCCCCGATCGGCAAGCCGCCACCAAGACCCTTGGCCAGGGTGATCACATCGGGCGTGATGCCGTCGTGCTGATGGGCGTAAAACGTGCCGGTGCGCCCCATCCCGGTTTGCACCTCGTCGAGCACCAGCAGGGCGCCATGCCGCGCGGTGACATCCCGGGCCGCGGCGAGGTACCCCGCGGGCGGGACGACGACACCGCTCTCCCCCATGATCGGCTCGAGAAAGACTGCGGCAGTGTCGTCGTCGACCGCGGCGGTCAATGCGTCGGCGTCGCCGTACGGGACGTGGGTAACCTCCCCTGGGAGCGGTGCGAACGGCGCCTGTTTTGACGGCTGCCCAGTCAGGGCCAGCGAACCCATCGTGCGGCCGTGGAACGCTTCTTGAGCCGCAACGATTTTCGTGCGTCCGGTGAGTCGGGTCAGCTTGAAAGCTACCTCGTTGGCCTCAGTTCCGGAGTTGCAGAAGAACACTCGTGTCTGTTCCTCGGCTCCGAGCAGGGCGACGAGTTCCTCGGCCAACGCGATACCCGGCTCGGTCGCGTAAAGGTTCGAGGTGTGACCCAGCGTCGACATCTGGTGGGTGACCGCAGCGATGACGGCGGGATGCCGGTGGCCCAGCACATTGACGGCGATGCCGCCGAGCAGGTCGAGGTAGGTCTTGCCGTCGACGTCGGTGACGACGGCCCCGTCGCCGCTGGCCAACGCCATCGCGGGCGTCCCGTAGTTGTTCATCATCACCGCTTGCCAACGCTGTTGCACGGCACTGGTTTGCGTCATAGGGGCACAACCTTCGTGCCAGTACCCGCATCGGTGAGCAACTCAACGAGGACGCAGTGCTCCACCCGCCCGTCGATGACATGCGCGCTGGGTACCCCGGCGGTGACCGCCCGCAGGCACGCCTCGACCTTGGGGATCATGCCGGCCTCCAGCGTGGGAAGAAGTTGGGACAGTGTGGCCGTGTCGATTTCGCTGACCAGTGAGGTACGGTCCGGCCAGCTGGTGTAGAGCCCTTCGACATCGGTGAGCATCAACAGCTTTTCGGCCCCCAACGCCTCAGCCAGCGCCGCCGCGGCGGTATCGGCGTTGATGTTGTGCACCACGCCCTCGGCATCCGGTGCCAGCGTCGATACCACCGGAATCCGGCGCGCGGTGATGAGGTCCAGCACCGCCGCGGTGTTGACCAGCTCGACGTCGCCGACCAGGCCGATGTCGGTGTCCACGCCGTCGACGGTGACCCGGCGCCGGACGGCGGTGAACAGTTGTGCGTCCTCGCCGGTGATGCCGACCGCATACGGCCCATGCGCGTTGATGAGGTTGACCAGTTCTCGGCCTACCTGCCCGAACAACACCATCCGCGCCACATCAAGCACTTCAGGTGTGGTGACCCGGAAGCCGCCTTTGAAGTCACCTTCAATGCCGAGTCGCCGCAGCATGGAGGTGATTTGGGGTCCGCCACCGTGCACGACCACCGGATGAATCCCGCAGGTGCGCAGGAAAGCCATGTCCGCGGCGAAAGCCCGACGCAGCGCGTCATCGGTCATGGCGTTGCCGCCGTATTTGATGACGACAATCTTGCCGTGCAGCTGCTTGAGCCACGGCAGGGCTTCGGCCAGAACTTGGGCCTTGACCTGGGTGGATAGCGCGGCGGTATCGGCGCTCATGAGCTGTAAGCCGAGTTCTCTTCGACGTAGCCGTAGGACAGGTCCGTGGTTCGGACGGCTGCCTGACCGGCCCCGATCGCGAGGTCGACCACGATCTCGATGTCTGCCCCGGACAGATCCACGTCGCGCGCCCCAGGCGCTCCCACTTGGTCCCGATATACCACGGAACCGTTGAACGACACGGTAATCCGGTCCGGTTCCAGCGTCACCGGCGCTATCCCGACGGCCGCGAGGACCCGGCCCCAGTTCGGGTCGGACCCGAACACTGCGGTCTTGACCAGACTGTCGCGGGCGACGGCCCGTGCGGCCGTCAACGCCTCCTCCTCGGTGGCGGCGCCGCACACGGTCACTGTGACACGTTTGGTCACTCCCTCCGCGTCGGCCTGCAGTTGCGCGCACAGGTCGTCACAGACCCGCAGCACCGCGTCGTCGAGATCGTCCTGCGACGGGGCGATTTCACTGGCGCCGGACGCAAGCAACAGGACGGTGTCGTTGGTAGAACAGCTACCGTCGATGTCGAGTCGCTCGAATGTTTTTGCCGCGGCGCGCCTGAGCGCCTGGTCGAGTGCCGCGGGTTCGGCGACGGCGTCGGTGGTGAGCACACACAACATGGTGGCCAACGACGGAGCGAGCATGCCGGCGCCCTTGGCCATGCCGCCCAGCGTCCAGTTGTTCTGGTGGTGCAGCGCAACCTGTTTGGGGACGGTGTCGGTGGTCATGATCGCCTGGGCAGCGTCGTCGCCTCCGGTTAGCCCGCCGTGCATCTCGTGCACGATGTCACTGACCCCGGCGAGGACCTTATCCATGGGCAGGCGGTCACCGATCAGCCCGGTTGAGCAGACGGCTACCTCGATGGCGCCCGTCTCGGTTCCCCACTCCGACAATGCAGCGGCAACCGCTTCGGCCGTGGCGTGCGTGTCCTGGAAACCGCCGGGGCCGGTACATGCATTGGCGCCACCGGAATTCAGGATCACGGCGCGCAGCCGCCCCGTGGTCAGCACCTGTTGGGTCCACAACACCGGCGCGGCCTTGACCTTATTGCGAGTCACCACTCCGGCAGCGGCGTAGTCCGGACCCTCATTGAAGACCAACGCCAAGTCCGGTGCCCCGGAAACCTTGATGCCAGCGGCGATGCCGGCAGCACGGAAGCCTGACGGCGCGGTGACACCCTGCGCACGCAGCAGCCTCGTCTCGTCGGTGCGGGTCACGGCGCCACCCCCACCACCGAAAGTCCTTCGGTCTCCGGCCAACCCAGCGCCAAGTTCATGGATTGCACTGCGGCACCCCCGGTGCCTTTGACCAGGTTGTCGATTGCCGCGATCGCCACGAACGTCGACGCGTCCTCGTCCACAGCTACCGCGATTTGGGCCGCGTTACTACCTATTACTGATCCGGTGCGGGGCAACTGTCCTTCCGGCAGCAGGTGGACGAACGGCTCGTCGTGGTAAGCCTTCTCGTAAGCGGCGCGCAACTGCGAAATCGGCGACCGCGTGCGAGCGGTGCAGGTCGCAAGAATGCCGCGCGACGTCGGGATCAAGACCGGAGTGAATGACACCGTGACTTCCCGGTCGGTCACCGCCCGCAGCCCCTGAGCGATTTCGGGGGTGTGCCGGTGCACCCCACCGATGTTGTAGGCCCGGGCCGATCCAATGACCTCGGCGCCGAGTAGGTCGGTCTTTGCCGCCCGGCCCGCTCCCGATGTGCCGCTCACTGCAACGACGGTGACCGCCGGTTCGACGAGGTCTGCAGCGACGGCAGGGATGAGCGCCAGCAGTGCGGCCGTCGGGTAGCAGCCCGGCACCGCGATTCGGCGTGCTCCTGCCAATTTCTCCCGACCGCCCGGCAGCTCCGGCAGTCCGTAGGGCCAGCTCCCCGCATACTGGGAGCCATAAAAGCGTTCCCAAGCTCCAGCATCGCCGAGGCGGAAGTCAGCGCCGCAGTCGATGATCAGTGTTTCCTCACCGAGACGCTCGGCCAAGGCGGCGGAGTGGCCGTGCGGTAACCCGAGAAAGACCACGTCATGACCCTGCAGGACGGTCAGATCGGTCGGCTCGACGACTCGCTGGGCCAAGGGAACCAGGTGCGGATGGTGCTCGCCGAGGGTGGTGCCCGCGCTGGATGCGGCTGTCACGGCGCCGATTGTCAGTCGACCGTCGGCATAGGCCGGATGTCCCAGCAATAAGCGGAGGATCTCGCCTCCCGCGTAGCCGCTTGCCCCGGCGACTGCCACCCGTATCCCATCGACCATCCGGCGATGGTTGCATGATTATGCAGTGTTTTGCAAATTAATTCTCAGGATTTTGCGGAGCGCACACTCCGTTCATTCGGCGGACACGGAACCGGTCGATGTCAAGCGAACACGCCGACTCGTGGTTCCCATTTGTCGCTGATCCTGTTAATTTCGTCGGTGGAGCAATTGCTCTGCCAGACACCAGTTTCCGCTCGGCGGTATTGCCACCGAGACGCTCAGCCCGACTTGAACATCCGGCTGAAAATTCTTAGAGATAACTGGTTTAGCCGTGCCCAAGTTTGGGGACTTAGTGGGCACGCGTAGTCCCATCGGCGTTCGGGCGTCATTGGGTCAACGGCTTGTTCCATTGGGGTCATCTGGGGAGATGGATCATGTCTTTTGTTATCGCCGTACCTGAGTTCGTCGAAGCTGCCGCTGAGCAGTTGGCCGGCATCGGGTCGTCGTTGGTTCAAGTGAGCTCGTCTGCAGCGGGGGCAACCACGGCGTTGGCGCCTGCCGCCGCCGACGAGGTGTCGGCCGCGATCGCGCGGTTGTTCGGCACCCTTGGTAGCGACTACCAAGCCGCTAGCGCGCAAGCGGCGGCATACCACGAACAGTTCGTGGCCTCTTTGACCCGAGGCGCAACCGCGTACGCCTCCGCGGAAGCAGTCAATATCTCGGCACTGTTCAACCTGAACAACATCTTGGCCAACATCGAGATCGGCATCGGAAACCTCGCCGCCGGGTTCCAGAGCGCCCTTTCGGGTTCGTTGGGCGGCTTCGGCGGCTCGATCGGCGGGTCGGGATCGCTTGCGCTTGATGCCGCCAGTGCCGTCCGCGCCTTCGCCGCTCTCCCCAGCCTCGGCGCGGGTCTGGCTCTGCAGACCGGTGGCGCACTAGCGTCTGGGTTTGGCGCGGGACTCGCCCAGACAGGGCAATTGATCACAAACCTCGGCATCGGCCTGGGTGGAGCAGGTGCTTCGTTATCGGCAGCAGGTGCCGCGCTTACCGCCGAAGGCAACGCCGCCCTTGCCGCACTGCTCAACGGGACCCTTGGCGCTGACCTCAGCCTCAACCTGACCGCAAATCTCACCGGTGCCCTGCCGTCGCTCGCTGTAATCGCCCAAACCGGTGGACAAATCATCGGCAACATCTCGGCTGGCCTAAACCAGGCTTTGCAAACCGGCTTGAACCTTATTGGCAACTTCAGCCTGCCCAACCTCGGCGCCTCCATCAACGCTGGGATAAACGCTGTGGTTGACCTGGCCGGCAACCTGTCGCTGCCGCCGCTGCCCGGGTTCCCCGGCTTCCAGTTCCCGCCGTTGAACTTCGGTTTGCCGGGCATCACCATCCCCGGCCTGCCCGGCCTGGTGCTGCCCGACTTCGGCGCCGCCCTCACCGGTGGACTCAACGCCCTGGTGAACCTGGCCGGCAACCTGGAGTTGCCGCCGCTGCCCGGATTCCCCGGCTTCCAGTTCCCGCCGCTGAACTTCGGCCTGCCCGGCATCACCATCCCCGGCCTGCCCGGCCTGGTGCTGCCCGACTTCGGCGCCGCCCTGACCGGCGGGCTCAACGCCCTGGTGAACCTGGCCGGCAACTTCGAGTTGCCGCCGCTGCCCGGATTCCCCGGCTTCCAGTTCCCGCCGCTGAACTTCGGCCTGCCCGGCATCACCATCCCCGGCCTGCCCGGCCTGGTGCTGCCCGACTTCGGCGCCGCCCTGACCGGCGGGCTCAACGCCCTGGTGAACCTGGCCGGCAACTTCGAGTTGCCGCCGCTGCCCGGATTCCCCGGCTTCCAGTTCCCGCCGCTGAACTTCGGCCTGCCCGGCATCACCATCCCCGGCCTGCCCGGCCTGGTGCT
>NZ_LZMH01000007.1 GCF_001673635.1 Mycobacterium asiaticum
CCTCCATGGTGTCCACACACCACTCCTCGGTATCAGAGCACCGCGACAACCGGTAAGCGAACAACTTCCCAATCGCCACCAACTGCGCCGCCGCCGCCCGATTCTCCGCCCGCCACCCCGCGCCGAGCTGCTCAAGCCAGCCCGCGGACTCCGCAGTGCTCGAGGGATGACGGCGCTCCCAATACTCCTCCTCAGCCGCCATCGCCTCCGGCGACGGCACCCGCCCCGTCGGCCCCTCCACCGCAGACCGCCCACCATCGAACATCTGTTCGATTATGCCACACGGCGGTGACACGCTGACGCGAGTGAACGGCGGAAGCTGCGGGGCTGCAAACTAATCATGTGCCGGGACAGAGTGCCCGAGCATGTTCGTGACAAGGTTCGAGTCGAGGCAGAGGTCGGAGAGCGTCATCTAACGATCGTTGAATGTCGACCGCCGCTGGCGGGAACGACGGGACGGGATCCTACAGCCGGACGTTCGCCTTTCCGCAAGGACCAGGGCTCAAGTCAGGTTATATACCAACACCTTTGAGGAGTTGCTCGAGAAGTTCCTAACCCGGACCGAGACCGTTGCTCGCGATCCACTCGTCGATAACCCGCAACACAACAGGCAGCGAAGCTCCGGATAGCACCATGTGGTCGGCTCCGGGAATCTCGACAACGGTCGCGTGCCGATACCGGGCAGCCGTCTGCCGGACGACCTCGGCTGGCACGATGCGGTCGTATTCACCCCCTATCGCCAACACCGGACTCGCTACCACCGCGGCATCGACCACCGTCTCCGGCGAGAGCTTCAGCATTGCAAGCAATATCTCCCACTGCACCCGTCCGGATTCGCACACCAAGCCGGAATAGATCTCGCGCGCGGTCTCCTCGGTCTGACTGTTGGCGATCCACCGGCGGAATTGATCGAACGTCGGCGGGCGTACCGCCTTGGCCCATGGACGTAGCCGCAAGAAATACGGCATAGCCAATCGGCGGTTTGCCGGAGTCGACGCGCCGGTGATGCCAGATGCGGGCGCGGGACACAGGACCACCAACCCGGTGTGTTCGGTGCGGGCCGCGACCAGCTGTGCCAGTAGCCCGCCCATCGAGTGACCGACGAGAAGTGGCGGCGAATCAAGGGACGCAACGAAAGTCACCAGATCGGCGGCGTAGTCCCGAAGGCTGAGTGCCGCGATCTTCAATGCGCCCTCGTCAATCGGCAGCTCATGATGACGCAGTGTGGGAGTGTGCGCCCGGTAGCCTCGCTCCTCAAAGACACTGCGGACGGCAGCCAACTGTTCCCCACGGCTCCAATTGCCGTGGATCAGAACGACGTGCTGCGTCGCGGGCATGACAGCTCATAGTGGCACGGGAACGTTCCGACCGACACCCTCAACAACTCCTCATACCTAACCGATGAATTCGGGCCGGGGCATCACCGTAAGTCGCGTGCCGGCCCGTGGTGCGGTGCCGCTCGAGGTGTTCTCGGCGCGTGGTGCCATGCCGGCAAAAGGCAACCCGCCTAACGCGTTTGCCCTGTCGTCCGGAGTCGCTGCAGCGACAGCGTCGGCTAACTCCACCGGGCGGTGCGTCGCGGGGACCGAGGTCCAGCTCTGCGGCACGGACAGCGGTCCGAGGTGCGCTGCCCTACCCAGCTGTGCGGACACGCCCGACGGGGCCCACCCCGCGATCAGTCCCGCCGGCAGCGGAACCGTTCCGGCCGCACCGGCAAGCCCTGACACCTCGCTGGACAGGGCGGCGGTGGAGGAGCCGAGCGTCTTGGCGACCGAACTCAGCGAAGACATCGCCGACACGGAGGAGCTGAAAGTTGACGTCCCGGACTGCAACGGTTGCGCAAGTTGTTGCAGGGTCTGCGGAACCGTCCAGATCACCGCGGACAACTCCGCGAGCCCAGCAGCATCGGCGACTTCGTTGGGCGCAACGAACGCCGTCAACGTCGACGCGGCCGCCGAGCCGCTCGCATAGCCGTACATGGCCGCGGCATCTTGCGCCCACATCTCGCCGTAGTCCGCCTCGGCCGCCGCAATGGCGAGGGTGTTGACGCCCAGCACATTGGTGGCGGTGAGCAGCATCAGTAGCGCACGATTGGCCGCAACCACGGGCGGCGGCACGGTAGCCGATCGGGCCGTTTCGAATACCATTGCCGCCATGCGCAATTGAGCAGCTGAATGCTGCGCCCGCGCCGCGGTTTTAGTCATCCAGGCCAGATACGTACCGGCCGCGGCCGTCATGGCCTGCGTTGCGTCGCTGCGCCAAGCCTGATCGGTCAGGGCGGAGAGGGTGTCGTTGCAGGAGGCCGCTGCGGCATAGAGGTTCTCGGCCGTCGCCTCCCAAGCCGCCGCGGCAGCCAGCATCGATGCTGCGCCGGGCCCCGAATACATTCTGGCCGAGTTGATTTCAGGTGGTAGTGCGCCAAAGTCCATGTCCTTGTCTCCAGGTGCGCCAGCCCGCGCGCGAACGGCCGCGAACGGGACTCGTTGCAGCAACAGCGATCACCGACCGCGCCCAGGGGGAACGGTCTGAGGCTGACCACTCAGCGACGGGCTAGACAGAGTCGCGTCAAAAGATCGCGACCGACGATGACAAGGCGCGGACGCCTGGGCGGACTCCGCCCACCCCTCACCGCGAACCCGGTAAACCACACAAGGGCGCCGATCGCCGCGACGATGCTGACTCCGGCCGGCGCCGCGATATCCGGCGAGGGCGGGACCGCCGCGGTGAGCTTGATGGGGCAGGGCAATTTCGAAGCTTCGGGACGTGCGATGTGGTCGCCGGCGCCAACGAGCTGGCTGAGGGGAGCGACGGCGAAAGCGGTGTGGCCGACACTGTTCGCCTCAGGTTCGCGCTGCGGCAGACCGCAATGGGCCCCAATACCGAGCAACAACGACGCGATAAGGATCGCGATCCACGGGCCCGCGTGCCGGCTGCTCACTGCGCAATCATATACCCCACAGGGGTATGTGCACAGCCCTCTGACGGCTGATGTGCGCTTTTCACACAGTTAGCCTAGGTAAGAAAAAGGCATGTCGAAATTTACATATGCAGTTGTAAGTACAACGGCGCTCGTTATGGGTATCGGACTGATCGGCACGAGCGTGGCCAGTGAAGCTCATGCCCAGCCGGGACCTCCCCCGCACTGGTGTCCAGGCGATGTCTGGGACCCGGGGTGGGGAGCGAACCCGAACCCGTTCGGCTGCCACGACAACCCAGAGGCTCTTGACCCCAACCTCTTTCCCAACGACCCGAATCCACTGGTGCCGGGCCCGGCGGTGCCGGAGCACCACCACACCGGCCAGCCCGGAAGGCCGTATGGCTCGGGCGGGCCTGGGCACCCGGGTGGGGCGCCTGACGGAACTCCGGGTGGAGCCCCCGGCGGGACTCCCGGTGGGGCGACTGACGGAACTCCGGGTGGGGCGCCCGGCGGAACTCCGGGTGGAGCCCCCGGCGGGGCGCCTGACGGAACTCCGGGTGGGGCGCCCGGCGGGACTCCCGGTGGGGCGCCCGGCGGAACTCCGGGTGGGGCGCCCGGCGGAACGGGGCCAAGCGAAGGCGCGCCCGGTGGCGGAGCGCCGAGCGGCGGGGCGCCTGGTGGGAGCACCGGTGGCGAGAGCACCGGAGGTGGGAGCACCGGAGGCGGCGGCAGCACCGGTGGTGGCAGTACCGGAGGCGGCAGCACCGGTGGTGGGAGCACCGGAGGCGGCAGCACCGGTGGTGGCAGTACCGGTGGCGGAAGCACTGGCGGCGGGGGCGGCGGACACGGCCGCTGACCGGCCGCCGCTTTGCTGGATTGGGCGACATCTGGGCAAGACCAGGAGACGTCGGGCTAATCGAGTCATAGGGTGGGTATGCGCGCTGAGAGAGTGAGATCAGTCGGACCCAGAAGGGGAGAGCATGTCGCACCCATCCAACGAGCAACAACCCGCGACCAAGCGCCATCACGTAGTCATCATCGGAAGTGGCTTCGGGGGCCTGAACGCAGCCAGGAAGCTCAAGCGGGCCGATGTCGACATCACGCTCATTTCCAAGACAACGACCCACCTGTTCCAGCCGCTGCTCTATCAAGTGGCCACGGGAATCCTGTCCGAGGGCGACATCGCTCCGACCACGCGCCTGGTCCTCCGCAAGCAGAAAAATGTGCGGGTGTTGCTGGGCGAGGTCAACGCCATCGACCTGAAGGCCAAGACGGTCACATCAAAACTGTTGGACATGGAGACGGTGACCGAGTACGACAGCCTGATCGTCGCGTCCGGTTCTCAGCAGTCCTACTTCGGCAACGATCACTTCGCCACATTCGCGCCCGGCATGAAGACCATCGATGACGCACTCGAATTACGCGGCCGCATCCTCGGCGCATTCGAGGCAGCGGAGGTCAGCACCGACCAGGCTGAGCGCGAACGTCGCTTGACGTTCGTGGTGGTCGGCGCCGGCCCAACCGGCGTCGAGGTGGCCGGTCAGATCGTCGAACTCGCCGAACGCACGCTGGCCGGCGCGTTTCGCACCATCAGACCCGACGAGTGCCGAGTGGTCTTGGTCGATGCCGCCCCGCTGGTGTTGCCACCAATGGGCGAGAAGTTGGGTGGCAAAGCACAACGACGTCTGGAAAAGATGGACGTCGAGGTTCAGCTCAACGCCATGGTCACCGCAGTCGACTACAAGGGCATCACGATCAAAGAGAAGGAGACCGGCGAACGCC
This sequence comes from Mycobacterium asiaticum, assembly GCF_001673635.1. Classification (GTDB taxonomy): domain Bacteria; phylum Actinomycetota; class Actinomycetes; order Mycobacteriales; family Mycobacteriaceae; genus Mycobacterium; species Mycobacterium asiaticum_C. The sequence goes on from NZ_LZMH01000007.1 coordinate 4,700, forward strand.
GCATCGAATGCGCGGTCAAGGTATGGGCTGCCGGTGTCCAAGCCAGTCCACTGGGCAAGATGATCGCCGAGCAATCCGACGGCACTGAGACCGACAAAGCCGGACGGGTCATCGTCGAGCCCGACCTCACCGTCAAGGGCCACCCGCACGTCTTTGTGATCGGTGACCTGGCGATGGTGCCCGACGTGCCGGGTATGGCGCAGGGCGCGATCCAGGGCGCGCACTATGCCACCAAGATCATCAAGAACACCGTCAAAGGCAAAGACGACCCGGCCAACCGAGAGAAGTTTGATTACTTCAACAAGGGCAGTATGGCGACGATCTCGCGGTACAACGCAGTCGCTCAGGTCGGCAAGTTGGAGTTCGGCGGCTTCATCGCTTGGCTGGCGTGGCTGGTCCTGCATCTCTACTACTTGGTCGGCCACCGCAACCGGATCGCGGCGTTGTTCTCCTGGGTGATCTCTTTCTTGGGCCGCACCCGCGGTCAGATGGCCATCACCAGCCAGATGATCTACGCGAGAGTCGTGACCAAGTGGATGGAAGAGAGCCAAGGTATCGGACCCGCCGAAAGCCAGGGCGCGTTAGCGGCCGCCGAACAAGCCGAAAAAGCCGAACAGAAGGCCGGTTAGCCCGGGTTAGGTCAACGCCTGGTCGATATCGGCGATCAGATCGTCGGTGCCTTCCAGTCCAACGGAAATACGGACCACGCCGTCGCCCAGCCCGATTGCGGCTCGGCCCTCCGGGCCCATCGCCCGGTGCGTCGTGGTCGCTGGGTGTGTGACAAGGGATTTGGCGTCACCGAGGTTGTTGGAGATGTCGATCAGCCGCAACTTGTCGAGCACTTCGAAGGCCCGCTGCTTGGACGCACCCTCGGCGGCATCCAGCTCGAAGGTGATAACCGTTCCGCCGCCGGTCATTTGGCGCTTGGCCAGGTCGTATTGCGGGTGTGACGGCAGGAACGGGTAGCGGACCCAGCGCACTGCGGGGTGCTCCTGCAGGAACTCGGCGATGCGTTGCGCCGAAGAGTTGCTGTAGTCGACCCGAACCGCCAGCGTCTCAAGGCCTTTGAGCAACACCCAGGCGTTGAAGGCGCTCAGCGCGGGGCCGGTGTGGCGCATCAGCTTCTGCACCGGGCCGTCGATGTACTCCTGGTCGCCCAGGATGGCACCACCCAGCACCCGGCCCTGGCCGTCGATGTGCTTGGTTCCGGAGTACACCACCACGTCGACGCCGAGCGGAAACCCCTGTTGCAGCAACGGCGTCGCAAAGACGTTGTCCAACACCACCTTTGCGCCCGCAGCGTGGGCCAGCTCCGTGACCGCGGCGATGTCGACCAGCGATTGCATCGGGTTCGACGGCGTCTCGAAGAACACCGCCTGGGTGGGGACCGACAGGGCCTGTTCCCACTGCGATAGGTCGTCGCCGTCAACGAACACGGTTTCCACTCCCCAGCGCGGCAGGATCTCGTTGCACACCACGAAACAAGAACCGAACAGGCTGCGCGCTGCCACCAGGCGATCGCCGGCACCCAGCAGGGCACCCAGCGAGACGAACACGGCGGCCATGCCGCTGGCCGTCGCAAACGCCGCCTGAGCGCCCTCGATCAGGCGCAGCCGCTCCTGGAACATGTTGACGGTGGGGTTGCCGTACCGCGAGTAGACGTAGTGGTCCACCTCGCCGGTGAACGACTGCTCGGCAACGGCCGCGGACGGGTAGACGTAGCCGGACGACATGAACATCGCCTCGGCGGTCTCTTCGAATCCCGAGCGCGTCAGTCCCCCGCGCACACCGATGGTGGCCTGTCCGACGCCGTCCGGCAGCGGCTTGGGAGTGCGAATGGATTTCGGGTCGGTCATCAGTGCGCTGGCCCTGTTGCTGTCCCTGCCACTAACCGTGTTACTAGCCTTGTTTCCAAGGCAGCCCTACTGCGCGCCACCCCGTGTCGCCACGGTGGCCCTGCGCATCGAGTTGGCCTTCGAAGCCGTCCAGCACGTTGTACGACGGCCCGATTCCGGCCTCCGTCGCCACTTCGGCGGCGCCGATGGAGCGGTTTCCGGAACGACACAGAAACACCACCGGGCGCTCGCTCTCGGCGGCCGGCAGCTTGTCCTGCAGTTCGGCGAGGAACCTGTCGTTGTGCTGCCCGTTGGACCTGTTCCACTCGATGTAAAGCACGTCGCGTCCCAGGCTCGAGAGGTCGGGAACCCCCACGAAGCGCCACTCGGCGTCGGTGCGCACGTCCACAAGTACGGCGTCGGGGTTGTCCGTCAGCATTTTCCACGCCTCGAGAGGCGTGATGTCTCCTGCGTAGCTCACCCGCGTGAGTCTCGCACATTCAGCTCGGCCGCGACCTGCCGGGCGCGGTCGCGCGCGGTGGTCACGTCGGGTGCGGTCGCCAGCGCCACCCCCCATCTGTCCGGCGAGCGCGCGGGTTGGTCCACGGGCGCCGGAACGAACACCCGCAGGTCACTTTCCGGCACCGCGAGGGCTTCGGCGAGCACGTCACCACCGGGGGCAACGCCGGGTGCCGTCGCGCCCTGATCGATCACCCGGGCGGCGCCTGGCGAGACCATCAGGGTGTCGGCCGCTACTCCCAGCACGGTCCTGGCCTGCAGTTCGAACGCCGAAAGCCGCTGGCTACGCAGGGTTACCCAGGCTGCGTCCGACAAGCCCGCCACCACCTCCGCGAAATACACCTCGTCGCCGTTGATCATCAACTCGACGCTGTAGACCCCGCGCCCGCCCAGCGCCTTGACGATGCGCGCGGCTATCGACTTCGCGGCATCCAGCGCGGCGGGCGTCAGCTCCTGCGGTTGCCAGAATTCCAGCGCCTCGGTGTCCTCACTGGAATGCCCGATCGGTGAACAGAACCCGATGGACGGGCCGGATGGACCCTCGTTGCGCACCACGATCAGGGTGACCAGAAACTCGACGTCGACCACCGTCTCGGCCCAGACCCGGCTGCCCCCGCCTGCGGTCGCACGCTCCCAGGCACCGGCGACCTCGGAGGGCTCGCGAACCACCGACCGGTTGCGGCCGTCGTCAGCGGTTACCGGCTTGACCAGCAGCGGGTAGCCGGCGTGGGCGGCCACCGCCTCGAGTTCGGCAAGCGACTCGACGAACCAGAACGGCGCGGTGGGCAAGCCCAGTTCGTCGGCCGCCAGCCGGCGCAGACCTTCTCGATCCGCGGTGAGCCGCACGCCGCGGGCACTGGGCACCAGCTCGCTGTCCTGGTCTTCCACACCATCGATGGCGACTACGTCGACCGCCCCGGCGAGGGTGACCACGAAGTCCGGTTGCAACCCCTGCGCCACCGCCGTCAGCTCTTCGGCGTCGGCGATCGTCTCGGCGTCCGCGGTGATGACCTCGGCGCCCAGCCGCTGCAGGGCGACGGTCAACTCCTCACCCACCGGGTCGGATCCGAGCACCAACACGCGCGGGCCGATATCGGGTTCGGCCTCGATGGACAGCACCGTCGTGCCCTGGTCAACGTCTGCTGGAAGCTGCTGGTGGCCGGCTCCCTCTGGTCCTTCGGTAACGCCGTCGGTCACCGCTCAAGGATAGGGGCGATCCCCCGAGCAACGCCGCTGGAGTCTTCTTTGGGAATATTTGTGAAAGTCTTGTGAAAATTTGCTGAATGGCGCGGTACCGGGTTGCCGCGGGGAGGTGCATGGCTGTCGTGAGTTCCGAGCCGATGGGGGGCATAGGCATGCTTGGCATGGAGTACGGGGCGCTGCCACCAGAAATCAATTCTGCCCGAATTTATTCCGGTCCTGGATCGGCTCCGCTGGTCGAAGCGGCCACGGCCTGGGAGGGGCTGGCCAACGAGTTGAATGCGACGGCGGAGTCCTATACAGCGGTGATCGCGGGACTCGCTGGTCACGAGTGGCTGGGGTCGTCGTCCATCTCGATGGCGGCTGCGGTAGCTCCGTACGTGACCTGGATGCGGGTTACTGCCGCCCAGGCGGAACAGGCCGCCGCCCAGGCGGTGGCCGCAGCAAACGCTTACGAAGCCGCATACGCCGCGACCGTGCCACCGGCGGCAATCGCGGCCAACCGCAACACCGTCATCTCATTGGCACAGACCAACATCTTCGGCCAGAACACGCCCGCGATCGCAACGGGCGAGGCGGATTACGGGGAAATGTGGGCGCAGGACGTCGTCGCCATGGCGGGCTACGCCGGCGATTCCGAAGCGGCGTCGCAGCTGACGCCGTTCGTCCCGCCGCCGGCCACCACCGACGAGGGCGCCCCTTTGGCCGCCGCCGTCGCGCCTGCGGCGCCGGTGATTCCCTTGCCAAGTCCGTTCGAGGATCTCGACCTGCTGGTGCTCACCACCGCCGGTCTTGCGGGTGCGAGCCTGATCGTGGCCTTGGGGCAGTTCAGCGAGGAAGTGCGCAGCGACGAAGTTCAGGAGGAACAGCTCGAGCAGGGCAACGAACTGGAAGAAGAAGAACTCGGCGGTGGCGCACCGGTTCCGCCCGAGCGGCCCATGGTCGGCCCGGGCCGGATCGGACTGCGGTCCGTCGGCGCCGAAGCCGCCGCGGTTTCCGGTGCCGGCGCCGGCCTCGGTGGGTTGACGGTGCCGCAGAGCTGGTTCATGCCTCCCGCGGTGCGCCAGGTCGCTGCGATGTACCCCGGCACCACGCCAGTCGTATTCGGCGGGGAGGAGGGTGGCTACGCCGGGCTGGCGGTGGCGGGGATGGCGGGCACCGGCCTCGCTAGCCTGGCAGCCCGGGGCGGTTCATCGTCGACCCCGACGCAGGCAGCCCCGGCGGCCAGCGCCGCCGCCGCGGCGACTAGGCCCGCCGCCAACGCGCCGGCCATCCCGGCGGCTGCGACCGCAGCTCAGTTCCCAGGTCTGCCGCAAGGGCTGCCGCCCGGAGTGGTCGCTAATCTCGCCGCGACGCTGGCGGCAATCCCTGGCGCGACCATCATCGTGGTGCCGCCGAATCCGAATCAGCAGTGATCAGGGCTGCCCGGGCAGCAGTCGCACCATCAGGCCGTTCCCCTCGGCCAGTACCGTCTCGTCGGTGTCCACCAGTTCCGCGGACACGAACGCCTTGCGGCCCTCGATCCCGGTGACGCGTCCGCGGATCGCCAGTGGCGTATCGATCGGGGTGATCTTGCGGTAATCGACGTGCAGGAAGGCGGTTCGGCTGATCGGCCGGCCGGCCGCGTGCGAGATCATGCCGAACATGTGGTCGAACAGCAGCGGCAGCACGCCGCCGTGCACCGCCATGTTGCCTCCGACGTGGAATCGGCTGAAGTAGCCGGTCATTTCGACACCGTCGGGCCCGTAGCGCGTCAGGTCCCAAGGCGGCATCAGCAGGCTGCCCATGCCGGGCAGATCCGGCGTCCGTCCCGCCGGGGACCTGCCCTCTGCGGCCTGGAACGGCCCCAGCAACTCCACCAGCGCGGCGGCGTGCTCGGCCGCCTTGTCCCAGACGTCGTCGCTTGGATCGGCCGACAGGGCCAGGTCCTGAACCTTGCGCATGGACGTGACAAAGCGGCGGAAGCCCGCTCCCGGATCGGCCGCCCCGTATTCCGGGAAGCCGCCGTGGTGTTCGTATTCGGGGTCGAGTTCCTTGGGGTCCGGATCTGTCACGGACGCGCCGCCAGCACGTCGCGCCGCACGATGGTCTGATCCCGGCCCGGCCCTACGCCGATGCACGAAACATGCGCCCCGGCAAGCTCTTCGAGCCGAAGCACGTAGTCGCGCGCCTTGGCGGGCAGGTCGTCGAATTCGCGCGCGGCGGAGATGTCTTCCCACCAGCCGGGTAGCTCCTCGTACACCGGCTCCGCGCGGCACAGCAGGCTCTGGGTCATCGGCATCTCGGAGGTCTGCTTGCCGTCGATCTTGTAGCCCACGCAGACCGGCACCGTCTCCAGGCTGGAGAGCACGTCGAGTTTGGTGAGGAAGTAGTCGGTGATGCCGTTGACCCGGGTGGCGTAGCGCGCGATCACGGCGTCGAACCAGCCGCACCGGCGCCGGCGGCCGGTGGTGACCCCGAACTCGCCGCCGGTCTTGGACAGATACTCGCCGTTCTCGTCGAACAGCTCCGTCGGGAACGGGCCGGAACCCACCCGCGTGGTGTAGGCCTTCAGGATGCCCAGCACCGTGGTGATCCTGGTCGGGCCGATGCCCGAGCCGACCGCGGCGCCGCCCGCAGTCGGATTCGACGATGTGACATAGGGATACGTGCCGTGGTCGACGTCGAGCAGCGTGCCCTGCGATCCCTCCAGCAACACCGTCTCGCCGGCCTCCAACGCGGTGTTGAGCAGTAGTCGCGTGTCGGCGATGCGGTGCTTGAAGCCCTCGGCCTGCTGCAGCAGCGACTCGACGACCTGCTCGGGCTCGAGCGCCTTGCGGTTGTAGATCTTGACCAGAATCTGGTTCTTGAGCTCCAACGCGGCCTCGATCTTGTGCGCCAGCTGCGTCGGATCGAGCACGTCGGCCGCCCGGATGCCCATCCGGGCGATCTTGTCCTGGTAGCACGGGCCGATGCCGCGGCCGGTGGTGCCGATCTTCTTGCTGCCCATGTAGCGCTCGGTGACCTTGTCGATCGCCACGTGGTAGGGCATCAACAGGTGAGCATCCGCCGATATCAGCAGCTTGGAGGTGTCGACGCCGCGGTCTTCCAGGCCTTTGAGCTCGTCGAGAAGCACGCCGGGATCGATGACCACGCCGTTGCCGATGACGTTGGTGACCCCGGGCGTCAGGACACCTGACGGGATCAGGTGCAACGCGAAGTTCTCGCCGGTGGGCAGTACGACGGTGTGCCCGGCGTTGTTGCCGCCCTGGTAGCGCACCACCCACTGGACCCGGCCACCGAGCAGATCGGTGGCCTTACCTTTGCCCTCGTCGCCCCACTGGGCGCCGATCAGGACGATTGCCGGCATGACGTGCTCCCAACTCGTCTGGCAGGTTGGGCCGCTTATTGTGGTCCAGCCGGTGACCTACCCTACCCAGCGGTTTGCAAGGAGTGGCATGAATGCGGCGCAGAAGGCGTCCGGCGTGGCGGTATTGGTGTTCGGCGAAGCTCGCCCGCCTCGGTCCCTGCGCGACCTGCCCACCCACCGCATAGCTGATCCCGCTGACCTCGACGCTCCGCTCGACACCTCTGGGCGGTTGGTGGTGGTCGGCCGGGACGCCGACCTGGCCGCCGTGCTGACCCGACTGCTGCGCACCGACCGGCTGGACGTCGAGGTGGGCTACGTGCCGCGCCGGCGCACCCGCGCGACCCGCGCCTACCGCCTGCCGTCGGGCTTGCGCGCCGCCCGCCGCGCGCGCCGCGGAACCGCCCGCCGGGTACCGCTGATTCGGGACGAGACCGGCACGGTGATCGTCGGGCGCGGCGCGTGGTTGCCGACCCAGGGCGCCGCGTCGATGCGCGGTGAGGCCGTCGTGGACGACACCGTGCTGTTCGACGGCGACGTCACGGCGATCTGGATCGAGCCCACGTCGGCGCTGCCGGGCCTGCGCGCCGCCGTGGCGGGCCGGTGGGTGCGCTGGTTCAGCGGGCGCGCCGCGCAGCTGGGCACCACCGGCGCGGTGGTGGTGCGCGACGGTGTCGCCGCGCCCCGACCGATCCGCAGATCGTCGTTCTACCGCAATGTCGAAGGGTGGCAGCTGGTTCGGTAGTTTCGACCGGTGCGGCCCAGCCCGATTTTCCTTGGCCTGGTCGGCCTGACGGTCATCGGTGGGGCGCTGGCCTGGGCCGCCGGATCGGTCGCGCGGCCGCTGGCCTACGCCGGGGTATTCATCTTCGTGATCGCGGGCTGGCTGGTGTCGTTGTGCCTGCACGAGTTCGGGCATGCGTACACGGCATGGCGATTCGGCGACCGTGACGCCGCCGTGCGCGGCTACCTCAGCCTGGATCCGCGGCGCTACAGCCACCTCGCACTGTCGCTGGTGTTCCCGATGGTGTTCATCGCGCTGGGCGGCATCGGGCTGCCGGGCGCGGCGGTGTATCTGCAGACCGGGTTCATGACGCCCGCCCGCCGAACCCTGGTCAGTCTGGCCGGTCCGGCGGCCAACCTGGTGCTGGCGGTGTTGCTGCTGACCGCGGTGCGCCTCTGGTACAACCCGGCGCATCTGGTGTTCGCGGCCGGGACGGCGTTTCTGGGATTCCTGCAACTGACCGCGGTGGTGCTGAATCTGCTGCCGGTCCCCGGCCTGGATGGCTACGACGCCGTCGAGCCCCATTTGAGCCCGCAGACGCAGCGTGCCCTGGCACCGGCGAAACAATTCGGCCTCTTCGTGCTGCTCTTGGTGCTGCTGGCGCCGGGGTTGAACCGCTATTTCTTCGAGGCCGTGTACTGGCTTTTCAACCTGTCCGGGGTGCCGCCAAGACTGTCGATGGCAGGGGCGGGCCTGACCCGATTCTGGGGCGCCTGGTTCTGAGTATTGCGATATATGCAATTTCACGCATATATTACTGCGCATGGGTGCCGGACACAGTCACACTCCCGCGGAGGCGGATGGGTCGCGGATGATCCCCCGGATGATCGGCGCCGCGGCCATTCTGGCCACGTTCTTCGTCATCGAGCTGACGACCGCGCTGCTGATCAACTCGATAGCGCTGCTGGCCGATGCGGGGCACATGCTCACCGATGTGGTAGCGGTGTTCATGGGGCTGACCGCCGTCCTGCTGGCCCGTCGGGGCAGCTCGTCACCCGACCGCACCTACGGCTGGCATCGCGCCGAGGTGTTCACCGCGGTGGCGAACGCGGTGCTGCTGGTCGGGGTGGCGCTGTTCATCCTGTACGAGGCGATCGACCGGCTCGGCGGAGCGCCGTCAGTGCCCGGCGTGCCGATGATCGTGGTGGCCCTGGCCGGCGTGGCCGCCAACTTTCTGGTGGCGATGCTGCTGCGGTCTCATTCGGACGAGAGCCTGGCGGTCAAGGGCGCCTACATGGAAGTGGTGGCCGACACCGTCGGCAGCATCGGGGTCCTGATCGCGGGCATCGTGACCGTCACGACGCGCTGGCCCTACGCCGACGTGGTGGTGGCGGTGCTGGTCGCGCTGTGGGTATTGCCGCGGGCGATCGCGCTGGCCCGCGCCGCGCTGCGCATCCTGTCCGAGTCGTCGCCGGCCCACATCGACGTGGCCGAACTGCGCTCGGCGCTGGGCGAGCTCGACGGCGTGACCGACGTCCACGATCTGCACGTGTGGACGCTGTCACCGGGCAAAGACATGGTCACCGCCCACCTGACCAGCGACCGAGACTCCGCGCAGGTGCTCAACGCGGCACGTGCGGTGTTTTCCGCCCGCGGGCTGGACCACGCCACTGTGCAGATCGATTGCCCGGACGGGCACTGCGAAGAGACGTTCTAACTCGAGCTAAAGACCCAGGGCCTTGCGGCCTTCGGGATCACAGTCATCGAGTAGGTCCAGGCACCGCCGGTACTCGTCGGTTTCGCCGATGGCATCCGCGGCGCGCGCCAGCGCCGCCACACACCGCAGGAATCCCCGGTTGGGCTCGTGCGAAAACGGCACCGGGCCGAAGCCCCGCCAGCCGTTGCGGCGCAGTTGGTCCAGCCCCCGGTGGTAGCCGGTGCGGGCGTACGCGTAGGCCGTGATCGCACGGTCTTCGGCAAGTGCCTCCTCGGCGAGCGTCGCCCAGGCCACCGACGCGGACGGGTGCGCGGCGGCCACGATGCCGGGCTTCTCGCCGGCGAGCAGCGCAGCCTCGGCCTCGCTGTCGCCCGGCAGCAGGATCGGATCAGGTCCCAGAAGATCACCGGTCGGCGTCATGCCTACATCTTGCCAAGCCTGTCGCTAAGCTCCACTCATGCCCAACGCACCTGAGTCGGACCGCGACGGCAAATCCTTCGGCGGCAACCCGGAGCGCGAGCGCGACAACAGCAACGAGGCCACCGAGGCCTACCCCCTGGCCACAGGTGATGCCGAAACCGAGGCGCTGAGGATCGCCAAGAAGCAACCGGACGAGACGTCCGAACCGACCGTCCCGGACGAACCCGAGCGCCGATTCACTGCGCCCGGCTTCGACGAGAAAGAAACCCAGGTCATCGCCACCGCCCCGGAAGCTGCCACCGAGGCCTTCGAAACCCGCCCGGCACCACAGGGCTCGGTGCCGCCAGGTACCCAGCCGCCGCCACCCGGTTCCCAGCCGCCGCCCAAAGCCGCAGTGCCGCAGTCGATTCCGCCGCGTGGCGCGACAAAAACCGCACCGAAGCACCGCAATTGGGGCTGGGTGCTGGCGATCGTGGTGATCGTGCTGGCGCTGGCGGCGATCGCCATCTTCGGCACGGTCCTGCTCACCCGCACCAAGCACGCCAAGCCCTCGCAGGAGGAGCAGGTGCGGCAGACCATCCAGAGCTTCGACGTGGCAATACAGCGTGGCGACCTGACCGCGCTGCGCGGCATCACTTGCGGCACCACCCGCGACGGCTACGTGGATTACGACGAGAAGGCCTGGACGGAGACCTACCGCCGGGTGTCGGCGGCCAAGCAGTATCCGGTGATCGCCAGCATCGATCAGGTAGTGGTCAACGGCCAGCATGCCGAGGCCAACATCACCTCGTTCATGGCCTATGACCCGCAAACGCGGTCGACGCGCAGCCTGGATCTGCAGTACCGCGACGAGCAGTGGAAGATCTGCCAGTCCCCCAGTTAGGGCGCGAGTTACCCCCGCGAACAGACGCGAAAGCCCCCGCACGCTCGGCGTGTCGGGGGCTTTCGCGTCTGCTCGGCCTAACCGGCGAGGGACTTGCCGGCGCAGTGCAGGTCGTTGCAGGCCTCGATGACGCGCTCGGTCATGCCCGCCTCGGCCTTCTTGAGGTAGCTGCGCGGGTCATAGACCTTCTTCGACCCCACGTCGCCGTCGACCTTCAGCACGCCGTCGTAGTTGGTGAACATGTGCGTGACGATCGGGCGGGTGAACGCGTACTGGGTGTCGGTGTCGACGTTCATCTTCACCACGCCGTAGCGCAGCGCCTCCTCGATCTCTGACTTCTCCGAGCCCGAACCGCCGTGGAACACGAAGTCGAACGGCTGCGCGTCGTCGCCGAGCCCGAGCTTGGCCGCGGCGACCTTCTGCCCCTGGGCCAGGATGTCGGGACGCAGCTTGACGTTGCCCGGCTTGTACACGCCGTGCACGTTGCCGAACGTCGCGGCCAGTAGGTAATGGCCGTGCTCGCCGTGGCCCAGCGCCTCGATCGTCTTCTCGAAGTCCTCCGGAGTGGTGTACAGCTTGTCGTTGATCTCGTTGGCGACGCCGTCCTCTTCGCCGCCGACCACGCCGATCTCGATCTCCAGGATGATCTTGGCGGCCGCGGCCTGCTTGAGCAGTTCCTGCGCGATCTCCAGGTTCTCGTCGATCGGCACCGCCGAGCCGTCCCACATGTGCGACTGGAACAGCGGGTTCTTGCCCGACGAGACGCGCTCGGACGAGATTGCCAGCAACGGGCGCACGTAGGTGTCGAGCTTGTCCTTGGGGCAGTGGTCGGTGTGCAGCGCGACGTTGATCGGGTACTTCGCGGCGATGACGTGGGCGAACTCGGCCAACGCGACGGCGCCGGTCACCATGTCCTTGACGCCGAGGCCGGAGCCGAACTCCGCGCCCCCGGTGGAGAACTGAATGATGCCGTCGCTGCCGGCATCGGCGAAGCCCTTGATGGCCGCGTTGATGGTCTCCGAAGAAGTGCAGTTGATGGCCGGAAAAGCGTACGAATTCTTCTTGGCACGGCCCAACATCTCGGCGTAGACCTCGGGCGTTGCGATGGGCATGAGACTTCCTCCTCGAAGACTTTGGTCCAACCAGTATTGCAACGCCGGTATGTTGAAGCATCATGAGCACCTCGGTTGTCGCGTTGGGCGACTTCCTCGACCCGTGGTATTGGTTGGGCCCCGGCGGCGTCTTCGGGTCTGCGGTGCTACCGGGGATCCTGATCATCGTCTTCATCGAAACCGGTCTGCTGTTTCCGCTCCTGCCAGGCGAGTCACTGCTGTTCACCGGTGGCTTGCTGGCATCGAAGGGGACCATCGACATCTGGGTGCTGGCCCCCGCCGTCGCCGTCGTAGCGGTACTGGGCGACCAGACCGGGTACTTCATCGGCCGACGCATCGGTCCGGCGCTGTTCAAAAAGGAAGATTCGCGGTTCTTCAAGAAGCACTACGTGACCGAATCGCACGCCTTCTTCGAGAAGTACGGGCCCTGGGCGATCATTCTGGCCAGGTTCGCGCCCTTCCTCCGGACGTTCACGCCGGTGGTCGCTGGCATCTCCTACATGCGCTACCCGGTGTTCCTGGGGTTCGACATCGTGGGCGGCACGCTATGGGGCGGCGGCGTCACGACACTGGGCTATTTCCTGGGCAACGTGCCGTTCGTGCACCAGAACCTGGAAAAGATCATCCTGGGCATCCTCTTCGTGTCGCTGATGCCCGCGTTCATCGCCGCGTGGAAGACCTACCGCTCACGGCGCAGGGGCACGAAAAAGGAAGAGTCATCCGACGCCAGCGTCGATTAGTCGGCCGCCGTGACGGCGTGCGCGGCTTCCATCAGCATCCAGCCTGACAGCTGCACCGACAGGTCCCGCTCGGGGATCTCCGAACTGTTCACCGCGCCCGCTACGAACTGCGCCTGCTGCCCACCGGCGCTCGGCAGTTCGGCGTCGCGATCCCAGAACGCGCCGAACACCGGCAGGCCGTCCACCGTCTGGCGGTAGTCCCACGCCGACTTCGCGCTGGCCAGCACGATGTTGCGGGCGGTGTCCCGGGCCACGGCGTCCTCGGCGGAATCACCGGGCAGGTCGGTGGCCACCAGCGCCAGATAGCGCGCGGTAATGCCGGCGAACAGGCCGCCGTCACCGCCGCCGGCGCCTTTGAGCACACCCGACGGCGCCATCTGTTCCTTGACGGCGGCAACCAGCCGGCGCGCACGCAGCTGATGCCGTTCCCGGGCCTCGGCGCCGGTGCGCTTGGCAAGCTCAGTCTCGAGACCGAGCACCACCCCCTGGCAGTAGGTGTATTGCGCGCGCACCAGCGAGCCGTCCTTGATGCCGTCGAACACCAGGTGCGTCTCGGGGTCGATGAGGATGCGGTCGATCCAGTCGCTCATCTGGTCGGCCCGCTGCACGTGGTTCCCGTACCGGGCCAAAAAAATTCCCGCCGGGCCGTTGGAGGGGGCGTTGAAGAATCGCTCGCCGCCCTTGCGCCACGGGATGCCGCCGCCTTGCTCGGGCGCCCAGGAGTCGACGAATTGCGAAGCGAGCTTGCGCAGCGCCCGGTCGCGCTGCACACCGGTCACCTTGGTGGCACGTTCCAGCGCCAACGCGAGCCACGCCATGTCGTCGTAGTAATTGTTGGTCCAGAAGAAGTTGTTGCGTAGCCGGTGCGAGCGCATCTGCCGCTTGATCCGGGTGTTCCGCTCCGGCTGCGGATCGCGTAGCTGGGCGTCGACCAGGCAGTCCAGCAAATGTGCCTGCCACCAGTAATGCCAGGTGCCGAACAACCGGTCCCGGCGCTCGGACGGCCAGGCCACCACGCCCAGCTGCGTTCCCGGCAACCCCCACAGTCTTCTCAGGTGCCGTTGCGTGACGGCGGTTTCAGAGCTTCCCGCCCGGTTCGCCCATACCTGATCCATACCTGCCGATCCTGCCCTAACGTGAGAGCGCTGTGGAAAGCCACCCGGAGCCGCGGACCTACCTGGAGAAGCGGCAACTGAAAACCGGTAGCGCCGGCTGGTTGCTACTGGCGGGACTCGGTGTCAGCTACGTGGTTTCCGGGGACTACTCGGGCTGGAATTTCGGATTGTCCCAGGGCGGCTTCGGCGGGTTGGTGCTCGCCACCGGCGTCATCGCCGCCATGTACTTGGCATTGGTGCTGGGGATGGCCGAGTTGTCCGCCGCGCTGCCCACCGCCGGCGGCGGATACACGTTCGCGCGGCGTGCGCTGGGGACCTGGGGCGGGTTCGCGACGGGCACCGCCGTGTTGATCGAGTACTCGATCGCGCCCGCGGCCATCGCGACCTTCATCGGCGCCTATGTGGAGTCGCTGGGCCTGTTCGGCATTCGCGACGGCTGGTATGTGTATCTGGCGATCTACGCCCTGTTCATCGGCATCCATCTGGCCGGTGTCGGCGAGGCGCTGAAGGTGATGTTTGCGATCACCGTCATAGCGCTGGTGGGGATCGTGATTTTCTGCGTCGCGGCCGTCGGGCGCTTCCATGCGGCCAATCTGACGAACATCGCGCCCTCGGATTCGCTTGGCGCATCGGCGTTCCTGCCGCACGGGTATCTGGGGGTGTGGTCGGCGTTGCCGTTCGCGATCTGGTTCTTCCTGGCTATCGAGGGAGTGCCGCTGGCCGCCGAGGAGACGGCCGACCCGGCCCGCAACGTTCCGCGCGGCATCACCGCGGCCTTTGCCGTGCTGCTCGCGACGTGCGTGCTGGTACTGCTGTTGACCACCGGTTCCGGTGGGGCGCAATCGATGTCAACCTCAGGCAATCCTTTGGTGGCGGCGTTGGGGCCAAGTGGCGCGGCCGAAGCAGTCAACTACATCGGATTGGCCGGCCTGATTGCCAGCTTCTTCTCGATCATCTACGCCTATTCGCGGCAACTGTTCGCGCTGTCCCGGGCGGGTTATCTGCCGACGGTCCTGTCCGTCACCAACTCGCGGAAGGCACCGACGCTGGCGCTGATCGTGCCCGGGGTCATCGGGTTCGGGTTGTCGTTGACCGGCAAGGGTGACCTGTTGCTGAACATGGCGGTTTTCGGCGCCACCCTCTCGTATGTGTTGATCATGGTCAGCCACATCGTGTTGCGCAGGCGGGCACCCGAGATGGAGCGTCCCTACCGGACTCCGGGCGGCGTGGCAACCACCGGTTTCGCATTGGTGGTCGCCGCACTGGCGCTGATCGCCACGTTCCTGGTCGACGGCGTGGCCACCGTGTGTTGTTTGGCGGTGTTCGGCGCGTTCATGCTCTACTTCGCCTGCTACAGCCGGCACCGCCTGGTAGCCAATTCGCCCGATGAGGAACTGGCCGGGCTCGGTTCAATTGCGGGTAGCCAAGGCTGCGACTGACGGCCTGCGATAGCCTGCAGTACCTCCTGCAACGCGCTCAGCGAGTGTGCGGGCATGAACAGGTCGCAGTACGGCAAGGCCGCCGCCATGGCGCCCGCCGCGGGCTGGAATCGATGCTGAGCGGCGCGCGGATTGAGCCACACCACCAGGTCGGCGCGGCGCCGCAGTCTGGCCATGGCGTGCCGAAGCGTATCGGGCGGGTCGCTGTCCCAGCCGTCGGAGGCGATGATCACGACCGCGCCACGCAAGGCGTTGCCGTGCGGCGGCCCCAGCAGCGCCTCGATATTGCGGCCGATGAACGTGCCGCCGTAGCGATCGACCACTTTGGCGTTGGCCCGCTGCAGCGCCACCTCCGGCGAGCGGTGCGACAACACCGCGGTGAGCCGCGTCAACGACGTCGAGAAGGCGAACACCTCTGGCCGCAGGCCCGCCTGACGCAATGCCGTCGCTCGCATCAGGTGCAGATAGATGGTGGCGTAGGGCTGCATCGATCGGCTCACGTCACAGGCCAGGACCACCCGCCTGGGCCGGCGGCGCGGCCGAGTTCTGGCCAGCGTCAACACTTCCCACCCTGACAACCGTGAGGCGTCGATGGTCGCCCGCAGATCGATCCGCTTGCCATGCGGGTTGAGTTCGGTCCGCATGCTGCGCCGCTGCGGCCAGTGCCGCACCGAAGCCTCCAGCCAGGAGCCGAGCAAGCGCAGATCGTCGGGGTCGAACCGCTCGAAGGATTCGTCGGCCAGGGCGGCGATGCGGCTGGGCGCCACATCGGGAAGTCGGAGACCGGCGGCGCTGTCGGGGTCGGCACCGCCGCGGGTGACCCACGGCAATGTCTGGGCTTGCGGCACACTGGATTGCCCGGCGCCGCGGTGTACGGTTCCGGCGGCCGGTGTGCGCGGACCCGGCAGCGGAATCGGGTGGTGCTCAGGGCCGTCCATCTCGACGCCTCCGAAGATCTCGGCGAACACCGCGTCGAACGATGCCAATTCATCGACCCGGTTGACCAGGGTCAACCGCGCCGACCAGTACAGCGCGGATCGGCTGTGCGGCGGCAGTTCTCGCAACGCATGCACAAAGCCCGCCTGGCCGCTGGCCGAGACCGTCACCCCGGCGCGACGCAAGCGCGCCACCAAGCCGGCCGCAAAGGCCGCCAGATCGACGCCCCGTAACAGGGCAGGGGTGGTCATCGCGCTCAGCGGCGTCGGCGCAACACCCACAGCAAGGCGAGCACGGTCAGCACGGCCAGCGCCGCGGCGCCGTACTTTTTGATCTGGTCGCCGCCGGCGAGTTCCAGCAAATCGATCGCCTCAGGCTCCTTGGGAGGAGCGGTCGGTGTCTGCACCGAAGGCGCTGCGGCTGCGGGTTCTTCGGTGGGCGTGGCCGGTGAATTCTGGGCTGCCAGTTCGGCTTCGAGTGACTCGACGAACTGGCCCAACAACTTCTCGGAGACCTGCTGCAACATGCCGCTGCCGAACTGGGCGAGCTTGCCCACGATCTTCAGATCGGTGTCGACGGTGACGTTGGTGTGCTCCCCGGCCTCCTGCAGTTGGGCGGTGACGGTGGCCGCCGCGTTGCCGGTGCCGCGGGCCTCCTTGCCCTTGGCATCGAAGACCGCGCGGTACTGGCTCTGGTCCTGCTCGACGAAATGCACCTTGCCGCTGAACTCGCTGGTGACCGGGCCGACCTTCACCTTGACCTTGCCCAGGTACTCCTCACCCTCGTGACCGGTGAACTGGGCGCCGGGCATCAGCGGAATCACCCTTTCCAGGTCGCACAGCACGTCCCAGGCTTGCTCGATCGGTGCGCTGACGGTGAACTGGTTGGCGATCTTCATCCTTGTCCTCTCAGGTGGGGCTGTATTCGACCAGTGCGTCGCTGATCAGAGTACGGTCGTCGGGGGTCTTGGCGAGCGCGCCGAGGCTGGCCAGTGCGGCCGGATCCACCAGGTCAGCCACGCCGAGCGTCACCAGGGCGGCGACCCAGTCGATGGTCTCGGCCACTCCTGGCGGCTTGTCCAGATCGAGTTCTCTGGCGGCACTGACGAATTGGGTGGCGTGTTCGATCAGCGGTGCGGTGGCCCCGGGCACGGTGCGCCGCACGATCGCGGCCGCCCGCGCCGGCTCCGGGTAGTCGATCCAGTGATACAGGCAGCGCCGTCGCAGTGCGTCGTGCAGGTCGCGGCTGCGATTCGAGGTGAGCACCGCGATCGGCGGCCGCTCGGCGACGAAGGTGCCCAACTCGGGGACGGTGACCGTGGCTTCGCCGAGGAACTCCAGCAGCAGCGCCTCGAATTCGTCATCGGCACGGTCGATTTCGTCGATCAACAGTACCGGCGGTCTGGATCCACGGTGCCGAACACACTGCAGGATGGGCCGATCCAGCAGGTAAGCCTCGGTGTACAGGTCGCCTTCGGCGATCCCGGTGCCGCGCGCCTCGGCAAGCCGGATGGAGAGCAGCTGACGTTGATAGTTCCAGTCGTAGAGCGCCTCGCTGGCGGTCAGTCCCTCGTAGCACTGCAGCCGCACCAGGCTGGTATTAAGCACGGCGGCAAGCGCTTTGGCCGCGGTAGTCTTGCCGACGCCGGGTTCACCCTCCAGCAGCAGCGGCCTGCCGAGCGTCACAGCCAGGAAGATCGCCGACGCGGTCCCGGTGTCCAGCAGATAGTCCTGGGCGTCGAAGAGCCGGATCACCTCGTCGGGGCCGGTGAGGGTCATGACGGCACCGCCGCCAGCAGTCGCCGGTAGTCGTCCCAGGTGTCCACGTCCAGCGGGACGGGCCCGGCCGCCGCCAGTTCCCCGACCGGGTACCGGCCCGACTCGATCAGCTTCCAGACTCCCTTGTCGCCGTGCAACCGGGATAACTCGTTGAACACGTTGCGGCTGAACCAGAATGGGTGTCCGATGCCGTCGGAGTACCGGCACACCAGCACGTCGGCGTCCGGCCCCCGGCCGATCACCTCCCGCACCGTCACCGGGTCCACCCGGGGCTGATCACCCAGCATCAACACGATGCCGGCCGCTTGCGGGTTGACCCGCTGCAGCGCTACTCGCAGCGATGCCGAGCACCCGCTGCCGAAGTCCGCCACGGTCGCCACCTCGGCACCGTCCAGCGGCACCCGATCGCGCACCTGCTGCGCGGCGCCGCCCAGGGTGACGATCAGCTGGTCGAATCCCACCGCTCGCGCGACATCCAGCGTCGCACCGAGCAGCGTGGTATTCCGGTACGGCAGTAGTTGTTTCGGGCTGCCCAGCCGACGGGAGCCGCCAGCGGCCAGGACGATACCGGTGACACGCGGGACGGTCATGCGCCGTTCCGGTCGGCGAACGCGCCGAGGCATCCCGAGCAACAGAACCAGTAATCCGTGCCGGCCAGCTGCAAATGTTCGGTGCCGGGTCCGACGACCACGGTCATGCCACACACCGGGTCGACCGCTTCCCGGGTGGCGCCGGCGGCCCGGGCGGGCCCGGCGAGGGTGCCGTCGCGGAGGGAGGCGATGAGCTCCGCGGCGATCGCCACCGCGATCTCCGTCGGTGTCTTGGCGCCGATGGCCAGGCCGACCGGACAGTGCACGCGGGCACGTTCGGATTCGGAGAGGTCCAGCGAGGACAGGATGGAAGCACCGCGCACCCTGCTGGCCACCAGTCCAATGTAGGGGACGTCGTTATCCAGTGCGGCGCGGATGATTTCGGCCTCCGGGCCACCGTGGCTGGCGATGACGACCGCGCTGGTGTCATCCCGGGTGATGTCGCCGCCGTCGTCCCGGCGCCCGTCATAGCCGAGCACGCCACAGATCTGGATCAGTGCGTCGGCGATCGGTGTGGCGCCGTAAATGCGGACCAGCGGGGCCGGCAGTTGCGGGGTCAAAAAGATCTCCAGTGATCCACCGGACAGGCATGGATTGACCACCACACAGGCGCCGGGCGCCTCCGGGAAATGTACGTCTCCGTCGGGCAGCACCCGTAACAGCACGCTTTCCCCGGCCTGCAGGACACCCAGCGCCGCTTTGCGAACGGAGTTCTGGGCGCACTGGCCGCCGACGAAGCCCTCAATCGTGCCGTCTGCCAACAGGATCGCCTCGTCACCCGGTGACGCCGAGGTGGGCTGCTCGGCGCGCACCACCGTCGCGCGGACGAAAGGTGTGCGCGCGGCGTGGAGTTGTTGAGCCCGTTCGCTGATGGTCATGATGAGGTTGCTCAGATCGGCGGCCTGGCCCGGCCCTGCATGGCCTCCCATACCCGCGACGGTGTCAGCGGCATGTCGGCGTGCCGCACACCGTACGGTGCCAGCGCATCGATCACCGCGTTGACCACAGCCGGCGGGGAACCCACCGTCGCCGATTCGCCGATTCCCTTGGCGCCGATCGGATGATGCGGCGACGGCGTTACGGTGAAACCGGTCTCCAGATGCGGCACCTCCTGCGCGGTGGGGATCAGGTAGTCCATCAGCGAACCGCCCAGGCAGTTGCCGTCCTCGTCGAAGGCGATCATTTCCATCAGCGCCATCCCGATTCCGTCGACGATGCCGCCGTGCACCTGGCCCTCGATGATCATCGGGTTGATGCGGGTGCCGCAGTCGTCGACGGCCAGGAATCGCCGCACCTTCACCACGCCAGTCCCCGGATCGACGTCCACCACACAGAAATACGCGCCGTACGGGTAGGTCAAATTCTCCGGGTTGTAGCAGACCTGGGCATCGAGACCGCCCTCGAGACCCTCGGGGAGATCCCCGGCGCCGTGCGCACGCATCGCGATGTCCTGGATGGTGACGGCCGCCGACGGGTCGCCCTTGACATGGAATTTGCCCTTCTCCCAATCCAAGTCGGCCACCGACACCTCGAGCATGCCGGACGCGATGATCTTGGCCTTGTCCCGCACCTTGCGCGCCACCAGAGCCGCGGCGGCGCCAGAGACCGGGGTGGACCGGCTACCGTAGGTGCCCAGCCCGAACGGCGTCTGATCGGTGTCACCGTGCACGACGTCGATGTCGTCGGGCGGGATGCCCAGTTCCTCGGCGACGATCTGGGCGAATGTCGTCTCGTGGCCCTGGCCTTGCGTTTGAACCGACAGCCGCACAACGGCTTTGCCGGTGGGGTGCACACGAAGCTCACAGCCGTCGGCCATGCCCAGACCGAGGATGTCCATGTCCTTGCGCGGCCCTGCGCCCACCGCCTCGGTGAAGAAGGCCATACCGATGCCCATCAGCTCGCCGCGCTCTCGTTTTGCGGCCTGTTCGGCGCGCAGAGCCTCGTAGCCGATCATGTCCATCGCCTTGCGCATGGTGGTCTCGTAGTCGCCGGAGTCATACGTCCAGCCGGTCTTGCTCCGGTACGGGAACTGGTCCGGCTTCAACAGGTTTCGCAGCCTCAGCTCGGCGGGGTCCAGCTTCAGCTCGTGGGCCAGGCAGTCCACGAGTCGCTCCACGAAGTAGACCGCCTCGGTGATCCGGAAGGAGCACGCGTAGGCCACCCCACCGGGCGCCTTGTTGGTGTACACCGCGGTCATATGGCAGTAGGCCGCCTCGAGGTCGTAGCTGCCGGTGAACACGCCGAAGAAACCGGCCGGGTACTTCACCGGAGCGGCGGTGCCGTTGAACGCGCCGTGGTCGGCCAGCACATTGGACCGGATTGCCAGGATCTTTCCCTCGGCGGTCGCGGCGATCTCGCCCACCATGATGTAGTCACGCGCGAAGCCGGTGGAGGTCAGGTTCTCGCTGCGGTCCTCCATCCACTTCACCGGCTTGCCCAGCAGCAGTGAGCCCACGATGGCGCAGACGTAGCCGGGATAGATGGGCACCTTGTTGCCGAAGCCGCCGCCGATGTCGGGCGAGATCACCTGGATCTTGTGCTCGGGCAGGCCGGCGACCAGGGCGTAGAGCGTGCGGTGCGCGTGCGGCGCCTGGGTGGTGGACCACAACGTCAGCTTTCCGGTGACCGGGTCCAAATCGGCTACCGCGCCGCAGGTTTCCATCGGGGCCGGGTGCACCCGCGGGTAGACGATCTCCTGTTTGACCACCACGTCGGCCTTGGCGAACACCGCGTCGGTGGCGGCCGCGTCACCGGTCTCCCAGTCGAAGCAGTGGTTGTCGGTCTTGCCGTCGAGGTCGGTGCGGATCACCGGCGCGGACGGGTCCAACGCCTTGCGAGCATCGACGACCGGATCCAGCGGGTCGTACTCGACGTCGATCAGCTCCAGCGCGTCGCGAGCCGAGTAGCGGTCCTCGGCGACGACGAAGGCCACTTCCTGTCCCTGGAAGCGCACCCGGTCCGTAGCCAGCACGGCCTGCACGTCGTTGGACAATGTCGGCATCCAGGCCAGGCCCTTCTCGGCCAGCGCGGCGCCGGTCACCACCAGCTTGACCTTCGGATGCGCTTGCGCTGCAGTGACATCGACGCTGACGATGTTCGCGTGCGCGTAGGGCGAACGCAGGATCGCCAGGTGCAGCATGCCCGGCAGCGCGATGTCGTCGACGTAACGGCCGCGGCCCCGGATGAACCGCGGGTCCTCCTTGCGCAGCATCCGCCCGTAACCGCAGGGCTTCTGGTCGTTGTCCGCGGTGTCTTCCGGTGACGGGGGACGGGACGCCTCGTCTTTGAAGGTGGTCATGACGTCGGGGCCTCCGCTTGAGAGTTCTTTGCGGCCCATTGAATGGAACGCACGATGGTCGTGTAACCGGTGCAGCGGCAGATCTGCCCGGAGATCGCTTCCCGGATGGTCTCCTCGTCGGGGTCGGGGTCGCGGTCCAGCAGGGCGCGGGCGGTGATCATCATTCCCGGTGTGCAGAAGCCACATTGCAGGCCGTGGCAGCGCATGAACCCTTCCTGCACGGGGTCGAGCGATCCGTCCGCCGAAGCCAGTCCCTCGACGGTCCGCACGCTGTGCCCGGACGCCATCACCGCCAGCATCGTGCAGGACTTCACTGGGACGCCGTCGACGTCAACGACGCAGGTTCCGCAGTTGCTGGTGTCGCATCCCCAGTGGGTGCCGGTGAGCCGCAACTGATCCCGCAGGAAGTGCACCAGCAGCATCCGGGGCTCGACGTCGGCGGTGACGGGTTCGCCGTTGACGGTCATGGTTACCTGCATGGTCAGTTCCCCTCCGGCGCAGGAATGTTGCGCACCCGCTCGACGGACTTGCGCATGGTTCGGATGGTCAGTTCCGAGGCGAGGTGCCGCTTGTACTCGGCCGTACCGCGGATGTCGGACACCGGCTCGCAGGCCTGCCCGGCCAGCCGGCCGGCCTCGGCGAAGGTCTCCTCGGTGGCCGGCCGGCCGGCGATCGAGTCGGACAACTCAGACAAGCCGTTCCGGTCGGCGTTGACCGCCGTCAACCCGATCCGGACGGCGACGATCGAGTCTCCGTCGAGCGTGACGCATGCTCCGGCCGCAGCGACGGCCCAGTCACCCACCCGGCGCTCCACCTTGGCATAGGCACTCGATGTGTTGTGCCGCAGCGGGATCCGCGCTTCGATCAGGATCTCGTTGGGTGCGGTGGCTGTCTCGTACGGCCCCACCAGGAAGTCATCGATCGGGATCTCCCGTTCCCCCGACGGTCCGCGCACCAGGCAGGTCGCATCCAGCACCTCGCACACGGTGGACAGGTCCTCGGCCGGATCGGCCTGGCACAGCGACCCGCCCAGGGTGCCGCGGTTGCGCACCACCGGGTCGGCGATCACCCGTTCGGCGTCGCGGAAGATCGGGCACACCGCCGCCAGCGTGTCGGACTCGAGGATCTCCCGATGACGGGTCATCGCACCGATGCGCACCAACGTCGGGTCGGTGATCACATACCCCAGTTCGGGCGCCAGGTCATTGATGTCGACCAGGTATTCGGGGTTGGCGATACGCAGCTTCATCATCGGCAGCAGGCTGTGTCCGCCGGCGACGACGCGCGCCCCCTCTCCCAACCGGTCCAGTAGTCCGATGGCGTGGTCCACGCTGGTGGCACGCTCGTATTCGAAGGGGCCAGGTACTTGCATGCCGAAAGTGTCAGCCCCCGCCCCAGGCGCGTCAATGACGAGTTAAGCGATCCTTTAACTAAGGGCTGACTTGCATGTCACCCCGCATGTCACGGTGGATGCGGCCGGTGACCTCGGCCAGCGGCCGCCCCCCGCCGCCCCACCGGCGCGCGATGATGTCTGCGGCGATCGACACCGCCGTCTCCTCCGGAGTCCGCGCGCCCAAATCGAGCCCGATCGGACTGGACAGCCGGGCCAGCTCGACGTCGGTCAGGCCCGCCGCTCGCAGGCGGTCCAGCCGGTCGAGGTGTGTTCGGCGGGATCCCATGGCGCCGACGTAGCCGAGATCGAGGCGCAGCGCGACCTCCAACAGGGGCACGTCGAACTTGGGGTCGTGGGTGAGCACGCAGACCACGGTGCGCCGGTCGACGGCACCCGCGCTCGCCTGTGTGGCCAGATAGCGGTGCGGCCAATCGACGACCACCTCGTCGGCGGTCGGGAAGCGCGCCGGCGTGGCGAACACCGCCCGGGCGTCGCAGACGGTGACGCGATAACCGAGGAAGGATCCCTGGCGAGCCAGCGCGGCGGCGAAGTCGATGGCGCCGAACACCAGCATCCGGGCGCGCGGCGCGTAGCTGGACACGAAGATCTCCATGCCCTCGCCGCGGCGCTGCCCGTCGGGCCCGTAATCCAGGATTTCGCTGCGGCCCAGCGCCAGCAGCCCCCGGGCGTCGTCGACGACCGCCGCGTCCGCGCGCGCCGAACCCAACGTGCCGGCATGGCTGTCCGCGCGCACCACCAGTCGGCGTCCGACCCGGCCCGCATCACGATGAGCGACCACGGTGGCGACGGCTACCGGCCGGTGCGCGGCGATGTCCTCGGCTACCGAGGCGAGTTCGGGATAAGAGGTTTGCGACACGGCCTCGACGAAGACGTCGATGATGCCGCCACAGGTGAGACCCACCTCGAAGCTGCCGTCTAGTTCGGCGCCATCACTGACGCCGTAGCGCTCCAGGCGCGGCACGCCAGTCCGTATCACGTCGGTGGCGAGCTCGTACACGGCGCCTTCCACGCAGCCACCGGAGACCGAACCGCTCACCGACCCGTCCGGCGCCACCACCATCACGGCGCCGGGCGGCCGTGGCGCCGAATGCATCG
Organism: Mycobacterium asiaticum; assembly: GCF_001673635.1. Classification (GTDB taxonomy): domain Bacteria; phylum Actinomycetota; class Actinomycetes; order Mycobacteriales; family Mycobacteriaceae; genus Mycobacterium; species Mycobacterium asiaticum_C. The sequence continues at coordinate 28,861 of NZ_LZMH01000007.1, forward strand.
TGCGGACCACGGTGCCGAGCCCGGCGGTTTCGCCGGCGCGCCAGATCGACATCAACTCGCCGAGCACATCACGCACGTGTGTAACGGTATGCCTCGGCACACCACGGCTGAAAGTAGGCTGGCCCCATGACCCCGGCTCAGCTTCGGGCCTACGCGGCCGTGGTACGTCTGGGCTCGGTACGAGCGGCCGCCGCGGAGCTGGGCGTCTCCGATGCCGGCATCTCCATGCACGTCGCCGCGCTGCGCAAGGAACTGGACGATCCGTTGTTCACCCGGACCGGCGCCGGGCTGGCGTTCACCCCGGGCGGCTTGCGGCTGGCGAGCCGGGCGGTGGAAATCCTGGGCCTGCAACAGCAAACGGCAATCGAGGTCACCGAGGCCGCCCACGGCCGCCGGCTGTTACGCATCGCCGCGTCGAGCACCTTCGCCGAACACGCGGCGCCGGGACTGATCGAACTCTTCTCCTCCCGGGCCGACGACCTTTCGGTGGAGTTGAGCGTTCACCCGACGAGCCAATTCCGTGACCTGATCTGTTCGCGTGCGGTCGACATCGCGATCGGGCCGGCCAGTGAAAGTTCTTTCGGCTCAGACGGATCGATCTTTGTGCGACCGTTCCTGAAGTACCAGTTGATCACCGTGGTCGCGCCGAACAGCCCACTGGCGACGGGTAGTCCGACGCCTGCGCTGATCCGCAGCCAGCAGTGGATGCTGGGACCGTCGGCGGGCAGCGTGGACGGCGAGATCGCGAACATGCTGCGCGATTTGGCGATTCCGGAGTCACAGCAACGGATCTTTCAGAGCGACGCCGCAGCTTTGGAGGAGGTGCAGCGCGTCGGCGGCGCGACCCTGACCATCGGCTTCGCCGTCGCCAAAGACCTTGCCGCGGGCCGGTTGTCGCACGTCGTCGGGCCGGGACTGGACAAGTCCGGCGAGTGGTGCGCGGCGACGCTGGCGCCCTCGGCCCGTCAGCCCGCGGTATCGGAGCTGGTCCGTTTCATCACCACACCGAGGTGCATCCAGGCGATGATTCGGGGCAGTGGCGTTGGGGTGACCCGGTTTCGGCCCAAGATTCACGTCACGTTGTGGAGTTAGCCATCACCAGGCCTGGTCGAGATCGGCGTGCTGCCGTATCCAGGCGTGCATCGCAATCCCCGCTGCCACACCGGCGTTGATGCTGCGCGTCGATCCGAATTGGGCGATCGACACCGTCATCGCCGCGCCGGTGCGCGTTTCGACGGTGATGCCGGGTCCCTCCTGCCCGAACACCAACAGGCAGTTCCGGGGCAACGAAACCTGTTCCAGCCGAACGGCACCGGGGACGTTGTCGACCGCAACCACCGTCAGTCCGGCGGCGGCGGCGAAGATCATCAGTTCGTCGGCGCCGGCGTGGTGCCGCAGTCGTTGATAGCGGTCGGTGACCATGGCGCCGCGGCGATTCCACCGGCGCCGGCCGACGATATGGACGGTGTCCACGGCGAAGGCGTTGGCGGTGCGCACCACCGAGCCGATATTGGCGTCGTGCCCGAAGTTCTCGATCGCGATGTGCAGGGGGTGCCGGCGCCGGTCGATGTCGGCCACGATTGCCTCGCGGGTCCAGTACCGGTAGGCGTCGACGACGTTGCGAGTATCCCCGTCGCGCAGCAGATTTGGGTCATAGCGCGGATCGTCGGGCGGGTCACCGGGCCAGGGCCCGACACCCGTGACCGGGGCGCCCCATTCGGTGGGCCCGGGTTCACTCACCGGGAGAGCCAGACCGCGGCATGGGTGCCGACGATCGCGATCGTCGCGTACAACACCGCCTGATTGACCTCGCCCTGTGTGCACAGCGACGCGTTGACCTGAACCGAGTCCCGCGATTCGTCGGGCAGGATCAATACCGAGGCGCCATAGGCCGCGCACGCCGGATTGAGCCCGCGCCCGGGCAGCGTCGGGGCGGCCAGCAACATCATGGGCCCGCCCCGGCGGGCGGAGTCCTCGCGATAGCGCGCCCCCACCGCGCCGGCCTCCAAGGCCAGCAGCATGTAGCCGTTGCCGTTGAAGGCCGCCGGATCGCCCAACTGAGCGTTGGTGATCGGCTTGCCGTCGGCGCGCCAGGCCGACACGCTGGTGCTCTTGACGACCAGGCCGGTGTCGTTGACGTTGGTCGGCAACAGGCCCACTGGGAAGGCCGCCGCGTAGGCGGCCGCGGTGTCAGGGATCCGCTCGTTGGGCGAGTACGCGTAGATGCCCCGGACCACGCTGCGCTCCTTGAGCGGGCCGAGACAGACCGTGCCGGTGAGCCGGTTGGGCGGTGCGGTCAGCGGTGTGCGCACTTGCGGGGTCTTGGTCACCGCGTCGTTGCAGCTGTTCAGCCCGTTGAACTCCATCGGGTGCGACAGCGCGCCGTACAGCCCGAACCGGATGTCTTCGGGCTTGGCGTGCGGCTTGGCAGGATCGGTCGGGGCAGCGTCGACGTCGACCAGTACGTAGTCTTCCGTCCACCGGAAGTTCGTCACCGAGATGTTCCAGCCGAGCACCGCCTGGGATTCGCCGACGCGCGCGCTGGACGCGCCGAAGATCCGGGCGGGACCGTTGGAGCCCGAGCAGCCCACCAGGCAGGCGAGAGCCAGGACGAGCGCAACGAGGGATCGCACCGTCGGCGGCCTAGCCCAACCCCAGATCGGCCAGGCCCAGCACGCTGCGGTACGGAACGCCCTCGCCTTCGATTGCCTCGGCGGCGCCGGTGGCCCGGTCCACGACGGTGGCCACGCCGATGACCTCGCCCCCGGCGTCGCGCACGGCGCGCACCGCCGTCAGCGCGGAACCGCCGGTGGTGCTGGTGTCCTCGACCACCAGCACCCGCTGACCGGCAACGTCGGAACCTTCGATAAGCCGCTGCAGTCCATGGGTTTTCACCGATTTGCGGACGACGAAGGCGTCGATCGGCCGACCGGGCGCATGCATGATCGCGGTCGCCACCGGGTCAGCGCCCAGTGTCAGGCCGCCGACGAGCGCGTAATCCCAGTCGGCGGTGATCTCCCGCATCAGCCGACCGATCAGGGCCGAGGCCCGATGGTGGAGGGTGGCGCGGCGCAGGTCGACGTAGTAGTCGGCCTCCTTGCCCGACGACAACGTGACCCGCCCGTGCACCACGGAAAGCCGCCGCACCAGCTCGGCCAGTTCGGTGCGGGCCTGCCGATCAGGTTCGGCCACGACCGCTGCCGAATCGCTTGGTGGCCAACCGGGTCAGGCGGCGCGGCATCGCCCGACCCGTGGCGACGAGGAACTTGTACTGCGCGCTCGGGATGCTGATCACCTTGCCGTCCGCGATATCGGACAGGCTCTCGCTGACCACGTCGTCCACTTCCAGCCACATGAACGACGGCACCTGGGCCATGTCGAGCCCGGCGCGGCTGTGGAACTCGGTGCGAACGTACCCGGGGCACACCGCGTGCACGCCGACACCGGTGCCCTGCAACCCGTTGGCCAGGCCCTCGCTGAACGAGATGACCCACGCTTTGGAGGCCGAATATGTCGAGCCGCGGCCGGGCAGCAACCCGGCAACACTGGCGATGTTGATGACGGTGCCCGCGCGGGCATCGAGCATGGCCGGCAGCGCGGCACGGGTCAGATGCATGACGGCGGTGACGTTGACGTCGAGTTGCTTCTGCAGCTGCGCGGGGTCGGCTTCCCAGAAGTCGCCGGAGGTGCCGAAGCCGGCGTTGTTGACCAGGACCCGCACCCCGTCGGCGAGTCGTTCCGACACTTTGTCGCGGCCGGCGGCCTCGGCCAGGTCCGCAGGCAGCAGCTCGATGTCGCCGGCCTCGGACTGTAGTTCACCGGCCAGCTGCTCGAGGCGTCCGACGTCGCGGGCGACCAGAACGAGGTCGTAGCCGTCGCGGGCATAACGGCGTGCATATCCGGCACCAATGCCGGACGTCGGCCCAGTGATCAGCGCAACGGGTCGGGGCATGTGCTCTCAGTGCTGGTAGTTGCTGGCCTGATGGCCGTTGCGGCCCGCTCGCGGCTCCCGGCGGATCGGCTCGGCGGCACGGCGGGCCGGATCCGGCATGACGCCGGCGGCCGGGTCAGCTTGAGTGCGGCGCTGCGGCAACTCCGCACGTGCGGCCGACGCCAACGGACGACCGGGGGCAGCACTGCGGCGGCTCTCGCCCTCACTCTCGTCCTCCGGGGTCTCCGCCGGCAGCGGCGGCAACACCCGCAGCAGATCGTTGAACTGGCGCACCGTGCGCAGCCCCTCGTCCCATTGCGCCCGGGTGCTGGCGATCGGCATCGCGACCAGCGTCCAGTTCTGCTCGTTCCACATGATCTCGGCGCAGTCCGGTGCGGTGTGCGCGAAGGTGACCATCCGCCGGTCGCAGGCACGGCGGGCCGCGTCGAGGTTGGTGGAGTACACCATGCGGGGCCCGATCGCCCCCAGCAGCCAGATGTCGCTCTCGCGCGGCTCTTTGAGGCCCTTGAGCCGCAGGTCCACCACCACGTTGGTGCCGACCTTGCGGTGCAGGGCGATCACCGTGGCGACTTCCTCGAGGTCGAAGATGTACACGGCCTCGCCGCGGATCTGGCCCAGCACGACGTTGTGGGCCGGCACATCCCCGACGGTGGACATCACGCCACGCTTCCAGCGGTGCAGGATGTCGGTCGATTCGCGCTCGTAATCGAAGCCGTGCGACCTGGCCCAGGACCTGCGGCGCCTGCTGCGCCCGCGCCGCCGATCGATGTCGACGTACAGCAACACCGCCGCACCGACGAAGCACAGTGCGGAGAGCGTGAACCAGAGCGGGACCATCCCCAACAGAGTATCTGTAGTCGGTACCGAACGAAGAATCCGAGCAGGTCACAACCGAATCACAGGACCGAATACCCGCACGAACGTCCGCGTAGGGTTTTCGGTCATGAGTTTCGACAGCTACCGACTGATGCGCGTCTCGGTAAGCAGCGGTATCTGCCGCGCGACGATCGACAATCCGCCGCTCAACCTGCTCGATCTGCGGTTCGCGGACGAGATCGTGCGCCTTACCCGGGAGGTGGCGGCCGACGACGACGTCCGCGTGCTGGTCGTCGACTCGGCCGACCCGGAGTTCTTCATTGCGCACGCGGACGTCGGCATGATCCTCGACCTACCCACCGACGACTCCGGGCTGCACGACGAGCTCAGCTACTTCCACGCCGTAATGGAGGAGTTCCGGGCCCTGCCGAAGGCGACGATCGCGGTCATCGAAGGGATTTGCCGGGGCGGCGGCAGCGAGTGGGCGATGGCGTTCGACATGCGCTACGCGGCTCTGGGGAAGGCGGTCTTCGGCCAGCCCGAGGTGGCGATGGGGATCATCCCCGGCGGGGGCGGCACCCAGCGGCTGCCGCGGCTGGTCGGCCGCGGGCGTGCTTTGGAGGTGATTCTGGGCTGCCGGGATATCGACGCTGCCACCGCCGAGGCCTGGGGGTACGTCGACCGCGCGCTGCCGCCCGACAAGTTGCGGCGGTTCGTCGACAAACTGGCCGCGCGCATCGCTTCGGCCCCGCAGAGCGCCATCGCGGCAGCCAAGCGCGCGGTCGACGCCGCGTTGTCCAACGATTTGCCGACCGGCCTGCGCATCGAGGATCAGCTGTTTCGCGAGGCGCTCGCCCAGCCGGTGGCCCGAGAACGGCTCCAGGCCATCATCGACGCCGGTGCCCAGACCCGGGAATTCGAGCTCGGTTAGGTGGCGAGCAGACGCAAAAGCGCCCCAAAACGGTTGTTTTGGGGCGCTTTTGCGTCTTTTCGCGGGGGTTAGCCGAGCACCAGCGAGTCGCCGTCGGCGCTGACATTGACCGGCACGATGTCGCCGTCGTGCACGTCACCGGCCAGCAGCATCTTGGCCAGCTGGTCGCCGATTGCCTGCTGCACCAACCGGCGCAGCGGACGAGCACCGTAGATCGGGTCGAAGCCGCGCTGGGCCAGCCACTGCTTGGCGGGCAGCGACACCTCAAGCGTGAGGCGACGCTGCGCGAGCCGCTTCTGCAGTTGCGCAAGCTGGATGTCGACGATCTGCACCAGCTCGCCGGGTTCGAGGCCGGCGAAGATGATCACGTCGTCGAGCCGGTTGATGAACTCCGGCTTGAACGCCGCGCGCACCGCCGCCATCACCATGTCCTCGTCGCCGCCCGACCCAAGGTTGGACGTCAGGATCAGGATGGTATTGCGGAAGTCGACCGTGCGGCCCTGGCCATCGGTCAACCGGCCCTCGTCGAGCACCTGCAGCAGCACGTCGAACACGTCCGGGTGCGCCTTCTCGACCTCGTCGAACAGGATCACGGTGTACGGCCTGCGCCGCACCGCCTCGGTGAGCTGGCCGCCCTGGTCGTAACCGATGTAGCCGGGCGGGGCACCGACGAGCCGGGCCACCGAGTGCTTCTCGCCGTATTCGCTCATGTCGATCCGGACCATGGCGCGCTCGTCGTCGAACAGGAAGTCCGCCAACGCCTTCGCCAACTCCGTCTTACCCACGCCGGTGGGACCGAGGAACATGAACGAACCAGTCGGCCGGTTCGGGTCGGCCACCCCGGCCCGCGCGCGCCGCACGGCATCGGACACCGCGGCCACCGCCTTCTTCTGGCCGATGACGCGCTTGCCCAGCTCGTCCTCCATGCGCAGCAGCTTGGCGGTCTCGCCTTCCAGTAGCCGACCGGCGGGGATGCCGGTCCAGGCCGACACCACATCGGCGATGTCGTCGGGGCCGACCTCTTCCTTGAGCATGACGTTCTCGCGGGCCTCGGCTTGGGGGAGCGCGGCGTCAAGTTTCTTCTCGACTTCCGGGATGCGGCCGTAGCGCAGTTCTGCGGCCTTGGCCAGGTCGCCGTCGCGTTCGGCGCGGTCGGACTCCCCGCGCAGCACCTCGAGCTGTTCCTTGAGCTCGCGGACGATGTCGATGGCGTTCTTCTCGTTCTGCCAGCGTGTCGTCAGTTCCGCCAGCTTCTCCTTCTGGTCGGCCAACTCGGCGCGCAGCTTCTCGAGGCGTTCCTTCGAGGCCGCGTCCTCCTCTTTGGCCAGCGCCATCTCTTCGATCTCGAGCCGCCGCACCAGCCGCTCGACCTCGTCGATCTCGACGGGGCGGGAGTCGATCTCCATCTTCAACCGGCTGGCGGCCTCGTCGACCAGGTCGATGGCCTTGTCCGGCAGGAAGCGTGCGGTGATGTAGCGGTCGGACAGCGTCGCCGCGGCGACCAGCGCGGAGTCGGTGATCCGTACCCCGTGGTGCACCTCATAGCGGTCCTTGAGCCCGCGCAGGATGCCGACGGTGTCCTCCACCGACGGCTCACCGACGAACACCTGCTGGAAGCGACGCTCCAGCGCCGCGTCCTTCTCGATGTACTTGCGGTACTCGTCGAGCGTGGTGGCACCGACCAGGCGGAGCTCGCCGCGGGCCAGCATCGGCTTGATCATGTTGCCGGCGTCCATCGCGCCCTCGCCGGTCGCGCCGGCGCCCACGATGGTGTGCAACTCATCGATGAACGTGATTATCTGGCCCGCCGAGTTTTTGATGTCGTCGAGCACCGCCTTGAGCCGTTCCTCGAACTCGCCGCGGTACTTCGCGCCGGCCACCATGGATCCGAGGTCCAGGGCAACGACGGTCTTGTCGCGCAGACTCTCGGGGACGTCGCCGGCCACGATGCGTTGCGCCAGGCCCTCGACGATGGCGGTCTTGCCGACGCCGGGTTCACCGATCAATACCGGGTTGTTCTTGGTACGACGAGACAGCACCTGCACCACGCGGCGAATCTCGTTGTCCCGTCCGATAACCGGGTCGAGTTTGCCGTCGCGGGCGCGGGCGGTCAGGTCGGTGGAGTACTTCTCCAGCGCCTGGTAGGTGGCTTCGGGGTCGGCGCTGGTCACACGCGCGCTGCCGCGCACCTTGACGAACGCTTCCCGCAACGCCTGCGGTGAGGCGCCGTGGCCGGTCAGCAGCTTGGCGACGTCGGAGTCGCCGGTGGCCAACCCGACCATCAGGTGCTCGGTCGAGACGTACTCGTCGTCCATCTCGGTGGCCAGCTGCTGCGCGGTCGTGATGGCCGCCAGCGATTCGCGGGACAGTTGGGGTTGTGAGCTGGAACCGCTGATCTGCGGCAAACGGTCCAGCACGCGCTGCGCCTCGGCGCGAACGGTGGCGGGCTCGACACCGACAGCCTCCAGCAGCGGTGCAGCGATCCCGTCGTTCTGCGTCAGCAGCGCCAACAGCAGATGAGCGGGCCTGATCTCGGGGTTACCGGCCGCCGAGGCAGCCTGTAGCGCCGACGTCAGGGCCGCCTGCGTCTTGGTGGTCGGGTTGAAAGAGTCCACGACACCTCCGTTCGGGGTACGTCTAGAAAAATGCTTGTCGCGTATTACAACGCAGTCAAGGTTGAGTCTGTTCCGCTCAAGTCTAACCAATTCGGCGAGCAGACGTAAAAGTCCCCGACACGCCGCGAAAAAAGGGGCATTCGCGTCTGCTCGCGCCGGTTGGCCGCACCCCTAGAATCGGCGTACGTGGGCCTGGACGACCGAGACGCACTGCAGGTGTTGCGGGACGCCTTTGCCCCCGACCCGTCGACCGGCTCCAACGAACTCGTCCGGCGCTTCTACACACACTGGTTCGCCCTCGACACGTCGGTGCGTGACCTGTTTCCACCCGAGATGGACAGCCAGCGGGCCGCTTTCGCGCATGCGATGCATTGGCTCTACGGCGAATTGGTCGCCCAGCGCGCCGACGCCCCAGTGGCCTTCCTTGCCCAGCTCGGCCGCGACCACCGCAAGTACGGCGTGGCGCCCGGCCACTACCAGACACTGCGCGACGCGCTCTACTCGGCGCTGGGCTCACACCTGGGCGGCGCCTGGACTGCTCCCGTGCAACAAGCGGCCGACCAGTCGCTCAATCTGTTCGCCGGGGTTATGAGCGGCGCGGCGGACTCCGAGGACGAACCGGCGTGGTGGGACGGCACCGTCATCGAACACTCTCGAGTGTCACGGGATCTCGCGGTCGTCCGGTTGCATCTGGATCGGCCGCTGCACCACCACCCCGGCCAATACCTCAACGTGCAGATCCCGCAGTGCCCGCGTCGCTGGCGATACCTCAGCCCCGCCATCCCCGCCGACCCCGCCGGCGGCATCGAGTTCCACGTCCGGGTGGTGCCCGGCGGGCTGGTCAGCAACGCGATCGTCGGCGAGACCCGGCCGGGCGATCGGTGGCGGCTGTCCGGTCCGCACGGCGGCCTGCGGGTCGACCGCAACGGCAGTGACGTGCTGATGGTCGCCGGGAGCACCGGGCTGGCTCCATTGCGCGCGCTGATCATGGACCTGAGCCGCTTCGCCGAGAACCCGCGGGTGCACTTGTTCTTCGGCGCGCGCTATCGCTGCGAACTGTATGACCTGCGCACGCTGTGGCAGGTCGCCGCGCACAATCCTTGGCTGTCGGTGACGCCGGTCTCGGAGTACAACGGCGATCCGCCCTGGGCCGCCGAGTATCCCGACCCGTCGCCACCGCGCGGGCTGCACGTGCGCCAGACCGGCCGGCTCCTGGAGGTGGTGACCCGGTACGGCGGCTGGGGCGACCGGCAGATCCTGATCGCCGGCGGGCCAGACATGATCCGCGCGACCAAGGCAGCGCTGGTGGCCAAAGGCGCGCCGCCCGAACGCATTCAGCACGACCCGCTGTCACGTTAGGCTGAGCCGGTGCACGTCGTCACGCTGCGCGACCCCGCGTCCCCGGTGACGACGCAATTCGTGCCCGACGCGGGCATGATCGGCACGTCGCTCAGCGACGACGGTGTGGAGTTGCTCGGCCAACGACGCGGACTGGACGCCTACCTCTCGGCCGGCAAGACCATGGGCATTCCCATCCTGTACCCATGGGCAAATCGCTTGGGAGACAACACCTATACCGCCGAGAACGTCACCGTCATGGTGACACCGGGCGAGAACAGGGTGCGCGCCGACCCGAATGGATTGCCGATCCACGGCACCCTGGCCGCCTATCCCGACTGGCAGGTGACCATCGAGTCGGCCAACGAATTGAGCGCCGAGGTGGACTTCGGTGCCGACCCGCGACTGCTGGCCAGCTTCCCGTATCCGCACGTCCTGCACGTCACCGTCCGATTGGCCGACCGGACGCTGACGGTACGGACCACGGTGACCCCCACCGGCGATCGGGCCGTGCCGCTGTGCTTCGGCTTTCATCCCTATCTGCAGTTGCCGGGTGTGGCCCGCGGCGAGTGGATCATCGAGACGCCGCCGCTGCGGCACCTGGCGCTCGACGACAAGGGTCTGCCGACCGGTGCGACGAGCCCGTGGCCGGCTACCCGGGAAGCGTTGGGCGACAAAAGCTTTGACGATGCATACGACCAGGTTGACCAGGGCGCGGTGTTCGCCGTGTCCGGCGGCGACCGCCGGCTGGAAGTGCATTTCGAACGCGGCTACAGCGCCGCGCAAATCTTCGCACCGCCGGGCGAGGATTTGGTGTGCTTCGAGCCGATGGCCGCCCCTACCGATGCGCTGCGCCGCGGCGGCTTCCGCTCAGCACAGCCGGGTGAGCCTGCCTTCGCGCAGTTCTCGATCCGCGTCTGACCGCTCGATCAACCCGCCACGCCGAACAGTATCCCGGCAGCGCCTCCTGCACCGGCAGGACCGGGCAACACGCCGCCACCACCACTGCCGCCGTGCCCGCCGTTACCGATCAGCCACGCATCCCCGCCGTGGCCACCCGCTCCCCCCGGCCGATTCGAGCTGCCAACACCGCCGGCGCCCCCGGCACCCCCGGCGCCGATCAGCGCGGCTTTCCCGCCCGCACCACCGTCTCCACCGGAGCCGTTGTGTCCGGCGTCGCCACCCCCGCCGCCACTCCCGCCGTCACCGAACAGCAGACCGCCGTTACCGCCGCCGCCCCCGGCACCGCCGCTATGGACGCCGCTGGGGACATAGCCCGCGCCCCCGGTTCCCCCGATACCGCCGCTGCCGATCAGTCCCGCACTGCCGCCGCGACCGCCGGCACCTCCATTGGTGCTGGTGAAACTGCCGCTGCTACCGCCTGCTCCACCCGCGCCGCCGGCGCCGAAGATGTATCCACCCATACCCCCGGCACCGCCCTCGCCACCGGCAACGGACGCCACCGGATCACCACCAGCACCCCCTGAGCCGCCGATACCGAAGAGCCCGGCGTTCCCGCCTGCACCGCCGGCTCCGCCGAAACCGCCTCTGCCGCCCGCGCCACCGTTCCCGATCAGGCCTCCGACGCCACCGTTGCCACCCGCCACCCCAGTGAGCGTGCTTGCGCCACCGGCGCCGCCGTTGCCGTACAGGATCCCGCCCGCGCCGCCTGCCTGACCTACCCCGTTGACCGTTCCACCGGCCGCTCCGTCGCCGATCAACGGGCGGCCCAAGAGCAACTGGGTCGGCGCATTGATCGCGCGCAACACCTGTTGCTGAACAGCTTCCAACGGCGATGCGTTCGCGGCCTCGGCGTGGGCGTACGCGTCCGCGCCCGCGTTCATCAACTGCACGAACTGCTGTTGAAAGCGTTGCGCCTGGTCGCTGAGCGCCTGGTAGGCCTGCCCGTGCGCGCCGAACAACGCGGCAATCGCTTCCGACACCTCGTCCGCACCTGCGGCCAGAACTTGTGAAGTGGGAGCCAAAGCCGCCGCGTTGGCCGCGGTCAGATTGGAACCGAGGTGCGCCAGGTCGTTGGCGGCAGCGGTAACGAACTCCGGTGCAGCAACAAGGAACTCCAAGGAACACCTCTTCGGGTGAGTGATGCTGCGGAATGCCGGGACGAGCAGGATTCGGATATTAACGCACTAATACGAGGTTTTCGCGCCGGCAGGTTAACGCGGGTTGCGCGGCTGCCACACGACCAGCGCCCGGCTCTTGGGCACCACCGCGATCTCGCGGCGCTGGTTGGCACGCAGCACCGCAATCTCTTCCGCCATCTCCTTGAGCCTGGACTGCAACGCTTCAACCTGATTGGTCAACTCGATGATGCGCTTGATGCCGGCGAGGTTGACGCCTTCGTCCTGAGAGAGACGCTGCACCTCGCGCAACAGGTCCACATCGTGCTCGGAGTAGCGACGCCCGCCTCCGGGCGTGCGTTGTGGACTGACGAGGCCGAGCCGGTCGTAGGTGCGCAACGTCTGCGCGTGCATGCCGGCCAGCTCGGCGGCCACCGAGATCAGGAACGTCCGCGACTCCTCTTTCTTCTTCGAGTGCATAGCCATCAGCGATTACCTGCCCATCCCGCTCGCGGGTCGAACCCGCTGGCCCGCTCGGCCGCCGCGTAGGCCTCCAGCGCCTCCTGGGCGGCACCCTCCAGGTTCGGCGGCACCGCCACCTTGACGGTGACGAGTAGGTCGCCGCTACCACCACTGCGCTTGGGCACCCCGCGTCCACGCACCCGCAGGATCCGGCCGTCCGCGGTGCCCTTCGGCACCCGCACACCCACCTTGCCGTCCAGCGTGGGCACCGAAAGCGTTGAGCCCAATGCTAATTCAGTGAAGCTGACCGGCACGGTCACGGTAAGGTCGTCACCGTCGCGGCCGAATACCTTGTCCGGACGCACGTGCACGGTCACATACAGATCACCCGATGGGGCACCGCGCAATCCGGCCTCACCCTGCCCGGCCAGCCTGATCCGCTGCCCGTCCTCCACACCCGGGGGAATCCGCACGTTGATGGTGCGGGTCCGGGTAATCGCGCCGTTGCCGCCGCACTCCTCACATGGGTGCTCGATGATCGAGCCACTGCCCCGGCATTCGGTGCAAGGCTCGGAGAAACCGAACGCGCCCTGGTTGCGGCTGATGACGCCGGCGCCGTTGCAGTTCGGACATACCTTCGGGCTGGTGCCCGGACGTGCACCGCTGCCGTGGCAATTGGTGCACGGCGCCGGGCTGGTCAGCCGCAGAGGCATGGCGACGCCCTTGGCGGCCTCGATGAAATCCAGTTCGGTCTCGGTCTCGAGGTCGTTGCCGCGCCGGGGCCGGGTGGGACGAGCGGTGCTCCCGCGGCCGAACAAGCCGCCGAACAGGTCGCCGATGTTGGCTCCACCGGATCGCCCGGCGGCGTCGAACAGGTCGTTCAGATTGAACTCGGCACCGTCACCGCCGCCGGCGAAACCACCGAAACCGCCCGTGTTGAACCGCCGGCCGCCACCGAAGCCCCCGCCGGCGAACAGCCGGCGGGTCTCGTCGTACTCCTTGCGCTTGGCCTCATCGGACAGGACGCTGTAGGCCTCGGAGACCGCTTTGAATCGTTCGGCTCCGCTGGGGTTCTTGTCCGGATGCAGATCGGACGCCAATTTGCGGTACGCGGTCTTGATGTCCTTGGCACTGGCGTCAGAGGAGACGCCCAGCTCCTTATAGAAGTCCTTCTCGACCCATTCACGCTGAGCCATGTCGCGTCACCTCCTCACCCTCTCGTAGATTCTGTGCCTTAATCACCGGAGCCGTCGGCGTTATCGCTCGTGTCGGGGTGTTCGGTCGACGAACCGGCGGCGTCGGTTGCCGCCTGCTCGTCGGCGACCGTGTCCACGACGCCGACCATCGCGTGCCGAAGGACCTGTTCACCGAGCTGGTAGCCCTGCCGCATGACGGTTCCGATCACCGGCTTGGATCCCGGCCCACCGTCACCCTCGTGCTGCACTGCTTCGTGTAGCGCCGGGTCGAAGTCCTCGCCCTCGGCGCCGAACGCGGTGAGCCCCAACCCGGTCAGCGTGTTGGTCAGCTTGTCCGCCACGGCCTTCATCGGCCCCGACTCCAGGTCGCCGTGCTTGCGCGCCCGTTCCAGATCGTCGAGCACGCCCAGCAACTGACTGACCACCGTGGCCTTGGCCCGGTCGGCCGCCGCCTGTTGGTCACGCATGGCCCGCTTGCGGTAGTTGGCGAAATCCGCCTGCACCCGCTGCAGATCGGCGGTCAGCTCTGCGACCTTTTCCGACGACGCGGCCCCGGCCGGCTCTCCCGGCGCCGGAGCGCCGGGAGAAGCCTGACGGGGTTCACCAGTTTCGGGATCGATGCGCCGCTTGTCGGTGACGGTCACCGGTTCCTGCTGGTTGCCTTCTGGTTGCTGATTCCCGTTGGTCACTTGGACTCCCGGTCGTCGTCGACCACCTCCGCGTCCACGACGTCGTCAGCCGAACCGGCCTGGTCGAAACCGGCCCCACCGGGCTGACCGCCGGCGGCGGCGCCATCAGCCTGAGCCGCCTCGTAGATCGCCTGCCCCAGCGCCTGCGACTCCTGGCCGAGCTTCTCCATCGCCGACTTGATCGCGCCGATGTCCTGGCCGCCCAACGCCGACTTTGCTTCTGCCACAGCGGCTTCCACCTTGCTCAGCGTTTCTTCGGGCACCTTGGAACCGCCCTCGGCCTCACGCTGTTCTTTGACGAACTTCTCCGTCTGGTAGACCAGCGTCTCGGCTTGGTTGCGAACGTCGGCCTCCTCGCGACGCTTGCGGTCTTCGTCCGCGTGCGCCTCGGCTTCCTTGATCATCCGGTCGATCTCTTCCTTGGAGATGCCGGAGCCCTCCTGGATGCGGATCGTGTTCTCCTTGCCGGTGCCCTTGTCCTTGGCCGTGACGTGCACGATGCCGTTGGCGTCGATGTCGAAGGTGACCTCGATCTGCGGGACACCACGCGGCGCCGGAGCGATACCGGTCAACTCGAAGCTGCCCAGCAGCTTGTTGGCCGAGGCGATCTCGCGCTCACCCTGATAGACCTGGATCTGCACCGACGGCTGGTTGTCGTCGGCCGTGGTGAAGGTCTCCGACCGCTTGGTCGGGATGGTGGTGTTGCGCTCGATGAGCTTGGTCATCACGCCACCCTTGGTCTCGATACCCAGGCTCAGCGGCGTAACGTCAAGCAGCAGAACGTCTTTCACCTCGCCCTTCAGGACGCCGGCCTGCAGAGCCGCACCGACCGCCACCACCTCGTCGGGGTTGACGCCCTTGTTGGGCTCCTTGCCGCCGGTGAGTTCCTTGACCAGGTCGGTCACCGCGGGCATCCGGGTCGAGCCACCCACCAGCACGACGTGGTCGATGTCGGACACCGAGATTCCGGCGTCCTTGATCACCGACTGGAACGGCTGACGGGTGCGGTCGAGCAGATCCTGCGTGATCTTCTGGAACTCGGCCCGCGTGAGTTGCTCGTCCAGGAACAGGGGGTTCTTGTCCGCGTCAACGGTGATGTAGGGCAGGTTGATCGACGTGCTGCCCGAGGAGGACAACTCGATCTTGGCCTTCTCGGCCGCCTCGCGCAGCCGCTGCATGGCCATCTTGTCCTTGGTCAGGTCAATGCCGCTGGTGCCCTTGAACTTATCGACCAGCCACTGCACCACGCGCTCGTCCCAGTCGTCGCCACCGAGGTGGTTGTCACCGCTGGTGGCACGCACCTCGACCACGCCCTCACCGATCTCGAGCAGCGAGACGTCGAAGGTACCGCCGCCGAGGTCGAAGACCAGGATGGTCTGTTCCTTCTCACCCTTGTCCAGGCCGTAGGCCAACGCGGCCGCGGTCGGCTCGTTGACGATGCGCAGGACGTTGAGACCGGCGATCTGGCCGGCGTCCTTGGTGGCCTGACGCTGGGCGTCGTTGAAGTAGGCGGGAACGGTGATCACCGCGTCGGTGATGTCCTCACCCAGGTAAGCCTCGGCGTCCCGCTTGAGCTTCTGCAGGACCCGGGCGCTGATCTCCGGGGCGGTGTACTTCTTGTCGTCGATGTCCACCGACCAGTCGGTGCCCATGTGGCGCTTCACCGATCGGATGGTGCGGTCGACGTTCGTCACCGCCTGGTTCTTAGCTGGTTGGCCAACGAGCACTTCGCCGTTGCGCGCGAACGCCACGACGGATGGAGTCGTCCTCGAGCCCTCGGAGTTGGCGACGACGACGGGGTCGCCACCCTCCAGAACTGCGACGACGGAGTTGGTGGTCCCGAGGTCGATGCCGACCGCACGAGCCATAGTGATGCCTCCTGAATATCTAGAGCTTCTGTTTACTGCACTATGCTGAGTGAACCCCGCTCAAGACTGCTCCGGCCAACCAATTGCTGTCAACCCAGACTTGAGCGTTAATCACTCAACTTGCTGATCATCCTAACGGCGCCGGCCAACACTTTGTTCCCGGGGTGGATTCATATGTGGACAGCCTCCGTATATGGGCCTTCTATGAAGTCCAAAATCCGAAATTTAATTCGTGATGTTGTTGTTAGGCTTGCCGAAAGTTTCAGCGGGGGAAGCGAGTAGACGAGGCCATGGTGCTGCGGCGTTCGGAACCCAGGCGGGGTATGTCCTCGCAGGGCCGCATGCTCGGCTACAGCTCGCTGCTGGCACTGAACGCGGGCTGGGTAAACGCGGTCGCAATCCTCATCATGGCCGTTCCCGTCGGCAATCTCACCGGCATCACCACCCAGATCGGCATGGACCGGGCACATCCCTGGCGCTACGAGAGCCACGTGTTGTTCGCCATTCTCCTGGGCTTTTTGATCGGGGCGGCCACCGCCGGGGCGCTGCTCGCTTCCAAACGTGTTCATATCGGCTCCCGGCACGCCGCCGTGTTAGCCATCCAAGCGTCGTTGCTCCTACTCGCAGCCGCAGGCATCGAAGAATCGGACATCAAATCCCTGATCCTGGGCTCGGGCATCGAGGAGACCGCGGTCCAAGCGCTGCTGGCCGCCTCGGCGCTGGGCCTGCAGAACGGCCTGACCTCGAGTTTCCGCGGCATGCCGGTCCGCACCACGCACTTCACCGGAACCGTCACCGACCTCGGGTTGATGCTAGGCCGCAGCCGCCAAGAGGGCATCGACAAATGGAAGGCGGCGATCCTCAGCGCGACGCTGCTGCTGTTCCTGACCGGTGCGGTGGCCGGCCTGATGGCCGGGGCCCGCATCGGTGGGCATGCCCTGATCGTGCCGGCCTCGATCTGCCTGGCCCTGGCCGCTGCCGGCGTAGTCCGGAGCCGCAAACGCCGTATCGAGGGCGCGATCGCCACCGCTGAAGTAGTCCCAGTAGTCCCGGCCACCGCCTGAATTCGTCCCGATCAAATCCGGTCACCAGCGGTCCATGTAATAGAGCAGATGCTCTGTTACTCTGCTACGTGTGCCTCGCCCCCGCGTCCACGACACCGACCGGGTACTGGATGTTGTGGAATCGCTGGCGGTAAGGTCTGGCCCGGCCGCCGTGACCATCCGGGCGATCAGTGCGGAAGTTGGCGTGTCCAACGGCGCGCTCTACCACAGCTTCGGTTCGCGAGCGGGCGTGCTCGCTCACGCCTGGCTGCGGGCGGGCCGGCGGTTCTTGGAGGCGCAGACGGCGGTGGTCGACGCCGCGCTGGCCGCGCCGGGCCGACCGGCGGCGATCGAGGCCGTGGCGGCCGCGGCCGACATCCCCGCCGCGTTCGCCGAGGGGCACCCGGATTCGTGCCGGCTGCTGTTGACAGTGCCTCGCGACGAGCTGCTCGACCCCGGACTACCCGATGACCTTCATACGGAGATCAGAAAACTCGAGTCGATGTTGATCGAGCTGATGATCCGCCTCGCGCAGCGGGTGTGGAACCGCAAGGACGCGGCCGCGGTGGACGCCATCACCGTGTGCATCGTCGATCTGCCGACCGCGATCCTGCTGCGACGCAACCGCCTGCGCAGCAACACGGCCCGCCAGCAACTCCGCGCCGCAGTGCGCGCCGTCCTGGAGATCGAGCCCCAGTTAGGTTGCGCGAGCAGACGTGAAAGCACCCGCACGCCCGGCGTGTCGGGTGCTTTCACGTC
>NZ_LZMH01000008.1 GCF_001673635.1 Mycobacterium asiaticum
TTGACGGTGTGCTCGGCCTCGTAGACCTCGCCCATCCCGCCGCGGCCCAGCAACCGCTTGAGATGGTAGGGCCCGAACATCGAGCCCACCCGCGAGTCTGATGCCTCGCTCATCGCCGCTCCTCCTCCACCAACCCGAATCCCGCCGACACTATCAACAGCCGCCACGTATCGCATCGAACGCAACCACGGGTACAGCAACCATGACGGTAATCGGGGCGGTGTGCGCTTGCCAATAAGGCGGCCGATAACGCGGTGGGCGCCGTCGCGCGGAAATTCCGCTGTGCGGGCCAATCATCGCGCCACGTGCGACACCGCCGGAGCAGCCGAAAGTAGCGCGGAATCGCGTTGCGCCGAACGCGCTTTGACCCTCGACGGGCAAACGTCACGCTTGTGTCTGCGCGGCAATCCGGAAGGTGAACTCGTGATCACAGATTCCGATGTGGTCGCCGTCGCTGATCGTCGCGGCGACCCGGATCCGTTGGTGCCGCACGTGAACGCCGTTCGATGACCGCAGGTCGTTGATGATGAAGTTGGTTCCCGTGTCGACGATGACCGCGTGGTGGCGGCTGACGTTTGCGCTGTCCAGGACGATGTCATTGTCGCTGAGTCGGCCGATCCGGGTGGCCGCCGAGCGCAACGGGTAGTCGCGGCCGGTGGCGATTTCGTGCAGGTAGGCGGCAACCTTCTGACGTGCGGCGTTGGTGCGCTGGTCGAGCGCCGTGACCGTGCCGACGGCAGTGACCTTGGCGTTCTGCTTCGCGTCCAACGGTTCCTGGCGCAGGATCCGGTCGTGCAGCGCGCGCAGTGTCGGGCCGGGGTCGATGCCCAGGTCGTCGGCGAGCGTGGTCTTGACCCGGCGGTAGGCGTTCAACGCATCCGACTGGCGATCACTGACGTAGTAGGCGGTGATCAATTGCGCCCACAGCGGTTCCCGGTAGGGATGTTCCACCGTCAGCGTCTCGAGTTCGGTGATGACCGCCGACGCTCGCCCACAGGCGATCTCGGCCTCCGCCTTGGCCGTGTGCGCGAGGATCTTGTCCTCGACCAGGGCGGTGGCGAAGGAGTCGACGAATTGGAAGTCCCTGAGGTCATCGAGCACCGGGCCACGCCACTCGCCCAGCGCCGCCGACAGGTGCCGACTGGCCTGTTCGAAGCGGCCGGCCGCCGCGGCGTGCACGCCCGCCGTCTTCTCGGCGATGAATCGGCCCAGATCGCAGGTGGTTTCGGGAATGGTGAGGCGGTACCCCGGCGGTGCCGCGGCCAACACAACCCGGGGGTCGGCCCCAGAGCCGCTGACCAGCTTGCGCAGATTCGACACGTAAGAGTGGATGCTGGCCCGCGCGCCGGATGGCGGCCATTCCTCCCACAGGGCGGTGATCAGCGCGTCAATCCCGACCGGCCGGTTGCGGTTGATGACCAGCATGGCCAGCACCGCCCGTTGCTTGGGTGTGCCCAACGGCACCAGCACGCCGTCGATCTTCATCTCCAGCGGTCCGAGCACGCCGAACTCGAGACGTGTGTCGGTCATCGCGCTACCAGCCCTTCAGGGTCCTCCGCGGCCTTCCGATGCCTTCGGATAGCGAGGTGCCAGTACGGCGCCCTTCTCGTCATTGTTTCCTGGTCCATATGGGTCTTGTCTATGGGGTGCGTCTGTCATTCTGCGGCATAGCGGCGGGAAGTTGGTGCATCCTGGGCGATTCGAGACCGATTGGCCGATGACTCGACCGCGGTCCAGTCGAGACGGTCATCGGCGATCGGTGCCAATTGTGCTGTTCCGCAATGGGTTGCGGTTCATTTGACCTTCCCGCTGGTCACGACGAGGAAGTAGTGGCTGGTTGCCCATGCCCTGGTGAACAGGTCCAGGGGCACTTGCTCGTCGCTGCCTTTGGCGGTGCCGCTGTCGTTGAGGTGCACCACGCCTGTGGCGCTGTCGACGCCGGTGACCACCACGGCGTGGTCGGATACCGGGTTGCCGTCGTCGTCCGTGTTCTCAATCGGCTCACCCCAGATCATTTCGGCATTCAGGCTGACGATTACCGCGCGGCCGCTGCCGAGGTACTGCTTGAGGGCATCGATACCGGTGGCAACGCCGCTTTTCGGGGCGCGGCCCGCGTCGGTCGTCGTCACGCTGATGCCGTAATGCCCCAGCAGCGTCGGGATGTCGGTGCGACTGGTGCCGTTGCCCGAATCCGGGTGCTGGTGGTCGGCCGGCGTGATGTAGATCGAGCCGGGGTGCACGGTGCTGGGTGTTGACTGCGCGACGTTGATGATGTCCTGTTCCGAGGGCTCGCTGCCGGTGATCTGACCCACCACGTCGGCACTGGCCATCAACACGCAGTCGTCATATGTCTGATAGCGCCACCACTTGGCCGCCGCGACCGGGTCGCCGTACATGATGCCGCCGGCGGAGGCGGCGGCCGGCGTGGCCAAGCCCAGGGTGACGGCACCGGCCGCCAGTGTCAGCATGGCGGCCTTGGCGACCTTGGCGATCCTGTTGGTCATGTCAGTGGTTCTTTCTTATCCGCGCAGGGTGGTGTGAAGGATTGCGGGGCAGGCCTATTCGGTGCTCCGTTGAATGGGACCGTCAAATGCCCTGGGGCTATGAGGCTTTGCGTGTCTCGTCGGTGACGGTCATGAAGTTGTGGCTGGTGGCCCACGCCTTGACGAAGACGGCCATCGGAATCTGCTCGTCCTTGCCCTTCGGGCTGCCGCTGTCGTTGAGGTGCACGATGCCGTTGCCCGTGTCGACGCCGGTCACCACCACGGCGTGGTCGGCCCGGGGTTCTCCGTCGGCGCCGGTGTTCTCGACCGGCTGATTCCAGATCATCTCGGCGTTCAGCCCGACGATCACCGCGCGACCGCTGCCCAGGTATTCCTCGAGGGCTTCCATGCCGGTGGCGAGACCGGTCTTGCCCGCGTTGTCCGCGTCGGTGTTTGTCGCGTGAATTCCATAGTGCGCCAGCAGGGTCGGCAGGTCGCCCGGGTTGGTACCCATGCCCGAGTTCGGGTCGTTCTTGTCGGTTGGCTTGAGGTAGATCGAACCAGGGTGCACGACGCTCGGGGTGTTCTGGGCGACCTTGATGATGGACCGCTCGGAGGGAAGGTCACCGGTGATCTGACCCACCACGTCGGCGCTGGACATGATGGCGCAGTCGTCGTACTTCTGGTGGCGCCAGTACTTGGCGACGGCTGCCGGGTCGCCGTACATGGTGGTCCCGGACCTGGTGGGGAATGCCTCGGCCGGAGCGGCCAGGCCGAGCGCGACGGCGGCGGAGACGGTGGCGAAGAGGGCGGTCTTGGCCACCGAGGTGATGGTGAAGCTTTTCATCGTCGTGTCCTTTTCTCAGTGGTTCGCCGTCCGCGGGACGCGGAGTGGCTCGTTGAGAAAAGGTTCTGACGTTGGCCTATTCGTTATCTTTACGAATTCTTGGAGCGACTCGAAGCGTCAGTTACAGGCCCAGGTGTCGATGTATCCGCCGCTGAGCTTGCTCAGGGCGTCCTTCATGGCGGCGCTCAGGTCCGGCCCCGTCCCGCCCTGGTATTCACGGTCTTTGGCCGCCACGGCGCCGCACGCGGTGAAGGTGGTCAGCACTTTGCAATCGGAGTAACCACACGACTTCACCGCCGTTGCCTCGGCGGCCGCCTTCGTCGGATAGGCGTGCGATCGTCCCCAGGAACCGTTGGCGGAGTAGGCGATTGCGCCATATGTGTCGGCGGCCTCGGCGGTGGGAGCCAGCGCGACGGTCACAGCGGCGGCGGCAGCCACGCGGGCGACAGCGTTGGCTAGCCGTCGCCGACGGGTGGTCTTCGTCGTCATGGGAAGTCCTTTCCGGGAGCCGGCGCTAGACGGGTTTGGTGGCGGTGACCTGCTTGCCCCAGTCGGACATGGTCAGCGTCACCGAGGTGTTCGAGGTCGGATTGATCTGGATCTGGACGAGGTGGGAAGAGCCGTCCGAGGCGGTCCAGACGATCGTCGGCACCGTCGAGACGCTTTCGTCCGTCAAGCGGGTACCGGCAAGGGTCGCCACATCGGTCGCAGAGGAGTTTCCGGTGATCTTGGTGGTCGCGACGCCGTTCACCTGCTGGCTGCCGCCCACCGACCCGTTTTTCAAATTGGCCAGCAGGTTGGCCAAGCCTTTGTTGGGGTCCAGCAGAACGGACACGTTGTAAATCGAAGCGCCGTTGCCGAAGTCGGTGTAAGAGCCGGGCTGTCCGAGGTCGGAGTACAGGTGACCGTCGACGTAGACGAACTTGGCTTCCTCGCTCTTCTCGCCCACCTGGACCGTGGCGACGCCGGTGGCGACGGTCTGCGGGGTGTTGGAGACATCGCCTTCGAGCTTGGTGACGCGGATGTTGGGCACATCGCCTTGCACCGCCACGTTTACATGCATGCCGGTCACCTTGCGCATCACGTCGGCGGCCTGCTTGAGCAGCGTTGCTGCCTCGCCGTTGGTGGCGTTGGCCGTGCTTCCGGGCGATTTGGCGCCATCAGCGCCGTTGGAACCACAGCCCCCGGTCAGGGCGACGACGATCGCAAGTGCGGCGGCGGCAACGGTGCGAGGCGAAAGCTTCATCGACATCTCCTAATGTTGGCCGACTGCCGAGCTTAACGAGCCATGCGTGATGCCGAGTCGAATCAGGCGCGCGTCATTTCGTAGTACGCGCCGCGCCGGGCGATCAATTCGGCGTGGCTGCCCTGCTCGACAACCCGGCCGGCTTCCACCACGACGATCCGGTCGGCGTCACGGATCGTCGAAAGACGATGGGCGATAATGAAACTGGTCCTGTCACGGCGAAGTTCGCGGGTCGCCCGGGCGATCAGCAACTCGGTGCGGGTATCGACCGAGCTGGTCGCCTCGTCCAGGATCAGCAGCTGGGGTCGGGCCAGGAATGCCCGGGCGATCGTGATGAGCTGTTTTTCGCCGACGCTGATGTTGCCGCCGTCGCCGCTGACCCGGGTCTGATAGCCGGCGGGCAGGCTGTGCACGAACCGGTCGACGTAGGCCGCCTTCGCCGCCGCGACGATCTCGTCCGGGGTGGCTTCGGGTCGTCCGTAGCCGATGTTCTCCTCGATCGTGCCGTCGAACAACCAGGTGTCCTGCAGCACCATGCCGATCCGGGACCGTAGCGCCTGCCGATCCAGCGTGATGATGTCGGCTCCGTCGAGAAGGATGCGGCCGGAGTCGACGTCGTAGAACCGCATCAGCAGATTGACCAGCGTGGTTTTCCCGGCGCCGGTCGGCCCGACGATCGCCACTGTGCTACCGGGTTCGGCCACCAGGGACAGGTCATGGATCACCGGGTTGTCCGGCTGGTAACCAAAGCTGACATGCTCGAACTCGACCCGGCCGGTTCCCGTCATTGTCGGGGTCTGGCGGTGTTCTTCCGAGTGTTCCTCCGGCTCGTCGAGCAGGTCGAACACCCGCTCGGCGCTGGCCACCCCGGACTGCAGAGTGTTGTACATCCCGGCGACCTGGCCCACCGGGGTGTTGAACTGCCGGACGTACTGGATGAACGCCTGGATGCTGCCGAGGGTGATCTGTCCCGTCGCGACCTGCAGGCCACCGACCACCGCGACGCCGACATAGCCGAGGTTTCCGATGAACCCCGTCGCCGGTGCCACCAGGCCGGAGAAGAACTGGGCGCCGAAACTGGCGCGGTAGACGTCGCCGTTGAGCTTGCGGAACTGTTCGCGCGCCGCGGCCTGGTGGCCGAACGTCTTGACCACCGTGAATCCGCTGTAAGTCTCTTCGATATGGGCGTTCAGGCGCCCGGTGCTGGTCCAGTGCGCGACGAACAGCCGCTGCGAACGCCGGGTGATCGCTCGCGTCACCAACAGCGACAACGGCACCGTCAGCACCGTGATGAGGGCAAGCAGCGGCGAAATCCACAGCATCATCGCCAGCACCCCGACCACGGTGAGAATCGAGGTGACCAGCTGGCTGATCGTCATCGATAGCGACGCCTGCATGTTGTCGATGTCGTTGGTGACCCGGCTGAGCAGCTCGCCGCGCTGCTGTCGATCAAAGTAGGACAACGGCAGCCGGTGCACTTTGTCCTCGACGTCGGCCCGCAACCTGGTGATGGTCCGCTGCACGGTGACGTTCAACAGTCGGGCCTGCGACCAAAGCAACAGGGCGGCAAGCACATATAAACCGAGCGCCAGTGCCAATGTGTGCAGGACCGCACCGAAGTCCACCCCTTGGCCGGGCACCACGTGCGTCCCGGACAGCAGGTCCGCGAAGGTGTTGTCGCCGCGTGCCCTGGCGGCCGCGACGGCCTGCGCTTTGGTGATGCCGGCCGGAAGTTGCCGTCCGATCACGCCGTTGAATAGCAGATCCGTTGCGTGACCGAGGATTCTCGGGACGACGACGCCGATCCCCGTGCCGGCGATGCCCAGCGCGATCACCGCGATGCTCAGCCGACGTTGCGGGGCGAGCCGGCGGACCAGCCGTCCCGCCGATCCCCGGAAATCGCGTGAGCGCATATTGGGCGGCGCCGGCGCGGCCCCGCGCGCACGGGCGTTCATCGGCGCGGTCATTGCGCACCGCCGAGGACGGTGTTCACCGACTGCGAGGCGGCGAACTCGGCGTAGGTGGGGCAGTCGACCAGAAGGGACTGGTGACTGCCGGCTCCGACGATTCGCCCGTTGTCCAGGACGATAATGGTGTCCGCTTGGGCTGCTGTCGAAATCCGTTGGGTGACAATGAGTGTCGTTGCGTCGGCTGCTTCCTCGCGCAGCGCGCGGCGCACGCGCGCCTCGGTGTGCACATCGAGCGCGGAGAACGCGTCGTCGAACAGGTAGATGGCGGGGCGGCGGATGACCGCCCGCGCGATCGCCAGCCGTTGGCGCTGGCCACCAGAGAAGTTGATCCCGCCCTGAGCGACGCGCATCTGCAGCCCGTGCGGGCGGACGAAATCCTCTGCTCCGGCGATGCGCAACGCATCCCACATCTGCTCATCGGTGGCGTCGGCGGCGCCGTACCGCAGGTTGTCCGCGACGGTGCCGCTGAACAGGTAGCCGCGTTGGGGTACCAGGCCGATCGTCGACCAGAGTCGTTCGGTGTCGTAGTCGCGCACGTCGATGCCGTCCACGGTGACGCTGCCGCCGCTCACGTCGTAGAGCCGGCAGATCAGCGACACCAGCGTCGACTTGCCCGAGCCGGTGCTGCCGACGACCGCGGTGCTGGTCCCGGGTTGTGCGGTGAACGAAATATCCTGCAGCACCGGGCAGTCCGCGCCGGGGTAGGTGAACGTGACGGCGTCCAACCGCAACAGGCCGGTGATTCCCTGGCGGGGGAAGTCGGGCTGCTGCGGACTCTGGACGGCTGGTTCTGTGGACAGCACCTCGGTGATGCGTTCCGCGCAGACTGCTGCGCGGGGCAGTACCACCAGCGTCATCGTCGCCATCAGGACGGCCATCAGGATCTGGGCGAAGTAGGCGAGGAAGGCGATCAGCGACCCGACCTGCATCTGGCCCCGGTCGATGCGCAAGCCACCGAACCAGATCAGCGCGACGCTGGACAGGTTGATGGTCAGGGTGGTGACCGGAAGCATCAGCGCCTGCCAGTTGCCCGCGCTCAGCGCGGCGCTGGACAGCGCGAAGTTGGCCTTGGCGAATTTGTCCCGTTCGAAGTTCTCGCGGGTGAACGCCCGAACCACCCGGACGCCGGAGAGTTGGTCGCGCAATACCCGATTGATGCCGTCGATCAGGCGCTGCATGCTGCGGAACAGCGGCAGCATGTGCGAGATGATCCAGAAGTTGGCGACCGCCATGACGGGCACGCTGACCAGCAGCAGCCAGGTCAGTGCGGCCTCCTGGTGGATGGCCATGACCACGCCGCCGACGCACATGATCGGCGCGGTCACCAATACGGTGGCCGTCATCTGCACCAGGAACACGATCTGCCGGACGTCGTTGGTGCTGCGGGTCAACAAGGTCGCGGCTGGAAACCGGGCGGTCTCCCGTTCGGAAAAGGTGATGACGTGTTCGAACATCGCCGCCCGCAGGTCGCGGCCGAAGCCCGTCCCGGTGCGGGACCCGAGATAGGTGGCGCCCACGGCGCACAGCACCTGCAAGCCGGTGACCCCCAGCATCACGCCGCCCAACCGGACGATGGCGGCGGTGTTGCCCTGGGCGACGCCGTCGTCGATGATCGCGGCGTTGACCGTGGGCAGATACAGCGACGCCAGGGTGCTGATCGACTGCAGCACCATCAGCGCGGCTACCAGCCGGCGGTATGGCCGGATGTACTGGCGCAGCAGTGCCAGGAGCATTGGGTAACTGTCGCATACTCCGCGGGTAGGGGCCTGCGGCACCGACGAGCTTGGGCCGGGGCGACGCGGGATGCCGAAATGCCTGATCAGGTGGCGTGTCGGTGGTTGACCCGTGGGCCTGCCGCTACAGTGCATCGTGTGGGAGCAGCAGCAGCCTCAGGAATGGCCGGGTAGTGGTGCGGCGTAATTTGACGACGGTCCCGATGGCTTTACTGGTCTTGGTGGCTATTCTTCTCGGACTTTGCGGCTGTTCGAGTTCCGGTGACAACAAGCCGGGCGCGACGGTTCCCTCGACGCCGGGCAACGCCGAGGGCAAACACGGCCCCTTCTTCCCGCAGTGCGGCGGCGTGACCGACGAGACGGTGACGCAGCTGACCAAGATCACCGGGCTGGTCAACACCGCCAAGAATTCCGTGGGGTGCCAGTGGCTGGCCGGTGGCGGTATCTCGGGTCCACACTTCTCCTTCTCTTGGTACCGCGGCAGCCCGATCGGGCGCGAGCGGAAGACCGAGGAGTTGTCGCGCGCCAGCGTCGAAGACATCAACATCAATGGGCACGGCGGTTTCATCGCGGTGGGCAACGAGCCCAGCCTGGGCGATTCGCTGTGCGAAGTGGGCATCCAATTCCAGGACGACTTCATCGAGTGGTCGGTGAGCTTCAGCCAGAAGCCTTTCCCGCCGCCGTGCGATATCGCCAAGGAATTGACCCGGCAATCGATTGCGAATTCGAAATGAGCCGCCGGAGTATGCGAGTCGTGGTCGCGGTGCTTGTCGCCGTGCTGATGGTGCTGACCGGGTGTTCGCGCTCGGTCGGTGGCACGCCGGTCAAGGCGGGCGGGGCCGGAGTGCCCCGGAATGACAATTCCGAGCGCCAGTACCCGAACCTGCTCAAGGAGTGCGAGGTCCTGACCACCGATATCTTGGCCAAGACGGTGGGCGCGGACCCGTTGGACATCCAGAGCACGTTTGTGGGAGCCATTTGCCGGTGGCAGGCGGCCAACCCGGCGGGGCTGATCGACATCACCCGGTTCTGGTTCGAGCAGGGCAGCCTGAGCAACGAGCGCAAGGTGGCCGAAGGTCTGAAGTATCAGATCGAGACCCGCTCCATTCAGGGCATCGACTCGATTGTGATGCGCCCGAATGATCCCAATGGTTCGTGCGGTGTCGCCAGCGATGCGGCCGGTGTGGTGGGCTGGTGGATCAACCCCCAGGCGCCCGGCATCGATGCGTGTGGGCAGGCGATCAAGTTGATGGAGCTGACCCTGGCGACTAACGCCTAGCCGAGTTCAGCTAGGGCGCGGTCAGGTCTAGCGCGGCACGTGGAAGTCGACCAGCGCCGCACCGCCGGGCGCCAGCTGCGACCAGCGGCCCGGAACGTTCAGGACGGCAATGCCGGAGGTCGGGTATTTCTCCGAGATACCCTCCACCGCAGCGTTATTGCTGGTATCGGTGTCGGCCAGAATTAACGCCAACGATGACGTCGTAGGTTCGTGGCCGACGACGAGCAGGGTGCTCACCTCGGCATCGACGTTGTTGATTTGCTCGATGACGACGCCGGGAGTGGCGCCGTAGAGCTGCACGACGTAGCGGACCGGCGCGTCGATCCCGGTGCACTCCAATGTTTCCCGGGCCCGGGTGGCCGTGGAGCAGAGCACTGCGTCGACGGTAGGCAGGTTGGCGCGTAGCCAGTCGCCGGCCAGCCTGGCCTCACGGGTGCCCCGTGGCGCCAGCGGCCGGTCGTGGTCGGACACGCCACTGGGGTAGGCCGACTTCGCATGGCGCATCAAGACAAGGTTCAGTTGTCGCTCGTCCATCGGACAAACGTTAGCTAGTGCCTATCCGGCGACGGCGCTTGGCCTGGTCGAGATCGTGGGTAGTGACGAGGATGGCGCCAGTCCAGGCTCTCCTGGGCTCACCACCGATCGACGCCGGTAGGCCATTGCGCCGACGAGCTCACCGCGCGATTGATCAGAAATACATCCTGTTGGCTCTGAAGAATGCTTGTCGTGCTTCTTCAATAACTCCGTGGGCTTGTTTAAAGGCTTGTTCTGCTAATTGCCTTGTTGCTTGTTCTGCTTGTCTCAAGTATTCTTCCGCTGCTTCCGCCGCCGCTCTATTGGCGTCCTTGAGCGTTTCTCTTATGAGTGAAGCATCTGCAAACAAGTTTCTGGATAGTGCTTCGGCGGTCTTGTTGACCTGGCTGATGACTTGGCCTTGGACGTCGGTTTCGATTTGGTAGACCTCGTTGCCGATCTTGTTGAAATAGCTTTGGGCGAGCCCCTCACCGCGCTCAAAGACATGGACCTCCGCTCCCACGAGGCCTCTCAAATATTGCGGGTCAAAGTCGATAGTGAAGTCTCTCCGCCAGGGAACTTCACTTAGCCAACGCGGGTTCTCAAACCTTTCAATGAATTGCTCTGGCGAGTAGAGGCCCGCAAATTTGCCCCCGGAAATAAGAAAGTTCTGTCCGTCGGTAAAGACCTTAATTCCGTCCTTGGCGGCGAGCTGCAGACCGCTGGTAATTATCTGGCGAGTCTGCCTCGCTGTATTCGCTAGGTCATTTTCTACGCGCTGCAACCACAGCTTCCGGTCTACTTGTCCGCCGATGGTTCTGCCAAAGAATTCAGCTATCTTTTGGAAGATCGTCCCTATCCCACCATCTGCCGCGGGTGCTGCTGCCGCTGCGCCTAATGCTGCGGCCTGATCGCCGAGGATCAACCCCAGCACGTTGGCGGCCTCCGCCTCGGCATAGGAGGCCGCGCCGCCGGTCAAGGCCGCTACGAACTGGTCGTAGAACGCTCCAACTCTGGCGCTGATCGCCTGGAATTGCTGCCCATGGCTGCCGAATAGCGCCGCAATCGCCGTGGACACCTCATCTTGGGCGGCAGCCACCACGGTGGTGGTTGAGGTTGCCGCCGCCGCTTGGGCCTCGCTGATCGTCGAACCGAGATTCGTCAAGTCCGATGCAGCAGCCAGCACGGCTACCGGCACTACGGTCACATTCGACACCGATACCTCCAACAGCTGAGCCATATCGACAGCTGTCGCACTCCCGAATCGGCGACACGGTGATGGTAACCGGACGTGGCGGCGAATGTGGTGCGAATCGTTCCTTCAAAATCGAGCCCCGGCCGCCAGACCTGCCGACCGAGGTCCCAGGAGTTGTCGGGACCCCCGCCTACACTCCCGATGCAGTGACAACCACGCTGACGGAAGGGGGTTCGCGCCATGCGATTCCTGCACACTGCCGACTGGCAACTGGGCATGACCCGGCACTTCCTTTCCGGCGACGCCCAGCCGCGTTATTCGGCCGCGCGTCGAGACGCGGTGGCCGGCCTCGGTGCGCTGGCCGCCGAAGTTGGTGCGGAGTTCGTCGTCGTCGCCGGTGACGTCTTCGAGCACAACCAGCTTGCACCACACGTCATCGGCCAGTCCCTGGAAGCCATGCGCGCCATCGGAATTCCGGTATACCTTCTGCCGGGCAACCACGACCCACTGGACGCGGCATCGGTCTACACAAGTCCGTTGTTCACCGCCGAATGCCCGGACAATGTCGTCGTGCTCGACGCAGCCGGTGTGCGTGAGGTCCGCCCCGGCGTGGAAATCGTCGCGGCCCCGTGGCGGTCGAAGTCGCCCACCACCGACCTGGTCGCCGAGGTGCTCGACGGCCTGTCGGCCGGCGGTGCCACCCGCGTGCTGGTCGCGCACGGCGGAGTCGATGTGCTGGACCCGGGGCGGGACAAGCTTTCGTTGATCCGGCTGGACCGGGTAGAGAAAGCGTTGTCGGACGGCGCAATTCAGTATGTGGCTCTGGGTGACAAGCATTCCCGCACCCAGGTCGGCGGTACCGGCCGCGTCTGGTATTCGGGCTCGCCGGAGGTCACGAACTACGACGACGTCGAGGCTGATCCCGGCCACGTCCTCATCGTTGACATCGACGAGAACGATCCGGATCGAGCGGTCACCGTCGAAGCCCGGCGAGTCGGGCGGTGGCGCTTTGTCACGCTCTACCGTGACGTCGACACCAGCCGCTGCGTTGCCGATCTGGACCTGAACTTGGACTTGATGCCAGACAAGGACCGCACGGTGGTGCGCCTGGCGCTCAAAGGTTCGTTGACGGTCACCGACCGCGCCGCGCTGGATACCTGCCTGGACCGGTATACGAGGTTGTTTGCGTCGTTGCGGTTGTGGGACAGCCACTCCGAATTGGCGGTGGTGCCCGGCGACGGAGAATTCGACGGCCTCGGCATCGGCGGGTTCGCGGCCGCGGCGGTGGACGAACTGGTCGCCACGGCACGCGCGGGTGACGCCGACACCGCCGTCGATGCCCAGGGCGCCTTGGCGCTACTACTTCGTCTGGCGGATCGGGGCGCGGCATGAAATTGCACCGGTTGGTTCTCACCAACTATCGGGGCATCACGCACCGCGAAATCGAATTCCCCGACCACGGCGTGGTGGTGGTGTACGGCGCC
This sequence comes from Mycobacterium asiaticum, assembly GCF_001673635.1. Taxonomy (GTDB): domain Bacteria; phylum Actinomycetota; class Actinomycetes; order Mycobacteriales; family Mycobacteriaceae; genus Mycobacterium; species Mycobacterium asiaticum_C. Next base: position 12,751 of record NZ_LZMH01000008.1, read on the forward strand.
AACGAGATCGGCAAGTCGTCGATGATCGAAGCGCTGGACCTCCTGCTGGAATCCAAGGATCGCTCAACCAAGAAGGACGTCAAGCAGGTCAAGCCGACCAACGCCGACGTCGGTTCCGAGGTGACCGCCGAGATCAGCAGCGGCTCTTATCGTTTCGTGTACCGCAAGCGTTTCCACAAGAAGTGCGAGACGGAGTTGACCGTGCTGGCGCCGCACCGTGAACAGCTCACCGGCGACGAGGCACACGAACGGGTCCGCGCGATACTGGCCGAGACCGTCGATACCGGCCTCTGGCGTGCTCAGCGGGTATTGCAGGCCGCGTCGACCAACGAGGTGGATTTGTCAGGCTGCGATGCGTTGTCGCGGGCGCTCGACGTCGCCGCCGGCGATGAAGCGGCGCTGTCGGGCACTGAGCCGCTACTGATCGAGCGCATCGACACCGAGTTCGCCCGCTACTTCACCCCTACCGGTCGTCCGAGCGGTGAATGGGCTGCCGCGATCAAGCGGCTAAACGACGCCACAGCCGCGGTGGCGGAATGCACCAAGGCGATGGCAGAGGTCGACGACCGGGTGCACCACCACGCCGAATTGACCACGCAGGCCGCCGAACTGGCGCAGCAATGCCGCGCCGCCGAGCCCCGGCTGACCGCCGCCCGGGCCGCCGCCGACCGCATCAACGCACTGACCAGCCAAGTGCACGAAGCCAAGCTGATCGCTGCCGCGGCCGTCGCGACCAGCGCCAAATCGACCGCGGCCCACACCGCACGGCTTCAATTGATCAGCGAAATCGATTCTCGTGCAGCGGATATCACTACTCTAGTGGCCCAGGCCGCGGAAGCGGCCGCGCTCCGGGTGGCGGCGGCTCACGAGGCCGAGGCGTGCGACGCGGCGGTCACCGATGCCAACGAAGCCCTGGCCGTCGCGCAGGAGCTTGCCGATGCCACCCGTCGGGACGTGGACCGGATCGCGGCGCGCGAGGAGGCCGACCGGCTGACTGCCCGGCTGGCCAAGATCGACGACATCGAGCACCAACGCGCCCAGGCACACAAAGAGCTGTCCGCCATCGTGTTGACTCCGGAGGTCCTGCGCCGCATAGAACACGCCGCGGCTGCCGCCGATCGTGTCGCCGCTCAACTCGAGCTGATCTCCGCAACGGTGGAGTTCACCGCCGCGGCCGATATCGAGCTTGCCGTCGATGGTCGGCGAGTGGCGCTGCCGGCCGGGAGAAGTTGGGCGATCACCGCCACCGGTCCCACTGATGTCGAGGTCACCGGTGTGCTCACCGCGCGGGTCACTCCCGGCGCCACCGCGCTCGATGTTGAAGCCAAACACCAAGCTGCACAGAAGGATCTGGCTGAGGCGTTAACGACCGGCGGTGTCGCGGACCTGACGACGGCCCGATTGGCCGACGAACGGCGACGTGAGCTGGAGCGAGATCGCGACCAGTTGGCCGCGACCCTGCGCGGCTTGTGCGGTGACGAAGACGTCGAGCAGCTGCGGTTAAGGCTGGCGCAGCTGCGCGCTGAGCAGCCGGCAGCCGCAGATCCGGCCGCTACCGACGCCGCCACCGCCCGCGCATGGCGAGACCAGGCCGAGGCGGCCCGGGCGGCTGCGCAGGCCGAGTGCGAGACCCGTCGCCAACGCGCCACCGCATTCGCCCAACAGCTGGCCGAAACCACAACCCGCGCAACGGTTCTGCAGAACAAGGTCACAATTCAGCGCGCCGCACTCGACGCGGCGGTTACCCGGTTGGCCGAAGAGCGGTCACCCCTCAGCGACGACGCCCTGGCGGAAACCGCCGAACACGACCGGCGGGTGGCGCAGAGCGCAGAGCGACGCAATGACGAGCTCAGCCAGTCCCTGGCTGCCGCCGCACCGGACGCGGTGGCTGCCGAACTCGCCGAAGCGGAAGAAGAGGTCACGGCCCTGCGTGACCGCCACGAGCAAACCATCGACGCGTTGCGCCAGGTGAGCATCGAGCTCGCCGTGCTGCGCGGCGAAGGACGAAAGGGAAAGCTCGACGCCGCCGAGATCGAACTCGAACACGCCACCAGCGAGCATGCCCGGGTTGGCGGCCGCGCCAGGTCCGCGCACCTGCTGCGGACCGTGATGGGGCGGCACCGCGATACCACCCGCCTTCGGTACGTCGAGCCCTACCGCGCGGAGCTCGAGCGGCTGGGCCGGCCGGTGTTCGGCCCAACCTTCGAAATCGAAGTCGACAGTGATCTGTGCATTCTGAGCCGCACGCTGGACGGTGTCACCGTGCCCTACGAGTCGTTGTCGGGCGGGGCCAAAGAACAACTCGGAATCCTGGCCCGGTTGGCGTGCGCGGCCCTGGTCGCCAAGGAGGACACCGTCCCGGTCGTGGTCGACGACGCGCTGGGGTTCACCGACCCAGACCGGTTGACCAAGATGGGCGAGGTGTTCGACACCGTGGGCAGCAACGGCCAGGTTCTCGTGCTCACCTGCAATCCGCACCGGTACGACGGTGTCACGGGGGCGCATCGCATCGATCTCAGCGCGTAGTGCTTCCGCGCCGGCAGGCATAAACTCGGCCCCACAGCCCAAACCGGGGATGCATATGGATACTCAGCGCGACTACCGCGACTACGTAGTGGTCGGCACCGGCTCGGCCGGTGCTGTTGTGATCAATCGGCTCAGCGCCGATCCGGCCACCGAAGTAGCGGCATTGGAAGCCGGCCCCGGGGACACCAACAGATTCATCGGCATTCCGGCGGCTTTCTCGAAATTGTTTCGCACCGAAGTCGACTGGGATTACCTGACCGAGCCGCAACCCGAACTCGACGACCGCCAGATCTACTGGCCACGGGGCAAAGTGCTGGGCGGCTGTTCATCGATGAACGCGATGATGTGGGTGCGCGGGTTCGCCGCCGACTACGACGAGTGGGCCAACCGCTCAGGACCGCAATGGTCTGCCGCCGAAGTCCTTGAGTATTACCGCCGCATCGAAAACGTCAGCGCGGCGTGGCACTTCGTCAGCGGTGACGACAGCGGTGTCACCGGCCCGATGCACATTTCCCGTCAGCGCAGTCCGCGCCCGCTGACCGCCGCCTGGCTGGCGGCCACCCGCGAATGCGGGTATCCGGCCGCCCAACCTAATTCGCCTGTGCCGGAAGGGTTCTGCGAGACCGTCGTCACCCAGCGCCGGGGTGCCCGGTACAGCACCGCCGACGCGTATCTGAAGCCTGCGATGAGCCGGCGGAATCTCACCCTGCTCACCGAGGCGACGGCGACACGGGTCGTCTTCGACGGCACCCGGGCGGTCGGCGTCGAGTACGAGCGCGCTGGTCACACTTCGGTGGTGTATGCGCGCCGCGAGGTGGTGCTGTGCGGCGGCGCGATCAACAGCCCGCAACTACTCATGCTCTCGGGCATCGGCGACCGCGAACACCTGGCCGAGCACGGCATCGAAATCGTCCACCACGCGCCGGAGGTAGGGCAGAACCTGCTCGACCACCTGGTCACACCCTTGGGGTTCGACGTCGACGACGACAGCCTGTTCGGCGCCGAAAAAGCCAAACAACTCCTCAGCTACCTGCTGCGGCGGCGCGGCATGCTCACCTCCAACGTGGGCGAGGCGTACGGATTCGTCCGCAGCCGCGCCGATCTCGAACTGCCCGATTTGGAGTTGATCTTCGCGCCGGCACCGTTCTACGACGAGGCTCTGATCCCCGCCGCCGGCCACGGGGTGGTATTCGGCCCCATCCTGGTCGCGCCGGAAAGCCGCGGACAGATCACGCTGCGTTCCGCCGACCCGCACGACAAGCCGATCATCGATCCGCGCTATCTGTCCGATCCCGAAGGCCTGGACCGTGCCGCAATGATGGCCGGACTGCGCATGTGCGCCGAGATCGCCAAGGCCCCCTCGCTGCGGGACGTGCTGGGACAGGTCGTGCGACCGCGCAACAGCACCGAGCTCGACGAAGCCACGCTCGACCTGGCTCTTCGAGCGTCCTCCCACACCCTTTACCACCCGCTCGGCACCTGCCGGATGGGCAGCGACGACGCAAGCGTGGTGGATCCGCAGCTGCGGGTGCGTGGCGTCGACGGGCTGCGCGTCGCCGATGCCTCGGTGATGCCGAGCACCATCCGCGGGCACACCCACGCTCCGTCGGTACTGATCGGAGAGAAGGCCGCCGACTTGATCCGCGGTTGACCATCGGCAGAATGGCACCCATGAGGGGGCGCTGACGATGACGATGAACGCCAAACGGCGCCGGGTGCACAACAAGTTGGCAAAGCTGCCCGGGGTGCGTCCGGTGCGCCGACCGGTCTCGCCCGGCAGCGACCAGCAGTTCGATCTCTACTACGTGCGCACCGGCCACAAGTCGGCGCATCCGCTGGTCGTCATCCCCGGCGGGCCGGGCGTCGCCTCAATGCGGCTTTACCAGGCGTTTCGCCGGCGCGCCGCTGCCGCCGGACTCGACGTGATCATGGTCGAACACCGCGGGGTGGGGATGTCGCGGCACGACGATTCCGGCGCCGATCTGCCCCCGCAGGCGCTGACCATCGAGCAGGTGGTCGACGACGTGGCCGCGGTGCTGGACGACGCCCAGGTGGACTCCGCCGTCATTTTCGGCTCGTCATATGGCAGCTACGTCGCAGCCGGGGTGGGCGTCCGGCATCCCGGCCGGGTCCACGCGATGATCCTGGATTCGCCGGTGCTGTCACATCACGACATCGCGCTGGTCCGCGACGCGCTGCGCGGCGTGCTGCTGGACGGCGACACGGCGGAGACCAGGAAGTTGGCACCGAAGATACGGCGGCTGGTGGATACCGGAGTGATGACGCCGACGGCGGGTCAGATTGCCGCCACCATCTATGGCTACGGTGGGGTAGCCATGCTCGAGCACCAGGTCAACCTGCTGCTCACTGGGCGAAAGATGTTGTGGCGGGCGATCGTTCGGGTGACCACCATGGGTGTGAGCCGTAAGGCGCCGTACCGGTACGAACCCGATCTGGTCAATCGCATCGCGCTCCGCGAACTCGATTACGCCGCCGAGCCCGACGATCTGCCGCTGGACCCCGCCGTTGCGATGGCCGAAACCATGGAGACCACAGTGTCTTTCGAGGCCGAACCCTTTGATTTGGTGGCCGAGATGCCCCGGTTCGGCTGGCCCACGGTGGTGATCGCCGGGGGACGTGACCTCGTCACACCGATGGCGGTGGCCGAGCGCGTGGCGACCCTGCTACCCAACGCGATCCTGCTGCGACTGCCCACCATGGGACACGCCGCGTTGGACTTCCGTGAACCCGCGGCCCTTGCCATCGCGGCCGCCGTCTGCCGCGGCGACTTCACTGGGCTGTCCCGCCGGGCGGACGAGCTCGACGCGCTGCCCCCGCGCCTGCCGATGCGGTTGTTGTGGAAGGCGATCGACGTGGCGGCCACCGTCGAGGCAGCCGTGCCCGTACGCCGGCGCCGGGTCAGCGCATGAACCCGATCGCCGTGTAATCGAGGTCGGCCAACCCGCGTGCGCCGAAATTGGCCAGATCGCTGCGGACCGCGACGGTGCCCTGGGACTGGATCAGCGGCAGGCTGAACCCCTCGGCCCAGATCAGCCGGTCGACCTCGTTGGCCAGCGCGAGGGCTTTGGCGGGATCGAGTTCGGCCAGCGTGCGCTCGATGGCGGCATCGATCTCCGGGCTACCGATCTTGCCGAAATTGCTGTCCCCGTCGGACGCGTAGATCTGGGTGAGCCCGGACAACGGGAACGCGTCGCCCTGCCAGCCGAACAGCGCGATATCGAATGCGCCCACATTGACGTAGTTGCTGAAAAACCCACTGCCGGAACGGGCTTGGAGTTCCATCTTCACCCCGATCTGCGCCAGGCTGTGCTGGGCCACCTGGGTGAACACTTTGGCGTTCGGCGATTCGTAGAACAGCAGGCGAACCACCAATTGCTGCCCGTTCTTCTCGCGGAACTCGCCGTTGCGTTTCCAGCCCAGTGCATCGAGGTCGCGGTTGGCCTGCTCGGGGTCATACGGCAGGCTGTTGTCCTGATATCCGGCCTGCCCGGCCACGAAGACGTGATTGTTCAGCGGCACCGGCGAGCTGGTGAGGCCGTGCAGCGCGACTTCGGCGATCGTTCTTCGGTCGATGCCCTTGCACACTGCCAACCGCACCGCCGGGTCGGCCAGAATCGATCCCTTCGCGCCGTTCATGGTGAAGTGTGTCCAGCTCGGCCCCGGCGCCCGGCGGATCGAGATGCCCTTGGTGCGCTCGGCGATGATCAGCTGGTCCAGCGAGCCGACGCCCGTGGCGTCGATCGTGTTGTTCTGCAGCGCCGGTAACGACGCGGCGGGGTCGAGCACCAGGTACGTAACCGTATTCAGTCGCGGTGTCCGGCCCCACCAGCGTGGATTGCGGGTCAACGTGATTCGCTGTTTGGCCCGGTCCAGGTTGGACACGATGAACGGGCCGGCGGATAGGCCGGGCCTGTCAAGCCAGCCCGTATTGAAGGCTTCGGGGGTCGCGGTCACACTGGCCGGCAGCAGCATGCCGTTCCCGGCGAACATGCCCCGCCACTCCGCGTATGGCTTGGCGAAGGTCATGATGGCCTGCCGGTCGTCCACACCGCGGGTGACCGAGGCGACGCGCTCGGCGCCGCCGGTGGAGGCGATCTCGAACGCCTTGTCCGCGCCGCTGATTGCATGGATCTGGCTGGCGATGTCACGCCAGGTGATCGGGGTGCCGTCGGACCAGACCGCTTTGGGATTGATCGTGTAGGTGATCACCTGCGGATCGGTGCCGGTGAGTTCGACGCTGGTGAAGTAGTCGGTGTTGACCGTCGTCGAGCCGTCCGCCGCGATGATGAACGCGTTGGGCATCGTGGCCTTGAGCATCCCAGCGGTTTCGGCGCTGTTGCCGTCGATGTGCAAGATGTTGAAGTTGGCCGGGAATTCGCTGAGCGCCAGCCGCAGGTCGCCGCCCTCGCGCAGTGTCGCCGGATCCCGCGGGTTGATGTCGCTACTGGTGCCCAGGACCGCATTGCCGCTGACCGAAGGCGTTGTCGGGATATCGGTGGAGCAACCGGACAAGACCACGACCGTGCCGAGCACCGCCGCCAGCGTCTTCCACCACCGGCTGCGCTCAGGCATGGCCCGGCTCCGGTTGCGGGACGGCCGCCAATAGCCGGCGGGTGTACTCGTGCTGGGGATTTCCGAACACCTCCTGGCTGTCGCCCTGCTCGACCACTGTGCCGCGATACATCACCACCACTTGGTGGGCGAGGTGCTTGACCACCGAAAGATCGTGCGAAACAAACAGATACGACAAGCTGAACCGGTCCTGCAGGTCGAGCAGCAGGTTGATGATCCCGGCCTGGATCGAGACATCCAGTGCGGACACCGGCTCGTCAAGGGCCAGGATCTTGGGTTGCAAGGCCAGCGCGCGAGCGATCCCGATGCGCTGCTTCTGGCCGCCGGAGAACTCGGCGGGGTAGCGGTTTGCGTCGGCGCGGCCCAGCCCCACAATGCCGAGTAACTCGGCGACCCGGGCGTTGGTGTCGCCCTTGCTGAACCCGTTGGCTCGCAACGGTTCCGCCAGGAGTTCGAAGACCGGCAACCGGGGGTCCAGCGAGGCCACCGGGTCCTGAAAGACCACCTGGATGTCGCGCCGTAACGTCCGCCGGCCCGCGGTGTTCAGCGTCGACACGTCCGCACCCAGCACCTCGATCGAGCCCGATTGCGGCGCAACGAGTTCCAGTACCTGATGCAAGGTGGTCGACTTGCCCGAACCGGATTCACCGACGATGCCCAGCGTCTGGCCCTGCAGCAGGTCGAAGCTGATGCCGTCGACCGCCCGGACTTCCCCGACCCTGCGGCGCAGCACCACGCCCTTGGTCAACGGGTAGGTCTTGACCAGATCGCGCACCCGCACAACGACCGTCGCACTGTCGGGCTGAGCACCGTCACGATCGACGGTCACGCCGTAGATGTCGGCGGCACTGCGCCCGACGACCTGGTCGGTACGGATGCATGCGGCTCGGTGACCGGCACCGACCTCGATCAACTCCGGTTCGGCGGCGACGCATTCGTCGATGGCCAGCGGGCAGCGCGGCGCGAACGGGCAGCCCGGATCCAGACCGGCCAGCGACGGGGGAGCGCCGGGGATCGGAACCAGCCGGGTGCCCTGCGCCGCGTCGAGGCGCGGCACCGAACCCAAAAGGCCAATCGTGTAGGGCATTTGGCGATCCCGGTACAGGTCGTTGACGCCGGCCGATTCGACGACCCGCCCGGCGTACATCACCAGCGCGCGGTCGGCGAACTCGGCGACCACCCCGAGGTCGTGGGTGATGATCAAGACACCGGCGCCGGTGACGTCGCGCGCCGTCTTGAGCACTTCGAGGATCTGCGCCTGCACCGTTACATCCAGCGCGGTGGTCGGTTCGTCACAGATCAACAGATCGGGATCGTTGGCAATCGCGATCGCGATCACCACGCGTTGCCGTTCTCCCCCGGAGAGCTCGTGCGGAAACGCCCGCGCCCGCTGCTGCGGTTGCGAGATGCCAACCAAATCAAGCAATTCCACCGCGCGCTGCTGGGCCGCTTTCTTCCCGACTTCGGGCTGGTGCACCCGGATCGCCTCGGCGAGCTGGTCCCCGACGGTGTAGACCGGGGTCAGCGCCGACATCGGGTCCTGGAAAACGGTGCCGATCGACTTACCGCGGAACCGCGACATCGCGTCGTCGGGCAGGCCCAGCAGTTCGGTGCCCTGCAGGCGCACCGAACCGCTGACCCGGGCGTAGTCGGGCAGCAAGCCGACCACTGCCATCGCCGCGGCCGACTTCCCAGAGCCCGATTCGCCGACCATCGCCACGACTTCACCGGGGTTGACGTGATAACTGATGCCCCGCACCGCGGTGACCGCGGCGGCGTCGGTCGGGAAGGTGACGGCCAGGTCGGTCACCTCCAGCAATGGACTCATTCGCGACCCCGCCGCAGGGTGCTCGCGCCGGGATCCAGCGCGTCGCGCAAGCCGTCACCGGTCAGGTTGGCGCACACCAGGATCAGCACCAGCACCCCGGCCGGCACCAGGAAGACCCACGGGAACGTGGTCGCCGATTGGGTGCCGTCGGCGATCAGGGTGCCCAGGGACACGTCCGGCGGCTGAACACCGAAACCCAGGAAACTCAACCCCGTTTCGGCGAGAATGGCGAACGCGACGTTCAGCGCCGCGTCGATGATCAGGATGGACGCTACATTGGGCAACACGTGCCCGGTGATGATCCGGCGGCTGGAGACGCCCATGTACCTTGCGGCGCGGATGAATTCGCGTTCACGCAGGCTCATCGTCAGACCGCGCACCATTCGTGAGCTGATCATCCAGCCGAAACCGGCCAGCAGTAGGACCAGCATGAAGATGTTGGCCGAGTTCTTGGTACGCGGGGAGACGATCGCGATCAGGATGAAGCTGGGGATCACCAGCATCAGATCAACCAGCCACATCAGCGCCCCGTCGCGCCAGTCCCCGAAATAGCCCGCGATCGATCCGACCGTCGCGGCGATGCCGGTGGAGATCACCGCCACGCAGACGCCGATCAGCATCGACTTCTGCATCCCGCGCAAAGTCTGGGCCAGCAGGTCCTGACCCAGGGCGTTGGTTCCCAACCAGTGGCGAGTGTTCGGCGGTTGCAGCAGCGCACTGAAGTCCAGGTCCTGGTAGGAGTACGGCAGCAACGCGGGCAGCGCGTAGCACCCGATGAAGAGCAGTACCAGCACCAGCAGCGCGGCCACCGCCGACCGGTTGCGCAGGAACCGCCGCAGCACCAGCGTGCGGCGCGAAGTGAAGGTCGCTTCCGTCTCCTCGATCTGCGGGACCGCGGTCATGAGACGCGCACCCTGGGATCCAGTGCCGCATAGAAGATGTCGGAGAGCAGACCGGCCAGCAATACCACGGTGCCGGAGAACAGCGCGATGGCCGCGACGATGTTGGTGTCCTGGGTGGCGATGCCGCGGATCGCCCATTCACCCATGCCGTGCCAGCCGAAGATCTTCTCGACGAACACGGCCCCGGCCACCAGTCCGGCGACGCTGTAGGCGAAAAGCGTGGCCATGGGTATCAGCGCGGTGCGTAGTCCGTGCTTGACCAGCGCGCGCCGGCGGGTCAATCCCTTGGCGCGGGCGGTACGAATGAAATCCTGGCCGAGCACGTCGAGCATCGCGTTGCGCTGGTAGCGGCTGTAACCCGCGGCCGAGCCCAGTGCCAAGGTGAGCGATGGCAGCACCAGGTGTTTCAGCCGATCAGCCAGCGCGGCCCAGGTCCCCTCGGCCACCCCCGGCGATGTCTCTCCGGTGTAGTCGAAGAGCTGGATACCCAACGCCCAGTTGATCCTCAGCGCTGCCATGATCAGCAGGTTTGCGATCACGAATGTCGGCGTGCTGATCACCAGCAACGCGAACATGGTGACCGCGCGGTCACTGAGTCGGTACTGCCGAATCGCGCCCCAGGCGCCGAGCGCCACGCCCAGCAGCGTTCCGACCACCGATCCGATGACGAGCAACCGCAAGCTGACTCCGATTCGGCGACCCAATTCGGTGGCCACGGGCTGGCCGGTGATGGTCTTGCCGAAATCGCCTTGTACAGCGTGCGAAACCCAGTTCGCGTAGCGGATCGGGATCGGCCGGTCGAGACCCAGGTCGTGCGCTTTGGCATCGATGACCGCTTGTGGCGGGCGGGGGCTGCGCTGCATCAAGCTGTCCAGCGGACGGAACGCGAAGGAGGTGAGGCAATAGGTCAGAAAGGTGGCCAGCGCGAGCAGCACGATGTACTTGAGTAAGCGGCGCGCGAGAAATCGCGTCATGTCCGACTCCCCTGCCGCATTGGGACAGGGTAGCGCCCGGAGCTATTGCGATCCCGCTGATCCGCACCCGTGTAATCCGCCTATCACCTTGTTAAAATCCACGTCGCTTCTGGCTGGTATTGACTGGCCGCTAGCAAATCCGGTCCTGCGAACTGAGGGAGACCTGCGTGACGGTTACCGATGACTATTTGGCTAACAACGCCACTTACGCGAGTGATTTCAAGGGGCCGTTGCCGTTGCCGCCGAGCAAACACATCGCGGTGCTGGCGTGCATGGACGCCCGCATCGACGTCTATCGCGTGCTGGGCATCAAGGAGGGCGAGTCGCACGTCATCCGTAACGCTGGAGGAGTCGTCACCGACGATGCGATCCGGTCGTTGGCGATCAGCCAGCGGTTGCTGGGCACCCAGGAGATCATCCTGATCCACCACACCGACTGCGGAATGCTGACCTTCACCGACGACGACTTCAAGCGCAGCATCCAGGACGAGATCGGGGTCAAGCCGCCGTGGGCGGCCGAGTCGTTCCCGGATCTGGCCGAGGATGTCCGGCAGTCGTTGCGCCGCATCGAGAACAGCCCGTTCGTCACCAAGCACACCTCGTTGCGCGGATTCATCTTCGACGTTGCCACAGGCAAGCTCGAAGAGGTCACCCTCTAGCGCGAGCAGACGCGAAAGCTCCCGACACGCCGAGCGTGCGGGAGCTTCTGCGTCTGCTCGCGGGGGGACCGTCACCCGACCTTGTAGGTTGCCAGGGCCTTGGCGAGCAACTGTCCGTCCGGGTCGACGATGTCGGCCTCACAGTTGACCAGCGACCGGCCGCGGCGCAGGGCGCGGCCCACCCCGATCACATCGGTGGCCCGCGCCGGCGCCAGGAAGTCCAGCGTCAACGACACCGTCACGCCCCGTAACGACGGCGGGGCCTCGCGACCCGACCAGGCCGCCGCCATCACCGCGAGATCGGCGAGGGTGGCGATCGCCCCGCCGTGCACCATGTCGGCCATGGTGGTATTCGTCGGATCCCACGGCAGCCGCAGCCTGACCTCGTCTTGGCCGAGATACTCCGCGACGATCCCCAACTTGGTGACGAAGGGCGACTGAGGCAGAAACGCCGCGATGACGTCGCGCCCGCTTGGATTGGTCATCGGTCCATCTTGCGCACGCCTGCCCAGCAGCGGAAGGGTCACCTTCTGAGCGCGAGAAGACGTAAAAGAACCCGACACGCCCAGCGTGCGGGTGCTTTTACGTCTGCTCGCGCAACCGCCATTGACACCCCCGGCTCCGGCTGGTTCTATATCTGCAATAACCATAAATATGGTCAACTCAACCAACTTTACCGAGAAATGATGCCGATGAGCGCTGATCTCAAGGCCGGCCCGGCGGCCGGCCAGTACGAACTGAGCCATTTGCGCTCGCTGGAGGCCGAGGCGATCCACATCATCCGGGAGGTGGCCGCCGAGTTCGAGCGGCCGGTGCTGCTGTTCTCCGGCGGCAAGGACTCTATCGTCATGCTCCACCTGGCGCTCAAGGCCTTTCGTCCCGGACGGCTGCCGTTCCCGGTGATGCACGTCGACACCGGTCACAACTTCGACGAGGTGCTGGCGACGCGGGACGAATTGGTCGCCGAGGCGGGGGTGCGGCTGGTGGTGGCATCGGTGCAGGACGACATCGACGCCGGGCGGGTGGTCGAGACGATCCCGTCCCGTAACCCGCTGCAGACCGTGACGCTGTTGCGCGCCATCGGCGAGCACAAGTTCGACGCGGCGTTCGGCGGTGCCCGGCGCGACGAGGAGAAGGCGCGGGCCAAGGAGCGGGTGTTCAGCTTCCGCGACGAGTTCGGCCAGTGGGACCCCAAGGCGCAGCGGCCCGAACTGTGGAACCTCTACAACGGTCGCCATCACAAGGGCGAGCACATCCGGGTGTTCCCGCTGTCCAACTGGACCGAATTCGACATCTGGTCCTACATCGGCGCCGAGAAGGTCAAGCTGCCGTCGATTTATTTCGCCCACCGGCGCAAGGTTTTTCGCCGCGACGGGATGTTGCTGGCGGTGCACCGCTACCTGCAGCCGCGCGCCGATGAGCCGGTGTTCGAGGCCTCGGTACGGTTCCGCACGGTCGGCGATGTGACCTGCACGGGCTGCGTGGAATCCGAAGCGGCCACGGTGTCGGAGGTGATCGCCGAGACCGCCGTGTCCCGGCTGACCGAGCGCGGCGCCACCCGCGCGGACGACCGGATCTCGGAGGCCGGCATGGAAGACCGGAAACGGCAGGGGTACTTCTGATGACGACACTGCTGCGCCTTGCGACGGCCGGGTCCGTCGACGACGGCAAATCCACCCTCATCGGACGGCTGCTCTACGACTCCAAGGCCGTGATGGAAGACCAGTGGGCATCGGTGGAGAAGACGTCGCGGGAACGCGGTCACGACTACACCGACCTCGCCTTGGTCACCGACGGCCTGCGCGCCGAACGTGAGCAGGGCATCACCATCGATGTCGCCTACCGCTATTTCGCCACGCCCAAGCGCAAATTCATCATCGCCGACACTCCCGGCCACATCCAGTACACCCGCAACATGGTGACCGGGGCCTCGACCGCGCAACTGGTGATCGTGCTCGTCGACGCGCGCCACGGCCTGCTGGAGCAGTCCCGCCGGCACGCGTTCCTGGCCTCGCTGCTGGGCATTCAGCACATCGTGCTGGCCGTGAACAAGATGGACCTGATCGATTGGGACCAAGAAAAATTCGACGCGATCCGCGACGAGTTCCACGCGTTCGCCGCTCGGCTGGATGTGCAGGACGTGGCCACCATCCCGATGTCGGCGCTGCATGGCGACAACGTGGTGACCAAGTCGGACAAGACGCCCTGGTACGAGGGGCCGGCACTGCTGTCCCACCTGGAAGAGGTGTTCATCGCCGGTGACCGCAACCTGGTCGACGTGCGATTCCCGGTCCAGTACGTGATCCGCCCGCACACCCGGGAACACCAGGACCACCGCAGTTACGCCGGCACCGTCGCCAGCGGCGTGATGCGCCCCGGTGACGAGGTGGTGGTACTGCCGATCGGCAAGACCACCCGGATCACCACCATCAATGGACCGAACGGGCCGGTGCCCGAAGCGTTTCCGCCGATGGCGGTTTCGCTGAGCCTGTCCGACGACATCGACATCTCGCGCGGCGACATGATCGCGCGGACCAACAATCAACCCCGGGTCACGCAGCATTTCGACGCCACAGTGTGCTGGATGTCGGACGGGTCGGCGCTCGAGCCCGGCCGCGACTATGTCATCAAGCACACCACACGCACCACACGGGCCAGGGTGACGGGACTGGACTACCGCCTCGACGTCAACACGCTGCACCGCGACAAGACGGCAACCGCGTTGAAGCTCAACGAACTTGGCCGCATCACGCTGCGTAGCCAGGTGCCGCTGCTGCTCGACGAGTATTCCCGCAACGCCAGCACCGGCTCGTTCATTCTCATCGACCCGGACACCAATGGCACGGTGGCTGCGGGGATGGTGCTGCGAGATGTGGTGGCTCAGAAGGCAAGTCCCAACACCGTGCGGCACAAGTCGTTGGTCACCGCCGCCGACCGGGCTATCAGGGGCAGGACGGTGTGGCTCACCGGGCTCTCGGGCGCCGGCAAGTCTTCGGTGGCCATGCTGGTCGAGCAGAAGCTGCTCGAAAAGGGCATTCCCGCTTACGTTCTCGACGGGGACAACCTGCGGCACGGCCTCAACGCCGACCTGGGCTTTTCCATGGCCGACCGGGCGGAAAACCTGCGCCGTCTGGCGCATGTGGCGACGCTGTTGGCCGATTCGGGTCAGATCGTGCTGGTGCCGGCCATCAGCCCGCTGGCCGAGCACCGGGAGTTGGCGCGAAAGGTCCACGACGACGCCGGATTCGAGTTCTTCGAGGTGTTCTGCGATACCCCGCTGGTCGAGTGCGAGCGGCGCGATCCGAAGGGCCTGTACGCCAAGGCGCGGGCGGGGGAGATCACGCATTTCACCGGGATCGACAGCCCATACCAGCGGCCGAAGAACCCCGACCTGCGCCTCACCGCCGACCGCACTCTCGAGGAGCAGGCGCAGAGCGTGATCGACATGCTCGAGGTGCGCGCCTAGCGGGCTGGCAGAATCGGTCAGCATGCGGATGTCGGCCAAAGCGGAATACGCTGTGCGCGCGATGGTCCAGCTCGCGACGGTGCCCAGCGGCACGCTGGTCAAGACCGACGACCTGGCGCAGGCCCAGGGGATTCCGCCGCAATTCCTCGTCGACATCCTGACCAACCTGCGCACCGATCGGTTGGTCCGCAGCCATCGCGGCCGCGAAGGCGGGTACGAACTGGCGCGTCCGGGCACCGAGATCAGCATCGCCGACGTGCTGCGCTGCATCGACGGTCCGCTGGCCAGCGTCCGCGATATCGGGCTCGGCGACCTGCCCTATTCCGGGCCCACCGTCGCGCTCACCGACGTGTGGCGGGCGCTGCGCGCCAGCATGCGCTCAGTGCTGGAAGAGACCACCATCGCCGATGTCGCCGCCAACCGTCTGCCCGAACACGTCGCGCAGATGGCCGACGACTACCGGGACCAGGAAAGCAAGCGGCACGGGCCGACGCGCTAGCTCCCGGAGCCGTAGGGCCGGGTGAGGATCTCCATGGCGTGCCCGGCCGGGTCCCGGAAGTACACGCCCCGGCCGCCGTCCCGGGTGTTGATCTGGCCGGGACGGCTGGCCCCGGGATCGGCCCAGTGCGGCAGGCCGCGCGCGCTGATCTTGCCGTAGATCGCGTCGAACTCGTCCTCGGACACCAGGAACGCGTAGTGCTGCGGGCGGATCTCGTCGGACTCGGCGACGTCGGCGTAGTCCAGCGATGCCCCATGGTCGAGCGTGACGACCAGGAACGGGCCGAAGGGCGTGGGGGCGGGCAGGTCGAACAATTCGGTGAGGAATTCCGCGGAATCTTGTTTGTCACGGGCCGCGACGATGGTGTGGTTGAAAGCGATGGACATGGTGCTGCCCAGTGTGCTCTTTTCCGGGCGCGCGTGCACACACGCAGAGGCCTACTTCGGCGCGGTGAGCTCCAACGCGATGTTGTCCGGGTCGCGGAACTCCAGAATGTAGGACGGCCCGATGTCTTTGATCGGCCCGTGGGCGACGCCCAGTTCGTCGAGATGAGTTGCGGCAGTTTCTAATTCGTCTTTGGTGGCCACGCGGAACGCCAGGTGGTCCAGGCCGACGCGATTCTCGTCGAAGCGATCGGTTGCCACCGGCCGCAGGCCCAGCAGGCCACCGCCCATGTCATAGATGACCCCGCCGAACAGGAACCCCAGCCGGTTGCGCAGCTTCTCGTCGGCGTTCTCGGGAATCTCGATCAGGACCGGCCAGTCGAAGACGCTCTCGTAGAACTGGCGTGATCGCTCGATGTCGGTGACGGTCAGCCGTACGTGCGCGAACGACGTGCTCGTGAGGGCCATTCGGCCATGGTGCCAGAATCGTGCCTGTGCAGATAGGTATGACCATGCCGGTGATGGAGCCCGACCTCGACGCGACGCTGCTCAAGACGTGGGCGGAGGCGATCGACACCGGCCCGTTCTCGTCGCTGTGCTGGGGCGAACGCATTGCCTTCGACAATCCGGACAGCCTGACGCTGCTCGGCGCGCTATCGGCATGGACCGATCGCGTGCGGCTGGTGACGACGGTGATCGTGCCGCAGCTGCACGATCCGGTCATGCTGGCCAAGGCGCTGGCCACCGGCGACCTGCTCAGCGGCGGCCGGCTGACGGTCGGCATCGGGGTGGGCGGCAGGCACGAGGACTACAACGCTGTCGGGGCCGACCCCAAGACACAGACCATGCGCGCCATGGCCGAGCGTGTCGCCGTGATGAAACGGGTCTGGGCCGGGGAGAAGACCACCGATTCGGTGCGGCCGGTGGGACCGCCGCCGGTCCAGGCCGGCGGGCCGCGGCTGCTCGTCGGCACCATCGGGCCCAAAACCGTACGCAGCGCTGCCAACTGGGCCGACGGCATGGCGGGAACCACCCTGAACCTGGACGTCGTCCAGCAGAACGAACTGTTCGACGTGGCCCGCGCGGCCTGGAAAGAGGCAGGCAAGCCGGCGCCCCACCTGGCCACGTCCTTCTGGTTCGCGTTCGGTGGGCCCGACGAAGCCCGCGACCAGGTCCACCGGCATCTGCGCCGTTACATGAACTGGATCCCCGCCGAGTACGTCGACGCGATGGCGCCGACCACTGGGTGGGCGGGCAGCGAGGACGAGCTGCTGGCGGTGCTGCGCAAGTTCGCCGACATCGGCACCGACGAAGTGCACCTGATCCCCACCAGCGCGGACATCGGGCAGCTCCGGCGCGCCGCCGACGTCGCCGCCGCCCTCTGAGTCAGCCGGCCGCCGCGTCGGCGTTCGCCGACTGTTCGGACGCCTCGCCCTTGCGCAGCGTCGCCAGCAGCTCGCGATACGGACCGACCAGGTAGACGGTGTCCCCGCCCAGCAGTTGGGCGTCGCGGCGCGGGTGCAGGGTGACCGGTGCGTCCGGTCGGGTGATCGCAATGACGCGGGTCTGGGTGGACAGCTCGCGCATCGGGATGCCGTCCAGCTCGCTGCCCGGCGCGACGTGCATCCCGCCGATCATGAACGAGCGCTGCCCCACCGAGAACGTCCCCAGCACCTGCAGGCCCATCGCGGCGCCGATGAACCACGGGGCGGCCAGGTCGACGGTCGAGCGCACGTTGTCGAAGCCGAACCGCTGCGCCACCGCCGAGCCCAGTGAGCGGTCGTAGACCCGCAACACCAGCGGGATGTCGGATCGGCTGCCCGCAGGCAGAAACCGCGATCCCAGCATCGACCGCAGCACGATCCCGGTCTCGATGTTGACCATGTCGTCCTGAGTCAGCACGGCCACCGCACGCGCCTCGTCGATGCAGGCCGAGTCCAGGGTCTGCCGCAGCGTCGCATCCCCGAAGATCACCGGCACGTCGAGTTCGGCCACCGAGGACAGGAAGCGGTTGTTCTCGTCTCGTTCGATGACGGCCACGTCACAGCCCGCCGCCGTCAGGTCAGCGACCACCCGGATGCCGAACGATCCCAGCCCCACCACGACGACGTGGTTGCGCAGGGACCGCACCTTGCGGGGGCCGGAGGAGATCAGCAGCCGGCGGGTGATCATCAGCTCGGCGAGGAACGCGACGAGGATGGCGGTGCTGATGACGCCGGCGAACATCAGCAGGATGCTGAACAACCGCAACCAGGTCGGCTGGTTGATGAAGCTGAAGTCGCCATAGCCCACGGTGGCGACCGTCTCGGTGCTGAAGTAGAGCGCATCGATCCAGGTCATCCCCGGGGGCAGCCGGTAGGAGTAGCGAAGCAGGACCGTCGACCCGAGCAACAGGAACAGCAACGCGACCACCGCCCGATAGAACATCGGGTTGACGTCGTTGCGCAGCGCGCGCGCCCCGTCGGCGATCCGGGTGAGCCGGGAGCGGCGGGCCCGGGTTATCGTCGCCTCGCGGACCTTGATGCCGCGCGCGGCCAGTTCGTCCGCGCTGCCGATCATCGCCGTCCAGTCCCCGGGGTACACCCGGTGATCCCGTCCGGGGCAGGCGACCACCTCGCCCGGATCGGGGGAGTTCTTGCCACCGATCACTGCGACCGGCGCCAGGTCGCCGTAGAGGTCGCGCAGGGTCGCCTCCCGCGTCACCTCGGCGCCCGAGACGACGAACTCCAGGCCGGCCGCCTCGAACGGGTGCGCCGTCTGCGCCAAGCACGCTTCGACGACCGAGGGGGCGGCCAGGTCGGCGACGTCGAGAATGGCCCCGGTCCCGTTGTCGGCCGTCACCGCTTCCCGCAACACGTCGTTGGCCAGTCGCGCCACCACCCGCACCCGGGCGTTGGCTTTCCTTGCCAGCAAAGCGATTTCGAGATTCTGCGCGTCGTCGTCCCCGGCGCAGACCACCGCATCGGCCTGCTCGAGGTCAACCGCGGCCAGGCTGTGATCCTTCAGCAGAACGACGTTGGCGCCGACTTCGTTGAGTTCCTCGATGATCGTTGTCGCCAGCGCGTCCTCGCCGCTGACGATGATGTGGCGCACTAGGTCCCGCATAAACACCCACTTACCGGTTAGCGCCAGCAAAACGCGCGTATGCAGCGAGATGATATGGCGGTGAGCAAGGAATCGGCAGCCTGGGCAACATGATTGTCACCTGAGCAAGGCCAATACTGGTCGGGTGCCCTTCATCGAAACCGTCGCCTCCCGCGAGGTCTACCGCAACCCGTGGATGGTGCTGCGCGAAGACGAAATCCGCCGTCCCGACGGCACCCCCGGCATTTATGCGGTGGTGGACAAGCCGACGTATGCGCTCGTGATCCCCTACGACGGGGACCGGTTCCGGTTGGTCGAGCAGTTTCGGTATCCCGTCGGCGCGCGCCGGTGGGAGTTTCCGCAGGGCACCGCACCGGATCTGGCCGCCCAGGAGCCGGTCGCGCTCGCCGAGCGCGAATTGCGCGAGGAGACCGGTCTGCGCGCGACGTCCTTCGAGGCCCTGGGAATGCTGGACGTCGCACCGGGGATGAGCAGCCAGCGCGGCTGGGCGTTCCTGGCCACCGGGATCTCGGAGGGACGGGTTGAGCGGGAGCACGAAGAGCAGGACATGCGCAGCGCCTGGTTCCCCCGCGCGGAGGTCGAGCAGATGATGCGGGACGGCGTGATCGCCGACGCGCAGTCGCTCGCCGCCTACGGGCTGTTCCTGCTGCGTGCGCGGTAATCCCGCCTCCAAGGATTCTTCAAGAATGCGCCAAGGCCCCTGCCGGAAAGTCATCTGCAACAGCCCGAGATGACGACCGACGAGGGGGATCGAGATGTCAGTCGAGTCAGTGCACGTGCACAACGTCTACCCGCACACCGACAGCCGCTACGAGAACGTGGAAGCGACCGTCACGTTCGCCGTGGACCCCGAAGCGCTGGCCAACGAGCGCATCGTCGACCTCAAGCTCGCACCCCGCGACCACGACGGCCTCGTCCGCTACACAGCCGACCTGCGCCTGCTCCGTCCGGTGAGCGGCGGCAACGGCAAGCTGCTGTTCGTCGTGCCCAACCGCGGCGTCCCCACCAACGCGCCATGGCTGAAGGGCGGATTTCTGCTGAACCGCGGCTGGACCATCGCCTCCTGCGGCTGGCAGTGGGACGTGCAGCGCGGTCCGGCCATCCTGGGCCTGACGGCACCCCAGGCCGACGTGGCCCCCGGCTTCATGCGGCTGGAGTGGCGCTCGGACGTCGTCCGCGAAGACCACGCCCTGAGCTTCTCGGCTCCCGAGGTCGAGTCCATCCCTGGTGCTGACGTGCTGTTCAAGTTCACCGACTACCCCACGATCGACGTTGACGACCCGGAGGCGGTGCTGACCGTGCGCACGGCCCCCAACGCCGAGCCGGTGATCATCCCCCGCGAGACCTGGCGCTTCACCGACGAGACGCACGTCGCGCTGGACGGCGGATTCCAGCCGTTCCACTGGTATGAGCTGGTGTACCGCACCGCGCTGGCCCCGGTCGCGGGCTGCGGGCTGCTGGCTATCCGCGATATCGTTTCGCACCTTCGCGCTGACGGTATCGACCACACCTTCGCCTACGGCGTCTCCCAAGCCGGCCGGTTGCTGCGCCAGTTCCTCTCCGACGGGCTCAACGTCGACGAGGCCGGGATGCAGGTCTTCGACGGCGTGTTCAGCGACTTCGCCAGCGCCAACCGGGGCGAGTTCAACCAGCGGTACGCCCAGCCCTCGACCCCCGGCGGCCACGGCGCCGCGGGCCCGATCGGCAACGATGACCTGCTCGCGCTGCAGCGCCAGCTCGGCGGCGTCCCGAAGACGATCTTCACCAACAGCGCCACCGAGTACTGGCAGGGCGACGGCGCGCTGGTACACGTCGACCCGCACACTGGCGCCGACCTGCCCGAGGACGACGACACCCGCACTTACCTGCTGGCCGGCACCGACCACTTCGGCAGCAGCAAGATCAAGGACGCGCTGCCCGCCGCCAACCCGGTGCACCACCTCGACGTCACTCCGGTCACTCGGGCGCTGCTCGTAGCGCTGGACAACTGGGTGTCGGACGGCATCGAGCCGCCGGCCAGCCGCGTCCCGCGGACCAGCGACGGGACCGCCGTGGCCCGTAAGGACGTGTTGTCCCGCTTCGGCTACGCGAACACTCCGGCCCCGGCCTGGTTGCCCTCGGCGAGCGAGACCGACCTGGTGTCGGCCGTCGACGCGGACGGCAACGAGGTAGCCGGTATCCGGTTGCCCGCGGTCGCCGCACCGCTGGCCACCTACACCGGCTGGAACGCCAGGCGGTACGTCGAGGACCTGCCGGAGGTGCTCTACGAGCGGATCGGCAGCAAGCTGCCCTTCCCGCCCGGACGACCGTCGGTTTCCGAGCGGTACCCGACCAGCGGTGACTACGCCGCCGCGGTCCGCACGGCCGCCGAAGGGCTTGTCGCGCAGCGGTTCCTGCTCACCGACGAGATCGACTCGGTCGTCAAGAAGGCCGTCGCCCAGTACCCGGCCTGAGTTACGCGGGATCGTGTCCCGTCCGGTATCTGGTCGCGTCATCCGTCCAGCAGCATTGGCACGATGCGCCGGGGACTCGCATTGCTTGCCGCCATGGCGGTACTGGCTGTGCCGGCGCACCCGGCCAGCGCAGCGACACCGTCCTGGAACGGCAAGTATTCCCTGGTGAGGTACGCCGCGCAGAAGACCGGCACCAGCGTCGCGGCCACCCAATCCGAAGCCACCTTCAGCGCCGACTACGTCTTTTCGACGGTGTGCTCGGCCTCGTCGTGTGTCGCTACCGCCAACAACGGGCCCACGCCCAAGAATCCGACGATCGTCGTGCCGTCGCACTACACCTGGGACGGCACCCGGTGGGTCGAGCGCTTCGACTTCCAGTGGGACTGCTACCTGGGCGAAGGGGTTGCCAAGG
The DNA here is from genome assembly GCF_001673635.1 of Mycobacterium asiaticum. Taxonomy (GTDB): domain Bacteria; phylum Actinomycetota; class Actinomycetes; order Mycobacteriales; family Mycobacteriaceae; genus Mycobacterium; species Mycobacterium asiaticum_C. Next base: position 34,551 of record NZ_LZMH01000008.1, read on the forward strand.
CGTGGGCCCCGGCGAAGTCCTGGGCGTTCTACACCCCGCAGCCTGACGGCTCGCTGCGCGGCACCTGGCACACCGACATTTACGGCGGTCCCTGCCAGGGCACCGTCGAGATGCCGGTGGCGGCATTTCACGCCGGCACCTGAACGGGGAGCCACAACGCCAAACCGGGCCCAAGCAACCCCGTTCGGAGTGCTTGAGCCCGGTGGCTCGGTTCGAGTACGTCAGGTGGTGGTGACGTACTGCGGGCAGTAGGCGCTCGCCGCGTCGACGGCGAATGTCTCTGCGCCGCTGGGGCTCAGGCCGGTCCGCTCGGCCACCCCGCTGTAGACCTGAGCTGACGACTGACCCGCATCGAGAGCGGCGCAGACGGCGTGGGCCTCGCTGATCGCGCGCGCGTTGCTGGGCGGGGTGATCCCGTCGGCCTTGATCTGGGCGATGAACGCGTCGTCGGCGGTGCCGGCGCCCGCGGTGCCGGCGAGGCCGAGGGCGGCGAGCCCGAGGGCAGCGGCGGTCACGGCGGTGCCGGCCAGTGAGGTGGTGAAGCGGTGAGTGAACATTGTTGTCTCCGTGTGGTGATTGGTGGTGGTGGACGCTGGTTGCGTAACCAAAGTTTCGGGGCGCAGACTTTCGGAATTCTTTATGGATTCTTGATGCCGGTTCGCAAAGAATGAGCCGCATGCTCGAAGTCATCGACAAAGGCCGCTGCACCGAGAAACACCCTGATCCGCTGTTGTTCGTGCACGGCGCCTGGCATGCGGCGTGGTGCTGGGACGAGCATTTTCTCGACTTCTTTGCGGCCAGGGGCTACCGGGCCGTGGCAATGAGCCTGCGCGGGCATGGTGGTAGCGCCGGCCGAAATCGGTTGCGCTGGACGCGAATCAGGGACTATGTGGACGACGTCGCGGAAGTCGCGGCGCGGCTGCCGACGGAACCGGTACTGGTGGCGCACTCCATGGGCGGCTTTACGGCTCAGCATTACCTACAGCGGCACCGCGCCCAGGCGGCCATCCTCGTCACGCCGATTCAGCCCACCGGTGTGCTGCGGTTGACCACGAGCATCGCTCGCCGTCACCCGCGCGATTTCGCTAGATGCAACACCGAACTCCGGTTGGAACCACTGGTACGGACGCCGGCCCTGGCGCGCGACCTGTTCTTCTCGGCGACAATGCCTGCGGCGCAGGTGGACTCATACCAACGGCGGCTGCAGGACGAGTCCTACCGGGCCTTCCTCGACATGCTCGCACTGGACCTGGTACGAACCAAGCGGGTCAACCGCGTCCCGATGCTGGTGCTGGGTGCCGAACTGGACGCCATCGTCACCGAACGCGAGATCCACCGCACCGCAACGGCATACGGCGCCGAGGCAAAGGTGTTTCCGGGCATGGCTCACGACCTGATGCTGGAGGCGGGGTGGCGGGCCGTGGCCGAGACGATCGACGACTGGCTCAGCCGCAGTGGTTAGGCCGCCACCAGCGTCGACATCAGCGGCCGCAGGGTCTCGAACAAACTCTTGCGGTCACGCAGGTAGAAGTGACCGCCGCGAAGCATCTGCACCGAGAAGTCGGCCTTGGTCCGCGAACGCCATTGCTGCAGGTCGGCTTCGCTCACGATCGGGTCCTCGCTGCCACCGAAAACGTGGATGGGGCAGGGCAACTCGCCGGTGCCGGCTTCCTCGTCGGTCATCAGCAATTCCAGGTCGTGGCGGGTGATCGTGACGGCCTGCTCACGCAGGGTGGGCCAGCGGGTCAATCCGGCCGGCATCAAACCCATTTCGGACAGGAAGGCCGCGAGTTGGTTGTCGTCGAGTTCCTTGACGACATGCAGCGGCGGCTGAAGATGCGGCGGGGCATAGGCGGAGACGAACACCGCCCGCGGGAGCTCGGCACCGGCGGCGGCGCGAACGCACGCCAGCCGGTAGGCCAGCAGGGCGCCGAAGCTGTGCCCGAAGAACATGTGCGGTTCGTCCAGCAGGTGACCCAACTGGTCATTGACCTCGTCGACGAGGTCGCGCAACGTGGCGAACCGCGAACGGTTGGGGATCTCGACGGGGACTACCTCGATGGCCGGGTCCAGCGCCTTGCGCCAGGCGTTGAATGCCAACCCGCCACCCCCGGCGTGGTGAAAGCAGAACAACCGCATGATGACCGCCCCTTCGTTCGATCGGCTGGTGGAATCACCATCCCGCGAGGCGCTCAACGGATTCTTGGCGGATCCTTGGAGGAATCTTGCAGCTCGGGACAAGGATGATGGCAACCGTGACGGTGAAGAAGATCCGCGACGCACTACGCATCGGTAAGTTCGAGCGCACGTTCGAAGCCGAACTCGCGGCCCGCTACGAGATCCCCCGGTTGCCCGGCGGTGCGCAGCGGGCCGAGTTCCTGGCCCAGCACGCGGCGGGCGTCCGGGTGATTGTGACGTCGGGCGGCCCCGGCGCGGACGCCGACACCATCGCGACGCTGCCCAACCTGGAGGCCATCGTGAACAACGGCGCAGGGGTGGACAACATCGACCTCGATGCCGCGCAGCGCCGGGGCATCGGTGTCAGCAACACTCCCAACGTGCTGACCGACACCGTCGCCGACACCGCCGTCGGCCTGATCCTGATGACCCTGCGCCGATTCGGCGCCGCCGACCGCTATGTGCGGGCCGGGCGATGGGCCAGCGAGGGCCCGATGCCCTACGCGCGCGACGTCACCGGCCTGCGGGTCGGAATCCTGGGCCTGGGCCGCATCGGGACGGCGATCGCGACCCGGCTCCTCGGATTCGACTGCGCCATCGCGTACCACAACCGGCACCGGGTCGACGGATCGCCGTACCGCTACGCGGCATCTCCGGTCGAGTTGGCCGCGTCGGTCGATGTGCTGGTCGTCGCCACCACCGGTGAAAGCCAGGCCCGCAACCTCGTCGACCGCGCCGTCCTGGAGGCGTTGGGGTCCGACGGTTATCTGGTCAACATCGCCCGCGGCAGCGTCGTCGATCAGGACGCCCTGGTCGAGTTGCTCGTCGGCGGCGGCCTGGGCGGGGCCGGGCTGGACGTCTTCGCCCAAGAACCGCATGTGCCCGAAGAATTGTTCGGGCTGGACAACGTGGTGCTGCTCCCGCACGTGGGCAGCGCCACCGCGCGCACCCGCCGGGCAATGGCGCTGCTCGCCATCCGCAACCTGGACAGCTACCTCAGCACCGGTGAACTGGTCACGCCCGTGCTGGCGATACGCCGCTGATCACTGCGGCGGGAGCCGCCTTTGCAGTTCGGCGGTGATGTCGAGCTGGCGTTGCACGGCGGCGAGATCCGCCTCCAGCGCGCTCGTGTCGGGCTTCGTCGCGGCGGTGGCATAACGCGCGACCGCCGCCTCGATGCACTGGACCGTCGCGGCGATGGTCTTCAGTAGTTCGCTCTTGTGCACGCTCGAGAGCTGCGCTACGGCGACGAGATGGTCGTCGAGATCGAGCGCGGTCTGTTCGAGATCGGCGCGCAGCACGATGGTCGAGCCGTTGTCGATTGAGTCCGCCGCGCGCAGCGCCGTCATCGCATCCCGCAACCGGCGGTGTAGCCGGGCCTCCGGCTCATGCGAGACGGCCCATGACTGTGGCGCGCGGGTGAGCCGGCCGGGCATCACCTGATTGTCCCGATTGAGCGCCCGCTTCTGGGAACGCCCGACCATCGCCACGATGGCAACCGTCAGGCCCAGGATCACGACGAGGGCGAGGATCACCACGGCGGCGATTTCCATCGGCTACTTCCTATGGATGTTGCGGGACGGCGACCTACTCGAATGATGCCCGTGCGAGTGCAGATAACTCCAGATCGCGATCGCCAGGATCACGATCAGGATTGCGCAGATGACCGCGATCGCGACCTTGACCCTGCTCCACGGCCGGTCACCGGCTACTTCGCCGGTCAGGCCGTTGATGCACACCTGAAACGGCCGGCCGCTGTAGAGCACGGTCAGTAGCCAGATCGGCAGCAGAATGTGCTTGAAGCCCAGGTAATTCCAGGTGGTGCGCAGCCGGTGGACCCGCTGACGGTCACCGCCGATGTCCGAGCGCACCGTCCGTTCGACAGCCTTCTCCATCTCCTGCTTGGCCTCGGGCAGCGCCTGCTCGGCGTCCTTGTCGTAGGTGCGGCACAGGTGGCCGGCGACGAATTCGGGCGAGAACGCCCTGGCCTGTTCGACCGGCCACGGCTCGAGCGACTTGATGCGTTTGCGGTTGAGGTTCTCGCCCTCGTTGGCCAGTACCGGCAGGTCGGCGAAGGTGTTGCGCACCTGCCCCGAGACGCGATACCAGTGCGTCTGGGTCTCGTAGATGGCGTTGCCGTCGTCGTCGGTGCCGACGCGGACCCGGTGATCTTCGCCGCGTTCACCCTCGTACTGGGTGTCGGTATCGGCGTCGTAGGTGAAGTAGGCGGTGTACAGGCTCGAGAACGCACCGATTTCGCGGTACTTCTTGAAGTCGTTGGGCGCGAACCAGCGCTTGGTCACCCACTTCTCAATCAGTGAGCGGGCCTGCTTCTCGTCGACGCGAAACGGCACCACGCCGTCGACCGGCAACCGGGCCGGAGCGTTGTGCACGTCGTCGCGCTGAATCGGTGTCGCGCAGTAGGGGCACTTGGTGGCCGTCAGGCTGCCCGCGAACTCCGTTGTGCCGCCACAGTTCTGGCATGCGACCTCACGCATCCCGTTGACGCTCGGTGCGTCGTGGCGCCGTTGCAGCTCCCTGAGTTGCTGCATGGCGCTGTGCAGTTCGCGCGATCTGACCGGGGTGTTCGGCGCGGTGACGTCGTAGTAATTGCCGCAGTTCGGGCAGCGCAGTTTCTGGCTGCTGATGTCGAAGTTGAGCTGTCCCCCGCACGACGCGCACGGGTAGGTGCGGGTGCGCTCGGTGCTGTGAAACATGGCCGGCGCCGCCGCCGGTGGGTGCGCGGGCGGGCGACGTGGTGGCGGCGCCAGTGGCGGTCCAGCCTGCGGGCGGGGCAGCGGTGGCGGGCCCGCTGGCTGCCTCGGCAGCGGCGGGGGACCGGGCTGGCGTCGCGGCAACGGCGGCGGCCGCGGCGGGCCGGGCCGACGGGGGAGCGGCGGCGGCTGCGGCGGCCCTGGATCGAAGGTCATTGCTGCGGCAGCGGCGGAGGGGTCCCCGGCAGGGGAGGCGGTGTGTTGAACAGCGTTTGCAGAGCGGGCACGGTCGACGCCGGGGCCCAGTTGGGCATCCCTTCGGTCCACACCACGGTGTCGCGGGTGAGCTGTCCGCTTGCGACGAATTGCCGCAGCGCGTTGACGGGGTAGGGGCCGGCAGGCTGGCCGGCCTGCTCGAAGTGGAAGAGCTGTTGTGGCGGCAACGGCGGTGGGGCGCCTTGCATCGGCGGCTGGGGTGACGCGAATTGTTGCGGTTGGGCATAACCGCCCTGCGCCGCATTGGCCATCTGAGCGCCCAGGGCCACACCCAGGCCCGCCTGAATCGCCGAACCCGCGGCGCCGCCGCCCTCGTTCTGTGCCGCCGCCAGCATCGCGTCCGCTTGACGGGCCCGCGCGTAGCGGTCGAGGTCGCCGACGTTGTTGAGGAAGCTGCTCTCTTCCAGGCCGCGCGCCACCCCACGCGTCATCGCCTGCTGAATCTCTTCGGGCAGCGAGATCGTCATGGTGACCGCGTCGATCCCAAGGCCGAACGCCTGCACGCGCTGGGCCACGAACTCGCGCAGTTTGTCCGACAACTCGACTTGGCGGCCCTGCAGATCGATGGCGCCGAGACCGCTGCCCATCACCATGTCGTTGAAGGCGAGAGCGATGTTGCGACGGATCAGTTCGGTGATCTGATCCATGTCAACCACACTTTGGGTGCCCAGCACTTGGCGCAGGAACGCGGTCGGGTCGGTCACCCGGACCACGGTGGTGCCGTTGGCACGGACCTGCACCATCTTGAAGTCCGGATCTCGTACGGTCACGGGTTGCGGTGTGCCCCAACGTAAGTCGGGGTACGGCCGGGTGTTGACGTAGTACACCTCGGACCGGAACGGGCTGTTGAACCCGTACTTCCAACCCTGCAGCGTGCCCAGGATCGGCATGTTCTCACTGGTGAGGGTGTAGTGACCGGGAGTGAACTGGTCGGCGAGCTGGCCCCGATAGACGAACATGGCTCGCTGGCCCTCGCGGACGATCAGTTGCGCGCCGTTCTTGATCTCGTTGTCATACCGCGGAAAACGCCAAGCCAGGGTGGTGTTCGTATCGTCGAGCCATTCGATGATGTCGACGAACTCGCCTCGGATCATGTCCCGCATGCCCACGGTCGTGCCCCCTCCTCGGCCGACAACGGCCGCCACGTCGCCGTTGCTCAGCGAGCTCGAGCGCGGATATTTGGGCGAATCTTACGCGGCATCACCGCTACTGCGGGGGCTCAATTCGCCCGATCCGGCGGATCTCCTCCGCGGTAGCCAGCGGCCGTTCGATCATGAGGAGGTGTCCGGCGGGGGCGATGGTGACGTGCTCGGCACCGAGCGCCGCGGCCAATCGGATCTGCTGCGTGCGCCAGCGATGAGTGCGCCAACCGGCGTGGGCGGTGGCGACGATCCGAGGCACCGGCGGTAGCGGGTAGACGGCCCGCAGTGTGCACAGCTCGGCCGCCAGTTCATAGTAGCCCAGGTATTCGGCCAGCAGCGCCAGCGGAAATCCGGAATCTCTTGTAGTACAGCGTATTTCGTTGCGAGTCTTAGTGTCGAGGCCGCCGGGTCGTCGCCGCTGCACCAAGTGGAGGCCCATGCGGCTCAGCGGCCGGGTCAGCCGCATTTTGCCCAGCACCCTCAGTACGGCGGTGGCGGCCGCGAGCTTGGTGGGCAGCGGCAAGGTGGGCAGCCATCGGCGGTCCGGGGCGATGCTGGAGTCCAGCAGCAGTAATGCGCGGGTGCGGTGCGGGTATAGCCGCGCGAAGGCTTCGGCGAAGAAGCCGCCAACGGAATGGCCCACCAGCACCGCCTCCCCGGGGCAGCGCAGTGCGTCGAGCACGGCCGCTATCCGGTCGGCCTCCGCTCGGACCGTGCGGCGGCCGCTCAAAGGCGGCGCCACCGGAGCGCCCGGCCGATCGAAGCGCACCACCGTGTGGTCGCCGGCAAGGTGTGCCGCGGTGTCACCCCAGTGCAGGGCGCGGCCGCCGAGGCCACTGCACAACACCACGACGGGACCGGTGTGTCCGTCCACCAGGATCCGCGTCCGGTACCCGCCGGCCTCGAGATCGACGCGGTCCGTCATGGGGTTGGCGCGCGGGCGGTACGCAACGCGACATAGATCAGCCAGCCGGCGAACACGGCAAGCTCGGCCCGCTGGGCGATCCCGACCACACCGACGACGTCGGCGCTGTCGATCAGGATCGCGATCCCGGTCAGTATCGAGGTTCCGATCAATGCCCCCAGCATGAACCGCCCGAGGCGACGAACTCGCGGCGACGCACCCTCGCGCAGGTCGGCGATGACGAACGCAAGCAACGACGCGATCGCGGCGGTGAGCACGGTCCCGCTGCTGAACCAGTGCAGCTGATGGCCGATCGGGACGGTGCGCGATCCTTCCCGGGCTGCGCACACGGCGTCGGAACTGGGTGCGCAGACGAGCCGCCACAGGGTGCTGTCCAGTACCGTCGCCGCGGCGAAGAGCACGAGCGCCCACCAGCCGCGGCGACTCCATCGCCCGCCGCGGACGCCGACCAGGGCGGCGGCGGCCGCGATGACGAGGACCACCGCCGCCGCTATGTCGCAGGACCGAAACCATTCGGCGTACGGCTGGTCGGCCGCGGCGAGTTCGCTGATGTACAGATCGGGGTCGGGCAAGGTGCGGCGGAAGACGACTTCCAATATCCAGTTCGAGTACAGGATTGCCCCGAGCACGGCACCGACGACGGCGACCCACCGCAGCAGTTCCGCGGGCTTGCGGCCGGTATCCAGCACCGGACGAGAGCGTTGCGGCACGGCCATAAAGACATCATGCCGCGCGCGAATAGCTGTTCGGGTTAAGCGAGGTCGCTGTCGGCCGGCGAGTATTCGGCGTACTGGGCGACGCCGGTCTGCAGCGCCTTGCGCACCAGCTCCGGGTCGGACTCGTAGGGTTCGGTCGTGTCGATGAACTGGTGGACGATCTGGACGAAGCGGTCCGGGTGGTCACCGTGCGGCATGTGTCCCGATTCGGGCAGGATCTCCAGCCGCGAGCCGGGGATCTGCCGGTGTGCCAGCCGAGCGTGGCTGACCGGGATGATCAGGTCGTCTTCACCCCAGATGATCTGCACCGGCAGGCCGTGCATCAGGTAGCTGCGGTCCAGCATGCTGACGTACTGGCCCTGGGTGTCGACGACGCCGCGCAGCGTGCGCGCGAAGGCGGACACGGCGCCGGGCTTGCTCAGGCCGCCGACCAGGCGGGGCAGGCTGGCCACGTCGCGGGTGAATCGGGTCGAGCCCACGACCGTGCCGACGGCGCGGCTGACGAGTCCCATCGCGGGGACCGCTCCTGGTAGCCGCAGCATCGAGAGCGCCTCGGCGCCCAGCGGCATGGCCGCGAAGCGCAGCGCGATGCTCACATCCTTGGTGACGCCGCCGGCGCTGACCAGCACGACGCGCTCGACGAACTGCGGGTATTGGTAGGCGAACTGTGCGGCAACGCCGCCGCCCAGGGAATGCCCGACCAGCGTGACGCGGTCGATCTCGAGCGCGGTGAGCAGGTCGCGCAGACCGTTGGCGAAGGAGGCTAGCGAGTAGTCGGCGCGAGGCTTGTCCGACTCGCCGTGCCCCAGCATGTCGGGGGCGATGACGGTGAAGCGCTGGGCAAGCTTGGCGTGCACGGGCTCCCACGTGGTGGAGCTGTCGCCCACCCCGTGCAGCAGCACGATGACCGGGCCCGAGCCCGCGATACGGAAGGCGCGGCGGTGGCCGTGAATGGTGCGGTATTGCAGCTTCGGCGCCGTGACGTCGCGTACCGGCCGTAGGTGCCGGCGTGATTGGTTCGCCATGATGTCCCTCTCCCCTTTGGTCTCCTCCGCCGAAGCGGGGTGTTGAGAACCAGATTGCGGGGGAGTCCTTGGGGACTTCTTGGAGAATCCTTGACGGTTGCTAGCCGATGCGGCTGAGCGTGAATGAGGTCTGTGGGTTCGGAATTCCGCAGGGTGATGGGCTGCCCAGGAAATCGACCCCGCCGTTGAGGGTGACCGGGTCCCACCATTGCCGAACGGTCACCGGCCAGGTGCCGCCGTCCCACAACGAGCCGTTGTCGCCCAGCTGGTACGGCGGGCATGTCACGCCGTCGGGGACGCTGCGCGTGACGGTGTGCCGGCCATTGACCAGGGGAGCGGCGAACCCATGCCCGGGCGCGGTCGTGACATGGGCGACGCAGTCCGGCGCACACGTCGTGGTGATGGTCCAGGTGGCGGCCACACCGTCGGATTCGGTGTACGCGTAGACGCCCTGCATTTTGGGTACCTCGGCGCCGGCCAGCGGCGCTGGACTGAACAAAGCTCCCGATAATAGTGCAACCGCTGCAAGTACTGCATTTTTGAACATGTCGCTGCCTCACGCCAAAATTTCATTGCCTATGGGCAATGTAGCCAAAGTGTATCGGCAAAATCGCAGCTTACTCGCCTAGTCTGGGGGTTCATAGCGAATACCTACAGGACTTCGGCAGATTTCGATCAGGCTGCGCGAAAGTTCAGCGTGCGGCAGATCCCCTGATTGCGTCAGGATCCTTCCGGGCGCTGGGCGGTACCCATAAAGTGAGTTCGATGGGGTTGATCCTTGGTCCGGCGTTACGGCACGTCTCGGATACGACGGCGCTGATCTGGGTGCAGACCGAAAGCCCGGCCACCGTCGACGTCCTCGGCTGTTCGGCGCGGACCTTCGAGGTGCAGGGCTTTCATTTCGCCCTTGTCCTCGTGACCGGTCTGGCGCCCGACAGTGTGACCGAGTACCAGGTGCGGGTCGACGGCCGCACGGCGTGGCCGCTGGAGGACCCAGAGTTCGCGAAGTTCCCCCCGAGTGTGATCCGCATCCGCGGCCCTGCCGGTGCGGATCGGGTGCGGGCCATCTTCGGCTCGTGCCGTTACCCGAAGACCGATGACACGAGGCTCGAGGCCAAGCTGAAGCTCGACGCGCTGGATTGCTATGCGGGGCGGATGGCCGGCCTGCCGATTGAGGACTGGCCCGATGCGGCGATCATGCTCGGCGACCAGCTCTACGCTGATGAGTTGCCGCCTGATGAGCAGCGTCGGGTGGCCGACCGCCGGATGCGCCGCAACAAGCGGGGTCGCCGCCCACCGGACGAGGTGGTCAGTTTCGGTGAATACGAGCGGCTGTATCGCCATTCGTGGGGTGACCCCGAGATCCGGTGGCTCATGTCGACGGTGCCGACCGCCATGATCTTCGACGATCACGACATCCGCGACGACTGGAACACCTCGGCTCCGTGGCGGGCGGAAATGGCGAAGGTGCCGTGGTGGCGTGAGCGGATCAAGGCCGGGTTGGCCTCGTATTGGGTGTATCAACACCTGGGCAATCTGAGTCCTGAAGACCTGGCGGGCGACCAAGACGTTCAGCGCCTGCTCGCCGCCGAAGGCGACGCCTGGCCGATCCTCGCTGAACTCGCGGAGCGGGCGGACCGAGAAGTCGACTCGCACAAGGGAGTTCGGTTCAGCTACCGCTGGGAACTGGGCCGTACCCGATTGATCATGATCGACTCGCGCAACGGTCGCATCCTGGAGCATGGCGAGCGCATGATGATCGGCGACGAGGAGTTCACGTGGGTGGAATCGAATGCCGAGGAAGACCCGGATCGCTACGACCACCTGATGCTGGCGTCGTCGGTGCCCTGGTTGATGCCACCGGCAATCGGTGACCTGGAGTCGCTCAACGAGTACGCGGCGGACCTGCCCGGCCGCCGAGGGAGGTTCGCCGAAAAGATCCGCCAGGAGGTGGATTTCGAGCATTGGCCGGCGTTTCGCAGGTCGTTCGTACGGCTGGGGCAGATGATCGCCCGGATCGCGAATCATCCCCGCGGCCCGGCGACGATCAGCGTGCTGTCCGGCGATGTTCACCACAGTTACGCCGCACGCGCTGAACTCGAAGGAGTGGAACCCGACGGCGCGACGGTGCACCAGCTCGTGTGCTCGCCGGTGCACAACTATGTGCCACTGTTCATCAAACCGGCCTTCATGCTCGGCTGGACTCGGCCGGCGGCTGCTCTCACCAAGTGGTGGTTGCGCAGGCGGGGGCTCCCCTCGCCGCCGATGAGGTGGGCCAACGTCTGCGGACCGCTGTTCGGCAACACCATCGCCACCCTGGAAATCCATGGGCGCAAAGCGGTGGTGATCTTCGAACAGCCCCGGGGGACATCGGCTTTGGCCGAGGTGGGGCGGGTCTCGCTGAATGCGCACTGACTCGGGCAGCTCGTCCTCGGACTCCCACCGCCTGAGCCGGCTGCAACAAGAAGCTTGGCTGAGCTACATGCGGGTCTACCATCGCCTCGAGTACGAGATGAACCGCCAACTCCAACTCGACTGCGGCTTGTCACTCAGCGACTACACCGTGCTGAACGCCTTGTCGAACGCGCCCGGCCACCGTGCCCAGCTGTCCAGCTTGGCGACGGTGATCGGCTGGGAGCGCAGCCGGCTGTCACACCACCTGCAACGGATGAGCCGTCGCGGTCTCGTCGATCGCGTTGCCTCGGACAGTGACGGGCGCGGCACGGACGTCGTGCTGACCGCGCAAGGGAAAGACGAACTGGTCAGTGCCGCCCCCAAACACGCGGCTCATGTCAAGCGGCTGTTCTTCGCCGGCATCGACAGTGACCAAGAGCGTCAGCTCGCTGAGATACTGACCGCCGTCTACGAGACGATCCTGCGCGAAGGAGCCCTTCCCAAGCCCGATTTCGGGCCACAGGCGTCCGAATAGCTCACACCTGTTCTGCGCCGCCATCGACGAACAGCTCGGCGCCGGTCATAAAGCTGCTCTCGTCTGATGCCAAGAACAGAACTGCGGCGGCAATCTCGCTGGGACGTCCGAGCCGCCGCATGGGCACCTTCGAAGCTTCGGCATCGAGCAACTCTTGCTCAGAACCCGCGGGTGCCAGGCCCTTGAGCCCGGGTGTCTCCACCGGACCCGGGACGACGGTGTTCACCCGAATCCCGCGGTCGGCAAGCTCGGCGGCCCACGTCCGTCCGAACGAGCGGATCGCCGCCTTGCTGGCCGCGTACACGGTGAACGCGGGCGTCCCGTTGTATGCCGCCGTTGAGCCGGTCAGAACTATCGAGGCGCCAGGGTTCAGCAGCGGCAGCATCTTCTGCACGGTGAACAAGGTGCCACCGACGTTGATTGAGAAGGTGTCGTTGAAGTTCTCGACGGTGATGTCGCCCAGCGCTGCGAAGTTTCCGCCGCCGGCGTTCGCGAAAACGATGTCGAGCCCGCGTCCACGCGCCCGGATCGCTGCCGCCACGGCGTCGAGGTCCTCGGGCCGCGAAACGTCGCTGCGCACCCCAGTTGCCGCATCCCCGATGGTGGCGATCGCCTCGTCCAGGACATCTTGGCGACGTCCGGTCAGGAACACGTGCGCTCCTTCGGCCGCCAGTCGCTGTGCGGTGGCCAGTCCGATGCCGGAGGTGCCGCCAGTGACCAGAGCCGTCTTGCCGTCCAATTGACCCATCATCGATTCCCTTCGTCGTTCACATGTGCGGATACACCCTGCAACATGCGTGACATGTCACCTATTCCGGGAATCGTTGCGTAATGCGTTCGCTATCGACGCGACCACATTCTGCGAAGCCGGCCTCCGCGCTCTCCGCTCGAGCCCGCCGCCCGGCCGGACGTGTGCGCGGGTTCGGTGTGCACGCTCACCGCCTCCAGGTAGTCGCACTCGATGATGACCTTGCGGAATCCGGCCCCATCGCCGGCCACGGCGCGGCGCTGATATTCCGTAAGCAGCTCCAGTGCTCGGGGTAGCACCGGCACCGGCAGGGTGTCCGACCCGACCACCGCCCATCCCCGCGCGAACGGCGGCTCGGCGGCCGACATGAATTCGACGCGCACCCGCTGCCAGCCGACGGGCGCCGCATCGCGGACGTGGCTCAGAGCGTCCTCGATCAGCGATCGGTCGCCGGCGTCGCCGCGTTGCGTACCTGTCACGTTGACCACCTCATCGGAGTCGGGCCGAAGGTCGGTGCTCACAGGTTATCCGGCAGTGGCTCTGGCGAGGTCCGGCGGCGTAGGCATCGGTGTCATGAGCCCGGCCGCGGTTCGGCCGGTATTGCCCTCGGGATATCTGCCGGTCAGTGATCCGGGAGCCGCCAAAACGATCCGCACCACCTGTCCGAACGCTTCTTGCCGGTCGTGTTGGCGGACCGCAAGAAGCAACATCGCCACATGGTTCTGGGTGTGCAGCCATGGATCCGGTTGAGAAACGATGTGCGCGCGTTCGAGGTGATGCCAGCGGGCGTCCGCTGTCTCAGCACTCTTGGCGGCCGCCATCTCATCGCGGTAGACGGCACGGGCTTGGGCGGTTATTCGAGACATCGACATTCCTTTGCGGTCAGGTGCCGGCTTCGCTCACGCAGTTCGGGTCAACCGCGAGCACCAGGCCCATCAGGTCGTCGAGGGCGTGCCCGATCCGGGGGTCGGCGAGCTCGTAACGCATCCTGCGTCCTTCCGGGACTGCGGCAACGAGGCCGCACCCGCGCAGGCAAGTCAGATGATTCGACAGGATCTGCCGCGAGACGCCGATCTGGTCGGCCAGCTGCGCCGGGTAGCTGGGCTCACGGTTGAGGCTGAGCAGGACGCGGGTCCGGGTCGAGTCGGACAGCGCATGTCCGAAGCGTGCCAGCGCATCGATATTGCTCACTTGCGGCATGCCACCATAGTACAGAAGTTTCTGTATTCAGCGAATTATGTACATTTCTGTGCGCCATGCCGGAATGCCGGCTCAGACGCTGCTGGGGTCGGCCACCTGGACGTCCGGAGCCACATCACCTACCCGGGTCGCAGTGAACGGAATGACGATGGGTGCGCAGGGCGCCTCCAGTTGAGTGCTGACGCCGACGAAGGTTCCGTCGGGTTTCAGTTGGAAGGAAAGAGTTTCGGTGCCCTGTTTGATGGTGTTGTTGCAGGTGAACATTTTCCACCTGGTCGCCACCCACTGGTCGCGATTCTCGCGGAAGACGAGCGCTCCTTCCTCGGGTGGCTGCAGCCACGTCGGGCCGATCGAGGTGTCCCAAGCCGTCGCGACGCAGCCGGAAGGTCGGCACGCGGAGCGCATAGCGATCAAGGTGGAATGCGAACCGGTCGGCTTGGGCGCGCCATCGACGGTCTGTTTACTGCCGTCGAAGTCGAACCGGTACGTTCCGTCGGCCAATGCTGACGCCCAGGCAATACTCGGGACAGCCAAGGGAACTGCCGGGCCAAGAATGACCGCGACGGCAGCCGCCAGGAGAACGCGAGAAATGGTCATACGGCGGCCCTCAATCAAATTTGCTGTGCAACCGATTGTGGGCCGTTGAGCTGGGCGTCACAAGGGCCTTGCGCCGGTCAGTCGAATGGAATGCTGTTGTCGGCCTTGGCGAGCTGATATTGGTCGGAAAGCTCCGCGTAGCGGGCCCGGACTTGTTGCTCGCGCTGACTGAGCGCGTCGCGCTCTTGCTGCGGTGCGGCGTTGATCAGCTCGGGGATCGAATACGCGGACCAGAAGGCGTTGACTGCCCGGTACTCGCCGTTGTCCACCCCGAAGACTTCTTTGAGAATCTGGAGGTCGTGGGGAATGCCGAACGCATCCCTGGACTCCTCGTAGCTGAAGAAGTAGTAGAAGTTGTCGAATCCAGCCCACGTGATGGCGGATAGGCACAGCGGGCACGGTTCGTGTGTGGCGAGGAAGATCAACTCACCGGTGGGCGGCCGGTCGGGCATCTCGTAGAACTGGTTCAGCGTGCTGATCTCTCCGTGCAGCAGCGGGTTGTTCGTCTCTGCATTGGTGCCGGCGATGACGACCGACAGATCGGACTTTCGCAGCAGGGCGGCGCCGAAGATCTTGTTGCCCTTCGCGACTCCCCGCGCGGTCATCGGCAGGATGTCGAGCTCCATGACCTCGAGCAAGCGAGCCGCGATCGTGATGTGTTCCCGCACGGCGTCAGCCTAGCTCCGGAACCGAGCGGACAAGACGAAATTCCATGGCTGTCCGGGTGTTTCAAATGGCGCCGTCAAAAGCCGCATTCCTGACCGGCGCTGGCGTAGCGTGACTCGCGAAGGGCTCGGCGCGTGCCTGCCGTTAGGGGGCGGCGGCACGGGTTCTGAAGGTGAAACCGCAACGGCGGGAGGTCGTTTCAATGACATATGCGTTTCTCGACGTTCATCGGCCGGGGATGCCGGAAGTGCTTGGCCTGCCGGAATTGAACAGCGACCTGTCGCTGAAACTTGATGCCAACGACGGGGATGTCATCGGACCCGTCGAGGCCAACGAGTTTGTGGTCGAGCATCTCTGGGAGGTGCCCAGGGGCGGGATCACTTGGCGCCCCTCCATTTCGTTGAACAAAGTCTCCATTTCAAGCTATTTGACCGAATCACGGCTGGTGTACATCTGCGCGAACTACCGCAAGTTCCGGGCGCGGATAGTAGGTGGATTCACCGGGGGAGAATCCACCAGCGGCCGCACCTTTGCGAAGACGACCGACGGCGCCGCACTGGTGGGCGAATTGAGATTTCCCTGGATACTGGCGTGGGAATGGCAGGGGACGACGCTCAGGTTTCTCGTTGCGTCCAATAGTACTCATCCGGCCCCAAAGCCGTATTACTTCGCACTGCGTATCTCCATCATGTTGCGCAAGCGTCGGGACCTTCAGGCGCTGACCGGCGTCCTCACGAGTCGGATCGCGGCCTACCGGCTAGCCGATAGCAGCCCGAAGGACGAAGCGACGGTAGAACACCTTCGCGAATTGGTTGCTGGGCGAATGGTGTCGGAGCGAATTCCGACGCGACTTGACTACCTCTATGGCTCGGATTTTTCCCCTGAGGTCGGAATCCCTGGTTCCATGCCGTGGGGCCTCGGCATGGAATACGCACCATCGGCACCCCCCTCGCAGGTTCTTTCGCACGACAATTAGTCCGTTATTGTATGAGTCGGCTGAGTCGTGCAGCTGGCGAATCATGCTGGGACGCAGACACGTTCGGCCTAGTTCACCGCAACGCGTACGCAGGCTAACGGCATTCCGCGGGGTATGTAGGTTTGGCGCGGCAACTTTTGGTTAATGCCGATCAAGTGCGGTCTATCCACCGACTGGGCGACCGCTCGAATAATTGCGGAGTAAATGAAGGAGCCCATCGTGAGGTTCACAATCACGACACTTAAGGCGGCTATCGGTGCTGCGGGAATAGCTGCGGCAGCCGCATTCGGCGCAGGAGTCGCCTCGGCCGCGCCGCCGAATGTCCAGCCCTTCGGGTCCAGTCAACAGCTGATCAACGGGCCGATGACTATCACTTACACGGTGAGCAACCTGCAGCCGAGCACTGTGGCTATTCCTGGTTACACGCCCAAAGGCACCCTCTACCAGGCAGACATCACGGCCAGGTCGGATGCCGGCACCGTCACCCCGATGGTGAAGAACTTCAGCGCTCGCGGGCCCAACGGTCAGACCTACAAGCTGATCGACAAGGCGCAGGTCCCCGGTGGTCTCAACCCGGCACCCATCCCGCAGGGCAACGAATCGACCGGCACGCTGTACTTCGACGTGACGGGTGCGCCTGCTAACGGTGTCGTCTATAACGACGGGCTTCAAGACATCCTCATCTGGACGTCGAACATCCCGGGCGGCGACACCCCTAGCGAGTCGCCGTCGAGCCCGGCCCCGGGCGGGCTTCCCGCTCCGGCGAGCTGATCCGCTGACCAGAAGGCTCCCCGCGCTACGCCCAGCGGCGTGGGGAGCCTTCCAGCGGTATGAGCTGCTTCTTCGGGAGAGCGGTGCGTATCGTCAGCACATGACGACTTCGGAGGCAAGCCGGGTGACTCCGACCACCGACGAGCGCAGAGCGATCGCCACGCTCACGATCGCGTTCAGCAGTGATCCCATCGCCCGCTGGTTCTTGCCTGATGCAAGTCGCTACTTGACGTACTGGCCGCAATTCGTGATTGCTTTGGCCGGGAATGCATTCGCCGCTGGCACGGCCGACTCGGTCGGTGATTGCGCAGGAGTGGCCCTGTGGCTGCCGCCGGATGTCGGGTCGGACGACGAGGCCATGGCGGCGATCGCGACAGAGGCAGTGCCAGAACCCGACCAGGAAGAAGTGTTCGGCGTCTTGGGGCAGATGGGCGAATACCACCCCACGGAACGCCACTGGTACCTCCCTCTCATTGGCGTCGACGCGCTCAAGGTGGGCGGCGGCCTGGGCTCGGCGCTACTGCGGCACGCTGCATCGCGCTGCGACCGGGACGGCCTGCCCGCGTACCTCGAAGCAACCGACCCCCGCAACAGGCGGCTCTACGCCGCGCACGGGTTCGAGGAGCTCGGCGTCATACAGGCCGGTGGGTCGCCGCCCATCTGGCCGATGCTGCGCAAGCCTCGTTGAAGCCGGGCTTGCTTCGGAAGTCATAGAGCGGTGCGCTTGAGGACGCGGAGGCGCTCTAGATCGATCATTCGCGAGCGAAGCAGCCGACTGAATTCGCGTTCCGATCTACGGTGACGATCATGACAATGGCGAACCACCCTGCTGAACTGGCATCATCGCTCTCTACTTCGCGCAAGATCCGCTGTGCCGTATACGGCGTGATCGCGGTCGTCGGGTACTTCGCGACCTGGGGTCCCGTCTTTCTCGGTTACACGCTGCACGAGTACATGTTCAACTTCATGACCGACATCAGAGTCCTACCGGCATCCCGCGCGTACACAGGCGACCTCTCCGTATTGGGTATCGCCGTAGTGATTCTGATGGTGGTGGAGGCCAGAAGACACAGCATCAGATTTGTTTGGCTTTACATCGTGGGCGGGTTCCTCACTGCACTGAGCAGTACGTTTCCGCTGTTTCTCATCGCACGCGAATTCCGTTTGGCAGATACCCCCACGCCGCGCCTTCGCATCGCAGACAAGGTTGGCCTTGCGATCATCTCCGCTGCGCTGTTGACACAGATCGTTTGGATCAACCTCGTGTGAAGGTTGTTGTCTGCGCCTCGTCCACCGCAACGCGCCATCGGGCCATCCGGCGGTGTTGAACGAGCCCGGATGGTGCCCCCGGCAGGATTCGAACCTGCGGCCTTCTGCTCCGGAGGCAGACGCTCTATCCCCTGAGCTACGGGGGCGCACAAACTACTCGTTGCGCCATGGGGCTTGAACAGCCCCGCCAGACTAACGCATCCGGGTGATCGTCCGACCACCGGTAATGGATTCGGGGCGCGAGGCCCTCAGCCAATAGGATGGACGCTCGTGACCCCCGCCGACCTCGCCGAGCTGCTCAAAATCACCGCCTCCGCGGTGCTGGCCGAGCATGACCTCGACGTGTCCGCGTTGCCTCAGACGGTCACCGTAGAACGCCCGCGCAACCCCGAGCATGGCGATTACGCCTCCAACCTGGCCCTGCAGCTTGGCAAAAAAGTCGGCGCCAACCCCCGTGAGCTGGCCGGATGGCTGGCCGAGGCGCTGACGAAGGCCGACGGAATCGCCAGTGCCGAGGTGGCCGGACCGGGCTTCATCAACATGCGGCTGGAGACTTCCGCCCAAGCCAAGATCGTCAACGACGTCATCGACGCCGGCGACGGCTTCGGACATTCCCAACTGCTGGCGGGTCACCACGTCAACCTGGAGTTCGTCTCCGCCAACCCCACCGGACCCATCCACATCGGCGGCACCCGCTGGGCCGCCGTCGGCGACGCACTCGGCCGGCTCCTGACGACGCAGGGCGCTCAAGTGGTCCGGGAGTACTACTTCAACGACCACGGCGCACAGATCGACCGCTTCGCCGACTCCCTGGTCGCCGCGGCCAAGGGTGAGCCCGCCCCAGAGGACGGGTATGCGGGCACCTACATCAGCGACATCGCCGCGCAGGTGTTGCAGAAGGCGCCCGATGCGCTGAGCCTGCCGCCCGGCGAAATGCGCGAGACCTTCCGCGAGATCGGCGTCGACCTGATGTTCGCCCACATCAAGGAGTCGCTGCACGAATTCGGCACCGATTTCGACGTCTACACCCACGAAGACTCGATGCACACCAGCGGCCGCGTCGACGAGGCCATCGCGAAACTGCGTGAGAGCGGCAACATTTACGAGAAGGACGGCGCAACATGGTTGCGCAGCAGCGCCTTTGGTGACGACAAGGACCGCGTCGTGATCAAGAGCGACGGCAAGCCGGCCTACGTGGCCGGTGACCTGGCCTACTACCTGGACAAGCGGGCCCGCGGATTCGACCTGTGCATCTACATGCTCGGCGCCGACCACCACGGCTACATCGCGCGGCTCAAGGCCGCGGCGGCCGCGTTCGGCGAAGACCCTGCCACCGTCGAGGTACTGATCGGCCAAATGGTCAACCTGGTGCGTGACGGCCAGCCGGTCCGGATGAGCAAGCGGGCCGGCACCGTGATCACCCTCGACGACCTGGTCGAGGCCATCGGCGTGGACGCGGCCCGCTACAGCCTGATCCGTTCCTCGGTGGACACCCCGATCGACATCGACCTGGCGCTGTGGTCCTCGGCGTCCAACGAAAACCCGGTCTACTACGTGCAATACGCGCACGCCCGGCTTTCGGCGCTGGCCCGCAACGCCGCCGAACTCGGCCTGATCCCCGACACCGGCCACCTCGAGCTGCTCAGCCACGACAAAGAGGGCACGCTGCTGCGCACCATCGGCGAGTTCCCCCGGGTGCTCAAAACCGCGGCGGCCCTGCGCGAACCGCACCGGGTATGCCGTTACCTCGAAGACCTCGCCGGCGACTACCACCGGTTCTACGACTCGTGTCGAGTGCTGCCGCAAGGCGACGAGCAGCCCACCGAGCTGCACACCGCACGGTTGGCGCTGTGCCAGGCCACCCGCCAGGTCATCGCCAACGGATTGGCCATCCTCGGAGTCACCGCCCCGGAGAGAATGTGAACGTCCACCCCGCCGGACCTCGGCACGCCGAGGACAGCCGGCACGTCAGCGGCCCGCCCCGCCCCCAGTCGGCCGAGGAGCTGCTGCGGCTGGCGCCGAATGTCTGGCCGCGCAACACCGTTCGTGACGAGGCTGGGGTGGCCACCATCGCCGGTGTGAAGCTCACCGAACTGGCCGCCCAGTACGGGACGCCGCTGTTCGTCATCGACGAGGACGATTTCCGCTCGCGCTGCCGGGAGACGGCCGCCGCGTTCGGCGGCGGGGTGCACGTGCACTATGCGGCCAAAGCCTTCCTGTGCAGTGAAATAGCGCGGTGGATCGAGCAGGAAGGTCTCTCGCTGGACGTCTGCACCGGCGGCGAGCTGGCGGTCGCGCTGCACGCGAACTTCCCGCCGGAGCGGATCACGTTGCACGGCAACAACAAATCGGTGGGCGAGCTCACGGCCGCGGTGAAAGCCGGTGTCGGGCATGTCGTGGTGGACTCCTTGCTCGAAATCGAGCGGCTCGACGCGATCGCGGCCGAGGCCGGGATCGTTCAGGACGTCTTGGTGCGTCTGACGGTCGGCGTAGAGGCACACACCCACGAGTTCATCTCGACCGCTCACGAAGACCAGAAGTTCGGATTGTCGGTGGCCAGCGGCGCGGCGATGGCCGCGGTGCGTCAGGTTTTCGCCGCCGACCACCTTCGGCTGGTGGGTCTGCACAGCCACATCGGCTCGCAGATCTTCGACGTCGCGGGATTCGAGATCGCCGCACACCGCGTGATCGCGCTGCTGGGCCAGATCGTCGAAGAATTCGGTGTCGACAAGACCGCGCAAGTGTCCACCGTCGATCTCGGTGGGGGACTGGGCATCTCGTATCTGGCGGCCGACGATCCGCCGCCGATCGCCGAGCTGGCGGCCAAGCTGAGCGCCATCGTCAGCAACGAATCGGCCGCCGCCGGGCTGCCGACGCCGAAGCTGGTGGTCGAACCCGGCCGCGCCATCGCCGGTCCGGGCACCATCACGCTGTACGAGGTCGGCACCGTCAAGGACGTCGACGTAAGTGCCAGCGCGCATCGACGCTACGTCAGCGTCGACGGCGGCATGAGCGACAACATCCGCACCGCGCTCTACGACGCGCAGTACGACGCCCGACTGGTTTCGCGCGTCAGTGATGCGCCGGCCACCCAGGCTCGCCTCGTCGGGAAGCATTGCGAGACCGGCGACATCATCGTGCGCGACACCTGGGTGCCCGACGACATTCGGCCCGGCGATCTGATTGCGGTGGCCGCCACCGGCGCCTACTGCTATTCGCTGTCGAGCCGCTACAACATGATCTGCCGTCCCGCCGTGGTCGCGGTGCGCGGCGGGAAATCCCGCTTGATCCTGCGTCGCGAGACCGTCGACGATCTGCTGAGTTTGGAGGTGAGGTGACCCGTGGCCGGTGACGAGAAGGCCGTTGGTGTAGCGGTACTCGGGTTGGGTGTCGTCGGTAGCGAAGTCGTGCGCATCATCAACGAGAGCGCCGACGACCTGGCGGGGCGCATCGGCGCCCGGCTGAAGCTGCGCGGCATCGGAGTGCGCCGCGTCGCGGCAGACCGCGGCGTGCCGGTGGAACTGCTGACCGACGACATTGACGAACTCGTCTCGCGCGACGATGTCGACATCGTCGTCGAGGTCATGGGCCCGGTCGAGCCCGCCCGCAAAGCGATCCTGTCCGCTCTCAAGCACGGCAAGTCCGTCGTCACCGCGAACAAAGCGCTGATGTCCATCGCCAGCGGGGAATTGGCGGCAGCCGCCGAAAGCGAAGCCGTCGACCTGTATTTCGAAGCCGCGGTGGCCGGTGCCATTCCGGTCATCCGCCCGCTGACCCAGTCACTGGCCGGCGACACGGTGCTGCGGGTGGCAGGCATCGTCAACGGCACCACCAACTACATCCTGTCCGAAATGGGCAGCACCGGCGCCGATTACGACACCGCCCTGGCCGACGCGAGCGCGCTGGGTTACGCCGAGGCCGACCCGACCGCCGACGTGGAAGGGTATGACGCGGCGGCCAAGGCGGCGATCCTGGCGTCGATCGCCTTTCACACCCGGGTGACCGCCGACGACGTGTACCGCGAGGGCATCACCAAGATCACTCCCGAGGACTTCGAGTCCGCCAAGTCGCTGGGATGCACCATCAAGCTGCTGTCCATCTGCGAGCGCATCACCACCGACGAAGGCCAGCAACGGGTTTCGGCCCGCGTCTACCCGGCCCTGGTACCGCTGTCGCATCCGCTCGCCTCGGTCAACGGCGCCTTCAACGCGGTCGTGGTCGAGGCCGCGGCGGCCGGCCGGCTGATGTTCTACGGCCAGGGCGCCGGTGGGGCGCCCACCGCGTCGGCGGTGACCGGTGATCTGGTGATGGCTGCGCGCAACCGGGTGCTGGGCAGCCGGGGCCCCCGCGAATCGAAGTACGCCCAACTGCCCATCGCACCAATGGGTTTCATCGCGACCCGCTACTACGTCAGCATGAACGTCGCCGACAAGCCCGGCGTGTTGTCCGCGGTGGCAGCCGAATTCGGCAAGCGCGAGGTGAGCATCGCCGAAGTCCGCCAGGAAGGTGTGGTGGACCAGGGCGGCCAACGCGTGGGCGCGCGGATCGTGGTGGTCACCCACCAGGCAACTGACGCCGCGCTGTCGGAGACCGTTGACGCGCTGGCCGACCTGGACGTCGTGCAGGGCGTAGAAAGCGTGCTGCGACTGGAAGGAACCGAGCTATGAGCGCCCCGCGAACGGCCGTGCACCAACCCTGGCTGGGCCTTATCGCGGCATACCGGGACCGGTTGCCGGTGGGCGACGACTGGACGCCGGTCACCTTGTTCGAGGGTGGGACGCCGCTGATCCCGGCGCCGCGACTGTCCGAGCTGACCGGGTGCACAATCCATCTCAAGGTCGAGGGCCTCAACCCCACTGGCTCCTTCAAGGACCGCGGCATGACCATGGCCGTCACCGACGCACTGGCCCGCGGCCAGCAGGCGGTGCTGTGCGCGTCCACCGGAAACACCTCGGCGTCGGCCGCGGCCTACGCCGCCCGGGCCGGGATCACCTGCGCCGTGCTGATTCCGCAGGGCAAGATCGCGATGGGCAAGCTGGCGCAGGCGGTCATGCACGGTGCCAAGATCATCCAGATCGACGGCAATTTCGACGACTGCCTGGAACTGGCCCGCAAGATGACCAACGACTTCCCGACGATCTCGCTGGTCAACTCGGTCAACCCGGTGCGCATCGAGGGCCAGAAGACGGCGGCCTTCGAAATTGTCGATGCGCTCGGTACCGCGCCCGACGTGCACGCACTGCCCGTCGGCAACGCCGGCAACATCACCGCCTACTGGAAGGGTTACACCGAGTACCACCGCGACGGGCTGATCGACAAGCTGCCCCGGATGCTCGGCACGCAAGCGGCCGGCGCCGCCCCTCTGGTACACGGGGAACCGGTGTCCAACCCCGAAACCATCGCCACGGCGATCCGCATCGGGGCCCCGGCCTCGTGGACCGCCGCGGTCGAGGCTCAGCAGCAGTCCAACGGGCGTTTCCTGGCCGCCACCGACGAGGAGATCCTCAAGGCCTACCACCTGGTCGCCAGCGCCGAAGGGGTGTTCGTCGAACCCGCGTCGGCGGCCAGCATCGCGGGCCTGCTCAAGTCGATCGACGACGGTTGGGTGCAGCGCGGGTCGACCGTGGTCTGCACGGTCACCGGTAACGGCCTCAAAGATCCCGACACGGCGCTCAAGGACATGCCGAAGGTGTCCCCGCTGCCGGTCGACCCGGTCCTGGTCGTCGAGCAGCTGGGCCTGGAATAGTGGTCGACGCCGCGACGGCCCTGCCCGCGGGCCTGGTGGCGAGTGCCGTGGTGTCGGCGTCCAGCGCCAACCTCGGTCCGGGCTTCGACAGTCTCGGACTGGCATTGAGTCTGTGTGACGAGATCGTCGTGGAGACAACAAGTTCCGGCTTGGTGGTGATCGTCGAGGGAGAGGGCGCCGGCCAGGTGCCGCTCGGTCCTGACCATCTCGTGGTGCGCGCCATTCAACGCGGGCTGGACGCGGTGGGCCTGCACGCCGCCGGGCTGGTGGTCCGCTGCCGCAACGACGTTCCGCACTCTCGGGGCCTGGGCTCGTCGGCAGCGGCCGTGGTGAGCGGTCTCGCGGCAGTCAACGGCCTTGCCGTGCAGACGGATTCGAAGCCGCTCAGCGACACCGAGCTGATCCAGCTGGCGTCGGAGTTCGAAGGCCATCCCGACAACGCCGCGGCCGCCGTGCTCGGGGGTGCGGTGGTTACCTGGGTCGAACAGCGCGACGGCCGGCCGGATTACGCCGCGGTCTCACTGCCCCTGCATCAAGACATCCATTTGTTCGCTGCGATCCCCCAGGAGCGGTCGTTGACCGCCGAGACGCGGGTCCTGTTGCCCGCTCACGTCAGCCACGAGGACGCCCGGTTCAACGTCAGCCGCGTCGCGTTGCTGGTCGTCGCGCTCACCCAGCGTCCGGACCTGCTGATGGCCGCCACCGAAGACGTGCTCCATCAACCGCAACGTGCACCGGCGATGCCGTCTTCTGCGGAATATTTGGGGCTGCTGCGGCGTCTTAATGTTGCGACGGCGCTGTCCGGGGCAGGTCCTTCGCTGATTGTGCTGAGTACCGAGCCGGAACTGCCCGTCGAAGCGGTGGAATACGGAACCGCGAACGGATTCACGATCAAGAGGATGACGGCAGGCGATGGAGTTCGCTGGAAGCCGGGAGTGACAGTCTCGGGTTGATCCGCAGCCTGCCGGTGGGTTGCTTGCTTCCCGCCAGGAAGCGGGTTATCCTCGGACCCGTCCAGCAATTGCAGCATCTGCATCTGCATCCATACTGCGTTGACGCTAGGACAAACACCAATTCTTCTCGGACTTCGTCGCAGATCCTGGCGACCATCGTTTCAGAGTCGATTATTGGGCGCACTCGGCGAATCGCCTGGTTGCCTGTCCAATGCAGAAATCCCCGATTGATGTGATCAGCGGGGCAAGAAAGGAAATCCGTGACTGATACGGACCTCATCACGGCTGGCGAAAGCACCGATTCCGAAAATCTGTCGGGCGCCGTGACCACACCTACTTCCGATGTCTCAGGGGCTGTCTCAGCGGCGAAAACCAACGCGCCGACGGGCTCTCTGGCCACCATGGTGCTGCCCGAACTGCGCGCCCTGGCCAACCAAGCCGGCGTCAAGGGCACGTCCGGCATGCGGAAGAACGAGCTTATTGCCGCGATCCAGGAGATTCGCGGGCAGGCCAACGGCAAGCCGTCCGGCGACACTCCGGCCGCCGAGACCGTGAAGGCCGATACGCCGGCGCAGGACGAGGCGTCCGCACCGCAGGCTCCCGCCCAGGAGTCGAAGGCACCGGAGCCCGCTGCGGAGTCCACCCCGGAATCTCCGGCGCAGGACACGCAGGATGGCGCGCCCAATGAGCCGCGTCGCCGCGAACGGCGGAGCGCTAACCGGCAGGCCGGTGCGGCCGAACAGGGCAAGGGTGAGAGCGCCGAGGGCGCCGGCAAGCCCGACAAGCCTGACGAGCAGCAACGAGGCGACCGGGAGCGCCGCAACGAGCGCGACGCCAAGGCCGAGGAGCGCTCGTCCGACTCGGGTAACGAGCAGGGCGGTGACCAGCAAGGCGGCGGTCAGCAGCGCGGCGGCTCGAACCAGCAGGACGACGACGGCGAGGGCCGCGGCGGCCGGCGTGGACGCCGCTTCCGCGACCGTCGGCGTCGTGGTGAACGGACCGGCGAAGGCGGCGGCGAAACCGAACTCCGCGAGGACGACGTCGTCCAGCCGGTGGCCGGCATCCTCGATGTGCTGGACAACTACGCCTTCGTGCGCACCTCCGGTTATCTGGCCGGCCCGCACGACGTCTATGTGTCGATGAACATGGTGCGCAAGAACGGCCTGCGCCGCGGTGACGCCGTGACCGGCGCCGTTCGGGTGCCCAAGGACGGCGAACAGCCCAACCAGCGGCAGAAGTTCAACCCGCTGGTACGCCTGGACAGCGTCAACGGCGGACCGGTCGAAGACGCCAAGAAGCGCCCCGACTTCCAAAAACTGACGCCGCTGTACCCCAACCAGCGCTTGCGGCTGGAGACCACGCCCGACCGGCTGACCACCCGGGTCATCGACCTGATCATGCCGATCGGCAAAGGTCAGCGTGCGCTGATCGTGTCGCCGCCCAAGGCCGGTAAGACCACGATCTTGCAGGACATCGCGAACGCGATCACCCGCAACAACCCGGAATGCCACCTCATGGTCGTGCTCGTGGACGAGCGTCCGGAAGAGGTGACCGACATGCAGCGTTCGGTCAAGGGTGAGGTCATAGCCTCCACCTTCGACCGCCCGCCGTCCGATCACACCCAGGCAGCAGAATTGGCCATCGAGCGCGCCAAGCGGCTCGTGGAGCAGGGCAAGGATGTTGTGGTGCTGCTGGACTCGATCACCCGACTGGGCCGCGCCTACAACAACGCGTCACCCGCGTCGGGCCGGATCCTTTCCGGTGGTGTCGATTCCACCGCGCTGTACCCGCCCAAGCGCTTCCTGGGCGCCGCGCGCAACATCGAGGAAGGCGGGTCGCTGACCATCATCGCCACCGCGATGGTTGAGACCGGTTCCACCGGTGACACGGTGATCTTCGAGGAGTTCAAGGGCACCGGTAACGCCGAGCTCAAGCTGGACCGCAAGATCTCCGAGCGACGGGTGTTCCCTGCGGTCGACGTCAACCCCTCGGGTACCCGCAAGGACGAGTTGTTGCTCTCGCCCGACGAGTTCGGCATCGTGCACAAGCTGCGTCGCGTGCTGTCGGGTCTGGACTCGCATCAGGCCATCGACCTGCTGATGTCGCAGCTGCGCAAGACGAAGACGAACTACGAGTTCCTGGTGCAGGTGTCCAAGACGACACCGGGCAGCATGGACAACGACTAACTCGCAGACCAGCCCGGCAGGAATATCAGCCCCCCTCCCGCTGTTTTGGGAGGCAGTAGTTGACCTGGCATAATGGGCGCTCGACGACGAAGAGGACAGCATGAAAACTGACATTCATCCCGCCTACGAGGAGACCACCGTGGTCTGCGGTTGCGGGAACTCGTTCCAGACCCGCAGCACGAAGCCGGGCGGACGGATCGTGGCCGAGGTCTGCTCGCAGTGCCACCCCTTCTACACCGGCAAGCAGAAGATCCTCGACAGCGGCGGCCGCGTGGCCCGCTTCGAGAAGCGCTACGGCAAGCGCAAGACCGCAGCGGACGCCGCGGACAAGTAGCTGGCTTTCCGACGCCCGAACTGTGCCTCATCCGCACAGGCCGGGCGTCGGTTCGCGTTTGGGGTAAGAGGTTCGCAGTGGGAGGTGAGACATGACGCAGCCGGTGCAGACGATTGACGTCCTGCTCGCCGAGCACGCGGAGCTCGAACGCGCCCTGGCCGATCCCGAACTGCACAGCAGGCCCGACGAAGCCCGCAAAGCCGGGCGTCGATTCGCCCGGCTGGCCCCCATCGTCGCCACCCACCGCAAACTGGTGTCGGCGCGCGAAGACCTCGAGACCGCGCGTGAGCTTGCCGTCGATGACGACTCGTTCGCCGAGGAGGTCACCGAGCTCGAGGCCCGGGTCGGTGAGCTGGACACTCAGCTCACCGACATGCTGGCCCCGCGCGACCCGCACGACCCCGACGACATCCTGCTGGAAGTGAAATCGGGTGAGGGAGGCGAGGAGTCGGCGTTGTTCGCCGCCGACCTGGCCCGGATGTACATCCGCTACGCCGAGCGGCACGGCTGGACTGTGACGGTGCTCGGTGAGACCACCTCGGATCTGGGCGGCTACAAAGACGCGACGCTGGCGATTGCCAGCAAGGGCGACTCGGCCGACGGCGTCTGGTCGCGTATGAAATTCGAGGGCGGCGTGCACCGCGTGCAACGCGTGCCGGTCACGGAATCTCAAGGGCGGGTGCATACTTCGGCGGCCGGTGTGCTGGTCTACCCGGAGCCCGAAGAGGTCGGCGAAGTGCAGATCGACGAATCGGATCTGCGCATCGACGTCTACCGATCGTCGGGCAAGGGTGGCCAGGGTGTGAACACCACCGACTCCGCGGTGCGGATCACCCACCTGCCCACCGGGATCGTCGTCACGTGCCAGAACGAACGGTCGCAGCTGCAGAACAAGACCCGCGCCTTGCAGGTGCTGGCCGCGCGTCTGCAGGTGCTCGCCGAGGAGCAGGCCCTCGCCGACGCCTCGGCCGACCGCGCCAGCCAGATCCGTACGGTGGACCGCAGCGAACGCATCCGGACCTATAACTTCCCGGAGAACCGGATCACCGATCACCGGATCGGCTTCAAGTCGCACAACCTCGACCAGGTGCTGGACGGCGATCTGGATGCCCTCTTCGATGCGCTGAGCGAGGCGGATAAGCAATCCCGGCTGCAACAGGCGACATGACGTCCCTGCGACGATGCAGAGCGGAGCGATGAGGAGGAGCGGGACAATCCAGGACCGCCTGCGACGGGCAATCGATTCCGCGGCGGCGCAACTGGCCGAAGCCGGGATCGACTCCGCGCGCGTCGACGCCGAGCAATTGGCCGCCCACCTGGCCGGCACCGATCGCGGCCGGCTGGCCGTGCTCGAGCCGCCGCCCGAGAATTTCTTCGACCGTTTCCGCGATGCCGTCACCGCACGCTCGCAACGTGTGCCATTGCAGCATCTGATCGGGACCGCCGCGTTCGGCCCGCTGCTGTTGCACGTCGGGCCCGGTGTGTTCATACCGCGTCCGGAGACCGAGTCATTGCTGGAATGGGCTGTCGCGCAGCCTCTTCCGTCGCAGGCGTGCATCGTCGACCTGTGCACTGGCTCGGGTGCGCTGGCGATCGCGTTGGCCCGGCACTGGTCGGCCGCCCGGGTCATCGGCGTCGATGTTTCCGAGAAAGCCCTTGACTACGCGCGCCGCAATGCCGCGGGCACCGCTGTCGAACTGGTCCGGGCCGATGTGTGTTCACCTGGCCTGCTCGCAGAACTCGACGGTCGGGTGGACCTGGTGGTCGCCAACCCGCCCTACGTGCCGGACGGTGCTGACGTGGAACCCGAAGTAGCGCAACATGATCCGCCGCACGCGGTGTTCGGCGGCCCGGACGGGATGGCGGTGATCCCCAGCGTGGTGCGGCTGGCCGCCCGCCTGCTGCGTCCCGGGGGGTTGTTCGCCGTCGAGCATGACGACAGCACATCGGCATCGACGGTGAAAGCCGTCGCCCAGACCCGTGCTTTCGACGACGTCGTGGCGCGCGACGACCTGGCCGGACGGCCCCGATTCGTGACGGCCCAGAGGAGCGGCGCTCGTGTCTGACATCTTCGATTGCGCCGATCCCGACCAGCGAGCCCGCGGTATCGCCGCCGCGGTCGGTGCCCTCAAGGCCGGCCGGCTGGTCGTCATGCCTACCGACACGGTCTACGGCCTCGGAGCCGACGCGTTCGACAGCACCGCGGTGGACGCGTTACTTGCGGCCAAGGGCCGCGGCCGCGACATGCCCGTGGGCGTGCTCGTCGGCTCGTGGCACACAATCGAGGGGCTGGTGTACGGCATGCCCGACGGTGCACGCGACCTGGTCCGCGCCTTCTGGCCCGGGGCGCTGAGCCTGGTGGTCACCCAAGCGCCCTCGCTGCGTTGGGATCTCGGGGACGCGCACGGCACGGTGATGCTGCGGATGCCGCTGCACCCGGTCGCGATCGAGCTGTTGCGCGAGGTCGGGCCCATGGCCGTGTCCAGCGCCAATGTTTCGGGGCAACCGGCCGCCGTCGATGCCCAGGAGGCGCACAAGCAGCTCGGCGATCTCGTCGACGTCTACCTCGACGGCGGGCCCGCCGCCCAGCAAGCCGCTTCGACGATCGTCGACCTCAGCGGCAACGCACCCCGCATCCTGCGCGAGGGGCCGGTGAGCGTCGCCCGCGTCGCCGAGGTGCTCGGCGTGGACGCGGCAAGCCTCGTCGAGTAGCCCCGTGCTCGTCGAGCGTGCGGCCTATGGCGGCGCGGACGCCATTTCGCCTACATAAGGCCCACGTTGGGCGCCGCACAGGACCCGCGCTCGGCGAAAACGCCCAAAGCCCCCCAGAGCACGTTCAGGTCGGTGAAGTAGGGTCTCGAGGTGTCCAGCGACCCGACCAGCCTTGCCGGTGGTTTGCTCGCCCTCTCGGATCGCAGCGCCGGTGTCCCGCTGCGGGAGCTTGCCCTGGTCGGCTTGACCGCGGCGATCATCACCTACTTCGCGACCGGTCCGGTGCGCGTCCTGGCCACCCGCCTGGGTGCCGTGGCCTATCCCCGGGAACGCGACGTGCACGTCACCCCCACCCCACGGATGGGCGGGCTGGCGATGTTCCTGGGCGTCGTCTCCGCCGTCTTCCTGGCCTCCCAACTGCCGGCCCTGACGCGCGGATTCGTCTATTCCACCGGGATGCCCGCGGTTCTGGTCGCCGGCGCGGTGATCATGGGCATCGGCCTGATCGACGACCGGTGGGGACTGGACGCCCTGACCAAGTTCGCCGGGCAGATCACCGCCGCAAGCGTGCTGGTCACCATGGGTGTCGCTTGGAGCGTGCTGTACATCCCGGTCGGCGGGGTCGGCACCATCGTGCTGGACCAGGCTTCCTCGATCCTGCTCACCCTCGCGCTGACCGTCTCGATCGTCAACGCGATGAACTTCGTCGACGGCCTCGACGGGCTGGCCGCTGGACTGGGCCTGATCACGGCCCTGGCGATCTGCATGTTCTCGGTCGGCCTGCTGCGCGACCACGGCGGTGACGTGCTGTATTACCCGCCCGCGGTGATCTCGGTGGTCTTGGCAGGGGCCTGCCTGGGCTTCCTGCCGCATAACTTCCACCGGGCCAGGATTTTCATGGGCGATTCCGGGTCGATGCTGGTCGGGCTGATGCTCGCGGCGGCATCGACGACTGCCGCCGGCCCGATCTCCCAGAACGCCTACGGCGCCCGCGACGTGTTTGCTCTGCTGTCACCGTTCTTGCTGGTGGTGGCCGTCATGTTCGTCCCGATGCTCGACCTGCTGCTGGCGATCGTGCGCCGCACCCGCGCCGGGCGCAGCGCATTCAGCCCCGACAAGATGCACTTGCACCACCGACTGCTGCAGATCGGGCATTCCCACCGCCGCGTCGTGCTGCTGATCTACCTATGGGTGGGCATCGTGGCGTTCGGCGCGGCCAGCACCATCTTTTTCGACCCGCGCCACACCGCGGCGGTGATGTTGGGCGCGATCGTCGTCGCGGGTGTCGCCACCGCGATCCCGCTGCTGCGCCGCCGCGATGAAGACTACGACGACGAGTAGTAGATCCGCGTTTGGTGTGGTACGGTGCTGGTAGAGCCCCGAATTAAACCTCGCGGGTTGCCGGCCCCCCGGCCCGTCGGATGCATATCCAGTCGCGCCGAATTACGACCGACACAGGGAGCTACCCCTTGGGTGATTCCAGCGCGAACCCTTGCGATACGCTCGGCGGGCCACAGATCAGACAGTGATGTGGTTCACGCATCCAGACCCCGGGATTGAGGTGCTGCAGTGACGACACCAGCGCAGGACGCGCCGTTGGTGTTTCCCGCTGTTGCGTTCCGCCCCGTTCGGCTGTTCGTCATAAGCATGGCGCTGACCGCCGTCGCGACGCTGATCGCCGCGTACGCCGGCCACCCGATGGTCGGGGCCTTCTTCGGCATCGGGTTGCTGCTGGGTTTGCTCAACGCGCTGTTGGTGCGGCGTTCGGTGGAGTCGATCACCTCGCGGGACCACCCGCTGAAGAGGTCGATGGCCATCAATTCGGCATCGCGGGTCGCGATCATCACCATCTTGGCGCTGGTCATCGCCTTCATCTTCCGGCCTCAGGGCTTGGGCGTGCTATTCGGTTTGGCGCTCTTCCAGGTGGTGCTGGTGGCATCGACCGCCCTGCCGGTGTGGAAGAAGCTGCGGACCGGGGATCCCGACGGGCAGCTTGAGACGCCCGAGGGTGGGGTACTGACCGGATCAGACGGGACGGAAGGGAGAAGCGCCGGCGATGACTGAGTCGATCCTGGCCGAGGGCTCAATCGAGGTCGGCCACCACGAGACCGCCACGTGGTTCGGCTTGACGGTCAACACCGACACGATCCTGTCGACGGCGATTGCCGCGCTGATCGTGCTGGCCCTGGCGTTCTGGTTGCGCTCCAAGGTCACCTCGAGCGGTGTGCCCGGAGGCGTGCAGCTGTTCTTCGAGGCGATCACCATCCAGATGCGCAGTCAGGTGGAAGCCGCGATCGGGATGCGGATCGCGCCCTTCGTGCTGCCGCTCGCGGTGACGATCTTCGTGTTCATCCTGGTCTCCAACTGGCTGTCGGTGCTGCCGGTGCAGTACAAGGACAAGGAGGGCAAAACCAGCGAATTGCTCTCCTCGGCGGCGGCCGACATCAATTACGTTCTGGCGCTTGCCCTGTTCGTCTTCGTCTGCTACCACTCGGCGGGGATCTGGCGTCGCGGCATCATCGGACACCCGGTCAAGGTGCTCAAGGGACACGTGGCGATCCTGGCGCCGATCAACGTCGTCGAAGAACTGGCCAAGCCAATCTCGTTGTCACTGCGACTCTTCGGGAACATCTTCGCCGGCGGCATCTTGGTCGCGCTGATCGCGATGTTCCCGCCCTACATCCTGTGGCTGCCGAACGCGATCTGGAAGTCCTTCGACCTGTTCGTCGGCGCCATCCAGGCCTTCATCTTTGCGCTGTTGACGATCCTGTATTTCAGCCAATCCATGGAACTAGACGAGGACCACCACTAAAAAAATCCTGGTAAACCGCTACCAGAGTTATCAAGGAGGATAAGAAAATGGACCCCACAATCGCTGCCGGCGCCCTCATCGGCGGTGGACTGATCATGGCTGGCGGCGCCATCGGCGCCGGTATCGGTGACGGTGTTGCCGGTAACGCGCTGATCGCCGGCGTCGCCCGTCAGCCCGAGGCGCAGGGACGGCTGTTCACTCCGTTCTTCATCACCGTCGGTCTGGTTGAGGCGGCCTACTTCATCAACCTGGCGTTCATGGCGCTGTTCGTCTTTGCCACTCCCGTCAAGTAATTCGCTGAGATGGGTCCTAACGGGCAAGTGCGCACCGTTGCTTCGACGGTGAGGTTCTCGGCGGAGGGCGGCGGAAGCAACTTCCTCATCCCGAACGGCACGTTCTTCTTCGTGCTGGCCATCTTCCTGATCGTGCTCGGCGTCATCAGCAAATTCGTCGTGCCGTCGATCCTGAAGGTGTTGCGGGAGCGCGAGGCGATGGTCGCCAAGACGCAAGCCGACAACAAGAAGTCGTCCGAGCAGTTTGCTGCCGCCGACTCCGACTACGAAGAAGCGATGAAGGAAGCCCGGCTCGAGGCGGGGTCCTACCGCGACAACGCCCGGATCGAGGGCCGTAAGACAGTCGAGGACGCCCGCGCTCGTGCCGAACAGCAGGTGGCGGAGTCACTGGCCCAGGCCAATGAGCAATTGAAGCGGGAGAGGGACGCCGTGGAGATGGATCTGCGGGCCAACGTGGGTGCCATGTCGGCGACGCTGGCCAGTCGGATCGTCGGAGTCGACGTCACCCCCTCAACAGCGACCAGGTAGCCAACCATATGTCGACATTTATCGGACAGCTGATCGGATTCGCGGCCATCGTGGCGCTGGTCTGGCGGTATGTCGTGCCGCCAGTGCGCAAACTGATGACCGACCGGCAGGAGATGGTGCGCCAGCAGTTGAAAGATTCGGAAAAGGCCGCGCAACGCCTGACCGAATCGACGACGGCGCACAGTAAGGCTGTGCAGGCCGCCAAGGAGGAGGCCGAGCGCCTCGTCGAGGAGGCCAAGGCCGACTCCGAACGCATTGCCGAGCAGATGAAGGCGCAGGCCGATTCCGAGGCGGAACGCATCAAGGTGCAAGGTGTTCGCCAGACCGAACTGCTGCGCGCACAACTGAGCCGCCAGCTTCGCTTGGAGTTGGGGCACGAATCCGTCCGCCAGGCTGGGGATTTGGTGCGCAGCTTCGTCGCAGATAAGGACCAGCAATCGGCGACCGTGGACCGGTTCCTCGACGAGCTCGACCAGATGGCTCCGGAAGAGGCCGACGTCGAGTATCCGGTACTGGCCAAGATGCGCTCGTCCAGTCGCCTGGCGCTGAGCAACGTGGTGGAGCAGTTCGATTCCGCCGTCAGCGATCTGGACGACGACGGCCTCACATCGCTTGCGGACGAACTGGTCTCGGTGGCCAAGCTGCTGCACCGCGAAACGGTGGTCACCCGTTACCTCACTGTGCCGGCCGAGGATTCGGGCCCTCGGGTCAAGTTGCTGGAGCGGCTGCTCGACGGCAAGGTCGCCGACTCCACGCTCGGCGTGCTGCGGACGGCCGTCGCGGAGCGCTGGTCGGCCAACGCCGACCTGGTGGATGCGGTCGAGCACCTTTCGCGTCAGGCGTTGCTGGCGGTCGCCGAACGCAACGACAAGGTCGACGAGGTCGAAGACCAGTTGTTCCGGGTGTCCCGCATCATCGACGCGCAGCCTCGGCTGGCCATCCTGCTGGGCGACCACACCACCCCGGCCGAAGGTCGGGTGGGTCTGCTCAACAAGGTCCTGGACAGCGCCGGCGGTGGTGTCGATCCGGTTGCGGCGAAGCTCCTTTCACACACGATCGACCTGTTGCGCGGTCACCAGACCGCCGATGAGGCGCTGCAGCTCCTGGCTGAGGTCGCGGTGGCCCGTCGCGGTGAGGTCGTCGCTCAGGTCAGTGCCGCGGCCGAGCTCAGCGACGCACAACGCACGCGTCTCACCGAAGTGCTCAGCCGCATCTACGGTCATCCGGTCACGGTCCAGTTGCAGACCGACGAGGAACTGCTCGGTGGCCTGTTGATCGCGGTGGGTGACGAGATTATCGACGGAACGCTTAAGTCGCGGTTGGCCGCAGCCGAGGCCCAACTACCCGATTAGCGAGTACCCCCAGCTGATCAACGAAGCCCGACACAACCCGAACCAGTCAGCACCAACCCCGAAGTAGGAAGACGAAAAGCCATGGCCGAGTTGACAATCTCCGCTAATGACATCCAGAGCGCAATTGAAGAGTACGTAGAGTCCTTTACCTCGGAGACCTCTCGGGAAGAGGTCGGCACCGTCGTCGACGCCGGGGACGGCATCGCGCACGTCGAGGGTCTGCCGTCGGTTATGACCCAGGAATTGCTCGAGTTCACCGGCGGTGTCCTCGGTGTGGCCCTGAACCTCGACGAGCACAGCATCGGTGCGGTCATCCTGGGTGACTTCGAGCAGCTCGAAGAGGGCCAGCAGGTCAAGCGCACCGGCGAGGTGCTCTCGGTTCCGGTCGGCGACGGATACCTGGGCCGGGTCGTCGACCCGCTGGGTCACCCGATCGACGGCGGCGGCGACATCGAGACCGACACCCGGCGCGCACTCGAGCTGCAGGCCCCGTCCGTGGTGCAGCGGCAGGGCGTGAAAGAGCCGCTGCAGACCGGCATCAAGGCCATCGACGCGATGACCCCGATCGGCCGGGGACAGCGTCAGCTGATCATCGGCGACCGAAAGACCGGCAAGACCGCGGTCTGCGTCGACACCATCCTCAACCAGCGCAAGAACTGGGAAACCGATGACGAGAAGCAGCAGGTGCGCTGCGTCTACGTGGCCATCGGGCAGAAGGGCACCACCATCGCCGCGGTGCGCCAGGCGCTGGAAGAGGGCGGTGCGATGGACTACACGACCATCGTCGCGGCGCCGGCATCGGACTCCGCCGGTTTCAAATGGCTTGCGCCCTACACGGGTTCGGCGATCGCCCAGCACTGGATGTACGAGGGCAAGCACGTCCTGATCGTGTTCGACGACCTGACCAAGCACGCCGACGCCTACCGTGCGATCTCGTTGCTGCTGCGCCGCCCGCCGGGCCGCGAGGCGTTCCCGGGTGACGTTTTCTACCTGCACTCGCGCTTGCTGGAGCGCTGCGCGAAGCTTTCCGACGATCTCGGCGGCGGCTCGCTGACCGGCCTTCCGGTGATCGAGACCAAGGCCAACGACATCTCGGCCTACATTCCGACCAACGTCATCTCGATCACCGACGGCCAGTGCTTCCTGGAGTCCGACCTGTTCAACCAGGGTGTCCGGCCGGCCATCAACGTCGGTTCCTCGGTGTCCCGCGTCGGTGGCGCTGCGCAGATCAAGGCGATGAAGGAGGTGGCCGGCTCGCTGCGGCTCGACCTGTCGCAGTACCGCGAACTGGAATCCTTCGCTGCCTTCGCCTCCGACCTCGACGACACCTCCAAGAAGCAGCTGGCTCGCGGTGAGCGTCTGGTGGAGCTGCTCAAGCAGCCGCAATTCCAGCCGATGCCCGTTGAGGAGCAGGTGGTTTCGATCTTCCTGGGTACCGGCGGTCACCTGGACTCGGTGCCGGTCGAGGACATCAAGCGCTTCGAATCCGAACTCCTGGACCACATGAAGGCGTCCGAAGAAGGGTTCCTCGAGCAGGTTCGCAAGAGCAAGAAGCTCGGCGAAGAGGACGAAGAGAAGCTGACCGACATCATCAACCACTTCAAGAAGGGCTTCTCAGCCAGCGATGGCGAGTCGGTGGTGCGCGACGAGCACGTCGAGCCCTTGGACGAAGACGAAGTGGGCAAAGAATCGGTTCAGGTCAAGAAGGAAAAGCCCAAGGACGAGCCGAAGAAGAAGGACAAGAAGTAGCTAACAATGGCTGCCACACTCCGCGAACTACGGTCGAGGATCCGCTCGGCGGGGTCGATCAAAAAGATCACCAAAGCCCAAGAGCTGATCGCGACTTCGCGCATCGGTAAAGCGCAGACGAGGCTGCAAGCCGCTCGGCCGTACACCCTGCAGATCACCACCATGCTGTACACGCTGTCGGCCGAAGCCGCTCTGGACCACCCGTTGCTCGTCGAGCGGGAGAACCCAAAGCGGGCCGGTGTGCTGGTGCTGTCGTCCGACCGCGGTTTGTGCGGTGCGTACAACTCGAGCATCTTCCGGCGCTCCGAAGAGCTCTTCTCGCTGCTGCGAGAAGAAGGCAAGCAGCCCGTCCTCTACACCGTGGGACGCAAAGCGCAGAACTACTTCACGTTCCGGAACTGGGACATCGTCGAGTCGTGGTCGGGTTTCTCTGAACAGCCCCAGGTTGAGAACGCCGCCGAAATCAGTGCGGCTCTGGTGAATGCCTTCATGAAGGGCGAGGACGACGACGAAGGCAACCAGGACGAGGTCCAGGGCGTCGACGAATTGCACATCGTCTACTCGGAATTCAAGTCGATGATGTCGCAGGCGGCGGTCGCCCACCGGATGGCTCCGCTGGTGGTGGAATACGTCGAAGAAGACACCGGGCCATCCACGTTGTACTCATTCGAGCCGGACGCGACGACCCTGTTCGACGCGCTGCTGCCGCGGTACATCACCACGCGGGTGTACGCGGCGCTGCTGGAATCGGCCGCATCGGAGCTGGCTTCGCGTCAGCGCGCGATGAAGTCGGCCACCGACAACGCCGACGACCTCATCAAAGATCTGACGCTGCAAGCCAACCGCGAGCGCCAAGCCCAAATCACCCAAGAGATCAGCGAAATCGTCGGTGGCGCAAACGCGCTCGCTGACGCCGCCAAGTAGCCCCACCAGGAAGCGAAAGTACACATCATGACTGCTACTGACGAGAAGACCGAGAACAAGTCGGGAAGTTCCGACACCAACGGCCGGGTGGTCCGGATCACCGGACCGGTCGTCGACGTCGAGTTTCCGCGGGGGTCCGTGCCGGAACTATTCAACGCCCTCAATGCCGAGATCGATCACGAGTCGCTGAAGAAGACCCTCACGCTCGAGGTCGCGCAGCACCTTGGTGACAACCTGGTGCGCGCCATCTCGATGCAGCCCACCGACGGGCTGGTGCGCGGCGTCGAGGTCACCGACTCCGGTAAGTCGATCACGGTGCCGGTCGGTGAGAACGTCAAGGGCCACGTCTTCAACGCTTTGGGGCACTGCCTGGACGAGCCCGGCTACGGCGAGGACTTCGATCACTGGTCGATCCACCGCAAGCCGCCGTCCTTCGAGGAACTCGAGCCCCGGACCGAAATGCTCGAGACCGGCCTGAAGGTCGTCGACCTGCTGACGCCTTACGTGCGTGGCGGCAAGATCGCACTGTTCGGTGGTGCCGGCGTGGGCAAGACGGTGTTGATCCAGGAGATGATCAACCGTATTGCCCGAAACTTCGGTGGTACTTCGGTTTTCGCCGGTGTGGGGGAGCGCACCCGTGAGGGCAACGACCTCTGGGTCGAGCTCCAGGAAGCCGACGTGCTCAAGGACACCGCGTTGGTGTTCGGTCAGATGGATGAGCCGCCCGGCACCCGTATGCGGGTGGCGTTGTCGGCGCTGACCATGGCGGAGTGGTTCCGTGACGAGGCCGGCCAGGACGTGCTGTTGTTCATCGACAACATCTTCCGTTTCACCCAGGCCGGCTCCGAGGTGTCGACTCTGCTCGGCCGGATGCCGTCGGCCGTGGGATACCAGCCCACCCTGGCCGACGAGATGGGCGAGCTGCAGGAGCGCATCACCTCGACCCGAGGCAAGTCGATTACGTCGATGCAGGCGGTCTACGTGCCCGCCGACGACTACACCGACCCGGCCCCGGCGACCACCTTCGCTCACCTGGACGCCACCACCGAGCTGTCGCGTTCGGTGTTCTCCAAGGGCATCTTCCCGGCGGTGGACCCGCTGGCGTCGAGCTCGACCATCCTGGACCCCAGTGTGGTTGGTGACGAGCACTACCGCGTCGCCCAGGAGGTCATTCGAATCCTGCAGCGCTACAAGGACCTTCAGGACATCATCGCCATCCTCGGTGTGGACGAGCTGTCCGAAGAGGACAAGCAGCTCGTCAACCGCGCGCGCCGGATCGAGCGGTTCCTGTCGCAGAACATGATGGCGGCTGAGCAGTTCACCGGGCAGCCCGGCTCGACAGTGCCGGTCAAGGAGACCATCGAGGCCTTCGACAAGCTGACCAAGGGCGACTTCGACCATGTGCCCGAGCAGGCGTTCTTCCTGATCGGTGGACTCGACGACTTGGCCAAGAAGGCCGAGACCTTCGACGTCAAGCTGTGATTCGATCTGCGGCTGAGGCAAGAGGTGGTGTGACGTGGCGGAAATGAATGTGGCGATTGTCGCCGTCGACCGTGAGATCTGGTCGGGCGAAGCGACGTTTCTGTTCACCCGCACCACCGTCGGTGAGATCGGCATCCTGCCGCACCACATTCCGTTGGTGGCCCAACTGGTCGATGACGCGATGGTGCGGGTGGAGCGCGACGGTGAGGACGATCTGCGCGTCGCCATCGACGGTGGGTTCATGTCGGTGACCGACGATGGCGTCACGATCCTCGCGGAGACCGCCGAATTCGAGTCGGAGATCGACGAGAGCTCGGCGCGGCAGGACTCGGAGTCCGACGACGAGAAGACCGCGGCTCGGGGGCGCGCGAGGTTGCGCGCCATCGGCGCGCTCGACTGATCGACGAAGATGAGCGCGCCCATGGTCGGCATGGTCGTGCTCGTCGTCCTTGTCGTTCTGTTGGGGACCGCCGTACTCGCGCTGAGCTACCGGCTGTGGAAACTCCGCCAAGGCGGAACGGCGGCCATCATGCGCGACATCCCCGCGGTGGGTGGACATGGCTGGCGCCACGGCATGATCCGCTATCGCGGCGGTGAAGCCGCGTACTACCGGCTGTCCAGCCTGCGCCTGTGGCCGGATCGCCGGCTGAGCCGGCGCGGGGTGGAAGTGGTCGGCAGGCGGGCGCCGCGCGGTGACGAATTCGACATCATGACCGAGGAGATCGTGGTGCTGGAATTGCGTGACACCACCCAGGATCAGCGTGAGGGCTACGAAATCGCTTTGGACCGAGGGGCTTTGACCGCGTTCCAGTCATGGTTGGAGTCGCGGCCGTCGCCGCGCTCCCGTCGCCGCAGCGTGTAGCGTTCCCGCGCGTCCTCTCGCGAGCAGACGTGAAAGCCCCTGAAAAGTACCGTTTTGAGGGGCTTTCACGTCTGCTCGGCATCCTTACCGCCGCCCGGGCGCCACAGCACGTCGCCCCCCGGATTGGCGACTCGGGACAGGATGAACAGCAGATCCGACAAGCGGTTCAGGTATTTCGCCGGCAGCACGCTCACCCCGTCCGGGTGCGCGTCGACGGCCGCCCACGCCGAGCGCTCGGCACGGCGGACCACCGTACGAGCCACGTGCAACAGCGCCGACAGCGGTGAACCACCGGGCAGCACAAAAGAATTCAGCGCCGGTAGGTTCTCGTTGTAGCTGTCGCACCAACGCTCGAGCCGGTCGATGTAGTCCTGGCTGATGCGTAGCGGGGGATATTTCGGGTTCTCGTGGACCGGGGTCGACAGGTCAGCGCCGGCGTCGAACAGGTCGTTCTGGATCTGGCGCAGCACGTCGGCGAGCGCCTCGTCGGGACCGCCGAGCGCGACGGCCACGCCGATGGCGGAATTGGCCTCGTCGCAGTCCGCGTAAGCCACCAGGCGAGCGTCGGTCTTGGCGACCCGTGAGAAATCGCTCAATCCCGTCGTCCCGTCGTCACCGGTCCGGGTATAAATGCGGGTCAGATGGACTGCCATGAGCAAAACCGTACCGGGGATCACCGGCCGCACGCGGCTGGGCTGACTGACAACCCGATACCGCTTCACTAGACTGACGCGGGTGGCGGAGCGATTCGTGGTGACTGGTGGCAACCGGTTGTCAGGCGAAGTCGCTGTTGGGGGCGCCAAGAACAGTGTGCTCAAGCTGATGGCCGCCACACTGCTGGCCGAGGGCACCAGCACCATCACCAACTGCCCCGACATTCTTGACGTGCCGCTGATGGCCGAGGTGCTGCGAGGTCTGGGTGCCACCGTCGAGCTCGACGGTGACGTCGCCCGCATCACCTCGCCCGACGAGCCCAAATACGACGCCGACTTCGCGGCGGTGCGCCAGTTCCGCGCCTCGGTGTGCGTGCTGGGTCCGCTGGTCGGACGCTGCAAGAAGGCCAGGGTCGCGCTGCCCGGCGGTGACGCGATCGGGTCGCGACCGCTGGACATGCACCAGGCTGGCCTCCGGCAACTGGGCGCGCAGTGCAACATCGAACACGGCTGCGTGGTGGCCCAGGCAGATACGTTGCGCGGGGCGGAGATTCAGCTCGAATTCCCCTCAGTCGGCGCCACCGAGAACATCCTGATGGCCGCCGTGGTGGCCGAGGGTGTCACCACGATCCACAATGCCGCGCGCGAACCCGACGTGGTCGACCTCTGCACGATGTTGAACCAGATGGGCGCGCAGGTCGAAGGCGCCGGCTCGCCGACCATGACCATTACCGGGGTCCCGCGGCTGCATCCGACCGAGCACCGCGTCATCGGCGACCGCATCGTGGCCGCCACCTGGGGCATTGCCGCCGCCATGACCCGCGGCGACATCACTGTGACGGGAATAGACCCGTCCCACCTGCAGTTGGTGCTGCATAAGTTGCACGATGCGGGCGCCACGGTCACCCAGACCGACAACAGCTTCCGGATCGCGCAGTACGAGCGGCCCAAAGCGGTGAACGTGGCCACGCTGCCGTTCCCCGGATTTCCCACCGATCTACAGCCAATGGCGATCGCACTGGCGTCCATTGCCGACGGAACTTCGATGATTACCGAGAACGTCTTCGAGGCGCGCTTTCGATTCGTCGAGGAAATGATCCGATTGGGGGCGGATGCGCGCACCGACGGCCATCACGCTGTGGTGCGCGGTCTGCCGCAACTTTCGAGCGCGCCGGTGTGGTGTTCGGACATCCGCGCGGGCGCCGGCCTGGTGCTCGCGGGCCTCGTCGCGGACGGCGACACCGAGGTCCACGACGTCTTCCACATCGACCGTGGCTACCCGTTATTCGTTGAGAACCTGGGGATTTTGGGAGCTGAGATCGAGCGGGTACAGTAGCTACAAGTTCAACGCCCACCAGGCGCGGTCACCTCCCAGCGGAGGAGATCGAAACCGGGGCTTGACTCTCCTGCTGGATCTGTATTAAGCTGGCAGGGTTGCCCCAAAACGGGCGCAAAACAAGCTAGAAGTGTTGTTTGAGAACTCAATAGTGTGTTTGGTGTTTTGTTTGTTGTTGTTTTTTTGACTGCATCTCACACCCCCCGTGTGTGGGTGTAGTCGGTTTATTTTGATGCCAGTTTTTGGTGTCTTTTTGTTAGATCAGATTATCTCTGATTGTGAATTCACCTCGCTATCGAGGGGTTTTTGTTTGGAGAGTTTGATTCTGGCTCAGGACGAACGCTGGCGGCGTGCTTAACACATGCAAGTCGAACGGAAAGGCCCCTTCGGGGGTACTCGAGTGGCGAACGGGTGAGTAACACGTGGGTGATCTGCCCTGCACATCGGGATAAGCCTGGGAAACTGGGTCTAATACCGAATAGGACCCCAGGATGCATGTCCTGTGGTGGAAAGCTTTTGCGGTGTGGGATGGGCCCGCGGCCTATCAGCTTGTTGGTGGGGTGATGGCCTACCAAGGCGACGACGGGTAGCCGGCCTGAGAGGGTGTCCGGCCACACTGGGACTGAGATACGGCCCAGACTCCTACGGGAGGCAGCAGTGGGGAATATTGCACAATGGGCGCAAGCCTGATGCAGCGACGCCGCGTGGGGGATGACGGCCTTCGGGTTGTAAACCTCTTTCACCATCGACGAAGGTCCGGGTTTTCTCGGATTGACGGTAGGTGGAGAAGAAGCACCGGCCAACTACGTGCCAGCAGCCGCGGTAATACGTAGGGTGCGAGCGTTGTCCGGAATTACTGGGCGTAAAGAGCTCGTAGGTGGTTTGTCGCGTTGTTCGTGAAATCTCACGGCTTAACTGTGAGCGTGCGGGCGATACGGGCAGACTTGAGTACTGCAGGGGAGACTGGAATTCCTGGTGTAGCGGTGGAATGCGCAGATATCAGGAGGAACACCGGTGGCGAAGGCGGGTCTCTGGGCAGTAACTGACGCTGAGGAGCGAAAGCGTGGGGAGCGAACAGGATTAGATACCCTGGTAGTCCACGCCGTAAACGGTGGGTACTAGGTGTGGGTTTCCTTCCTTGGGATCCGTGCCGTAGCTAACGCATTAAGTACCCCGCCTGGGGAGTACGGCCGCAAGGCTAAAACTCAAAGAAATTGACGGGGGCCCGCACAAGCGGCGGAGCATGTGGATTAATTCGATGCAACGCGAAGAACCTTACCTGGGTTTGACATGCACAGGACGCCGGCAGAGATGTCGGTTCCCTTGTGGCCTGTGTGCAGGTGGTGCATGGCTGTCGTCAGCTCGTGTCGTGAGATGTTGGGTTAAGTCCCGCAACGAGCGCAACCCTTGTCTCATGTTGCCAGCGGGTAATGCCGGGGACTCGTGAGAGACTGCCGGGGTCAACTCGGAGGAAGGTGGGGATGACGTCAAGTCATCATGCCCCTTATGTCCAGGGCTTCACACATGCTACAATGGCCGGTACAAAGGGCTGCGATGCCGCGAGGTTAAGCGAATCCTTTTAAAGCCGGTCTCAGTTCGGATCGGGGTCTGCAACTCGACCCCGTGAAGTCGGAGTCGCTAGTAATCGCAGATCAGCAACGCTGCGGTGAATACGTTCCCGGGCCTTGTACACACCGCCCGTCACGTCATGAAAGTCGGTAACACCCGAAGCCAGTGGCCTAACCCTTTGGGAGGGAGCTGTCGAAGGTGGGATCGGCGATTG
Organism: Mycobacterium asiaticum; assembly: GCF_001673635.1. Lineage (GTDB taxonomy): Bacteria > Actinomycetota > Actinomycetes > Mycobacteriales > Mycobacteriaceae > Mycobacterium > Mycobacterium asiaticum_C. The sequence goes on from NZ_LZMH01000008.1 coordinate 78,388, forward strand.
GGACGAAGTCGTAACAAGGTAGCCGTACCGGAAGGTGCGGCTGGATCACCTCCTTTCTAAGGAGCACCACGAAAAGCATCCCAATTGGTGGGATGCAGGCCGTGTGGAGTTCTCGTCTGTAGTGGACGAGGGCTGGGTGCACAACAACAAGCAAGCCAGACACACTATTGGGTCCTGAGACAACACTCGGGCGCTAGCACGAAGTGTTGTCCCTCCATCTTGGTGGTGGGGTGTGGTGTTTGAGAACTGGATAGTGGTTGCGAGCATCAACTGATCGCGTCGCCGTTCGCGGTGGCGTGTTCTTTTGTGCAATTTTAAATTCTTTGGTTTTTGTAGTGTTTGTAAGTGTCTAAGGGCGCATGGTGGATGCCTTGGCATCGAGAGCCGATGAAGGACGTGGGAGGCTGCGATATGCCTCGGGGAGCTGTCAACCGAGCGTTGATCCGAGGATTTCCGAATGGGGAAACCCAGCACGAGTTATGTCGTGTTACCCGTACCTGAATATATAGGGTGCGGGGGGGAACGCGGGGAAGTGAAACATCTCAGTACCCGTAGGAAGAGAAAACAATTGTGATTCCGCTAGTAGTGGCGAGCGAACGCGGAAAATGGCTAAACCGCATGCATGTGATACCGGGTAGGGGTTGTGTGTGCGGGGTTGTGGGAATGATCTTCTCAGCTCTACCTGGCTGAGGGGCAGTAAAAAAGTGTCGTAGTTAGCGGAAATGGCCTGGGATGGTCTGCCGTAGACGGTGAGAGCCCGGTACGCGAAAACTCGACACCTGCCTTGATCAATCTCCCGAGTAGCAGCGAGCCCGTGGAATTTGCTGTGAATCTGCCGGGACCACCCGGTAAGCCTAAATACTTCTCGATGACCGATAGCGGATTAGTACCGTGAGGGAATGGTGAAAAGTACCCCGGGAGGGGAGTGAAAGAGTACCTGAAACCGTGTGCCTACAATCCGTCAGAGCCTCCTCGTGGGGTGATGGCGTGCCTTTTGAAGAATGAGCCTGCGAGTCAGGGACATGTCGCGAGGTTAACCCGTGTGGGGTAGCCGCAGCGAAAGCGAGTCTGAATAGGGCGCATCCCCGTAAGGGGTGTAGTGGCATGTTCTGGACCCGAAGCGGAGTGATCTACCCATGGCCAGGGTGAAGCGCGGGTAAGACCGCGTGGAGGCCCGAACCCACTTAGGTTGAAGACTGAGGGGATGAGCTGTGGGTAGGGGTGAAAGGCCAATCAAACTCCGTGATAGCTGGTTCTCCCCGAAATGCATTTAGGTGCAGCGTTGCGTGGTTCACCACGGAGGTAGAGCTACTGGATGGCCGATGGGCCCTACTAGGTTACTGACGTCAGCCAAACTCCGAATGCCGTGGTGTCAAGCGTGGCAGTGAGACGGCGGGGGATAAGCTCCGTACGTCGAAAGGGAAACAGCCCAGATCGCCGGCTAAGGCCCCAAAGCGTGTGCTAAGTGGAAAAGGATGTGCAGTCGCAGAGACAACCAGGAGGTTGGCTTAGAAGCAGCCACCCTTGAAAGAGTGCGTAATAGCTCACTGGTCAAGTGATTGTGCGCCGATAATGTAGCGGGGCTCAAGCACACCGCCGAAGCCGCGGCACATCTACGTATGTAGGTGTGGGTAGGGGAGCGTCCCTCATTCAGCGAAGCCGTCGGGTAACCGACGGTGGAGGGTGGGGGAGTGAGAATGCAGGCATGAGTAGCGAATAGGCAAGTGAGAACCTTGCCCGCCGAAAGACCAAGGGTTCCTGGGCCAGGCCAGTCCGCCCAGGGTGAGTCGGGACCTAAGGCGAGGCCGACAGGCGTAGTCGATGGACAACGGGTTGATATTCCCGTACCCGTGTGTGCGCGCCCGTGATGAATCATCTGTGCTAACCACCCAAATGGTCACTGATCAATCCCTTCGGGGAGCGACGGTGACCGGCTGCGTGGGACCCCGGGTGGTAGTAGTCAAGCGAAGGGGTGACGCAGGAAGGTAGCCGTACCAGTCAGTGGTAATACTGGGGCAAGCCCGTAGGGAGAGCGATAGGCAAATCCGTCGCTCATTAATCCTGAGAGGTGACGCATAGCCGATTGAGGCGAATTCGGTGATCCTCTGCTGCCAAGAAAAGCCTCTAGCGAGTTCACACACGGCCCGTACCCCAAACCAACACAGGTGGTCAGGTAGAGAATACCAAGGCGTACGAGATAACTATGGTTAAGGAACTCGGCAAAATACCCCCGTAACTTCGGGAGAAGGGGGGCCGGCATGTCGTGAACCCCCTTGCGGTGGGAGCGGAAGCCGGTCGCAGAAACCAGTGAGAAGCGACTGTTTACTAAAAACACAGGTCCGTGCGAAGTCGCAAGACGATGTATACGGACTGACGCCTGCCCGGTGCTGGAAGGTTAAGAGGACCCGTTAACTCGTAAGGGTGAAGCGGAGAATTTAAGCCCCAGTAAACGGCGGTGGTAACTATAACCATCCTAAGGTAGCGAAATTCCTTGTCGGGTAAGTTCCGACCTGCACGAATGGCGTAACGACTTCTCAACTGTCTCAACCATAGACTCGGCGAAATTGCACTACGAGTAAAGATGCTCGTTACGCGCGGCAGGACGAAAAGACCCCGGGACCTTCACTATAGCTTGGTATTGTTGTTCGGTACGGTTTGTGTAGGATAGGTGGGAGACTGTGAAACTCGGACGCCAGTTCGAGTGGAGTCGTTGTTGAAATACCACTCTGATCGTATTGGACACCTAACGTCGAACCGTATATCCGGTTCACGGACAGTGCCTGGTGGGTAGTTTAACTGGGGCGGTTGCCTCCTAAAATGTAACGGAGGCGCCCAAAGGTTCCCTCAACCTGGACGGCAATCAGGTGTTGAGTGTAAATGCACAAGGGAGCTTGACTGCGAGACCTACAAGTCAAGCAGGGACGAAAGTCGGGATTAGTGATCCGGCACCCCCGAGTGGAAGGGGTGTCGCTCAACGGATAAAAGGTACCCCGGGGATAACAGGCTGATCTTCCCCAAGAGTCCATATCGACGGGATGGTTTGGCACCTCGATGTCGGCTCGTCGCATCCTGGGGCTGGAGCAGGTCCCAAGGGTTGGGCTGTTCGCCCATTAAAGCGGCACGCGAGCTGGGTTTAGAACGTCGTGAGACAGTTCGGTCTCTATCCGCCGCGCGCGTCAGAAGCTTGAGGAAACCTGTCCCTAGTACGAGAGGACCGGGACGGACGAACCTCTGGTCCACCAGTTGTTCCACCAGGAGCACCGCTGGATAGCCACGTTCGGCAAGGATAACCGCTGAAAGCATCTAAGCGGGAAACCTTCTCCAAGATTAGGCTTCTCACCCTCTAGGAGGGATAAGGCCCCCTGCAGAACACAGGATTGATAGGCCAGACCTGGAAGCTCAGCAATGAGTGTAGGGAACTGGCACTAACCGGCCGAAAACTTACAACACAACCAAACTCGCAACCACATATCTAGTGACACGGCTTTTAGTCGTGGGCACCACACCCCCCATCAACACAAATTTAAATAGAGTTACGGCGGCCACAGCGACAGGGAAACGCCCGGTCCCATCCCGAACCCGGAAGCTAAGCCTGTCAGCGCCGATGGTACTGCCCTTTTCGGGTGGAAGAGTAGGACACCGCCGAACACACAAAAACACCCCCTGCAAAGGGGGTGTTTTTGCATTCCCGAGATAGTTCGTCGGACGTGGGCATTAGGAGAAAATATGCCGCCCGCGAAATCCGCGCATAACCGGCACGCTCGGCGCGCCGGCCGCTTACCGCGGTGAGCAGACGTGAAAGCCCGCATTTTGTGCCGAAATGGGGGCTTTCACGTCTTCGCGGGAAATCCGTGCGGGCGCTCAATCGAACAACGTCAGGTCCGCCGGCGCTCGTCGCTTTTCCAGCGCGAGTAGCGTCTGTTTCCGGTCCAATCCGCCGCCATATCCGGTCAATTTCCCGCTCGCGCCGATCACCCGGTGGCACGGGACGATAATGGCGATCGGGTTGTGCCCGTTGGCCAATCCGACGGCCCGCGCGGCGCCGGATGCACCGATCTGTTCGGCAATTTCGCCGTACGACCTGGTTTCGCCATACGGAATGGTCAACAGTGCCCGCCAGACCCGCTGCTGGAAGGCAGTGCCGCGCAGTTCCATGTCGATATCGAAATCGATCAGGTCGCCGGCGAAATAGGCATCGAGTTGCTTGGCCGCGCTGACGAATGCGCTGTCATCGAGTGCCCAGCCGGCGCGGCTGGGTTCGTAGGTCTGATCCACCATTCGTAGATTCGTCAGCACCCCGTCCTGTCCGGCCAGGGTGAGCGGTCCGATCGGGCTGTCGATGGTGCGGTAAGTGATCACGCAATCTCCTTCAGGTCCTGCGTCGGCGGCCATTGGTTCACCGGGTGCTCGAGCGTGGTCCAAAGATGCTGGGTGGCGTACGAACGCCAGGGCCTCCACCGGGCGCTGTGCTCGAGCAGAGCACGTTCCTGCGACGGCAGGCCCAACCGCTTGGCGGCCAGCTTCAGTCCGAGGTCACTGGCCGGGAACGCATCGGGGTCACCCAACCCACGCATCGCGATGATCTCCGCCGTCCAGGGCCCGACTCCGGGCAGGTCGATCAGCTGCCGACGCGTGCATATCCAGTCGCACCCGGGATCCAGGCTCACGCTGCCGTCGGCAATAGCGCCGATCAACACACTCAGGGTGCGTTTCCGTGCCTTCGGGACGGCCAGGTGGACCGGGTCGATGTCGGCCAACTGCTCGACGGACGGGAAGGTGTGGGTCAGCCCGCCCGCGCCGTCGTGCACCGGCTGCCCGTAGGCCGCAACCAGCCGTGCGGCGTGGGTACGCGCGGCCTTGGTCGATACCTGCTGGCCCAACACGGTCCGCACGGCGAGCTCGGCTTCGTCGACGGTGCGGGGAATCCGTTGCCCCGGCGCCTTGGCGACCACCGGCCCCAGATCCGGGTCCGCGCTGAGCGCCTCGACCACCGCTTCGGGATCCGCGTCGAGGTCCAGCAGCCGCCGGCACCGGGCCGTCGCGGTGGTGAGATCCCGGAAGTCGTCCAGCACCAGCTGGCAGCGCACGTGGTCGGGGGCAGGGGTCAAGCTGACCAGGCCGTTGCCCCAGGTGAGCCGCAGCGTGCGGCGGTACGCACCGTCGCGCACCTCCTCGCAACCCGGCACCGCGGTGGCGGCCAGATGCCCGAAGACGCCCTCATAGGCGAACGGCGTGCGCACCGGCAGTCGCAGGGACACCGCCCCGGCCGACACCGTCCGGGCCGACCGGAACCGCGCCGCGGCGCGCCGGCGCAACGCCGTCGGGGTGCTGTCGCACACCAGGCGCACCGTGTCGTTGAACTGGCGGATGCTGGAAAAACCGGCGGCGAACGCGACGTCGCCGAACGGCAGGTCAGTGGTCTCGATCAGCACTCGCGCGGTCTGCATCCGCTGGGCGCGGGCCAGCGCGAGCGGCCCGGCGCCGACTTCGGCGTGCAGCAACCGTTCCACCTGCCGCGTCGTGTAGCCCAGGTGAGCGGCCAGGCCCGTCACGCCTTCGCGGTCCACGGTGCCGTCGGCGATCAAGCGCATGGCACGCGCCACGATGTCGCCGCGCACATTCCACTCCGGCGACCCGGGCGACGCGTCCGGACGGCATCGCTTGCAGGCTCGGAAGCCCTCTCGCTGGGCGGCGGCGGCCGTCGGGAGGAAACGCACGTTGCGGGCCAACGGGGGCCGCACCGGACAGCTGGGCCGGCAATAGATCCGCGTGGTCAGGACCGCGATGACGAACCAGCCGTCAAACCGGGCGTCCTTGGCCTGGACCGCCCGGTAGCAGCGTTCGAAATCGTCGTGCACTCTTCGACCATTACACCCCGACGCCGACATGACTGGCGGAAAAGCGACATCAACGTGGGTCGGTTCAGTCCTCGGAATCAACCGGATTCACCGGTGAGGCCAGCCGGGTCGGTTCGTCGTGTCCGCGCAGCGTCACTTCCTCGCCGAGGGTCCAGTGCTGTTGCTCCTCCTCGCTGGCACCCGACACCGCGTCTGAGGACGCCAGCAATCGGCCGGGATGGTCTTTGGCGAGCTCACACAGTCGGGCCGCCTCATTGACCGGGCCGCCGATCACGGTGTATTCGAACCGCTCCTTGGCGCCGACGTTGCCGGCCACCACCTGGCCGGCAGCCACACCGATCCCGGCCCTGCACTCCGATATCTCGTTCGCCAGGCGCTCGGCCATGCAGCGCGCGGCGCTCAAGGCGGCATCCTCGGGTCTTTCCAGGCGGTTCGGGGCGCCGAAGATCGCCAGGGACGCGTCGCCTTCGAACTTGTTGACCAGACCACAATGCCGGTCCACCTCTTCGACGATGATCGTGAAAAACCGGTTGAGCACCTTGACCACATCTGCCGGGCGCTCGGTGGTCACCAGCTTGGTGGAGCCGATGATGTCGATGAACAGCACCGCCACGTGACGTTCTTCACCGCCGAGTTTGGGCTTTTCCTTTTCGGCGGCAAGCGCGACTTCTCGCCCGACGTGCCGGCCGAACAGGTCGCGCACCCGCTCGCGTTCGCGCAACCCGGCAACCATCGCGTTGAAACCACGCTGTAGCTCGCCGAGTTCCGTGCCGTCGAAGACCACCAGATCGCCACGCAGATTGCCGCGCTCGACGCGGCTGAGCGCCGCGCGCACCACCCGCACCGGCGTGGCGGTGAGCCAGGCCAGGATCCACATCAGCGTGAAGCCGAAGATCAGGGTCGCCGCCGCCACGAACAGGATGCAGACGGCGAATTGGGTCTCGGTCATGTTTCGCAACAGGATCTGGAAGATCGCCACCAAGGCGATGCCCACGACCGGCACGCCGGACCCGAGCAGCCAGACCATCAGGGTGCGGCCCATGATGCCCGGTGCCAATCGCCGTGGCGGCGGACCCGCTTCCAGCGCCTGCGCTGCCACTGGGCGCAGCGCGAACTCCGCCAGTAGATAACTCGCGGTGGCCACCAAGACGCCGCAGAAAGTCACCGAAAACATGAACCGCGGGATGAAGATGCGGTTCTCCAAGCCGTAGAGCGTGGTCAACAACGCCGCCCCAGCGCCCCAGAGGATCAGGTCGACGATTGCCACCCGCCATGGGGCCAAGAAGGTATTGCGTTCATCCTCAGGCGTGGGGTCGCGTTCTTCGATCGCCCACCGCAGTGCCCGCACGGTGCTCCGGGTGATCCAGAAGGTTCCCACCGCCAGCGCGAGCACGATGTATGCCGGCGACGCCCCCAACGTGATCCAGAGCAGCTCCTTGTCGAACACGCTCGGCACCGGGATGGCCACCGTCACCAGCAGCAGCGCGACAACGATCCCCATCAGGTTCGCGCCGACGACCATCGAGGTCAGGATGATCTGGATGCGGACCCGGCGCCGCTGCTGGCTTTCGGACACGCGCCCGAGCAGCCATGATCCATATGCCGGCGTATCCGGCCGACCGCTCTGACGGGTGACCCTTTCCAGGACCCGGCCAAGACGCTGCGCAACGGTCTTCTTGCGGGTCGTAGTGGGCGTCATGGTGGCGTCAGCCTATTCCGTCCAGCACGCTCTAAGGTGAGTCGGGTGCGTCTAGTGATCGCCCAATGCACCGTCGACTACATCGGTCGGCTCACCGCGCATCTCCCGTCGGCCCGCAGGTTGCTGCTGTTCAAAGCCGACGGCTCGGTCAGCGTGCACGCCGACGACCGCGCCTACAAGCCGCTCAACTGGATGAGTCCGCCGTGCTGGCTCAGCGAGGAGCCAGGCCCGGTATGGGTCGTGGAGAACAAGGCCGGCGAGCAGTTGCGCATCACCGTCGAGGAGATCGAGCACGACTCCAGTCACGAGCTCGGGGTCGACCCCGGGCTGGTCAAGGACGGTGTCGAGGCCCACTTACAGGCATTGCTGGCCGAACATGTGCAGCTGCTCGGCGAGGGATACACGTTGGTCCGCCGCGAGTACATGACCGCGATCGGTCCGGTCGACCTGCTGTGCCGGGACGCCAACGGTGGCTCGGTGGCCGTGGAGATCAAGCGCCGCGGCGAGATCGACGGGGTAGAGCAGCTGACCCGCTACCTCGAGTTGCTCAATCGCGACAGCGTGTTGGCTCCAGTCAAGGGAGTGTTTGCCGCCCAGCAGATCAAACCGCAGGCTCGGACGTTGGCAACCGATCGTGGAATCCGTTGTCTGACATTGGATTACGACAAGATGCGGGGGATGGACAGCGACGAGTACCGGCTGTTTTGATGGCTCGGCGCCGTAAACCGCCGCCGCGGACCCACGCGCTGCCGCCGATGCTGCGGCGAGTCGAGACCGGCCCGGACGGCTACGAGTACGAGGTGCGTCCGGTCGCGGCGGCGCGGGCCGTCAAGACCTATCGCTGTCCCGGTTGCGATCACGAAATTCGTTCGGGCATAGCGCATCTGGTGGTATGGCGGGCCGAATCACCGGGATCGATCGACGACCGTCGGCACTGGCATACGCCGTGCTGGACCCACCGCGCCACTCGCAGCCCGACCCGCAAGTGGTATTAGCTCAGCGAGGAGCCGGCTCTACCAACTCGATCAGCACGCCGCCGGCGTCCTTGGGGTGGATGAAGTTGATCCGGGAGTTCGCGGTGCCGCGCCGGGGGGCTTCGTAGACCAGCCGAACTCCCTGCGACCGCAGTTGTTCGCACATCGCGTCCAGATCCCGAGTCCGGCAGGCCAGCTGCTGGATGCCCGGGCCGCGCTTGTCGATGAACTTCGCGATCACCGACGTCTCGTCGAGCGGGGCCATCAGTTGGATCTGCGCGCTGGTGCCTGGCACCGCCAGCATCGCCTCGCGGATCCCCTGGTCATCGTTGATCTCTTCGTGCACCAGGATCATGCCAAGATGGTCGTTGTACCACTCGATGGCTGCATCCAGGTCGGCGACTGCAATGCCGACGTGATCGAGTCCGGTGACCAGCGAGGTAGCGAGACTGCGACGGGCGTCAACTTGATCGGTCGTCATTACATAACGGTAACCTCGGAACAAAGAATCCGCTTCTCCGGGTTGGCACTATCGGCCGTTCGGTGCGCGTGTAGGAGGTTTGATGACAACGTCGGTGATAGTTGCTGGAGCGCGGACTCCCATCGGGAAGCTGATGGGCTCGCTGAAGGATTTCAGCGCCAGCGACCTGGGTGGGATCGCGATCAAGGCGGCCTTGGAGAAGGCGAATGTGCCGGCGTCGCTGGTCGAGTACGTGATCATGGGACAGGTCCTGACGGCCGGCGCCGGGCAGATGCCGGCGCGCCAGGCCGCCGTCGCGGCCGGTATCGGCTGGGATGTGCCGGCGCTGACCATCAACAAGATGTGTCTGTCCGGGATCGACGCCATCGCACTGGCTGACCAGCTCATTCGGGCCGGCGAGTTCGATGTGGTGGTCGCCGGTGGCCAGGAGTCCATGACCAAGGCGCCGCACCTGCTGATGGACAGCCGGTCGGGCTACAAGTACGGCGACGTCAAGGTCCTGGACCACATGGCCTACGACGGCCTGCACGACGTATTCACCGATCAGCCGATGGGCGCGCTCACCGAGCAGCGCAACGATGTCGACAAGTTCACCCGTCAGCAGCAGGACGAATACGCTGCCCGGTCGCATCAGAAGGCCGCCGCTGCCTGGAAGGACGGCGTGTTCGCCGACGAGGTCGTTCCGGTGCAGATTCCGCAGCGCAAAGGTGATCCCCTGCAGTTCAGCGAGGACGAGGGCATCCGCGCCAACACCACCGCCGATTCACTGGCCGGGCTCAAACCCGCGTTTCGCAAGGACGGCACCATCACGGCCGGCTCGGCGTCCCAGATTTCCGACGGCGCCGCCGCGGTGGTGGTGATGAAGAAGGAGAAGGCCCAGGAACTGGGGCTGACCTGGCTGGCCGAGATCGGTGCGCACGGCGTGGTGGCCGGGCCGGACTCCACGCTGCAGTCGCAGCCCGCCAACGCGATCAAGAAGGCGCTCGACCGGGAGGGCATCACTGTCGACGAGCTCGACGTGGTGGAGATCAACGAAGCGTTCGCCGCGGTGGCGCTGGCTTCCACCCAGGAGCTCGGCGTCGACCCCGAAAAGGTCAACGTCAATGGCGGCGCGATCGCCGTCGGGCACCCGATCGGCATGTCCGGCGCCCGGATCACACTGCACGTGGCGCTGGAACTTGCTCGCCGCGGTTCGGGCATCGGCGTTGCAGCGCTGTGTGGTGCCGGCGGGCAGGGCGACGCGCTGATCCTGCGGGCTCCGTAACCAAGCAAACGTTTGCTAGCGAGGCGCGCAGCGATGCCCACGGGCACCGATGTGAGATTGGTCATATCCGCCGGTCAGAGGCCGCCGCGACTAGACATAGGCGGCGTGACAGACTTGTCGGCGTGACACGTCCTCGGCCCTCGATCGGGCCAGCGTTGGCCGGTGCGGTCGACCTGTCCGGTCTCAAACAGCGCGCCCAGCAGAAGACAACGGCCGGCCCGACGACGGCTCGGTCGTCGGCACCGTCGGCATCGTCGGCACCGTCGGCACCCGGGTCCGGTGCTCCCGGCGAAGTACGGATCGTTCAGGTCACCGAAGCCAACTTCGAAGACGAGGTGATCAACCGGTCCGACGAGGTGCCGGTCGTCGTACTGCTGTGGTCGCCGCGCAGCGACGTCTGCGTCGACCTGCTCGAGACGTTGTCCGGGCTGGCCGCCGAGGACAACGACACCTGGGTGCTGGCCGCGGCGAATGTAGACGCCGCACCCGGCATCGCCCGGATTTTCGGGATACAAGCCGTCCCGACGGTGGTGGCTTTGGCTGCGGCACAACCGGTGTCGAGTTTCCAAGGGCCCCAACCGGCCGATCAGCTGCGGAGCTGGATCGACTCCTTGCTCGACGCGACTGCCGGAAAGCTCAAAGGGCCAGCGGGTTCGGGTGAAGCGCAGCAAGTCGATCCGGTGCTCGCCGAGGCGCGCCAGCAACTGGAGGCCGGTGACTTCGAGGCGGCGCGGACGTCATACCAGACGATCCTGGACGCCGAACCGGGCAGCGTGGAAGCCAAGGCGGCCATCCGCCAGATCGATTTCCTTACCCGCGCAACCGCGCAGCGACCCGATGCGGTCGCTGTCGCCGACGCCGCCCCCGACGACATCGAAGCCGCGTTCGCGGCCGCCGACGTCCAAATCCTCAATCAGGATGTCAGCGCGGCCTTCGAGCGCCTGACCGCTCTGGTGCGCCGCACCTCCGGTGACGACCGCACCAAGGTGCGCACCAGGCTTATCGAGTTGTTCGAGCTATTCGACCCGGCCGATCCCGAGGTGGTCGCCGGCCGGCGCAACCTCGCCAACGCGTTGTACTGATCCCCTGCCGAGCAGACGCAAAAGCCCCCGACACGCCGTGCGTGCGGGGGCTTTTGCGTCTGCTCGCGGGGAAAATCCGCGCGCGGCTACTCGGGTTCGAGCCAGATCGCCGAGTTGGGCGGTAGCACCATGACCGCCGACGCCGGCCGTCCGTGCCACGGCTCGTCGCTGGCGTTGACGCCCCCGAGGTTGCCCCGCCCGGAACCGTTGTAGATCGTCGCGTCGGTGTTGAGCACTTCTCGCCACCGGCCGGCCTGCGGCAGGCCCAACCGGTAGCCGCTGTGCTCGGCACCCGCGAAGTTGAACACGCAGGCCATCACCGAACCGTCGCTGCCATACCGCAGGAAGCTGAGCACGTTGTTGGCGGAGTCGTTGGCGTCGATCCAGGAATAACCCTCGGGAGTGGTGTCCTGGCTCCACAACGCCGAGTGGCTGGCGTAGATCCCGTTGATGTCGCGCACCAGCCGCAGGACACCGTTGGAGAATCCTTGCTCGTCGAGCTGCCACCAATCCAGGCCGCGTTCCTCGGACCATTCCGCACGCTGTCCGAACTCCTGCCCCATGAACAGCAATTGCTTGCCGGGGTGGGCCCACTGGTAGGCCAGCAGGTTGCGCAGGCCGGCCGCCTTGGTGTGATTGTCGCCCGGCATCCGCCCCCACAGGGTGCCCTTGCCGTGCACCACCTCGTCGTGGCTGAGCGGCAGCACATAATTCTCGCTGAACGCGTACAGCAGCGAAAAGGTCATCTCGTGGTGGTGATAGTTGCGATAGATCGGATCACGGCTGAGGTAATCCAGCGTGTCGTGCATCCAGCCCATGTTCCATTTCATTGAAAAGCCAAGGCCGCCGAGGTTGGTTGGCCTTGTCACGCCGGGCCAGGACGTCGATTCCTCGGCGATGGTGACGATGCCGGGCGCCACCTTGTGTGCCGTGGCGTTCATCTCCTGCAGGAACTGCACGGCCTCCAGGTTCTCCCGGCCGCCGTAGATGTTGGGTGTCCAACCGCCCTCCGGACGTGAGTAGTCCAGGTAGAGCATCGACGCGACCGCATCCACCCGCAGGCCGTCGATGTGGAACTCCTGCAGCCAGTACAAGGCGTTGGCCACCAGGAAATTGCGCACCTCCGGTCGACCGAAGTCGAAAACGTAGGTGCCCCAGTCCAGCTGCTCACCGCGCTTGGGGTCGGAATGCTCGTAGAGCGGGGTGCCGTCGAATCGGCCCAATGCCCAGGCGTCCTTGGGGAAGTGGGCGGGCACCCAGTCCACGATCACCCCGATACCGGCCTGGTGCAGCGCGTCCACCACGGCGCGGAACTCGTCGGGTGTGCCGAAACGCGACGAGGGCGCGTAGTACGACGTGACCTGGTATCCCCACGATCCACCGAAGGGGTGCTCGGCGACGGGCAGCAGTTCGACGTGCGTGAACCCTTGCTCGACAACGTATTCGGTGAGCTCGCGAGCGAGCTGCAGATAGCTCAGTCCGGGACGCCAGGAGCCGAGGTGGACCTCGAGGGTGCTCATCGGCTCGAACACCGGGTTACGGCTGGGGCGCTGCGTCATCCACTCGTCGTCGCTCCAGGTGTACTCGCTGACCATGACTCGCGAGGCCGTCTGGGGTGGCACTTCGGTGCCGAACGCGAACGGGTCGGCACGATCGGACACCACGCCGTCGGCGCCGTGCACCCGGAACTTGTACAGGCCGTTGACCGGAAAGTCCGGCCAGAACAATTCCCACACGCCCGAGGAGCCGAGCACGCGCATCGGGGCGTCGTTGCCCGTCCACCCGTTGAACTCGCCGATCAGGCTGACGCCCTTGGCGTTGGGCGCCCATACCGCGAATGACACCCCGTTGACCACGCCGTCGGGTGTGGTGAACGAACGCGGGTGCGCACCAAGGACTTCCCAGAGCCGTTCGTGCCGGCCCTCGGCGAACAGATGGAGGTCCACCTCGCCCAGTGTGGGCAGGAACCGGTAGGGGTCGGCGACGACATGCGGACCGGAACCCTCGTAGGCCACCTCGAGCCGGTAGTCGACCAGGTCGACAAACGGCAGCGCGACGGCGAAAAGTCCGGAATCGATGTGCTGCAAGGGATATCGGTCGCCACCGACCAGCGCTACAACGCTGGTCGCGTGGGGACGGAAAGCCCGGACGACAGTGTGGTCACCGTACTCGTGGGCGCCCAAAATGCCGTGCGGATTGTGATGAGCGCCCGCGGCGAGCGTGGCGACCTCGGCGGGGTCGGGTGCCAGATGAGTACTGGTCAGTTGATCGGCTTTATTCATTTTCCCTCACCTCCTGCGCAGCAGCCTGACGCGGGACTCTTCGGGTATGAGCGGCATGTTGACGATGTGGGCGACTGCACGCCCCGGGTCGATGCGGATGTAATTGCTCTGCCCCCATTGGTATTCCTCACCGGTGATCTCGTCGCGCACCCAGAACCGCTCGTAGGGCTCCCTGCCCAATGCCTCCATGTCCAGCCACAACATCGCCTCTTCGGGCCCGAATGCGTTGATCGTCACCACCACCAGGACGCAGTCTCCGGTGGCCGGGTCGAACTTGCTGTACGCCAGCAACGCGTCGTTGTCGATGCTGTGGAAGTGAATGTTGCGCAATTGCTGCAATGCCGGGTGTAGCCGGCGAATTTCGTTGAGCCGCTTGATGAACGGCTCCAGTGAGCGACCTTCGGCCAGCGCGCCCTCGAAGTCACGCGGGCGCAGTTCGTACTTCTCGGAGTCCAGGTACTCTTCGCTGCCCTCCCGCACCGCGCGGTGTTCGAACAGCTCGTACCCGGAGTACACCCCCCAGGCTGGGCTCATGGTGGCCGCCAGCACGGCGCGGATGGCGAACATGCCCGGGCCGTGATGCTGCAGCACCTCGTGCAGGATGTCCGGGGTGTTGACGAAGAGGTTCGGTGTGCGGAAGTCGGCGAGCCGGGCGATGTCGTTGCCGAATTCGGTCAGCTCCCATTTGGCCGTGCGCCAGGTGAAGTAACTGTAGGACTGGGTGAAGCCCAGCTTGGCCAGCCCGTACTGGCGAGCGGGCGGGGTGAAGGCCTCCGAGAGGAACAGCACGTCGGGATGAACGGCTTTCACCTGAGCGATCAACCAGGCCCAGAAGTTCGGCGGCTTGGTGTGCGGGTTGTCGACCCGAAAGAACTTGACGCCGTGGTCAATCCAGTGCAGCACCACGCGCAGCACCTCGTCGTAGAGGCCCGCGGGGTCGTTGTCGAAGTTGAGCGGATAGATGTCCTGATACTTCTTCGGCGGATTCTCCGCGTAGGCGATGGTGCCGTCCGGCAGCTCGGTGAACCAGTTGCGGTGGTCGCGGGCCCAGGGATGGTCCGGCGCACACTGCAGCGCCAGGTCCAGTGCCACCTCCATGCCCAGCTCGCGAGCGGCGGCGACGAAGTCGTCGAAGTCGTCGATCGTGCCCAGGCTCGGGTGGACGGCGTCATGGCCGCCGTCGGCGCTGCCGATCGCCCACGGGGATCCGACGTCACCCGGAGATGCGGTCGGATTGTTGTTGCGACCCTTGCGGTGCACCTCGCCGATCGGATGGATCGGCGGCAGATACACCACATCGAAGGCCATGTCGGCGATCCGGGGCAGCGCGGCCGCGGCGGTGGCGAAGGTGCCGTGCACCGGGTTCCCGTCGCCGTCCCAGCCGCCGGTGGACCGCGGGAACATCTCGTACCACGAGCCGAACCGGGCCAGCGGCCGGTCCACCCACACGCCGTACTGTTCGCCCCGCGTGACCAGCTCCCGCAGCGGGAACTGGTCGAGCAGTTCCTCGACTTCCGGGCTCAGCGCCAGCGCGGTGCGCGTCAGCGGATCGCCCGGGGTGCGCAGCGCCGTCGCGGCTTCCAGCAGCGGGTGGCGCAGTTGACGGGGCACGCCGGTGGCGGCGCGTTCGAACAGCGCGGCCCCCACCAGGAGGTCGTTGGAGAGCTCGTTCTCTCCTTGGCCAGCATCGAGCTTGGCGATCACCCCGTGGCGCCAACTGTGAATCGGGTCGCCCCAGCCGTCGACGCGAAACGTCCACAACCCGGCCCGGTCCGGGGTGAACTGTCCGTGGAAGACGTAGGGTTCCAAACCCTCCGTCATCGGCAACTGCAACGGCTTGACGCGTTGCTCGGCTGACTGGTCGGCCCTGGCGGGATCCGGCCGCCCGGCCAGTTCGGACTCGGCGGGCTGTACCGCCTTGAGCTTGCGCACCTCTGCGCCCTGGGGGTACCGCGTCCCCAGGAACCGCACCACCAGCGTGGCGGCCACGGCCTCGTGGCCTTCGCGCCAGACCGCCGCTCGGACCGGAATTACCTCACCGACCACCGCTTTCGCGGGATACGCACCGCAGGAGACAACGGGCTGAACGTCATCTATCTCGACACGACCGGGCACCGAATCACTCCATTTCGATTCCCGATTCCAACGCGGTCCGCATTGTCATCGGGGGTTTCGGGGTTTTCCTAGGCTTCTCACCCCAACCGGCTCCGCTGGCGTCATCGGGGTGTTCGTTCGTTAGGTCGATGTCTGCTCGCCTCCGTGCGCCCCATACCCACCCTAGTGTCCGGCTACACCGGGGGCGCCAAAAAGCCGTCTCCCTATGGGGTCGCTGTGGAACGCTGCACGCAGCGAAAACCGCAGTAACGTAGACGTGCGTGAAGGCCCTTCGTCGCTTTAACGTCCGTGCCCACCTTCCCGACCGTCTCGCCGCGCTGGACCAACTGTCGACGAACCTGCGCTGGTCCTGGGAGAAACCCACGCAGGACCTCTTCGCGAGCATCGACCCGGAGCTGTGGTCCAACTGCGGCAAGGATCCGGTGGCGGTGCTCGGCGCCGTCAAACCCGCTCGCCTCGACGAGCTGGCGATGGACGAGGACTTCCTGCGGCGCCTCGACGAACTCGCGGCCGATCTGAACGACTATCTGACCCGTCCGCTGTGGTATCAGCAGCAGGAGGCCGCGGGCGTCGCGATGCCCACCGGGATTGCGTACTTCTCGATGGAGTTCGGCATCGCCGAGGTGTTGCCCAACTACTCCGGTGGACTGGGAATCCTGGCCGGCGACCATCTGAAGGCCGCATCCGATCTCGGGTTGCCGTTGATCGCCGTGGGCCTGTACTACCGCTCAGGATATTTCCGCCAGTCGCTGACCGCCGACGGCTGGCAGCAGGAGACGTACCCCTCGTTGGACCCGCAGGGCCTGCCGTTGCGCCTGCTCACCGACGGCGTCGGCGATCCGGTGCTCGTCGAGCTGGCGCTGCCGGACTCCGCCCGGCTGCGGGCGCGCGTCTGGGTGGCGCAGGTGGGTCGGGTGCCATTGCTTTTGCTGGACTCCGATGTGCCGGAAAACGAACACGAGCTGCGCAGCGTCACCGACCGCCTCTACGGCGGAGACCAGGAACACCGAATCAAGCAGGAGATCCTGGCCGGCATCGGTGGGGTGCGGGCGATCCGGGCGTTCACCGCCATCGAGGGGCGCCCGGCGCCCGAGGTGTTCCACATGAACGAAGGCCACGCCGGATTCCTCGGCGCCGAACGCATCCGCGAACTGGTCACCGGTGCCGGCCTGGATTACGACACCGCGTTGACGGTGGTGCGATCGAGCACCGTGTTCACCACCCACACCCCGGTGCCCGCGGGCATCGACCGCTTCCCGGTGGAGATGGTGCAGCGCTACTTCGACGACGAGGGCGCCAGCGTCGCCACCCTGCTGCCCGGTGTTCCCACCGCACGGATCCTCGCCCTGGGCGCCGAGGACGACCCGACCAAGTTCAACATGGCGCACATGGGGTTGCGGTTGGCGCAGCGGGCCAATGGTGTCTCGCTGCTGCATGGCCGGGTGAGCCGGGTGATGTTCAACGAGTTGTGGCCGGGCTTCGACCCGGAGGAGGTGCCGATCGGGTCGATCACCAACGGTGTGCACGCGCGCACCTGGGCGGCGCCGCAGTGGCTGCAGCTGGGCCGTGAGTTGGCCGGGTCCGACTCGTTCAGCGAGCCGGCCGTGTGGCTGCGGTTGCAGCAGGTCGATCCGGGCCATTTGTGGTGGATTCGCTCGCAGCTGCGGGCCCTCCTGGTCGAGGACGTGCGGGCCCGGCTGCACCGGTCGTGGCTGGCGCGCGGCGCGTCAGAGGCCGAATTAGGTTGGATTAAAACGGCTTTTGACCCCAACGCGTTGACCATCGGGTTCGCCCGACGGGTGCCGACGTACAAGCGCCTGACCCTGATGCTGCGCGACCCGGAGCGGCTCGAGCGGTTGCTGCTCGACCCGGAACGGCCGATTCAGCTGATCGTCGCCGGAAAGTCACACCCGGCCGACGACGGCGGAAAAGCGTTGATCCAGCAGGTCGTCCGTTTCGCCGACCGCCCCGAGGTGCGCCACCGCATCGCTTTCCTGCCCGACTACGACATGTCCATGGCCCGGCTGCTCTATTGGGGCTGCGACGTCTGGCTGAACAACCCGCTGCGGCCGCTGGAAGCCTGCGGCACGTCGGGAATGAAGAGCGCGCTCAATGGCGGCCTGAACTTGTCCATCCGCGACGGTTGGTGGGACGAGTGGTACGACGGCGAGAACGGTTGGGAGATCCCGTCGGCCGACGGTGTCGCCGACGACAACCGGCGCGACGACCTGGAGGCCAACGGGTTGTACAACCTGCTGGAGCAGGCGGTGGCCCCGAAGTTCTACGAGCGTGACGAGCAGGGCGTGCCGCCGCGCTGGATCGAGATGGTGCGGCACACCCTGCAAACGCTGGGTCCGAAGGTGCTGGCCTCCCGGATGGTCACCGACTACGTCGAGCGCTACTACCTGCCGGCGGCTGAGTCGCTGCGCAAGACAATCGGGGCGCTGACGGGTGGGCACGAGTTCGATGCGGCCCGCGAACTGGCGGCCTACCGCCGCCGCGTGCACGAGGCGTGGCCCAAGATCGACATCACCGACGTGGACAGCACGGGACTGCCCGACACCCCGCTGCTGGGATCGAAGCTGACACTCACCGCGACCGTGCAACTGGCCGGTCTGGCGCCCGACGAAGTGACCGTGCAGGCGGTGCTGGGTCGCGTCGACGCCGGCGACGAGTTGCTCGATCCGATCACCGTGGAGATGTCTTATGCGGGGAGCGCCGAAGGGGGCAACCAAGTCTTTTCGGCGACGACGCCGCTGCCGCTGGCCGGAGCGCTCGGGTACACCGTGCGGGTGCTGCCCCGGCATCCGATGCTGGCCGGCAGCAACGAACTCGGGCTGGTCACGCTGGCTTAGCCAGCCCCGGTGGTGCCGGCGGGCCCCCGCGCCAACCGGGTGAGTGCCGCGCGGACCTGCTCTGGGTTGGTCGTGGGCCAGAACGGCGGCAGGGATGCTCGCAGGTATTCGCCGTACCGGGCGGTGGCCATCCGCGAATCAAGCACCGCGACCACGCCCCGGTCGGAGACGCGACGCAACAGCCGGCCCGACCCCTGCGCCAGCAGCAGCGCCGCATGGCTGGCCGCCACCGCCATGAAGCCGTTGCCCCCGCGGGCCGCCACCGCCCGCTGGCGAGCGCTGAGCAGCGGATCGTCGGGCCGGGGGAACGGGATCCGGTCGATCAGCACCAACGACAACGACGGGCCCGGGACGTCGACGCCCTGCCACAACGACAGCGTGCCGAACAACGACGTCGCCGGGTCCTCGGCGAACTGCTCGACCAAGGCTGACGTGCTGTCGTCGCCCTGACACAGCACCGGCGTGGACAATCGCTCCCGCATGGCCTCGGCGGTCGCGCGAGCCGCCCGCATCGACGAGAAGAGTCCCAGCGTCCGGCCGCCGGCCGCGGTGACGAGTTCGGCGATCTCGGTCAGTTGTTCGGCCGAGCCCACGCCGTCGCGGCCGGGCGGCGGCAGATGCGCGGCCACGTACAGGATTCCGGACTTGGCGTGCTGGAACGGCGAACCGACATCCAGGCCCCGCCACTGCTGGGCGTCGCCGCTCAGCCCCCACGCCTCGGCCATCGCGTCGAACGTCCCACCGACCGTCAGCGTCGCCGAGGTCAACACCGTCGTCGACCGGGCGAAGACGTGACTGGCCAGCAGGGCGGCCACCGACAACGGGGCGACCCGCAGCACCGCGCGCGGTGAGCCGCGGTTGTCCTCGTGGTCGAGCCAGACGATGTCGGTGCGGTCCGGGATGGCCGGTCCGAACGAATCGAGGATCCGCGCGGCCGTATCGGAGATCTCGATCAGTGCCGCGGCCGCTTCGGCGCGCGCCGCGGCGGCCCGGGCATCACTGGTGCTCTCGATCGCCGAGCGGGCGGCGTTGGCCGCGTCGCGCAGCGCGGTCAGATAGGTCGCCAGCTCGTCGTCGAGGTAGTCGATGCGGCCAGGCTGCGCATCGTGGATCGCCGACGAGAACGTCGCCGCGGCGGCTTCCAGTCGCTCGACCAACTCCGGGCTCACCAGCCGCGTTATCCGGCGCGCCGCAACGCCCAAATTCGCCGACGTGAGTTCCGCGGTTGCCACCGAAGTCACCCGGTCGGTCAGTTCATGGGCCTCGTCGACGACCAGATACTCGTGTTCGGGCAACACCGCGGAGTCGGATACGGCATCGATGGCCAGCAGCGCATGATTGGTGACGACCACATCGGCGCCACCGGCACGCGCGCGTGCGCGCTCCGAAAAGCATTCGGCGCCAAAGGAACAGCGGGCAACACCGATGCACTCCCGCGCCGAGACGCTGACCTGCGACCAGGATCGGTCCGGCACACCGGGCTTGAGGTCGTCGCGGTCACCGGACTCGGTGCTCGACGCCCATTCGGTGAGGCGCTGCACGTCGCGACCCAACGCGCTCACCGCCATCGGGTTGAACAGTTCCTCCTGGGGCCGGTCGTCGGCGTCCTCGGCTCCGCCACCGTTGTGAGTCTTGTTCAAGCACAGGTAGTTTCGTCGTCCCTTGAGTAGGGCGAAGGTCGGCCGGCGGGGCAGGACGCCGGCCAGCGAGTCGGCCAGGCGGGGCAGATCCCGGTCAACGAGTTGGCGTTGCAGCGCGATCGTGGCCGTCGAGACGACCACGGGCGTGTCCTCGCTGACCGCCCGGACGATGGAAGGGATCAGGTAAGCCAGGGACTTACCGGTGCCGGTGCCGGCCTGCACGACCAGGTGCTCACCCGTCTCGAAGGCCTGGGCGACCGCGGACGCCATCTCCACCTGGCCCTGACGCTCACTGCCGCCCAGCGCGGTGACCGCGACAGCCAGCAGATCGGGTACTGAATCGCTCACAGGCAGTCAGGTCGGGACGACTTGGGTCGGGATTGCGGGTTCACCGGGCGACAGACGCAGCCCCTCCCACGGCAGGCTGCGCAACCCAGACGCGACCAGTTCGCGCGCCGCGGTCAGGTCCGGTTCGGCGACCGCCTGCCCGGCGCGGACCAACGGCGTGGTCAACACCCGGTGCGTGTCGATGTCCGCCGGCGGGCGCCCCGCCGGATGCACCACCTCCTCGGTGACGATTCCGGTCTGCCGTGCCAAGCGCAGCGCCGCTTTGCGGCCGCCGCGCGACTCCTTCTGACTGCTGCGCTTCTGCACCGGAATGCCGTCCACCTCAACCAATTTGTAGACCATGCTCGCCGTCGGCGCGCCCGATCCGGTGACCAGTGCGGTGCCCACCCCGTAGCTGTCCACCGGCGCCGCCTGCAGCCCTGCGATCGACATCTCGTCGAGATCGCTCGACACCACGATGCGGGTGCCGGTCGCACCGAGCTCGTCGAGCTGGGTGCGGACCTGGCGCGTCATCTCCACTAGGTCACCGGAGTCGATCCGCACCGCTCCGAGCTCCGGCCCTCCGGCGGCCACGGCGTTGGCCACCCCCTCGGTGATGTCGTAGGTGTCGACGAGCAGCGTGGTGCCGGTGCCCAGCGCCGCGACCTGGCCCCGGAAAGCGGCGAGTTCATCGGGCCCCGCTTTGGTGGTGTGCACCATGGTGAAGGCGTGCGCGGCCGTGCCCACCGCGGGAATGCCATATCGCCGCTGCGCTTCGAGGTTGGACGTGCCCGCGAAGCCGGCCACATAGGCGGCCCGCGCCGCGGCGACCGCGGCCTGCTCGTGCGTGCGGCGCGACCCCATGTCGATCAGCTCGCGGCCCTCGGCCGCATGGACCATGCGGGCCGCGGCCGACGCGATCGCCGCGTCGTGGTTGAAGATCGACAGCACCAGCGTTTCCAGCAGCACGCATTCGGCGAAGGTGCCGTGCACCGAGAGCACGGGCGAATAGGGGAAGAACAGCTCGCCCTCGGCGTAGCCGTCGATGTCGCCGCGGAAGCGAAAGTCGCGCAGGTAATCGACCGTCTCGGAGTCGAGAAACTCCGCCAGCAGATCGCACGCGACGTCATCAAATCTGAACTGCGGCAACGTCTCCAGCAAACGGCCGGTGCCGGCCACCACCCCGTAGCGCCGGCCCGGCGGCAGTCTGCGGGCGAACATCTCCCAGCTGGTCTGCCGATGCGCGGTGCCGTCCCGCAGCGCCGCCGCCAGCATCGTCAACTCGTATTTGTCGGTCAGCAGGCCTGCCAAGACCGGGGCGTTCACATTGCCACGGTATCGGCTGGCCGCAACGGAGTCCTGGCTCGGTATCCTTGCTCCATGGTTGTAGCGATAGCGCCGGCCAAGCCAGGCAGTACCGGACAACGCGAATCCGCGCCGGTCGAGGCTACGACGAGCCCATGGGTCACCATCGTGTGGGACGACCCGGTCAACCTCATGACGTACGTGACCTATGTGTTCCAGAAGTTGTTCGGTTACAGCGAACCGCACGCGACGAAGCTGATGCTGCAGGTGCACAACGAAGGAAAGGCCGTGGTGTCCTCGGGCAGCAGAGAGTCGATGGAAGCTGACGTGTCCAAGCTGCATGCCGCCGGTTTGTGGGCGACGATGCAGCAGGACAGCTGAGATACCCAGGCAGCCGGAAGCCATCGTGCGGAAATGGAAGCGCGTCGAAACCCGTAGCGGCCCCAGATTTCGGTCCTCGCTGGCCCCGCACGAGTCAGCCCTGCTGAAGAATCTCGTCGGCGCGATGGTCGGGTTACTCGACGAGCGGCAGGCGACCTCGCCGTCGGACGAACTCGAGGAGATCACCGGCATAAAGACCGGTCATTCGGAGCGCCCAGGTGATCCGACGCTCGGGCGGCTGCTGCCGGACTTCTACCGACGTGATGACTCAAACCCGACCAACTCGTCCGACCCGATGTCGCTGCAGGAATCCGAAGCGCTGAACGCGGCGCTGCGAAGCCTGCACGAGCCCGAGATCATCGACGCCAAACGCGTTGCCGCGCAGCGCTTGCTCGACACCGTCCCGGCCAACGGCGGCAGGTTCGAGCTGACGGAAGAGAGTGCCAACGCCTGGATCTCGGCCGTCAACGACCTGCGCCTGACGTTGGGCGTGATGCTCGACATCGGTCCGCAGGGGCCGGAACGGTTGCCGGCCGACCACCCGCTGGCGGCGCACTTCGATGTGTACCAGTGGTTGACCGTGTTGCAGGAATACCTGGTGCTGGTGCTGATGGGAAAGCCGGCGGGATGAACTGCATCACCGACGTCGGCGGGATCCGCGTCGGACACCACCACAAGCTGGACGCGGATGCGTCGCTCGGCAGCGGCTGGGCGTCTGGCGTCACGGTGGTGCTGCCACCGCCGGGAACCGTTGCCGCGGTCGACTGCCGCGGCGGTGCGCCGGGAACCCGGGAAACCGATCTGCTCGACCCGGTCAACAGCGTGCGCTACGTGGATGCCGTGCTGCTGGCCGGGGGCAGTGCCTTCGGCCTGGCCGCCGCCGACGGCATCATGCGCTGGCTGGAAGAGCGGCAGCGCGGGGTCGCGATGAGCGGCGGAGTCGTGCCGATCGTGCCGGGAGCGGTGATCTTCGATCTGCCGGTAGGCGGCTGGGATTGCCGGCCCACCGCCGAGTTCGGCTATGCGGCATGCGAGGCGGCCGGCACAGACGTGGCGGTCGGCACGGTCGGCGCCGGGGTCGGGGCACGGGCCGGGGTGCTCAAGGGCGGCGTCGGGACGGCGTCGGTCACCCTCGCGTCCGGCGTCACGGTCGGGGCGCTGGTCATCGTGAACGCCGCCGGTGACGCGGTGGACCCGAACACCGGGCTGCCCTGGATGGCCGAATTGGCCACCGAGTTCGAGCTGAGGCCGCCGCCGCCCGAACAGGTCGCGGCGCTGGCGCAACTGCCGTCCCCGCTGAGCTCGCTGAACACCACCATCGCGGTGGTGGCCACCGACGCCGCCCTGAGCCCGGCGGCGTGCCGACGGGTCGCCATCGCCGCGCACGACGGGCTGGCCCGCACGCTGCGCCCGGCGCACACGCCGCTGGACGGTGACACCGTGTTCGCGCTGGCCACCGGGGCGGTCGAAGTGCCGCCGGCGGCGGACACGCCCGCGGCGATGTCTCCGGAGACCGGACTGCTCACCGCGGTGGGTGCGGCCGCCGCCGACTGCCTGGCCCGCGCCGTGCTCGGCGGGGTAGTGGCCGCGGAGTCGGTGGCCGGGGTGCCCACCTATCGGGACGTGCTGCCCGGCGCGTTCGCCGATACGGGTGATCGTTAACCAGGCCGGTAGCCTGGATAATGCCGAAAACGCTCTGGAAGGGCAGCCATGGGCAGGAAAGATCGCACCCCGGTGGCGGAGACGAAGAAGCCGCGCTGGGCGGTGGGGGCGACCACCATCATCACCTTCGTCGCGCTGCTCTATGTCGTCGAACTGATCGATCAGCTCAGCGGTGATCGGCTCGACCGCAACGGCATCCGACCGCTGACTACCGACGGCCTGTGGGGAATCGTGTTTGCCCCGCTGCTGCACGCGAACTGGCAGCACCTGATCGCCAACACCATCCCCATGCTGGTGCTCGGTTTTCTGATGACGCTGGCCGGGCTGTCCCGGTTCGTCTGGGCGACGGCGATCGTCTGGATCCTGGGCGGCTTCGGCACTTGGCTGATCGGCAACGTCGGTAGTAGCTGCGGCCCGACCGACCACATCGGGGCGTCCGGGCTGATCTTCGGCTGGCTGTCATTCCTGCTGGTGTTCGGGATTTTCGTGCGCCGCGTGTGGGACATCATCATCGGGTTGGCGGTGCTGTTCGTCTACGGGGGCGTACTGCTGGGTGCCTTGCCGCGGCTGGGCATGTGCGGCGGCGTGTCCTGGCAGGGCCACCTGTGTGGTGCGCTGGCCGGCGTGGTGGCCGCCTATCTGCTGTCCGCCCCCGAGCGCAAGGCGCGCGAGCTGAAGAGGGCGGGCAAGCCGTTGCCGCGCAGAACATGAGCTCGCCGCTTTCGCCCGTCGGGATCTTCGACTCCGGCGTCGGCGGGTTGACCGTCGCGCGGGCCATCATCGACCAGCTGCCCGACGAGGACATCATCTACGTCGGCGACACCGGCAACGGCCCTTACGGCCCACTGCCCATCCCGGAGATCCGCGCCCACGCGTTGGCCATCGGTGACGATCTGGTCGACAGGGGAGTCAAGGCACTCGTCATCGCCTGCAACTCGGCGTCGGCCGCATGCCTGCGGGACGCACGCGAACGCTACGACGTGCCCGTCGTCGAAGTGATCCTGCCCGCGGTGCGCCGCGCGGTGGCCGCCACCCGCAACGGCCGCATCGGCGTGATCGGCACCCGCGCCACCATCACCTCGCACGCTTACCAGGACGCCTTTGCCGCCGCCCGCGACACGGAGATCACCGCGGTGGCCTGCCCGCGGTTCGTCGACTTCGTCGAACGCGGCGTCACCAGCGGTCGGCAGGTGCTGGGTCTGGCCGAGGGCTACCTGGAGCCCTTGCAGCGCGCCGAGGTCGACACTTTGGTCCTGGGCTGCACGCACTACCCGCTGTTGTCCGGGCTCATCCAACTGGTGATGGGGGAGGACGTCACGCTGGTCTCCAGCGCAGAGGAAACAGCCAAGCAAGTGCTGCGGGTGCTCACCGAGTTGGATCTGCTGCGCCCTCACGGTGGCCCCCCGGCGGCCCGAGTGTTCGAAGCCACCGGCGACCCCGAAGCGTTCACCAAACTCGCGACCCGATTCCTCGGGCCCGCCGTCGTCGGCGTTGAACCCGCGGGCGCCACGCACGTTCATTAGATATGCCCATGTTTATGACGGAATGCGGCGATGTTTTCCCCATCGCGGTATTTGGCATGGCACAGTGGTCTCCGTGCGCATAACCGTGCTCGGATGCTCCGGGAGCGTCGTGGGTCCGGATTCGCCCGCGTCGGGATATCTGCTTCGGGCTCCGGGGACGCCGCCCCTCGTGATCGATTTCGGCGGGGGTGTACTGGGGGCGTTGCAGCGGCACGCCGATCCGGGCTCGGTCAACGTGTTGTTGTCGCATCTGCACGCCGACCACTGCCTGGATGTTCCGGGGTTGTTCGTCTGGCGCCGATACCACCCGACCGCGCGACCAACGGGCAAGGCGCTGCTGTACGGCCCGAGCGACACCTGGTCGCGGTTGGGTGCGGCGTCGTCACCGTATGGCGGCGAGATCGACGATTGCTCGGACATCTTCGACGTGCGGCACTGGGTTGACGGTGAGCCGGTGACATTCGGCGAGATCACGGTGCTGCCCCGGGTCGTCGCGCACCCGACCGAGTCTTTCGGCATGCGGTTCACCGATCCGACCGGAGCGACGCTGGTCTACAGCGGCGACACCGGCGAGTGCGATCAGCTCATCGAACTTGCTCGCGGCGCCGACGTCTTTCTCTGCGAGGCGTCCTGGCCGCACTCACCGAAGCACCCGCCCGCTCTGCACTTGTCCGGTACCGAGGCCGGCCGGGCCGCGGCGCGGGCCGGTGTCCGCGAGTTGCTGCTCACGCACATCCCGCCCTGGACGTCGCGCGAGGATGTGATCAGCGAGGCCAAGGCCGAGTTCGACGGCCCGGTGCATGCGGTAGTGCCCGACGAGACGTTCGAGGTCCGCCGCGCCAGTTAGCGGTCTAGATCGGGCGGCTTCGGTCGCAAGTTAGGGTTGTCGGCGTGTCGAAACGAGAAGACGGCCGCCGTGACGACGAGCTTCGCCAGGTGGTCATCACCCGGGGGTTCACCGAAAATCCAGCGGGTTCGGTGCTGATCGAATTCGGTCGCACCAAGGTGTTGTGCACCGCGAGCGTCACCGAGGGCGTGCCGCGCTGGCGGAAGGGTTCGGGTCTGGGCTGGCTGACCGCGGAATACGCGATGCTGCCGTCGGCGACCCACACTCGTTCCGACCGCGAATCGGTGAAAGGCCGGCCCAGCGGCCGCACCCAGGAGATCAGTCGGCTGGTGGGCCGATCGCTGCGGGCATGCATCGACCTGGCCGCGCTCGGGGAAAACACCATCGCCGTCGACTGCGACGTGCTGCAGGCCGACGGCGGCACCCGTACCGCGGCGATCACCGGCGCTTACGTGGCGCTGGCCGACGCGGTCACCTACCTGGCCGCCGCCGGCAAGTTGTCCGACCCCCGGCCGCTGTCCTGTGCCATCGCCGCGATCAGCGTGGGCGTGGTCGACGGCAGGATCCGCGCCGACCTGCCCTACGAGGAGGACTCGCGCGCCGAAGTCGACATGAACGTGGTCGCCACCGACACCGGGACCCTGGTGGAGGTGCAGGGCACCGGCGAGGGGGCGACGTTCCCGCGCTCGACCCTGGACAAGCTGCTCGACGTGGCACTCAAAGCCTGCGACGAGCTGTTCGCCGCCCAGCGTGAAGCGTTGGCGCTGCCCTACCCGGGTGAGCTGCCGGAGGGGCCGCCGCAGCCGAAGGCGTTCGGAAGCTGAATCGGGTACTGGTCGCCAGCCGCAACCGCAAGAAGCTGGCCGAACTGCAGCGCGTCTTGGACGGCGCCGGTCTGTTGGGGGTGACGCTGGTGTCCTTGGACGACGTGCCGGCATTCGCCGAGGCACCCGAGACGGGCGCGACCTTCGAGGAGAACGCGCTGGCCAAGGCGCGGGACGCGTTCGCCGCCACCGGCCTGCCGAGCGTCGCCGACGACTCGGGACTGACGGTCGCCGCGCTCAACGGGATGCCCGGGGTGTTGTCGGCGCGGTGGTCGGGACGGCACGGCGACGACGCCGCCAACACCGAGCTGCTGTTGGCTCAGTTGTCCGACGTGCCCGACGGGCGGCGCGGCGCGGCGTTCGTATCGGCCTGCGCACTGGTCTCCGATGCCGAACAGGTGGTGGTTCGTGGTGAGTGGCGCGGCACGATCGGGCGTGCGCCGCGCGGCGACGGCGGCTTCGGCTACGACCCTATTTTTGTGCCCAACGGCGAGCAGCGGACCGCGGCCGAACTGACCCCAGCGGAAAAGGACGCGGTGTCACACCGCGGACGCGCCCTGGCGCTGTTGCTGCCCGCCCTGCGCGCGCTGGCGCACTGATTCACAAGTCGAAGCGCGCCTTGATGTCCTTGGTCTGACGGTGCTCGACGATGATGCCCAACAGCGGGACCGTACCGGCCAGCAGCACGCCGATTGTCTTGCCGATCGGCCAGCGAACTTTGATCGCCAGATTGAACGCCGCGATCACATAGACGAAGTACACCCAGCCGTGAACGACTTCGATCCACCGGATCTCGCGGTGATAGACCAAGTGCGACACGATCTCCCCGCACAGTGCGATCAGCCAGATGCCCGTCGCCCACGCCATCACGCGGTAGGCGAGCAGCGCGGTCCGGATCTTTTCGATCGGGAACACCGACGCGCTGCGTTCGGTGTCGGGTGTCTCGGGTGCACTCATGCGGTGGTCCTGTTCTGCTTTTCGGCGTCGTTCTTGGCGAGCTCGGCCAGGTATGCGTTGTACTCGCGCAGGGCGGGATCATCGGCTTGCTGTTGGGCGGGCCGCGGCCGCTCGGGCAGCAGCCCGGGCGGGATCTCGGTGGCCGCCTCGCGGTTCTGCGGCTCGGGCGGCGCCTGCTCGTAGCGAACGAAATTCCGGTAGGCGTACACGCAGAACCCGGCGAACAGCGGCCACTGCAGCGCGTAACCCAGGTTCTGGTAGGTGCCTGATACCGACTGGAATCGGGTCCACTGCCACCAGCCCAATGCCAGGCAACCGCACGCCGCAACGACCACCAGAATGATCGCCGCGACGCGACGGTGGCGTCGTAGCGGGGCGGGGGTGGACACACCATGACGGTACCGCGCGGTGGTCAAGCGGTTGTCGTGCGCGCGTAGGATCGCTAGTCGCGCGGGCGTGATGAAATTGGCAGACATGCCGGCTTTAGGTGCCGGTGCTCGAAAGAGCGTGTGGGTTCGAGTCCCTCCGCCCGCACCGATAGCCGGGGCTAGCCGGGCCTAATGGGCACCCCTGCCCGTCTGCTGCTGCAGCTCGTCGATCAACTCCGACGCCTGCGCCTTCGTCAGATCGTCCGGAACGTCCCGACCGGCTTCCTGCGCCAAAGTGCTCACATAGCTGCGCTGCGGGCCCGTCATCGGCTCGTCGCCGGTCACCCAATTGGACGGGTCCTTCTCGGGGTTTTCCTGCGGGGCTGGTTGCGCGTTGCTACTCATAACAGCGCGGATAGCCATCGCACATACATTCGAAACATCTGGTGTGCGGCACGATGGTGGTCGAAGCCCGAACGATTGGAGACGAAGTGTCCGTTGCACGACGTGAGCGCGCCGCACTGGTGGAGACGATGCTTGCCGCGGGCCCCGATGCGCCCACCCTGTGCGAGGGGTGGCGCACCCGCGACCTGGCGGCCCATCTGGTGATCAGGGAGCACCGCATCGACGCGGGACCGGGCATCCTCATTCCCTTCTTCGCCGGCCACACCGAGAAGTTGCAGAACAAGGTCGCCGAGAACACTGACTGGGAGGAGTTGGTGGGCAAGATCGCGGCCGGTCCGCCCGTCTACTCGCCATTCAAACTCCTCGACCCGGTCGCCAATGTCGCCGAAATGTTCATCCATCACGAGGACGTGCGCCGCGCCGGAACCGACTGGGAGCCAAGGGAACTCGAACCCAAACTGGTCGCCGGGCTACAGCGGACGCTGGGACTGATGGGGCGGCTGACGCTGACGAAGGTGCCGGGTCGCGTCGCGCTGCGCACCACCGACGGCAAGACGGTGCTGATCGCCGGTCAGGGCCCCGCCGTCACGGTGACCGGTCCGCCCGAGGAGTTGCTGTTGTTTGCGGTCGGCAGGACGGCCCGGGTTGACTTCGACGGTGACGAGCAGGCGATCACCGACGTGCAGAACGCACCCAAGAGTCTCTAGCGGGACAGCGCCCGACCAGCCCGTTTGACGGCGTGTAAGGTAACCCTTAGTTTACGGGGGTAACTAACTGCGTCGAGGGGTCAGCCGGGTGAAAACCATTGCTCAGCGCACCGGCGGCCGTCCGGCGCTCATCGCGCTCGAAGACGTGCTGCGGGTGGGCCGCGAGCTGGGTATGGCGCGCCTCAGCATCAACGCCGTCGCCGGCCGGCTCGGCGTTTCGGCCACCGCCCTGTACCGTCACGTCGAAAGTCGTTGGGCGCTTGAGCGATTGATCGGTGAAAGTCTGCTGGCCGAGCTCGAGCTGACGGACGACCCGGACGAGAACCTCGAGCAGCACCTGCTTTCGTTCGGGCTGCAGCTGTGGAGCTTCACCGTCGAGCACCCCGGCCTGGCGTCCTATATGCAGGTGTTGTTCCCGCGCGGCGACACCGGCATGGGGTTGCTGATCGCGGAGGTCGAGGCGCTGAACCGCCGCGGGTACGGCAAGGACGCGGCCATTGTGCTGGCCAGTGCCGTGGCCACGCTGGCGATCAGCCTGGCCGCCCGTGAGGAAAACAAGGTCAGCACTACCGGCGGTGAACAGGCCGACCGGTTCGCGCAGGAGCGGGATGCCGCCAATCGGCGGCTGGCCGATGACGAACGACTAGGGGCGGCCCACCTCGGCCTGCCCGAACTGTCGAGATCGCAATACGTGCGGCTGTTGCTGGCCGCGTCGATTCGGGGCCTGGTCGGGGAAATCCCGCCGGGCCGCCCGATCATGGAAGTCGTGGCGGCCCACGCCGGCGCGGGAGAGGATCGTTGATGGCACGCGGGTTCTCGGGTGCGATGCTCAAAGGCTTCGGTGCACGCGACCACACGGCGACGGTGACCGAAACCGTAATGCTCGCACCGCATTTCGTCCGGATCAGGATGGAGTCCCCGACGCTGTTCGAGGACACCGAGGCGGAACCGGCCGCTTGGCTGCGGTTCTGGTTCCCGGATCCGAAGGGCTCCAAGACCGAATTCCAGCGCGGATACACGCTTTCCGAGGCTGACCCGGCGAGTGGACGCTTCGCGGTCGACGTGGTGCTGCACGAACCCGCCGGCCCAGCCTCGACGTGGGCGAGGACCGTTCAGCCGGGCGCCACCATCGCCGTCACGTCGCTGATGGGCTCCACCCGCTTCGACCCGCCCGACGAGCAGCCCGCAGGCTATCTGCTGATCGGCGACTCCGCCTCGATCCCCGGCATGAACGGCATCATCGGAACCGTCCCGAAGGACGTGCCGATTGAGATGTATCTCGAGCAGCATGACGACAACGACACCCTGATCCCCATCGCCGAGCACCCCCGCCTACGGGTGCATTGGGTCACCCGGCGCGACGACAAGTCGTTGGCCGACGCAATCGAAACCCGTGACTGGTCCAACTGGTATGCCTGGGCCACCCCGGAAGCCAACACGCTCAAGCACGTTCGTAAACGGCTCCGGGACGCATTCGGGTTCCCCAAGTCCGAGGTTCATGCGCAGGCGTACTGGAGCGCAGGCAAGGAAATGGGCACCCGCCGCGGCGAAGAGCCCGACGCCGCCGACCAGCCCGGTGACGAACAGCCGGAAATCGTTGCCGCACAGACCGAGTCAGCCTCCTCGGTTCCGGCCGCCCGCGGCAGCTGGCGTGCGCAGGCGGCGGGCCAGTTGCTGGCGCCCCTGCGCTCGGCGCTGATCATCTCCGGGGTGCTGCAAGCCGTCATCACGCTGGTGCAGCTGGCGCCGTTCGTGCTGCTGGTCGAATTGGCGCGGTTGCTGATCTCAGGCGCCGACGAGTCCCGGCTGTGGAACCTGGGCATCGCGGCCGTCTCGCTGCTGGGATTGGGCACCCTGCTCGGTGCCGCACTGACTCTCTGGCTTCATATCGTCGACGCGCGATTCGCCAGCGAGTTGCGGTCGCGGTTGTTGGGCAAGCTATCTCGTCTGCCGCTGGGCTGGTTCACCGCACGCGGATCTGGCTCCATCAAGCAACTGGTCCAGGACGACACCCTCGCGCTGCACTACCTGGTCACCCACGCCATTCCGGACGCGGTCAACGCCGCCGTCGCGCCGGTGGCGGTGTTGTTGTACCTGTTCGTCGTCGACTGGCGGGTAGCGCTCGTGCTGTTCGGGCCGGTCCTCGTTTACCTGATGACGTCGTCGGCTCTGATGGTGCAGTCCGGCCCGCGTATCGCCCAGTCCCAGCGCTGGGCCGAGAAAATGGGTACCGAAGCCGGTGCCTACCTGGAAGGTCAACCGGTGATCC
Organism: Mycobacterium asiaticum; assembly: GCF_001673635.1. GTDB lineage: Bacteria > Actinomycetota > Actinomycetes > Mycobacteriales > Mycobacteriaceae > Mycobacterium > Mycobacterium asiaticum_C. Next base: position 110,213 of record NZ_LZMH01000008.1, read on the forward strand.
GCGTATTCGGCGGGGCCGCCGCGTCGACATTCCGTCGCCGTCTGGACGAATACATCGGATTCCTTGTTGCCTGGCAGCGTCCGCTGGCTGGCAAGAAGACCATGATGGACCTGGCCACGCGTCCGTCCACCTTCCTGTGGCTCATCGTCACGGCCGGCACCCTGCTGGTGGTGACGCACCGGATGGACCCGGTGGATCTGCTTCCGTTCCTGTTGCTGGGCACCACCTTCGGGACCCGCTTGCTTGGTATCGGCTACGGGATCGCCGGCATTCGCGGTGGCACGCTGGCCGCCCGGCGCCTCCAAATCGCGCTCGCCGAGCCCGAACTCGAGGTCGAGGACCGTCCTCGCGAACCCTCCGATGCCGCTACGGTCGTCTTCGACCACGTGAGCTTCGCCTACCGCCCCGGTGTCCCGGTGATCCGCGATGTCTCGCTGCAGCTGCGACCGGGCACCGTCACCGCGCTCGTGGGTCCGTCGGGTTCCGGTAAGTCCACGCTGGCCGCCCTGCTGGCCCGGTTCCACGACATCCAGCAAGGCTCGATCCGGGTGGGCGGACAGGACATTCGGACCCTGACGGCCGACGAGCTGTACACCCGCGTCGGTTTCGTGTTGCAGGAGACCCAACTCGTGCACGGCACCGTCGCGGAGAACATCGCGCTCGCCGTGCCCGATGCCACCCTGGCGCAAATCCAGGATGCCGCCCGCGAGGCGCAGATCCACGACCGAATCCTGCGTCTGCCCAACGGCTACGACACAATCCTGGGTGCCAGCGCCGCACTCTCGGGCGGGGAGAAGCAACGACTGACCATCGCCCGTGCGATCCTGGCCGACACGCCGGTGCTGATCCTCGACGAGGCCACCGCATACGCCGACCCGGAATCGGAATACCTTGTGCAGCAAGCGCTCAACCGACTCACCAGAGACCGGACCGTCCTGGTGATCGCGCACCGGTTGCACACCATCACCGGCGCCGACCAGATCGTCGTGCTCGACCACGGGCGCATTGCCGAGCGCGGCACCCACGACGAACTGCTGGCCGCCGACGGCCGCTACCGCCGACTCTGGGAGACCGGACAACCCGTGTCCGCATCGATCGCAGGACAGGGGGCCGCTCGATGATCCGCACCTGGATCGGCCTGGTGCCGGCGGACCGCCGCGCCAAAGTGCTGCGCTATGCCGTGCTCACCTTCCTCTCGGTGGTGGTGCGCGCGGTGGGCACCGTGCTGCTCGTCCCGCTGGTGGGCGCCCTGTTCAGCGACTCGCCGCACCGGGCGCTGGTGTGGCTGGGCTGGCTCACCGCCGCGACCGTGCTCGGCTGGGTCATCGACACCGCCACGGCCAGAATCGGTTTCGATCTGGGATTCGCCGTGTTGGACCACACCCAGCACGACATCGCCGACCGGCTGCCCGAAGTGCGGCTGGAGTGGTTCACCGCCGAGAACACCGCGACCGCGCGGCAGGCGATCGCCTCGACCGGGCCCGAGTTGGTCGGGTTGGTGGTCAACCTGCTGACGCCGCTGCTCAGCGCGGTGCTGCTACCCGCGGTGATCGCACTGGTCCTGTTGCCGATCTCCTGGCAGCTGGGCGCGGCCGCGCTGGCCGGTGTGCCGTTGCTGCTCGGGGCGCTTTGGGCATCGGTGCGCCTGTCGCGCCGGGCCGATGCCGCGGCGGGGGAGGCCAACAGCGCACTGACCGAACGCATCATCGAGTTCGCCCGCACCCAGCAGGCGTTGCGCGCCGCACGGCGCGTCGAGCCGGCCCGCAGCCTGGTCGGCGACGCGCTCAGCGCGCAGCACAGCGCGACGATGCGACTGCTGGGCATGCAGATCCCGGGTCAGTTATTGTTCAGCATCGCCAGCCAACTGGCGCTGATCCTGTTGGCCGGCGTCACCACGGCGCTGACGGTCGGCGGTACGCTCTCGGTGTCCGAGGCTGTTGCGTTGATCGTGGTGATGGCCCGCTACCTCGAGCCGTTCGTCACCGTGAGCGAGCTGGCGCCGGCACTGGAAACCGTACGCGCCACACTCGACCGCATCCGGTCGGTGCTGACCGCGCCGGCCCTGGGCGCCGGAGCGGCCGCCCTGCGCGACCCCTCCGCGGCGCCGCGCATCGAATTCGACGACGTCTCTTTCGCTTACGACGGTGGCGCACCGGTGCTGGACCAGGTCAGCTTCTCGTTGCAGCCGGGCACCGCGACCGCGATCGTCGGGCCGTCCGGATCCGGCAAGAGCACCATCCTTGCGCTGATCGCCGGACTGCACCAGCCGACCAGTGGCCGGGTGCTCATCGACGGAGTGGACGCCACCACGCTGGACGCGGGTGCCCGTCAGCGCGCCAGCAGCGTCGTCTTCCAGCACCCGTACCTCTTCCACGGCACGATCCGGGAAAATGTCCTGGCCGGTGACCCGGAAGCCGACGACGAGCGGTTCGCGCGGGCAGTCCGCCTGGCCCGCGTCGACGAGCTCACCGGCAGATTGCCCGACGGGGTGGATACCGTTGTGGGCGAAGCGGGCTCGGCCCTGTCCGGGGGGGAACGCCAACGGGTCAGTATCGCGCGCGCCCTGCTGAAGGGCGCACCGACCCTGCTCGTCGACGAAGCGACCAGCGCCCTGGACAACGAGAACGAGGTGGCGGTGGTCGAGGCCCTGACGGCCGACCCGCACTCGCACACCCGGGTGATCGTGGCGCACCGGCTGGCCAGCATCCGGCACGCCGACCGGGTGCTGTTCCTGGAGAACGGTCGGGTGGTCGAGGATGGCGGCGTCGACGAGTTACTCGGTGCCGGTGGCCGTTTCAGCGAGTTCTGGCAACAGCAGCACGAGGCCGCGGACTGGCGGATCCTGGCCGAATAGGTCCGCCGCAGGGGCATGCCGGTAGCTCATGCCGTATGTCTTACAGTTGTGACATGAGTGCCTTGTTGTCCATTCCGCGGTACCCCGCCGACGTCACGCCCGAGTGGCTGTCGGCGGCGCTGAGCCACCGGGGTACCCCGGTCGAGGTGTCACAGGCCGACGTCGTGGCTATCGGTACCGGACAAACCGGGGCCACCTACCGGGTGACGGCCACCTACCGCACCGATCAGGGCGATCTCCCGCAGACTTTCGTGATCAAGTTGCCGGCCCAGGACGATGCGGTCCGGGACCGCGTCGTCTTCGGCTACCGCAGTGAATGCGCGTTCTACACTTCGGTGGCCGACCGGGTAAGGGTGCCGGTACCCGACTGTTTTTATTGCGAAATCACCGATGATGCAATGGAATACGCGCTGTTACTGGCTGATCAGGCGCCCGCGGTACAGGGCGATCAGCTCGCCGGCTGTGGTGAGCAGGAGGCGCGGCTGGCGGTGACGGCGCTGGCCGGCCTGCACGGGCCCAGCTGGTGCGATCCGGTGTGGCTGGATCTGCCGGGCATCGCCTTCGGGCGTCCCGACGAGGATTCCGCCAAGGGCCTCGGTGACGTGGCGCAGATGAGCGCCGGCATCACCCTGGACAAGCTGGGTGACCGGATGACCGCACAGGACCGTGAGACTTTCACCACCACAATGGCCTTGGTGACACCGTGGTTGCTTGCCGAGCGGGACCGCTTCGCGCTTCTGCACGGCGACTACCGGCTGGACAACCTGTTGTTCGATCCCGATCACACCCGGGTGAGCGTGGTGGACTGGCAGACCCTCGGCATCGGGCTGCCGGGGAGGGATCTGGCATATTTCGCGGCGACCAGCCTCGATTCCGAGCTACGCAAGGCCATCGAGGCAGAGCTCGTCGATGATTACCACCGAGCCCTGGTCGGACACGGCGTCACCGATTATGACCGCGAAACCTGTTGGCGTGATTACCGCCTCGGTATGCCGCACACCGTGCTGATATCGGCGCTGGGCTTCGCCTTTGCGACCGCCACCGAGCGTGGCGACGACATGGTGCTGACCATGCTGCGACGGGGGTGTGAGGCAATTCGCGACTTGGGCACGCTGGATCTGATCGGTTGAACTCAGGTCCGTCGGGCCGCCTCTTGGATCAACTGGTAGCGCGAGGTCAGGCCGAGCTTGTTGTAGACGTGCGTCAGGTGAGTCTGCACGGTCCGCGGCGAGACGAATAGGCGGGCGCCGATGTCCTTGTTGCCAAGTCCCTCTTGGGCCAGGTGCACGATGTTGAGCTCGGTCGGAGTGAGCGAGTCCCAACCGCTGGGCGGTCGTTTCCGTTCGCCGCGGCCGCGCTGCGCGTAGGCGATCGCTTCATCGGTGGACAGCGCCAGGCCGGCGGCCCATGCCTCGTCAAAGGCGTTGATGCCCAGTGCAGTTCGCGCTTCGTCCAGCGATCGGTGGTAAGCGGCGTCGTACACTCGGAAGCGCACGATTCCGGTACGTTCCCGAATCGCTTGTGCTGCCGCGTGCAGTCGCGTCGCCTCCAGGTGGCTGCCCGCTGCGTTGGTCAGCGTGGCCAGTACCTCCAGCAGATCCGGGACGAACAGGAGAGTGCTCATCTCGGCGGCGCGCGCCAGCGCCTCGTGTGCGTCGCGCTCTGCCTGTCCGAACTCGTTCTGCGCTAATGCGACCCGCGCCCGGGTGGTCAGTGCCTGTACTGAGAACCAGCCCAGCGCCATGTCCACATCTGTATCTGCGTGACGGCGGGCTGTTGCGAGGTCACCTTGGGCCAACGCGGCCTGGGCGGCAGGTTTGGCGACGGTAGTGGCAAGCCACGGCCACCCACCGAGGCGCTCGACGGTGGCGTCGCTGGCCTCGGCAGCCTGCGCCACGTCGCCGTCGGCAAGAGCGGTGAAAGCCAGCGCAGCGTAAGCAATGCCCTCCTGGTAGCCGCCGAGTTCGGCCGCACGGCCCAATGATTCGAGCACGATGGATCGGCCCTCAGCGGCTCGTCCGGTGTAGGCCAGTAGCTGGCCAAGAGCCGTTCGGGCGTTCACTTCCCAGATCAGCGCGTGTGCCAGGTCCGCTTCGATCATCAGTCCACGCAACTGCTTCTCGGCGCCCACAAGGTCGCCGCGCGCCGATTGCGCCCCGGCCAGACACCAGCGGCATGCTCGTGAGTAGCCTTGGTCGCCGATCTCGTCGGCCAGGGCGCGGCCCTCCTCCGCGGCCGCGATTCCGTGGTCCAGGTCCCCCGAGCCGACTGTAGCCATGAGTGCCTGGAAGTACAGGACCTGGCTCAAAAGCCAGCGGTCATCCATTCCGCGGGCCAACTCGGCGGCTTCCGACAGGATCGGACCGGACTGGTTGGCGTCCCAGGCGGTGACGCGTCCGAGCGCAGCCAAGGTGCGGGCCAACAACGCCGGATCATCGAGTTCGCGCGCGATCGCCACCGCGCGGTGTGCCGCCTCGGCGCATTCGGCCGTGCGCATGTTGTCCAGGTATGCCTTATCGGCCAACGCTCGTGCCAGGTTGGTGGGTGTCACCTCGGTGGAGGCGGCACGTGCCAGTCCGATGTCAAGCCAATCCCTTCCTTCTTTGACGAGTCCCCGTGTCAACCAGAGCGCCTGCAACGATGTTGCCAGCCGTAACGCGCTGTCGATGTCGGAGTTTTCTTCGCTCCACGCGAATGCGGCACGCAGATTGTCAATCTCGGCTTCTGCCCGGTTCAGTTGTAGCGCCAGGTTTTTGGTCGCGGGAGCTTCCAAGGCCGCGGCCAGCCCGGTGTAGTAGTCGCGGTGGCGGTCTCGCACGGCAGCTCCGTCCGGCGACTCGGTAAGCTTTTCTTGGGCATACTGGCGGATCGTTTCCAGCAGCCGGTATCGGGTTGTGCCCCTCTCGGTTTCGGCAATCACCAGCGACTTGTCGACGAGCAGAGCCAACACATCCAGCACCTGATGGCGCGCCAGGGTGCGGTCGCTGAGGACCTCCTGGCAGGCCGTCAGGTCGAATCCGCCTAGGAATACGGCCAATCGGCGGAACAATACGCGCTCGGGCTCGGTCAATAGATTGTGCGACCAGTCCACGGATGCCTGCAGCGTCTGCTGGCGGCGCACCGCGGTTCGCGACCCTCCGGTCAACAACCGGAACCGGTCCCTCAGCCCCGCGAGGATCTCCTGGGGCGACAGAGCGCGCATCCGCGCGGCGGCCAGTTCGATTGCCAGCGGCATGCCATCGAGGCGGCGGCAGATCTCCACGACGACATGTGAGTTGTCCTCACGGACGGCGAAGCTGGGCTGTACCTGACGCGCCCGATCGCTGAACAGCTGGACCGCGTCGTCGGCAAGCGACAGGGACGGCACCCGCCAGGTGACTTCACCGGGTACACCAATCGGCTCGCGACTGGTGGCCAGCACGGAAAGCCCGGGACTGCCACCGATGAGGGCGGTGACGAGTTCGGCGGTCGCGTCGAGCAGATGCTCGCAGTTGTCCAGTATCAATAGCATCTTCCGCGCGCCGATGAATTGCAGCAGCTTGTTCTGCACAGACCGGCCTGGTTGGTCCGGTAGACCCAGTGCCCGCGCCACGGTGATCGGCACCAGGTCGGAGTCCACAATCGGGGCCAGATCGACCGCCCACACACCGTCCCGGAATTCGGCAGCCGCGGCCGCGGCGACCTCTACCGCCAAGCGGGTCTTGCCCACCCCGCCGGCGCCAGTGAGCGTCATCATGCGGTTCTCGCCAAGGACCCCGCGCACCGCGGACATCTCCGCCGCCCGCCCGACGAAGCTGCTGAGCTGAACCGGAAGATGCGCAACGCTAAGGCTTTCCCGCAACCTCAGCGGCGCGAACTCGTTACACAAATCGGGGTGGCACAGTTGAACGATGCGTTCCGGCCGAGGCAGATCGCGCAACGGGTGGGTGCCCAAATCGGCCAGCCACGCGTCCGCCGGAAGGGCGTCGGCGACCAGGTCGCTGGTGGTGCCGGACAGTACGGTTTGGCCGCCGTGGGCCAGCTCGCGCACTCGCGCCGTTCGATTGATGGCGGGCCCCACGTAATTGTTTTCATCGCGCAACTGCACTTCACCGGTATGGATGCCGATACGGAAACGCAGGGGGGCCAACGGGGCTCGCTGCAGCGCCAGCGCGCACGCCACAGCGTTCGATGCGCGGTGGAAGGCAAGCACGAAGCTGTCACCTTCGCCCTGCTCGGTGGGACGCACCCCGTCGTGTGCGCTGACGAGCAGGGCCAGCGTCCGGTCGAGGGCGGCGATCGCGGCGGTCATCTCCTCGGGCCTCGACTGCCAAAGCTGCGTTGATCCCTCGACGTCGGCCAGCAGCAACGTCACTGTTCCGGTCGGGAGATGCGCATTCATGGCGGCATCGCTCCAGTCAAAGGCAGCCAGTCGATCGATCTCGCTCATGTTAACCAGCATGCAGCCGGCGACGCCCGGAAAACATACGCGTCTGCGCGTATATCAACCGCTAGTACTGGGTGGATCCCTGATCGACGGGGATCTTGGCGGCGGTGATATTCCGCGATTCGTCGCTGGCCAGCCAGCAGACGGTGTCGGCAATATCCTCCGGCTCAGCGGCCCAACTGGGCAGGAAAGGCGTCAGCATGTTCGACAGTTGCGGGTTGGTCTCCATGACTTTGCCCATGGCCGACACCATTTGGCCGCTGCCCATCGGCGAGTTCACTGGTCCCGGATGAACGCTGTTCACCCGGATCGAGTGCTTGCCCAGTTCGGCGGCGAAGGCGCGAGCCAGCCCGGTGACGGCGTGCTTGCTGGCTGTGTAGTGCACCATGAACGGCTGCACTTTGGCGCCCGCCGCGGAGCTGATCAGGATGATGGACCCGCCGCGGCCGCCCTCGATGATCTTGTCCGCTCCGGCCATCACGGTGTTCCAGGTGCCGGTGACATTGATGTCCATCACATCGCGGAAGTCTTCCGGGGTGATTTCGTTCCACGCTTGCGGTGCCGAAATACCCGCGTTGGCAACGATTATGTCCAGTCGGCCGAGCCGCGCGACGCCGTCGTCGACGACCCTGCGTAGCGCCGCCAGATCGCGGGTGTCGGCGGTGGCGGCGATGATCTTCCGCCCGGTCTGCTCCACCAGGCGGACGGTTTCGGCCAAGTCTTCGGGCGTGGCGGAATCGTAGGGGACACAGGGCGGCAATACGCCGGCGATGTCGATGGCGATGATGTCGGCGCCCTCGGCTGCCATCCGCACGGCGTGCGCCCGTCCTTGCCCTCGCGCCGCCCCGGTGATGAATGCGACTTTGTCCCGCAGCCGGCCGGTCACCGCTGTGCCGCCTTGACCAGGTTCGCGCCGATGATCAGCTGCTGGATCTCGCTGGTCCCCTCATAGAGGCGCAGCAGGCGAACATCACGGTAGATCCTTTCGACCGGCACCCCGCGCATATAACCGCTGCCCCCGTGGATCTGCACGGCGAGATCGGCTACCTTGCCGACCATTTCGGTGCAGAAGAGTTTGGCGGCCGACGGGGCGATCCGCCGGTCGGAGTTGCTGACCCACTGACGTGCGGTGTCGCGCACCAGAGCCCGGCCGGCGAGCACGCCGGTCTGCTGGTCGGCGAGCATCGCCTGCACCAACTGGAAGTTGCCGATCGGCGTTCCGCCCTGGGTGGCGGTCGCGGCGTAGGCCACGGATTCGTCGAGCGCGCGTTGAGCGGCACCGACGGCGATCGCGGCGATATGCACCCGGCCCCGGGCCAGGGAGGTCATGGCGGCGCGGTACCCGATGTCCTCGCTGCCACCGATCAGCGCCGTGTGATCCACGCGGACGTCGTCGAAGGCGACGTCGGCGGTCCAGGCGCCCTCCTGCCCCATCTTCGCGTCCTTGACGCCGACCGACACGCCCGGCGCGTCCGCGGGGACCAGGAAGACGGCAATGCCCGGGCCTTGATCGTCGGCGGGCCGGGTGCGGGCGAACACCACGAACAGGTTGGCGGTAGGCGCATTGGTAATGAAGCGCTTCTGTCCGGAAATCAACCAATCCTGGCCGTCTCGAACGGCTTTGGTCTTCAAACCGGCCGGATTGGAGCCGGCGCCCGGCTCGGTGAGCGCGAAGGACGCGACCACATCGCCGGAGGCGATCCCTTCCAGCCAACGTCCCTTCTGCTCGTCGGTGCCAAACCCGACCAGGACCTGTCCGGCAATGCCGTTGTTGGTGCCGAACATCGACCGCACCGCAAGCGAGGTGTATCCCAGCTCCATTGCCAACTCGACGTCCTGAACCAGATTCAGGCCGAGCCCGCCCCACTCCTGCGGGATGGCGTAGCCGAACAGGCCCATCTTCTTGGCCTGGTCGCGAAGGTCGTCGGGCACCCGGTCCTCGTCCAGGATCTCCTGCTCCCGCGGAACGACCGCGGTACGGACGAACTGGCGGGTCTGCGCCAGGATCTCCTGGAAATCCTCGTCGGCGACTTCGGGAACCTCAGCCGTCATTGCAAGTGCTCCTTCGGCGGGTGGGCGACTTTGCAATATCGTATATGAAATACGATATTGGACTGACGGGGTGCCCGAGGGTGGGCCATGACAGGTAAGGGTGCGTGATACAGGTGTCGTTGCTCGAAGGTCAGACCGCGGTGGTCACTGGCGCTGCGCAAGGTCTCGGATTTGCGATAGCGGAACGGTTCATCGCCGAGGGAGCGCGGGTGGTGCTCGGTGACGTCAATCTGGAAGCGACCGAGGCGGCGGCCGAGAAATTGGGCGGCGCGGAAGTCGCCGTCGCGGTGCGTTGTGACGTAACCCAATCCGACCAGGTGCAGAACCTGATCCAAACGGCCATCGACCGCTTCGGCGACCTCGACATCATGGTCAACAACGCCGGCATCACCCGCGATGCAACCATGCGCAAGATGACCGAGGAGCAGTTCGATCAGGTCATCAACGTGCACCTGAAGGGAACCTGGAATGGCACCCGGTTGGCCGCGGCGGTGATGCGGGAGAAGAAGCGCGGCGCCATCATCAACATGTCGTCCGTCTCGGGCAAGGTCGGGATGGTCGGCCAGACGAACTACTCGGCGGCCAAGGCGGGGATCGTCGGCATGACCAAGGCGGCCGCCAAAGAGCTTGCTTACCTTAATGTTCGGGTCAACGCGATCGCGCCGGGTTTGATCCGCTCCGCGATGACGGAAGCGATGCCGCAACGCATCTGGGATTCCAAGGTGGCCGAGGTGCCGATGGGGCGCGCCGGTGAGCCCAGCGAGGTGGCCAGCGTCGCCCTGTTCCTGGCTTCGGACCTGTCGTCGTATATGACCGGAACGGTCATGGAGATCACCGGCGGCCGGCACCTATGAGTGGTGCGGTTCGGCAGGAGGCCGTCATCTGCGAGCCGGTCCGCACACCGATCGGACGCTACGGCGGAATGTTCAAGTCTCTGAGCGCTGTAGACCTCGGTGTCGCGGCGCTCAAGGGATTGCTCGACCGCACCGGCATCGCACCCGACGCCGTGCAGGACGTGATCCTGGGACACTGCTACCCCAGCAGTGAAGCACCCGCGATCGGGCGCGTGGTGGCCCTGGACGCCGGACTGCCCGTCACCGTTCCCGGCATGCAGGTCGATCGGCGCTGTGGGTCGGGTTTGCAGGCGGTGATCCAGGCATGCCTGCAGGTGAGTACCGGGAACAACGACCTAGTAATCGCCGGTGGCTGCGAAAGCATGAGCAACGTCGCCTTCTATTCCACCGACATGCGTTGGGGCGGTGCACGTTCCGGTGTCCGTGTGCACGACGGGCTGGCGCGTGGACGCACCACCGCCGGGGGTCGCCACTATCCGGTTCCCGGTGGGATGCTCGAGACCGCGGAGAATCTGCGCCGCCAGTACGGCATCTCGCGCCAGGAGCAGGACGAGCTTGCGGTGCGGTCACATCAGCGTGCGGTCGCTGCGCAGAAGGACGGCATTCTGCGCGAGGAGATCATCCCGGTGCGGGTGGCCGGCCGCCACGGCGAAGAGCTGGTCGACACCGACGAACATCCCCGCGCCGATACCACGCTGGAATCCCTGAGTAGGCTCAAACCCGTTCTGGCCAAGGGTGATCCGGAGGCGACGGTCACGGCCGGCAACGCCAGCGGCCAGAACGACGCCGCATCGATGTGCGTGGTCACCACTCCCGAGAAGGCGGCAGAATGCGGCTTGACCCCGTTGGTGCGCCTGGTGTCGTGGGGGTCGGCGGGCGTGGCCCCCAACATCATGGGCATCGGTCCGGTCCCAGCCACCGAAGTCGCCCTGGCCAAGGCGGGCCTGCGGTTGGCCGACATCGACGTCATCGAACTCAACGAGGCCTTTGCCGCCCAGGCCCTCGCGGTGATGCGGGAGTGGAACTTCACTCCGGCCGACCACGACCGCACCAACGTGCACGGCTCGGGGATCTCGCTGGGCCATCCGGTTGGAGCGACCGGCGGGCGGATGCTGGCCACGCTGGCCCGCGAACTCGACCGGCGCCAGGCGCGCTACGGCCTGGAGACCATGTGCATCGGCGGCGGCCAGGGTCTGGCCGCGGTCTTCGAGCGGGTCGCATGACGGCTCCCGCGCTACCGCTGACCGGCATCCGCGTTGTGGAGGTGTCCAGCTTCGTCGCCGCTCCGCTGTGCGGCATGACGCTGAGCCAGCTCGGCGCACAAGTGACCCGGGTCGACCCGATCGGTGGGGGCGCCGACACTGGCCGCTGGCCGCTGGCCGCCGACGGAACCTCGATCTATTGGACCGGTCTGAACAAGGGAAAGCGTTCGGCCACCATCGATCTGCGCTCACCCGACGGCCAGGAGCTGGTACAGCGGCTGATCGTCGAAGGCGACGGGATTGTGGTCACCAACGCCGCCGGGATGTCGTGGCTGAGCCATGATGCGTTGGCGGCCAAGCGCTCCGACGTCATCCATGTCCAGCTGCTCGGCCGCGGCGACGGATCCACCGGGGTGGACTACACGGTCAACGCGGCGATCGGCTACCCGCTGGTGACCGGCCCCGCCGAGCACGCCGGCCCGATCAACCATGTCCTGCCCGCCTGGGATGTCAGCTGCGGATTGTATGCCGCACTGTCGGTCGTCGCCGCCATCCGCCGTCGGGAGCAGTCGGCGATCGGGGCGCGCATCAGCATCGCGCTCGAGGATGTCGCGCTGGCAACGGCAGGCAACCTGGGCCTGCTCACCGAGCCGCAGGTGCTCGGAACGCAACGCGAACGGCTGGGCAACGCCATCTACGGCCAGTACGGCCAGGACTTCGTCAGCCGCGACGGGGCCCGGTTCATGGTTGTCCTGTTGACCAGACGCCACTTTCGCGATCTTGTCGAGATAACCGGCACCGGCGCCGCCATGACGGCACTGGCTGAGGCGCTGGGGGTGGACTTCGAATCCGAGGGCGACCGCTACCGCTACCGCAATGCGATATCCGGCCTGTTCGGCACCTGGTTCGCCGACCATTCCGGCGACGAGGTCAGCGCGGCGCTCTCGGCCTCCACGGTGTTGTGGGAGCGCTACCGCACCTTCGCCGAGGTCGCCGCCGGCCCGAAAGTGACTGACAATCCGTTGTTTTCCCGGCTGCACCAGCCAGGCGTCGGTGACTACCTCGCTCCGGCCATGCCCACCGCAATCGACGGAGTCCATCCCGCCAGCGCCGCCGCCCCGGGATTGGGGGCGGACACCGCGGATCTGCTGGCCGAGTACCTGGGTTTGACCGAGGCCGACATCAAGCGGTTGGCGACCGCGGGGACGATAGGAACGAGCGAATGACCAAACTCGCCCAGACCCTCGGATTGACCGAATTCCAGACCGAAATCGTCGCGACCGTACGGCAATTCGTCGACAAGGAGATCATCCCGAACGCCCCAGAGCTGGAACGAACCGACACCTACCCGCAGGCCATCGTCGACGCCCTGCGCGACATGGGCCTGTTCGGCCTGATGATCCCGGAGGAGTACGGCGGGCTGGGCGAGTCGCTGTTGACCTATGCGCTGTGCGTCGAGGAGCTGGCCAGGGGCTGGATGAGCATCTCAGGCGTCCTGAACACACATTTCATCGTCGCGTACATGTTGCGCCAGCACGGCACCGACGAGCAGAAGCAACGCTTCCTGCCGCGGATGGTGACGGGTGAGACGCGCGGCGCCTTCTCGATGTCGGAACCCGAACTGGGCTCCGACGTCGCCGCCATCCGTACCCGCGCCACCCGCAATCCCGACGGCACCTACACCATCGACGGTCAGAAGATGTGGCTGACCAACGGCGGCAGTTCCACCCTGGTGGCCGTGCTGGTGCGCACCGACGAAGGCGCGGACAAACCGCACCGCAACCTGACGGCGTTCCTGGTCGAGAAGCCCACAGGGTTCGGGGAAGTGGTGCCCGGCCTGATCATCCCCGGCAAGATCGACAAGCTGGGCTACAAGGGCATCGACACCACCGAACTCATCTTCGACGGGTACGGGGCCAGCGCCGAAGACATCCTGGGCGGCAAGCCCGGGCAGGGCTTCTTCCAGATGATGGACGGCATCGAGGTGGGCCGGGTCAACGTTTCCGCGCGGGCGTGCGGTATCGGACTGCGCGCATTCGAGCTTGCGGTCAAGTATGCCCAGCAACGGCAGACCTTCGGCAAGCCGATCGCCGAACACCAGGCCATCGCGTTCCAACTGGCCGAAATGGCCACCAAAGTCGAAGCGGCGCATCTGATGATGGTCAACGCGGCACGGCTCAAGGACTCCGGCGAGCGCAATGATGTCGCCGCAGGCATGGCAAAGTACCTAGCCAGTGAATTCTGTGCCGAGGTGACCCAGCAGAGCTTCCGGATTCACGGCGGCTACGGCTATTCGAAGGAGTACGAGATCGAGCGGCTGATGCGCGATGCGCCGTTCCTGCTCATCGGCGAGGGCACCAGCGAGATCCAGAAATCCATCATCAGCAAGCGTCTGCTGGACGAGTACCGGGTGTGACCATGACCGTTCCGGATTTCGGTGCGCGGCCTCAACTTTCGGAGGACGTCGCGAGCTTTGTCCGCAAGCGAATCTTCGAGGGCACCTATGCCGCGGGCCAATACGTCCGGCTGGACCAACTGGCCGCCGAGTTGGGGATCAGCGTCACACCGGTGCGCGAAGCGCTGTTCGCTTTGCGCGCTGAAGGATTGGTGGCGCAGCAGCCCCGTCGCGGCTTCGTGGTGTTGCCGCTGACCCAGCGTGACCTCGCCGACGTCGCCAACGTGCAAGCACACGTCGGCGGCGAGCTCGCGGCACGCGCGGCGCTGCGCATCACCGACGAGCAGTTGCGCGAATTAGAAGACCTGCAAAGTCGGCTCGAGGCGGCGTATGCCGCTGACGACGATGAACGCAAGATCCGGCTCAATCACGAATTCCACCGGGCGATCAACATCGCTGCCGCCTCGCCGAAGCTGGCGCAGCTGATGTCGCAGATCACCCGCTACGCACCCGAGTCGGTCTTTCCGAAGATCGAGCATTGGCCGGACCAAGCCGTCAAGGACCACCGGCGGGTGCTGGATGCGATGGCCCGTCACGACGAGCAACTGGCCCGCGAGGCGATGTCGGAGCACCTTGCGGCCAGCGCGGTCCCGCTCATCGACCACCTCATCGAGCGTGGAGTGGTGGAGCAGCCGCAGGACTAGCTGCGAGGCGCCGACCTTGTTGGGCGGGGGTTTCTGGGCATAAGGTGCTGTCAAGGGGCCCATCGCAGGGAGAGCAAATGCGCCGCGTGTCTCGTGCTACTGCGGGATTGTTGGTGTGCGTCACGGCGATCACGTGGGCGCCGCCGGCCACCGCCGACCCGTTGGATCCCATTCCCGGCAACGGTGTCTTCGTGGTGGGGCCCGACATCGCGCCGGGGCTCTATCGCACGGCCGGGTCGGCGTCCACCTTCGGGGTGTGGATCAACAATGTGCCGACCCAGGACTCGATGTGCGCGTGGTTCACCTACAGCACGCCGGACGCCAACAAGGAGCATGTGCTGCAGACGAACATCTCGGTCGGACCGATGTTCGCGAACATCAACACGTCGGTGAAGGCGTTCGAGTCGCAGAACTGTCAACCGTGGACGCGGGTCCCCTAAGGGTTTGCTTCGGACAACATTTCCCGCAGTCGCCGGATATCCACCTTGCCGGTGCCGCCGCGCGGAACGTCGTCGTCGGAGGCTAGCATCAGCCACACCGTAGGCACCTTGAACGAGCTGAGTAGTTCCCTTGCCGCGCCGCATAACTGGTCCACAGTACGGCCGCTGCACACCACGGCCGCTGCCACCCGCTTCCCCCCGGCGCCTGGCACATCGGTGACGAAGGCGCCCTGCACGCCGTCAATACTGCGGAGGGCTCGTTCGACTTCGCTGGGATAGACGGTGGCACCGCTGACTTTGAACATGTCGTCCGAGCGACCGTGATAGAACAGGAAGCCGTCGGTGTCCAGCCGGCCGAGGTCGCCGGTGCGGTAGTAGCCGTCCGCGGTGAACACTTCTTCTCTACTGCGGTGGCAGATCCCGCGCAGCATGTGTGGTCCCCGGAGCTCGATCATGCCTACGGTGCTCACCGGGAACGGTTTACCCGTGTCCGGGTCGGCAATGCGAATCTCCATACCGGGGAACGGCTTTCCGCAGCTGCCCCAGGCTGATGCGGGCAGGTCGGTGTCGGCCGCATACCCGCTGTAAGGTCCGAAGGATTCCGTCATGCCGAATAGGGTTGCTCGCGCACCGGGTTGCGCACGCCGCTCGGGAGGCAGTAGCGCCTCCAAACTGCCCGGGCGCAGCGCAGTCAGATCGGTTTGGGACCGGTTGGGATGGCGCGCCAATGCTTCGGCCTGGTCTGGCCAGCCCCGAAACAGGGTGACGCGTTCTTTCTCCAGGAGCCGCAATGTGGTCTCCGGTTGCGGCCTTTCCTCGGTGACCAAGGTGGCGCCGGTGATCAGAGCCGAGAGGATGCCGCTGCCGAGTCCGCCCACCCAGAAGAAGGGCATCGGAAGGTACAGGCGGGTGCCGGGGGTGATGCAGCGCGCCGCCAATCCCGAGCGCACCGCCCCCAACGCACTGCCGTGTGAGTGCACGACGCCCTTGGGCGGGCCACTGCTGCCGGAGGTGAAGATGATGACGAACGGGTCGGCTGGGGTAACGGTCGCGGCGAGGGCATCTACGAGTCCGTGGGCGGCCTCGGTGGCGGTCTGTGCCACCGACTCGGCGGGCCAGACGCGCTGCAGCGCGGGAAGTTCGGTGCGCGGCACCGCCCGGACCGCGTCGAGGTACCGGTGGCCGCGGAATTCCTCAACGCTGACCAGGAACTGCACCGAGGCCATCCGCAGTTGTGCGACGAGCTCGGTCGGTTGCAGCAGCGTGCTCAACGGAACCAGCACCCCGCCGATGCGTGTGACGGCAATGGCGATCTGCACCCAGCGCGTGCAATTGGGCATGATCAACCCCACGCGGGTGCCTTTGCGCACTCCGGCCCCGATGAGTGTGGCCGCCATATCCCTTGTGGTCGTGTCGAGTTCGCCATAGCTGATCCGCGACGCGTGATCGATGACCATGGGTTTGCTGCCATGCTGAGCGGCCTGGGCCCGCACCAGACCAGCTATCGTGTCAGTCACCGAACAACCTTTTCAGTTGCTCGAGGTCGACCTTGCCGCTGGACAACAGCGGTATCTTGGTGCGGGGCAAGGCAATTAAACGTCTAGGGATCTTGTAGGACGACAGCTCGGTCTTCAGTCGGTCACGCAGTGCCTCTTCGTCGAAGTTGGTGACGGTGTCCGGCAGGGCGACGACCGCGACCACCAGCTGCCCGCGCCGCGCGTCCGGCAGCCCGAAGACGTGTGCCGTCACACCCAGGGTGGCCAGTGTCTTCTCGACCTCGGTCGCTGAGACATTGGCACCGCCCGTCTTGATCATGCCGGACCTGCGGCCCACGAAATACATGAAACCGTCATCGTCGGCGCGCACCAGATCGCCGGTGTGGAACCAGCCATCGGCGTCGAAACACTGCTCTCGGCTGCGTTTGTAATATCCCTGCATCACGTACGGCCCGCGTATGCACAGCTCGCCGACAATCTCGCCAGCAATGCCGGACCGGACGGGCATCCCAGTATCCGGGTCGACGATCATGGTTTGGAACCCGGGCGCCGGCTTGCCGTACGAGCCACGGCGATGCTCGGGCTGGTCGGATTCGTCGTCGCTGATCAGCAGGACGCTTCCGGCTTCGGTCAGCCCCAGCATGTTGTGGCGCAGTTCGGGGTCGGCCGGCCGGGTCTCCGGCGCCATGATCGGGTACAGGTTGCCCCGCCGCAGCGGCGACAGGTCCCGTCGAAGGTAGCTCGGGTCGTCGGCCAGGTGGGCGATGCCGGCCACGAATCCGTTGGTGACGGTCGGTCTTTCGGCTTCGATCAGGTCGAGAACGGCCCCGGCGTCGGTTGCGTTCGAGCACACCAGCGTCGAACCCGCGACCAGGGTGGCCAACAGCCCGAACGCCAACCCGCCGATCCAGAAGAACGGCGAGTTGCAGAACAGCCGGTCCTGCGCGCTCAGACCGCGAATCGTGTTGAGATTGCGCTGGTGTGCGAGCAGCGCGGCGTGCGCGTGCACCACACCCTTAGGGGTGCTGGTGGATCCAGACGTGTACACGATCGTCAATACGTCGGATCCGTCGACATCGTCCTCGATAGCTCGCAACAGGTCGGGGTCGGCGCGCGGGTGGTTACGCGAGCCGACCAGGACGCGGCGCAGCTGCGGCAGGGCGGGGCGGAACAGCTCGCCATCGATGCGGCCGAGCAGTTCGGTCAACCGCTGCACATAGTCATGAGACCGAAACGAGCTGGCGCTCAGCAAGAAAGCGGTGTCGCTATGCACCAGTTGCCGCTGCAACTCACCGGGTGTCATGAAGGTGGAGAACGGCACCACCACCGCGCCGATGCGCGCGGCCGCCAGCATGCCGACGACGAAGTCGGTGCCGTTGGGATAGAGCAACCCGACGTGGGTGCCCTTGCCGGTGCCCAGCGCGATCAGTTCGCGGGCGAGCTCGGCTGAACGGCGGTCGGCTTCGGCGTAGCTGATGCGCTCTTTGTCGCACACCAGTAATGGGTGATCCCCGCGCGACTGCGCCTGCTGCCGAAGGACCCCGGCGATCGTATCGGGATCACCGGGCATGGTCGACTGCGAAGTAGCCTCGGACGGCGCCCAGGTCGGCCTTGCCGGATGGAGTGCGGGGGATCACATCGACAATGGCGATGTCCGTTGGGATCTCGTAGCGAGCTAGTCGCGTCCGCAGGTATTCGACAATCTCGTCGGCGGACACCGCGCTACGAAGTTCCACCATCGCAACCGGGGTTTCGCCTAACCGGTCGTCATGGCGTCCGATCACGGCCGCCCCGGCGACCGCGGGATGGCTCTCCAGCGCGGTGCGCACGTCGTCTGGCATCACCTTGAAACCGCCGCGGATGATGGCTTGATCGGCCCGCCCGACGATCCAGACGAACCCGTCGGAGTCGATGCGAGCCATGTCGGTGGTGCGCATCCACGGCGCCGACGAGCCGAGCTGGGCGGGCTTGACCTCCAGAAGGCCAACCTGATCTGCCGGCACGGGAGCGCCACTGTCGTCGACCACCTGCAGCTGCGCACCCGGATTCGCGCGACCCACACTGCCGCGCTTGCCTTTCCAGTATTGCTGGTGGTCGGTGAGTGTCCAACCGGCGACGCCACCACCGAATTCGGTTGCGGCGTAGGACGTGAGGACGGGAATCCCGAATTTGTCGGTGAACGCGTCGGCGTCGTCGGCCGATAACGGTGCGGTGCCACAGGTCACGGCGCGAATGCTGGACAGATCCGCACGCGTGAGGTCGGAGTGCAGAACGGTGCGTAGCGCGGCGGGCACCAGTGACACCGTGCGCGGCCGGTGTTTGCGTACCGCCGCGGCCCACTGGGTCAGTTCGAAACGCTCCAGCAGCACGAAGGGTCTGGCGTCGGCTATGCATTGCAGCACCCGGAACACGCCCCCGATGTGCACCAGTGGGGAGTTCACGATAGCCACCCCGCGACGCAGTGCAGCCGGCCGTGGCGCGTCACGGTAGTCGGGGCCGATCACGCTGTGGGCCAGCATGTCGTAGCTGAGATCGATGCGCTTGGGCGGGCCGGTCGTGCCGCTGGTCAGCATCCGCACTGCAACGCCGGAAGAGATCCCCGTCCGGACGGGAGCTTTGGCGGGCCGAGCAAAGATGTCGGAGATCGAGATTGTCGGCGCTCCGTCAACTAGCGCTGTCAAATCCTCGGATTCGCCGATGACCAACGGCAGCCGCAGCGCCTCGATGTCGGCGCGGGTGCGCTCGTCGCCGCGGGCGGGGTTGACGGTGACCACCGTCCCGCCGCCGAGGAGCACGCCGAGGAATGCCGCCACGTGAGCCGGTCTGTTCCGCAACAGCATTCCTACGTCGGTGCCCTGCGCGCACGACGCGATTTGCCGCGCCGCCGCACCGACCTGCCCCCAGGACAACCAGGTGCCGTCGTACTCGATGGCCGGTGAATCCGGTTGCAGATCCAGAACATCGGCGATGCGCCGACTGAGTGGGTGATCGGGCACTAGCGGATCTGCGGCTTTCGCCTTGCGGGCGGCTGGTCGGCCAGTTCGGCCTGGCCCAACGGGTTGCCCAGCCGCGTGTAGATGAGTCCCTGCTCCATCGCGGTCCGGTAGGGCTTGTCCAAAGACTCCCAGATCGCCTTCACGGTGCCCTGGGTCGCCGTCGGGGGGTGGGCGGCGATCGCGACCGCGATCTCGTGCGCGCGGTCCCAAAGCCGATCGGGCTCCACCACTTCGGTCACCAGGCCGATGCGCAGGGCGGTGTCCGCGCTGACCCGCTCGTCGTTGCCCATCAGTGCCATGCGCAGCGTGTCGCCCAGGCCGACGCGGCGCATCAGCCCGATTGGTTCCAGCGCGCAGACCAGGCCCACCGAGACATGGGAATCGAAGAACGTCGCCCCGCGTGAGCAGATCACCACGTCGGATTCGTTGACGAAATAGAAGGCGCCCGCAGTGCACATGCCCTGGACGGCGCAGACCACGGGCTTCCACATCTTCTGCCATTTGGGGCTGAGGTATTCACCGGGATCTTCGTGATTCCAGATGTTTTCGGGTTGGCCGTAAGGTGCCTTGACGTCTAGGCCGGCACTGAAAGCGCGGCTGCCGGCGGCCCGTAGCACCACCGCGTGGACCGCGTCGTTCAGCTTGACCGTGCGCCAGGCTTCGGCCATCTCCAAACACATGGTGCGGTTGAAAGCGTTGAGCTGCTCGGGTCGGTTCAGCGTGATGGTGGCGACGTGGGCGGCGGCGTCGATGTCAAGCAGGATGGTCTCGAACTGGTCGCTCATCACTTGCACTGCCAATTCGGTTTCCGCTTCTCCACGAATGCGCGCGGTCCCTCCTGCGCGTCCTCGGTGCGCAGTACTCGCTCGCGGAATGTCTCTGCCATGATCTCAGCTTCGTGCAGTGGGACGTTGAGGCCCTTGAGTATTGCCAGACGAGTCCCCCGAACCGCCAGGGGGGCATTGGAGTTAACGATGTCGGCGATCTCGCGGGCCCGATCCAGCAGTTGGTCATGTTCGACGATCTCGCTGATCAGCCCGAGTTCGTAGGCGCGTTGCGCACTCATCCGCTCGTGCTTGCCCATCAGTGCCATCCGTAGCGCAATCGAGCGCGGCAGCACCCGTGAGATCCGCACCAATTCGCGTCCGGCGACCAGTCCGATGCTAACGTGCGGATCGAAGAACGTGGCCCGGTCGGAGGCGATCACGATGTCCGACGTCGTGACCCAGTCCATGCCTGCGCCGCAACACAATCCATTGATCGCGGCCAGCACCGGCTTGGCCATGGTCCGAAACGGCGGCGTCCCCTCCTGCGGAGCCTCCCACTGGTCGTAGGTGGACAGGTAGGGACGCTCGTAGATCACCTTGCCGTCTTCGGGAATCTCCTTGACGTCGGCACCTGTGCAGAACGCGCGCCCGGTGCCGGTCACGATGGTCAGCCATACGTCGTCGTCGTTCTCGGCTTCGGCATAAGCGGCACGCAGTTCGGTGATCATGTGGGGGCTCAGCGCATTCAGTGCCTCGGGACGGTTCAGCGTGATGGTCGCCGTGTGCCCGTCGACGTCGTAGCCGATGGTGTCAAACATGGGCATCGCCGCATCCCTTCATGAGGCGTCACCGGCCCCGGAACTGGGGTGCGCGCCGTTGGCGGAAAGCCTCCAGGCCCTCCTTGAAATCACTTGTTCGACAAGATAATTCCAGATTGAACAGCTCCTGCGTCAGGGACTCGCCCAGCGTGGCGCCCTGCCCGAACCCGATGGCCTGTTTGGTCAGTCCGATCGCCACGGTCGGACCGTCGGCCAGCCGGGCCAGCAACTCCTCGACCACGGTTTCGAAATCCGCGGCGGGCACGGCCTGGTGGATCATTCCCCAGTCGGCGGCATCGGTCGCGTCAACCTTCTCGCCGAGCAACAGCATCCGCCTGGCGCGGGCCACACCGATCAATCGGGGCAGTAGCCAGGTCGAACCGGAGTCCGGGCTGAAGCCGCGGTCCATGAAGGGTTCCCAGAACACCGCGTCGCTGGTGGCGACGGTGAAGTCGGCGGCCAGGGCGAGATTGCAGCCCATGCCCGCCGCCCAACCCCGCACGCTGCACAGCACCGGCAGTTGAATGGTGTGCACCAGCTCGATGACGCGGTGAGCGGCGTGCGGGACCCGTCGCACCAGATCGCCGGTGCGCGGCCGCTTGCCGTCGGCGGAGTTGGTCGCCACCCAGTCCGCTCCCGCGCAGAAGTGGTCACCGGCGCCGCGGATGTGTATCGCGCGCAGCGAGTAGTCGGTCGCCGCGTCGGACAGCACGTCGACGAGCGATTGAATCATCATGTGCGTCAGGGAATTACGATGGGATTGTCGATCGAGTGTGATGCGGAGAACGCCGCCCTCGCGGTGCGCGGCCACCGAACCCTGGGCCTCGGTCAAGTCAGCCCCGTCAGTCACTGTCGGATCCGGCTGTTCCACTGGTCTCCAACTATACGGTTACCCATACAGTAAACAATACGATTGATACGCTGTATAAGTTAGCAAGGAAACGCTGCCGACGGAACAGCCGGGTGAAAGAGGACGCATGGCCGAAGGCGCCGAAGGTCGAGGGCAGGCAGGTGCCGAGGGAGCCAGGTTTGGCGAGGCGCCTCTCGCCCAGACCGTAGCGGCTGCGGGCGCCATCCGGCGGCTCAGTTCACTGTTGTTGTCCTTGGAAAACGCTCATCCGACCGTGGATGCCATGCTCGCGCAGTTCGCCGTCTGGGAGGGTGAACTCGCCGCCGCGGCGCCGGCCGACCTCACCCCGCGGATCGGCGACCGGCATACCGACGCCGGGCGGGTCTACCTGGACCATGCGACCGACATCGGTGCCTTCAATCCGTGTTTCCCGGAGTACCGGTTCGACCGCCTCGACGCCGACACTGCCGCCGGCTGGGTCACCTTCCCGCTGGTTTACGAAGGGCCGCCCGGCCTGGTGAACGGCGGTTTCCTGGGTGTGTTCTTCGACTGCGTCGTGCAGCACCAGAATTGTGTCATCGGGTTGTCCGGGAAGACCCGTTCGCTGACGGTCACATTCCGCCGGCCGACCCCGATACTGACCGAGTTGCGGTTCGACATCGCGCGAGGCCAGACCGAGCGCGGCATCACCTCGACGGCCCGGCTGCTGCTCGGCGAGGAGGTGCTGTGCATCGGTGAGGTCAACACGCTGGCGTCCCGGCCGGAACAGCTTTCCACCACCCAATTCGGCAGGCGCCGAGAGGAGTTAGACAGATGACCGCCTCCTTCGACACCGCTGACGACCGGGTGCTCTTCGATGTGGATGCCGACCAGCGGATCGCCACCATCACGCTGAACAACCCCGAGCACCGCAACACCTACGACCCGCCCATGCGCGATGCGATCGCCCGATGCCTTGATCGGGTCGCCGAGGACGACGACCTCACCGTGGTGTTGTTGCGTGGTGCGGGTGGGACCTTCAGCACGGGCGCGGACATGAACAACGCCTACGGCTGGTACGGCGCGAAAGACGGCGACGAGCCGTCCAAGCGGGGTCGGCCGAGCCAACGACGGCGACTCACCGTGGACCGCAAGTCATTTGGCTTCTATCACAACCTGCTGGGCTTTCCGAAGGTGACGGTCGGGGAGATTGCCGGCTTCGCCCTGGGCGGCGGTTTCGAGATAGCCCTGATGACCGACATTTCGGTGATCGCCCGCGATACCAAGATCGGCATGCCCGCTACGCGTTTCCTCGGGCCCGCCCTGGGCAGCCTGCACATGTTCTTCCATCGGCTGGGCCCGGTCCTGGCGCGACGGCTGCTGCTGACCGGCGACATCATCGAAGCCGGTGAGCTCGCCCAGTTCGGAATCTTCACCGAGACATGCGATCCCGGATCGGTCACCGCACGCGCCCGCTACTGGGCGGAGAAGGCGGCGAAGATGCCGGCCGACGGTGTTGTCATCGCCAAGGAGGCCTTTCGGCTCGTCGAGCAGAGCCAGGCATACCAGGGCGAGGAGGTCGCCAGCTATCTCTTTCACGCCTACGGCACGAACCTGCAATTCGCGCCGGGGGAGTTCAATTTCGTCAAGACGCGCGCGCAGCACGGCACCAAGGAAGCGTTCCGGCTACGAGACGAACACTTTCACGTGCCGGAACCCGAAGTCTGACATCGTGTTTGGCCGTCAGCGGGCGGTGCCGCTGCGGGCTCGCGGCGCGACCTTGCGGGAGCTCGCCTTCTTGGCTTTCGCCGCGGGCTTGGCGGCCTTATCGATGAGCTGACTGGCGTGGTCGAGGATGCACTCGAGGCCGTATTCGAAATTCTGCTCGTTAGGAGCCCCGATGCGGTGCCCCTTGCCGGTCACCTGGGCGATCAACGGGGTGGTTCCCGGATCGATAGCCACGGCGTCCTCGATGGTGCGGTTGCCGTCGTCGGACAACTCGTTCTTCTCGTTCAGTCGATGCAACACGACGGATCCGCGCACGTGCAGCGAGATCGCGGAGTAGGTGTCGAACGCGTCTTCGGGTGACAGGCCCGCCTCGACCAGGTTGCTGATGGCCTTTTCCATCTCCTGGGCGCCGACCCGCGCGGCCTTCGGGCTCAGCGCGGCACGGATCAAAATCAGGTCGCACAAAATCGGATTGCCCATGAATGTCTTGCGCATCAACCGCGCGTGATTGCGCAGCGTCTCGCGCCAATCGGCGGCTTCGACGTAGGGGGTCGCGAAGACGTACTTACTCAGCGCGCGGTCGGTCATGGCGTTGAGCAGATCGTCCTTCTTGCGGAAGTACCAGTAGATGCTGGTGACGCCCACGCCGAGGTGCTTGCCGAGCAGCGGCATGCTCAGGTTGTCGATCGAAACCTGTTCCGCCAGTTCGAATGCGCCGGTGATGATGTCGTCGGGATTGATGGACCCACGTTCGCGGCGCTGACGCTTCTCCGCAGTTGCCTGCTTTGCCACTGCCGGGCACCTCCATCACAATATGTTGTGCGCACGCGGTCTCAACCCCGTTTGCACCTGCTACTGTAATACCTATCGTAGGCTTTTTTGTATACATGGCAGCGCAGGCGGGCCGTGGCGACGGCCGCTGAGGCGCGGGCCTGGGCCCGCGGCGCTTTGCGCGGCATCGGCGACTCGCTCTACACCCCGTTCAGCGGCCCGGACGGTGACGATATCGACTGGGATGCCTACCGCACACTGGTCCGGTACTGCGTCGGTGATCTTGGACACCCCCTGTTGTGGTGCACCAGCGGCCTGGCCGAATTCTGGGCGTTGACCATCGATGAGCGAAAGCGCTTGTTGGAGGTGGCGATTGAGGAGGGCCGTCGAGCAAACCCTGATGTCGTCGTGCAGGCCTGTACCGCGGCCACGTCCGCCAAGGACTGTTTGGAGCTGACGCTGCACGCGCAGCAGGCGGGCGCCGACATCGCCTACATCCAGACGCCGACGATGGAAACCCATGGCGGCGAAGGGGTCCTGCGGTTCTTCTCCTATATCGCGGCGCGCACCGACATCGCGTTGGGCATGTTCAACTCGCCGTCCTCGGGCTACGTGTTGACGGCGGCCGAAAGCGCGCGGATTTATGACGAGGTGCCCGCGGTGTGCGCCACCAAGGAGGGGGCCTTCCGTCCGGAGAACAGCAGGCGGTTGCATGAGCTTGCACCGGGCCTGGTGTTGTGGGAGTGCGACCGGACGGTGTACCGCGCCGGCTGGCTGCGGGCGGGGATCGTCTGCCCGGCGCAGCTGGGCACCGCCGGCTATCTGTTCGAGACGCCCAAGCGTCGATTGTTCTCCCAATACTGGGATCTGGTGCTCGCCGACAAATTGCTCGAGGCGATGGACTACGGTCGTGAGTCCGGTCTGGACCAGTTTGATCTGGATATCGGCGGATGGTTCACCTGCTACCCGGGGCGGGCTGACTACTTCACGCATTGGGGCGGCGCGTTCAAATATGCGGCGTCCGTGCTGGGCCTGCCGATCGGGGATTATCCGCATTCACGGCCGCCCCAGGCCGTGCTACCGCCGGAGGCGAAGGCGCAGATCGAGAATGCGTACCGCCGAC
Source organism: Mycobacterium asiaticum (assembly GCF_001673635.1). Taxonomy (GTDB): domain Bacteria; phylum Actinomycetota; class Actinomycetes; order Mycobacteriales; family Mycobacteriaceae; genus Mycobacterium; species Mycobacterium asiaticum_C. The sequence continues at coordinate 135,668 of NZ_LZMH01000008.1, forward strand.
TCGGGCTGGTCGGGTGACCAAAAGTTCTGCTGCGTAGGGCAATCGGGGTGAAGGCCCGGCCCGTTGTGATGGCCGGGCCTTCAGCCGCACCGATTACTGCTGCGCTTCCTGGCGCGCCTCCTGAACCTTGGCTTCGGCACGAGCCTTGTCAGCCTCGGCTTCGTACTTGGCCGCGTCGCGCTGGGCTTCGGCCTTGTCCTGCTGAGCCTTGCCCTCGTTCTTCAGATCGTTGGCGCCGGTCACCGTACCGATGACTTCCTTGGCCTTGCCTTTGACGCCCTCCACGACGCCCTTGATCGCCTCGGCCGGACCGCTGTTGCTGTTCGCCATGGTGCTATCCCTTTCGGTTGATGTCCTGTCAGGACATTTCCCAATTCGAGGGTCAGGGCAAACTTGCCGGTGACGTGTCGCTCGTCACGGCCGCGGCTGGCTGGGGCGACGCGGCCGCTGTCTGCTCCGCGGCGTGAGCGCGTCGCCGCACGAATAGCAGTGCGGCGCCGACGACTCCACCGATCAACGAAACCCAGAACAACAGCTGGGAGAGGGTAAGGGCCAGTTGGGCGCGCAGCAGCGCCGAGCGCGCCTGGCCGAGGCGGTGAGCGACTGCCTTCGTTTTATCCATGAAGTCCCCTCGAGGATCGGTTATCGGAGCGGGTAGCTGGGCATACCCGTGACAATGGGCCTTCATGCGCGGCAGGGGTCCGTCGACCTCGAAAGGATTGAAAATGCTCACTCTGGGAATCATCGGCTGGATCATCATCGGCGGTCTGGCCGGATGGATTGGCAGCAAGATCATGAAGACCGACGCACAGATGGGGCTGGTGCTCAATATCGTGGTCGGCATCGTCGGCGGCCTGATCGGCGGATTTCTGCTTCGCGGCTTCGGTGTCGATGTGGCCGGTGGGGGTCTGCTCTTCTCCTTCCTGACGTGTCTGCTGGGCGCGGTGATCTTGCTTGCGATCGTCAAACTGGTCACCGGACGGCGCGTGTCGCGCTAGTTGGAATGCGCTACCGATAGGTAGACAGTATGGGTGCCCAACCCGCCGGACGGCGCCGCTGACGGCGAAGATGCGGTGCTCTACGAGGCCACCCCCGCCGGCGTCGCAATCGTCACGCTCAACCGCCCGGAGCGTCTCAACGCCTGGGGGCCCGATATGGCGCCCGCGTTCTACGAGGCCGTCGATCGTGCCGAACGGGACGCCGCGATCAAGGTGATTGTTGTGACCGGTCGCGGGCGGGCGTTCTGTGCCGGCGCGCATCTCGGGTCGTCGGAATCGTCGGGCAGCGTTGGTGAGTCGGTGGAGAGCGCGGGCGGCAAGAGTGTCGCCGAACTCCTCGGCGAGCGACCGCCGCACTTCGTGACCGAGTTGCGCAAGCCGGTTATCGCGGCGATCAACGGCCCGTGCGTCGGCATCGGCCTGACCCAGGCGCTGATGTGCGATATCCGTTTCGCCGCGGCCGGTGCCAAATTCGGCGCGGTGTTCGCTCGTCGCGGGTTGATCGCGGAATTCGGTATCTCTTGGATCCTGCCGAGATTGGTGGGTTGGGGAGTCGCCCTCGACCTGCTGTTGAGCGGGCGCACCTTTCTCGCGGAGGAGGCGGCCGATCTGGGCCTGGTGAAAGAAGTTGTACCGCCGGAGGAACTGATGCCGCGGGTCCTGGAGTACGCCGAAGACATCGCTCAGTACTGTTCGCCCACCGCGATGGCGGTGATCAAGCGGCAGGCGTATGGGGATGCCCACGACAACGTGGCTGATGTGAGCGGCCGGGCCGAGAAACTGATGCACGAGTCCATGGTTCGCCCCGATCTGATCGAGGGAATCACGGCATTCTTCGAAAAACGGCCCCCGAATTTCCCGCCCCTGAAAGAAGGTTGATGACATGACCGAAGCTCCCGAGCGGCTTCCGTACCTGGCCGTCGACGTCGACAACCACTACTACGAGCCCATCGACGCGTTCACCCGGCACCTGCCCAAGGAGTTTCGCAGCCGTGGTGTGCAGATGGTGCAGGACGGCAAGCGCACGCTGGCGGTGATGGGTGGAACGGTCAACCACTTCATCCCGAACCCGACGTTCGACCCGATCATCGAACCGGGTTGTCTGGACCTGTTGTTCCGTGGCGAGATCCCCGAGGGCGTGGATCCGGCCTCCCTGATGAAGGTGGACCGGCTCGCAGACCATCCCGAATACCAGAATCGCGAAGCCCGGGGGAAGGTGCTGGATCGTCAGCGCCTCGAAACCGTATTCATGCTGCCGACTTTCGCCTGCGGTGTCGAGGAGGGGCTCAAGC
>NZ_LZMH01000009.1 GCF_001673635.1 Mycobacterium asiaticum
GCCTCTCGCTGCGCGGCCGATGGTCCGGGGTTGACCAGTCCGAAGGTCGCCGCCGACCTCGCCCCCGCCGCCACGCGTTGCGGTCCCGCCACCGTCATTGCCCGGGGCGCCGCCGGCTTCACCGCCGGCGCCGTGGGCGCCTTCGGTGACCTCACCGCGGACCGCGGCCCAACCCCCCGAACGGGGCTGGCGACGCATGCTGCGGGCGGCGACCTTCGGACTGGTCAACCCCGGACCATCGGCCGCGCAGCGAGAGGCCGCCCAATTCGAGGCGGCGATCCGCGTCCCACTGCACGGCAACCACAAGGTCGGCGTTCTGGGCAAGGGTGGCGTCGGGAAGACCTCGGTGGCCGCCAGCGTCGGATCGATACTCGCCGAGCTGCGCCACCAGGACCGCATCGTCGCCATCGATGCCGACACCGCCTTTGGGCGCCTGAGCAGCCGGATCGACCCCCGGACCACCGGTTCGTTCTGGGAGCTGACCGCCGACAAGAATCTGCAGTCGTTCGCCGATGTGACTTCGCGGGTCGGCCGCAACGCCGTCGGGCTCTACGTCCTGGGTGGGGAGCCGGTTTCCGGTCCGCGCCGGGTGCTCGATCCGGCGGTCTACCGGGAAGCCGCGCTGCGCCTGGACCGGCACTTCGCGATCTCCGTCATCGACTGCGGCTCCACGATGGATGCGGCGGTCACCCAAGAAGTGCTGCGCGACCTAGACGCGCTGATCGTGGTCTCCTCGCCTTGGGCGGACGGGGCCGCCGCGGCCGCGAAGACCGTCGAGTGGTTGTCGGATCACGACCTCGGGGACCTGTTGCAGCGCAGTGTGGTGGTGCTCAACGACTCCGACGGCCACGCCGACAAACGCACCAGGTCGTTGCTGGCTCGCGAGTTCGTCGACCACGGCCAGCCCGTCGTGGAGGTGCCGTTCGATCCGCATCTGCGACCGGGCGGCGTCATCAGCGTCACCCACGAGATGGCGCAGGCGACTCGGCTGAAGTTCCTGCAGGTCGCCGCGATGATCACCGGCTATTTCGCGTCCCGGCCCGAGGCGCCGCGGAACCGCCCGCCCGCGCCGCCGGATCGGCCGTCGCCTCGATCCGGGTGACGAGCCCATCCCGGACAGTCAGCACCACCACGGCAAAGAGCCGTCGGTCGGCGAACGCGAGCAGAACTGATTCCGCTGCCTCTGCCGGAATGCTGACCAGGGTGGCTCCGGGTCCGAGGTAGCGCATCAGGTTGGTCGCGACCGGCTTCGGCCCGTGGTTGACCTGGGCGGGCGGCGCCGGGTCGGCGAGGACCGTGCCCCTGCCCCAGACCGTCGGATCCAGCACCGCGGTGAGTCCCGCGAGATCGCCGTTGGCGCACGCGGTGATGAACTTCTCGGTCACCAGCTGATGCCGGCTCGGCGCGACATCGGCGCCCGCTGCTCGGCCCGGTCCGGCATCACTGAACTTGGCCCGCGCGCGCCGGGCCAGTTGTCGACAGGTGCCGACCGGGCGGCCGACCGTCTCCGCGATCGCGTCGAACGGGACACCGAATACGTCGTGCAGGACGAAGGCGACGCGTTCGCCGGGACTCAACCGGCGCAGCACCTCCAATAGCGCGGTGGCGATCTCGTCGTCCAGGGTGACCCGCTCGGCCGGGTCCGGTGCCCTGGTGTCGGCCGCCTGACCGGCCTCATCCGCGATATCGGGGCGTTCGTACCGGGCCCGCGCCGAACGAACCTGGTCCAGACACAACCGGCTGGTCACGACCGTCAGCCAACCGCGGACGTCGTCAATGCTGTCCGGACTCCGGGACAACCTCAGAAAAGCCTCTTGCGCGATATCTTCCGCGTCACCGACGTCACCGACGATCTGGTAGGCGAGGTTGACCAGATACGGACGGTGCGCGCGCCAGGCCTGCTCGAACTGGTCACTGGGTGACGGCGCAGGGTTCATAGCTCATCGACGATTCGGTGCCCGGAAAAGTTACGGATGTCGGATGTAACTTTCCCATCCCGAGTGCCGTCCTTGGTGCATGAACTACCCAAGTTGTCAGTCGATGATCATCGCCATAACCGGCGCGACCGGGAACATCGGTCGCCCACTGGTCGCCGAGCTCGCGGCGGCAGGCGCCCGCGTGCGCGCCATCACCCGCACACCCAACACCGTGGATTTTCCGGACGGCGTCGAGCAGGTGAGATCCCTTGCCGAAGCATTGCCGGGCACCTCGGCGGTTTTCCTCAACTCACGCGCGTTGCCCCAACGGAATGCCGAGGGCCTGGCGACGGTCGTGGCGCAATGCAAGGCGGCCGGCGTTACCAAGCTGGTCGCCCTGTCCGCCATCAACGCCCACGACGACTTCGCTCGGCAGCCGTCGCGTTTCCGGGGTGACCGGAACCGGGAGGTCGAGCAGGCGGCCGTCGAGTCTGGGCTGCAGTGGGTGAGTCTGCGTCCGTCGGTCTTCGCGTCGAACTTCACCGGGATGTGGGCCGGACAGCTCCGTGCTGGTGACGTGGTGGCCGGCCCGTATGCGGCGGCGTCCATGGCACCGATCGTTGACGACGACATCTCCGCTGTGGCGGCGCGGGCGCTGCTCACCGATGAGCTGGTCGGCCGCAAGATCCCGATGACCGGGCCGCACGCACTGACCAACCGCGAATTGGTCGACGTCATCGGCACGGTGTTGCGGCGCCCACTGCGCTATCACGAGCTACCGCCGGAATTGGTGCGGCAACGCTTCACAGGCTCGGGATTCTCCGCCGAATTCGCTGACGCCTATGTCACGATGCTGGCTGCGAGCCTGGACAGTCCCGCGTTGGTCACCCACGAGGTGGAAAAAGTCCTCGGTCGGCCCCCGCTCGCGTTCGCGGAGTGGGTGGCGCGGCACCGCGCCGACTTCACCCGACAGGCGGACCGCGATGTCTGAACCGATGAAACTGACGCCCCCGCGCTTCCTCAAGCCGATGAACAAGTTCGTGGTCGCGCTGCAGAAGCTCGGTATACCCGCCGGACCCGCGATGGTGTTGACAGTGCCCGGCCGCAAATCCGGCCTGCCGCGCAGCACTCCGATGACCCCATTCGAGTTCGACGGCGGCCTCTATGTCGTCGCCGGCTATCCGGGCGCGGACTGGGCCGCCAATGTCCGCGCCGCCGGCGTCGGCACCCTTACCCGGGGGCGACGCTCCCGGCGGGTGCGGATCGCGGAGCTGACTGCCGAGGACGCCCGCCGGGTGCTACGGGTGTTCCCGGCACAGGTCCCGGTGGGCGTCGCGTTCGCCAAGCGCTCGGGCCTAATAAAGGACGGCAGCGCCGACGAATTCGAGGCGCTGGCAGGACAACTCGCCGTATTCCGGTTCGATCCGGCTTAGCGCCCCAACAAAACAGCTCGGTGGACTATGCCGACTGGGCAGTCACCCGCTCGCGAACGGCGAAACCGTTGCGCTCAGCCAGCGAACGCAATTGGCTCAGCGCGAACGCGCGCGCCCGGCCCGAGTCCGGGATCACGACGCCGGCCCACAATCCTTCCGCACCAGGCGATTCCACCGCTTCCTTGGCGCACAGCCAGCGGCGCGGGCAGGCCCGGCACAACATCTTCGCCTCGGCGTCGGGCGTGGTAGTCCAACGGTCAGGGTCTTGGGTGCACACGCCCAGCTGCGGGATCTCATAAAGAGCTGTTGCGGTCATGTGTTGCATACCTCCGTAAAGCGTTGCAGGTGGTGCCCCTCTGCGTCAGAAGATTAGCGGACTAACCGTCGCAGTGCAACAGTTTGTTCTGCAGCACTTTCGACTGGCGCTACGGCTTCGCAACGGAACCGGAGAGCGTATCTCTCAAAACCCGATTTACCAGTGGATATATGCTGTCAATTTGCTGTGTATCGCCCGCGATTCGGCTGCTCGGCCACCAAACCGTTGCACAAAGTGTTTCGGTATGCGGCTGTTGACGGTATGGTTAACCGTAGCGATTGGCCGATCAGCCGCCATACTTCCCTCGGGAAGGCCGCCACAGGCACGGGTTGAAAAGCGTAGCGAAGGTATAGCAATGAAAGGGTGCGACGGTTACCATGTTGGACAGCGGAAGGCTCGTGCTGCTGCCCGCTGCGACAACCGCGAGCAAGGATTCAACGCACATGCCTCACGCCGAATCGACGGTCGGGCCCGCTGCGCTGGCCGCGCTGCGGATGAGGTCAGCTTCGCACCTGCGCCGGGGGGTCGCCGGCGGCGACTCGCACGATAGGTTCGCCGACACACCGCACCAGGGGGCGGTGACCGTCGGCGGCAACAGAAACGTCCGGTTCGGCGAACCCACTGGAGGCAAGGCGTTGACGTTCGAAGTCGTCAGGCCGTCGGATTCGGCTGAAGAAACCGATGCCGGGATAGACCCCGGCATAGCCCGTGCGGGTGCGGCCGCCGCGGCGCGCCGTCGCGAACTCGACATCAGTCAGCGCAGCCTCGCCGCGGGCGGAATCATCAACGCCGGCGCGCTGATCGCCTTCGAGAAGGGCCGCAGCTGGCCCCGCGAGCGGACCCGCGCCAAGCTCGAAGAGGTTCTGCAGTGGCCGGCGGGCACCATCACCCGCATCCGTGACGGCGAGGCCGTCGCGCAACCATCCGCTCCGACGCCCGCCCCGGCACCGGCGTCGACGCCGCCCCGACCTGCAATCGATCCGGCTCCCGCAGCCGCGGGCGAAGGTCCGGCGTCGCTGATCGCGCAAGCGGTTGCTGCCGCGATCGACACCTGCAGCCTGGCCATCGCCGCCCTGCCGCCACCGGACGACCCCGAATTCACCGAGCGGGCCGCGCCGATCCTTGCCGATCTGCGCCAGCTCGAAGGTATTGCCGTACAAGCCACGCGAATCAGTCGCATCACCCCCGAATTGATCAAGGCATTGGGTTCGGTTCGGCATTACCACGACAAACTGATGACGCTGGGGGCAACGGCGCCCGGGGCCACGCTCGCGCAACGGTTATATGCCGCGCGTCGGCGTGCCAATCTTTCGACCGCCGAGACCGCGCAAGCGGCCGGAGTCACCGAAGAAACAATCGTTCGCGCCGAGGCCGAGGAAGGTTTACCGGCTGAGGCCGCCGAAGCAATTGAAGCACTGATACACCAGATCAATTGAGCTGAACTCGGCGCGGTCAGCTACTGGCCGCGCCCGAGCCGATCGAACGGGGACGGTTGCCAGGCCCCGCAGTCCCGCCGTGCCTTCGGTTCCTGCCGTGCGCGCGAAATCGCCAGCCGCATTTGAAAATTCGTGCATCGACCCCTGTCAGAGCGCTGTTAAGCTCGATCTACCGGTGCGAAGGTACAGAACAAAATGACCGTGCACACCAACAGCCAAGTAAGGAAGCAGTCACATGTCGGGTAGCGCGATGTGCAAGACCACCAGTAACTTCATTTACGCGCAGTTGTTTTTGCTAGGCGAAGGTATTCCCGACCCGGGCGACATATTCAATGCCGGTTCGTCGCTTTTCAAGGGCGTCGCCGACAAGATCGGCCTGGCGATTCCGGGCACCGACTGGATCGGTCAGGCCGCAGATGCCTATATAAAACAAAACGACGCTCAGAAACTCCGCGCCAAATTGATGGGCGAAATCGATGATCTGACGGGCAACCTGATCTCGAACCAGGCCGAGCACGTCTCCGACACCCGGGACGTCCTGCGCGCGATGAAGAAGATGATCGACGGCGTCTACAAAGCGTGCAAATGGCTCGAGGACAACCTTTGGTTCGTCGGCGACGCCGTGTCGGTGGCGCTGGCGATTCCGTCCTGCGGGCTCGCGATGGCCGTCACCGGCGGTGCGCTGCTCTACCTGACGATCATGACGGCGATGAACGCGGCCAGCATGGTCGGGCTCGGTGGCCGGCTGATGGACATCCTGACCAACCTGCCCAGCTTGGCCGGCCTGATCCCCGACATCATCGGCGACATCATCGGCGGCCTGTGGCCGCCGAAGCTGCCCGAGATCCCCTTCCCGGGATTCCCCAACATCCCGGGCCTGCCAGAATTCACCTGGCCGCCCACGCCTGGCATGCCGGACTTCAACCTGCCGATCCCGGGCCTGCCGGAGTTCCAGTGGCCGAGCATTCCGGGTCTGCCCGACTTCGGCGGGATCATCCCCGGCCTGCCCGGCCTGCCCGGCATGCCCGGCCTACCCGGCATGCCCAGCATCCCGAACCTGTTCCCCGGCATGCCCTCGCTCGGCGATTTGTTGCCGGGCATGGGCCACCTCGGCGAGCTGCCCACCTGGACGGAACTGGCCGCCCTGCCCGACTTCCTGGGCGGTTTCGCCGGCCTGCCGTCGTTGAGCTTCGGCAACCTGCTCAACTTTGCCCAATTGCCCGGGGTCGCAGCCGTTTCCTCGACGATGAACCAGCTGACTCAACTGATGGCGGCCGGCGGTGGACCGGGTCAGATGGGCAGCATGGCCGGCCAGCAGGCACAGATGATCTCCGCGCAGGCCCAACAGGGCGCGCAGCAGGGCGACGAACGAGACGACGAGGGTGCCGGGGCGGGCACCGCGGGAGCCGAGCGTGCCCCCGTCGACGCGACGGCCGGCGGCCAATCAGGCAAACAGGAGACCGTCCTCTAGCAATTTGCCAGGAAACCGCCAAACCCATAGCAAGCCAAAGCCATAGCGAGTAAAACGTTAGTCCTAGAGGAGGCAATTCCCCATGTCCCAGCTCCCCAAACTCGAAGTCATTCCGTCAGCACTGAGGGTGCTGTCGAACAAGCAGAGCGAGATTGCTGGCCAACTCAAGACCGCCACCACCACCGTCGAGGGCATCAGCGGCCGCGTTGATATGACGCACGGTTCGTTCACCTCGAAGTTCAACAGCGCGCTTCGCGAGGTGGAGACCACCCGTACCAGCACCGGCACCGGTGTGCAGGGCGTCAGCGGCGGGTTGGCGTCCAACCTGCTCAAGGCCGCCACCGCCTACCTCAATGCCGACCAGGGTCTGGCCGGCGTAATCGACAAGATCTTCGGCTGATCATGTCCGGTCCGCTCGCTTCCGGTCGCGCGGGCCTCGCGGGCCCGGTTGGAGATGTCGTGGGCGTCGAGGTGACCATCGACGGCATGCTGGTCATCGCCGATCGGTTGCACCTCGTCGATTTCCCCGTCGCACTGGGCATCCGGCAGAACATTCCCCAGGAAGATCTGCGGGATGTGGTGTGGGAACAGGTGCAACGCGACCTGACCGATCAGGGCGTGCTGGATCATAACGGTCAACCCCACCCGGACGTCACGACGATGGTCGACACCGTCAGCAGAGCCGACCGGACGCTCGAGTGCCGTTGGTGGCGTCGCGATGTCGGCGGCGTCATGGTCCGATTCGTGGTGTGCCGCAAGGACGAAACGCATGTCATCGCCGCGCGCGACGGTGACATGCTGGTGCTGCAACTGGTGGCACCGCAGGTCGGCCTGGCCGGAATGGTGACCACCGTGCTGGGGCCCGCCGAACCCGCCAACGTCGAACCGCTCACCGGCATCGCCACTGAGTTGGCCGAGTGCACCACGGCGGCACAGCTCTCCAGCCATGGCGTTCCACCGGCACAGGCACGGATCTTCTCCGAGATCGTCAGCAACCCGACCGGGTGGGTCGAGATCATCGCGACACAGCGTCACCCCGGCGGCACCACCACCCACACTTCGGCCGCCGCGGGTGTACTCGACTCCGAACGCGGCCGGCTGGTTTCCCTGCCCCGCCGCGTCGGCGGCGAGCTGTACGGAAGTTTCCTGCCCGGCACGCAGCAGAATCTGCAGCGCGCGCTGGACAGCTTGTTGGAGCTGCTACCTGCCGGCTCCTGGTTAGATCACGCGCCGGCCTCCGCCCGAGGCTGACTCCCAACCCCCGACCATCCCGCATCGAGTTCAGAAAGAGGACGCCAGAGTGGACCAGCCCGGCAACGATTACGACAGCGACAATCTCAGTGCGCTGGATTTCTCCGGCGGCGCCGCCGTCGACGAGGCGTCGTCGCTGGACGCGTTGGGCGATTATGCGCCGCCCGCCGAGTCAGCGGACGACGGCACCGACCTCGACGCCCTCGACGGGCTCACCGAGCAGGAAGAGGAGCCGGACCTCGCGCTGTTCACGGTCACCAACCCGGCCGGGTCGGTGTCGGTGACGGCGTTGATGGACGGTCGGGTGCAGCAGGTCACCGTCACCGACAAGGCCTCGAGCATGAGCGAATCCGGATTGGCGGAGGAGATCTTCGTCATCGCCGACCTGGCCCGGCAGAAGGCGCGGGCGGCGCAGCACACCTTCATGGTCGAGAACATGAGCGAGATGACCGGAGACAGCGACCAGCAGAATGCACTGCTGCACGAATTCGTCGGGGCGACGCTGAACCTGCCGACACCCGAGGAGGCCGCCGCCTACGAGGCGCAGGTGTTCGCCTCCCGCTACGAGGTCGACTACACGGCGCGCTACAACGGTGATAAATGACTGATCGCCTGGCCGGTCTATTCGACAGTGCCGTCGGCATGCTGCCGTTGTCGGAGGCACGATCCCTGGATCTGTTCACCGAGATCACCAATTACGACGAGTCGGCCTGTGACGCGTGGGTCGGCCGGATCCGGTGCGGCGACACGGATCGGGTGACGCTGTTCCGTGCCTGGTACTCACGGCGCAACTTCGGACAGTTGTCGGGCGCCGCCCAGATCTCGATGAGCACCGTCAACGCCCGGGTGCCCATCGGGGGCCTCTACGGCGACATCACCTATCCGGTCACCTCGCCGCTGGCCGTCACCATGGGTTTCGCGTCTTCCGAAGCGGCGCAAGGCAATTACGCTGACGCGCTGGAGGCCATCGACGCCAGTGCGGTCAGCGGGTCCGAGCACCTGGTGTCGTGGCTACGAGCGGTGATCTACGGCGCCGCCGAGCGGTGGACCGATGTGATCGACGAGGTCAAGGGCGCCGGGAAGTGGCCGGACAAATTCCTGACCGGCGCCGCCGGTGTCGCCCACGGAGTGGCCGCGGCCAATCTCGGACTGTTCACCGAAGCCGAACGGCGCCTCACCGAAGCCAACGACTCGCCGGCCGGCGAAGCCTGCGCCCGCGCCATTGCGTGGTACCTGGCGATGGCCCGGCGCAGCCAGGGCAACGAGGAAGCCGCGGTTGCGTTGCTCGAGTGGTTGCAGACCACCCATCCGGAGCCAAAAGTCGCTGCGGCGCTCAAGGATCCGACGTATCGATTGAAGACGACCACCGCCGAACAGATCGCCTCCCGGTCGGACCCCTGGGACCCGGGCAGCGTGGTGACCGACAACTCCGGACGCGAGCGGTTGCTCGCCGAGGCCCAGGCCGAATTGGAACGGCAGATCGGGCTCAGCCGGGTCAAGACGCAGATCGAGCGGTACCGGGCGGCGACGCTGATGGCCCGGGTTCGGGCCGCCAAGGGCATGAAAGTGGCGCAGCCCAGCAAGCACATGATCTTCACCGGGCCGCCCGGGACCGGCAAGACCACCATTGCGCGGGTGGTCGCCAACATCCTGGCCGGCCTCGGCGTCATCGCCGAACCCAAGCTCATCGAGACTTCCCGCAAGGATTTTGTCGCCGAGTACGAGGGGCAGTCGGCGGTCAAGACCGCCAAGACGATCGACCAGGCGCTCGGCGGTGTCCTTTTCATCGACGAGGCCTACGCACTGGTGCAGGAACGCGACGGGCGCACCGACCCGTTCGGCCAGGAAGCGATGGACACCCTGCTCGCTCGGATGGAGAACGATCGCGACCGGCTGGTGGTGATCATCGCGGGCTACAGCAATGACATCGACCGGTTGCTGGAGACCAACGAGGGCCTGCGGTCGCGCTTTGCCACCCGCATCGAGTTCGACACCTACACGCCCGAAGAGCTGCTCGAGATCGCGAGAGTCATTGCCGCCGCGAGTGATTCGACGCTGAGTTCAGAGGCCGCCGAGCAGTTCCTGGAGGCGGCCAAGTCCCTGGCCACCCGCACGCTGCGCGGCCGCCAGGCCCTCGACATCGCTGGAAACGGCCGCTATGCACGGCAATTGGTCGAGGCGGCCGAACAGTGCCGGGACATGCGGCTGGCGCAGGGCCTGGACATCGAGGCTTTGGATGTGGACCGACTACAAGAGATCAACGGCGCGGACATGGCCGAGGCGATTGCCGCGGTGCATGCACACCTCAACATGAGAGAGTGAACCATGGGGCTTCGCCTGACCACCAAGGTTCAGGTTAGCGGCTGGCGCTTCCTGCTTCGCCGAGTCGAGCATGCCATCGTGCGGCGCGACACCCGCATGTTCGACGATCCGCTGCAGTTCTACAGCCGCTCAATGAGCCTCGGTATTGCGATCGCGGTGATCCTCTTGGTGGGCGCGGGACTGTTGGCGTACTTCAAGCCGCAAGGCAAGTTGGGTGGCACCACCCTTGTGACCGACCGGGCGACCAACGAGCTCTACGTGATCATGTCCGGGCAGCTCCACCCCGTGTACAACCTGACCTCCGCACGGTTGGTGCTCGGCAACCCGTCCAATCCGGCGACGGTGAAGTCCTCGGAATTGAGCAAGCTGCCGCTGGGACAGACCCTCGGCATCCCCGGTGCCCCGTATGCCACGCCGGTCTCCGGCGGCAGCTCCTCGGTTTGGACTTTGTGCGACACCGTGGAGCGGGCCGACACCGCATCGCCGGGTATTCAGACGTCGGTGATTGCGATGCCGGTACAGATCGACTCCTCGGTGGACCCGGTGCGGGCCAACGAGGCGCTGCTGGCGTCCTACCAGGGCCAGCAGTGGATCATCACCGAAAAAGGGCGGCACACCATCGATCTCAATGACCGCGCGCTGACCTCGGCGATGGGTATCCCGGTGACCGCCAGGGCCGTACCGATCTCGGAGGGGATGTTCAACGCGCTGCCCAGCCAGGGCGCCTGGCAGCTGCCGCCGATCCCCGGCGCCGGCTCACCGAATACCGTTGGGCTGCAGGATGATCTGGTGATCGGCTCGGTGTTCCAGATCCACACCGAGAAAGGCCCGCGCTACTACGTGGTGCTGCCGGACGGCATCGCCATGGTGAACTCGACCACCGCCGCCGCGCTGCGCGCCACCCAATCTCACGGTTTGGTAGCGCCTCCGGCGGTATTGCCCAATGTTGTGGTGCAGATCCCGGAGCGGGTCTACCCCTCCCCGCTGCCCGACGAACAGCTCAACATCCTGACCCGTCCCGACGAGCCGACGCTGTGCTGGAGTTGGGAACGTGCCGCGGGTGACCAGGCGCCCAAGACGACGGTTCTGTCCGGTCGCCATCTGCCGATACCCGCGTCGACGATGAACAGCGGGATCAAGCAGATCCAAGGGAACGCAACGATTTACATCGATGGTGGCAAGTTCGTGCAGCTACAGTCACCGGACCCGCGCTACGGCGAGTCGATGTACTACATCGACCCTGAAGGGGTGCGTTACGGGGTGCCGAACGCCGATTCGGCCAAGGCGCTGGGCCTGGGCTCGCCGAAAACCGCGCCGTGGGAGGTCATTCGGCTGTTGGTAGACGGTCCGGTGCTGTCCAAGGACGCTGCCATGCTCGAACACGAAACGCTGCCGTCAGACCCGACGCCGCGAAAACTTCCCGGCGGAACCCCGGGAGCGCCCCAATGAAGGCCGGAACACCATGACGACGAAGAAATTCACGCCGACCATCACCCGCGGCCCGCGACTGACACCGGGCGAGATCAGCCTCACGCCGCCCGATGACCTCGGCATCGACATCCCGCCCTCCGGCGTCCAGAAGGCTCTGCCATATGTGATGGGCGGCTGCATGGTCGGAATGATCGCGATCATGCTGGTCGGCGGCACCAAGCAGCTGTCCCCGTACATGCTGATGATGCCGCTGATGATGGTCATGATGATGGTCGGCGGCATGGCCGGGGGCACTGGCGGGGGCGGCAAGAAGGTGCCCGAGATCAACGCCGACCGTAAGGAATACCTGCGTTACCTGGCCGGCCTGCGCAGTCGGGTCACGTCGTCGGCCAGCTCCCAGGTGGCGTTCTTCAGTTACCACGCACCGCATCCCGAGGATCTGCTGTCGATCGTCGGGACACAACGGCAGTGGTCCCGGCCGGCCAACAGCGACTTCTACGCCGCCACCCGTGTCGGGATCGGCGACCAACCGGCCGTGGACCGACTGCTGAAGCCGGCCGTCGGCGGCGAACTGGCTGCGGCAACCGCGGCGCCGCAACCCTACTTGGAGCCGGTAAGCCACATGTGGGTGGTGAAGTTCTTGCGCACCCACGGCCTTATCCACGACTGCCCAAAGTTGCTGCAGCTGCGCACTTTTCCGACGATTGCGATCGGTGGCGAGCGGCCCGGCGCGGACCGGCTGCTGGCCGCGATGATCTGCCACTTGGCGGTGTTCCATCCGCCGGACCTGCTGCAGATCCGGGTGCTTACCGACGAGCCCGACGACCCCGAATGGTCGTGGCTCAAATGGCTTCCGCATGTTCAGCACCAGACCGAGACCGACGCCGCCGGCCCGGTGCGGATGATCTATACCCGTCCCGACGGTCTGGCCGACCTGGCCGCGCGCGGCCCGCACGCTCCCGACACCCTGCCCACCGGACCCTACGTCGTCGTCGTCGATCTAACCGGAGGCAAGGCCGGGTTCCCGCCCGACGGCCGGGCCGGCGTCACCGTGATCACGCTGGGCAACCACCGCGGGTCGGCCTACCGGGTCCGCGTCAACGAGGACGGCACCGCCGAGGACCGGTTGCCCGGGCAGCAGTTCCGGCTGGTGGCCTCGACGTGCGACAGCATGACGCCGCTCGAGGCCGGCCGGGTGGCCCGAAAGCTGGCCGGCTGGTCTATCACCGGCACCATCCTGGACAAGACGCAACGGGTGCAGAAGAAGGTGGCCAGTGAGTGGCACCAGCTGGTCGGCGCCAAGAGCGTCGAGGAGGTGACTCCGTCGCGCTGGCGGATGTACACCGACACCGACCGCGATCGGCTGAAAATTCCGTTCGGTCACGAGCTCAAGACCGGCAACGTGATGTATCTGGACATCAAGGAGGGGGCGGAGTTCGGCGCCGGCCCGCACGGCATGCTGATCGGCACCACCGGGTCCGGGAAATCCGAATTCCTGCGCACGCTGATCCTGTCGTTGGTCGCGATGACCCACCCCGACCAGGTCAACCTGCTGCTCACCGACTTCAAGGGCGGCTCGACATTCCTTGGTATGGAGAAGCTTCCGCACACGGCGGCCGTCGTCACCAACATGGCCGAGGAGGCCGAACTGGTCAGCCGGATGGGTGAGGTGCTGACCGGTGAGCTGGACCGGCGCCAGAACATCCTGCGCCAAGCCGGCATGCAGGTGGGCGCCGCCGGTGCCCTCTCCGGTGTGGCGGAGTACGAGAAGTACCGCGAGCGCGGCGCGGATCTGGCCCCGCTGCCAACGCTTTTCGTGGTGGTCGACGAGTTCGCCGAGCTGCTGCAGAGTCACCCCGACTTCATCGGACTGTTCGACCGGATCTGCCGCGTCGGCCGGTCGCTGCGGGTCCATCTGCTGCTGGCCACCCAGTCGCTGCAGACCGGCGGGGTGCGTATCGACAAACTCGAGCCCAACCTCACCTATCGAATCGCGTTGCGAACCACCAGCTCTCACGAGTCGAAGGCGGTGATCGGGACCCCGGAGGCGCAGTACATCACTAACAAGGAGAGCGGTGTGGGGTTCCTGCGGGTCGGTATGGAGGATCCGGTCAAGTTCAGCACCTTCTACATCGGCGGGCCCTACATTCCGCCGGCACGTACCGACACCAACGGCGAGGGCCCGGGGGATGGATCACCGGCCGCCAAGCAGTCGATGCGCATCCGCGAGTTCACGGCGGCCCCGGTTGCCGAGGAGGTTGTGGCGCAATGACCACCCCGACGACGATGCAGAGCGCAGCGATGAAGAGGAGCGGCGCAAGTGACTGACACCGCCAGCGACGATGCAGAGCGCAGCGATGAAGAGGAGCGGCGCAAATGACTGACACCGCCGGCGACGATGCAGATCGCAGCGATGAAGAGGAGCGGCGAAAATGACCGACACCGCCGGCGACGTACGCGCGCTGCGCGAAGTCGTGCTCGACCAGTTGGGCACCGGTGAGTCCCGGGCGTACAAGATGTGGCTGCCCCCGCTGGCGGATCCCACGCCGCTGGACGAGCTCGTCGCCCGGGACCGTCGGCAGCCGTTGCGTTTTCCGCTCGGCATCATGGATGAACCGCGCCGGCACCTGCAGGAGGTGTGGGGCGTCGACGTCTCCGGCGCGGGCGGCAACATCGGCATCGGCGGCGCGCCGCAGACCGGTAAGTCGACCCTGCTGCAGACGCTGGTGATGTCGGCGGCGGCCACGCACTCGCCCCGCAATGTGCAGTTCTACTGCATCGACCTCGGTGGCGGTGGATTGATCTATCTGGAGAACCTGCCGCACGTCGGCGGCATCGCGAACCGGTCCGAACCGGACAAGGTGTACCGCGTCGTCGCCGAGATGCAGGCGGTGATGCGGCAGCGCGAGCAGATGTTCAAGGAACACCGCGTCGGCTCCATCGCGATGTACCGCCAGCTGCGCAACGATCCCAACCAGCCGGTCGCGGCCGACCCCTATGGCGACGTGTTCCTGATCATCGACGGCTGGCCGGGCTTCGTCAGTGAGTTCTCCGAACTCGAAGGGGCCGTGCAGGACCTGGCCGCCCAAGGGTTGGCCTTTGGCGTGCACGTCATCATCTCCACCCCCCGTTGGACCGAACTGAAGTCGCGCGTGCGCGACTATCTCGGCACCAAGATCGAGTTCCGGCTCGGCGACGTCAACGAGACGCAGATCGACCGCATCACCCGGGAGATCCCCGCGAACCGTCCGGGTCGGGCGGTGTCGATGGAGAAGCACCACCTGATGATCGGTGTGCCCCGCTTCGACGGGGTGCACAGCACCGAGAACCTGGTGGAGGCGATCACCGCGGGGGTCGCCCACATCTCGTCGCAGACCACCGAGAAGGCGCCGCCCGTCCGCGTCCTGCCCGAGCGCATCCATCTGCACGAACTCGACCCGAACCCACCGGGACCGGACTCGGACTACCGCACCCGGTGGGAGATCCCGATCGGTTTGCGGGAGACGGACCTGACGCCGGCCTACAGCCACATGCACACCAACCCGCACCTGCTGATCTTCGGCGCAGCAAAGTCCGGCAAGACAACCATCGCCCACGCGATCGCCCGTGCGATCTGCGCCCGCAACAGCCCCGATCAGGTTCGGTTCATGCTCGCCGACTACCGCTCCGGACTGCTGGACGCGGTACCGCAGTCGCACCTGTTGCAGGCGGGCGCGATCAACCGCAACAGCGCGAGCCTGGACGAGGCGGTTCAGGCATTAGCGGTCAACTTGAAGAAACGGTTGCCGCCGACCGATCTGACGACCTCGCAATTGCGTTCCCGCTCCTGGTGGAGCGGATTCGATGTGGTCCTGTTGGTCGACGACTGGCACATGATTGTCGGGGCCGCCAGTGGAATGCCGCCAATGGCGCCGTTGGCGCCTTTGTTGCCGGCGGCTGCCGATATCGGGCTGCACATCATTGTCACTTGCCAGATGAGCCAGGCGTACAAGGCGACGATGGACAAGTTCGTCGGCGCCGCCTTCGGCTCCGGTGCTCCAACGATGTTCCTCTCCGGCGAGAAGCAGGAGTTCCCGTCGAGTGAGTTCAAGGTGAAGCGCCGGCCCCCTGGCCAGGCATTTCTCGTATCGCCAGACGGAAAGGAGGTCATTCAGGCGCCCTACATCGAACCCCCGGACGAGCACGCAGAATAAGTGTTCGGACCACCCCCAACCCCCGGTTAGGATTATTGCAACGCACTCAAGAAAGCCGGTTCACCTAGACAGTTCAGAGCCAGCGGAGTGGGAACGAAACCGCAAGGTTTGATTCGGCGATAAACGACGGAGTTTGGGTCCGAACACCAATTTCAACTTAACAATGAAAAGGCGTCCCTTTTCAGTCAGTAGCCGCCACAATTCACAAACAGAGGGGAGTTGATCACCATGTTCTGGCACGCCATGCCACCCGAGCTGAACACCGCGCGGCTGATGGCCGGAGCTGGGCCGGCTCCGATGCTCGCGGCTGCGGCCGGGTGGGAAGCGCTGGCGGCGGCTTTGGACGCGCAGGCCGTCGAGCTGACGGCGCGTTTGAATTCACTCGGCGAAGCGTGGACCGGTGGCAGCAGCGATAAGGCGATCAACGCCGCGCTCCCGATGGTCACCTGGCTGCAAACCGCGTCCACTCAAGCAAAGACCCGCGGGATGCAGGCCGCGGCGCAGGCCGCCGCCTACAGCCAGGCGCTGGCGACGACACCGTCGCTGCCGGAGATCGCGATGAACCACGTCACCACCGCGGTGTTGACGGCCACCAATTTCTTCGGCATCAACACCATCCCGATCGCCCTGAACGAGATCGACTACTTCGTCCGCATGTGGACCCAGGCCGCGGTGGCGATGGATGTCTACCAGGCCGAGACGCTGATCAACACCACGTTCGAACAGCTCGAGCCGATGACGGCCATCCTGGACCCGGGGATGAGCCAGGGCATGGCGGCGTCGAACCCGATCCTGACGATGCCGACACAGCTGAGCAACATCACCCCCGGCACGTTGCAGGCGACCGCCGGACAGATGGCCGAGCTGAGCGGCCCGATGCAGCAACTGGCCCAGCCGGCGCAGCAGATGACTTCGATGTTCAGCCAGCTGGGCAGCAGCACCGGCGGTCCCGGCAGCGGAGTCGGCGACGACGGCGCGCAGCTTGGTCTGGTGGGCACCAGCCCGCTGTCCAACCACCCGCTCGCGGGTGGGTCGGGCGCCAGCATGGGCTCGGGGCTGCTGCGCGGGGAGGCTTTGCCGGGTGCCGGTGGCACGCTGGCGCGCACGCCGCTGATGGCTGGGTTGATCGACAAGCCCGCCGGTCCGGCCGTGATGCCCGCGGCAGCCGCCGGTGAATCCGTGACGAGTGGCGCCGCCCCGGTGGGAGCCGGTGCCGGTGCCATGGGTCAGGGCGCTCAGGCAGGCGGCGGCACCCGGACGGCCCTCGCCGTCCCGGCAGCGGCCGAGGAGAGCGACGAACCCGAAGAGGCCCTGTGGGACGACGAGGACGACTGGTGATCGCCCACGGCCGCAACAAACTTCCCGGCCAAACCGGGCCGGAAGACTTGCCAACAATGGCGAGGAATGGAAAGAGAGAAAGTAGTCCAGCATGGCAGAGATGAAGACTGATGCCGCTGCCCTCGCGCAAGAGGCAGGAAACTTCGAGCGGATCTCGGGCGATCTGAAGACCCAGATCGACCAGGTCGAGTCCACCGCCGCGTCGCTGCAGGGTCAGTGGCAGGGTGCAGCCGGCCAGGCCGCGCAGGCCGCCGTCGTCCGTTTCCAGGAGGCCGCCAACAAGCAGAAGGCCGAGCTGGACGAAATCTCGACGAATATCCGTCAGGCCGGCGTCCAATACCAGCGTGCCGACGAGGAGCAGCAGCAGTCGCTGTCCTCGCAAATGGGCTTCTAATTCACCCCCTAAAGACCACAAAGAAACGGAGCAATCAACATGACGGAACAGCAGTGGAATTTCGCTGGTATCGAAGCCGCGGCCAGCACAATTCAGGGAAACGTCACTACCATTCACTCGCTGCTCGACGAGGGCAAGCAGTCGCTGACCAAGCTTTCTGCCGCCTGGGGCGG
>NZ_LZMH01000010.1 GCF_001673635.1 Mycobacterium asiaticum
AACGCCGTGCCTTGGCCGGTCAGCACGACCGCGCGCGTCGATCCGTTACTGGCCTTCTCGAGCGCTTCCCGCAGTTCTTCGACCAGCTGGGAATTCAACGCGTTGCGTCGCTCGGGGCGCTGCAACTCGATGGTCATCACGGCTTCGGTCTGAGTGATACCGATCATGGGGGCCAGGATATATAGCCTCACTCCTGTGAGCCGTATCACGACCGACGAACTGCGGGAAGCGGTGCTCGACGAAGGATCCTTCGTCAGCTGGGACAACGACCCGGTGACGCTGCCGATTCCACCCTCGTATGCCCGCGAGTTGGCCGCCGCCCGGGAGGCCACCGGACGGGATGAATCGGTCTCAACCGGTGAGGGTCGCATCCACGGCCGCCGGGTCGCCGTGGTGGTCTGCGACTTCAAATTCCTGGCCGGCTCGATCGGGGTGGCGGCCGCCGAACGGATCACCGCCGCCGTCGAACGCGCGACCGCCGAGCGGCTGCCGTTGCTGGCCTCACCCAGCTCCGGCGGCACCCGCATGCAGGAGGGCACTGTCGCGTTCCTGCAGATGGTCAAGATCGCCGCGGCCGTCAAGCTGCACCGACAGGCACGTCTGCCTTACCTGGTCTACCTGCGCAACCCCACCACCGGCGGCGTGTTCGCGTCGTGGGGTTCGCTGGGCCACGTCACCGTTGCCGAACCGGGTGCCCTGATCGGATTTCTGGGACCACGGGTCTATGAGTTGCTCTACGGCGAGCCGTTCCCGGCGGGCGTGCAGACCGCCGAGAACCTGCAGCGCTACGGGGTGATCGACGGCGTCATCCCGCTCGAGGAGTTGCGCGCGACGCTGGAACGCGCGCTGACGGTCATCGCCGACGCCCCCGCACCGCCGCCGGACGCCCCGCACGCCGAGCCCGTCCCGGACGTGCCCGCCTGGGACTCGGTGATCGCCTCGCGGCGCCCCGACCGGCCCGATGTACGCCAGTTGTTGCGCCATGGCGCGACCCATCGGGTGCTGCTCTCGGGCACCGGTCAGGGCGAGGCGGCGACCACGCTGCTCGCGTTGGCACGCTTCTACGGCCAACCGGTCGTCGTGCTCGGTCAACAACGAATCGAGCCAGGCGGCGGCAACGCCGTCGGACCTGGTGCGCTGCGCGAGGCCCGTCGGGGTATGGCCCTGGCCGCCGAACTGCGGTTGCCGCTGGTACTGGTGATCGACACCGCCGGCCCCGCGCTGACCGCCGAGGCCGAGCAGGGCGGATTCGCCGGACAGATAGCCCAATGCCTGGCCGAGCTCGTCACGCTGGACACCCCGACAGTCTCGGTGCTGCTGGGCCAGGGCAGCGGGGGGCCTGCGCTGGCGATGGTGCCCGCGGACCGGGTGTTGGCCGCGCTGCACGGCTGGCTGGCACCACTGCCGCCCGAAGGGGCCAGCGCGATCGTGTTCCGGGATATCGCTCATGCGGCTGAACTCGCTGTGGCACAGGGAATTCGGTCGGCCGACCTGCTCGCGTCGGGGATCGTCGACGCTATCGTGCCCGAGCATCCCGACGCCGCCGACGAGCCGGTGGAATTCTGCCGTCGGCTTTCGGCTGCCATCGCCACCGAAGTTCACGGCTTGCGGACAATACCCGACCCGCAGCGCCTGGCCGCGCGGCTGCGGCGCTACCGCCGCATCGGCCTTCCGTCCGGCTAGCTGTACTGACCATCCAGATACCGCTGGATCGTCGGCCCGACCCACTCCACCACCTCGGCACGGCTCATTCCGACGACCGGCGGCAGCCGCAACACATAGCGGCACAGCGCCAACCCCAGGATCTGCGTCGCGATCAGCCCGGCCCGCTTCGGGGCCTGACCTGCCGGCGCCCAGTTCGCGACCAACGGCCGCAGCTGCTTTCCGAAGATCTCCCGCATTCGTTGCGCCGCTTCGGCATTCGTCGCACCTGAGCGCAATAGGATAATAAGCGCGTCGTCATCACCCTCCCAGCGCCGCAGGAAGTGCTCGACGAGTAGCCAGCCCAGCCGGTGTGGGTCGGCGTCGGCGAAATCGGGGAACCGCAGATCGAACTCTGCGGCCGCGGCGAAGAGTTGATCCTTATTGCCGAAGTATCGCATCACCATCGCGGGATCCACCCCGGCGTCGGCGGCGATCCCGCGGATCGTGGCGGCCTGAAACCCGGCCGTGCGGAACCGTTCCCGGGCCGCGGCCAGGATGACGGCTTTGGTGTCCTCCGACGATCGCCTCATGTCAACAATTGTAGGCCAACAAGTGTTGACATACGAGGCCGCCACGCGCATGCTGGTGCTATGCCAACAAGCGTTGACTAAGTGGCTATCAGAGAGGAAAAGCCATGAACGACACCGATGTCCTGGTCGTAGGGGCCGGCCCCACCGGGCTCACGCTTGCCGCTTCGCTGCACACACGCGGCATCAACGCACTGGTGGTCGACAGATTGCCCGCGGGCGCCAACACCTCGCGCGCGGCCGCGATGAACGCCCGCAGCCTCGAGGTGCTCGAAGAACTCGACGTGTCCTGGCGCCTGGTGAAAGCCGGGTTGATCGCGCCACGATTCACGATGCGCCAGGGGTCTCGGCTGCTGATTCCGGTCGACTTCAGCGGCTTGCCGACCCGTTATCAATACACGCTGATGATCTCACAAGCCGAGACCGAACGGGTGCTGGAGCAACGATTGAACGAGTTGGGCGCCAAAGTGATCCGGCCCAAGACGTTGACCGGCCTCAGCCAGGACGATGACGGCGTCACCGCGGTGTTCGAAGACGGCCAAACCATTCGGGCGGCCTATGTCGTGGGCGCCGACGGCATGCACAGCACTGTGCGACAGCAAGCCGGAATAGGTTTTGCCGGTGGGGAATTCGCCGAATCCTTCGCGCTGGCAGATGTGCGGGTGGTAGGCGAGGCTCCGGTTGACGAGGTGATTTTGTTCTACGGCAATGAAGGCCTGAACGTCCTGGCGCCGTTGCCCGACGGGGTCTACCGGATCGTGGCCCCGGCGACCGACATTCCCAAAGTCCCGACGATGGAGTTTGCCCAAATGTTGTTGGATACCCGGGGATTCGGCCCCGGCCGCACACTGGTTACCGAACTGCTCTGGGGATCACGTTTCCGGATCCAGCACCGCGTTGCCGTCAGTTACCGGGACGGGCGGTTCCTGCTAGCCGGTGACGCCGCGCACGTACACAGTCCCGCGGGCGGCCAGGGCATGAACCTGGGCATCACCGATGCGATTGCGTTGTCCGGTGCGCTCAGCGAAGCGCTGGGCGGCGGCTCCGACGCCGCGCTCGACGCCTACAGCGCGAAGCAACGGGCCCGGGCGCTGGAGGTACTGAAACTCACCGGTCGCCTGACCAAGGTGTCGACGTTGCCGCGTCCGTTGCGGCCGATCCGCAACTCGGCCCTGCAACTTGCCGCCCACCTGCCCGCGGCGCGACGACAATTCGCGTGGCGACTCAGCGGCCTGGTTTACCGCTGAAACAGGTGCGGTGTAGCGGCCCGATCACACACCGATCCGGGGAATCACGCTGGGCCGCGATTGCACGACGTGTGAACCCCCACCGCCGCCCATCATGCGCCCAGACGGCTGGCCTGCTCCGGCTCCCGTCGGCATCGGCATCATCGGCATTCCCGCCCCGGCTGCCGCCGCCGACTCGCCGCCGGCCAGCGCGGCGGCGGTGGGCAGGCCCACGCTTCCCGACCCCGTCAGCGCCGAATTGCCAAGCGCGGCGGGGGTCGAGCCGGTCCAACTCTGCGGCACCGACAGCCCTCCGATCGTGCGCGCTTGTCCAAGTCCGGCCGAAGCACCCAAACCCGCTCCGCCCAAGGACCTTAACGCCGCCGATGCACCCGCGCCGGGCAGCTCCGCCGGTGCGGCGACGCTTGCCAATTCCGCGCTGCCCTGCGCCCCGCCGCCCATCGCGCTGCTCAACGGGGACAGGGCCATGCTGACCGGTGTCGACAGCATCTGCACACCCTGAGCCACCGCATCCAGGGGAAAGGACTGCACGGCCGACACCACCTGCGGAGCCGCCGCCGCCACGGCGGTTCCGGCCGACTCGGCCCAGCCCACCGCCTGCGTCGCGATACCCGCGAAATCCAGGGGCAGCGTGCTGAACGGAATCAGCATGGATGCCACCGCGATCGCGCCGGCGTGATAGGTCAGCATCGCGGCCACATCCTGGGCCCACATCTCGATGTACTCGAATTCCGAGGCGGCGATCGCCGGTGCGTTCAACCCGAGGAAATTGGTTGCCACCAACGTGAGCAGGTGCGTGCGGTTGGCGGTGACCTCCGCTGGATGCACGGTCGCGGTACGCGCCGCCTCGAAGGCCGTCGCCGCCGCGCGAGCTTGCACCGCGGAACTCTCGGCGAGTCCCGCTGACGCGGTCAGCCAAGCCACATAGCCACCGGCGATGCCGGCCATCGCAGTGGCCGCCGGACCCGCCCATGACCCATTGGCCAATCCGGAGATCACCGAGTCGAACGACGAAGCTGAGGCACGCAGGTCCGCGCCCAGGCCATCCCAGAACGATGCGGCAGAGAACAGTGGAGCGGATCCCGCACCGCTGTACATCCGCGCCGAATTGAGTTCTGGCGGAAGCATTTCGAAGCTCCACATGTCCAATCCCGCCTTTCCGATTCTGCGCTGGGAACTCGCAGCCGATCACCGCACTACCGCGGCCTGCCGAACTAAAGATACATATATGTATTCGATGCGAACACCCATCCGATGTGTGCTCTACATCTCATTCGTATCAGCATCTTATGTATTGACGCATCCGATACATATTCGTATTGTTCTTCGCGTAACACACGGCGAAGCGTCGACGGATCAGCGGCGGTTTCCCCAGCTCCCCGGCTTAAGAAAGGCACTGGCATGTCATTTGTCATCACGTCCCCGGAGATGGTGTCGGCGGCAGCTTCAGACTTGGCCCGCATCGGGTCGGCGATCAGCGAAGCCAACCTGGCCGCCGCATTTCCCACCTCGGCGCTGCTGCCGGCCGCTGAAGACGAGATCTCGGCGGCGATCGCGGCCCTGTTCGGCAACCACGCGCAGCAATACCAGTCGATCAGCGCTCAGGTGGCGGCCTTTCACACCCAGTTCGTCGAGAGCATCAGCGCCGGCAGCAAGGCCTACGCCAGCGCGGAATCCGTCAACGTGCTGCAGGCAATGGAGCAGGGCGTTCTCGGGGTGGTGAACGCGCCGACGCAGGCCCTGCTGGGTCGCCCGCTCATCGGTGACGGTGCCAATGGCGCAGCAGGCACTGGACAGGCCGGCGGCGCCGGGGGTCTGCTGATCGGCAACGGCGGCGCCGGTGGTTCCGGGGCGGCCGGCCGAAGCGGTGGCGCGGGCGGAGCCGCCGGCTTGATCGGCAACGGCGGCGCAGGTGGCGTCGGCGGCGCCGCGATCGCCGGCGGAATTGGCGGCAGCGGCGGCGCGGGTGGCCAGGGCGGTTGGCTCTACGGCAACGGCGGGACCGGCGGCGCGGGGACTGCGGGCGGTGCCGGCGGGATCGGCGGCAATGCCGGACTGTGGGGCACCGGGGGTGCGGGCGGAACCGGCGGACTCAGCACCGCGCGAGCGATCACCGGCGGCGCCGGGGGTGCCGGCGGCGCGGGCGGCCTGCTCTACGGCAACGGCGGCGCGGGCGGTGCCGGTGGTAACGGCGCTGCGGGCATTGCCGGCGGCGCCGGAGTCGACGGTACGTCCGGTGGCGACGGCGGGGTCGGCGGCGCGGGCGGGCAAGCGTCACGGTTGTTCGGCACGGGCGGCGTCGGCGGCGCGGGCGGCCAGGGCGGGCAGGGCGGCGCCGGCGGCAGCGGTCTGGGCGACCTCGGCGCAGGTGTGAACGGACAGGCGGGCGGCAACGGCGGAAATGGCGGCGTCGGCGGGTCCGGCGGCGCCGGCGGCACCGGCGGTCTGCTCAACAGCCTCTTCACCCCGACCGGCGGTCAGGGCGCCGGTGGTGCCGGCGGTAACGGCGGCACCGGCGGCGTTGCGGGCAATGGCGGCAACGGCGGCGCCGGAAACTGGGCGGCGAACAACGGAGTCGGCGGCGCTGGCGGTAACGGCGGCAACCCGGGAGTCGGCGGAGCGGGCGGCGCCGGCGGTTTCGGCGGCAAAGCCGGCAACGGTGCCTACGGTGCGACCGGACTGACCCCGCACGGCGGAAACGGTGGCGACGGCGGCGCAGGTGCCGACGCGTTCTGGACGGGCGGCAGCGGGGCCCGCGGTGGCGCCGGCGGCAACGGCGGGACGCACGGCGATGGTGGCGCCGGGGGCCGGGGTGGCAACGGGTACCAGGGCAGCCCGGCCTTCTCCAGCACGATTCCGGGTAATGGCGGCGACGGAGGTGCCGGCGGTGCAGGCGGTGCCGGCGGCAACGGTGGTGCCATTGCCGGAGACGGTGGTGCCGGCGGTGCCGGCGGTGCCGGCGGCAAGGGCGCCGACGGCGGCAACGCATTTGCCGCTTCCAACGGCAACACACAGCATCTTGATGGTTACGACGGGGCGAAAGGCGGCAACGGCGGAGCCGGTGGGGCTGGCGGTGACGGCGGCGTCGGTGGCAGTGCGACAGCCGGCCAGGCCGGCGCCCACGGCGCCGGCGGTAGGGGTGGCGACGGCGGCAACGCCGGCGCAGGCGGCAACGGTGGCAACGGCGCCGACGGCAGCTGGGACGTCAAGAACGGCGTCGGCGGCAAGGGCGGCAACGGCGGCGATGTCGGCAATGTCGGGACCGGTGGCAAGGGCGGCTCCAGCGGCGGCAATTCCTACGCCGCCGACGGGTGGGACGGCGTTCGGCCCACCACCGGCGGCAACGGCGGCAACGGCGGTCGAGGAGCGGACGCCTTCGCACCCCACGGCACCGGCGCCTCCGGCGGCGACGGGGGCAACGGCGGAAACTTCGGCAACGGCGGCAACGGTGGGGCCGGCGGCAACGGGGCTGGTGGCGGCGACCCCACCCGATCCGGCGGCGACGGCGGCGCCGGCGGCAACGGCGGCAACGCCGGAGCGTACGGCAAAGGCGGAAATGGCGGGACCGGCGGCAACGGGGCGATCGGCACCAACGGATCGGTGCCCCGGACTGGCGGCGGCGATGGTGGCACCGGCGGCTCCGGCGGCAGGGGCGGGTCCGGTGGAATCGGCGGAAATGGTGGATCCGTTAAGGGCGACGCCGGCAACGGCGGCGCCGGCGGCACCGGTGGCGACGGCGGCAACGGGGGTAACGGCACCCGCGGCGACCACGGGTCCTCTATGGGGCCGAACGGTCGTGACGGCGGCGACGGCGGTGCCGGCGGTAAGGGCGGAGACGGCGGCAACGGCGGAAAGGGCGGCACCGCGCACGTGGGCAAGGCGGGAACTCAGGGCGCGGGCGGCGCCGGTGGCAATGGCGGTGACGGGGGCTATGCCGGAGACGGTGGCGATGGCGCCAACGGCTCGTTCGACAAGGGTGGAAACGGCAACGGCGGCAACGGCGGCAACGGCGGGAGCCGCGGCGCCGGCGGGCAGGGCGGCGCGGGCGGCGAGGGCCCCAACGGCACCCGCGGCGCCCAGGGCGCCTGGGGTGAGACCCCGACCAGCGGTGGCAACGGCGGCAACGGCGGCCACGGCGCGGACGCGACCACACCCAACACGGTTGGCGGTAGGGGCGGTAACGGAGGCAATGGGGGCCTCGACGGCAACGGCGGCAACGGCGGCAACGGCGGCAAAGGCGGCATAGGCACCACCGGCTCCAACAGCAACAACCCCAGCGGTACGGGGGGCACCGGCGGCACCGGCGCGACCGGAGGTGCCGGCGGTGCCGGCGGCGACAGCGGCCTCTTCCACGGCAACGGGGGCAATGGGGGCAAGGGCGGCACGGGCGGGACCGGCGGCAACGGCGGTACCGGTGGCAATGGCTTCAACGGCACCCCGGGCAACGGAAACGGGACCGGTGGCGACGGCAGTACCGGCGGCACCGGCGGGACGGGCGGCGCCGGCGGTAAGGGCGGTGATGGTGGCGCCGCCGGCCAGGCGCGGAACCTCAACGGCGGCAAGAACGGAACCCAAGGCGCCGGGGGCACTGGCGGGGTCGGCGGCAACGGCGGCACCGGTGGCACCGGCGGAAACGGCGGCAACGGCGCCGAAGCGACCGCTGGCAAGCCCCAAGCAGGTTACGGCGGCAACGGCGGCACGGGCGGCACGGGCGGCAAGGCTGGTGTCGGAGGCCAGGGCGGTGCGGGCGCCGGTACCAGCTCGTCCGGCGCGAACGGGATGCAGGGAGCCGGTGGAAACGGCGGTCGAGGCGGCAACGGTGGCAACGGTGACGTCGGAGGCGTGATCCACCCTGCCGGCGGCGCGGGTGGCCGAGGCGGCAGCGGCGGCGAAGGGAGCACCGGCGGACACGGTGGGGCTGGCGGCAACGGAGGCAACGGAGGCGTCGGCAACAATGCCAACGGCGCGGCGGGCGGCTTCGGCGGTGTCGGCGGGAAGGGCCTGCAAGGCGCCGGTGGCAACGGCGGCAATGGCGGTAACGGCGGTGACGGCGCCGACGCATCCGTCCTGTTCAGCCCGGGCAGGGGTGGTCACGCCGGCGGCGGCGGCGGTGGCGGCGAAGGCAACGGCGGTCCGGGGGGCGACGGCGGGAACGGCGGTCGCGGCGGTGCCGGTGGGGACGGCATCGCGCCGCCATTCGGCTCCGGCACCGGCGCGGCGGGTGGCACCGGCGGCACCGGCGGCAAGGGCGGCACGGGAAGGTACGGGACTATCAGCATCTCCGGCCAGTCCGGTAACAACGGTAGCGGCGGCACCAACCCGAACGGCACCACCGGCGGTGGCGGCGGTGGCGGCGGAAAGGGCGGTGACGGCGGCGGCATCTAGGACCCGGCCCAACACAGCAACCCCGGCAGCTAACTCAGCGCCGGGGTTTCTGGGTGTCGGTCACGATCAGGCTCCGAGGCTGGCACCGAGGTAGCCATCGCGTATCCGATGTGGCAATGTATCGGTTTATAAGGGGAATGGGAGGAACAGCATGCCACCGTCTACGACACCTACGGCAGAAAAGCCGGTGCGAGTCACCAAACGCCGCGCGGAGACGCGCGCCAGGCTGATCACGGCCGCCTTTCAGGTATTCGCCGAGAAGGGCTACGGGCACGTGACGATCGAGGATGTGTGCGAAGCGGCCGGGTACACGCGGGGCGCCTTTTACTCCCAGTTCGAAAGCCTGGAGGAATTGTTCTTCCTGCTCTATGACGAGTGGGCTGTGCGAACCGCCGATCAAGTCCGGACGGCGATGGAAAACAGCGATCCCGCGACCGACCTCACCGGCGCCGTCGAGCGGATAGTGGACACCCTGCTGCTCGAACGCGACTGGCTGTTGATCAAGTTCGACTTCCTGCTGTACGCCGCGCGCAAACCCGAACTGGCGCACCGCTGGGAAATCCACCGCGCGCAGTTGCGCAAAGTCATCGAGGAGCGGCTGACCGCGAGCGGCATCGACTTTCACCCCGCAGTGGGAAGTGTCACCGACACCGCCCGTGCCATCATCGCCGCCTACGACGGGGTCAGCGTCCAGTTGCTCCTCGACAGCGATCAGGTTGCCGCACGCGCCTGGCTCACCCAACTGATGAGTGTGGTGCTGACCCGCTGAACCAGTGATCGCCACGGGTCCCGCAATAGGCTTTCAATACGTTCATGTATATGATACGCTGACGTATCGATAGAATGAACTCTCGCAGAGAGGCTGTCACATGGACGCTGACGTCATCGTCATCGGTGCGGGATTGTCCGGCTTGGTCGCCACGCATGAACTGACCCGGAGCGGCAAAAGGGTCGCAGTAATCGATCAGGAGAACGAAGCAAACCTGGGTGGTCAGGCATTCTGGTCGTTCGGCGGACTCTTCCTCGTCGACACCCCCGAACAGCGGCGCCTAGGCATCAAAGACTCTTTCGAGCTGGCCTGGAACGACTGGTCCGGCAGTGCGGGGTTCGACCGGCTCGACGACGAGGACGCTTGGGCCGCGAAATGGGCCCGCTCCTACGTCGAATTCGCCGCCGGCGAGAAGCGCTCCTACCTGACCGACCTCGGCATCAAGCTGATGCCCACCGTCGGGTGGGCCGAGCGCGGGGATCTGCGCGCCGAAGGGCACGGCAACTCGGTCCCGCGGTTCCACATCGCCTGGGGCACCGGCACGGGCGTCGTCGAACCGTTCGTCAACTCAGCCCTACAGGCCGCTAAGGACGGTCTGGTGAAGTTCTATCACCGGCATCGGGTGGACGAGCTGGTCTACACCGACGGCGCGGTCACCGGGGTTAAAGGTGCCGTCCTGGCATCCGATGACGCGGTACGGGGCGCCCCCTCCAATCGCGACGAGGTCGGTGAGTTCGAGCTGTCAGCGCAAGCGGTGATCATCACCAGCGGCGGCATCGGCGCCAATCACGAGATGGTGCGCCGTTACTGGCCGGACCGGTTGGGCACCCCGCCTTCCTCGATGATCACCGGCGTGCCCGCATATGTCGACGGACGCATGCTTGACATCGCGAAAGACAGCGGTGTTCGGCTGGTCAACCGGGACCGGATGTGGCATTACGTCGAAGGCGTCAACAACTGGGATCCGATCTGGCCCAAGCACGCCATCCGAATCATTCCCGGCCCGTCGTCGATGTGGTTCGACGCGCTCGGCCGGCGCCTGCCGGCCCCCTTCCTGCCCGGCTACGACACCCTGGGCACTCTGAAGCATCTGCGCACCGACCCAGACATCGCGAAATACGACTACTCCTGGTTCATCCTGACCCAACGGATCATCAAGAAGGAGTTCGCACTCTCGGGCTCGGAACAAAACCCCGACATCACCGGCAAGAGCCTGATGGCCGTTCTCCAGGAGCGGTTCTTCAACCGGGACGCCACGGGTCCGGTGGAGGCATTCAAGAGCCATGGTGCCGACTTCCTTGTCGCCGACGATCTCGATGACCTCGTCAAGCAAATGAACGCACTGACCGGCGAATCCCTGCTCGATCCCGCGCACATCCGCGCGCAGATCGAAGCCCGGGACCTCCAGGTCGCCAACCCGTTCTGCAAGGACGTGCAGGTGCAAGGCATCCGCAACGCTCGGCGCGCGCTCGGCGACCGGTTGGGCCGGGTCGCCACGCCGCACCGTATCCTGGATCCCAAAGCTGGACCCTTGATTGCGGCCCGGCTGCACATTCTGACGCGGAAAACGTTGGGCGGCATACAGACTGACCTGTCATCGCGGGCGATCGGTAACGACGGTCAGCCCATCCCCGGTCTGTACGCGGCGGGCGAGGTGGCAGGATTCGGCGGCGGAGGCGTGCACGGTTACAACGCGCTGGAGGGAACGTTCCTTGGCGGCTGCATCTTCTCCGGGCGCGCCGCCGGGCGTGGTGCCGCCCAGGACATCTGAGCAGTCAGGCACCTACGTCCTGGTTAAAAACCGCACTGTGGCAATCGAACTCGTGATCGCCAGACCGCTCGAATGGTGAATGCCGCTCTGCGCCATTTGATTTCGATGCGGGAGCGTCGTCAACGGCAGGGCGGTAGCACCACTGCGTCGGACACGTGGCCTTTTCGCACAGGCCCGTTTACCGTGCGCGTATCACCACCGACCTCGCGCCTCCCACCGGCGCCGCCGAGAATCAGGCAAGATAGGCGCATGGACACTGGTGTGAACTCACCTCGGGTCTTGGTTGTCGACGATGACTCCGACGTGCTCGCCTCGCTGGAGCGCGGTCTGCGGCTCTCCGGATTCGAGGTATCAACGGCGGTCGACGGCGCCGAGGCCCTCCGCAGCGCGACCGAGACCAGGCCGGACGCGATTGTGCTGGACATCAACATGCCGGTGCTGGACGGCGTGAGCGTTGTCACGGCACTGCGCGCCATGGACAACGACGTGCCGGTGTGCGTGCTCAGCGCGCGCAGTTCGGTCGACGACCGGGTAGCCGGGTTGGAAGCCGGTGCCGACGATTACCTGGTCAAACCGTTCGTGCTGGCCGAGCTGGTGGCCCGGGTGCGCGCGCTGCTCCGTCGCCGCGGCGCTACCGCGACGTCGTCGTCGGAAACCATCACGGTCGGGCCGCTGGAAGTGGATATTCCGGGGCGCCGCGCGCGGGTCAACGGCGTCGACGTCGACCTGACCAAGCGGGAGTTCGACCTGCTCGCCGTGTTGGCCGAGCACAAGACGGCGGTCTTGTCCCGCGCACAGTTGCTTGAATTGGTGTGGGGCTACGACTTCGCCGCCGACACCAACGTCGTCGACGTCTTCATCGGATATCTGCGGCGCAAGCTGGAGGCCAACGGTGGCCCGCGGCTGCTGCACACCGTCCGGGGAGTCGGGTTCGTGCTCAGAATGCAATGAGTGCGCGGGGTGCCACATGGTGGCGATGAATTTTTTGTCCAGGGTCTTCGCCCGGACGCCCTCGCTGCGGACGCGGGTCGTGGTGGCGACGGTGATCGGTGCCGCGATCCCGGTGCTGATCGTCGGCGTCGTGGTGTGGGTCGGTATCACCAAGGACCGCAAAGAGCGGCTGGACCGCCGGCTGGATGAGGCAGCCGGCTTCGCCATCCCGTTCGTGCCCCGCGGCCTTGATGAGATCCCGCGCTCGCCCAACGACCAGGACGCCCTGATCACGGTCCGCCGCGGCAACGTCATCAAGTCGAATTCGGACATCACGCTTCCCAGGCTGCAAGCCGATTACGCCGATACGTTTATTCACGGCGTGCGGTACCGGGTACGCACGGTGGAAATTCCCGGTCCAGAACCCACCTCGCTTGCCGTCGGCGCGACCTATGACGCAACCTATGCCGAGACCAACAATCTGCATCGACGAGTGCTGTTGATCTGTGGTTTCGCCATCAGCGCGGCGGCAGTGTTCGCATGGTTGCTGGCCGCGTTCGCCGTGCGCCCGTTCAAACAGCTCGCCGAACAGACCCGGTCGATCGACGCCGGCGACGAGGCGCCCCGGGTCGAAGTGCACGGTGCCAGCGAGGCCGTTGAGATCGCCGAGGCGATGCGAGGCATGCTGCAGCGGATCTGGAATGAGCAGAACCGGACCCAGGAGGCGCTGGCGTCGGCGCGGGACTTCGCGGCGGTTTCATCGCACGAGTTGCGCACGCCGCTCACCGCGATGAGGACCAATCTCGAGGTGCTCTCTACCCTCGACATGCCTGATGACCAGCGCAAAGAGGTGCTCAACGACGTGATCCGCACCCAGTCGCGTATCGAGGCCACACTGAGCGCGCTCGAGCGCCTGGCCCAGGGCGAATTGTCGACCTCCGACGACCACGTACCCGTCGACATCACCGACCTGCTCGACCGGGCCGCCCACGACGCCACCCGCATCTACCCCGACCTGGATGTCTCGCTGGTGCCGTCCCCGACCTGCATCATCGTCGGGATGCCAGCCGGGCTGCGCCTGGCGGTGGACAACGCGATCGCCAATGCCGTCAAGCACGGCGGCGCGACCCGGGTCCAGCTGTCGGCCGTCAGTTCGCGCGCGGGCGTGGAGATCGCGATCGACGACGACGGCTCCGGGGTGCCCGAAGAGGAACGGCAGGTGGTCTTCGAGCGATTCTCCCGGGGGTCGACAGCCTCGCACTCGGGCTCCGGGCTGGGGCTGGCGCTAGTGGCCCAACAAGCCCATTTGCACGGCGGGACAGCGTCATTGGAGAACAGCCCGATGGGCGGGGCGCGCCTGGTGCTGCGCCTGCCCGGCCCGAGCTGACGTTTCCGCGGCTAGTTCTTGCGGGTGCTTCTGCTCCACGGTGTGAAGAACGCCCGCTTGGCGAACTCTTCGTTCTCGAACCAGACTTGGGCTTCGATGCTGTCGTAGTCCGGATCTTCGGGCGTGTAGAACAGGCGCGAATCTGTGCGTCCCTTCACCGGCCAATCCTCCGGTCCGCTGCCATCCGGGTTGGCGCGCATGGAGCCAGGGCCGTAGGGCGCGTACGGCATCAGCGGCGGCAATACCGTGGTGGGTGCGTCGTCACCGACCGAAATCTTCTTCGTGGCAGTGCCTTTGGCGCCTGGGACACGCTTGGTCGCGGTGCCTCTCGGTCCTTTCGGCCGCGCCTTGGCGGGGACACCCTTCTTGGCGGGCGCCCTCTTCGCCGGGGGCTTCTTTACCACCGGGATACGTTGCGTCGCAGCATCTTCGGAGATCGGGATGCGTTCGGTCGGCGCATCCCTGATCATCTTGATTCGCTCCGTGACGGCTTCTCCCGAACCGGCTCTCAGCCGCGCATCTCCGGCGGCGGGAGGTCTGCGCCTCTTCGGCGGCGCTTTCGCGACGGCCTTCTTGGCCGGCGGACCCGTCGTGACGACGGGCATCTGCTGTGTCGGCGCCTCGGCCAGGCTGACTTCCGCAACCGACGGCGCGGGCTCGGCGGCCTGCTGCGGACTCGGTCCAGCGGAAACCCACGCGGGCATCTCCGCATTAGCGGGTCGGCTCAGCGTGAACGTCAACACCATTCCCAGCGCGAAGGACAGGGCGGCCAGCCACCAATGCACGTGGGCGCTCACCTTCGCACCCCGATCCCCGGCCATTGTGATGGCGGTCCGGGCCACTGCGGCCGTACCAGCTGGGGCTCGGGCTCCGGGATGGGCTCTGGTTCGGGCTCGGGCTCGGGCTCGGGCTCGGGCTCCGGTTCCGGCTCGACGGCCTCGGGCTCTGGTTCAGGCTCGGGTTCAGGCTCCGGCCTGGCCGCCGCGTGCTCGGGCTCGGGCTGATCCGCGATCGGATCGAATCCGTGCCATTGCGACGGCGGGCCGGGCCACTGGGGTTGCGGCAGGTCCGGCACAACCTCGTCCTCCCCCGCCTCCGCAACCTCCGTTAGCTCTGCCGACGCAGGCTCCGGCTCCGGTTCGGGCTCCGGCTCCGGTTCGGGCTCCGGCTCGGGCGCGGGTGCAGGGTCGGGGATCTGCTCGACCTCGGGCTCGGCGCTGCCGAGATCGAAACCATGCCACTGCGCCGGAGCACCGGGCCACTGGGGCTGCGACGCATCAGCCACCGGCTCGTCCTGGGCCACTGGGGGCTCGGCAGCCTCGGGCTCGACGACGAGCTCGGCGGCCACCGGCTCGGGCTCAATCTCGGGCTCGAGCTTGGGCTCGGGCTCAATCTCGAGCTCGGGCTCGGCGTCGCCAGCAGGCGCGGTCTCGGCTTCGGGTCGCCCAAGATCGAAGCCATGCCACTGAGCCGGAGCACCGGGCCATTGGGGCTCTGACGCGTCAGCCACCGGCTCATCCTCAGCCAATGGTGACTCGGCAAACTCCGGCTCGACTTCGAGCTCACCGGCCGCCGGCTCGGGTTCCGGTTCGGGTTCG
Organism: Mycobacterium asiaticum; assembly: GCF_001673635.1. GTDB lineage: Bacteria > Actinomycetota > Actinomycetes > Mycobacteriales > Mycobacteriaceae > Mycobacterium > Mycobacterium asiaticum_C. The sequence continues at coordinate 15,319 of NZ_LZMH01000010.1, forward strand.
GGCTCCGGTTCCGGCTGCGGCTCGGCGGCCACAGGGTCGGGCTCGGCTTCGGGCTCTGGCTGCGCCTCGGCGACCACCAGCTCTGGCTCCGGCTCCGGTTCCGGCTCATCCTCCTCAACGGGCACAACCTCCGGCTCCGGGTCGGCCACCGGCTCTGGTTCGGCCTCTTCAGCGGGCACGACCTTCGGCTCCGCTTCCGCCTGGAGCTCGACGGCCGCCGGTTCAGCTTCGGGCTCAGGCTCTGGCTCGGCCGCCACCGGCTCCGTCAACCCCTGCTCAGACTCCACAACGTCGGGCGCGGTCTCAGACCACTGCGCTGCAGACACCGGCCAGTGCGGTACCTCCGCTTCCGGCTCATCCGCACCCAGCTCGGGAGGGGGCTCCGAAACCTTCAGCTCGGACGCGGGCGACTCGACCGCAGCCAGAGCGGTTCTGTCAGCCCGGCCGTCGACCCTCCGCTTCAGCGCGACGATCCCGTAGGCAGTGGCCGACCCGGCCACGAACGCGGCCAGGTACACCACCCACTGGATCACGAAACCCATGCCCGTCCCCCTAGCTGACCACGATCTCGACGCGGCGGTTCTTGGCGCGACCCTCGACCGTGTCGTTGCTGGCGATCGGGTTGGCAGATCCGAGACCCTTGGCGACGACGTGGTCGCGAGCCACACCGTTGGCGATGAGGTATTCGGCGACCGAGGTTGCTCGCTGGGTAGTGAGTGGCATGTTCATGGCTTCGCTGCTGCTGTTGTCGGAGTACCCGTTGATGGATACCCGCGCGTTGGGGCATGCCTTCAGCTTGTCGGCCACCTTGATCAGGATTTGCTTGTCTTGGGGGGTCAGGGCCACCCCGTCGTTGCCGAAGGCGAGTGGCCCTCCCGTCATGGCGTTGATCGCGGCCTGCAGGTCGTTGCAGGAGGCGGCCGCCGGCGCGGCGGAGGGCGGAGCGCCGGGCGTGATCTGTGCCCGCATGGCGATTTTGCTGTTCACAGCCAGGTCCGGCCAGGCGCTGACCGCCGCGTGCTCAACCGCGGTCTTCTGATCCGGCGAGGGAGCGGTGCCGGTCAAGGTGACGGTGTCCTGCTCGACTCGAAGCGTGAAGTCGGGGATCGGCGCTCCGGCAGCAAAGACGGGTTCTGCGGCGGCGAAATCAAGCGCGCGCACCAGGGGATCGATGCGGATCTGGTCGACGACGACGACGCCTTGCGTCGTCATCGCCCGGAGCGATTTCATCAGCGCCGCCTTGGCGGCCTCGTTGGGGAAGTCACCGATCAACGTGAGGGTGTTGCCGTTGCGGCTGATCGACAGCAGCGATAACGGCCGCATCGCGGCGCTGGGGCCAGCCGTGGGACTCGCCAAAGTCGGCAGGTTACCGGTCGGTTCGTTCACCCCGGTGGGCCGCTCGTAGGCGCCATAGCCGATCATCGCGATCAGGAACGGGATCACCGCCGCCGCGATCAACCAGGTACGGGCGGTCTGCTGTCGATCATTCGCCGGTGCCGGTGGCCCGCTCATTTGCTCGGCAGCGGGCGCGGGTGGTTCCTCCACACCAACATCTGCCCCCACCGTCGCTCCTCACTCTTTGACGCGTTGTTGCGCTTCCAGGCGATATGCAGCCTACCGAGTCCGGGCAGGTGTCCTGGTGATTGTCGGGCACACTGGAGCAATGGGTGACGGCAGGAAATCAGCAGACAACGAGACCTTTGCGCACATCCAGGACCTGGTTGCCCAGGAGAAGGCGCTGCGGGCGGCCCTGCAGGACGGCGAGATCAGTGAGTCTGAAGAACACCAGCAACTGCGCCGCATCGAGGTCGAGCTCGACCAGTGCTGGGACTTGCTGCGGCAGCGACGGGCCCTGCGGGAAACCGGCGGCGACCCGAGTGACGCGGCCGTGCGGCCGGCCGACGAGGTCGAGGGCTACCTCAACTGACGCAGGTCGATCACGACGTGATCGTCGTGGGCGGCGGTCACAACGGCCTGGTCGCTGCCGCTTATTTGGCCCGCGCGGGCCTTCGGGTCCGGTTACTCGAGCGCCTGGGACACATCGGCGGGGCCACGGTCTCGACGCCGCTGTTCGCGGGCGTGGACGTGCGTCTGTCGCGCTATTCGTATCTGGTCAGCCTGCTGCCGTCGCGCATCCTGGCCGACCTGGGAGCCCCGGTGCGTTTGCTGCAGCGGAGCTACTCGTCCTACACCCCCAATCCCGTAACCGCCGGGCGCACCGGCCTGCTGATCGGTGCTTCGAACACATTCGCCGCAGTCGAGGCCGCGCCCGACGAGCAGGGCTTCACCGCGTTCTACCGGCGCTGCCAATCGGTGACCCGTCCGCTGTGGCCCACGCTGCTCGAACCGCTGCGCAGCCGCGAACAGGCGCGTCGACTCGTGGTGGCCAACGCAGATCCGGACGCGGCTGCCGCCTGGCATGCCATGGTCGAGGAGCCGATCGGGCACGCGATCACCAGCGCCGTGCGCAACGACCTGGTTCGCGGGGTAATCGCCACCGATGCGCTGATCGGCACCTTCGCTCGCCTGGACGAGCCGTCACTGATACAGAACAGATGCTTCCTGTACCACGTGCTCGGCGGCGGCACCGGCGACTGGAATGTGCCCGTCGGCGGGATGGGAGCGGTCTCCTCGGCGCTGGCAGCCGCCGCAATCCGACAGGGCGCCGAGATCATCACGGACGCAGACGTTTTCGGCGTCACCCCCGACGGCGAGGTGCGCTACCGCAGCGGGGGTGACGAGCGCCTGGTCCGCGGCCGGTTCGTCCTCGCCGGCGTGGGGCCCGCAGTGCTGGCCGACTTGCTGGGCGAGCCGCCGCCCACGGTGGCCCCCGGCGCCCAGATCAAGGTCAACATGGTGCTGCGCCGGCTCCCCCGCCTCCGGGATGGCAATGTCCGTCCGGAACAAGCGTTCGGCGGGACGTTCCACGTCAACCAGACCTGGTCCCAGCTCGACGCCGGCTACACGCAAGCGGGGGCCGGGCGCATCCCGAATCCGATGCCGTGCGAGGCGTACTGCCACTCACTCACCGACCCGAGCATCGTCGGCGTGCAGGCAGCGGGTGTGCAGACCATGACGGTGTTCGGTTTGCACGCCCCGCACTCCGTATTCGGCACCGCGGATCCCGCCGACTTGCGTCAACGATTCACCGACATGGTGTTTGAGTCGCTGAATTCCGTTCTGGCCGAACCTATTCAAGATGTGCTACTGACCGACGCGGACGGCCGTCCCTGCCGGGAGACGACGACCACCCTGGACCTCGAACGCACGCTGCGGATGACGGCGGGCAACATCTTTCATGGTGCGCTCGCCTGGCCGTTTGTTGACGACGATGAGCCGCTGGACACACCGGCGCGTCAGTGGGGAGTCGCCACTGAGCACCCGCGGATCATGCTGTGCGGCTCCGCCGCCCGCCGCGGGGGCGGCGTGTCGGGCGTCGGCGGCCACAACGCCGCGATGGCGGTGCTCGCCACCCTGCGCGAGCAGACGCAAAAGCCCCCGGATCGGGTCTGATCCAGGGGCTTTTGCGTCTGCTCGCGGAAGGAATCTCGCGTCGGGAAAGTTAGCGACCGTCGATGCCGACGTAATCGCGCTCGGTGTAGCCGGTGTAGATCTGGCGCGGACGGCCGATCTTGCTGTCGCCCTCGTCGTGCATTTCGCGCCAGTGCGCGATCCAGCCCGGCAACCGGCCCAGCGCGAACAGGACGGTGAACATCCGCACCGGGAAGCCCAGCGCCCGGTAGATCAGACCGGTGTAGAAGTCGACGTTCGGGTAGAGCTTGCGCTCCACGAAGTAGTCGTCGGTCAGCGCCGCCTCTTCGAGCTGCTTGGCGATGTCCAGCAGCGGGTCGCCGCCCAGCTTGGCCAGGATCTTGTCGGCCTGTTCTTTGACGATGCGGGCGCGCGGATCGTAGTTCTTGTAGACGCGGTGGCCGAAGCCCATCAGCTTGACGCCCTCTTCGCGGTTCTTCACCTTGCGGACGAATTCGCCGACGTCGTCGCCGCTCTCGCGGATCTGCTCGAGCATTTCCAGCACCGCCTGGTTGGCGCCGCCGTGCAGCGGCCCCCACAGCGCGTTGATGCCGCCGGAGATCGAAGTGAACAGGTTCGCACGCGATGAGCCCACCAGGCGCACGGTGGAGGTCGAACAGTTCTGCTCGTGGTCGGCGTGCAGGATGAACAGCATGTCCAGCGCACGCACCACTTCCGGGTCGGGCTGGTAGGGCTCGGCCGGGAAACCGAACGTCATCCGCAGGAAGTTCTCCACCAGCGAAAGCGAGTTGTCGGGGTAGAGGAACGGCTGGCCGACGGACTTCTTGTATGCGTACGCGGCGATGGTCGGCAGCTTGGCGAGCAGCCGGATGGTCGACAGCTCGACCTGGTTGTTGTCCATCGGGTCCAGGGCGTCCTGGTAGTACGCCGAAAGGGCGTTGACCACACTGGACAGCACCGGCATCGGGTGGGCGTTGCGCGGGAAGCCGTCGAAGAACCGCTTGAGGTCCTCGTGCAGCATGGTGTGGCGCTGGATCCGGCCGGTGAACTCGGCAAGCTGGTCGGTGGTGGGCAGCTCGCCATAGATCAGCAGGTAACTGACCTCGATGAAGGTTGACTTCTCCGCAAGCTGGTCGATCGGGTAGCCGCGGTAGCGCAGAATGCCCGCATCACCGTCGATGTAGGTGATGGCACTCTTGCACGCCGCGGTGTTGACGAAGCCGTTGTCGAAGGTGGTGTGCCCCGTCTTCGACAGCAGCGGACCGAGCGCAATGCCGTCGGCACCTTCGGTGGCGTGCGTGATCTGCAGGTCGATCTCGCCCCCCGGGTACTTCAGAGTTGCGGTGTCGTCGGTGTCGCCCACGAGAACCCCTTTGCGCTCAGGCTTGATATGGCTGCCCGCCCTAGGTGCGACAGAGGTGCACTAGGTACGTATAGGTGAAGGTAGTCGTTATTGCGACGGCGTGCCTGCGCGGGGTCAGGTCTGCGTGCCCGCCGGGCGACCGAGGAGCCGTTACTGGGGTTAACGCACTGGTCATCAGCCTATCCTCGACCGATTGGGGCGGTCGGGACTTCCTCGATCCCGGTAGCCAGGGATGACGCCGTGTGGGGCAGCGGCCCGCCGGGCTGATTGAACGGCGACGAAGTGATGGCGCTGTTGGCGACGGCGTCGGCCGGCACTCGATTAAGTAGTTCGCTACTTACACAAGCGACGCCGCCACGCGTGAGGCTGATTACGCGATGTTCAGCCACCTTGATAGCGGGGGTACTCATGTCCTACCTGATCGCGGCACCGGAGTTGATCAGCGCCGCGGCATCGAATTTGGCGATGCTTGAAGCGGCGATCGCGGCAGCTAGTACCGCAGTCACCGCTCCTACCACGGCAGTGCTGGCCGCTGGGGGCGACGAGGTGTCGGCGGCCATCGCCGCGTTGTTCTCCACGCACGGCAGGGTCTACCAGGTGCTGAGTGCCCAGGCGGCTGCTTTCCACCAACAGTTCGTGCGGGCTTTGGTTGCGGGCGTGGATTCCTACATCGGCGCCGACGCTGCCGCCGCACGATCTCTGCCCGCCGCCAGCCTGCAGGAGACGCTGATGAATCTCGGCCTCGGGAACAGGGGCACGATGAATCTCGGCGGCGGAAACAACGGCAGCGGCAACGTGGGCAACGGGAACATCGGCAATCGGAATTTCGGGGGTGGGAATGCCGGCGACGGAAACGTCGGCAGCGGAAATACCGGCAGCGGCAACGTTGGTTCAGGCAACTACGGCAGCGGCAACATCGGCTTCGGGAACATCGGCAACGGTGCCTTTCAACCGGGCAATAACAATGTCGGCATAGGTAACACCGGTAACGACAACGTCGGGCTCGGCAACACCGGCATCGGCAACCGTGGCGGTGGAAATTCGGGGAGTTTCAACACCGGGGCGGGCAATACCGGCAATGGGAATTTCGGCTTCGGGAACACTGGGAACAACAACATCGGAATCGGGCTCACCGGCAACAACCAGGTGGGCGTGAACCTGCTCGGCCTGCTGAACTCGGGTGATGGCAACATCGGTTTCGGGAACTCCGGGACCAACAATGTCGGCCTCTTCAACTCGGGCACTGGGAATGTCGGCATCTTCAACAGCGGAGTGCACCCCGCGGAACTCCCCGGGATGCACAATAACTTCGGCATCGGCAATTCCGGAGTGGGCAATTTCGGCATCGGCAATGCGGGTGTACTCAACACCGGCGCCGGGAATTCCGGTTCGGTCAACACCGGTTTCGCAAACTCGGGCAGTTACAACACCGGCACGGGTAACGCCGGCTATGTCAACTCCGGTTCCTGGAATGCGGGCTACTACAACACCGGGGACGGCAACTCGGGCGACACAAACACCGGCTGGTGGAACTCAGGCAGCACAAACACCGCGATCGGCTCGTCGACGGATACCGGGCTGGCCAACTCGGGCTTCAACAATTCGGGAAACAAGGTCTCGGGCATCGGGAACACCGGAGAGCAAATATCCGGCCTCTTCAATACCGCCAAAGGCGGCGGGGTGATCAACCACGCCGTCTCGGGAATCTCCAACCTGGCCGTCGGCGGCTCGGGCCTCAACGGTCGCGTCTCGGGCTTCTTCAACACCACCGTCACGGCGCCGATCCTTGGCCAACCAATCGGCTATTACAGTGCGTTCGCCTCAGGGTTCCTGAACATGGCCTCCGGCGTGGCCGGTCTGTTCAACATCGGGCGCCTTTAATCGTCAGAATCGGCCGAGGAGCAATGGTTTTCCACGGCTGCAGTGGCGTTCAATGAATGTGTCTCGGCCGCACCGAACTCAACGACCGACCGTGAGGCCATCGCGGGACGCCCCACGGCGCGGTAGCAGCGCAGCCAACTCTTCGCGAGTCGTTGTTCCGGTCTTTGCCATCGCCCGATAGATGTGGCTTTCCACGGTGCGAACGGACAGAGTGAGCCGCTCAGCGACGGCGCGGTTGGACAGCCCCTCCCCGAGCAGCATGACAATCTCGCGTTCGCGATCCGTGAACGGCACGGGCTCACTGACCTGGCGTAGCGCCGGAGTCGTGATCCCTCCGCATTGCTCGGCCAGCACTCCGGCACGGGTTGCGCATCCCAGGGCCGACCCCCGTAAACCCTGGGAGCGATACACAGTGGCGGCGTGGGCGGCGGCATCAAGGGCCGCGACTATATCGCCCATCGACTCGAATGCCGTTGAGATCTCGTTCAATTGAGCGCCATCACCGTCGGCCAAAGCAGCTGAAAAGCGCGCCGCGAGACCAGCGCGCGGTCCTTCCACGACTCGCTCGAGCTCCCGTAACCTGGCCGTCCCGGACCGGTCACCGAACTGCGCAGCGGTCTGTAGGCACAGCACCTCGGCAGCGAATTGCCCCTTCGCGCGGGCATTTTCAGCGCCGACGGACAAATTCGCGATGGCTTGGCTGACGGCACCCCGTCCAGCGCACACCCACGCCCGGGCCAAAGTCCGTTCATAAGCCAGCGAGCGGAACGGGCGTTGCTGCTCGTCGATGGCATCCAGGATGTCGGTTGCCTCGGCCAGGGAGCCGCGCATTCCGAGCGCCATCGCAAGCGAGATCTGATAGCGGTACCCCCAACCCAGGGCATGCGTAGCGGACAGACCCACCGCTGTCTGTTGGAGCCACTCGCTCGCGGAGTTCAGCTGCCCGCCGGCCAGGGCAGCGCGACCGGCGACCGCAGCGCCGAGCAATTGAGCCGCCCCTGGCAGGTCGGCCGCCTGGCGACGCACCTCCTCGGCGACATCGAAGACCTCGGCAATACGCCCGGACAGCATGAGCGCGGTGACGTGTGAATCGGCGATGTTGAAACCCATGTGCGGCGGATCAAGTGAGCGCGCGACCGCGCGATACCCCGACTCCGCCACCGCGACGGCGTCCGTGGTGCGTCCGGCATCGGCGGCGATGGTGGCAAGTACCCAGGCGATCTCGGCGCCGACGACGGCGGGAAGTTCTTCCAGGACGAGGCTTTTCGACGCTTGCTCCGCGCGCTCCGGCTGATCGGTGGCGAACCAGTAGATGGTGAGAAACGCGTCGACGTAGCGACGGCCCTGCGGCGCGGTGATGTGCGATGCCTCGTCGATGATCACTTTGGCGCCCGTGGGATCGCCGAGTGCCCACAGCAGGTTGCTGGCCCGAAGGAACGCAAGCTGGGCACGCTCGGTCTCCGTCAACATTCCTTGGTCCAGCGCAGCCAGTACTGAGTCGGCTTCGTCCCCCCGGCCCGACCACGACAGTGCATGTGCGCGTATGAAACTCGCCTCGACTCCCGCTCCCGCCCGAACCGCCGCATCGGCAAGACGATCCGCAAGTGGGAGGTTCGCCAGCCACACGGCGCCGTGTGCCGCCCTCACCATAAGTTCCGCGTCCGCGTTCAAATCGGAGTCCAGCATCAGCGTCGCGCGTCGCACTACGAGGTGGATGTCGTCAAGATCGTGGCCGGCAGCGAGTTCGGCAGCGATCAGTCCACGCAACCGGCGCAGGCGGGTGGGTGCGGCGCGCCGTCGCCGCACCTCGCCGTACAGCGGATGCGCCAGGCGCACTTGGACACCACCGTCTGATGGCTCGAGGGTGATCAGGGCACGCGTGTCGGCCTCCTCGATAGCCGCCGGCTCGGCGAGACGTCTCAGACAACCCAATTCGACGGGTTCCGCCACTGCCACCGCGTCGACGACGTCGCTCAGCGCTGTGGGCAGGGCTCCGATACGACACTCGATCAGCTCGACTAGGCCCGGAGGCATTTCGGGATCGCCGATCCACCGCCAATATCCATGGCGCTGCGCGAGTCGGCCGTCGGCGACTGCCTGTTCGACGATGTTCCGCAGGTACAACGTATTGCCCCGAGTGAGTTCCCAAAGCCGTTGGTTTGCACTGGGTTCCACTGGCCCGGCTAAGGCGGCCGAAAGCAGGGCCCCGGATTGGTCGAGGGTCAGCGGTTGCAGGTCTAGCCGGTCGAATTCGCCACGGGTCCATATCTCCTGTGCTGCAGTAGAGATGGGGTCGCCATCGCGGGCGGTGAGTATCACCTTCGTCCCGCCTCGCTGCACGATCTGGTGCAAGACAAAGATCGACAAGTCGTCGAGCAGCTGCACGTCGTCAACGGCCAGCACCACGCTGACACCGGGAGGGGCGGCGGTCACCGCGTCGATCACTCCGCGCAGCAGCGGCAGGGTGCCGCTCACCCCCGCTGGCGCCCACTCGGTGAAAGCCCCCAGCGGTATCGCGCGCGCGGTCGATGTACCGACCACCCAACGGCCTTCGCAGCCCCGGGCGACCGCCGCCGCTAAAGCGTCCCGGGCGATCCGGCTCTTACCCACACCGGCTACACCGAAAATAACGACCCCGGCAACGTCCGAAGCCGCGAGCGCAGCCTCGATGATCTTGATTTCCTTCGAGCGGCCCACCAGTGGCCACGACAAGCGCACGTCCGCAGCGTACTGGCGATCAGCTCACGTGCTGGGCATATCGCAGGAAACGATCAAAGGGCGCTACCCAGGAATCATCCCGATGGCCTCCAAAACGATTGCTGCGAATAGCGCATGCCCGAGCGCACCAAGCAAAGCCAGAAGTATGGGGGCATAGACGTAGGTTCGCAGGGGGCCGGGTACGAACGTTATCCAGGATTCTGACCAGACCAAGTACGCGGTCAATGCGTTGAGAATGGCGTTTTGCCCCTGCTGAAAAAACGCCTCGAAGCCCTGCAGCAACGCGCCGTTGACACTTTCGGCGCTGGCATAGGTCATCGCGCTTGTACTCAGAGTTTGAGCGAATTGCTCCTGATACGCTGCGGCCTGCCGCGCCGTCGCGAAATAGTCCTGGGCGTGGCCGGAGAACAGGTGCGCGATGTTCACCGACACCTCGTCGGCGGCCGCCGGTGCAACTGTAAGAGTCATCGGCGCCGTTGCGAGATGGGCCGCGTCGACCGTATCCGCCAGAGTTTCCAGATCCGCTACCGCGGCGACCACCACATCGGGCACAACTTTCACGTGAGACACATTCGTCCCCTCCCCGCTGTCCAGGCGAAACCGGCAAGTAGCTCGCCGGCACCTTGAGGGTGGCCCGAATCTCGGGATGAGACTGCAGTAAGTGCCTACGTAATCCGATCCGATTTCGCTATGGCCGGGATTATGGCACTTTTACTCGACCTTGACTGTGCGTTGAATCTTTTCCCCGACGATTGCGGACGTGGTTACCCTTCAAGACGTGGAACTGGGGGTTTTGGGACCTCTCCAAGTTCGGCAACGCGGCGCGCCCGTTTCAATACCGGGCGCCAAGCCGCGGGCCCTCCTCACCATGCTCGGCCTGCACGGCGGCTCGGTGGTTTCGGCTGAATCGCTCGCCGAGATGCTCTGGGGTGAAAATCCCCCACGCACCGCCGCGAAGGCCCTGCAGACGCACATCTCCCTGTTGCGCCGCATCTTGGGCGACGGCTTCGTGTTAACCGAAGGGGCGGGATGGATCCTTTTGGGCAGCGAGATCGACGCCGTACGGCACCGAGCGGCCGCACGCAAGGGACGCGAGGCCGTCGCCGCCGGTGACATCCGGCAAGCGGTTACCCACTTCGATGAAGCCGTGGCGCTGTGGCGCGCAATCCCGGAACTGCCCGATAGCCCACGGGGAACGGCCGAGAAGACGCGATGGATCGAGGCCCACGCCGCACTGGTGGAGGACCGTGCCGATGCGCTGCTCGCGACCGGCCGTGCCGCGGAGATCGTCGGCGAGCTCGAGGCCGCGGTGGCGGAAGCACCGCTGCGCGAGAGGCGTTGGGCACATCTGATGTTGGCGCTGTACCGGGCCGGGCGGCAGGGCGAAGCACTAGGCGCCTTCCAGAGAGCGCGCGCGTTGCTGGCCGATGAGTTGGGAGTCGACCCCGGGCCCAACCTCCGGCGCCTCGAAGCTGCGATCGTTGCTCAGGATCCCGCCCTGGAGATCCTCGCGACGCAGCACTCTTCAGCGGTGCCGCGGACGGTGACGTTCCTGCTGACCGACATCGAAGGGTCAACCGCTGCCTGGGAGGCACAACCCGACGCGATGGCACTAGCACTGGCCCGACACGACGAACTGGTCGAACAAGTCGTCACCGCACGCGGCGGACGTTTGATCAAGACGCGCGGCGAGGGCGATGCCACGTTCTCAGTGTTCGACCGCCCATCAGCGGCGGCAGCCGCCGCGATCGAACTGCAGGAAGCTATCGCCCACGAGCCGTGGGCGCTGGCCGAGCCCCTGCGGATCCGGGTGGCATTGCACACCGGAGAAGTCGAACTCCGCGACGGCGACTACTTCGGTCGGGCGGTCAACCGCGCCGCCCGACTGCGGTCGCTGGCGGTAGGTGGGCAGATTCTGTGCTCGGGTGCCAGCGCGGAACTCGTCGTCGACTCACTGCCAGAGGACGTGGCGCTAACCGACCTCGGCATGCGCCAGCTACGCAATCTGGCGCGACCGGAGCACGTTTTCGAACTTCGGCTGGACCTCGATCGCTGCGAGGAAACCATTTCCGACGCGCCGATAGAGCGGCCCGCCCTGCCACCCGTGTTGATCGGACCCGGGCCATTCGTCGGCCGCGGTCCGGAACTGGAACACCTAGTTTCCGCTGGGCAGATTGCTGGTGCGCATGCGGTCCTCATCGCTGGCGAACCGGGCGTCGGCAAGACACGCCTGGCCGGCGAATGGTCCCAACGGGCCTACGCCCAGGGCGCGACCGTGCTCTACGGCCGGTGCGACTAGGACCTCGGCGCGCCCTATCAACCCTTCGCGGAATCCCTGCGTGCCCTGGTGCCGTGCGTCGGCGCGGACCGGCTGCGAGGGTTGCGCGGCGTGGAAGCACTCCTGCCGTTGGTCCCCGGATTGCCGGACGTCGTACCGGATTTGGCCTCGCCTGCCCGCGCCGATCCCGACACCGAACGCTACGCGTTGTTCGACGCGGTCGTCGCGCTGCTCGAAATCGCCTCCGCCGCTTCGCAGGTCGTTCTGGTTCTTGATGACCTGCATTGGGCGGCCAAACCGACGCTGCTCCTCTTGCGGCATCTGCTGCGCTTCGGCGACCGCACCCGGGTGCAGGTCGTCGGTACCTACCGCAGCACTGATCTGGATCGCTCCCACCCACTGGCGGCGATGCTGGCTGATTTGCACCGTGACGGTACGGCCGACCGCGTGCACCTCAACGGACTCGACGCAGACGATGTGACCGCGTACGTCACCGAGGCCGGCTACGACGACGAAGAACTGGCGCATGCGTTGGCTTCGGTTACGGGCGGAAACCCGTTCTTTTTGATCGAGGCCCTGCGCCACGTCGATGAAAGCGGCGGTGTGTGGGATCAGAGCACCCTACCGCAGGGTGTGCGAGAGGCGGTGAGCCGCAGGCTCTCTCGGCTTTCCCCGGAGGCCAACACGGCCCTGTCCGCGGCTGCGGTCGTCGGCAGCCGCTTCGGGCTGCAACTGGTCGAAGAGGTGATCGGCAGCGACCTCGTCGACGCGTTCGACGAGGCCCGCCAAGCCGGACTGGTGCTCGAAGAGCACGGTGGCCGTTACCGATTCAACCACGCTATCGTCCGTCAGTCGCTGTTGGCCGAGCTCGCGTCGGTACGCCGGATGCGGCTACACCAGCGGATCGCCACGACGCTGGAGGCCTTGCCTGGCGCGCAGGACGAGCTACTGGCGGAACTCGCGCACCACTACTTCGAATGCGCCTGGGCCGGCAACGCGGCCAAGGCCGTCGAGCACTGTCGTCGCGCCGCGGACCAGGCGATGGCCCGCCTGGCCTATGAGGGCGCGGCCGACCTGTACGACCGTGCTCTGCACGCGCTGGAAGAGCTCGACGATGAGTTGTCCGATCGGGCGGATCACGCCACGGCATTGCTTGTCGCCCGCTGCGAGGCGCTGCTCGCCGCGGGTGACGTGACGTCGGCCGCCGGAGCCGTCACCCAATTGCACCGGGCAACGATCAATTCGGCCCGACTGCGCGCATGGGCGACGTGTTTCGATGGCCAGCTGTCAATGCTGATTCACCCTGATCGACTCGACGAAATCGAGGTAGCGCTGAGTACGGCCGCCGAGGAACTCGCCGACTTGGATGATGCCGCCGGCGAAGCCAAGGCGCACACCGTCCGCGCCGGATGTCTTGCCCGCCTTGGCCGTATCGGTGACTGTGAGGCGGCACTGGATGAGGCGTTGACGGCGGCGCGGCGTGCACGTGACCACCGCCGGGTGAACGCCGTCCTTGCCAATGCGCCACTGGCGGCGCTCTGGGGACCGAACCCGGTGCCGCGCGCCGGTGGGCGGTGCCTCGATGTCGTACGGCTGCTGCGGATCACGACCGACTCACCCTCGGTAGAGGCCACCTCGACGCGATGTCAGGCCGTGCTGGAGGCCTTCCGTGGTCGCGCGCCCGCGGCCCGGCGGATGATCGATTCGGCCAGGCGCACGGTCACCGAGCTCGGCCTGCGTCACGCGCTGCTCGAGGTCGAGCAGTTCGCAGGCATCGTCGAGCTCGTCGCCGACAATGCCGCCGGCGCCGAGCCGCACCTTCGTCAGGCCTACAACGGTTTCCGGCGAATGCACCTCGACGCGGACACCGCCGAGACGGCGGCGCTGCTCGGACGGACCTGCCTGATGCTCGATCGCGACGCCGAGGCGGACGAATTATGCGCCGAGAGTGAACGTCTCGCGGGTCACGCACTGAAGCCCTCGATCGCATGGCGCACCCTGCGCGGACACCTATTGTCACGCCGTCACGAACACGATGAGGCCCGACGGGTCGCCAAGGACGCGGTCCGCCTCGCCGAACGCACCGACTTGCTCGTCGACCACGCCGACGCATGTCTTGGCCTGGCAACGGTTCTGGACGCCGCCGGTGATGCCGTGGCGGCACGTGCCGCCGGAGCCCAAGCGGCGAGCCTGTACGAACAGAAGGGGGCCGCTGTACTGGCCGAGATGGCCCGCGCGGTTATCGGCGAACGTGCCTTCAGACCGTCAATGACACTGCCGGAACCGCCGAGCGAAGCCTTGGAGAACGCGTGCGTGCAGGTGGGCAAACGCCTCGCGGCTGCGATCCAGTACGAAGACTGGGACGAGTTCGAACGGCTCTTCGCGCCGGGGGTATACGTCGAAAGTCGCCGCAAGATTGTGCGATTCACGCAGGCCGACCTCCCGGCGGCGAACTGGACCGACGTACAGAGACGCATGCTCGAGCGGGGCGCCATACGATTCGACCACCTGGTATTGGCTGTGCGCGGTGAGCGGCTGGCGCTCGCTCGCCTGACGGCGAGGAGTACTGACATCAGCCCCGGAGCACCGACGGACGAATTCCTGTTGGTCTACGGCATCAATAAGGACGGCCGGTTGGCGCTGCAAGTGTCATTCGACCTCGCGGACATCGACGCCGCATACGCCGAACTCGATGCCGCACAAAGCCGTTTCGGGGAGCCTCAGCCGTACAAGCTCGAGAACGCAGCGAGCGTCGTAAGCCGACGCGTCGCGTCGTATTTCGTCGCCGGCGACTGGGCCGCCGTCGCCGAGGCGCTGGCCGACGACATCATCCAGGATGACCGCCGGAAGGTGGTGGGCTCGGGACGTCGACGGGGCCGCAACGCCGTGATGACCGAAATCTCGGTAGTGGCCAGAGCTGGCGTCAAGAGCATGGTTCCCGACACGATGGCGGTCCGCGGAGGAAGGCTCGCCATGAACCGCGTCCAATCCTCGTTCCGCGACGGAGATACAGATGCTTTCGGCATCGATGTGCTGGACGTCGTCGAAGTCGATGCCGCCGAACGAGTCACGGCACGTGTGGTGTTCGACCTTGAGGATTTCGATGCCGCAGTCACCGAACTCGATCGCCGGTACCTGTCCGGCGAAGCCGCCGCCCACGCACACACGTGGGCCGTGATCATTGCCGGTCCCGCCGCGCTCAACCGGGGCGAGACACCTGCGACCATGACAGACTGCGTCAGCGTCGACCACCGCCGGGGTGCGGCGACCTTCGCGCCCGGCGACCTGATCCCGTTCCTCCGCGATGCGGTGAACCACGACCGCAACGTCCGGATCTACCTGGAGACGGTACATCGACTCAGTGGGCGAGGAGCGGTGTGCACCCATGTGGCACAGAGCGTTTCGTCGCAGGGTTTCAACGCCGAGTGGCGCAGCGTCGATCTGCAGCTCGTCGATGGCGACCGCGTCAAGCGCTTCGAGATCTTCGATGAGGCAGAACTCGACGTCGCGCTTGCCATTTTCGATCAGCTCGGGCATCAGTCGCTGCGACTTCACAATGCGGCAAGCCTGGCGGTTGCCCGCTTCTTCGCGCTTTTCCGGCATCGCGATTGGGCCGCGATCGCCGAGATGCTGACCGAGGACAGCTTCATCGACGATCGTCATGACCTCATGAATTCCGGCTTGTGGGTGGGCCGCGATCCCGTGATCGCGAACCTGAAGGCTTTCACGGAGGAAGCGCCGACGACCACGGACGTGATTGCCACCCGCGGGGAACGCCTCGTTCTCACCCGGATCTGTTCTCCCAACCGCGATCCGCGGCAGGGAGGGTTCAGCGTTGAGATGCTCCTCGTGGCCGAAATCGGCGCAGACGGGGGTATTGCGGCGCAGGTAGCGTTCAATCCCGACGACTTCGCCGCGGCTTTGGAAGAACTGGAAGCCCGGTACCTGGCCGGCGAGGCGGCACCGTACGCCGACACCTGGCGGGTCATCGTGGGAAGTTATGCATCTATCGGGCTCGACGAACTCCCCTGTCTGGCAGCCGATCTTGTAGCGGTTGACCATCGCCGGGTGACAGCGTTCGCGCCCGGCGAGATGGTCACGTACATGCGCGCCGGGTGGGATCTAGATCAGCATGTTCGACCCTACGTCGAGACCGTGCACCGGCTGAGCAATCTCGGCGCGGTGGTCGGCTATACAGCCCAGGGAACTTCGCACGACGGCTTCGAGGGCGAGTGGCGGGGAGTCGTCGTTTCAACGGTCGACGGCGAAATGGTGAATCGTTTCGAGCTATTCGACGAGGCAGACCTCGACATCGCTCTGAAGAGATTCGACGAACTGCATCCATGTCGGCCGCAGAACCTGGCAACCCGAGCTGCCAAGCGCTACTTGCAACACATTGCGACAGGCGACTTGGCTGCCATCGCGGAAATCATGACCGACGACATCTCTACCGATGACCAACGCCGTGTCGTAGGCGCTGGCGTCCGACAAGGTAAGTACGCCTTATTCGCTGACATGCGGGCCACACGAATGCCCGCCATGGACGTGACGTCGACCGTCATTGCAACGCGCGGGACACGGCTGGCCCTCTTGCGCGCCACCTACTCAGGCCGCAGTTCCGGGACGGAGACATTTTCGTCAGACGTACTGGGAATCTTCGAACTCAACTCCAATGAACAACTTGTTGCAGCGGTTTCATTTGACCTCGACCACATCGACGCCGCGTTCACCGAACTCGATGCCCGCTACCTCGCGGGTGAAGCCGCCTTGCACGCGCA
This sequence comes from Mycobacterium asiaticum, assembly GCF_001673635.1. Lineage (GTDB taxonomy): Bacteria > Actinomycetota > Actinomycetes > Mycobacteriales > Mycobacteriaceae > Mycobacterium > Mycobacterium asiaticum_C. The sequence continues at coordinate 31,829 of NZ_LZMH01000010.1, forward strand.
CACCTGGTCGCTCACCACGAATTGCATCGCCGCGCTGAGGCGACACGTGTTGCCATCCACTACGCGAGACTTCACGAGCCTTGACCAACGGCACGGCACCACGTTCGCGCCCGGTGAATTGATCAGCTATCTCCAGTCCGCGTTGAACCTGATGCCTGAGCTCACGTTCTACATCGAGGCCGTGCATCGACTAACGGACTTCGGAGTGGTCCTCACGTATGCAGCGCAAGGACTTCGCGGGAGGGTTTCGACGCCGAGTGGCGGTCCCTCGCCGTCCTCACATTCGACGGTGATCTACTCGGCCACGCAGAGGTCTTCGACGACAACGACATCGGGGCCGCTCTCGCGCGGCTCGACGAATTGCACTTCCCGACAAGGCGGCTGGACAATGCCGCCAGCCGGTTGGCCGAGCGGTTCCGCACCAGCTTCGTTACCCGTGACTGGGCTGCCATGACCGACCTGCTGGACGAAGACATCCGCACCGACGATCGCCGTCAGGTGGTAGGAGCTGGAGGCGAGCGAGGTCGAGATGTGGTGATGCGGCAGATGATGTCTGGATATACCGACCTCGGCAATGGACAGGAATCGGCCGACGTCGCCATTACCGATATGGCCTCCACGGTTATCGCAGCCCGCGGAGATCATCTCGCCCTGAGCCGATCTCGAATGTCGGGCCAGGATCAAGGACCCGGCGCCTTCCACACCGATCTACTGCACATCGTCCAGAGCAACGACGACAACCAGATCACCGCGCTCGCAATATTCGATATCGACGACATCGGCGCCGCCCTAGCGGAACTCGACGCCCGTTACCTGGCCGGCGAGGCGGCGGCTCACGCGCAAACGTGGTTGGTGATCGCTCGGGCATATGCCAATCTCAACCGGCGTGAAATCCCCGTGGTGGCAACCGACTGCTTAGAGGTCGACCATCGCTCACTCAGCATGATCGGGCCCCATGACCTCACGTCATACTTGCAAGCCACGTTTGAGCAATTGACGGATACCACCGTCTACGTAGAGGCCGTTCACCAACTGACCGACATCGGTGCGGTGATAACTCATATTGCCAAAGGGACTTCGCGCGATGGCTTCGATGGCGAGTGGCGGATGCTTGTCGTCTTTACTGTCAACAACGGCCTGATCGCTAGCTGCGAAATGTTCGACGAAACTGACCTCGACACAGCGCTAGCCCGTCTCGCGCGGTTGCAGCCGCAGACACCGCAACTGCAGAACGCGGCAAGTCGGGCGAATGACCGCCTCGCAGCATATTTCGCCGCTCGCGACTGGCCCGCGGCGGCACAGATGATGACCGAAAACATCCGGATGGAGGATCGCCAGCGGGTGGTGAATTCCGGGATCCGGCAGGGTCGTGACACAGCGATCGCGGACATGCAAGCGACCGCGGACCTCGGGACAAGGATTGTCACGACGACCGTCCTTGCCACCCGAGGGCAGCGCCTCATCCTCGGGCGAGCACGCTACACAGGCCGCGATACGGGAACGGACGAGTTCTTCACCGAGGTGCTCGGCGTCTTGGAGATCGACGCGGACGAGCGGGTCGTGGCGGTAGTCACCTTCAGCCCCGACGACATGGACGCCGCGTTCGAAGAGCTGGACGCGCGCTACCTGGCAGGCGAAGCTGCCGCCCACGCGCACGCATGGTCAGTCATCGCCCGCTTGTACGCCGGATTCAACCGACACGAATTGCCCGCAATGACACCGGGCTGGACCTACATCGACCATCGGCGAGTCGTCAGCATCGAAGAGCACGACTTGCCCGCATCCATCAATGCCCTCTGGGAGCAGATGCCCGAAATCAGCATCCATATGGAAGCCGTGCACCGGCTGAACGACTCGGGGGCGGTCGTCACTCACACCGCGCGGGGCACGGACGGTGACGGCTCCGACGTCGAGTGGCGGGCAATCAACGTCTACACCGTCATCGACGAGATGATCAGCCGCAACGAGATGTTCGACGAACCAGACCTCGGCGCAGCGCTCGCCCGCTTCGACGAGCTCACCGCTAGGCAGGCGAGCCCGGTCCCCGATAACGGATGAAAGCCGGCGCAATGAGCGCCGCCACCACCTCCCCGATCACGACCAGCACTCCACCACCGGCCGCGGCCGCCGAGGTACCCACGACGGCAGCGGCGGCACCGTGCAATGTGTCGGCCAGCCGCGGACCGCCGCCGACCACCACGGCAAATACGCCTTGCAACCGTCCGATGACATCGTCGGAGGCTGCCGTCTGCAAGATCGTGGACCGGAACGCAGCGGACACCATGTCCGCTGCACCACCAAATGCCAAGAACGCCAATGCAATCCACAATATTGGGCCCGCGCGACCGTGCGCCATGCCGCTGACCAGTCCAAAACCCACCATCGCCAGACCCCACGCCACGATCGCGACGACGATGGTCAGACCCTGCCGCCGAATTCTGGGGAGCCACCCGGAGAACACCCCGCCGGCTACCGCGCCGACGGCAATGGCCGCCGACAACAGCGCCATCGCCGAGCCACCTTCGATCGGACCACCGAAGCTCTGATGCGCCATCTGGGGGAACAACGCCCGCGGCATGCCCAGAATCATCGCGATTAGATCGACGACGAACGACATCAACACCACCGTGTTGCCGGCCAGGTAGCGGAAGCCCTCCAGCACCGCACCAATCCCCCACCGCCTGCCCTCGTCGGACTCCACAGCAGGCATCGGTGTCAGCCGCACGGTCGCCCAGATCGGCAACAGGCACGTCAGCGCGTCGAGCAGGTACAACGTGGACAGGTCCACCCAGTTCAGCAGCACCCCGGCCAGCAAGGGGCCGGCGATCGCACCGAACTGGCCCACGGTCATGTTCAGCGCGTTAGCGGCCGGCAGTTGTTCGCCGGGCACCATGCGCGGGATCGCCGCGGAGCGCGCGGGTGAGTTGACGGCGAAGAACGCCTGCTGAACCGCCAGCAGGCAGAGCACCACCCACACGTCGTTCACCTTCAGCACGGCCTGCAACCACAACAGCAGGGACGCCAGCGCCAGCCCGCAGGAGGCGATGATCAACAACGTCCGCCGATCCATGGCGTCCGCCCAGGCGCCACCCAGCAGGCCGAACACCACCAGCGGAAGCAGCGAGAACAACCCCGCCAGACCGACATAGCCCGAGTTCTGGGTCAGCGCGTAGATCTGCACGGGAACCGCGAAGATCGTCAGATTGGCACCGATGACGGTCGGAATGCCGGCGATCCAGAGCCTGCGGAAATCGGGTGTGCGCAGCGGAGTGGTATCCGCGAAGAGAGACATCCCCGACGAGGGTAGTGGCCGCCGGTGCGGACCGAGGGTCAGGGCTGCAGGCGCTCTACCTGGCCACCGATCACCCGAATCCGGTTGTGCACCCGGTCTTCCCGGCCCTGCCAGAACTCCACGACCTCGGGGGCGATCATATAGCCACCCCAGTTCGGCGGCACCGGCACCTGCTCGGAGTCGGCGAAGCGAGCGGTCACCTCGGCCAGTTGCTCGAGTAGCGCCGCGCGTGAGGCGATCACCCGGGACTGGTGTGACGCCCAGGCACCCAGCTGCGAGCCCCGCGGACGCTTGGACCAGTAGTCCTCGGTGACCTGACGATCGACCCGGCTGACCGGTCCCCGGATATGTATCTGGCGGCCGAGCAGGTACCACGGAAAGGTCACCGCCGCGTACGGCGTCGCCGCCAGCTCGAGCCCCTTGGCCGAGTCGTAGTTGGTGAAAAACGTGATGCCGGTTTCGTCCGCGTTCTTGCACAACACCGTGCGGCTGACGGGTCTGCCTTCTGCGACGGTGGCCAGCACCATGGCGTTGGGTTCGGCGATGCCGGCCCGCTCGGCGTCGGCCATCCAGGCCCGGAACAGCGCAAGCCAGCCGTGGGCCAGCCAGTCCGCGTCGAGGTCGGGGCTGCCGTCTTTCTCGACGGATCCGTACTCGACCCGCATCCCGGCCAGGTGGCGCGCGTCAGGTCCCGTCACCGTCCCTACGCTACTCGGCGGTCGGTTACCGGCCGGTAGCAGACGCTCCAGGGCCGGGTGCAACAATCTGCCCATGACTGTGGTCCCGGAGGATTTTGTCCCAGGCCTGGAAGGCGTGGTGGCGTTCACCACCAAGATCGCCGAGCCCGACAAGGACGGCGGCGCGCTGCGCTATCGGGGCGTCGACATCGAGGACTTGATAGGTCGCGGCGTCACGTTCGGCGATGTGTGGGCGCTTTTGGTCGACGGTGATTTTGGTCGCGGCTTGCCGCCGGCCGAGCCGTTCCCGTTGCCGATCCACACCGGCGATGTGCGGGTCGACGTGCAGGCCGGCCTGGCCATGCTGGCACCCATCTGGGGTTACAAGCCGTTGCTGGACACCAACGAACCCACTGCCCGCGACCAGCTCGCCCGCGCTTCGGTGATGGCGCTGTCCTATGTCGCGCAGTCCGGACGCGGCATTTACCAGCCCGCCGTCCCGCAGCGCATGATCGACGAGTGTCCCACCGTGACAGCACGTTTCATGACCCGCTGGAAGGGTGAGCCGAACCCCAAGCACATCGAGGCGATCGACGCCTACTGGGTGTCGGCGGCCGAGCACGGGATGAACGCCTCGACCTTCACCGCGCGGGTGATCGCCTCGACCGGTGCCGACGTGGCCGCGGCCCTGTCCGGGGCGATCGGGGCGATGAGCGGCCCGCTGCACGGCGGGGCTCCGGCACGTGTGCTGCCGATGATCGAAGAGGTGGAGCGCACCGACGATGCCCGCGGTCTGGTCAAGGGCATCTTGGACCGTAAAGAGAAGCTGATGGGCTTCGGGCACCGGGTTTATCGCGCCGAAGACCCGCGCGCCCGGGTGCTGCGGGCGACCGCCAAGCGGCTGGGCGCGCCGCGCTACGAGGTCGCTGCCGCCGTCGAGCAGGCCGCCCTGGCCGAGTTGCGGGAGCGACGTCCGGACCGCGCGATCGAGACCAACGTCGAGTTCTGGGCCGCGGTCATCCTGGACTTCGCCGGGGTGCCGGCCAGCATGATGCCGGCCATGTTCACCTGTGGACGCACCGCCGGATGGTGTGCACACATCCTGGAACAGAAGCGCCTCGGCAAGCTGGTGCGCCCATCGGCGATCTACGTCGGCCCGGGTCCGCGTAGCCCGGAGTCCGTTTCGGGCTGGGACCACGTGGTCACTTCTGCGTAACTACCGCCATCGGCCGCTTGTAGGTGCCAAACAGCTTGTCGCCGTAGGTCATTACCACCGATAGGTTAGTGGGCCGCTTCTCGCAGTGGTGCAGTTCGTGACCGGACGCCGCGGGCAGCAGCCAGCGCGGGTAGAGCTTCATGTCGTATCCGCTGTGCGTGATCACCATGGCCGTCGTGTTCAACACCGCGTACGCGACCACCACCAGCGGGTGTGCCCCGACGACCAACGGCGGAACGTAGAGGCACAGCATCACCATCAAACCCTCGACGGGATGCACGACGAAGTTGGTCCAGATGGTCAGTGGCGACTGGACGCGATGATGCATGAAGTGCACCTTCTGGAAAACCCAGCGGCTGCCGTGCTCCAGCCGGTGCCACCAGTAGGTCAGGAACTCACCGATAACCATGAAGCAGACAAGCTGAGTGACGAAGGCGACCAGGGTGGGCGCCGCGATGGGAACCTCGGCGACCCATGGCCGAAACACGCGGTGCAGCACAAAGAACGCGACCGCGGCGCCGACATATGTCGACATGATGCGCAGGCCGAGTTTGGTAGCCACTCTTGCCGAGATCCGTTGATAGACAGCGATGTCGAAGATCGAGTAGATGACGCCGGTCACCAGGACGACCGCGACGACGACGGGCAGGAAATATAACGGGAATTCGAAGAACCCAACCCCGAGGGTATCCCGCATCCAGTCCCAAACCGGTTGCAGCGCTGTTTGATTCATTGTTCCTCCTGGTGGTCCCGGAACGGCAGCAGGCGCGACGCGGCCAGCCGAAGCTCGGTGATGCATTGTTCGACGGTGATGTCGCCGACTCCGAGCAACGCCAGATCGGCGAAGAAAACCCGCCCCAGCACCGTCAGCGCCGGGTCGAGGGACAGCGTCGGCGGCGCGTCGTCGACCGCACCGCCGACGAGGTCCAGGAACATCTGACGCACACCCATGCGGAACTGCTCGGCGACTGGACCCTGGGCCAGGACCGAGGCCATGGTGGCACGGACCATCGCCAGATCCGACGCCGCTTCCCGCACCACCTGCTCGATGGCCACGTCGATGGCCGCCGCTGGCCCCGCTGAGGCGATCGCTTGCGGAATGCGCTGGGCAACCTGCCGCCCCCAGGCCAGGGCCGCTTCGCAGACCACGTGTTCCTTCGAGGCGAAATAGCGGTATGTGGTGGCCCTGGAAACCCCGGCCGCCCCGGCGATCTGCTCCATCCGCACCACCTCGTGACCGTGTTCGCGGATCAGCTGGCGCGCAGCCTCCAGCAGCCGCTCACGCACATCGCGCTGGCGCGCGTCCAGCGTGCGGTGAATCGTCAGCGTCGTCCCACTCACGCGAACTCCTTCACGATCGGTATCGAGACAGTTGATGCGACAGCTGTCTCATCATTAGTCGAGACGACTGTATCAGCCGCCATATCGCTGCACAATGCCCGCCGAGATGAGTGATCTGCCGCCTGTCGGTGGGTGGGTCTACCGTCCCCGGTGTACGGCCGAGTGCCGGTCCGCGATGAGAAATGCGGCCGGCCCCAGTCAGTACTCGTGAGCCCTGGGCGGGCACCACCAACAACAGAGGAGTGATGATGGCCATCAACGTCGAACCCGCACTGTCCCCGCACCTCGTGGTCGACAATGCCGCGGCTGCGATCGACTTCTACGTCAAGGCGTTCGACGCCGTCGAGATGGGCCGGGTGCCCGGCCCGGACGGAAGGCTCATCCATGCCGCGGTGCAAATCAACGGCTTCACGGTGATGCTCAACGACGACTTCCCGGAGATGTGCAACGGCCAGTCGATGACGCCGAAGGCGCTCGGGGGCACGCCGGTCACCATCCACCTCACGGTCACCGACGTCGAGACCAAGTTTCAACGCGCGATCGATGCCGGAGCTACGGTTGTCATGCCGCTGGAGGACCAGTTCTGGGGTGACCGCTACGGCGTGCTCGCCGATCCCTTCGGACACAACTGGTCGCTGGGTCAGCCGGTGCGCGAAGTCAGCATGGAGGAATTGCGCGAGGCGATGTCCGCCCAGGCCGGCTAAACCAGGTCGCGCAGCCGCGCCAGCAGGCGTCGTCCCTTGGGTGGCGCCTGCCGGGCGGTGGCCGCGACGGCAAGCATCTCGGCGGTGTCGCTGAACTTGTTGCGTGGGCGGCCGGCGATAGCGCCGCGCACAACTTCGGCGGAGTCGATGGCGCGCCAGCCCGCGGAATCGACGACGTCGGGTTGGCGGGCGGCGATCAGTTCGGCCAGGTCCGCCGGCTTGGCCACCGGGTCGGTCAGTTTGCCCGTGTTAAAGTCGGCGACCAGCGCTTGAACGGTCTCGAAGGAGCACGACTTGTTGGTGCCGATGAAACCGGTCGGCCCGCGTTTGATCCAGCCGGCGACATAGGCGCCGGTGACCGGTTCGCCGGTGCCGGGGTCGATGACGCGACCGCCATCGTTCGGGACGACGGCTGCCGACTCGTCGAACGGTAGATCACCAATGGCCTTGCCGCGGTAGCCGATCGAGGTCAGCACCAGGCCGGCGTCGATCCGGTGCAACTCGTCGGTGCCGGTGACCGAGAACTCCACGCCGCTGGCCCGATGACCGCCCAGCACCCGCTGCGGTGTCAGTTCGAAGGCCAGCCGGATGCGTGGGCGCGTCACCGGTGCCGAACCGTCGCCCAGCGTGCTGAGGATCTCCAGCTTCTTCTTGCACAACGGGTCCGACACCGTCGCCAGGTTCCGACGCACGCGCTGATGATCTTCGGGATCCAGCACCACGTCGGCGACACCCGTAAGCCCGATCAATTCGGGCAAGGTGAAGGCCGCGTGCACCGGACCACGGCGCGCGGCGATCACCACCTCACGTACCGCCGACTTGTGGAATGCCTTGAGGGCGTGATCGGCAATGTCGCTGCGCGCCAGAGCATCCGGGTCGGCGGTCAGCATGCGTGCGACATCGAGGGCGACGTTGCCGTTGCCGATGACCACGACCCGCTCGTGGCTGAGATCGACCGCCAGCCCGGCATAGTCGGGGTGACCGTTGATCCAGGCGACCAGCTCGGTGGCCGTACCAGTGCCCGGCATTCCCATGCCGTCGACTTCGAGCCGCCGGTCGTCGGGGGCGCCGACCGCGTACAGCACGGCGTGGTGATGAGCCAACAACTCGGCGTGCGTCACGTGCTTGCCGACTTCGACGTTGAGGTAGAACCGGAACCGGCGGTGGCCGATCACCCGATCGAACAGCTGGGTGACCTTCTTGGTGTGCTGGTGATCGGGGGCCACCCCCGCGCGCACCAAACCATAAGGCGTCGGCAGTTTTTCGAAGACATTGACCCACACATCGTGTTGAATGAGCAGCTCGTCGGCGGCGTACATCGCCGCCGGGCCCGAGCCCACAATCGCCACCGTCAGCGGATGGCGGTGCGGACGCAGCTCGGCGGCCGGGATCACCGGTGCAAGTTTCGATGTCGGCGGCAGCTTGGAACCGGCCGGCCGCTCCGGGTAGAAAGACGCATTGATCTCGACGAACGGCAGTTGCCGGATGTCCAGTCGGCTGTCGGGAACGATCGCGCCGACAGGGCAGGCGCTCACGCACGCGCCGCAGTCCACGCACGCGACCGGATCGATATACAGCATCTCCGATGTGGCATAGCCCGGTTCGTCCGGTGACGGATGGATGCAATTGACCGGACACGCGAAGACGCAGGACCCGTCATTGCAGCACGACTGAGTTATCACGTGCGGCATGTGAACTAACCCCTCAAGGCCCGCAGGGGCCGATTGACGTTACGCCGCGCTGACCGGAGCCAGGTGCTGGCGCTGCGGCTCGCTGCGGTAACGCGACGGCTTGCCGTTGATCTTGCACAGCCGCCACATCAGCCGAGCCGAGCGGTTTTCCATCAGCCCGGTGTCGTAGGCCAGCATGCGGACATCGGAAAACATGTCGCGCAGCCACTTTCGTGATTCCGGCGACCGGAAGAACAGCTCCTTCTTAACTGAGCGTGGGATGTCGAACTCGTCCCAGAAAGCTTTGGGCGGGATCAGGATCGCGTTGCACAACATCCGCATCGTCAGCGGGAAGTACAGCGAAACCCAGAATCGCTGCCATTTGGTCAAGTGCGGCAACCGCTTTCGAAGGAACTCGTGGGCAAAGGAGATGTGTCGCGCTTCCTCGGCTACGTGAATGGCCATGACCCGCTCCATGATCGGGTGCAACGACTTGCCTTCGCGCAGAACCTGTTTCTGGGTGTGATCGATCGGCTCCTCACCGGCGAGCACACCGATGAAGAACGCCACCGGCAACGGCCCGGCCACCAGCGGAACCAGCGGCGAGACCCAGCGCAGCCGCCGCGGCATCCCCGGCACGTCGGCCCCCACCCGGTTCACCATCTCCTGGAACATCATGGTGTGGTTGCACTCTTCAACCGATTCGTGCAGGCAGTACCGGTACTCCGGCGACCCGTTGGGCACCCAGAAGGTGTAATTCATCAGTCCGCGGATCAGGATGGACTCGAAATGCAGCCCAACCTTGGCGACGTTGGCCTGCCGCCACATCCCGATCTTGATCTTCTTCTCATCTGATTGCGCCTGGTACCACGGGTGCCGGCCCAGCGGGTCGGTCGCCGGCAGGATCCACCGCGGATCGTCGTCGGTGACCGCAAACTCCGTTGCATCCCAGTCGATGTCGGTGTACGGGTTGAAATTGCGCCGCACCGACCCCTCAGACAGCGTGGCAAGCATCTCCACGTATTCGGTGTCGTCCCGCACTTCCATGTTGCGGCGCCACCGTCGAACCATGCGCGTCCTGGCCATTCAGAGCCTCCCCAGTGAGGTGTACATCGGACGGTTGAGAAATACGGTACCGGCGGTACTGGGAATTATCTAGACCTCCGGCCACGGCTGTGGCCTGCGCAGCATCCAGGCGGCGTGTGTGGTCCAGGTCACAGCACCGGCCCGTTCAGCTATCGCGCAGCGTGGCTCACTACCCTGATCACCATGGCTGACCAGCTCCAGATCCCCGCCGACCTGAAACCTCGTGATGGCCGCTTCGGCTGCGGTCCCTCGAAGGTCCGACCCGAACAGCTGCAGGCGCTGACCACCACCGCTGCCGAGCTGTTCGGCACCTCGCATCGGCAAGCGCCGGTGAAGAACCTGGTAGGACGGGTTCGCTCGGGGCTTGCTGAGCTGTTTTCGACGCCGGACGGCTACGAGGTGGTACTGGGCAACGGCGGGGCGACCGCCTTCTGGGACGCGGCCGCCTTCGGCTTGATCGACAAGCGATCGCTGCACCTGACCTACGGCGAATTCAGCTCGAAGTTCGCTTCGGGCGTCGCCAAGAACCCCTTCGTCGGCGACCCGATCATCGTCAAGGCGGACCCCGGCAGCGCGCCCGAACCGCAGTCGGACCCGTCGGTCGACGTGATCGCGTGGGCGCACAACGAGACGTCGACCGGGGTCGCCGTTCCGGTGCGCCGCCCCGCCGACTCCGGCGATGCGTTGGTCGTCATCGACGCCACGTCGGGCGCGGGCGGCTTGCCGGTCGACATCACCGACGTCGACGCGTATTACTTCGCCCCGCAGAAGAACTTCGCCAGTGACGGCGGGCTGTGGCTGGCCGTCATGAGCCCGGCGGCGCTGGCCCGCGTCGAGGCCATCGCGGCCTCGGGACGTTGGGTGCCCGACTTTTTGTCGCTCCCGATCGCGATCGAGAACAGCGTGAAGAACCAGACGTACAACACGCCGGCGATCGCCACGCTGGCGCTGATGGCCGAGCAGGTCGACTGGCTGCTCAGCAACGGCGGCCTGGACTGGGCGGTCAAGCGGACGGCGGATTCGTCGCAGCGGTTGTATTCGTGGGCCGAGGAGCGGTCCTACACCACGCCGTTCGTCGCCGACCCGGCGCTGCGCTCGCAGGTGGTGGGCACCATCGACTTCGTCGACGACGTCGACGCCGGCGCCGTCGCCAAGACGCTGCGGGCAAACGGCATCGTCGACACCGAGCCCTACCGAAAGCTGGGCCGCAACCAGTTGCGGATCGCCATGTTCCCGGCCGTCGACCCCGATGACATCAGTGCGCTCATCGCTTGCATCGACTGGGTGGTCGAGCGGCTTTAACCGGCCCGTTATCAGCCCGCAACCATCCAGCGTGTCAGCACGGGTTGCGGGGGTTTGCTGCATTAAAGTGCGCACGTAATGGGTCCGGCGCTGATTGCTCGGAGCCTGCGAGGAGAAGCCATGCGGGAACTCAAAGTGGTTGGGCTCGACCCCGACGGCAAATACGTCCTCTGCGAGGGTGCCAGCTCGGCCGAAAAGTTCCGGTTACCGAACGACGATCGGTTGCGGGCCGTGCTGGCCGGCGAGCCGATCCCGCCGGAGCAACCGGCGCTGGACATCGTCGTCACGAATATGCTCAGCCCCAAAGAGATCCAAGCCAAGATCCGGGCCGGCGCTTCGGTCGAACAGGTGGCGGCCGCATCGGGATCGGATGTGGCCCGCATCCAGCGGTTCGCCAACCCGGTACTGCTCGAACGTTTTCGGGCTGCCGAGCTCGCGACCGCCGCGCACCCCGTCCTGGCGGACGGTCCGGCGGTGCTGACCCTGCTGGAAACGGTCACCGCGGCGCTGGTGGCGCGCGGTCTGAGCGGCGACAAGCTCAGTTGGGACGCCTGGCGCAACGAGGACAGCCGGTGGACGGTGCAGCTGGGATGGCAGGCCGGACGCTCGGACAACGTCGCGCATTTCCGGTTCACCCCGGGCGCGCACGGCGGCACGGTCACCGCGATCGACGACGCCGCCACCGAACTGATCGACCCCGACTTCAAGCCCCGGCAACTGGCACCGGTGGCACGGCTGGCCTTCGAAACCCCGCACGACGTCGCGGAACCCGCACCGCCGGCCGCGGCCCCGGCACCGGCCGCTGCCACCCCGCCTCCCCCGCCGGCCCAGCCCGAGCAGCCCGCCGGCCGGCGCGGCAAGCCCGCCATCCCCGCGTGGGAGGACGTGCTGCTCGGGGTGCGCTCAAGCGGTCAGCGTTAACCGCCCACCAGCGTCAACGAGAGCAGGGCCAGCCACGCCCCGGCGACGCCGACCCCGGCGCCCAGCACAAACCACCGCAGCACCAATTTGCGTCGCCAGCCCCAGAAAGTAGGCGCCAACCCTCCGACCGCCACGACGTTGAGGCCCACCGCCAGCAGCGGGTGCACTCGGATCAGGCCGAGACTCAACACCACGATCGCCGCGCCGGTGACCGCGGCGACGAAGGCGGCCACCGCCAAACCCGTTGCCCAAGGGACGGACTCGTCGTTCACCACACCCGACCCTAACCCGCCATCAGCGAGCGGGCCCGCTCGTAGAACGCGACCGCGGCCGCGGTCGCGACATTGAGCGAGTCGGTGCCACGTGACATCGGGATGCGTACCCGCATGTCGCTGATCCGCAGCGCGGCCCGGCTCAAGCCTGGGCCCTCCGCGCCGACCAACAACGCGATGGGCTCATCCCGGACGGCGGCCACCGCCTGCGAGAGATCCCGGGCGTCGCCCTGCGGGGTCATCGCCAGGAGCCGAAACCCCCGGTCTTTCAGCAGCACCAGATCAGCGGGCCAGTCGCCGGCCCGGGCGTAGGGCACCAGCAAAGCGTGACCCATGGACACCCGTACGGCACGGCGGTACAGCGGATCGGCGCAGCCGCTGCCGAACACCACGGCGTCCACCCCGAGGCCCGCGGCGTTGCGGAAGATCGAACCCAGATTCTCGTGGTCGTTGACGCCCTCGAGCACGGCGACGGTGCGGGCACCCTCGATCACTTCGGCGACGCTGGGCTCCGGCACCCGACTCGCGGCGGCCAACACACCCCTGTTGAGGTGGAATCCCACCGCCTGCGCCATCACCTCGGCCGAGGTCCGGTAGTAGGGCAGCGGTGTGCCGGCCAGGTCGTCCCTGAGCTCTTGCAGCCTGCGATCGGTTCCCAACAGCGCGCGCGGGGTGAACCTCGACGCCAGCATGCGCTGCACCACCAGCACACCCTCGGCAATCACCAGCCCCTTGCCGGTCGGCAGGTCGGGCCGACGGTCGACGCTGTTCAGGTCTCGGAAATCGTCGAGGCGTGGGTCGTCGGGATCGGTGACGTCCTGAACGTCGAGGTCGGGAGTAGGTGCGGTCACGGGCTTTCGTCGACCAGGGCCGAGATCAGGTCGGCCGCATTGCGCAGGATGTCGCGCTGCTCGTCGTTCAAGGTCCCCAGCCGTTCGGCCAGCCACTCCTGCCGGGCCCGGCGGGCGGCTTTGACCAACTCGGCTCCCGCTTCGGACACCGAGACCAGCACCTGCCGGCCATCGACGGGGTGCGGGGCGCGATCGACCAAACCCTCGTCGGCCAGCGAGGCGATCACTCGCGTCATCGACGGCGGTCGCACCCGCTCGCGGATCGCCAGCGCGCCGGGGGTCATGGCGCCTTCGTTGGCCAGCGTCGTCAACGCCGACAACTGCGACAACGACACGGGCGCCGAGGGGTTGCGGAACCGGAGTTGGCGGGCCAACCGCATGACCGCCAACGACAAATCGGCAGCTAACCGCGCATCGCTGTCAGGCACAGCGCGAATCTACAACGGAAATTCGGAAACTTGGCTAAGAAACGGCGAACACCGCCGCTGTCGGCGCTGCCGGGCATCAGCTCGCTGCGTTGCGGCGGCGGGCTATGTTGAAACGCGATGAGTGACCAGCCCGCGCCCGAACCACCGCCACTGCCGCCCGCCCTGCTGGCGGTGTGGCCGGTCATCGCGGTCGGTGCGCTGGGTTGGTTGGTCGCCGTGGCCGCCGCGTTCCTGATCCCGAGCTTGCAGACGTGGCGACCGGTGTCGATCGCCGGACTCGGGGTGGGCGTGCTGGGTACCAGCATCTTCGTCTGGCAGCTCGCCGCCGCCCGGCGCGGAGCCCGCGGCGCGCAGTCCGGACTGGAAACGTATCTCGACAAGAAATGACATCCAGCAACGCGTAGGAGGACGCATGGCAGCCCCGCTGCTTCAGGCTTCGATCGATATCGACGCACCACCCGCGAAGGTCTGGGAGTTGATATCGGACCTGCAGCGCATGCCGGAGTGGAGCCCGCAGTGCCGCTGGCTGCGCCAGTTCGGCCCGCTGCGCACCGGCACGCGGACGCTGAACATGAACCGGCGCAACCGGTTGTTCTGGCCCACCACCAGCACCGTCGTGGAGGTGATCCCCGAGCAAAGGCTGGCGTTCCGGGTGGACATCAACCGGACCATCTGGAGCTATGACCTCGAACCTCACGGCGAGGGCACCCGGGTGACCGAGAGCCGTCATGCCGAGAACGGAGTGAGCGCCTTCTCCAGCATGTCGGTCAATGCGCTGATGGGCGGGACCGAAAGCTTTGAGCGCGAATTGGTCGAGGGTATGAACGCGTCGCTGGCGCGGATCAAGGCCGCCGCCGAGCGGAGTTAGTCGCCGGAGTCGGCGGCGTCGGCGGAGTCGACGGCCTCAGCCGAGTCGACAGCCTCAGCCGAGTCGACGGCCTCAGCCGATTCGCCGACGTCAGCCGAGTCGACGACGTCAACAGCCGGTTCGACAGCCTCAACAGTCTCGGCCGATTCACCGGCGTTAGCCGGCTCGGCCGGCTTGGCGACCGGCTCCGCCACGACGTCGAGAACGCCATCGTCGTACGGCTCGTACATCGGCGATCCGGTGCCCGCCGGGGCCGGGGTATCGGAGTGCGCACCGCAGCCGTAGTGCTTGTCGACGACATGGCCGTCCGCGGACAGCTCATTGCCGCAGACCCCGAACATCGCACCCAGCGATCCGGCCAGCGGAAGGAAGAACCCGCAATCGCGGCACACCCGCTTGGTCGAGCGCGACATCGCCGAGTGAGGGCCGAAATCGCCTTCGTGCCAGCGCTCGGCCGCATCGGCGCGGCCCCAGGCGCTCATCACCCAACGACGGCCCAGCCCAAGCTCGGCCGCGACGTCATCGACCGCCGGGTCACCGCTGGCGGTGTAACCGGGCACCAGTCGCGGGTCGTCCTTCACGGGAGCCAACAGGTCGCCCGGGCTGAGGTCCCCGGCCCGCACCCGCTGCTCCCACGGCACCCATTCGGGCGCCAACAGCGCGGTCGGTCCCGGGATCAGCACCACCTCACTGATCGTGGCGTGGTCAGCGCCGGCGTACCCGGCAACGACGACGGCCCATTGCCAGCCCTGGTAGCCCGGCACATGCGCCAGGAACCGATGGGTGGCGGCGTTCGGATCCTCATAGGTGACGCCCAGGTAGTCACCAACGGCGTCGGCCCCACTGAACTCCGCCACGGCGGCGCGGGCCTGCTCGGCCGCACCGGTCAGCACGCCCGCCAACTCCTCAGGCCACTCGGCCACCGTCACGGTGCCGCCCTCCTGGGCGGTCTCGTCACTGGGTCCGGTCACGGTCACAGCTTAACGTCACCACACTCGCTGCCTTTCCCTGATGCACCGGTCTTCCGAGAGACACGGAGGTCGAGCCACACCCGGTTTCCTCCGCAGCGAGGCGGCATAGGACAGAATTGAATGGTGTCCGCACGGCGAGGTGACCATCCGGGCCGAATGGCCCCACCGCCGGGCCGCCGACCCCCCAAGGGACCACCGAGGTCCCACCAAGAGCATCCGGGTATGGCGAACTACCCGGCCCACGACGATCGCGACGGCGACTATCGGCGCCGCCGGCCCCCACCGATGCCCAGCGCCAACCGCTACCTGCCCCCGCTGGGTGAGGAGCCGCCGCCGGAGCGCTCCAGCGAGCCGCCACCGCAGCGTGCTTACACCAACGGTGAGCGGATCACCGTCACCCGGGCTGCCGCCATGCGCAGCCGCGAAATGGGATCGCGGATGTACTGGATGGTGCAGCGCGCCGCCACCGCCGACGGCGCCGACAAGTCGGGGCTCACGGCCCTGACCTGGCCGGTGATGGCCAACTTCGCCGTCGACTCCGCGATGGCGGTGGCCCTGGCCAACACACTGTTCTTCGCGGCGGCCAGCGGCGAAAGCAAATCCAAAGTCGCGCTCTACCTGTTGATCACCATCGCACCGTTCGCCATCATCGCCCCGCTGATCGGGCCGGCGCTGGACAAACTGCAGCATGGCCGGCGGGTGGCGCTCGCCTTGTCCTTCGCTCTGCGCACGGCGTTGGCCTTGATCCTGGTCATGAATTACGACGGTGCCAGCGGCAGCTTCCCGCCCTGGGTGCTGTATCCCTGCGCCCTGGCCATGATGGTTTTCTCGAAGTCATTCAGCGTGCTGCGCAGCGCGGTGACGCCGCGGGTCATGCCGCCGAGCATCGACCTGGTCCGGGTCAATTCGCGGCTGACCGTCTTCGGCCTGCTCGGTGGGACCATCGCCGGCGGAGCCATCGCCGCCGGTGTCGAGTTCGCCTGCACCCATCTGTTCAAGCTGCCCGGCGCCCTGTTCGTCGTCGTCGGCATCACCATCGTCGGCGCCCTGCTGTCCATGCGGATCCCGAGCTGGGTGGAGGTGACCGCGGGCGAAGTGCCGGCAACATTGAGCTATCACCGCCACAGCGACGCGCTCCACCTCAGCTGGCAGGAGGAACCCAAGCAGGTCGGCGGCAAGCTGCGGCAGCCGTTGGGCCGCAACATCATCACCTCGTTGTGGGGCAACTGCACCATCAAGGTGATGGTCGGCTTCCTGTTCCTGTATCCGGCATTCGTCGCCAAGGCCCACGACGCCGACGGCTGGGTGCAGTTGGCCATGCTCGGGATCATCGGCGCCGCCGCGGCGATCGGTAACTTCGCCGGTAACTTCGCCAGCGCCCGGCTCAAACTGGGCCGCCCGGCCGTGCTGGTGGTCCGCTGCACCGTGGTGGTCACGGCTTTCGCGCTGGCCGCCGCGGTGGCCGGCAATTTGGTCCTCACCGCGGTGGCCACCCTGATCACGTCTGGATCGAGCGCCATCGCCAAGGCATCGCTGGATGCCTCGCTGCAGCACGATCTGCCCGAGGAGTCCCGCGCCTCCGGTTTCGGGCGGTCGGAATCCACCCTGCAGCTGGCCTGGGTACTGGGCGGCGCGGTCGGGGTGTTGGTGTACACCGAGTTGTGGGTTGGGTTCACCGCGGTCAGCGCGCTGTTGATTCTCGGCCTGGCCCAGACGATCGTCAGTTTCCGGGGTGACTCGCTCATTCCTGGCCTCGGCGGCAACCGGCCGGTGATGGTCGAGCAGGAGGGCCAGCGCCGCGGCGCTTCGACGAGCGCGATGCCACGGTGAAACGCTCTGGGGCCGTGCTGCTTACGGTCGTCGTGCTGGTGCTGACCATCGGGGCGGGGATCGCGACGTGGCTGGTGCTGCGGCCCTCAGGTCCGCACTGGCCGACGATCAGCGCCTACTCACACGGCCACTCCACCCGGGTGGGCCCCTACATGTACTGCAACGTGCTCAACCTCAACGACTGCCAAACCCCGCAGTCACAGGGCGAACTCCGGATCAGCGAGCGTTATCCCGTGCAGCTGTCGGTGCCCGACGCCATCGGCCGGGCACCCTGGCGGTTGCTGCAGATCTACGACGATCCCACCAACACCGCGACGACATTCTTTCGCCCCAATTCCCGCTTGGCTCTTACCGTTCCGACCGTCGACCCGCATCGGGGACGGCTGGCGGGGCTGGTGGTGCAGTTGCTGACGCTGGTTGTCGACAACGGCGAACTCCGCGAGGCTCCGCATGCGGAATGGTCGGTGCGCCTGACGTTTTGACGCCGGGCCAAGGCACGCCTACGCGCCCTGTCCGGGCGGTACCCGTTCCCCTTCGCGAGTGGGCCCGGGCGGGGTGCCGTCGCCGAACGGCCTGCCACCCAGTTCCTCTCGACCGTGCGGAGTCCGCCAGCCCGCCAGGTCCGGCCCGTTGGGCACGATGCCGGTCGGGTTGATGTCGGCGTGCACGATGTAGTAGTGCTGCTTGATCTGCACGAAATCGATGGTGTCGCCGAAACCCGGAGTTTGGAACAGATCCCGGGCATAGGCCCACAGCACCGGCATCTCCGTCAGCTTGGTGCGATTGCACTTGAAGTGACCGTGATACACCGGGTCGAAGCGCGCCAGCGTGGTGAACAGGCGCACGTCCGCCTCGGTAATGGTGTCTCCCACCAGGAACCGCTGGCGGGCCAGCCGGTCACTCACCCAGTCCAGCGCGGTGAACAATCGGTCGTAGGCCTTGCCGTAGGCGTCCTGTGAGCCGGCGAAGCCACACCGGTAGACACCGTTGTTGATCTCGGTGTAGATCCGGGTGCTCACCTCGTCGATCTCGTCCCGCAACTCCTCCGGATACAACTGCGGCGCACCGTCGCGGTGGTACGCGGTCCACTCGGTGGAGAAGTCGAGGGTCATCTGCGCGAAGTCGTTGGTGACCACCGCCCCGGTCGGGATGTCGACGATCGCCGGCACCGTGATCCCCTTCTCGTAGTTGGGGATCCGCTTGAAGAAGGCGTCCTGCAACCGCGGAATCTTGAGCACCGGATCCACGCCACCTGGGTCGAGATCGAATGTCCAGCTCCGCTCGTCGTGGGTGGGTCCGCAAAACCCAATGGAGAGCACGGATTCCAGACCCAACAGTCGGCGAACGATGATGGTGCGATTGGCCCACGGGCAAGCCCGGGCGACCACCAGCCGGTAGCGGTCCGGCTCCACCGGGTAGCCGTCGCGGCCGTCGGCCGTGATGCGGGTGGTGATGTAGTTGGTGTCACGGTTGAATTCGCCGGTACCGGCAACGTAGCTACCCATCAAGCCGCCTTACACGCTCGCCGCGGTCGGTTCTGAGCCGCTGGTGAATCGCCGGGCCAGATTCGTTTCGGTCGACGGGCCCGGCTCCCACGCTGCAATCCATGGCCCTGTCCCCTCCGATTGGTCGAGGATGCCGTCTTCCAGCCAGCTGTAGCGACCCTCCAGTACATCGTTGGTCAACCGTACATCGCCGCTGTCGGTGTTGCTCCACAAGGCTTCGAACAGCGCTTCAACCCGTAAAGTCGCTTGTTCGCAGAACAATTCGGCCAACTCGTAGGCCTGCTCACCGACCACCGGATCCGCTGCCCGCTGCGCTTCCGCGCGGACGCACACTGCAGCCATCGCGAACAACTCGGCACCGACGTCGACGATGCGACCCAGGAAACCCTGCTTCTGCTCCAGCTTGGCCTGCCAGCGTGCCATTCCGTAGAAGGTGTTGCGGGCCAGTTTCCGGCTGGAACGTTCGATGAACCGTAGGTGTGACGCCAACGGTCCGAATTCGCCGTACGCCGTGGGTCGCTGGCCCTCACCGAATACCAACTTGGGCAACCACTTTGCGTAGAACCCGCTCGCACCAACGGCGGCCGCGGCCTTCTGGCGCAGGTCGGCGTCGGGCTTGGCCAGGTCACCGGCTGCGGCCAGGTGCGCATCGACGGCTTCGCGGGCGATGAGCAGCCGCATGATCTCACTGGCGCCTTCGAATATGCGGTTGATCCGCAGGTCGCGCAGGGACTGCTCCACCGGCGCGGCACGCTCGCCGCGCGCCGCGAGCGACTCGGCCGTCTCATACCCGCGCCCGCCGCGGACCTGCATCAGGTCATCGGCGATGACACAGGCCATTTCGCTGCACCACAGCTTCGCCAGTGCCGCCTCGATCCGAATGTCGTTGCGTCCTTCGTCGGCCATCTGACCGGACAGCTCCACCACCGCGTCGAGGGCATAGGTGGTCGCCGCCATGAACGCGATCTTGCGGGCCACCGCTTCGTGTTTGCCGACCGGCTTGCCCCACTGCACGCGCTCGCGCGACCATTCGCGCGCAATTTTCAACGACCACTTGGCCGAACCGGTCACCATGGCGGGCAACGCCAGCCGCCCGACGTTGAGGGTGGTCAACGCGATCCGCAACCCGTCGCCTTCCCGGCCGATCAGATTCTCGGCCGGAACACGCACCTTGTGCATCCGGGTCACGCCGTTCTCGATGCCGCGCAGACCCATGAACTGGTTACGCCGCTCGACGGTGATTCCGGGTGAATCGGCCTCCACCACAAAGGCACTGATGCCGCCGCGATGCCCGTCGCTCTTGGGCACGCGAGCCATCACCACGAGCAGATCGGCGACCACCCCGTTGGTGGTCCACAGTTTCACGCCTTCGAGTTCGTAGGCCCGACCGTCGTCCACCGGTGTCGCCGTGGAACCCAACCGGGCGGGGTCGGAACCCACGTCCGGTTCGGTGAGCAGGAACGCCGACACCGCGCCGGCGGCGCACCGCGGCAGGAACTTTCGCTTCTGCTCTTCACTCCCGGCCAGCTTGAGCGGCTCGGGCACACCGATCGACTGGTGCGCCGACAGCAACGCCCCCAGGCTGGGGTGCACGGTCGTCACCAGCATCAGCGCGCGGTTGTAAGCAACCTGCGACATGCCGAGACCGCCGTACTCGTTCGGGATCTTCATGCCGAAGCAGCCCAGATCGGCCAGGCCCTTGACGTATTCGTCGGGAATCCGTGCCTCGCGCTCGATGACGCTACCCTCGATGCCGCTAAGAAACTCCTTGAGCTTGCCCAGGAACTCCTTGGTGCTTGCCTCCTCGTCGGCTGCTGGCATGGGGAACGGGTGAATGAGCTCCAGCGGGAAGCGTCCCAGGAACAACTCTTTGGCAAAAGATGGCTTGTCCCAACCACTTTCGCGGGATTCCTCGGCGACGGCTCGCGCTTGTTCCTCGGTGACCTCTTGCTGTGCCATTGCCGCCTCCTCGCCGATACATCCCGACTAAACCGGGATACCCGCTTCGGGTGAGGATACGCCGAGCCAGGCGCGCTACGCCTCGAACTCCCGGGCGACCGCCTTCACCACTTCGGAGACCTGGCGCGCGGTTTTGCGGTCCGGGTAGCGGCCCTTGCGCAACTCGGGCTGCACCTTGTCCTCGAGGAAGGTGATCAGATCCGCGAGCATGCCGTGCAGTTCGTCGGGGCTGTGCTTGTGTTCGGCCGGCGCCTGACGCGCTGCCTCGCGACGGGTCCTGGTGAGGCTCGGCGGCGGGTCGATCAGCTTGAGGCTGAGCGCCTGCGGTCCGCGCCGACCGGACGCGATGCCGAACTCGACGCGCTGACCAGCTTTGAGGCCTTCGACACCTTCGGGCAACGCCGAAGAGCGGACGTAAACGTCTTCGCCGTCCTCCTGCGACAGGAAGCCGAACCCCTTTTCGGGGTCGTACCACTTCACTTTGCCGGTCGGCACTGCTCTCACCTGCTTGTCTGACGGATCACTGGGTATGCAACATAAAACGCGTCCCGCATGCACAGGACGCGATGACGATCTCAGATCCTACTCGCGCGGTTCACCACCGAGCACCCCGGTTTACCCGCCACTCGGTACGCTGGTCTTACCGCTGGAGGAGATATGCGCCTGATCCTGAATGTCATCTGGTTGGTTTTCGGTGGCCTCTGGTTGGCCCTCGGATACCTGCTCGCTGCGCTTGTCTGCTTCCTGCTCATCGTCACCATCCCGTTCGGCTTCGCGTCGCTGCGCATCGCGTCCTATGCGCTGTGGCCGTTCGGCCGGACGATCGTTGAGAAGCCGCGCGCTGGGGCGGGCGCGTTGATCGGCAACGTCATCTGGGTGCTGCTGTTCGGAATCTGGCTGGCGATCGGGCATCTGGCGAGCGCGCTGGCGATGGCCATCACGATCATCGGGATTCCCTTGGCGCTGGCGAACCTCAAACTGATCCCGGTGTCGCTGGTGCCGCTGGGCAAGGAAATCGTTCCCGCCGATGCGCCGGGTCGGTACGGGGTATCGGCATGACCATGACCGCACTGGGCCTGCCCACAGTGCCGGGTCCGCGTTCAAGTGGGTCGGCGCAGGGTGCCCCCGCGGAAGGCCCGTTGATAGATACCTACGGCCGGGTCGCGACCGATCTGCGGGTGTCCCTCACCGACCGCTGCAATCTGCGGTGCACGTACTGCATGCCCGAGCAGGGTCTGGATTGGTTGCCCGGCGACGAGCTGCTCACCCCCGAGGAACTGACCCGGCTGATGCGCATCGCTGTGACCCGGCTGGGCGTCACCAGCGTGCGGTTCACCGGCGGTGAGCCGCTACTGGTGCGCCACCTCGAAGAGGTCATTGCCGGAGCCGCGAGCCTGGATCCCCGCCCGGAGATCTCCCTGACCACCAACGGGGTGGGGCTTGCGCGACGTGCGGCGGCATTGGCCGCGTCCGGTCTGGACCGGGTCAACGTGTCGCTGGACAGCATCAACCCCGACCACTTCGCCGCCATCACCCGCCGCAATCGCCTCGACGACGTGCTGGCGGGGCTGACGGCCGCCAGGGCGGCCGGCCTCGGACCGGTCAAGGTGAACGCGGTGCTGGACCCCGCCACCGGCCGCGAGGACGTCGTCGAACTATTGCGGTACTGCCTCGAGCTGGGCTATCAGTTGCGCGTCATCGAGCAGATGCCGCTCGACGCCGGTCATCAGTGGCGCCGTGGTGCCGGGCTGAGCGCCGACGATGTCCTAGCAGCCTTGCGACCGCATTTCCGGCTCCGGCCCGACCCGGCGCCGCGGGGTTCGGCGCCCGCCGAGCTGTGGCTGGTCGACACTGGCCCGAACACCCCGTCCGGAAAGTTCGGCGTCATCGCCTCGGTGTCGCACGCGTTCTGTTCGGCTTGTGACCGCACCCGGCTGACCGCCGACGGACAGATTCGCAGCTGCCTGTTCGCCACCGAAGAGACCGACCTCCGCGGGCTGCTGCGCGGCGGCGCCGACGATCACGCTATCGAGGCGACTTGGCGCGCGGCGATGTGGGGAAAGCCCGCCGGCCACGGCATCAACGACCCCGACTTCGTTCAGCCCGACCGACCGATGAGTGCGATCGGTGGCTGAGACATTGGGCGCGGATCAGATCGCGGTGACCGTTCGCTATTTCGCGGCTGCCCGCGCGGCGGCAGGTATCGAGTCGGAAACGCTGGCGTTGCGGACAGGTACCACGGTGGCCGAGTTGATTAAGGAACTTGCGAATCGGGGTACTCCGCTCGCGACGGTGTTGGGCCGCTGCTCGTATCTCCTGGACGGAATTGCCGTTCGAGATGAGACGTCGACGTTATCCGCCGGAAACACGGTTGACGTACTTCCGCCCTTCGCCGGCGGTTAAAACTGTGACATATCTCACGTAACAGAAAGATAACAACGCGGCCACGCTCCGATATCGGGTGCTATGAGCTGGGCAAACGTCGACTGTTCCTGGCGTTTTGCGGGGCGGCTATGACCAAAACGCCCGTTTTTCCCAGACGTGACGAGATCGCTTGAACCCGCTAGCGTCTCGGGGGGTTCGTCAAACCAACCCGAATGACGAGCTCTCCCTTATCTATAACGCGCCTAGCTCCATCCAGTAGGTGAGGGATTCCGACCCGCGGATGGAGGCGGGGGACCCACCAGGTCCGCCGAGATCGGACCGGGCCGTAGGGCCCTAGGGGTGAAGCCGACGTTGCGTCAACGGTGACCGATGCGGCCGGGTGACCTCTCCCACCCGAACCCGACAGCTGACCTCGCAGGCGTGCACACGAGAGGAATTTCCGAGCGTATGAGTGGACGGCACCGTAAGCCCACTACCTCTAGCGTCAGCGTCGCCAAAGTCGCCTTCACCGGCGCCGTGCTGGGCGGCGGCAGCATCGCCATGGCCGCCCAGGCAGCAGCCGCGACCGACCAGGAATGGGATCGGGTCGCTGCTTGCGAGTCCGGCGGCAACTGGTCGATCAACACCGGTAACGGCTTCTACGGCGGCGTCCAGTTCGCGGCCGGCACCTGGGCCTCGCACGGCGGCAGTGAGTTCGCACCGTCGGCTCAGCTGGCCACCAAGGACCAGCAGATCGCCATCGCCGAGCGCGTGCTGGCCAGCCAGGGCCGCGGCGCCTGGCCGGTGTGTGGCACCGGCCTGTCGGCTCCATCGCCCCGCAACGTGCTTCCCCAGCCGGCCGGCCTCGACCAGCCGCTGGACGCCCCTGGCCTGAACGGCGAACTAGCCCCTCCGCCGGGAGACGTGCCCCCGCCCGCAGAGGCGCCCGCCCCCGAGGTGCAGCTGGCCGGCAACGACCTGCCCGCTCCCGTCCAGGTGACCCCCGCGTCGGTCGAACTGGCACCGGCCCCGGCCGAACTGCCGCCAGCGCCTGCCGAACTCCCGCCCGCGCCCGCCGAACTCGCGCCGGCTCCCGCCGAGCTGCCGCCCGCGCCCGCCGAGGAGCTTCCGCCGGCGCCTGCCGAGCTGCCGCCGGCCCCCGAGGAATTCGCACCGGCGCCCGGCGACGTGCCCCCCGCCCCGGAGGTCGCTCCCCCGGTCATCGAGGCCGGCTTCCAGCCCGCCGAGGTGCCGCCGGCGCCCGCCGAGGCCCCGGCGCCCGTCACGATCCACGAGGTCTCGACCGTCGGCTACACCCAGCAGCTGTGGCAGGCGATCGTTGACCAGGGCGTTGCCGGGAACGACGCGCTCGACGCGTTCGCCGCGGGCCCGATCAGCTGAGGTGGCGGCCTGAGCCCAGCCGGTTCAGGCCGAACCCACCCACTCCTCGCCGCCGTCATCGAAGAACTGGTGCTTCCACACCGGTAGTCGTTCCTTGATGGTGTCCACCAGCTCCGCGCAGGTGCTGAAGGCCGCCTTTCGATGGTCTGCGGCGACCGCGGCCACCAACGCGGCCTCCCCGATGTGCAGCACCCCGATACGGTGGCTGGCCGCGACCGCGCGCACACCGCTGGCACGCTCGGCAACGTCGGCGACCACCTCGGCGAACACTTGCTGAGCCGACGGGTGCGCGGAGTACTCGAGCCGCACCACCTGCCGTCCGTCGTCGTGGTCGCGGATCATGCCGACGAAGCCGACGACGGCACCCGCGGACTGGTGGCCGACCAGGGCCTCATGTTCGGCGAGCGAGATCGGCTGCTCGGTCACTGCGGCGCGCAGGACCAGCGTCATCGTCGGTGATCTTTGCCGGCGAGCTGATCCAGCGCGTGGTGGAGCACCTCGGCGAGCACCCCGAGGCCGTCCCGAACGCCGCCGGGTGAACCCGGCAGGTTGATGATCAACGTTTGGCCCGCCACCCCGCACACCCCGCGCGACAACGCGGACGTCGGCACCTTCGACTCGCCCGCGCGCCGGATGGCATCGGCCAGCCCGGGAATGACGAAATCCAGCACGGCCACAGTCTGTTCCGGGGTGCTGTCGGTGGGCGAGATGCCGGTGCCGCCGGAGGTGATCACCAACTCGACACCGTCGTCGAGGGCGTCGTTCAACGCCTCGCCGACCGGGTTGCCGTCGGCGACCACCTGAGGCTGAACGGGCAGAAATCCCTGCTGCTCCAGCCATGCCGCGATGATCGGCCCGGTTTCGTCGGCGTAGGTACCACTGGCGGCTCGGGTGCTGGCGATGATGACCCGCGCGGTGCGGCTCACGGCCGCGCCCAGCTTCCGCTGCGGCCGCCTTCTTTGCGGAGCACCCGGATTTCGTCGATACGCGCGGCCGGGTCGACCGCCTTGATCATGTCGTACAGGGTCAGGGCCGCCACACTCACCGCGGTCAACGCCTCCATCTCCACCCCCGTTCGGTCGGTGCTGCGCACCATAGCAGTGATGTCGATCTCCGCTTTGCCGACGGTGAAATCTACATCTACACCGGTGAGGGCCAGCTGATGGCACAAGGGGATCAGGTCACTGGTGCGC
This sequence comes from Mycobacterium asiaticum, assembly GCF_001673635.1. Taxonomy (GTDB): domain Bacteria; phylum Actinomycetota; class Actinomycetes; order Mycobacteriales; family Mycobacteriaceae; genus Mycobacterium; species Mycobacterium asiaticum_C. The sequence goes on from NZ_LZMH01000010.1 coordinate 57,680, forward strand.
TTGGCGGCCAGAATGCCCGCTACCCGGGCGGTGGCCAGCGCATCGCCCTTGGGCAGACCACCACTGGAGATCAGGCCCACCACCTCCGCAGAGGTGCGCAAGACCCCGGCCGCCACGGCGGTACGTCGCGTCGTTCCCTTTTCGGTGACGTCGACCATGTGCGCTGCCCCTCGCTCGTCGAGGTGAGACAGCGCGTTCACCGGGGCTTCAGACGGCCCCGCCGCCCCGGACATGCCGATGACCTACCAGGTCGCGTCGGTCACCGGATGGACATAGGGCAGCTCGTCGACGGGCACCGGGAACACCACTTCACCAAAGGGTGAGAGCGCACCGGTGCGGTCTGTGACGAGTTCGCTCACCGCGTGGTCGTCCGGGTCGGTGGTCGGCCAGCCGTTGTCCACGTACTTTGCTTTGCCTCTGTCAGCCACGCGCTCCATTCTGACAGGTCGTCGCACCGTCTGCGGCGGAAGGCTGCCCCTCGCGCCTAGGCTTGATCAGCAATGACCGAACATTCCCCGGATATTCCGCTGGGGTCCTGGCTGGCCGACTTGCCCGACGAGCGGCTGATCCTGCTGCTGGAGCTGCGACCGGACCTCGCTCAGCCGCCGCCCGGCAGCATCGCGGCGCTGGCCGCGCGCGCTCAGGCGCGTCAGTCGGTCAAGGCTGCCACCGACGATCTCGATTTCCTGCGGCTGGCTGTGCTCGACGCGCTACTGGTTCTGCAGGCCGACGCCGAACCGGTGCCGGTCTCGAAGTTGCTGACGTTGCTCGGGGATCACGCAGCCGAAGACGACGTGGCCGCGGCGCTGGACGACCTTCGGGACCGTGCGCTGGCGTGGGGCGAGAACACCGTGCGCGTGGCCGCCGACGCGGGTACGGCCCTGCCGTGGCACCCCGGCCAGGTCACGCTCGAGGACCGCACCCATACCGGGGATGAGATCGCCGCCCTGATCGCATCGGTCGACGATGCGCAACGCGAGGTCCTCGAGAAGCTGCTCGAAGGGTCGCCGATGGGACGCACCCGCGATGCGGCGCCTGGGGCTCCGCCGGACCGGCCGGTACCCCGGTTGCTGGCGACGGGCCTGCTGCGACGCATCGATGCCGAGACGGTGATCCTGCCGCGCCACGTGGCGCAGGTGTTGCGCGGTGAGAGTCCGGGCCCGATGCGGCTCACCCAGCCAGACCCGACCGTCTCGAAAACCAAAGTCGCCGACGTCGACGCGGCGGCCGCCGGAGCGGTCATCGATCTGCTGCGCGAGGTCGACGTGCTGCTCGAAAACCTGGGTACCGCACCGGTTGCCGAGCTGCGCAGCGGCGGCTTGGGGGTTCGCGATCTCAAACGACTCGCGAAGACGACCGGAATCGACGAGCCACGCCTCGGGCTGGTGCTGGAACTCTCGGCCGCGGCGGGACTGATCGCCAGCGGCCTCCCGGACCCCGAACCCTCGCACGGTGACGGGCCGTACTGGGCGCCGACGACCACGGCCGACCGGTTCACCACGCTCGGCGCCGCCGACCGCTGGTACCTGCTGGCCAGCACCTGGCTGGAGCTGCCGGGCCGGCCCGCGCTGATCGGAAGCAGAGGCCCCGACGCCAAACCGTATGGCGCCCTGTCGGATTCGCTGTTCTCCACCGCCGCACCGTTGGACCGGCGGCTGTTGCTGGGCATGCTGGCCGCACTGCCGCCGGGCGCCGGGGTCGACGCGAACAGCGCGTCGGCAGCTTTGATCTGGCGCCGCCCGCGCTGGGCCCGTCGGCTGCAGCCCGACCCGATGGCCGATCTGCTCGCCGAAAGCCACGCGCTGGGCCTGGTGGGGCGCGGAGCGATCAGCACGCCCGGTCGCGCCCTGCTCGCAGACGACGCCAATCCCGGTGCCGTCGTCGACGCGATGACGCGTGCGTTGCCCGAACCGATCGACCACTTCCTGGTCCAAGCCGACCTCACCGTTGTGGTGCCGGGGCCGCTGGAGCGTGACCTCGCCGATGAATTGGCAGCCGTCGCCACCGTCGAATCCGCCGGCGCGGCAATGGTTTACCGGGTCAGCGAGCAGTCGATCCGGCATGCACTCGACATCGGCAAGACCCGCGATTGGATGCACGCGTTCTTTGCCCATCACTCGAAAACTCCAGTGCCGCAAGGACTCACCTACCTGATTGACGACGTGGCCCGCCGCCACGGCCAGCTGCGCATCGGCATGGCCGCATCGTTTGTGCGCTGTGAGGATCCGGCGCTGCTGGCTCAGGCGATAGCGGCACCGGCGGCCGAAGGGCTGCATTTGCGGGCGCTGGCGCCGACCGTGGCGGTCTCGCCGGCCCCGATCGCCGATGTATTGGTGGCGTTGCGTTCGGCGGGGTTCGCGCCCGCCGCCGAGGATTCCACCGGAGCGATCGTGGACATGCGCAGCCGCGGCGCCCGGGTGCCCGTGCCTCAGCAACGCCGGCCGTACCGGCCCGCGCAGCGGCCCAGCGCCGAGACGCTGCACGCCGTGGTCGCGGTGTTGCGCAAGGTGACCGCGGCGCCGTTCGGGAATAACCGCGTGGACCCGGCGGTTGCAATGTCGTTGCTGCAGCGAGCCGCCCAGGACCAGGAGACGGTGCTGATCGGATATCTGGACGCCGCGGGGGTGGCCACCCAGCGGGTGGTGGCTCCAGTCGTCGTCAAGGGCGGTCAGCTGGTGGCGTTTGATTCGGCTTCGGGGCGGATGCGTGATTTCGCGATCCACCGCATCACGTCGGTAATGGCGGCCGAGGACTAGTGGAGAGGAGTTGCAGGTGCCTGACGGGCCGTTGATCGTGCAGTCGGACAAGACCGTGCTGCTCGAGGTGGACCATGAACTGGCCGGTGCCGCGCGCGCCGCCATCGCGCCGTTCGCCGAGCTGGAGCGCGCGCCCGAGCATGTCCACACCTACCGCATCACGCCGCTGGCGCTGTGGAATGCGCGCGCCGCGGGCCACGACGCCGAACAGGTTGTGGACGCGCTGGTCAGCTTCTCCCGCTACGCTGTCCCGCAGCCGTTGCTGGTCGACATCGTCGACACCATGGCCCGTTACGGCCGCCTGCAATTGGTCAAGCATCCCGCGCACGGGCTGACATTGGTGAGCCTGGACCGCGCGGTGCTCGAGGAAGTGCTGCGCAACAAGAAGATCGCTCCGATGCTGGGTGCCCGCATTGACGACGACACCGTCGTGGTCCATCCCAGCGAGCGGGGCCGGGTCAAGCAGATGCTGCTCAAAATCAGTTGGCCCGCTGAGGACCTCGCCGGCTACGTGGACGGCGAGGCGCACCCGATCAGTCTGCAGCCCGACGGCTGGGAACTACGCGACTACCAGCAGCTGGCCACCGAGTCGTTCTGGGCGGGTGGTTCGGGCGTGGTGGTGCTCCCCTGCGGCGCCGGCAAGACGCTGGTCGGCGCGGCCGCGATGGCCAAAGCTCAAGCCACCACGCTGATCCTGGTCACCAACATCGTCGCCGCGCGGCAGTGGAAGCGTGAACTGGTGGCGCGTACTTCGCTGACCGAGGACGAGATCGGCGAATACTCCGGAGAGCGCAAGGAGATTCGACCCGTCACCATCTCGACGTACCAGATGGTCACTCGGCGCACCAAGGGCGAATACCGCCACCTGGAGCTCTTCGACAGCCGCGACTGGGGCCTGATCATCTACGACGAGGTTCACCTGTTGCCGGCGCCGGTGTTCCGGATGACCGCCGACCTGCAATCCAAACGGCGACTTGGGCTGACCGCCACGCTGATCCGCGAAGACGGCCGCGAGGGCGACGTCTTTTCGTTGATCGGACCGAAACGCTATGACGCGCCGTGGAAGGACATCGAGGCGCAGGGCTGGATCGCCCCGGCCGAGTGTGTGGAAGTACGCGTCACGATGACCGACAACGAGCGGATGATGTACGCCACCGCCGAGCCGGAGGAACGCTACCGGCTGTGCTCGACCGTGCACACCAAAATCGCTGTGGTCAAATCGATTCTGAAGAATCACCCGGGTGAACAGACGTTGGTGATCGGCGCGTACCTCGACCAGCTCGACGAGCTCGGCGCCGAGCTGGACGCGCCGGTGATTCAGGGCGCCACCAAGACCAAGGAACGCGAAGCGCTGTTCGATGCCTTCCGTCGGGGTGAGATCTCCACCCTGGTGGTCTCGAAGGTGGCCAACTTCTCCATTGACCTTCCGGAAGCCTCTGTAGCAGTTCAGGTTTCAGGAACCTTCGGCTCCCGGCAGGAGGAGGCCCAGCGGTTGGGCCGGCTATTGCGGCCCAAAGCCGACGGTGGCGGCGCCATCTTCTATTCGGTGGTGGCGCGCGACAGCCTCGACGCCGAATACGCCGCGCACCGCCAGCGCTTCCTCGCCGAACAAGGCTACGGTTACATCATCCGCGACGCCGACGACCTACTGGGCCCGGCCATCTGATTGTGGCGAGCAGGAACTAGAGGGACAAGATCGTCGCCGACGCGGTGCCAGGTGCACCGTAGACCTGCGCCAAGCCGACCCGTGGGTTGCCCGGCACCTGACGTTCGCCGGCCTCGCCCCGCAGTTGCCGCACCAGCTCATGCATCTGCCGCAATCCGGAGGCGCCGATCGGCTCGCCATTGGCGATCAAACCACCGTCGGTGTTGACCGGCAGCGAGCCGTGAATCTCAGTGGCGCCGTCGGCAAGCAGCTTTTCCTGCTCACCGTCGGCACACAGGCCAGTCTCGGCCATGTGGATCACCTCGTTGCCGGCGTCGGTGTCCTGCAACTGCGCGACATCGACGTCCTCTGGCCCGATGCCCGCCGCCTCGTAGGCCGCCTTCGCGGCATAGACGGTCGGCGAGACGTCCTCGTCCAGTGGGGCGAAGGTGGCATGCACTTCGTAGGCGCCGTAACGGCGGGTGCGGATCTCGCAGGCACGCACGTACACCGGCTTGTCGGTGAACTTGTGCGCCATGTCGGCCCGGCACATGACGACCGCCGCGGCCCCTTCGTCGGGCGCACAGAACATGTACTGCGTCAGGGGATAGTTCAGCACGGCTGAGTTTAGGATCTCTTCCTCGGAAATCGCTTTGCGCCGGAAGGCATTCGGGTTCAGCGCACCATTGCGGAAGTTCTTGGCCGCCACCTTGGCCAGGGTGGCCTGGGAGATGTTGTGGTCGTGCAGATACTTGTTGGCCTTCATGCCGAAGAACTTGGTCGTGACGAACTGGCCGTTCTCGGCATACCACTGCGGCAGCGCCAACTTGGCGGGGTCGTCGGTGAACGCACCGCGCGGGTGCTTGTCCAGACCGATCGCAATGCCGAGATCGTACTTGCCCAGCCGGATCGTGTCCGCCGTCTGCTGGATGGCGCTGGCGGCGGTGGCACAGGCATTGAACACGTTGGTGAACGTGATGCCCGTCAACCCGACCAGGCGGGTCACGGCGTCGGGGTTGGACACCTCGTGGCTGCCGCCGAAGCCGAACTGGATGTCCTTCCACTGGACTCCGGCGTCGGTCAGCGCGGCCTGGATCGCCTCTGCGCCCATTTGCATCGCGGTCTTTTCGAACCGACCGAACGGGTGCAGTCCGACGCCGATGATCGCCACATCATTGGTCATCTCACGCCCCCTCGGAGACCGGTTCGAAGGCGAAGGTCAAGATCTCGTTGCCTTCTTCGTCGGTGGTCAGCGGGATGAACGTCAGGTCCACCTGTTGGCCGAATTGCAGCTTGGCCGGGTCGTTCTCGGTAAGGCGGCCTTCGACGCGGATGATGTCACCCAGCTGGACCAGGCCGACCCCGAACGGGACGAAGGCCTTGCCCGTCGGGCCGGCATAGGGGGCGCCCGGCGGAAATCCCTGGGTTGTCCATGCCACCAGACTGCCGCGCCGCGGCAATAGCACCTCACTCATCTCTCCGAGGCTGCAGCGCGGACACCACTGCTGTACCGGGAACGTCGTGGCCCCACAACTGCCGCAGCGACTACCGATGAGCTGCGGGTTCTCGTCCGGCCAGGTCGAGATATCGGGGGCAAGTACCTTCTGCATCGAGGTCCTCCATCGGGCACGAGAAAAGTGCGACTCACCAAACGGTACAACAGCGTTCCAGAAAAGCGGAAATTGCATTCTCGCTCCTGATTGCGGGTCCGTGACGTACATAGGGTCCTGCCCTATTGAGAGCAATTACGATTTGGCCATGTCCCTCAAGGTTGGCCAGGTGTTCGCCGGATACACGATCCTGCGGATACTGGGTGCCGGCGGCATGGGCCGGGTGTATTTGGCGACGCACCCACGGCTGCCGCGTGACGACGCACTGAAGGTGCTGCCCGCGGAGTTCACCGACGATCCCGAATACCGGGCCCGGTTCGCCCGCGAAGCCGACCTGGCGGCGGGCCTTTCCCACCCGCATATCGTGCGCATCTACGACCGCGGTGAGAATGACAGCCTGCTGTGGATTTCGATGGACTACGTGGCCGGCACCGACGTCGCCAATCTGCTGGCCGAGCGTTATCAGGGCGGCATGCCCGTCGACGAAGTGGTTTCGACCATCAGCGCCGTCGCCTCGGCGCTGGATTACGCCCATCACCGTGGCCTGCTGCACCGCGACGTCAAACCTGCCAACATCCTGCTCACCCATCCAGACGGCGGGCAGGACCGACGCATCTATCTGGCCGATTTCGGCATCGCGCGACGCATGGACGACGGGACGGGTATCACTGCAGCCGATGTGGCCGTGGGCACGGTTGCCTACGCCGCTCCCGAGCAACTCAAGGGCGGGCCGATCGATGGGCGCGCTGACCAATACGCGTTGGCCTGCACCGCTTTTCACCTGCTGACCGGCGCTCCGCCATTCGACCACACCAATCCCACAGTGGTGATCACCCAGCACATCGGCACCCCGCCGCCCTCGATCGGCGACCGTCGCCCCGAACTCGCCGGACTGAACCCCGTGTTTGCCAGAGCATTGGCAAAGGAACCGTCCGACCGGTTCGCGAACTGCGGCGAGTTCGCGTTGGCACTGAGCAAGCACCTCACCCCATATCAGTACGACACTCCAATTGCGTTGCACGCCCAGCACACTCAGCCCTCAATCCCCCTGCCGGAGCCGACCCACGAGCCCCGGAGGGGCTGGGCTCAGCGGCCCGCGGTTCTGATCGGCGCACTCGTCGCCGTAGCGTTGCTGCTGGTCGGCGCGGTATTCGCCGGCGTCAAACTCACCCAATCCTCGCGCCAGCCCACCAGCCCCGCCGCGCCCCAACCGGCCACCCCCGGGCCGTCCAAATCGTCGGCCGCGCCGGCGGGTCCGTTCACCGGTACCTATCGCGCCGACTTCGGGCCCCTCACCGATCTAGACGGCAACCAGGCTCCCGATGCCGAGCCGTCTACCGGCACCTACGCCGTGCGGTCGGTGTGCGGAGGGACTGGGTGCGTGGCGACGGCATCGCGACTGAAGGGTGAACCGCACTTCGCCTCGACCATGGTGTTCGACCAGGTCGGCGGAATCTGGCTGGCAGTGGCGCTTTCGGCGAGTCCGTGCAGGAACAGCACCGGGGAGATCTGGGAGGTGTTCCGGCTGCAAGCCCGTCCGGACGGCACGCTGAGCGGCGAGCAAACGCGCACCGCCCGCAACAACTGCCAGGAAAAGCGGACCGTGACATTCACCCGGACGGGCGACGTCGCCCCCGGTCTCCCTGATCCGGCCACCCTGCCACCGCGGGTGATATCGGTGGCGGAGGGACTGCGGGGTCATTACCAGCTGACGCGGAAATTCGTCGGCGGCGACCCCCAGCAGATGGGCAGCTCCGAGATCATCACGAATTGTCTGCGCACCGGCGATCGATGCATGAGCTACTTCCACGTCAAAACCGGCGACGTGCCACTGATTTTCGCCGCTGGTATGTGGACATGGGTCGACACGAACAGCGGCAAGTGCCCGGACGGCAGTCCCGCCACGCTCAAAGCCAACGCCCAGTTTCCGCTGCCGCAACCGGTGCAGGACCCGGTACCGACTCTTAACGGGAACGGGCACTGGACGCAGACGGGGTCGTGTGCGGTGGATATCGACTTCAGCGAAGTGTTCACGCGCACCGGCGATTAACTCAGTGCGGGAATCACTTCCCGTTCAAACAACTCGATACCGGAGCGGTCGTAGGCGGCCTCGGGGAAGTAGCAGATCGCGTATTCGCAGCCAAGCTCGCGGATCTTGGTCAGCCGTTGGATGACCTGCTCCGGAGTGCCTGTCGCCGAGTCCGGGATACCCGCGACCATGGATTCCGCCACAGCCTCGGGCACATAACCGGACATCCGGTCGCGCACCCGCTGCTGCCGGTCCTTGACCTCCGCTTCCGACGTACCCACGATGGCGGTGAAGTTGGCTGACCGCACGATGGCGTCGAAGTCGGTGCCGACGTTGCGGCAGTGCTCGGCAAGCACTTCGGATTTGTGGGCGAATGCCTCGGGTTCAGGGGTGAAGTTGGTGCACTGCGCGTACTGCGCGGCGATCCGCAACGTGACCTTCTCGCCGCCACCGGCGATCCACAGCGGAATGCCGTTTTCTTGCAACGGCTTCGGGGACACGATCGCGCCATCGACCTGGTAGTGCTTGCCGTCGAAGCTGACTTTGCCGTCGCGCCAGGCGTCCCGCATGATCTGTACGCCTTCGTCGAGCCGGGCCAGCCGCACACCTGCGGACGGGAATCCGTAGCCGTAGGCCCGCCATTCGTGTTCGTACCAGCCGCCGCCGATGCCCATCTGCACGCGGCCGCCGGAGATGATGTCGGTGGTGGCCGCGACCTTGGCCAGATAGACCGGGTTGCGGTAGCTCATGGCGGTGCACATCTGGCCCAGCTTGATCCGCGAGGTGACGGCGGCATAGGCCGCCATCAACGACCACGCCTCGTGCGTCGCTTCGTCGCTCGGCAGCGGCACGGTGTGGAAGTGGTCGTAGACCCAGAGGGAATCCCAGGCGCCGCCATCGGCGTACGTGGCCAGATCGCGCATCACCGCCCAGTGCCGCTCGGGTTCGATGCCGACGAGGTCCATTCGCCAGCCTTGCGGGATGAAGAGACCAAAGCGCATGCGGTGACTTTAGCCCGGCGACGATGCGGGCCGGTACGGGCCGCTGAGGAGCCGGGCAGCCGGGCAACGACGCACCGGCCAACACCTATCCTTGACAGACGCGAAGTAAGGGGTCGCAGTGCGCGTTCTGATCTCCGGGGCCAGCATCTCCGGGCCAGTGCTCGCCTACTGGCTCAACCGGTACGGCTTCGAGGTCACCGTCGTGGAGCGCGCGCCGACACTGCGCAAGACCGGCGGCCACGCGGTCGACCTGTTTCGGCCGGCGATGGAAATCTCGGAGAAGATGGGCGTGCTCCCCCAGATCGAGACGTTGGCCACGGGCACATCGCGCTTGACCATCCACCCCCAGGGCGCCAAGCGCCCCGTCGCCGTCGACGTCTCGAAGCTCGTCGCGGCCGCCTCGGATCGGCACGTCGAGATCATGCGCGACGACCTCAGCGAGGCGTACTACGGCGCCGGGCGGGACCACGTCGAGTACCTGTTCGGAGACTCGATCACCGCCATCTCTCCCGACGGCGAGGTGACATTCCAACATGAGGCCCGGCGGAGCTTCGATGTCATCGTTGGTGCCGACGGATTGCACTCCAATGTGCGACGACTTGTCTTCGGCACAGACGTGGGTCGCACTCGATTCCTCGGTGGCTACCTGGCCGTCCACTCGGCGCCGAAAGACCTCGCGCAAGACGGAGAATCGACCGCGCATTTCGGACCGGGGCGCATGGCGATGATCTACACAGCCAAACCGCTGGACGATGCGCGGGTGGTTTATCTGTTCGGCAGCAAGGCCGAACTTCAATACCACTATCGAGATGTGCTGCGGCAGAAGGACTTGCTGCGGCAGCGATTCGCCGGGATGCACCCCGAAGTGGGCGTTTGGCTGGGCGAAGTCGACCGCACCCCGGCTTTCTACTTCGACTCGATCACCCAGTTACAACTAGACACCTGGTCGCGTGGCCGGGTGACGCTGGTCGGGGACGCAGGATATTGCCCGGGGCCCGCCGTCGGCGGCAGCACCAGCTTGTCGGTCTTCGGCGCCTACGTCCTCGCCGGTGAAATGGCTCAGGCCCGCGGCGATTACACGCGTGCATTCGCCGAATACGAGCGGCAGCTGGCCGATCCGGTGCGGCGTAGCCGGGCCTTCGCGCGAGTCACTGCCAAACGTCTGATTCCAGACTCGACAAGAGGCATGTGGGTTCTGACGCGCGCGGCACAGTTGATGTCGGTGCTACCCACCGGCGTCACCCGGGCAATCACCAGGTTGAACTCCAAGGGCGTGCGGGTATTCGACTCGATGCAGTTCAAGGATTACTCGCGCGACTGACGGCGTTTCGCAAAGTGGTCCCAAAGCATCGAACGAGAGGAAAGATCTGCATGGAGCTCACTGGTATCGGCGTGTGGAGTGGCCAGCTACGCTACAACGACGCATCCGAAGCCGCCGATGCCGCAGCCGAATTGGACGAACTCGGTTACACCGCCCTGTGGATTCCCGATGTGGGTGGGCGGTCGGTGCTCGACGCCGTGGGCAACCTGCTCGGCGCGACGAAGCGTGCCGTTATCGCCACCGGCATCCTGAACCTCTGGATGCACGAACCGCAGGACGTGGCGGCCGAGTTCGCCGCACTGACCGATCGGCACGGTGATCGATTCCTGCTCGGCATCGGAGTCAGCCATGCACCGCTGATCGACTCCCGCGAGCCCGGCCGGTACCGCAAACCGCTCGCGGCCACGGCGTCATTTCTGGACGGATTGGACGCCGCCGAGCGGCCGGTACCGACCGAGAGCCGGGTGCTGGCGGCGCTGGGCCCAAAGATGTTGCAACTGTCGGCGACCCGCGCCCGCGGCGCCCACCCCTACCTCGTCACCACGGAGCACACCGCCTCGGCCCGAGAGACATTGGGCGAGGGCCCATTGCTGCTGCCCGAGCAGACCGCCATCCTCACCGATGACGCCGACGAAGCGCGCCGCATCGGAACTGACTGGCTGCGTTCTTATTTGGCCTTGCCCAACTACGCCAACAACCTGTTGCGCAGCGGTTTCACCGAAGACGATGTGCAGCAGGTGAGCCAGCGTCTCTTCGACGCGATCATCGCATGGGGCGACGAGGGCGCGATCCTGCGCAGGGTCGCCGAGCATCACGAAGCCGGCGCCGACCATGTCTGCGTTCAGGTGCTCACCGAGGACCCGAAACAGTTTCCGCGCGAGCAATGGCGGCGCATCGCCGCCGCTTGGTAACCGGGGATTGGCAACAGGCAACGCAAAAGCCCCCGAAACCACGCTGTTTCGGGGGCTATTGCGTAACGCCGAACAGACGCGTACGCACCTCATTTCGGCACGAAATGGGGGCTTTCGCGTCTGCTCGCGCTCGCTACGTGAGTGAGTCCGGGGGCAGGAATCGGTCGCCGTACTTCTCGGCCAGCTCCTGGGCCCGGGCCACGAAGGCTTCCTTACCCCTGCCGAGCGGTCCCTCGTAGCCCACGATGAACTGCGCGCTACCTCCGGTCCACGGCGGGAAACCGATGCCCATGATGGAACCGATATTGGCGTCGGCCGTCGACGTGAGTACGCCTTCGTCCAGGCACTTCTGCGTCTCGAGCGCCTCGGCGAACAGCATCCGGTCGATCATGTCCTGCAACGGCGGCTCGGACGAACCGGACTTGAACGCCTCCCGCAGGCCCGGCCACAACCCGGACCGCTTGCCGTCGGGGTATTCGTAGAAGCCGGCGCCCTTCAAGCGTCCTGACCGGCCGAGCTCAATCATCTTCTCCACCACGGCTTCTGCCGGATGCGGCTCGTAGGTTCCGCCGGCCTCCTCGACACCCTTGCGGGTAGCGACGGCGATCTTGTGCATCAGCTCCAGGTTGAGCTCATCGGACAGCTGCAGCGGCGGTGCGGGGTAACCGGCCTGCGAACCGGCCTGCTCGATGCTGGCCGGTTCCACACCCTCGCCGAGCATCGCCAGCGCTTCGTTGACGAAGGTGCCGATGACCCGCGAGGTGAAGAAACCGCGGCTGTCGTTGACCACGATCGGGGTCTTGCCGATGGCCAGGGTGTAGTCGAACACCCGGGCCAGCGCCTCGTCAGATGTCTTCTCGCCCTTGATGATTTCCACTAGCGGCATCTTGTCGACCGGGGAGAAGAAGTGGATCCCGATGAAGTCCTCCTGCCGCTTGACCCCGGTCGCCAGACCGGTGATCGGCAAGGTGGAAGTGTTGGATCCCAGCACCGCGTTGGGCTCGACGACGTCCTCGATCTCCTGGAACACCTTGTGCTTGAGTTCCTGGTTCTCGAACACCGCCTCGATGACGAAGTCGACGCCCTTGAGGTCAGCCGGATCAGCCGTCGGGGTGATACGCCCCAGCAGGGCGTCACTCTTCTCCTGCGTGGTGCGACCCCGCTCCAGCGCTTTGGCTTCGAGCTTTTCGGAGTAGCCCTTGCCCTTCTGAGCCGCTTCGATCGAAACATCCTTGAGCACCACGTCGTAACCCGCCTTGGCGGAGACGTACGCGATGCCCGCGCCCATCATGCCGGCGCCGAGCACACCGATCTTGTTGATCTTCACCGGCTCGATGCCCTCGGGCCGCGATCCACCGTTGTTGATGGTCTGCAGGTCGAAGAAGAACGCCTGGATCATGTTCTTCGAGACCTGGCCGGTGACCAGCGTGGTGAAGTAACGGCTTTCGATGCGGCTGGCAGTGTCGAAGTCGACCTGTGCGCCCTCCACCGCAGCCGACAGGATGGCCTTCGGCGCCGGCATCGGCGCGCCCTTGATCTGCTTGCGCAGCAAGGCGGGGAACGACGGCAGGATCGACGCCAGAGCCGGCGACGACGGGGTCCCGCCAGGCATCTTGTAGCCCTTCTTGTCCCACGGCTGCTCGTGCGCGTCCGGGTTGGCCTTGATCCAAGCCTTGGCGGCGGGAACCAATTCCTCAACGGTGGGCAGCAATTCGTCGATCAGGCCCAGTTCCTTGGCCTTGGCCGGCTTGAACCGGGTGCCCTGCGACAGGATGTTTACGAACGCGTTCTGGATGCCGAACATGCGCACCGAGCGGGTGACCCCACCGGCGCCGGGCAGCAGGCCCAGCGTCGCCTCGGGGAAGCCGAACTGCGACCCCTTCACGTCGGCGGCGATGCGGTGATGGCACGCCAGCGCGATCTCTAGGCCACCACCGAGCGCGGCGCCGTTGAGGGCGGCCACCACCGGCTTGCCCAGAGTCTCTAGGGTGCGCAGCTGCTTCTTGACGTTCTCGACCAGATCGAATGCCTCACCAGCGTTTTCCGGCCCGATCTGGATCATGCTCTTGACGTCACCGCCGGCGAAGAAGGTCTTCTTGGCGCTGGTGATCACCACACCGGTGATCGAATCCTTCTCGGCGACAAGACGATCGACGGCCTTGCCCATCGACTCGATATAGGCCTCGTTCATGACGTTCGCCGACCCGGACGGGTCGTCCAACGTCAGCGTGACGATACCGTCGTCGTCCTTGTCCCACTGAATGGTGTTGTCGGCCATTATTTAAACCCTCTCGATGATCGTCGCGACACCCATGCCGCCGCCAATACACAGCGTCACCAACGCGCGCCGGGCGTTGCGCCGCTCCAGCTCGTCGACCATGGTGCCCAGAATCATGGCACCGGTCGCACCCAGCGGGTGGCCCATGGCGATCGCGCCGCCGTTGACGTTCAGCTTCTCGTCCGGGATGTTCAGATCCTTCTGGAACTTGAGCACCACCGACGCGAAGGCCTCGTTGAGCTCGAACAGGTCGATGTCGTCAACGGTCAGGCCCGCACGGTCCAGCACCTTCTTGGTGGCCGGAGTCGGGCCCGTCAGCATGATCACCGGGTCGGCACCGCTGGTAGCGGTGGCGACGATGCGAGCCCGCGGGGTGGCGTTGATGGCCGCGCCCGCCTTTTCCGACCCGATCATCACCAGCGCCGCGCCGTCGACGATCCCGGAGGAGTTACCACCGGTGTGGACGTGGTTGATCTTCTCGACGTAGTGGTACTTCTGCAGCGCCACGTCGTCGAAGCCACCCATCGCGGCGAGGGCCTCGAACGCCGGCTTCAGCTTGCCCAGGCCTTCCTTGGTGGTGTCGGGCCGCATGTGCTCGTCGTGGTCGAGGATCAGCAGACCGTTCTGGTCACGGACCGGCACCACGGACTTGGCGAAGTAGCCGCCCGACCACGCCTCGGCCGCCTTCTCCTGGCTGCGCAGCGCGTAGTTGTCCACGTCGTCACGCGAGAAGCCCTCGATGGTGGCGATCAGGTCGGCGCCGATGCCCTGCGGGACGAACATCACGTCGTAGTTGGTCGCCGGGTCAAGACCCATCGCGCCGCCGTCGGATCCCATCGGTACCCGGCTCATGGACTCAACGCCGCCGGCCAGCACCAGGTCGTCCCAACCCGAGCGCACCTTCTGGGCTGCGGTGTTGACGGCCTCGAGGCCCGACGCGCAGAACCGGTTGAGCTGCACGCCGCCGGAGGTGACCGGCATACCCGAAGCCAGCACCGCAGCCCGGGCGATGTCGCCGCCCTGGTCACCGACCGGCGAGACGCAGCCCAGGATGACATCGCTGATCAGGTTCTCGTCGAGATCGGGGTTGCGCCGCCGGAGCTCGTCTATCAAGCCCACGACCAGGCTCAATGGCTTGACTTCGTTCAGGGAGCCGTTGCGTTGCTTACCGCGGGGCGTACGGATGGCCTCATAGATGAAGGCTTCTTCGGACATGTCGATTTCCTGTTCCAGAAGGGAGGGTTTGGATCCGTCTTACAGACTAGGTCCAGTACAGGCACACTAACAGGGCGCTCGGCCAACCTGTTGGTTGGGAGGGATTTCGCAGGTCAGCCCCCGGTTGGGGCGAATTGTCCGCGAGCGGGTTAGGCCAGATGGCTGTTCTATGGGCAAGGTTTCTCTCGCATACCGCCGTCGAGCGTCACACCAGTGTTGCCCTCGGCGTCCAGCGTCACACCAGCGTGACGTTCGGCGTCCAAGCGGCGCTGCACGGTCCAATACTCAGCAAGTAGTAGGAATCAGCGAACCACCGCCTTAGCCCTAAGCTCGTCCACCATGACGGTGCCGAGGCTGCAGCCCTACGCGACCACGGTGTTCGCCGAGATGTCGGCGCTGGCCGCGCGCATCGGCGCGGTGAACCTCGGGCAGGGTTTTCCCGACGAGGACGGCCCGCCGGAAATGCTCCGCGCCGCCCAGGACGCCATCGCCGAAGGCGTCAACCAGTACCCACCCGGTTTGGGCATCGCTCCGCTGCGCCAGGCCATCGCCGCCCAGCGCCGACGACACTTCGGCATCGACTACGACCCCGACACCGAAGTGCTGGTCACCGTCGGGGCTACCGAGGCCATCGCCAGCGCCGTCCTGGGCTTGGTGGAGCCCGGCTCCGAGGTATTGCTGATCGAGCCGTTCTACGACTCTTACTCACCGGTGGTCGCGATGGCCGGCGCGCACCGGGTCGCGGTGCCCCTGGTCCCGGACGGGCGGGGCTTCGCCCTGGACGCTGACGCACTGCGGCGCGCTGTGACACCCCGAACCAGGGCGCTGATCGTGAACTCGCCGCATAATCCCACCGGGGCGGTGCTCAGCACGCCTGAGCTCCAAGCGATCGCCGACATCGCTATCGAAGCGGACCTGCTGGTGATCACCGACGAGGTGTATGAGCACCTGGTGTATGACGGCCACACCCACCAGCCGCTGGCGGGCTTCGCCGGCATGGCCGAGCGCACCCTGACCATCTCGAGCGCGGCGAAGATGTTCAACTGCACCGGCTGGAAAATCGGATGGGCTTGCGGCCCTGCGGAATTGATTACCGGGGTGCGTGCGGCCAAACAGTACCTGAGCTATGTCGGCGGCGCCCCGTTCCAGCCCGCGGTCGCCCTGGCACTGGACACCCAGGAGAAGTGGGTGTCCGACTTGCGCAACTCGTTGCAGGCACGGCGCGATCGGTTGGCATCCGGCCTCGCCGAGATCGGCTTCTCGGTACACGACAGTCGCGGCACCTACTTCCTGTGCGCCGATCCCCGTCCATTGGGCTACGACGACAGCACCGCCTTCTGTGCGGCTCTGCCGGAGCAGGTCGGTGTGGCCGCCATCCCGATGTCAGCCTTGTGTGACCCGGCCGCCCCCCACGCCGATCTCTGGAATCATCTGGTGCGCTTCACATTCTGCAAACGCGACGACACCCTGGACGAGGCGCTGCGGCGGCTCGCCGCATTGCGCTAATCGCCCATCACGCGCTTACGTAAACCCTCCAGCGCGGAATTGAGTATCTTCTTTCGAGCTAGTTTGACCCAGAATTCGGGCAACGGCGCCGAAGGTTCCACGGTGATGGTGAATCGCACCCGGGTCTTGTTCTCGCCCTCGCGGATGAGGTTGTACTCGCCATGCTGTCCGTGTTGCTGGGCCGTCCTTTTCGCGTCCCACACCATCCAATCGGGACCCCAGTGGTATTCCAACAGCTCGGTGTCGACGATCCCGGTCACCCTGATCCAGACCTTCACATGATGCGGGCGGCCATCGGGGTAGGTGTCGATCACCTCGGCGCGTTTGTGCACCGAGGACCACGAAGGTACCGAGTCCATATCGGCAAGCGCGTCGATTATGACCTCGGGAGAAGCGTCGATGACGATTTCGGACGATGCTTGGACGGCCATTGCTACCAAATTATCAATCCAATGCCGTCCCGGACTATGGCGAAACGCCACGCGCCGAAGCTAAAGCAGACTTGCGGGCACCGCCATGAACAGCACGGCAAGCATCAGTGCCAAAAGGAACCAGCCGATGCCCTGCCAGACCCACCACCGTCCTCGCACCAGCCAGACCCGGTAGGCGCGCACGAATGCGGCGAGACCGCCCAGCAACAAGATCAGCGGTGACCCGAACGCTAAGGCGTTGCGCCGCAACGCGCCGCACTGCTCCAGCGCTTGGTCCCCGGAGCCGGATTTGCAGCCACTGGCCCACATGACGGTCAGGAACAGTACGAGCAGTGCGACCACCACCACCGCACCGGCGAACCGGGCGGCGTTAGCGACTGTCCGCTGATCCCGAGGCCCGGGCGGGCCGGCCGTCGTCGGAGAATCGCTCATCGCCAAGTCGGCTACCCGGCGGCGGCCGAACTAATCGTGGCTAATCCGATGGATCGGAGCGGTCGGCGTCCTCGACCAGCTTGCGCAAGCCTTCGGTAGCCGCCGCCAGTACCGCCTTGCTGGTCCGTTTGACGAGAAAAGCGGGAATGGGTCCGGCCGGTTCGACGGTGATGTCGAACCGCACCCGGGATTTGTCGACGCCTTCGGGCTTTACGGTGTATTCGATGTGTTGCCCGTGCTGCTGGAAGGTCTCTTTGGCGTCCCAGACCACCCAGTCCGGTCCCCAGTGATATTCCAGGATCTCGTTGTCGACGATGCCCAGAATCTTGACCGTCGCCTTTACGTGATGCGGACTGCCGTCGGGATAGCAGTCGAGAACCTCGACCTTCTTGTGCAACGGCGACAGCTGTGGCAGGGCATCGACATCTCGCAGCGCTGCCATGATCTTCTCCGGCGGCGCGTCAATGACGATTTCCCGCGACGCTTGTACGGCCATCCAGGCCAAGCTAGCAACGCTGCCGCGGTTGCGGGCGGTGTTGCGTCAATTATTCGTTACCAGCCGATTTCGGTCAGCGGCGTGGTGGTACCCGGCGGCGGCCCTACAGGATCGGCCGGGGTGCGGGAGAACCGGGGCGCGGGCGCGGCCTGATCGACACCGTGTGCGGTGATCACGGTGGATCGCCCCCGCAGGTGCGCGTCGACGGCCGCCTCCGTCCAGGTCAGCACCGGCGTCACGCATGCGTCCGTACCGGCGAACACCTCGGTCCACTCGTCGCGCGTGCGGCTGGCGAACTTGGCCGTGAACAGCTCGCGCATCCGCGGGAACGCCGCCACGTCAAGCTGATTCGGCACTTCTTCGGTCGACAAGCCGAGACCGGCCAGCAACGCCGCGAAGAACTGCGGTTCGATGGCGCCGACGGCCATGTATTTGCCGTCAGAGGTTTCGTAGCAGCGGTAGAACGGAGCGCCGCCGTCAAGCAGAAACGATTCGCGCTCATCGCGCAGTGCCCCGGTCGATTTCATCGTCCACATCATCTGGGCCAGCACGCTGACCCCGTCAACCATCGCGGCGTCGACGACCTGACCCCGCCCCGAACGCTCGCGCTCGTACAACGCGGTGACAATGCCCAGCAACACCAGCATCGACCCGCCGCCGAAGTCGGCGACCAGGTTCAACGGCGGCGTCGGGGGCCGGTCGCGGTAGCCGAGCGAAGACATCGCGCCGGTCTGCGACAGGTAGTTGATGTCGTGTCCGGCAGTCGACGCGAGCGGTCCGTGCTGTCCCCAACCGGTGATACGGGCATAGATCAGGCTGGGGTTGACGGCCGCGCAGTCCTCCGGGCCAATGCCCAGGCGCTCGCAGGTTCCCGGGCGGAAGCAGTCCAGCAGCACGTCGGCCTTGCCCGCCAACCCCAGCAGCACGCCGGGTTGCGACTTGACATCCAGATCTACGATCCGCTTCCCGCGGTGCAACAGATCGCGATCCTCGGCCGGCATCGTCAGTCCGCCGGGCCGGCGCACCCGCACCACGTCGGCGCCCAGGTCGGCCAGCACCATGCCGGCATGCGGTCCCGGTCCGATACCGCCGAGTTCGATGACCTTGACCCCGGCCAGTGGTCCCCCGCGAACCACGTGAACTACTTGCCCTTCTTGACCTTCAGCACCCGGTTGCGCAGTTCCTTGGTCGCCGAATCGATGGTGCCCTTGACGGCCCGCTTGAGCACGAACCCCGGCAGCGGGACGTTCGGGTCGACGGTGATCTCCATCTTCACCAGCGTCGCCTCTCCGTCCTTGCCGCCCTGCGGCGTTAAGGAGTACTTGCCGTCCTGCGACTTCTGCTGGCCGGAACTGACCAGCGTCCAGGTGACCTCGTTGCCGCTCCAGGTGTAGGCCACCACCTGCTCGTCGGTGATGCCCGCAGTCTTGACCTTCATCTTCACTTTGCTGGGACGCCCGTCGGCTCCCGTCTCGAGGATCTCGGCGCTCTGGTGCGGTTCAGACCACTCCGGCATCGCCTCGAAGTCAGCGATGACATCCAGGATCTCCTCGGGACTGGCTTCGATGACGATGTCGCGGGATTCTTTGATTGCCATGGCCCGCACCATATCGAAACAGTGCCTCGGCGGGAATAGTCTTGTTGCCGAAGCGCCCTTAGCGGGGCGTACCGTCGTTTCCGTGGCTGATCCCGTTTACACCGTCGGTGACTACCTGCTGGACCGCCTCGCCGAACTTGGCGTCTCGGAAATCTTCGGCGTGCCTGGCGACTACAACCTGGCGTTCCTCGACCACATCGTGGCCCACCCGAAGCTCCGGTGGGTCGGAAACGCCAATGAACTCAACGCCGGCTATGCCGCCGACGGCTACGGCCGGTTGCGCGGATTGTCGGCTGTGGTAACGACATTCGGGGTGGGTGAGCTCTCCGCCGCCAACGCGATCGCGGGCAGCTACGCCGAACACGTGCCCGTCGTCCACATCGTCGGCGGCCCATCCAAGGACGCTCAGGCTACCCGCCGGGCCTTGCATCACTCGCTCGGCGACGGCGACTTCGAGCACTTCTACCGCATCAGTCGCGAAATCACCTGTGCCCAAGCCAATCTCATGCCTGCCACGGCATGCCGGGAAATCGACCGGGTGCTCGAGGAGGTGCGGGAGCAGAAGCGCCCGGGATATATCCTGATGTCGACCGACGTGGCACGCTTTCCCACCGAACCGCCGGTCGCGCCCCTGCGCAGCTACTCCGGCGGCACCAGTCCCCGGGCCCTGACGCTGTTCACCGAGGCAGCTGCCAAACTGATCGCCGACCACCAGTTGACGGTGCTCGCCGACCTGTTGGTCCATCGCCTGCAAGCCGTCGAGGAGCTCGAATCGTTGCTGTCGGCCGATGTGGTGCCGCACGCCACGCTGGTGTGGGGCAAGAGTCTGCTCGACGAGAGCTCACCCAACTTCCTGGGTATCTACGCCGGAGCGGCCAGCGCCGAACGGGTCCGCACGGCCATCGAGCAGGCACCGGTACTGGTTACCGCCGGGGTGGTGTTCACCGACATGGTCAGCGGGTTCTTCAGCCAACGGATCGACCCCGCCCGCACCATCGACATCGGGCAGTACCAAAGCAGCGTCGGCGACGAGGTGTTCGCCCCGCTCGAGATGGGTGCCGCCCTCAAGGCTTTGGCCGCGATCCTCACCGAGCGCGGAATCAAGTCGCCGGCGGTGGCGCCGCCACCCACGACGCCGCCACCTCCCACTCCCGCTCGGGACGAGCCGCTCACGCAACGGATGTTGTGGGACCGGTTGTGCTCGGCGCTCACCCCCGGAAATGTCGTGCTGGCCGACCAGGGAACATCGTTCTACGGCATGGCCGACCACGTGCTACCTCAGGGAGTCACCTTTATCGGCCAACCCCTCTGGGGCTCAATCGGTTACACACTGCCCGCCGCTTTCGGCGCCGCGGTGGCACATCCGGAACGCAGGACCGTCCTGCTGATCGGCGACGGAGCAGCGCAACTCACTGTGCAGGAACTGGGCAGCTTTTCCCGGGAAGGGCTGTCACCGGTGATCGTGGTGGTCAACAACGACGGCTATACCGTGGAACGGGCCATCCACGGTGAAACGGCCCCTTACAACGACATTGTGGCCTGGCGATGGACCGACGTTCCCAATACGTTGGGGGTTGACAACCATTTGGCGTTCCGCGCACAAACCTATGGCGAACTCGACGACGCGCTGACGGCTGCCGCCGAACACAAGGACCGGATGGTGTTCGTCGAAGTAGTGTTGCCCCGACTGGAAATCCCGTACCTGCTAGGGCAATTGGTGGGATCCATGTCGCCGCCGCAGGACGCGCACCGGAGCTAGCCGCTCGACACCCGTCCGGTCGACGAGATGATCGCCCGCACCGTGCGCCGGCATCGCCCGCAATCGTCGCCGGCCCCGCACGCGGCGGCAACCTGGTTGCAGGTGGTGGCTCCGGCCGCGACGGCATCGGCCACGGCCTGGCTGGTGATGCCGTTACACAGGCACACGAACATCGGCTGGTCCGGCTATTCCGCGTCGATCCGCATCATGTCGAAGTAACGGCCCACGAATAGCGGCGGATAGGCGCCCGTGCCTGCCCCGCCCGTCATCCACTCGGCGGTGGCATCGGGATGGTCGATCCACCGGCGCGCACCCTCCTCGTCCGGAAACTCCTGCAGGATCAGCACCTCCTGCGAGTCGTCAAAAGCTTGGAACACCCAGGTCTTTCGGATCCCGGCCGCGGCGAACCTGTCCATGGCGAACCCAACCTCCGCGGTGAGTGTGGACACGTCCTCCACCGACGCGAAGGCGGCGAGTACCACGCCCGGCGCCTTGGGCGCGGCGGGCTGGGTGGTGACGAATCGCTCGACGATCTCGCCGGCGAATACCGCCGGAATGTCGTCCACCCCAGCCTCATCGAACCAGTCGAAGAAGACCCGCGATTGCAGCAGTTCGACAATCGGCTCGCGACTGTGCACTCCGATCATCACCAGC
Source organism: Mycobacterium asiaticum (assembly GCF_001673635.1). Classification (GTDB taxonomy): domain Bacteria; phylum Actinomycetota; class Actinomycetes; order Mycobacteriales; family Mycobacteriaceae; genus Mycobacterium; species Mycobacterium asiaticum_C. Next base: position 79,321 of record NZ_LZMH01000010.1, read on the forward strand.
ACGCGACCGTAATCGTGCGTCGACAGGTAGACCAGGACGTGATGGGCGCCGATGTCGGCCAGGGCCGCCTTGTTGCGCTCGAGCAGCGGCCATACCCGGGTCGGGTCCGGGATCCGGTAGTCCGATGCGATCACCATCGAGTGCAGGTCACCGTTCGTCATTGGCGCCGCTCTCCCCCGCAAGCGGGAGGTGCCCCCACCCCATCGCTGCACTCTGCATCGTCGCCGGCGCAGTCATTGGCGCCGCTCCTTCCCATCGCTGCACTCTGCATCGTCGCCGGCGCAGTCATTGGCGCCGCTCCCTAGGCCGGGTTGAACTGCGAAATCAGCCACTTTCCATCAGCTTTCGTCAGCGTGACCAGCACCGTGCTGGATTTCGTCGCCGGCTCGGGCCGGTCCTGGCTCTGGGTGCTCTGATTGGCGAACACCAACACGGTGGCCGAGTCGGGGTGGAACTCGGTGAGCGCTCCACGCAGTACCACCGCACTCGTCTTCACCTGATTCACCGTGGCGGCCGGTGCGACGACCTGCTTACTGAAATTGTCGTAGTAAGTGAGGAACTCACCGGTCAAATGCGATCTGGCGGTAGTGAAGTCGCGGTCGAGCGTGTCGGGTGAATACGAAAGGATGGCAACCGTTCCCTCGCTGGCCGCGGTGATCGCCGCCTTCGCCGCTTCGCTGTTGACGTCGCGATCCGGTTTGTAGGTGGACCTGTACAGTGCGGCCAACACCGACAAAGAGGTGACCACCAGCAGCATCAGTAGGGCGGCGCCGATTTTGCCCGACCATTTTCCCCGCTTCGGGCCCGCCTTTCGCGCGGTTCTCTCCGGCGTAGCTGATTCAGTGGTCACGGAATGAACTCCACTTTCGACATTTTGAGCTGCCCGCCCTCGCGGGTGACGGTAACGATGAGCCGGTACTTGCGTGGATCCTGTTTGGCGCCGTCAGCATTCGTGACTTCCGAGGAGCTGGCAACCAAAACCACCGCAGACTTGTCCGTCACCGAATCCAGCTCGACCGCCGCGGCCTGAACGGTGCCCTGCAGAATTACCTTTGACTCCCGAACGGTGATGGTGAAGTCTTCCGCCGTCTTCAGGAAGTCGTCCTTGAAAGTGCCGGTGGAGACTTGAAGTATTTGCTGCACGTCCTCGTTGGCGTGTTCGTAGTCCAGTGATGTCAGGGTCACCACGCCGTGCCGCGCGGCCGCGGCATATTCCGCGATCCGCTGACGCTCCCGGACCGCGTTCTTGTGCAACACCATCATCTCCACACCGGCGCCAAGCGCGGCAAGAATCACGATGACGGCGAGCGCTGCGGCAACCGAACCTAGTCTCCGTCGGCTCAGCAGTCCGGGCCCCAGCAGGTCGGGCTCGCCGGTGCGCAAAAAGGTGTCATCGTCGGCCAACTCGCTCGCATCGACGACGACTTCCGGCTCGCCCGTGTCGAGTTCTACTGACTCCGAATACGCCTTCGCTTCCACGGTGACCGGATCGTGGATAACCGGCTCTCCGGTCTTCTTCTCAGCGTCCACAGTTGCGGCTCGGTGGCGTAATCGGATGGCGCGGGCCCGGGCGCGCGCCGCGGTGGCGAGAGCTTCGGCTTCGGTGGCCTCATCCTCGGCCTGATCCGCCAGCGACCGGAATTCGGCCGCCGTCTGGGGCGCGTCGTCCCTTTTCAACGGGAATGATTCCGTCTCGGAAGCATCGAACGAGGCTTATCGTCGCCCAAACCAAACTCCTCTACCACCGCTTGCCCGCCGGTGATGAAGATCGCGCTGGCCGCCTCTTCCAGCGCGGTTTGTGATGCGACGGGCGTCGCCGTTGGCTCACCCTACTCGGCGCGGGCAACGGGGCGCGACTGCTCATCCGGAGACTCCCCCGCTAACGGAGCAGGTCTTTGACCACTTTGCCGGTCGCATTCAGCGGCAGGGCCTCGAGAAACTCCACCGAACGCGGCACCTTGAAGCCCGCCATCCGCTGCCGGCACCAGTCGATCAACTCCTGCTCCTCAACGGGACCCTTCCGGACGACGAATGCCTTGCCCACCTGCCCGAGCCGCTCGTCGGGAACACCGATGACGGCGGCCTGCGCCACGGCCGCGTGGCCGATCAACAGACCCTCGATCTCGGCGGGATACGCATTGAATCCGCCGACGATGAACATGTCCTTCTTGCGGCCCACGATGCGCAGCCGGCCGGCGTCATCGATGTTGCCCAGATCCCCGGTGTGCAGCCAGCCGTCGCTGTCGATCGCCTCTGCCGTGGCCACGGGGTCGTCGAGATATCCCTGCATCACGCCGTAACCCCGGACCAACACCTCGCCGTCGTCGGCGATGCACACCTCGACGCCGGCACAGGGCAGTCCCGCCGTCGTGGCGACGTCTTCGAAGGAGTCGCCGGGTCTGGACAGAGTCACGTTGCCGGCCTCGGTGAGCCCGTACCCGGTCATCAGCGTCTTGAACGGCAACTCGCCATGAATCCGCCGAACCAGCTCGACAGGGATGTCGGCGGCGCCGGTGACCCCGGCCCGCAACGTCAACAGCTTCGACTTGTCGGCGACCGTCAGCAGCGAGTGATACAGCGTCGGCGGTCCCGGCAGCATCGTGATGCGTTCGTGCTCAATTAGATTCACCACGGTGTCGATATCGAACACCGCCACCGGAACCATCGTCGCCCCGCGCAAGAAGGAGGTCACCAGCCCCGCCTTCAGCCCGAATGTATGGAAGTACGGATTGATCTGCAGGTAGCGGTCACCCGGACGCAGGTCGGCCAGGGTCGCCCACTCCTCGTACATCCGCAGCGTCTGACGATGGTTCATCATCGCGCCTTTCGGGCGCCCCGTGGTGCCTGAGGTGAAGATGATGTCGGAGATGTCATCACCGTCCACCCGGCGCTCGAATGGTGAACCGCTGGACAGAAAGTCGGATTTGAAGTCGATGACCGGGATCCCCGCGGGCACCGAGTAGTCCTGATCCAAAAACCCCGACTGGACCAGGACGGCCTTCACCCCGCTGCGGCGCAAAATGTCGCCGGCCTCGGCGGTCTTGAACCGGGTATTGACCGGAACCAGAACGCCGCCCGCCGTGAGCAACCCGAAGGCGGCGACGATCCACTCGGCGCAGTTGGGCGCCCAAATGGCGACCCGGTCGCCCCGGTCGATCCCGAGGTCAGCGAAAGATCCTGCAGCGCAACGTATCCGATCGATAAGCTCACCGAAGGTGCAGCGCAGCGGACCGTCCACGACCGCCTCTGCGTCGCCGAACCGGTCCGCCGCTCTCAAGACCATCTCGGGGATGGTCTGCCATGGCGGCTCGCTCCGATTGGGCGGGGGTCGGGTCACACCGTGACGAGTCGACCGAGGTTGCCGCCCATGATCTTGGCCTGGTCCTCGACGGACAGGTGCGAGAGCGCGTTGACGTAGAAGGTCGGCTCCGCCAGCCCTTCCGGATGCGGCCAGTCCGATCCGTACAAGACCTGGTCCACCCCGACGAGGTTGATCAGGTCGTCGATGCCGTCTTCAAAGAAGGGGCTGACGTGGATACGGTTCTTGACCATCTCAACGGGGTCGCTCGGGAAAGCTTCCGGCGCCTTGCGGAATACCTCGGCCAGTCCGTCCAGCAACGGGGTCATCCACTTCGACCCGGCCTCGACGATCGCGACTTTCAGTTTCGGGTGGCGGTACAGCGCGCCGTGGATGACCCACGAACCCACGGCGTCCTGGATCGGCCGCCACTCGTTGAGGATGCCCATCGCATTGGTCTGGAACGGCAGCATTTCCTGTTCGGCGCCGTCCCACTCGGACGTGTACCGCGAGTAACCGCTGTCGCTGGAGTGCATGCCGACCAACAGGTCGTACTCGACGACCCGCTCCCAGAACGGGTCGAACTCCGGCACCGCGAACGACCGGGGGCCACGGAACCCGGGAACCGGAGCCGGGCGGATCAGGATGGCGCGGGCGCCACGCTTGACCGCCCATTCCAGCTCTTCGATCGCCTTCTCGACGATTGGCAGGGTGATGACCGGGGTGGTAAAGATGCGGTTCTCGTAGTTGAACCCCCAGACCTCATCCAGCCACTCGTTGAGCGCATGGATCAGGACGTGGATGGCGACCGGGTCATCACGCAGCCGTTCCTCGAGCAGGCTGGCCAAGGTTGGGAACATCAGGGTGCGGTCCAGACCCAGCTCGTTCATCTTCTCCAGCCGCGGCCCGGGCTCGAAGAACGCCGGAATCGCGCGCATCGGCTCACCGAACAGCTCGCGCTTGCTCTTGCCGTCCGGATTGCCGAACTTGAAGTACTCCTCCCAGGCACCCGGCCGAGCTACGACCTCGAAGGTGGGGTTGGGAATGTAGTTGCTGATCTGGCCGCGGATGGCGATCTTGGTGCGCCCGTTGACCTGCACGTACTGGATGTGGTTCTTGTACTCCTTTGGCAGGTACTTGGTGAGCGCCTCCGGCGGCTCGTAGAGGTGGTTATCCGCGTCAAAGATCGGGAACGGAACGTCCTCCCGATGCGACAACTGCCCCATGAAATCCTCCTTCGCAATTTGTGAGAATACTATTCTCTTACGCTGACATTAGCAATGAGTGCTGGGGCCCGACGGCGCGGCCCGGTCAGCGCAACGAGCAGCGCGCCGCAGCCGGTCCGTGTGTCGCGGTCAGACCAAAGCCAGCCGGAAGGTCAGCATTTTGCGCTTATCTTGAACTCCGCAGTCGCCGGTTCGGTCGGATTCGCGGTACTGGAGCCTGCCGCCACGCCAGTGATGAGGTAGGTGCTGCCGTCGAAGCGGGTTTCTGCCGCGTCGCCGCCGCCTTGCGAATACATGCCGGTGAAGCCGCCCACATTGTTTATGCGGGCGGACTCGGCGACTGCTTTGGCCGCGCGCCCGTCCACGACGACGGTGGCCCCGGAAAGTTTGTGGCCAATGTGGATCGTTCGGTACCACTGCACCTGGGTGCACGTCACGACATCGAAAGTCGCCTTGACCCCGTTGACCGTGACAGATGCCGTGCTGGCGAGCGGGGTCTGCGGTGGTGATGTGCAAGCGGCCAGTGCGGCGCCACCGAACACCGCAACAGCGGCCACGGTATGGCGACGCATCGAACCCCCCATCCTTGTTTGGAAGCGATTCGGCCTGCGGCGATGATGTTATTCTCCCATTTAGAGAATGCCAATATCAACTGTCTTCGTCCAAGGAGCAATGAGCATGGTGGGCCTGGAGGTCGACGAGTCCGGCGTCGCAATCCTGACCATCGATCGCCCCCACGCGCGCAACGCAATTGCGCTGGACACCATGCAGCAGCTGGAAGAAGCGCTCGATGCGGCCGCGGGTGCCCGGACGCTGGTCATCACGGGCGCCGGTGACCGGGCTTTCGTATCGGGCGGCGACCTGAAAGAGCTCAGCGCACTTCGGACCGAGGAGGACGCCTCGGCGATGGCCAAACGGATGCGGTCAATTTGCGATCAGCTTGCCGACTTCCCGGCTCCGGTGATCGCCGCGCTGAACGGCCACGCCTTCGGGGGCGGCGCCGAAGTCGCCGTCGCCGCCGACATTCGGGTGGCCGCCGACGACATCAAGATTGCTTTCAATCAGGTGGCGCTGGAAATCATGCCGGCCTGGGGCGGAGCCGAACGACTGGCCGCGCTCGTGGGAAAGGGCCGGGCGCTGCTCCTGGCGGGTAGTGGGACTGCCCTGAACGCCGGCGAGGCCGAGCGGATCGGTCTGGTGGATCGAGTGCTGCCCCGTTCATCATTCGACGAGGGCTGGCGATCGATCGCGAGGTCGCTGGCCCGTCAACCGGCAACTGAAATAAAGCGCGTAATCAGGGGAGTCTCGCCCGATGAGGCGATAGCATCCTTTGCGCGGCTCTGGGTTGCCGACGCACACTGGCGGGCCGCAGAGCAGGTAACGAACCGCACGGCCAGTCCGCGCCCTGAGGCTCAAGGAGCGACGTGATGCACAGGTTGGTGGGCGCAGGCTCGGCCATCTTGGTCGCGGCCTTGGTAGGTGGGGCGGGCTCGTCGGTAGGCACCGGACGGGCACACGCCGATGACCCGATCATGCATCACGTCAAATACACCATCACCGCGAAGAATCCGATCTACGCCAACATCTATTACATCGATCAAGAACCGACGATTTTCGCCGATTACAGCCACGATCCCTACCGCTTCACACCCAACGTCCAGGCCGACATCGCCCCGGGCAAACCGTGGAGCTACGAACTGAATCTAGCGAGACCCGAGTACTGGGCGATGGTCGTCGTCAACACCGGCACCGAACCCGGCACGCCGGAGTTTCACTGCGACCTGTCGGTGGATGGGGCTGTCGTCGTGTCCAAGGATGGACCCAGGGGCGTGCTCTGCTCCATCCGGAACTGGTGAACCACCCAGGTCGGCGGGATGTCCGCAATCGGCTGCGGTTCTCCCTCCAGCCGGCGCAACTGGCTCTCGACGAACTCCAGCGTCTCCGGGTGACCGCCGGATACACCCAAAGCCTGCTCAAGCACCAGGAACCGGGACAAACTGGTCATCAGCACGGTGAACACCACCGGCGGGATGAAGTCGGTGTCCACCTGATAACGACGCAGGGCCGTCGCCACCACCTGGCGTTGTTCCTCGCGGAAACGCTCGGCATAGTGGGCAATTTCGGCGCGCATCTCCTTGCGGTGATTGGCCAGCGCCATGAATTCCATCGAGATGCGGGCGAAGGCGGGATCGGTGCCAAATCTCCACAGCGCCCACAACGGCTGCGGCGACTGCAGCAGCTGGGCCTGCGCAAGCAACCCCTCCTCGGCCCGCCGCCGAAAGACCGCGAGGAAAAGCTCCTCCATTTTTCGGAAGTAGTAATGCACCAGCTGAGGCTTGAGTCCGGCCTTCTGGGCCAGCCGGCGCGACGTCACCGCGGCGTAGCCCTCTTCGATCATCAGCTGTTCGGCCGCGTCGAGCAGCAAGCCGCGATTCTTCGCGTCCGGCGCCCCGATCCTGCGGGCCGATGTCATTCCATACCCCGTGCTCTCTGCGTTCCCCTAGCGGTCAGGCCGATCGTAGCCACTGGCCTCGGTCCGGCCGCGTGATCTTGACCACGACAATACCGCCATGCTAAGCAGGTGCTCAGCAGACTTTCTATTTTCAGGCGACGCCAGCTCTCGTCGCCGATTGACCATTTGGCGAACGATTCTGGGGCCGGCTTCGGGAGGAATGCACGATGAGCAGCACCTACGACACCATTGACTTCTTCACCGACGCGTCGCTGGTACCCGACCCCTATGAGTACTTCGACTATTTGCGCGACAAGGGTCCGGTCCTGCGGCTGCCCCACTACGGCGTCGTTGCAGTCACCGGTTACGAGGAGGCGACGGCGGTCTACAAGGACACCGACTCCTTCTCGAACTGCGTGGCGCTCGGCGGCCCCTTCCCGCCGCTGCCGTTTCAGCCCGATGGCGATGACATCAACCACCAGATCGACGAGCACCGACACTGTTTCCCGATGTTCGAGCACATGGTCACGATGGATCCGCCCGACCACAGCCGGGCGCGATCGATCCTGAGCAGGCTGCTGACGCCGAGCCGGCTCAAGCAGAACGAGGAGTTCATGTGGCGCCTCGCCGACCGCCAGCTCGACGAGTTCCTGGTCAATGGCAAGTGCGAGTTCATCAGCGAGTATTCAAAGCCGTTCGCCACGTTGGTGATTGCCGACCTGCTCGGCGTCCCGGAGGAGGACCACAAGGAGTTCCGGGTCGTATTAGGTGCCGACCGCCCAGGGCGCGTCGGGGCGCTGGACCACGAGTCGGTGGGCGTGAATCCACTGGAATGGCTTGACGATAAGTTCAGCTCCTACATCGAGGATCGCCGCGCCCACCCGCGCGAGGATGTCCTGACCGCACTAGCGACGGCCAAGTACCCGGACGGGTCGACGCCGGAGGTCATCGACGTGGTCCGATCGGCGACGTTCCTATTCGCCGCCGGCCAGGAGACAACGGCCAAGCTGCTCAGTGCCGCGCTGCAGGTGATCGGCGACCGCCCCGACATCCAGCAACAGCTCCGCGACGACCGAAGCCTCATTCCCGGGTTCATCGAGGAATCGCTGCGCATGGAGAGTCCCGTCAAGAGCGATTCGCGCCTGGCCCGCCGCAGCACTCAAGTTGGCGGAGTGGACATTCCGGCCGGAACCGTGGTGATGGTGCTTCCGGGCGCAGCCAACCGCGACCCCCGCCGCTTCGAGAACCCGCATGAATTCCGGCTCGACCGCAAAAACGTGCGCGAACACATGGCTTTTGCGCGGGGCGTGCACTCCTGCCCGGGTGGGCCGCTCGCCCGCGTGGAAGGCCGCGTCTCCATCGAGCGCATCCTGGACCGAATGGCCGACATCGCAGCCGACGAGACCGAACACGGTCCGGCCGGCGCACGCCGCTGGTTGTATGAGCCCACCTATATTCTGCGCGGGCTCAACAACTTGCACCTAACGTTCACGCCCCAGGACCCCCCGCCCGGACGCCCTCTCAGTTGATCGCCAGGCCGATAAAGTAGCTGCCAAACAAGCCGGCCGCGATCAACAGCACCCAGGCGTCGGTGAGCCGGCACAGCAGCGCGGGCGCTTGCCGGACTTCCATGAATTCGCGAAAGATGATGCGCACCTTGATGAGTGCGATGACGATCACGCTTGATGTCACTATCGCACTGGCGCTGGTCGCCGACCGGTCGATCACCAGGTAACCGACCGTGAGGGTGGCCAGCACCACCCAGGCAACCAGTAGCCTTTTGTTGAACTTCACTGTCACCTCACCGCGTACAGCAACGCAAAGATGAGCACCCAGAGGAAATCGACTGTGTGCCAATATGTTGCGCAGGTTTCTACGAGCACCTGGGATTCCTGAGACCCACGCCGTGCCCCTTGGAGTCGATACACGATGATGCCGAGGACAACGAAACCGATCAGCAGGTGAATGAAATGTATGCCGGTGAGGAAGAAGTAATACGCGAAGAAGTCGTCGCTGTCCGGCCCATGTCCCGCACCGACCAACCGAACCCACTCAAACACTTTGCAGCACAGAAATACTGCGGCGAATGCGGCGGTGATGAGTACATCCCTGCGGGCTTGCCGATAGGCGCCGGCGCGGGACGACTGAACGCACCGCGCCACCGACCAGGAACTCAACAGCAAGACGAGGGTGTTGACGACGCCGATACGCAGGTCCAACTGCGCCTGCGAGTGCAGGAACAGCTCGGGGCTTCGGGTGCGGTAGAACAGGTAGAAGCCGAAATAGCCGGTGAAGATCAACGTTTCGAACAAGACGAAGGCCCACATGTCCGGCTGACCCGGCACGAAAGGTGCATCCTTATTCTTGTTGGCGAGGTCGGTCATGACGCGGTCATTCCTTTTGACGCCCGTTTGGCAGGGCCGTCGGGCAGTATCCCGGTACCGAAGTCTTCCCGCCGGATCATCTTGAAGAGCATGACAACGAATGTGACCTGGTAGATGCCGAACACGACCATGTCCAGCCACCAGGCGATCTGACCGTTCCAGGCCAGTACGCCACGGCGGAAGATCCAGCAGGGCGCCACGACGACCTCGGTCAGCGCATTGCACAAGTTCAGATAGCCGAACCACTTTGGGAAGACTCTATTCTTGTCGATCAGGATCGCGACCATCCACAGCAACGACCCGATCAGGAACACGCCCATGGTTCCGTCGAAAGACAGGAAGGCGAAGTCGTAGAGCCAACCCATCACCCGAGGATCTCGCTCGGGCCGCAGCGTCCCGACCACCAACGCGATGCACAGCAACAGGAGGCCGGGCACCGCGCTGAACGAGTAGATGAGTAGATACGAATATCCAAAGATGGGGCTGACCGACATGCGCCGCATCGAATACGCAATGAGGGCATTGTTCACCGCGGTCATACCGGTGATTGCGAACACGACGCCCAAGCCGATCGGTATCCCGAGTTGACGTTCGGCGAACCAGTGCGTCTGCGTCGCGAGGTCCCAGGTCGGTTGCGGCGGCGGCTGGGCTCGCGCCAATATGAAGACCATCGGAAAGAACAGGTTGTAGAAGACGACGAGCGTCCACCAGGCCAGCCACAACTCACGTTTGGGGTTGTGCCGCAGGTGCCAGGCGACCCGGCGATGCAATCCACCGGCGGGAGGCCCTGAGACAGGCCCTGAATCGAGTGGGGCCCCGGAATCCGGCGGGGTCGTCAGCGTGCTCATGCGCCGCCCAGTTGTGCTGTGGAACTGTGGATCTCGGCGCGTTCTCGATAAACCGCCCGGCCCAGTACGGCGCCCATTACGACGACCCAGAGACCGATGGCGATGTTTTTCAACCAGAACGACAACACGCCGTCCCACGCCAGCGGGCCGGTCAACGAGACGCCGACGAAAGCCGCCGGCACAAGCGCTGCGGCAACCAGCAGGTTGAAATGGGCCACCCAGCGGCTGAATATCGGTCGCGGCTGATCGTCGAAATAGATTGCCGCAGCCAGAATCACGCTCTGCCCGATTAGAAAGGGAACCACGACGGTGAAGGTGACCCAGGCGAAATCGTTGAGCAGCTGCGTCAGCTCAGCGCTGCGTTCCGGGCGGAACGCGGCCAGCAGCCAGCAGACATCGGCGATCAGAAACAGGGTGGGTCCCCCCGCCGCGCAACCCAGCATCGCGTAGGAGAAGATCGGCGTGCGATGCGCCATCCTGCGGATCTGCACCGCGATGAGGGCCAGGATCGGAATCAGGCACACGCCGAACCAGTTGAAAAGCACCATGCTGTAGCGGATTTGGGGGGTGTGCGCCGGATCGCGATAGAACGCCGCAACCTGCTCCGCGGTCATGGTGGGCGACATGGGCGGGCTGAATCCCGGGAACAAGAAAAATGCGGCGATCCAAATGACCACGGTCACTGGCAGTGTCCACAGCAGGATCAGCTCGCCGTCGATTCGTCTCGGTGAATCGCGCGCGACAGCGGCCTCGGACATCAGCAACTCCCTCCGGTGGCGTGCTCGCTCAGCCCGTGAGCCGAAAGTAGCCGATCGGCTAGGGACGGTCAATAGCCGATCGGCTAGGCTCTCGGTGTGTCGTCAAAGCAGGCTGGCAGTCAGACCCGCAGCCGGTTCCGTTTCATCACGCGTAGCGCCGCGCAGACGCGTGTCCTGGACGCGGCGCTGAAATTGATCGCGGAGCACGGTGTCGGCGGAACCTCGCTGCAGATGATCGCCGATGCGATCGGAGTCACGAAGGCGGCCGTCTACCACCAGTTCAAGACAAAAGAACAGATCGTCGTTGCCCTCACGGAACGTGAACTCGGCGGTCTCGAGGAAGCGTTGGAGGCCGCCGAGGCTCACGACGAATTTCCGCGGGCGCGAGAGGTGCTGCTGGGTCGGGTCATTGACCTGGCTATTGAGCGTCGCGGTGCGGCGAGCACCCTTCAATTCGATCCGGTCATCGTGCGGCTGCTCGCCGAGCAGGAAGAGTTTCAGCAGTTCATCGCCCGGCTCTACGGCGTGCTGGTCGACGACACGTCCGAGGACGCGCGGGTGTCAGCAGCGGTGCTTTCGGGCGCCATCGCGGTCGGTGTCATGCACCCGTTGGTCGCAGATGTCGACGACGACACGCTGCGTGTGCAACTGCGTCGCGTCATCCATCGGCTGATCGGTGCGACGGAGGCGAGCGATGGGGTGCGGCCGTGACTTACGTGTCGGCGCGCACCCAGGTCGTCACAGTGTCGTGGGCTATGCAGATCAGGAACAGACCGTCGGGCGCCTGCGCGACGTAGTTCAGCCATTGGTGGCACTCGGCGCCCTCTTCCTTGACGCCGGCCATCGGAGGTGACCGGAACCATCGCGGTTCGTACCTTCTCGGCGAGCCGCAGAACATCAGCCGACCAGATTCCGGAGAGGTGGGCATACTGTCGGTCCCAAATGCGTAATAGGTGGTGTTCTCACAGGGCGTGCCCAGAACCTGATGCCCCATGATGCCGGGGGTGCACTCGGGATAGTCGCAGACCGTCGGCCCAGCGAAGGACGGTGGCGCGGCCACCAAGCCGACACCAAGCAACGCAGCAAACAACGCCACGATGGATCGCACGCCATAACTTTGCCACACCCGAAAGCTTCTGAAAAGCGAATTCTCCTGGTCGAAGTACATCGCGACCCAGCCCAGCCGCTGACGCCGGGCCGGCCCGAGACGCCACTCCGCCGGCTGTCCAATGCCGGCGTATTTCCGCATTGTGGACCGCGAAGGCAGCTGCCCGATAAGGACGTTCAGGCTATGCCAGAGTGATAGGCTCGTTCTCCGTGCACGATCCGGACGGGCCTGACGCCAACCATGGTGGAGCCCCCGACGGCGCGATCCGCCCCGACGAGCCACGCGCTGGTTCAGTGATCGACGCTGATGCTGAGACCCTCTCGGAGGCGGACCTAGCAGACGAAGTGGCGAAGGCGGAAGCACAGGCCGAGGAAGCTCGTGCACGCCTCGCCCGGCTGCGCCAGGTCGCGGAAATCGAGGCTTCCCATGACGCCGACGAGGCCTCCCAAGACGCCGAGGCGGACGACGCAGACGACGACGCGACCCCCCAAGGCGCCGACGCATCCCGAGAAGTTAAGCGGCGCCGCCCGCAATGGGCACGGTCGTTGGGGCTGCGGCGCTCCCGGCGATCAGAGCGGCGTCGCCGCCCGTGGCGGAAGGCGGTAGCAATCGGCGTGGGCGTCGCGCTTGCCGCGACCTCGCTCGGCGCCATCGGTTACATGGTGCAGCAGCACCACACCATCGCGCACAAACGGCAGCTCTCCCAGGACTATGCCGCGGCGGCCGCGCAGGCAGTCACCACGCTCATGTCGATTGACGCTAACCACGCCAAGGACGACGTCCAGCGAATCATCGATGCCTCCGCCAGCCCGCTCAAAGAGCAGATCTCTGCGATGTCACGCCTTATGGTCGAGCAGGCCCAGGAGTCGAAAACCATCACCAAAGTGAACGTTGAGGCGGTTGCCGTCCAATCGGCGACCGACAGTTCCGCGGTCGCGCTCATCGTGGCGAAATCCGAAGTGACCGAAGCCGATAACAAGAAACGGCCACCGCAACTGTGGCGGCTCAGCATGGACATCGTGCGTGAAGGCGGTCAGTTCAAGATGTCGAAAGTCGAGTTCCTGCAATGAATGTTGAGCAGGACTCGTCGGTCGACACCGCTGGGGAGCACGACGACGGCACGGACGACAGCCTGGAAGCCCCGGCTCGTGACGAGACGGACGCACCCCTCGCGCCACGACGACGGGCACGCGCCACCCGACCAAAGGCCGTCGGCCGATGGACTCGCCGGTGCTTGGCCAGGTGGCGTTCAATACTGGCGACGGCGTTGGTGGTTGTCACCATCGGCGCTGCCGTCGGCTTGTTCTTCGTTCAGTACCGTCCGGATCAGCAGATGAGCGACGCCGCTGCGCGCCAAGCGATCCAGGTGGCTTCGGACGGCGCCGTGGCGCTGCTCTCCTACTCCTTCGACACTCTTGACCGCGATTTCGCCGCGGCGAAGTCACGGCTGACCGGCAATTTCTTGGCTTACTACAGTAAGTTCAGCGAACAGATCGCTGCGGGGGCCATGCAGGGACAACTGACAACCACCGCCAAGGTGATTAGGGCCGCAATTTCGGATTTGCATCCCGATTCGGCGGTCGTGCTGGTGTTCGTCAATCAGACCACCACAAGCAAGCGAAAACCGGAACCCATTGAGGCCCATAGCAGCATCCTGGTCAGGCTGACGAAGATCAACGGTTCTTGGCTGATCGCAAACTTCGACCCCGTCGGGTGAGTGCGCCAATCTTTAGCTCCAATCGGCATTTTTTCGGGACTGCAACGGTGTTAATCTCGTTTCAGAAGCCGAAAATGGGCCGAACTATGTCGGTCGATAATTGCGCGTCGAGGAGCACCTGATGCGTCCAGCTCGAATACTTGCCGCCGCAACCCTGATGGCTGCCACCGTATTCGGCGGTTTGGGCACAGCGGCCACCGCCGGGGCAACCACCAAGGAAGAAGTGGCCATCAACGGCACATTTCGCGTTACCTCAATCGGCGATTGGGCCCAGACCAATGATCAATACCATGGCGAGCCGACGGTCTACCAGACCTGGACCATCAGCTCGTCATGCGTCACCTTCCAGGAATGCCACGGCACGGTGACCAGCGACCAGGGCTGGAGCGCGCCGTTATACATGAACGACGGGACGATGTGGAAGGTCAGACGCAATGTGCCGAATTGGGAGCACTGCGAGGACGGCACCGCGTTCACCGGCGAGCAGACCTACTACTTTTATCCGGTAGACACCAATGGCGAATACAAGCTCGGGTCGCCGGTCATGGCCGGGAAGGACAAGACGTACGGCCCGAGCGGCGCCTGCGGGCAGAACCAGTGGCTCGACATCGCGATGCCACTGCGGTTGGACCGGCTAGCCTGATCGCGCACTCTTAGTCAGTCACGGCGGCGACCCACGCGCCGCCCTCAAATGTTGCGATCGCCACCTAACTGGGGATCATGTCCCGCCATGTCTTGGGCGCCTTCGCGGGCGCGAGATCCGCTTGCTCGTACAGCTTTCCGTCCGGACCGACATATCGGCCCGTATGCGGGTCGTAGTGGGCAATCGCGATCGACGGCGTCCACTTGCCGGCGCCATTACCGAACGAGCTTGGCGCCATTTGTCCGCCGGCACCGGCACCCGCATCGGCTGGGGCGACTTCCGACGGAGGCGTCGGCGCCAAAGGGGCGGGCGGTGACGGAAGCTCCCCCGGCAACGGGACGTCGAGTGGCGCTATCGGCGGAAGGTCAAACGACATCTGCGATGAAGGCGCCCACATCGGTCTTGACGACGGTTCCGGAGGAACAGCGGCACCCACTGTGCCTGGTGGCGCGGTTTCTCCCCGCGGCCCCGGCGGCGTGCCACGCGGCACCGCGCCCGGCGGCAGCGGTGTTCCCTCGACCGGGGCGAAGATCCTGGCGTTGGGGTTGACCCGGTCATCGGGCGGGACGCCCTGGGCGATCAGGTTTGGATCGATCGGGGAAGGACCGAGAACGTGCTGGCGCATTGACAGCGGCATAAACGGCTGGTCGCTGTTGCAGATCTCGACGGTAGGCGCGCGCTTGCCCGGATGACCCATGCACGGATAGTTGCGGGCACCGCGAACCGAGAGCGGGGAGTCTTGCGGCAGTTTGCAATACAACCCGTCCGGTGTGTCGATGTCGGTGAGATCGTCGGGGGATCGCCACTGGCTCTGCGGTATGAAACCGACCGTGCAGATTGGTGGATCGTCGATCGTCAGCGCGAAGTCGCCTTGCGCCGAACCTTCCGGGTGGGATGCCGGTCCAGCCGCCTGCTCGATAGCCACCGCCGATGGCAGCAACACCAGCAACTGCTCCAGTGACGGGTGGTAGGTGACGCCGATCTGCCCGATGGTGGTCAGATTGGCCAGCAACACCGGCAGCGTCGGTTTGAGTTGAGTGAGGAGCCGGGACGCCTCGTTGGCCGCGTCAGGACCGTCCCGCAGCAGGGTGCGAAACTTTGCATCGTCGTTGGCCAGAACGTCCGAAATCCCGGCGAGGCCACGCGCCCACTGCCGGATCGAATCGGTGGTGCGTGCTTGCGAATCCAGCAGCGGCCCACTGTCTTCGGTGAGGGTCTTGGTGCGATCGACGACGCCGTTGGCATCGCGCGACAGAGTCGTTGTGGAGTCGAACAGCGATCCGAGATCGTAGCCGGACCCATTGAAACCCCGGAAGGTCTCGTCGAGCAATTGGCCGAGTTTGGTCTTCGGGATGCTGGTGACCAATGCATTGACCTGCTCCAGCATCGGCCCCACCGGTTGCGGAATCGTCGTGTCGCGCACCGCAATCACCGACCCGTCGTGCAGGTACGGCCCCGAATCGGTTCTGGGCCTTAGGTCCACGTACTGTTCGCCCACCGCGGAGACGCTGAGCACATGCGCACCGCACTGATTTGGCGGGCCAGGGCGCTCTGGACACGGCGACAGGTCCGCCGGGACCTTGGGTGAAGTCGCAAGCGACAGCGTCGCTTTCGCACCTTTCGGCGTCAACTCCACCGCCGTGACCTTGCCCAGTTGAACCCCGCGGTAGGTGACGTTGGAGAACCGGTACAGGCCCCCGGCCGCCGGCAACTCCAGCGTCACCGTGATCCGACCGATGCCCAGCAACATCGGCGCTTGGATGTAGTAGAGCACCATCGCGATCACGCCAACGGTCCCGACGATCGAGAAGATCGCCAGCTGAATCCGAACGAAGCGGGTCAGCATCTATCCGTCACCTTCCGCCGGCAATGGACCGGGACCTGGATTTGGCACCGGTGCCGCAGGTGCAGGCCCGGGCAACTGCGCGGCACCCGGTGCAGGCCCGGGCAACTGCGCGGCACCCGGCGGAGGTCCAGGCAACTGCGCCGCACCCGGAAGTGGCCCAGGCAACGATGCCTGATATGGCGCCGGTCCCGGCAGCGGAGGCAGCGGAAGGGCATCGGGATCGATCCACGGCGGCCGCACCGGGGAATGCAACGGATCGAGCGTGTACCTCAAGTAGTACGGCTCCCCGGGCGTCGGCACCAGCGGCTGGTCCAGCTGCCCGAAGCGGGTTCCCAACAGCAACCCCCGCTTGAGCCGTGGGATCGTGAGGTCCAGCTGCACATGCAGATTGAAGTAATCGCCGCGCACCGCACGGTCGACGAAGTTTTGGGTGAACGGGAACACGAAACCCGCAGCGATCGCCGTGCCGAGCTCCGGCCCGACGTCGGCGAGCGCACGGATGGTCGGCTCCAGGTTCTGCAGATTCTTCACCAGGTCGGCCTGGCTGTCGTTGATCAGCCGGGTGGCGGTGTTGCTGAAGGCGCGCAACTTGTCCAGCGCGGTCGTCAGGCGTGGCCGCTCTCTGATCAGCACGTCGAGCGCGGGAGGTACCTTGCGCAGGGCCTCGGCGAGAACGTCCCGTTGCCCGGCGAATGTGGCGGTGAGCCGGTTCAGCGCTTCGATGGAGTCCACGATGTTGTTGCGCTGTTGGTCGAGTGTTCCGACGAACGTGTCGAGGCGGGTAAGGAGGTCGCGCAGGGTGCCGGCACGCCCAGACACGGCGACGGAGAAATTGTGGATGACCTCCCCGATCTGTCCCAGCCCCCCGCCGTTGACAACAGCGCCCAGCGACGACAGCGTCTGCTCGGTCGACGGGTAGGCAGATGACCGGGCAAGCGGGATGGTGGCTCCCGGCTGCAGCCGTCCACTTCCCGTTTGGCCGAGCGGTGGATTCAGCTCGAGATGCATTGACCCCAACAGGCTGGTCTGACCGACGCTCGCCACCACATTGGCCGGGACCACGACGTCGCGGTTCACGGAAATCTCGACGTCGGCGTGCCAGCCCTTCACCTTCATCGCGCCGACGCTGCCGACTACCACGTCGTTGATCATCACCGGCGAATTCGACTCCATCGTGCCGACATTCGGGACTTCGACGTGGTAGATGACGCCCCCGGGCCCGCGTCCGACCGCGCCGGGCAGCGGTAGCGAGTTCAGGCCGTGGAATGCGCACCCGGTCGCCGTCAACACCACGCATCCACCGATGGCGAACACCCGGCGAGCTCGAGCCCGGGCCATCATTGGCCCGGCCCTTCGGCAGGCAGCAGCATGCCCGACACACCCGGCGGTGGCGGTGGCGCTTGCATCGGTGTCGACGGCGGAGGGGGGAACGGCATCGCCAAGCCCGGTATCCGCGGTGGTGGCTCGGCCCCCGGCGCTCCGACGGGATCACCCGGCAGGCCGGTGTAGGCCGATACCGCGGGGGGGATCTCCGGTGGTCCGGGCTTCGGGCCCTCGCCGCCGGGCGCCAGGCGCGGTTCGGTGTAAAGGATCTTCGAGGGGTCCACCGACTTCTGGATGAAGATGTTGATCGGGATGGGCAGACTGTTGAAGTTGAGCAGCCGCAACCCGGGACCCAGAAACAGCGAGCAGAGCTTGCCCGACTCGGTGGAGGTGACGTTCTCGAGGGCGCCGATTTGAGTGCAGCCTGGAATCGGCAGCGGAATCATCAGGCCCGAAAATGTGGGATTGGCGAAGTTCATGATTCCGAACCCGCCCACGATGGTTCCGGTGTCGGCGTTGTAGTCGTTGAAGAAGTTGCCCAGCGCGTTCGGCGCACCGTGCAGAATATTCTCCAGGGCCATGTGCTGATCCACCAGGACCTGCGTGACGTCGGCCAACCGGGCGACCTGCTCGCTGGTCTGGTCGCGGGAGCCGGCGATGAACCGCTGCACCTCGCCGACCGCCGTCGACAGGTCCGTCAGCGCCGCGTCCAACTCGGACTTGCTGTCGTTGACCACGCTGCTCAGCGTGGCCAGGCGGTCATTGAACTGCACGATCTGGGTGTTGCTGTCGCGCAGCGCGGTGACAAAGGTCTGCAGGTTCTTGATGATGTCGACGATGTTCCCGCTGCCGTTGGCGAGTATCCGACCCACACCGGACAACTGGCCCAGCGCCTGCCGCAGCTTGTCGCCATTGCCCTCGAGCGCATTGGCGGCACTATCGATGAACCGGCCCACCGAAGTGCCCGATACCCCGCTGCGGGGTCCCAAATCCGTTGCCAGCCGCATCAACTGAGTTTTGACTTCGTCCCACTCGACGGGTACCGCGGTGCGGTTGACCGGGATCACCTCGCCGTCCGCCATGACCGGACCGCTGGTCCGGTAGGCGGGGGTGAGCTGCACGTAACGGGCGGCCACCAGGTTGGAGGCGACAATGACCGCTTTCGCATCCGCCGGAATCGGCACGCCGTGGTTGATCTCGAGGGTCATCTTGGTCTGTTGGCCCTGCGGGACTATCGACTTGATGGTGCCGACTTTGACCCCCGACACCCGCACCTCGTCACTGGGGTAGATCGCCGTGGCGGTAGTGAAATACGCCGTAATCGTCTTCGGGGCAAAGAACGTATTCCGGATGACCATGCCCGCACCGGCAACGATGAGGCCGACCAGGACAACCGCGACGACGACCACGAGCCTCTTGCGCCCGACGCGCGAGATCCGAGAAATCACTGCGATCCTCCGACCCTGCCGCCCAGCGTGCAATTGGGGCACTCCGGCATGCCGTTGTACGGCCAGGGGAACAGCGACCGGGGAACAGTCGACGGGAATCCGGGACCGCGACCCGTGTCGAAGTTGCGGAATCCCCAGAGGTAGTCGAGGAACGGCTGGAACAGCGGCGGCTGAAGGAGGTTCGGGACGAACGCCGAGTAGGCATACATGCTCGAGATTGCCTCACCGACGGTGATCTGGAACTTGGCGAGACCCGGCAGGGCCTTGCTGATGTTGTCGCGGTTCCTTTGCAGCATCGCGGTCACCGAATTCAGCCGTTCCAGCGTCGGCGCCAATTTGCTTTCGTTCTCGTGCACCAGCGCCGTCAGCTGCTTCGCCACCGCCGACGTGTTGGCCAGCAGGTCCACGATCTCTTGTCGGCGCGCCACCAAGACTTGCAACAGATCGTCGGCGTTGAGAATCAGCTTGTTGACCTGCTGGCTGCGTTCGGATAGGACCCCGGTGACGTCGCTGGCACTCTTGAACAACTCAGCGAGGCTTTTGTTGCGACCGTTGAGGGTTCGCGATACCCGGGTGAGCGAGTCGAACGCCGGCCCCAACTTGGGTGCGATCTGGTCGAGCGTCGCCGCCAACGTGTCCAACGACTGATTGAGTGTCGCGGTGCTGGTTTCACCTGTGTTCGTGGTTAATTCGCTGACCGCTTCCGTCAACGAGTACGGCGAGGACGTGCGAGAAGTGGGGATGACAGCATTCGGACGCATATTGCCGCTGCCGGCGGAATCCAGCGCCAGCATCCGCGCACCCAGCAACGTGTCGGTACGAATGTGCGCGGTGGTCTCCGACCCGAGCAGGATATTGCCCTTTACCGCGAAGGTCACCAGGGCATCGCCGTTTTGCAACGACACATCCGACACCGTGCCAACCTTGATCCCGGACACTGTCACGGGGTTCCCCGCCGCGAGGCCGCCGGCTTCGGTGAACACCGCCTTGTATCGCACGGCGGTCGCCCACGAGGTCAACCGATCTGGTGCCAGGCCCACCAGGATGACCAGCACGATCAAGATCGCGCCGATGAATCCGGCCTTGACGAGCTCAGCTCCGCGATACTTCAGCATCAGGGTTCAGTGCACCTTCCAGCTTCTGACCTGAAGAACGGCGATATCACCGTCTTGCCCTGAAGATCCGTGCCGCGAATCTCCAACTGACAGAGGTAGTAGGGGATGGTGGCGCCCGCCACTCCGAGTCGCACCAGTTTGCGATAGTTCTTGGGCGCCCTTCCGATTGCGGCGTCGAGGCGGTCCTTGTCGTCATCGAGTATCGGCGCCAGCCGGCTCAACTGGTCAATGGTGCCGGACAGCGACGGTCGCGCACTGCTCAGCAGATCGGCCAGCGAGGCGGTTCCGTTGTCCAACGCCTCGATGGCGGCGCCGATGGTGTTTCGGTCGTCCGAGAGCCCGCTGACAAGCCGCTCCAGGCGATCGACCGCGCCGGAGAACTGCTTGCCGTCCCGGGAGATCGTGGTGACCACGGTGTTGAGGTTGTCGATCAGTTGCTGCACGGTTTCGTCGTTGTCGGCCAACGCGTTTGAGAACGATGTCGTCTTGGCGAACAGCGAGTCGAGCGTTCCGCCCTGACCCTGGAAGACCTGCAGCAACGCCGAGGTCAGCGTGTTGACGTCCTGCGCATTGAGACCTTGGATGACGGGTTTCAGTCCGCCGAGCAGGAGATCGAGATCAAGCGCCGGCGCGGTGCGGTCGACCGGGATTTGCGCGCCGGCCGCCAGACGCTTGGTCGGCCCTGGGCCGTCGACGAGCTCCAGGTAGCGATCACCGACGAGATTGAGGTAGCGGACCGCCGCCCTGGTGCCCTCGGTGAGGACGATGTCGCGGTCGGCGTCGAATTCCACCACGACTTTCTTGTCCGGGCGCAGCGTGATGTCGCTGACGGTGCCCACCCGGATCCCGGCGACCCGCACCGTCTGCCCAACTTTGAGACGCGACACGTCGTTGAACACAGCCGAATACCCGGTCGTCGAGCCGGTCTGGTACTGGCCGAAGATAAAAAACAGACAGGCGGTGAGCACCGTCATCACGGCCGCGAAGATCGCGAACTTGATCAGGGTAGCGCGCGTTCTCATCCGGGCATTCCTATTTGGGCGGAGTTGCGCGGGGGGCCCTGGATCGGGCCGTACAACAGTTGCTTGAGCAGATCGGAGTTGATCAGCAGCTGCTGATTTCCGTACACCACCGGGTTGGCGCCGATATCTGTGATCAATTGCGGCGGAGGGGTGTTGAACGGCAGTTGCGGCAGGCCCAGGCACCGCGGACCGCCCGTCGCCGCCACCTTGGGCAAGTTCGCCGGGTACCGATAGCGTTCGCCGCCCCACGTGAGACTCGCAGTGATATTGATGCTCGGTTCCGACAACGGCGGACCGTGCGCTATCCGGATGAGTCCGCCGAGTGCGCACGTGAACACCTCGTGGTACTCGCTGGTCAGATCGGTCGTCGGCACCAGCAGGTGCAATACATTCGTCAGCGGCTGACGGTTCGTCGACAAGACGTCGTTGCCGATGTCGGCAAGACCAATTGCACTGATCAGCAATGCATCCAGGTTGTGCTGCTCGTCGACGATCGTCTTGCTGATCCGGTTTGCGTTGGACACGGTCCGCACGAGATCCGGCGACGCATCGGCGTAGGCGTTGGACACCACTGGTAACACTGCGAGGTCATGATTCAACGCGGGAAGGCTCGGTTCCAGCCTGGCCAGAAATGAATCCAGGTCACTCAACGACTGACCGAGTTGTGGGCCCCGTCCACTGAATGCTTTTGCCAGCGCGCCCAGTGACTCGTTGAGCTTCGCCGGGTCGATCTGGTCCAGCACCGAAACCAGTTGCTGGAAAACCGTGTTGATCTCGACCATGACGTGCTGGCCCGTCAGCCGCTGGCCCGCATGTAGCCGCTGCGCCGAGGGCTCGGCGGGTTCGATCAGTTGGACGGACTTGGCTCCGAAAACGGTCGAGGACGCGATATCGACGAGCACGTTGGCGGGAATGTATTTCAGCGCCGACGGGAACATCGCCAAGTGGATCGCGGCCTTACCGTCCGGCAGCGGCTCTATCGAGTCAACCTTGCCCACCGGTACGCCGCGTAAGGTGACCCGCGCGTCCGGGTTCATGACCAGGCCCGCGCGTTGCGACACCACCGTCACCGGTACCGATTCGGTGAGTCCACCCTGGAATAGCGTTATGGCGAGAGTGACGATTGCGGTAACCACCAAGATGGTGACCACACCCAGTAACGGACGGACATAGGTACGTGGCTTTGGCCGGCCCGAACCGTGCGCCCGCCCGCGCGCGCTCGGCGCGCCGCGTCCGCTCGGTACCCGCGTGGTCACCTCTTCACCTCCCCACCATTGCTATCCAGACAGATTGAAGTTGCCGTTGGCGCCGTAGACCGACAGTGACACCAGCAGGGTCACGGACACCACGACGATCAAAGAGGTGCGGACCGCGTTGCCGGTTGCGATACCGACACCGGATGGTCCACCCGAGGCGAAGTATCCGTAGTAGGTATGGATCAACAGGATGGTCAGCGCCATCAGAGTGGCCTGCAGGAACGACCACAACAGGTCGTACGGGTTCAAGAAGGTGTCGAAGTAGTGGTTATACAAGCCCGCTGACTGGCCGAGCAGAAACACGGTGGTGAACTGGCTGGCAACAAACGACAACGCCACCGCAATGGCGTACAACGGCGTGATCGCCATCATGCCGGCCAAGATCCTGGTGCTCACCAGGTACGCGACCGGCCGGATCGCCATGGATTCCAGCGCATCCACCTCTTCGTTGATCCGCATGGCACCCAATTGCGCCGTCACCCCGGCGCCGAACGTTGCCGCCAGACCGATTCCCGCAACCACCGGCGCAGCGATACGCACATTGATGAAAGCAGACAGGAAGCCGGTCAGCGCCTCGATGCCGATGTTGCCAAGCGAGCTGTACCCTTGGACGGCCAGCGTGCCGCCGGTCGCCAGCGTCAGGAACCCGACGATCACGACAGTTCCGCCGATCATCGCCAACGTTCCTGCGCCCATGCTGATTTCGGCGATGAGACGGATCACTTCGCGCCGATAACGAGTGGCGGCAAAAGGAATGGCAGCCAGCGCCTTGCCGTAGAACATGGTGTGGTCGCCGAGACGCCCCATCAAAGCGACTGGCTTGTCCAGTTGCCTTGATAATCGCGGGTATACGGCCCTTAGCGCCACCTCTGTGTGCCCCTACTTCCCTGACACCTTGATGCCTATGGCGGTGACGACCACGTTCACGACGAACAGGGACATGAACGCGTACACGACGGTTTCGTTGACGGCGTTGCCGACGGCCTTGGCGCCCCCACCGGTGATCGACAGCCCCCGGTAACAAGCCACGACACCTGCGATCAGACCGAAAAGTGTTGCCTTGACACACGAAATGATGACTTCGGGTACACCGGTCAACAGCGTGATGCCCGCGGCGAATGCACCGGGATTGACGTCTTGGACGAAGACCGAAAAGATGTAGCCGCCCAAGACGCCGATGATGACCACCAGACTGTTCAGCAGCAACGCGACCAGCCCCGAGGCCAGCATCCGCGGCGTCACCAACCGTTGCACCGGGTTGATGCCCAGCACTTCCATCGCGTCAATCTCTTCGCGGATGGTCCGTGAACCCAGGTCCGCACACATCGCCGTAGCACCCGCACCGGCGACGATCAGCACCGTGACCAGTGGCCCCACCTGGGTGACGGCACCGAAAGCCGCACCGGCACCGGACAAGTCCGCGGCGCCCAGTTCGCGCAACAGAATGTTGAGGATGAAGCTGACCAGGACGGTGAACGGGATAGCCACCAACAACGTCGGCGCCAGCGAAACGCGGGCGACAAACCACGACTGTTCAATGAACTCTCGGCCCTGAAAGGGCCGGCGGAACAGGAACCTCACCGCGTCCCGCGTCATCGCGAACAACGCGCCGACGGCCTGCATCGGCCCAGCCAGGCTGCTGGGCAACGCTACGCCCGGCGACCACCGGTCGTTGCCCCCTTTGGGCATCGGCGTCAACCCCTGTCGGCTTCGTGAGCGCTAGACATCTCGCAGCCAGTTATACGAACTGCTTAAACCATTGCCGTAGCTCGGTTTCCAAATGATCTTCCTACTCACGCCACTCCTCCATTCTGTTGCGTGAGTTGGCGCCTCCAGCCACGTCGGCTCCCGAACCTCCATGCCTTGGAGCGCTTGGCGATTATGACTCATATCACGTCCGGTGGGAATGGAAAACGAACAACCGTTATCCGAGAACAGGGGTCTCAAAAGTCGCGGCGAGTGACGCGGGAAACCAGCAGAGGGATGGAGCATCTGGGGCATCGCTAGGTAACCGCACCAGCAGTCTTCAGTTCGATGATGCGATCCCAGTCGAGTCCGAGTTCCAACAGGATCTCATCGGTCTGCTCGGCAAATCCAGGCGCCGGACCGGTCTGCGGTGCGGCGACGTCGAATTGCACCGGGTTGGCCACCAGTTCGAGTTCGCCTGCGCGCACGATGTATTCGTTCGCCCGGATCTGCGGGTCGGCGGCGGCTTGCAGCGTGTCCTGCACTGGGGCCCAGGGACCGGCGAGCGTCGCGAAGCGTTCGCTCCACTCGGCAAGGGTGCGGGTGGCGATGACTTTGGTCAAGATCTCAACCGCTTCAGCCGTATTCGCGGCGATCTTCTCGGCATCGGCAAAGCGCGGGTCATCTGCCAGTTCCGGGCGGTCGATGTGTCGGCATACGTCGGCCCAGAACTTGGTGGGCTGCATCATGACCAGGGATATGTAGCGGTTGTCGGCGGTCGGGTACACGCCCACCAACGGGTTGACCGGCGAGCCGTGGATGCCGGGCGGCGGCGACATCATCAGCTGGCCGAGATGATTCGTCAGCGCGACGGTGTGCCCCAGCGACCACAGCCCGCTGCCCAGCAGCGACACATCGACTACCGAGGGTTCACCGGTGCGCTCGCGTTTGAGCAGTGCCGCCGCGATGCCGCCGGCGAGGTTGGTGCCCGAGATGGTGTCGCCATAAGCCGGCCCGGGCGGATTGATCATGCCGTCGTAGCCCATCGGGGTGATGGTGGCGGCGGTCCCGGCCCGGCACCAGAAGGCGGTCATGTCATAGCCACCCTTGACGGACTCTGCGCCCCGCGGACCGAGTGCGCTACCGCGGGCGTAGATGATGGTCGGGTTGACCGCGCGAATGTGCTCGACGTCGATGCCGAACTTCTGCCGATGCTCGGGTAGGAAGCTGGTCAGAAATACATCGGAGCGGCGGGCAAGCTCATAGAGCACTTCCTTGCCTTCCGGCACCGACATGTCCAGGCCGATGCTGCGCTTGCCGCGATTGGCGTGCTCGATGTTGGGGTTGGGGTCACCCTCGACACGCAGCATTCCGGTCTGGCGCAGTCCGCGCTGCGGGTCCCCAGTGACCGCGTGCTCGACCTTGACCACGTCGGCGCCCCACTCGGCAAGGACCGCGCCGGCTGACGGAACGAAGCCGTACATGGCCACTTCCAGCACCCGCATGCCTTCCAGCGGTTTCATGCGGTCGCCGTCTGCTGCGCTGACATGGTGAGCCCCTCGGGTGTCGAACTGGCTGATTCCGGCGTGGCGTCGGTCACGATAATTTCATTCTCATCCTCGGCGAATCTTACATTCGAATAGCAAGAACTCAAGAAAGTACCCGAACCCGATTGACCCATGGAACAGTTGGGCGGTCGCTTAGCTCGACGCTCGACACACGTCAAAAACCTGGTAGACAGGGTATTCTGATCCGCTTGCAGCCGCCTTCGGCGTGAGAGTACGATTCTCATAAATGCAAGGGAGATTCTTTGTGGCCGAGACGGCGGCGGATCAAGAGCATTTCAAGCTGCTGCGCGAGGGCGCACAGTGAAGACCGCGGTGGTGACGGGTGGCGGATCCGGTATCGGACTGGCCATCGTCAAACGCCTGCGCGCCGACGGCCTCAACGTCGCAGCCATCGATCTCAAACCATCCGAGGATGAGTTGGGTTTCACCGCCGACGTCACCCAACGCTCGCAGGTGGACGACGCGCTCTCGGCAATCCGCGACCGACTGGGCCCGGTGACGATCCTCGTCAACGCCGCCGGCCTGGACGGATTCAAACGCTTCACCAACATCACCTTCGAGGACTGGCAGAAGGTCATCAACGTCAACCTTCATGGCGTGTTCCACACCATCCAGGCGGTACTGCCGGACATGTTGGAAGCCGGGTGGGGACGGATCGTCAATATCTCGTCGTCGAGCACCCATTCGGGCACCGCATATATGTCGCACTACGTGGCGGCGAAATCCGCCGTCAACGGACTCACCAAATCGTTGGCACTCGAGTACGGACCAAGCGGCATCACCGTCAACGCGATACCACCAGGCTTCATCGACACGCCGATGCTGCGCAGCGCGGAGGCGAACGGGTTCCTCGGCGACGTCGAGCAGAACATCGCCAGGACGCCGGTACGCCGCATCGGCAAGCCGGAAGACATCGCCGCCGCTTGTGCCTTTCTGATCTCCGAGGAGGCCGGCTACATCACCGGCCAGATCCTGGGGGTCAACGGTGGCCGGAACACCTGAGCAAGGAGAAGCGATGAAAGTCTGGGTCGATCCCGCACGCTGCCAGGGTCACACGTTGTGCTCGATGATCGCGCCGGACTCGTTTGAACTCAGCGAACTCGACGGCAGCGCGTCGGCAGTCAGTGAAGAGGTACCCGAGGATCAACTTGACCAGGTACGGGAAGCCGCCCAGTCCTGCCCGGAGCAGGCCATCATCCTGACCGACTGAACGCCAAGGGAGACAGCACTTTGAGTGTGGACGACAGCGTGGATGACATGGCCACCACCGAAGATGATCGCAAGAAAAACCGCTATCACTTCGATCGGCACGCCGCTGAGTACCGGTCGCAATTCAAGTCGATCACCGAAGAGATGCACGCCAGGTGCCCGGTGGCATGGACCGACACCTACGGCGGGCACTGGGTAGCTGCCGGCAGCAACGATGTATTCGAACTCGCTCGCTGCCCGGCGGTCTCCAACGACCATGACATTCACGGCGAACGGCGTGGCTACAAAGGCATTTCGATTCCGACGGCAAGCCGCGTGAGCGCGGTGCGGGGCGGCATCCTGGAAATGGACGATCCCGAACACCGCATCTACCGCACCGTGTTGAATCCTTATCTGTCCCCGGCCGCGGTCAAGCGCTGGGCGCCCTTCGTCGACGACGTCACCCGCGCCTGCCTGGATGAGAAGATCGAGTCCGGGCACATCGACTTCGTCGACGATCTGGCCAACATCGTGCCTGCCGTCCTGACCCTGGCGATGCTGGGCATTCCGCTCAAGAAGTGGAAGATGTACAGCGAGCCCGTGCATGCCGCCGTCTACACACCCGAGCACTCCCCAGACATCGAACGCGTCACCGCAATGCACCGGGAGATGGGACTCGACATGGTCAACACCATGCTCGAGATCCGCGAAAACCCGCGCCCCGGCATCGTCAACGGACTGCTGCAGATGCGGATCGACGACCAGCCGGCACCGGATCTGGAGATTCTCGGCAACCTCGGCCTGGTTATCGGCGGCGGCTTCGACACAACGACGGCTTTGACCGCCCATTCACTGGAATGGCTCTCGGAAAACCCCGACGAGCGAAAACGCCTGCGCGACAACCTCGATACGCTGCTCGACCCAGCGACCGAGGAGTTCCTGCGCTTCTTCACCCCGGCCGCCGGTGACGGCCGGACATTCTCCGACGATGTCGAAGTCAACGGACACGAGTT
Organism: Mycobacterium asiaticum; assembly: GCF_001673635.1. Lineage (GTDB taxonomy): Bacteria > Actinomycetota > Actinomycetes > Mycobacteriales > Mycobacteriaceae > Mycobacterium > Mycobacterium asiaticum_C. The sequence continues at coordinate 107,220 of NZ_LZMH01000010.1, forward strand.
CAAAGAGGGCGAGCGATTGTGGATCTCGTGGGCCATGGCCAATCGTGACCCTGCCGTGTTTGCCGATCCCGACGAGGTCATCCTGGATCGTAAAGGCAACCGCCACTTCAGCTTCGGCATAGGGGTGCACCGCTGCGTCGGATCCAACGTGGCGCGCACGGTGTTCAAGTCGATGCTCACCGCGGTCTTGGACCGGATGCCGGACTACCACTGCGACCCCGACGGTGCGGTCCACTACGAAAGCATCGGTGTCATCCAGGGCATGCGGCACCTGCCGGCCACCTTCACCCCCGGCCGCAAGGTCGGCGCCGGCTTGGACGAGACACTGGACAAGCTGCAACGCATCTGCGAAGAGCAGGAATTGGCCAGGCCGGTCACCGAACGCAAAGAAGCCGCGGTCATCGATTGAGCTGTCTCAGCGTCCGGCATCTCGCTGTCCAGCTGAAAGCGGGACCGTTGACGGGCGCGATTTTTCAGAGTAGGCCTGTGCAGCGTGACCGCGCTCTATATTCAGGTCGAGCGCGTGTACTAGAGATGGGAGAGGATCGGTGAAGACTCCCGCAGCGACCCTTGCGCTCGCCCTGCTGATCGCCGTGGCCGGGTTGACTGGTACACCGACCGCCCATGCGGACATGCAGGTTGGCAACTACATGGCGAATACGGACCGGGATCGCGGCCACAACTGGCTTTGGGCGATTCGGCCGTGCATATCACGCCAACCGGGATGCGTGACCGTCCAATCGGTACCGCAACCCAACGGGCAAGCGGCGTGGTGGCAGGCAGACGCCCACCTCGCCAATGGCCGCTACACCATGGCGGTCGATGTGCCGGATGGCGTGCGGTGTGTGGTCCAGTTCTTCCCCTCACATGACGTCTATTCGTGGGATGCAGTCTCGCTGAGCGGTGAATTGGTCACCACCTACGACACCGGCTGCGGAGGTGGCCCGGGGGGAACCGACTCTTATCCCTTTACGCTCATGCGATGGGGGTAGCCGCGAACACCTTGGTCTGCGGGAACGCTATCCCGTGCTGACTCGCGGCGCGTGCACGCGCCGGCTGGGCCGCTCCGTCGATGCGCACTTTTCGACAGGCGATGCTGATGCAGGAATGGCCAACACCAGTGACACCGGGGTTCAGACGATGATGATGGTGACGGGTAGGAAGCGCGATGAGTGAGACGAAACCACCGCCGGATGATTCGGCCACCTCGAAAGCCGACGCGATGGCGTTGCTGGAAGAAGCCGAGGCGGAGGCCGCCGAAGCCGAGGCGTTAGCTGCTGCGGCTCGGGCGCGGGCCCGCGCCGCCCGGCTCCGACGCGAGATGCTGGCAAAGGCTGAGGTCGAGGCCGAGGCCGCGGAGGCCGAAACAGCCGAGGCTGAGGTCGAGGCCGATGAGGCCATTGATGCCGAGGCCGAAACCACCGAGGCCGAGGTTGAGGCCACTGATGCCGAAGCCGAAACCACCGAGGCTGACGTTGAGGCGACTGACGCCGAGAGCGAGGCCGACCGGGACGCCGATGACGTCGACCAGGACGCGGACGAGGTCGATGAGTCCGAGTCGCTGAGCGACGAGGAGACAGTCGAAGCCGCAGCGCTGCCATCCCGGTCAGCCCGCCGGCGACGCTGGTTGCCGTCCCTGTCCACCACTCTCAAAGTGGCCGCGCTAATCCTCACCTGCGCGTTTGTCGCCGCGAGCGGATACATGCTGTGGTACGAACACAACGCCAACGAGCGACACCAGCGCGCCGCGAACTTCGTCGCCGGTGCCAAGCAGGGCGTCATCAACATGACCTCCTTGGACTTCAACAGGGCCAAGGAAGACGTCCAGCGCTTGCTCGAGAGCTCCACCGGCGAATTCAGGGACGACTTCCAGCAGCGTGCGAAGGATTTCGTGACGGTCGTCGAGCAGTCCAAGGTGGTCACCCAGGGAACGATCACCGCGACCGCCGTCGAATCCATGAACGACAACTCCGCATCGGTATTGGTCACGGCGACATCGCGGATCACCAATGCCGCGGGCGCCAAGGATGAACCACGCGTGTGGCGGCTCCGGGTGACGGTGACCGAAGAAGGCGGACAGTACAAGATGTCGAAGTTGGAGTTCGTAGCGTGACCAAGGAAAGCCGCGTATCCGACGACATCGAAACCGCCGAGACGGCAGATGTTGTCGAGGTTGTCGACGACGATCCGGACGCCGCCGAGGATGAGGTCACCGATTCGGTGACCGAGGCTCCCGCGGCGGATGACTCCGAAGAACCACGTAAGCGCGAGCGTCGTAACCGGTCTCCCAGGCTGGCCAAGGTGAACGTCGTTACCGTAGCCCTGGTCCTGCTGCTGCTGACGTCCGCTGGTGTGGCGACGTGGTTGTACTTTGCGCGCTATCAGCCCAACCGACAGACCGACCCCGGTGTCGCCCAGACCGTCGTCCGCGCGGCATCCGAAGGAACGGTCGCGCTGCTCTCCTACTCACCCGAGTCGCTTGACAAGGACTTTGCCAATGCCAAGCTGCACCTGTCCGGGGATTTCCTGTCGTACTACAACCAGTTCACCGAGCAGATCGTGGCCCCGGCGGCCAAGCAGAAATCGCTGAAAACCACCGCCCACGTGATCCGGGCCGCCGTGTCGGAGTTACACCCGGATTCGGCGGTGGTTCTGGTGTACGTCGACCAGAGCACGACGAGCAAGGACAAGCCGGAGCCCGCCATGACGGCCAGCAGCGTCCTGGTGAGCATGATCCGGTCCGACGGCAACTGGCTGATAACCAAGTTCGACCCGGTCTAGGAGTCAGCGCGAGCAGACGCGAAAGCCCCCGCGCGCACGGCGCGTCGGGGGCTTTCGCGTCTGCTCGCGGGGGGACGGGACGGCCTAGCGGGGCAGGCCGAGCACACGCTGAGCGATGATGTTGCGCTGGATCTCCGACGTGCCGCCGGCGATCGTGCCCGAGAAGCTTCGCGCATAGCGCTCGAACCAGCTGCCGTAGTAGTGGTCCAGGTTCATCGGCTCGTACGGTCCGGTCAGGGCGGGGCTGATCAGACCGTCACCGCCGGCGGACTCCAGCGCGAGTTCGAACGCGCGCAGCTCCGCCTCCGAACCCAACAGCTTGAGCACCGAGATCGCCGCCACATCGTCCTCACCGCGGGCCGCGCGGGCCAGCGCCACCGAACCCAGCAGCCGCAGCGCCTGCTTGTCCATGATGGTGCTGGCGTAGCGATCGCGCTCGAGCTCATTGCTGGGACGAAAATCGGCGATGGCGTTGTCCAGCCGATCGGCGAATCCGAGCCACATCATGGTGCGCTCGTGGCCCAGCGAGCCGTTGGCCACCCGCCAGCCCTGGTTCAACTCGCCGACCAGGTTCTCCGCCGGCACCCGCACGTCGGTGAAGAACACCTCGTTGAAGTCCAGGTCATCGGCCGAACAGATCGACGGAAAGGGCCGCCGCACAACACCTTCGGTGTCGGTCGGGATCACCAGCACGCTGATGCCCTTGTGCTTGGGGGCGTCGGGGTCGGTCCGCACGAACGTCAACAACACATCGGCGTCGTGCGCGCCCGAGGTCCACACCTTCTGCCCGTTGACAACGAAATGGTCACCCTCCAGCACGGCGCGGGTGCGCAACGAGGCCAGGTCGGAGCCCGCGCTCGGCTCGCTCATGCCCAGCGACGCGGTGATCTCGGCGCGCAGGATCGGCACCGCCCACCGGTGCTTCTGCTCCTCGCTTCCGAACGACAGCAGCGATGCCGCAACGATATTCACGCCCTGCGGGTTGAAGCTGTGATAGATGCGCCGGCGGCCCAGCTCAGCCAGGTAGACGAACTGCTGCAGCACCGTCGCATTGCGGCCGCCGAACTCCGGTGGCTGACTCGGCAGCAGCCAGCCGTTGTCGAACAGCAGCCGCTGCCATCGCCGCGCCCACTGCGGCATGTGCGACACCGAGCGCGGACGCTCCTGCAATTCGCTTGCGGAGGGCAGGTTCTCGTCGAGAAATGCCGAGAACTCCGCCCGGAACTCCTCGACGTCGGAATCAAAAGTCAGCTGCACGGTACTCCTCGGCGATCTGCGCCCGGTGCTCCGATGCGCCGCCCAGCATCAACTCCCCCGCCTTGGCCCGCTTCAGCGCGAACTGCAGATCGTTCTCCCAGGTGAATCCCATTGCCCCGTGCAACTGCAGCCCGTGCCGGAACACTAGTGACTGGCACTCACCCGCCGACGCCTTGGCCATCGCGGCGGCCAGCCGGCGTCGAGGATCGTCGGCGGAGATGGTCAGCGCGGCGAAGTAGGCCAGCGCCCGCGCGCGCTGGATCGCGACGTGCATGTCGGCGGCCTTGTGCTGAACGGCCTGGAACGAACCGATCGGTACCCCGAACTGGTGACGACTTCGGACATGCTCGAGCACCAGATCCAGGATGCGCTGGCAAGCGCCCACCATCGTCACGGCCATCCCGGTCAGCGCGATATGGCGGGCGCGCTCGGGATCCACTGCCAAGCGGTCACTTTCGGGCACCCGGACGCCGCCGAAAGACAGGTCCGCCACGTGCAGCACCGGATCGAACACCGATTCCCGACGAGCGGTCAGCGCACTGGTGTCAGTGAGGAACACTCCCGCTGCGGTGACCACCGCGACGCGATCGACGCGATCGCCGTCGAGCACGTGGCGGGCGGTGCCGTCGAGCACCCAGCCGTCGACATCACGACGCGCGGAGACCCCGCCATACACGGCGGTGCCGGACTGGTTCGGGTCGAACCGCTCCCCGACCAGCGGCGCGAACTGACTCATCGTCGCCAAAAACGGCGTCGGGTCGGTGGCGTGGCCGAGTTCCTCGAGCACGATCGCCAGCTCCACCGCACTGGCCGGGTCGTTCAGCTCGGTCCAGCCAAGTTCCACGTACAGCTTCCACAGCGGCTCGGTGTCGGCGCCTTGTTCGGCAACGCTGCGCACCAGCGATGGCGGGCATTGCTTGGTGACGACATCGCGCACCGTGTCCTGCCACAGCCGCTGATCAGCATCGAACTCCAAAAGCATCCGGGGCCGCCTCCCGTCGGGGATTATCAGGCGAGAATAACATTCTCTTTGGCGGAAGTTGTAATCTCAAAACCGGCTATGACTTTATACCGAAGGGGCCACGATGCTGGATACCGCAGCCGCGCTGTGGGAGATCGAGGCGATCAAACAATTGAAGGCCCGATACTGCCGCTACCTGGACACCAAGCAATGGGATGACTGGCGGCAACTGTTCACCGACGACTTCGTCAGCGACACCTCGGGGTCGGGCGGCAAGGTGATCCACGGCGCCGACGAGTTCGTGGCGTTCGTCCGCGGCGCGCTGGGCAAGCCGTCCCAGCCCACGGCGCATCAGGTGCACGCACCGGAGATCACCCTCACCTCCGACACCACCGCGACCGGGATCTGGGCGTTGCAGGACGTCGTGCGCCTGGCGCCCGGCCTCAACCTCGACGGGCGGGGGCACTATCACGAGACCTACGAAAAACTCGACGGCCGATGGTTGATCAAGACCTCCACCCTGACCCGGCTCCGTGAGGATTTCTTCAATCCGCTGTTCTCCGTGCGTATCTCCCCCCGGTTGCGGGACGCCGGGTCCGCGCTTGCACGCAGGTTCACCCGGTGAACACCACCCTGGTCACCGGCGCCTTCGGGCAGGTCGGCAAGCGGTGCGCGGAAATCCTGCTCAGCCGTGGCCACACCGTGGTAGCCATGGACCTGGCCAACGAGGCTTCCGTCGCGGGGGCCGCGGTCCTGTCCGCGGCCGCCGGCCCCGGCACCCTTTTCCCGGAATACACCGACCTGCTGGACGCTGACGCGGTCGCCGCGGTGCTGGCGCGCCACCAACCCGCCGCGATCGTGCACCTGGCGGCCCTCGTCTCGCCGCCTTCGTATCGCAACCCGGCGCTGGCGCGCCGAGTCAACGTCGACGGCACCCGTCACCTGGTGACGGCGGCCCGGGCGTTGCGCGAACCACCGTTGTTCGTATTCGCTTCCAGCGCCGCGGTTTACGGATCCCGCAACCCCTACCGGTACCCGGAGCGCATCACCGGAGACACCCCGGTCAGGCCGGTCGACCAGTACGGGGAGGACAAGGTGCTCGCCGAGGCGGTCATCACCGAGAGCGGGCTTCCCTATGCCATCCTGCGACTGGCCGCGATCGTCTCGCCCGACGGTGCCGCCAACTTCGACGGCGACTACCTCATGCTGGTGCGCGCCACTCCGGTCGATAACCGCATGCACATGACCGACGCCCGAGATGTCGCCCTGGCGTTCGCCAACGCGGTGGATCGGCGCGACCGCGTCGACGGGAAGGTGCTGGTGATCGCCGGCGACGAGACGAACGTCCACCTGATGAGTGATGTGCAGGACGACATGATGGCCGCGGCAGGGCTGGGCCGGCTCGGCCCGTCGATCGGCCTGCCCGGTGATCCCGACGACGACCTCGGGTGGAGCTTCACCGGCTGGTTCGACACCACCGAATCACAAGCGCTGCTTGAGTATCAGGAACACGACTGGGCGCAGACCGTTGCCTGGGTCGGCGACTCGATGGGCCGGCGCCGCCTACTACTGCGCGCCCTCGGGCCGGTGGTCCGCCCGCTGCTGCGGACGGTCCTTGCGTTGCAGCGCCGCATCGAACGCCGCGGCCCGTACGCCGACCCGTGGGCGTTCCTGCGGGCCAAGTACGGTCCCGGCATGCTCGCCGAGGGGGCGCAAGCATGAAGAAACTGGTCATCGGCGCCAGCGGGTTTGTGGGCTCGCACGTCACTCGCCAATTGGTGGCAGCCGGCGAAGACGTGCGGGTGATGATCCGCAAGACCAGCGCGACAAGAGGATTCGATGACCTACCCGTCGAACGCTGCTATGGCGACATCTTCGACGTCGCGGCGTTGCGCGCAGCGATGACCGGTTGTGACGTCGTGTATTACTGCGTGGTCGACGCGCGGATGTGGCTACGTGACCCGGCACCGTTGTTCCGCACCAACGTCGAGGGTCTGCGGCACGTGCTCGACGCCGCGCTCGGCGCGGACTTGCGGAAATTCGTATTCACCAGCAGCACCGGGACACTGGCGATCAACGACCGCCGGCCGGTCACCGAGGACGATCCGCACAACTGGAATGACGGCGGCGCCTACATCGAATCGCGCATCGCCGCCGAAGACCTCGTCCTGCGGTACGCACGCGAGCACGGGCTGCCGGCGGTCGCGATGTGCATCTCGACAACCTATGGCCCGCTGGACTGGGCGCCGACACCGCACGGCGGCCTGCTCGCCCGCGTCGCCAACGGCCGGTTCCCGTTCTACCTGGGCTTCTCCTCCGAGGTCGTCGGGATCGAGGATGCCGCGCGCGCAATGCTTCTGGCGGCAGACAAGGGACGCGCCGGCGAGCGTTACATCGTCTCCGACCGATACATGAGCACCAAGGAGTTGCACGAGATCGCCGCCCGCGCGGTCGGACGGCGTCCACCGCGCATCCCAATCCCGATGGCTGTCCTCCGCGGTGCGGCGCGGGCGAACGACTTCGCCGCCGGTGTGCTGAATCGCGACCTACCCTTCGCCTACGTCGGGGCGCGCATGGCCGAACTGATGTCCCCGTTGGACCATGGCAAGGCCCAACGCGAACTTGGCTGGAAACCCGAGCCTGTCGAGGAATCGATCCGCAAGGCGGCGCGGTTTTTCACCGGCCAGTCAGCTGAGTAGCTCGGTGGCAAGCCGGTCCCAGCGGTCGAGGTTGACCGCCTCGGCGAGGGGACGACGCCGGACCGGCCCGTAATTGCCCTTGGGCCAGCCGACGACGATGTGGCCTGCCAGCATCCAATCGTCCGGCACGCCAACGGCTTCCCGCAGCAGTGGCTCGCCGCCGTAGGACGCCCAGCTGGTCATGCACGCACCCAGCCCCTGGGCGCGCGCCGCCAGCAGAAAGTTCTGCATGGCCGGGAAGATCGACCCGCCCAGGGTCATCACGCTCCTTCCCCAGCGTGACAATATTCGCCAAATATGTAAAGTCAATGGCCACGCAGCAGCCCGTCGTCAGCCAGGATGAATCGTTATGAAAAAGCACCTCATGCAAGCCCTTTCGGTCGCCCGACTGGCCGCGCACCTGGGCCGCGGGGTGGGCCGGGTGGCGACCGACGCGGTGGTCGGAAGCCGTGGGCGACTGCCGCGCACCGTCGACGGCCTCGATGCCGCCGCACTCTCCGCGGCAATGGGCGCCACCGTGACCGGCGTGGAGATCCTGGACAGCGACGCCGGAACATCCTCACGCGCCTGGCTGCGGTTGTCCGGCAGTGACGTCGCAGAGGGTGTCCCGGCGACGGTGTTCGTGAAGCTTTCAGCGCAGACGGCCGCGACCCGCCTGATGGGCGAACTCGGCCGGCTCGGCCATACCGAAGTGCGGTTCTACCGCGACCTGGCTCCCGCACTGACCGGGCTCCCCAAGGCTTACGGCGCCGCATTCGATCCGCGGACCGGCCGCTACCTGCTAGTGCTGGAAACACTGCCCGCGGCCTCCTGCGAATTCCCCGACACCCTGCACCCGCTGTCTGTCGACGAGGCCGGCCTGATCGTCGAGCTGCTGGCCCGACTACACGCCACCTGGTGGGGACGACCACCGCGTTGGCTTTACACCCCGTCGGGCGACGCCACCTCCCTGCTGACCGGCGCGCTGATGAACGCCTCGATCAAACGCCTCGCCGAGCGGACCGACGCCCCCGTGGACACCCCCGATCGACAGGGCCGCTTCATCGCCGCCAACTACCGCGCGGTCGCCGCACTGATCGACACGCCCCCGCACACCGTGATGCACGGCGATGCACACCCCGGCAACGTCTACTTCCGGGACGGCAGGCCGGGCTTGCTGGACTGGCAGGCGGTGCGGCGCGGGCACCCGTCGCGCGAACTGGCCTACACGCTGGTCACCAGCCTGACCCCGGAAGACCGGCGGGTCGCCCAGCGTGACCTGCTCGGCGTCTACCGGCGCGCCCTGGCCGCCGCGGGCGGACCCGAGCTGGACGGTGACGACTTCTATCGACGCTACCGGCAGGGCGCGTTGTACGCCTATGTCGCCGCGCTGATCACCGCCGGGATGGGCGGGATGCAGGACGACGCCATCGCAATGGAAGGCCTGCGACGCGGCGTCACCGCGCTCGAAGATCTGGAAACGGTTGCGGCGCTGCGCACTTCGCTCTGATTGCCGGTCGCGCAGCGGGCATCGCTCAGGCGGGACGGCTCATTTCAGCTGGTATGCTAGAAGGCGCATGTTTCGTTGTTGTAAACATGTGCTCACACGTATTCGGTCACCACTTTCGAGAAAGGGTTCATGACCATGACGGCACGACAAAGACGTCGCGTCGCGCTTGCCCTCGCAAGCCTGTTAGCTGCCTGCGCAATGGCCTTCACCCTGATCCATCCGGCCAGCGCCCGTACCCATCAGGCTTTGCCGACCCAGGCGGCCCCCAGCGTGCCGACCGACGCGCCCACAAATATCCCACCCCTGCTCAAGCACTACGGTGCGATCGCCTACGGCCATGACGGCGCTTCCGGTACGGCGCGGCGCCACAAGTCGAAGCTGGGTGCACAGCAACTAGCGATGGAGCGGTGCGGCTCTGAGACCTGCACGATCCTGACCACCTTCACCCACTGCGGCGCGGTGGCACACGACGGCGCCGTGTACCACGGCGGTCTGGGGTTGTCGCGCAGCGCGGCCGAGGCGCACGCGGTCTCCCGGCTCGGCGGCGGCTGGATCGTCAGCTCGGTCTGCAACTAGGCGCTCTAGGCGCCGAGAGCCAACTCCGTTGCCCGACAGCCTGATCGTCGGGCACCGGCAGCCCGCCCCATTGCCGCTCGCTGGTCCGATCCGGTCCCCTCCTAAGCTGCTGGCAAATGACTCAGCGGCGAAGGAGAACCGGATTGGACAGCGAGACGTATCAGCGTGGTAGGCAGATCCGCTCCGAGGTGCTGGGCAAGGAATATGTGGACCGGGCAATCGCCGACGCCGACGACTTCACCGGACCCCTGCAGGACCTCGTCACGGAGTACTGCTGGGGCGCGGTGTGGGGCCGCGACGGGCTGAGCCGCAAGACGCGCAGCATGCTCAACCTGGCCATGACCTCGGTGCTCAACCGCCCCCACGAACTGCGGACGCACCTCAAGGCCGCCCTGACCAACGGCGTCACGCGCGACGAAATCCGCGAGGTCTTCCTGCAGGTTGCGATCTACGCCGGCGTGCCAGCGGCGGTGGACAGCTTCCGCACCGCCGGCGAGATCTTCGCCGAACTCGACGAGGCTTAGCCGTGCAGATCGGGTTCGTCGGGCTGGGAAACATGGGCGGCCCGATGGCACGCCGGCTCATCGAGGCGGGCCACGACCTTGTCGTCTTCGACACCCACCGACCGGCCGTCGAACGTCTCGTCGCGCTCGGGGCGCAGGCCGCGTCCGCGCCGCGGGAGGTGGCCGACCGGGCCGACACCGTGCTGGCGAGCCTGCCCACCCCTGCGGTATCGCTCGAGGTGGCCATCGGTGACTCCGGAGTGATCGCGGGCGCGCGGGTCGCGCGTTACGTCGACCTGTCCACGGTTGGGGCGACCACGGCGGTACAGATCCACGACCGGCTGGCGCAGCACAACATCGCCGCCCTGGACAGCCCGGTCAGCGGCGGGGTGCGCGGCGCCGAACGCGGAGCCCTCGCGGTGATGGTGTCCGGCCCGCACGCCGAGTTCGACATCGTCGAGCCCGCGCTCGAAACCCTCGGCCGGCCGTTCTACGTGGGCGACAAACCGGGTTCGGCGCAGACCATGAAGCTGGCGAACAACATCCTGGCGGCCAACGTGCTGGCCGCCACGGCGGAAGTCGTCGTCATGGGCGTCAAAGCCGGCCTGGACCCGGCGGTGATGATCGACGTGCTTAATGCCGGCTCCGGCGCCACCAGTGCCAGCCGGGACAAGTTTCCCCGGGCGATCCTGCCGCGAACCTTCGACTACGGGTTCGCGACGGGCCTGATGGTCAAGGACGTGCGGCTGTACCTCGAGCAGGCCAGGGCACTGGGTGTTCCGGTCGAGATAGCCGACACCGTCGGGCGGATCTGGGAGGCCGCGGCGCAAGAACAGGGCCCCGACGCGGACTTCACCACCGTGATCAAGCCGTTCGAAAAGGCCGCCGGCGTGGTCGTGCGACCCGGCGCCACGTAGTGCCCCGACCGCCGAACGTGGGCCGTATGTACGCCGCGATGCGAGATCGCGTACCGGAGCCCCACACTCGACGCCACAGTGTTACAACCAAGCCGGAGAATGTTATTATCCGGAATTAAGAACAAGACTTGCAACCGACTCGGAAAAGTGGCGTTAACCAGGACAGATGACTAACCGAGATGCTTACCGGATATCCATTGATGGATCGCCTGGCGAAATGTTAGGTTATCTATCATATGGCCCTGCCGCGGCCGGAGGATGGCGCTCGTGATCGAACACTCAGACGGGGTGCGCACGCCGGTCATCGACGCCAGCGTGCACATCTTCTTCCCGTCCAACAAGGACCTGCGCAGCTTTCTGCGCGAGCCGTTCAAGAGCCGCGGGTTCCCCGACTACGAGATGGACTGGTACGGCGCCCCCGGTGGTGAGTACGCGCCGGACACCAAGGGACCCGACCGTCAATACCCGGGCTCTGACCCCGAATTCGTTGCGCACGAGCTGTTTTCCAAGCGCGGGGTCGATGTGGCGGTGCTACACCCGATGGCGCGCGGCATCATGCCCGACCGGCATCTGGGCAGCGCACTGCATGCCGCCCACAACGAGATGATGGTGTCGCGTTGGCTGGAGTCAGACGACCGGTTCCGCGGCACCATCCGGGTCAACCCGGACGACATCACCGGCGCCTTGCGCGAGATCGACAGGTGGCGCGGGCACCCGCGGGTGGTCCAGATCGGCGTCCCGCTGCAGTCCCGCGAGCTCTACGGCAAACCGCAGTTCTGGCCGCTGTGGGAGGCGGCCGTCGACGCGAACCTGCCGGTGGCCGCGCACATCGAGGTCGGCTCGGGGATCGCCTTCCCGCCGACCCCGAACGGCAACACCCGAACCTACGAGCAGTACGTCAGCTTCATGGCGCTCAACTACATCTATCACCTGATGAACATGATCGCGGAGGGCGTGTTCGAGCGCTTCGACGGCTTGAAATTCGTGTGGGGTGACGGCGCCGCGGACTTCGTGACGCCGTTCATCTGGCGGATGGACACCTTCGGCCGGCCGCACCTGGAACAGACGCCCTGGGCACCGCGCATTCCCAGCGACTACCTGCCCGGTCACGTCTTTTTCGTGCAGGGCAGCCTCGACGGTCCCGGAGACGTCGAGTTCGCGGGAGAGTGGTTCAGCTTCACCGGCAAGGACGACATGGTGATGTTCGGCAGCAGCTACCCGCACTGGCAGTGCGGCGACATCACCAAGTTGCCCAGCGCGTTGTCCGCCGAACAGCGGGAGAAGTTGTGCTGGCGCAACGCGGCCGAACTGTACGGGATAGACATCGCCGTCGATTCGGGCGCACAGTAGAAATGAGGCCGAGGAGGTCGAAATGACGCTCACCCACACGCAGGAACGTGTCCCGCCCACCGAGCGCATCGCCGTGCGGTGCGTCGACTCGGATGTCCACCCGGTCCCCAAACGCGGCGAGATCATCCAGTACATCCCCGAGCCGTGGCGCAGCCAGTACTTCCTCACCCGCAACGTGGGTGAGCAGATCTATTACGACGCACCGGATTATGCCCATGCCTATGCGATGCGGGTGGACACTTTCCCGCCGGACGGTGAATTTCCGGGCAGTGACCCGGACATGGCGTTCCGGCAGCTGATCATGGAAGCCGGCTCGGACATCGCGATCCTGGAACCGGCCGCCTACCCCGCTCGCATCCCCGAAGCGCAGCACGCAATGTCGGTCGCGCTGAACGACTGGCAGGCAAACCATTGGCTGGACAGTCACAACAACTGGCATCAGCGGTGGCGCGGTTCGATCTGCGCCGCCATCGAGGACCCCGAAGCGACGGTGCAGGAGATCGAGCGCTGGGCCGGGCATCCGTACATGGCGCAGATCTTGATCAAGGCCGAGCCGCGGCCGTCCTGGGGAAATCCGAAATACGACCCGATCTGGGCGGCGGCCACCAAGCACGACATCACCGTGAGCTGCCACTTGTCCCGCAGTCAATTCGACGAGCTGCCGATCCCGCCGGTGGGTTTCCCCAGCTACAACCACGACTTCATGGTGACCTACTCGCTGCTGGCCGCCAACCAGGTGATGAGCCTGATCTTCGACGGAGTCTTCGACCGGTTCCCGGAACTGCGCATCGTCTTCGTCGAGCACGCGTTCACCTGGATACTGCCGTTGATGTGGCGCATGGACGCGATCTACGAAGCCCGCAAATCCTGGGTGGAGATCAAGCGCAAGCCCTCGGAGTACGTCAAGGACCACATCAAGTTCACCACCCAGCCGCTGGACTACCCGGAGGACAAGACCGAGTTGAGTCGCGCGTTCGAGTGGATGGAGTGCGAGAAGATTCTGCTGTATTCCTCGGACTATCCGCACTGGACCTTCGATGACCCGCGTTGGCTGGTCAAGCACCTGCCCAAAGCCGCGCGGGAAGCGGTGATGTTCAAGAACGGCATCGCCACCTATCACCTGCCGGAGACCGTGCCGGTCCTCGAGGGCCAGACCCGGGTCCACTGACTTGGCATCGGAAGAAAACGGGGCGGTGAAGCAGCCCCGCCTCGCTCAGGGCCGCGAGCATGTCGTTGCCACCGTCGACGAAATTCCGCCGGGAACCCACAAGCTGGTTCCGATCGGGCGCCACGGCGTCGGTGTCTACAACGTCAACGGCACGTTCTATGCGATCGCGAATTACTGCCCGCACCAAGGTGGCCCGCTGTGCTCGGGCCGGGCCCGTGGCCTGACCGTCGTCGACGAGAGTGCCGCCGGGGACGCGGTCATGGTCCGAGACCTGGAGTACATCTACTGCCCTTGGCACCAGTGGGGTTTCGAGCTGGCGACCGGCACCACCGCGGTGAAACCGGAGTGGAGCATCCGGACCTACCCGGTCCGGGTGATCGGCAATGACGTGTTGGTGATGGCGTGACCCGGCAGGAGAACCGCGTGTCGTCGATGGAGATCAACGGGGGCAATGTCGTATATGAAATCCTGGGTGAGACAGGCGATCTCATCGCCCTGACGCCCGGTGGACGGTTTAGCAAGGACATCGACGGGTTGCGTCCGCTGGCCGGCGCGCTGGCCGACGGCGGGTATCGCGTGTTGCTATGGGACCGGCCGAATTGCGGTGCCTCCGATGTCCAGTTCTACGGGCAGAGCGAATCGCACATGCGTGCCGAGACATTGCACAAATTGGTCACCGGGCTGGGCTTCGAGCGATGCATTCTGGCCGGGGGTTCCGGTGGCGCAAGGGATTCGATGCTGACCACGATGCTCTATCCGGAAATGGTAACCAAGCTGGTGGTCTGGAACATCGTCGGCGGCATCTACGGCACCTTCGTGCTGGGTTCCTTCTACATCATCCCGAGCATTCTCGCGGTGCGCGGCACCGGGATGGACGGCGTCATCAAGGTTGCGGAATGGCGCGACCGCATCGAGGAGAACCCGGCCAACAAGCAGCGCTTCCTCGACTTCGACAAGGACGAGTTCCTGAAGGTGATGCTGCGCTGGCTCAACGCGTTCGTGTCCAAGCCGGGCCAGACCATCCCGGGCGTCGAAGACGAAATGTTCGACCGCATCAAGGTTCCCACGCTGATCATTCGGGGCGGCGAGAACGACATGGATCACCCCAAACGAACATCACTGGAAGTCAGCTGCCTGATCAAGGGATCGAAGCTGATCGATCCGCCGTGGCCAGAGGACGCCTGGGAGCGGGCGTCGGAGGATCGCGCCGCGGGCCGGGTGACGCACTTCAACATGTTCGACACCTGGGTACAGGCGGCGCCCGCGATTCTGGAATTCCTGGATTCGTGATGGGTCTCGTAATGCGTTCAGACCGTGCGGATGTGGACCTCGCAGTTGAGCGAGGCCTCGAGGGCGGTGTGGACCCGGCTTTCCGGCACCCGCTCGAGGTCGGCCTCGCGCAGGGTGACGTGGACGACGTCGTATCCGTCGTCGCCGGGCTCCCGAACGATCTCGCCGGTGACTCCGAATGCGGCCAGCACACCATGGGCGTCGTCGTCGGTCCCCCGGCTCACGAACGTCACCACCCCGGCCGCCGGGCTGGTACCGAAGGCCTTGCCGCACAGCCCGATCGCCGTCGTTTTGGCCGATTCGACGTCGCTGCCCGCGATGAGCACCTCGACGACGCGGCCACCGGGTGGTCGGCTCGCGAGATCGATGTCCACCACTTCGGCGTCCGCAGCGCCGGCCAGGCCGAGGAGCGCTGCCATGCCCTCGCGTAATTGTGCGGCGGTGAGCAAACCGTCCGGGTCGACATCAATCCGCACCACCGCCGTCCGCATGCCGCAAAGCCTAACCGCATGGCGGGATGAACCGTGAAGACGGACGCCGCAATCCGTACCGCAGTCTGGCCGTCTTTGGAACCCCGACTGCTGACGGAGGCCGTCGAGCGCGAGGACGCTGCACTCTATCGCGAGCGCGGCGGGTACCTGCCGCTGGTGGATGCCGATCAACTGCTTGGCGAGGTCGACGCCAGCGGACTGGTCGGTCGCGGCGGCGCCGGCTTTCCGCTCGGCGTGAAGCTGCGCACCGTGCGCGACAACGGACGCGCCGCCGGTGGCGCGGTGGTCATCGCGAACGGCGAAGAGGGGGAACCGGCTTCGGTCAAGGACCGCTGGCTGCTGCGGCACCGGCCGCATCTGATTCTGGACGGTTTGCGGCTGGCCGCGACAATCGTGTCCGCCCGGCGCGTGTATGTCTATGTCTCGGATGCGGATTCGGCACGGAGCATCGAAGCCGCACTGGCCGAGGCCGTTCAGGAGGATCTCGATGTCGAGGTGTGGACGGTCGAGCCGGGATACGTGGCGGGCGAGGAGACCGCGGCGGTCCAGGCGATCAACGGCGGGCCGGCCAAACCCACTGACAAGCCGCCACGGCCGTTCGAAGTCGGCGTCCGGGAATTGCCGACGCTGATCAGCAACGTCGAGACCCTGGCGAACCTGCCGTACCTGCAGCGCAACGGCGCCAAGGCGTTTCGCACCTCGGGCACGGTGCTGTCGCCGGGCACCTTTTTGGCCACGATCACCGGAGCCGGCCGGCCACCGGCACTCTACGAATTGCCACACGGTCTGCCGTTCACCGAACTGCTTGCATTGCACGGGGTTTCCTCGGAGCAGCTGCGTGGTGTCCTGATGGGCGGCTACTTCGCCGGCCTGCTCAACCGCGGCGTGCTGGACACCCGGCTGGATCACGAGACAATGCGCGGCATCGGCAGCGGGTTGGGTTGCGGCGCAATTTCATTGATCACCGACGACTGTCCGGTCGCGGTGGCGGCCTCCGTACTGGCCTACTTTGACCGCGAGAACGCCGGGCAGTGCGGGTCCTGCTTCAACGGCACCGCGGCGATGGCGGCCGCCGCGGGGGCGCTGCGGGACTCCGCGGCCACGACGGAGGACGTCGATCGGTTGCGCCGCTGGTCGGTGGTGCTCCGCGGTCGCGGTGCCTGCGGGACATTGGATGCCGCCACCAACGTCGCGGCGTCGCTGCTCGACCAGTTCCCCGCGGAAGTGACGCGCCATCTCGAGGGAACGTGCCCGGATTGCGAACACGGCGCATACCGCGCCGAGCGTCCCTACGAAGTACCGGTACCGGTGAGGTGACCATGAGGATCCGTCTCGACCGCACCATCTGCGACGGCTTCGGGCTGTGCGCCAAGCATGCACCCGCGTACTTCTCGCTCGACGACTGGGGCTATGCGTCCCTGGTCGGCGACGGCAACGTGGCGGAGCTGGACCACGATCCGGTGATGCGGGCGCTGCTGGACTGCCCGGTGCATGCGATCACCGAAGTCGGTGATCGCAAGCCGAGCATCCCGCACCCGGAGCTGCACGACGACGAGGACCCCGCCGAGCATCTCAAGACGGAGTCCAACGAAGCGCAGTGGGGCTTTACGCGTTGAGCGGGCGGTGCGCCGGTCTGACCGCGCTGGTGACCGGAAGCAGCCGGGGCCTGGGCAAGGCGATCGCGCAGCGGTTGGCCAGCGAGGGCGCCATCGTGGCGCTCACCGCGCGGACGCTGGAGCCCGACCCGAAATATCAAGGCTCGCTGCAGGAAACACTCGACGAGATCCGCAACGGCGGGGGTTCGGCCATCGCGATCCAGGCCGACCTGTCGAAAACCGAAGACCGGGAACGGCTTTTCGCCGAAGTCGTCGACGGTGTCGGTGCGCCGGACATCCTGGTGAACAACGCCGCGGTGACCTTTCTGCGGCCACTGGACGGGTTCCCGGAGCGGCGGGCGCGCCTGATGATCGAGATGCATGTGCTGGCGCCTTTGCACCTCACTCAGCTGGCGATCCCCGCGATGCGGGAACGCGGCCGTGGCTGGGTGCTGAACGTGACCTCCGTGGGCGGCGACCTGCCCAGCGGTCCGCCGTTCGACGAATTCGACCGCAGCGCGGGGTTCGGCATCTACGGCACCGTCAAGGCCGCACTGAACCGGCTCACCAAAGGCCTTGCCGCAGAACTGTACGACGATGGCATCGCTGTCAACGCGGCGGCGCCGTCCAATCCCGTCGCGACCCCGGGCGCGGGCACCCTGGATCTGGCCAAGACGGACACCGAGGACATCGAACTGATCACTCAGACGGCACTCGAATTGTGCACCGGTGACCCGAAGTCGCTTACCGGCCGCATTGCCCACACCCAACCGTTCCTCCGTGAAATCGGGTGGCTGAGCTGACCGACGCCCTCGATCGGCTGCGCCGCCGGCTCGCCCAGATCGAGGGGTTGCGTCCGCTCACCGGCGGAGCATCCAGCCTGACCTACGCCGGGCAGCTGGACGGTCGGCAGGTCGTGGTCAAGGTGGCCCCCGCCGGCATCGCACCGACGGGACACCGCGACGTGTTGCGCCAGAGCCGCCTGATCAGATCGCTGGGCGGCACCGCGGTGCCGGTGCCCGAGGTGCTGTGGGAGGACCCGGGCGAGCCGCCGCAAGATCCGCCTTTGTTCGTGATGTCCATGCTGCCGGGCAGCTCGCTCGAGCCGTTGTTCGATCTGGACGGCACGGAACTCAAGGAATCCGATGTGTCCGAACGTTTTCGGAGTGCGGCGATCACTCTGGCGCAGCTGCACTCCGTACACCCCACCGCCGTCGGTTTGGGCGCTGAGCCGGTGTTCACCGCGACAGCCGAGGTCGAACGGTGGTGCCGGACACTGGAAACGGTCGACCCCGCGCTGGCCCCGAGGTGGCGTGAGGTCGGCGCCGCGTTGCTCGATCGGGTGCCGGCGCCGCTCGGTCCCGCCGTCGTGCACGGTGACTTTCGGCTGGGCAACCTGCTCGCCGTCGCGAGCCGCGTCACCGGCGTGATCGACTGGGAGATCTGGTCGGTTGGCGATCCCCGGATGGACATCGGCTGGTTCCTGATCAACAGCGACCCGCAGACATATCAGCGGCCGACTCCCTACGTCGGCGGCACCCCCTCACTCGACGAACTGACCGCGGTCTACCAAGCGGCCGTCGGTTTCCCGGTGCCCGATCTGGGTTGGTTCCAGGCGCTGGCCTGTTTCAAATCTGTGGCAACCTGGTCGCTGATCGTCAAGCACAACCGTCGACGGCCACACCCCGACGCCGAGTTGGAGGCCATGTCAAAAGCCCTGCCGCACTTGCTTTCACGTGCCGGCCAGTTGCTGGGTTAGCCGCGCGGTATGCCGGTGAGTTGCTTGGCGAATTTCTGCTCGGCGGCCTCGCGCAGACGCAGCAGGTGCTCGGAGGGGAACAGGTCGGGCGCCGGCTTGTATTCCTTGAGGAGCAGGCGCGCCAGCACGGTCTTGTGCACCTCGGTGGGCCCGTCGGCCAATCCCAGCACGAATGATTCGACCAGGTGCTGCACGAATGGCATCTCGTGCGTGGTGCCCAGCGAGCCGTGTATCTGCAGCGCGCGCGCCGACACGTCGTGCAGCACCTTCTGCATCATCGCCTTCACCGCGGAGATGTCGGCGCGTACCGCCTTGTAGTCGTTGTGCTGGTCGATCTTCCATGCGGTCTGCAGGGTCAGCAGGCGGAAGGCCTCGATCTCCATCCACGAGTCCGCGACCATCTCCTGGACGAGTTGCTTGTCGCCGAGCAGCTGGCCCTGGGTATGGCGGGACACCGCCCGTTCGCAGAGCATGTCGAAGATCCGGCGCACCAGGCCGACGGTGCGCATGGCGTGGTGGATGCGGCCGCCGCCCAGCCGGGTCTGTGCGACCACGAAGGCGCCGCCGCGCGGGCCGAGCATGTGATCGGCCGGGACCCGGACGTTTTCGTACCGCACGTAGCCCTCGCGGCCGCCGCCCATTGGCTGATAGCCGAGTCCCACATTGCGCAGCACGTTGATACCCGGTGTTTCGCCCGGCACCACGAACATCGAATGCCGTTCGTACGGAGGGGCTTCCGGGTCGGTTACGGCCATCACGATCAGGAAGGATGCCATCGAGGCAAAGGAGGAGAACCACTTCTCCCCGTTGATCACCCAGTGATCCCCGTCCTGCACCGCCGATGTGGTGAACACCTTGGGGTCGGCGCCGCCTTGGGGCTCGGTCATCGAAAAGCAGGACACAATCCGGTTGTCCAGCAACGGCTCCAGGTAACGCTGCTTGAGCTCGGGGGTGCCGTAGTGGGCCAGGATTTCACTGTTGCCCGAATCCGGCGCCTGCGAACCGAACACAATCGGCGCGCATTCCGACCGGCCGAGGATCTCGTTGAGCAGGGCCAACTTCAGCTGCCCGTAGCCGGGGCCACCCAAGTGGGGTCCGAGGTGGGTGGCCCACAGGCCCCGCTCCTTGACGATCTTCTGCAGGGGCGGGATCAGGGCCTGACGCACCGGGTCGTTGAGGTCGTGGGATTCCTTGACGAGCAGGTCGACGGGTTCGCACTCCGAGCGCACGAAGTCGTCGACCCAGGCGAGTTGAGCCGCCCATTCGGGGTCAGTCGAAAAGTCCCACGCCACTGGTGAATCCTCTCTTGACTCTGCGCACAGGGCGCGATTTCGGCAATATTCGCGCCCTGAGCGCAGGCTCAACTCGGAGCGGGTTCACTGCGACCACTTGCGGCGCAGCGCGGCGGCCTCGTCGGTGGCATGGGTGAGCACTTGATTGCGATTCTCCAGTTCGATCGCCGGACCGAACCCGGCGGCGTCCGTATTGACCTGCAGCGTCCGCTTCGTCATGCGCACCCCCAGCGGCGCGAGATCGGCGATGCGGCCGGCCAGCTCCACCGCATGGTCGAAAAGCCGTTCAGGCTCCACCGTTTGGCTGACCAACCCTCTGCGGTCGGCTTCCTCGGCGGACACGGTGCGCCCGGTGAGCATCCAGTCCGCGGCGACGCTGGTGCCGACGATTCGCGGCAAGTGGTAGCTCATGCCCATTTCGGCGCCCGACAGACCCAGCAGGATCGCCGCGTTGCCGAAAGTGGCAGCGGTGGAGCAGATTCTGATGTCGGCCGCCAGGCACAAGGCCAGACCGGCGCCCACGCACGGGCCGTTGACCGCCGCGATGACCGGCTGAGGCAGGTTGCGGATCGCCTCCGGTATCGCGGCCATCGCCTCTTGGAAGCGGAGCCGGTCGATGGCAGGGGCGGTGGCCGCCGGCACGTCGGCTCCGAAGTTGCGTACGTCGAGGCCCGAACAGAAGCCGCGCCCCGCGCCGGTGAGCACGATGGCGCGCACCGAGCCGCCGGAGTCGGCATCGGCCAACGCGGCGAAGGCGTGCATGAACTCCGCCAGCATCGCGTCGTTGATCGCGTTGAGCCGTTCGGGACGGTTGAGCCGGATCACCACGACACCGGGGCGCGGTGTCTCCTGAACCAACGTTTCCGTCACATCAACCCGCTCGCCGGTGTTCGCTTCGTCCCTGTCCGCAGATGATAACGTAATTCTCGGATTCGCATAACGGGCCTACCAAACGGGCCCGGCCACCCCCGGAGGTGACGTGTCGACAGCACCGGGACGACCACTGCCGCTGGTCACCGATGAGAACGAGTTTTTCTGGACGGCCGGCGCCGACGGGACGCTGCGGTTCCAGGAGTGTCGGGCGTGCACTGCGCTGATCCATCCGCCGGCACCGGTGTGCCGCTACTGCCGCAGCCGGGACATCGGCGTGCGGGACGTCTCCGGCAAGGCCACGCTGGCCGGGTTCACCGTGAACCACCGGTTCAGCCTGCCCGGTATGCCCGCGCCCTACGTGGTGGCGCAGGTGGCGATCGTGGAGGACCCGCGTATCCGGTTGACCACCAACATCGTTGAGGCGGACCCGGAGCAACTGCAGCTCGGGCAACCGGTCGAGGTGGTGTTCGAACACTTCGAGGATGTGTGGCTGCCGCTGTTCCGGCCGAGCGCCGATACCGAGCCGGCCGCGCTGCCCGACGACGAGATCGCGCCGGAGCGCTTCGGCGAACACGTCCGGCCGATGCTGACGGCGGAGAAGTTCGAGGACAAGGTCGCACTGAGCGGCATCGGCATGTCCAAGATCGGCCGCCGGCTGATGGCGGCGCCGCTGTCGCTGACCGTGGAAGCCTGCGAGGCCGCGATCGCCGACGCCGGGCTGACCTTCGACGACATCGACGGCCTGTCCACTTACCCCGGCGGCGGCAACTTCGGCGGCTTCGGTGAGGGCGGTGTCACCGCCCTGGAGGCGGCGCTGGGCATCCGGCCGACCTGGCACAACGGCGGCATGGAAACCTTCGGCCCGGGCGGGTCGGTGATCGCCGCCATGCTCGCGGTCGCGACCGGGCTGGCCCGGCATGTGCTGTGTTTCCGGACGCTGTGGGAAGCCACCTTCAACGAGTTGATGAAGCAGGGCAAGATCGTCCCATCCGGCGGCCGGACCGCCAGCTGGCAGTGGCCCTTCGGCGCCACGTCGGCCGCACACACGTTGGCGCTCAACGCACAACGCCATTTCCATCGTTACGGCACCACAAAGGAGACGCTCGGCTGGATCGCGCTGAACCAGCGCGCCAACGCCGAACTGAATCCGACGGCCGTCTACCGCGACCCAATGACGATGGACGACTACCTGAATGCCCGGCCCATCACCACACCGTTCGGCCTGTACGACTGCGACGTGCCGTGCGACGGTGCCGTCGCCGTCATCGTCTCGGCCGCCGACGCCGCCCGCGAGCTGGCCAAGCCGCCGGTGCTGGTCGAGGCGGTGGGCACCCAGATCGTCGAGCGCATCGACTGGGACCAGAGCACGCTGACCCACGAACCGCAGGTGCTCGGCCAGGCCGCACATCTATGGACCCGCACGGCGCTCAAGCCGTCGGACGTCGACGTCGCCGAACTCTACGACGGGTTCACCATGAACTGCCTGTCCTGGATCGAGGCGCTGGGCTTCTGCGGGATCGGTGAAGCTCGCGAATTCCTGGATGGCGGTAAGAACATCGCCCGCGACGGCCTGATACCGCTCAACACGCACGGGGGCCAGCTTTCGCACGGCCGTACCCACGGCATGGGCCTGCTGCACGAGGCGGTCACCCAGCTGCGTGGTGAGGCCGGTGCACGGCAGGTCGCCGACGCCCGCGTCGGTGTGGTGAGCAGTGGCGGCCTGACGCCGAGCGGTGTGATCTTGCTCAGGACGGAAGCATGACCCGCCCGAGGGTGGTGATCGTCGAAGGCGTACCCATGTCCGGCATCATCGCCGCAGCCGAGGACCCCAAGGCCGTCGTGGTGGCCATCCACGGCGGCGGGACCACCGCGATGTACTTCGACTGCCCCGGACATCCCGAATTGTCGCTGCTACGTATGGGTCCCACGCTCGGGTTCACGGTGATCGCGCTGGACAGACCGGGCCACGGCAGTTCGGCGGCATACCCCGAGGCGGTGCAGACCCCGCAGCAGCGTGTCGACCTCGCCTATGGCGCGGTGGACCGGATCCTGGGTCAGCAACCACGCGGAGCGGGGTTGTTCGTGCTGGGCCATTCGGGCGGCTGCGAACTCGCGACGCGGATGGCCGCCGACCGTCGTGGCGCCGAACTGCTGGGCCTGGAACTGGGTGGCACCGGGCGGCGCTATCACGACGCCGCAAAGGAGATCATGAAGGCGGCCGAGGTCAAGGAGCGTCCGCCCGGTACGCGCGAGTTGCTGTGGGAACCGCTGCACCTCTACCCGGCGGACATTCTGCGCGGAGTCACCAACTCGTCGACCGCCCCGCCCTACGAGCGCGATGTGGCCCTGAACTGGCCACACCGCTATTTTCCGGAGCTCGCGCCGCAGGTGCGGGTGCCGGTGCGCTTCACCCTCGGCGAGCACGACCGGGTCTATCGAGGCGACGACGACAATATCGCCGAGATCGCCGAAATGTTCTCGCAAGCACCGCTTTTCACTGCCAACACGCAGCCGAACGCCGGGCACAATCTCAGCCTCGGCCTCAACGCCGCCGACTATCACCGCAAGGTGTTCGCTTTTGTGGACGACTGCGTGGCCCGGGGCGCGGGCGATGAGGACCGCGAGGCCGGCTGATGCGCGTCGGCTTCATCGGCCTGGGTAGCCAGGGTGGGCCAATGGCGCGGCGGATCATCGACGCGGGGTTCCCGACCACGTTGTGGGCCCGCCGAACCGCCACCCTGGAACCATTCGCCGGCACCACAGCCGAGCCTGCCGGTTCGCCGGCCGAACTCGCCGCCGCCAGCGACCTGGTGTGCGTGTGCGTGACGGGCGACGCCGACGTCGAAGAAGTCCTCGTCGGAGGCGGGGTGCTGTCCGCGATGCCGCCGGACGGGGTGGTCGCGGTGCACAGCACCGTGCATCCCGATACCTGCCGTGATCTCGCGCAACAGGCTAGACGCCACGGTGTTTCGATCATCGATGCACCGGTGAGCGGCGGCGGCCCGGCAGCGGCGCAGGGTCGCCTGCTGGTGATGGCAGGTGGTGACGCCGACGTGCTGCAGCGCTGCCGACCTGTCTTCGAAAGCTTCTCCGACGCAGTCATTCATCTGGGTGATCTGGGGTCCGGTCAGACAGCCAAGCTGCTCAACAATCTGCTGTTCACCGCGAACCTGGGCACCGCCGCTGCCGTCCTGACGCTGGCGGCGGACCTCGGCGTCGCGCCCGAGCGGCTCGCGGCGGTGGTGTCGCGCAGCAGTGGGAACAGCTTCGCGCTCAACTCGATTGGCAAGACCGGCGGCCTGGAGCGGCTGGCGGGACTGGCCGGAACGCTGCTGCGAAAGGACGTGCGACTGCTGGCCGACCTCGCCGAGCAGGCGTCCGCGTCCGGCGGCGTTGCGCTCGATGCGGCCGATGCCGCGCTGGCCCTGATGGACGTGGCCAGATGAACCCGGCTATCCCTTTTCGCCGCGCCCAGAAACCGCTACCGTTACCGTTACAGTCAGGCGTTCAGCTGTAATGATTTCAGCCCGCAGCTCACACGCGAGGAGTGTTCAATGACCACCACATCGCCGGTCGTCTTCGATCCGTTCTCCGAAGACTTCTTCAACGGCGCCTGGGACACCTACCGGCGGATGCAGCAGGAAACACCGGTCTATTACAGCGAGCAGTACGACTTCTACGCGCTGACCCGGCACGCGGACGTCGCCGCGGGACTGAAGAACTTCGAACAGTATTCGTCGGCCTTCGGCATCGACCTCTCCATGGTGCGGACCGGTAAGCCACCGGAACAGAAATCGATCATCTTCATGGACCCGCCGGACCACCGGCATATGCGCAGCCTGCTCAACAAGGTCTTCACGCCCCGCGCCATCCAGTCGCAGCGCGAGATGGTGGGCCAGAAGATTGACAAGTACCTCAGCGGAGTCGATCCCGACCGGTTCGATGTGGTGCAGGAGTTCTCCGGACCGTTCCCGGTCGAGGTGATCACGACGATGCTGGGGGTGCCCGAAGAGCACGCCCAGCGGGTACGCCACCTGATCGACGAGTCGCTGCACCGCGAGCCCGGTCAGGTCGAAACCGGCGAAAAGGGCATGCAGGCCAACATCGAAACCGGCATGCTTTACTACGAGATCCTGCAGCAGCGCCGTGCCGAACCGAAGGACGACCTGTTCAGCAAGCTGATCGAGGCCGAGATCGAGCGTGAGGACGGCCAGAAGACCAAACTGGACGACATCGAGATCGCCGGCTTCGCAACGTTGTTGGGCGGGGCGGGCGCGGAGACGGTGACCAAGCTGGTCGGCAACGCGCCGGTGGTGTTCGCGCGATTCCCCGGAGAGTGGCAGAAGCTGTTGGACGACCGCAGCAAGATCCCGGCCGCCGTCGAGGAGCTGCTGCGTTACGAGGCGCCCTCGCAGTATCAGGTCCGCTGTTCGACGAAAGATGTCGAGCTGCACGGCGTCACCATCCCGGCCATGAAGCCGGTGTTCTTGATCAACGGCGCGGCCAACCGGGACCCCGATGCGTGGACCGACCCAGACACCTTCAACATCGACCGGGATCGTCACGAGGCACTGAACCTGAGCTTCGGCTACGGAATCCACAGTTGCCTGGGCGCGGCGCTGGCCCGCATGGAAAGCGCCATAGCGCTGGAGAAACTGCTGGACTTCATGCCCCGCTACGAGGTGGACTGGGCAGCCTGCAACAGAGTCCAGATGCAAAACGTCGCCGGCTGGAAGAATGTGCCGGTCAGGGTCATTCGGTAGGAACGGCGATGAGAATCGAAGTGGACTGGGAATTGTGCGAGAGCAACGGCGTGTGCATGGGCATCATCCCGGAGGTGTTCCAGCTCGGCGACGACGACATGCTGACCGTGTTGCAGCCCGAGGTCACCCCGGAGAACGAGGAACTGGTGCGCGACGCCGTGCGGCAATGCCCGCGGCAGGCGATCTCGATCGTGGACTAGACACCCAGACGTCAAAGTCCCCATTTCGCACCGAAATGGGGACTTTGACGTCTGCTCGCCACCAGTGGGCGACGGGCGATCAGCTTCCGGCCGGTGGCATTTCGAACCCGGCGATAATGACCGCATTGCAGTCCGCCGCCGCTTGGCGCAATTTCGCTGCCTTTTGATAACCCTCGGACTCGTACCACGCCTGGGCGGCATCCACCGATTCGAATTCCAGGACGACGGTCTGATCGCCATGCCAGCTGCCTTCGAGGACCTTGGGCGCGGTGTCCACGGCGAGGATGTTGACACCACCCATCGCCGGCCCCGCGGCCTTGCCGTACGCCTTCATACCGTCGGGGTCTTTGATGGCCTCGGTCAGGATGACGTATCCCTTCGCCACTGAATCTCCTTGCCTGCCTGTGTCGGTCAGCGTTCCTTGATCGCCTGCTCCGGACAGCATTCGATGGCTTCCCGGGTGGCGGCTTCCAATTCGGTTGGCACGTCTTCGGTTATCGCTTCGGCGTAACCGTCATCCGTCAGGCTGAAAACTTCCGGGCACAACGTCAGGCACATGCCGTGACCGCGGCACGTCCCGTCGTCGACCCAGACCTTCATGCCGGCGTGAACTCCAGGTGCAGCTCGGTCAGCCCACGCAGGATATAGGTCGGAACATACTGGTAGCGCCGGTCATTCGCCGGCCCGTGCACCTGCTCGTCGAGCCTGATGTCGGAGGTCCGATCGAGCAATCGCTCGATCGCGACCCGGGTTTCGGCCCGGGCCAGCGGTGCACCGGGGCAGCTGTGGATGCCGCGGCCGAAGGACAGATGCTGGCGGGCGTTCTTGCGGGCCGGGTCGAAGGTCGCGGGGTCCTCGAAACGGCGCGGGTCGCGGTTGGCGGCGGCCTGCAGGATCATCACCGTCGTGCCGGCCGGCAGGTCGACGCCGCCGACGTTGACCGGCACCCGGTTCATCCGGAAGTCGCCCTTGACCGGGCTTTCGATCCGCAGCGACTCCTCGATGAAGTTGGGGATCAGGGTGCGGTCCTTGCGCAGCTGCTGCTGGATGTCGGGACGCTCGGCGAGCGTTTGCAGCGACGCGCCCAGCAGGCGCACGGTCGTTTCCTGTCCGGCCGAGAACACGTTGCTGGCGACGCGGGCGACGTCTTCGATCTCGGGGATGGAGCCGTCCGGGTAGGTGGCCGTCGCCAGACCGGTCAGTACGTCGTCACGCGGGTCGCGGCGGCGGTCCCGGACGTAGTCGGAGAACAGGCCGTAGAGGAATTCCAGGGGGCTGTGCGCCAGCGCTTCCTTGCCGGTGCCGCCGATTCCGCCACCGGAGTGCTGGCGGATGCCCTTGACGAATTTGTCCCGATCTTCCATCGGGACGCCGAGCAGGTCGGCGATGACCAGCAGTGTGAACGGTCCGGCGAAACCCTTGATCCACTCCCCGCGGCCCGGCGCCAGGAACTCGTCCAGCACCTGATCGGCCAGCAGCCACATGGCGTCCTCGTTTTCCTTGAGGCGCTTGGGCGTGATCAGCCGCATCAACAGGGAACGGTGGTTGGTGTGGGTGGGCGGGTCCAGGGTGGGCAGCTGGTCGCTGAACGGCAGTTCGTCGCGGTGCTGCTCGATCAATTCGGTGATGTCGGAGTCGCCCAGCCCGTCGAGCGGGACCGGAAAGCCGGGGAACGGGCCGGTCACCGAGATGCACGACGAGAAGGTCTTGGCGTCGTTGAGTACCGCGCAGGCTTCCTCCCAGCCGGTGACCATGGTGACGCCGTGGTGTTCCTCGCGGGTGACCGGGCACCGCTCCCGTAGCGCCTCGTAGTACGGGTAGGGGTCCTCGATCAGCTGCTTGTCGCGGAAGAAGTCCAGCTTGGTGACGTCGTTCTCCATCTCGTTGCTCCGTTCGAATCTCACCTCGCGAGAATCCGCCTCTCACAGATGAGCATTACATTTCCACATGACCCGGGTGGGCCGCAACGCCGGTTGTCGAGCTCAGGCAGGCAACAGGTCGGCGGCCACTGAGTGGCCCGCCAACAGCCCGCTGCGGAAGGACTCGACCGGGCTGATCGAACTCGTCTTCGCCGCGGCCGCGGCCAGCGCCTTCGCCTTGAACGTCTGTGCGGCCCTGCTGAGCCGGTGTTGGACCCGACCCACGCTGTCGTCGAGTTCGGCGGGCCAGGTGCGGCCCCACAGGGTGACCTCGGTGACGCCGTGATCAAGCGCCTGCAGCACCCCGGTGCGAACTCGCGGGTCGGATCCGAGCAGGTCCGCCGCGGCCGCCAGGGCCTGCGGGCGGGGCCGCGTACCCACCGAGGCCAGAGCGCTCTCCAGGTCGAGGGTCCGGGCGCCGAGGATGTGCAGGGGCCGGTCGTCGGGATGGTCGGTGAGCAGGACGGTGACATCCCAGCCGGCCATCGCTCGATCGAAGAGCCAGCCACCCGCGAACCGAACCACGTCGACCATGCTGGACGCCACGACGTCCAGGCGGTATCGCATGTCGGGCTCTAGGGCGTCTTGGGCGGGGAAAAGTCGCGCGCCAGCGTCTCCGCGTACTCCTTGAACACCTCGGCCAGCGGTATCGAAGGGTCCAGCAACCATGTCATTTCCATTCCGTGGATGAAGGCGAGAATTTCCACTGCCTTGACGGCGGGGTCTATGTCGGTGCGATACCGGCCGGCGGCCTGCCCGCGGCGGATGCCCGCGGCGACGATCTCGGTGGCATCGCGCTGCCGTCGCACCAGACGGTCGTGCAACGGGGCGTCGGCGGCGAGGTTCTCCACCAACAGCACGGTGAACGTGCCCAATAGTTCGGGTGCCCGGCTGAAGCGGTCGGCGACCTGGGCAATCTCACCGATCAAGTCACCGCCGCGGTCGGAGTGCGTGTCGTCATCGGCGTCGCGGGCGTCGAGCACGGCGTGCAGCAACTGCTCCTTCGATTCGAAGTGATGCAGCAGGCCCGCGGGGGTCACGCCCGCCTCGCGGGCGATCTGGGCGAGCGTGGTGCTGCGCCATCCGTTGCGCGACAACAGCCGCTGGGCCACGGCGAGGATGCGTTGCTTGCGGTCCTCCCCCTTGGCCAGCAACGTCTCGTAGGGCCGTACCTCGGGCACCGGATTCCTTCGTCGAGCCGATCAGGGCAAACCAACCTAGTGAATACACAGTAGGTTGGTTGGTCCGCCGTGACAAGGCCCTTTTCGGGTCCCTTGGTTGCCGCTTTCTAGTGCACCAACTCGACCAGCGTGGCGTTGGCCGTGCCGCCGCCCTCGCACATGGTCTGCAGCCCGAACCGGATTCCGTTGGCACGCATGTGGTGGACCATGCGGGTCATCAGCACCGCTCCCGACGCGCCCAACGGATGCCCGAGTGCGATCGCGCCGCCGAGCGGATTCAGCCGGTCCGGGTCCGCGCCGGTCTCGGCGAGCCACGCCAGCGGCACCGGCGCGAATGCCTCGTTCACCTCGAACACGCCGACGTCGTCCACCCGGACACCGGACTTCGCGAGCACCTTCTCGGTGGCCGGGATCGGACCGGTCAACATCAGCACCGGATCGGCTCCGGTGACCGCGCCGGCGCGATAACGCACGATCGGCGTCAGACCCATCTCGAGCGCCAGTTCGGAAGTGGTGACCAACAGCGCTGCGGCCCCGTCGGAGATCTGCGAGGAGTTGCCCGCGTGGATCACCCCGTCTTCGACGAAGGCCGGCTTCAATCCGGCCAGCTTCTCGACCGTGGTCCCGCGCCGGATGCCCTCGTCCTGGTGGACCAGGCCGGCATCGTCGTCGGTGAACACCGGGACGATCTGTTCGGTGAACGCACCGCTGTCCTGGGCCGCCGCCGCCCGTTCGTGCGACAACGCGGAGTACTCGTCAAGCCTGCTCCGCGACAGCCCCCACTTCTTGGCGATCATCTCCGCCGACAGGCCCTGGTTGAACGAGAAGTCGTCGTATCGGGCAAGGACTTTCGGCCCGTAGGGCATCCCGGTCGCCCTGGCCGCGCCGAGCGGCACCCGGCTCATCACTTCGACGCCGCCGGCCACCACCACGTCCTGCTGACCCGACATCACCGCCTGCACCGCGAAGTCGAGCGCCTGCTGGCTGGAGCCGCAGGCTCGGTTGACGGTGGTGCCGGGGATGCTCTCCGGCCAGCCCGCGGCCAGCACGGCATAGCGGCCGATGTTGCTGGACTGGTCGCCGACCTGGGACACGCAGCCCCAGATGACGTCGTCGATGCGCTCGGGGCTGACGCCGGTGCGTTCCAGCAGTTCATTGAGGACGACGGCGGACAGGTCGGCGGCGTGCATCCCTGACAGTCCGCCGTTGCGCTTACCGACCGCGGTGCGCACCGCCTCGACGATGACGGTCTCCCGCATTTGTTCGCTCCGATCCTCGTTCGACGAACAACAAACTACCTAGTAGCTCCTCAGTAGCTGCGAGGCAGTTTCAGGACGTGCGAACCGAGGAAGTTGAGGATCATCTCCTGGCTGACCGGTGCGATCTTCATCAGCCGCGCCTCGCGGAAGTAGCGCGTGACGTGATACTCCTCGGCGTAACCCATGCCGCCATGGGTCTGCAGCGCCCGGTCCGCGGCGGTGAACCCGGCGTCGGCGCACAGGTACTTGGCCGTATTGGCTTCGCGCCCACAGGGTTTGCCGTTGTCGTAGAGCCAGGTCGCTTTGCGCAACATCAGCTCGGCGGCATCGAGTCTTGCCAGTGAATCCGCGAGCGGGAACTGCAGGCCCTGGTTCATCCCGATCGGCCTGCCGAACACCTCGCGCTCGTTGCCGTACTTGACGGCCTTTTCCAGGGCCACCCGGCCGATGCCCAGCGCCTCGGCCGCGATCAGCATCCGTTCCGGGTTCAGTCCGTCCAGGATGTACTGGAAACCCTTGCCCTCCTCGCCGACCCGGTCCTCGACCGGGACTTCGAGGTTGTCGATGAACAGCTCATTGGAGCTGACGGCATTGCGGCCCATTTTCTTGATCGGCCGGATGTCGACGCGGCTGCGGTCAAGGTCGGTGAGGAACAACGTCATGCCGTCGGTCTTCTTGGTGACCTCGTCATAGCTCTGGGTGCGGGTCAGCAGCAGGATCTTGTCGGACTCCATCGCTTTGGAGATCCAGACTTTGCGGCCGTTGACGACGTAGCGGTCGCCGTCCCGCTTGGCGAAGGTGGTGATGCGTGAGGTGTCAAGGCCGGCGCCGGGTTCAGTGACGCCGAAGCAGACGTGGATCTCCCCCGTCGCCACCCGTGGCAGGGTGCGGGCCTTGAGTTCGTCCGAGCCGTGCACCACCACCGGCTGCATGCCGAAGATCGTCAGGTGGATGGAGCTGGCGGCGTTCATCGCGCCGCCGGACTTGGCCACTTCCTCCAGGAGGATGGTGGCTTCGGTGATGCCCAGGCCGTGCCCACCGTATTGGGTGGGAATCGTCATGCCGAGCCAGCCGCCGTCGGCGATGGCGCGGTAGAACTCCGTCGGGAACTCGTGCGCCTGGTCTTTTTCCATCCAGTAGTGGTCGTCGAATTTCGACGCCAATTCCGCGACTGAGCGCCGGATGAGCTCCTGGTCCTCGGTCAGCTCGAAGTTCATGCCGTCCACTTGTGGCGCCTCCTCATTGCGCGAGCAGACGCAAAAGCCCCCGACACGCCGGAGGCTTGGGCGCCTTTGCGTCTGCTCGGCCGATACGCGTCATTCCGTGTTGCCGGTGATGGCTTTCGCGTTGGCCGCGAATTCCGCGAAGGACGAGCCGTCGCGGCTGTCTTTGGCGTGGCCCGCCGCCCTGATGGACACGTCGTGGCCCTCGGCCGCCTTGCGCAGCGAGCCCACGGTGGCCTGTTCGCGCGTGATGTGCGTGAACGGGTCGAACGAGTACCAGCGCATGGCGTTCTCGTGGGTCATCTTGTTGATCTCGTCGTCGGGAACGTTGTTGATGGACAACACGTCCCACAGCTCCTCGGGCGCGCCCGGCCACATCGAGTCACTGTGCGGGTAGTCGGCCTCCCAGCAGATGTTGTCGATGCCGATCATGTTGCGCAGCGCGACGCCCACCTTGTCGCTGATGAAGCAGGTCAGGAAGTGCTCGCGGAAGACCTCGCTGGGCAGCTTGCCCTTGAAGTCCTGGTGCGTCCAGGTCGAGTGCATCTCGTAGGTGCGGTCGGCGCGTTCGAGGAAGTAAGGGATCCAGCCGGTGCCGCCTTCGGAGAGCGCGATCTTGAGGTCCGGGTACTCCTTGATGGGCCGTGACCACAGCAGGTCCGCGGCGGCCTGCACGATGTTCATCGGCTGCAGCGTGATCATCACGTCCATCGGCGCGTCCGGCGCGGTGATGGCCAGCCGGCCCGAGGAACCGATGTGCACGTTCATCACGGTGTCGGTGTCGCACAAGGCTTTCCACAGTGGGTTCCAGTACTCGTTGTGGAAGCTTGGGTAGCCCATCGCGGCCGGGTTCTCGGTGAAGGTCAGCGCGTGCACGCCCTTCTTGGCGACCCGGCGCACCTCGGCGGCACAAGCCTCGGCGTCCCAGATCACCGGGATGGCCATCGGGATGAACCGCGCGGGGTAGGCGCCGCACCACTCCTCGATGTGCCAGTCGTTGTAGGCCTGCACCAGTGCGATCGAGAAGTCGGGGTCATCGGTGGCGAACAACCGGCCGGCGAAGCCGGGGAACGACGGGAAACAGATCGAGGCCAGGATGCCACCGGCGTTCATGTCCTTGACCCGCTCGTCCACGTTGTAACAACCGGGCCGGATCTCGTCGAGCCCGGTGGGCTCGATGCCGTACTCCTCCTTCGGCCGGCCGGCAACGGCGTTCAGCGCG
The DNA here is from genome assembly GCF_001673635.1 of Mycobacterium asiaticum. Taxonomy (GTDB): domain Bacteria; phylum Actinomycetota; class Actinomycetes; order Mycobacteriales; family Mycobacteriaceae; genus Mycobacterium; species Mycobacterium asiaticum_C. The sequence goes on from NZ_LZMH01000010.1 coordinate 139,988, forward strand.
ACGTTCGGGATCACCGTGTCGCGGAACTTCCACATGTCCGAACCGTCGGCGTTGTGCACCAGACGCGGTGCGTCGTCGATGTACTTCTTCGCCAGGTGGTTCTGGAACATGTTCGGCGGCTCGACGGTGTGGTCGTCCACGCTGATCAGGATCATGTCCTCTTTGTTCACGACGCTTCCCTTCTAATTCTGGCCGGACCCAACCGATCGCACGGGTCTCAACGAACGCGCGGGTTCCACCGGCCCCCGACCGGCACAGTCAAGCCCCGCGTGCGCAAAATCTCTATAAGTTGAAAACTAGCTTCTCGCGAAGCGAGAATCAACATCCAGCATTGCCGCCAGTGGGGCGGAAAGCCCCGGCAAGCTGCGAACGAACGGCAAATTCTCCGGTTGGGAACGACTCTCGGCGCGGCGCGGGCGCGAGCCCTCTCCCACCCGGTGCGGATCGTTTCGCTCCGAGATTGACCAACAGAACAATATGTGTGAGTCTATTGGTTGGAAATGAGAATACGATTCTCTTTGACCGAGAGGATACTCGCGCGATGCGCTTGCCGCCGCTGCCCGCCGACCGCTGGGACGAGTCTGTCGACCAGGCGCTGGCCGCAATGCTGCCCGCGGAACGCCGCAATCCGCGCGACGCGTCCAACGTGCTGGCCACGTTGGTCAACCACCCCGTCCTGACCAAGGCGTTCCTGAAGTTCAATGTGCATCTGCTGTTCACGTCAACCCTGCCGCCGCGCGTGCGCGAACTGGCCATCCTGCGGGTCGCGCACCGTCGCGGCTGCACCTACGAATGGACGCACCACGTGAACCTGGCCAAGCGGGAGGGTGTCACCGACGCCGAGGTCGAGGCGGCGCGGCAGCCGCAGATCGCCGACACGGCGTTCGACGAATTCGAACGCGCGATCCTGACCGGCGTGGACGAACTCGACGAGCAGTCTGAGCTGTCCGATCCGACCTGGGCCACGCTGGGCACGCGGTTCGACGACCGCCAGCGGATGGACTACGTCTTCACGGTCGGCTCCTACATCATGCTCGCCATGGCACTCAACACTTTTGGTGTCGAGGTCGAGACAACCACCAAATCCGAGGAGAAGTAAGAGTGGCCCACTTCCCGAAGCCAGCCGCCGGAAGCTGGACAGAGAACTATCCCGAACTGGGAACGGCGCCGGTCGACTACACCGACTCGATCGATCCGGCGTTCTTCGAAGCCGAGCGCAGCGCAATCTTCAAGCGCACCTGGCTCAACGTCGGTCGGGTCGAACGACTGCCCCGCACCGGCAGCTACTTCACCAAGGAGTTGCCGTCGGCCGGGCAAGGCATGTCGGTGATCATCGTCAAGACCAAGGACGGCTCGGTCAAGGCATTCCACAACGTGTGCCGTCACCGTGGAAACAAGCTGGTGTGGAACGACTTTCCACATCAAGAGACGTCTGGTACCTGTCGGCAGTTCACCTGCAAGTACCACGCCTGGCGCTACAGCCTCGACGGAGATCTGACCTACATCCAGCAAGAGGACGAGTTCTTCAACGTCGACAAGAGCGACTACGGCCTGGTGCCCGTGCGCTGCGAGGTGTGGGAAGGCTTCATCTTCATCAACTTTGACCAGGCGGCCCAGCCGTTGATCGATTACCTCGGACCGCTGGCCAAGGGCATCGAGGGCTATCCGTTCGCCGAGATGACCGAAACCTACTCGTACCGGGCCGAGGTCGGCAGCAACTGGAAGTTGTTCATCGACGCGTTCGCCGAGTTCTATCACGCGCCGGTTTTGCACCAAGGGCAGTACACCAAGGAAGAAGCCGCCAAGATCATCAAGTACGGCTTCGAGGCGCTGCACTACGAGCTGGTCAGCCCGCACGGAATGATCTCCACCTGGGGTGGTCAGGCCCCGCCGGCCGACATGAAGATGGTCAAGCCGATGGATCAGGTGTTGCGCAGCGGGCTGTTCGGGCCGTGGGACAAGCCGGAAGTCATCGCCAACCTCGACCAGCTGCCGCCGGGAGTAAACCCGAAAAAGGTCAAGCAGTGGGGCATCGACTCGTGGCACTTCTACCCGAACTTCATGCTGTTGATCTGGGAGCCGGGCTGGTTCCTGACCTACCACTACTGGCCGACCGCCGTCGACAAGCACATCTTCGAGTGCACGCTGTATTTCGTGCCGCCGCGCAACGCGCGGGAGCGCCTGGCGCAGGAACTGGCGGCGGTGACCTTCAAGGAATACGCATTGCAGGACGCCAACACCCTGGAAGCCACCCAGACCATGATCGGCACCAAGGTCGTCAGCGACTTCCCGTTGTGCGACCAGGAAATCCTGCTCCGGCACCTGCACAAGGTGACCGGCGACTACGTGAAGGAGTACTCCGGCAATGGCGCTTCCCGCTGAATTCGCGGCCCTGGAGCCGTTTTTGGACTGGGACCTGGCCCACGAACCCGATCGCTACGCCAAGCGGCTGGCCTCGACGATGGCCGAGATGCAGGAGTTCTACGACGTCGCCTTCCCACTCCTCAACGATGTCATCGACTACGTTGACAAGTACCCGCTCGACGACCTGCCCGAGGACGCCCGCACGCTCATGCACCTGATGCAGTCACTGGTGATGGTCTCGTTTCCCATCGAGGCCTGGAAGCAGCCGCGCGTCCCGGACAGCGGTGCGGCGTGGGTGGAACTAACCCGGGAGCCGGTGATCTGACATTGCCCGACGCTCTTCGCGCAAGCGACTCATCGCGGCTGACCCTCAAGGCGGCAGGGCTGTTCGACGTCGACGCCGGTGAGATCGTCCGACCGGGCGTGCTGCGGATCGAGGGTGATCGCATCGTCGGCGTCGGCGGCTCGGGCCCGGCGGGCCCAGAAGACACCGTGATCGATCTGGGCGATCAAATCCTGTTGCCCGGGTTGATGGACATGGAAGTCAACCTGCTCATGGGCGGCCGTGGTGAGAAGCCGGGTCTTTCCCAGGTGCAGGACGATCCGCCGACGCGGGTGCTGCGCGCCGTCGGCAATGCCCGCCGCACCCTGCGCGCCGGATTCACCACCGTGCGTAATCTCGGGTTGTTCGTCAAGACCGGCGGTTACCTGCTAGACGTCGCGCTGGGCAAGGCGATCGACGCGGGCTGGATCGACGGACCGCGCATTGTGCCTGCTGGACATGCGATTACGCCTACCGGCGGGCACCTGGACCCGACGATGTTCGCCGCGTTCATGCCGGGCGCACTCGAGCTCACGGTCGAGGAGGGCATCGCCAACGGCGTCGACGAGATCCGCAAGGCCGTGCGATACCAGATCAAGCACGGTGCGCAGCTGATCAAGGTGTGCGTCTCAGGCGGTGTGATGTCGTTGACCGGTGAAGCTGGTGCACAACATTATTCGGACGAGGAGCTGCGCGCGATCGTCGACGAGGCGCACCGGCGCGGGCTGCGGGTCGCCGCTCACACCCACGGAGCGGAAGCGGTCAAGCACGCAGTCGCGTGCGGCATCGACTGCATCGAACACGGCTTCCTGATGGACGACGAGGCCATCCAGATGCTGGTCGACAACGACCGGTTCCTGGTGACCACCCGCCGGCTCGCCGAGGCGATGGACGTATCACACGCTCCAAAGGAGTTGCAGGACAAGGCCGCCGAGATGTTTCCGAAGGCGAAGACATCGATCAAGGCCGCCTACGAGGCGGGGGTGAAGATCGCGGTCGGCACCGACGCGCCCGCGATACCGCACGGCAAGAACGCCGACGAACTCGTCACCCTGGTGGAATGGGGGTTGCCGCCGCTGGCGGTGCTGCGGGCAGCCACGGTGACCGCCGCCGAGTTGATCAACTGCACCGACCGCGGCCGGCTGGCCGAGGGATTGCTCGCCGATGTGATCGCGGTGCCGGGAAACCCGTTGGACGACATCACCGTTACCCGAAACGTCGGCTTTGTGATGAAAGGCGGCAAGGTATATGCCCACCAGAACTGACGACCTGGTCGAGATTCAGCAATTGCTGGCCCGGTACGCGGTGACCATCACCCAAGGCGACATCGACGGTCTCATCGGGGTTTTCACGCCGGACGGCACCTACAGCGCATTCGGTGACACCTACACCCTGGACCGCTTTCCCGAGTTGGTCGCCGCCGCCCCCAAGGGCCTGTTCATGACCGGGACGGCGTTGGTGGAGCAACTCGAGGGTGACTCGGCGAGCGGCACCCAGCCGCTGTGCTTCATCGAACATTCCGCGCATGACATGCGGATCGGCTACTATCGCGACACCTACCAGCGGACCGCCGACGGCTGGCGGCTGAAAACCCGCGCCATGACGTTCATTCGGCGCAGCGGCGTGCACGACTCGGGCCGTCCGCACGCCGTGGGCCGCCCCACGCCGTGAACGTCGAGCAGTTCCGCGCGGAGCTGTGCGCCTGGCTCGACGAGCATGACTTGACCCCGGAGCCGGACCATTCGCTGCAAGGGCACATGCGTCAGCTCGCCCGCGTCCATGCCGCGCTCTACGAAGCCGGCTGGATGCGCTACGGGTGGCCGGCCGAAGCCGGCGGATTGGGCGGGCCCGCGCTGCTGCGCGCGATCGTCGGTGAGGAGGTGGTGGGCCGCCGACTGGCTGAGCCGGGACCCTACTCGATGGTCGAAGTACTGGCCCCCACCATGATCGATTACGCGCCACCACAACTCGCCACCGAAATGTTGCCCCGACTGCTCAGTGGCCAAGAAACCTGGTGTCAGGGATTCTCCGAACCGGGGTCGGGCAGCGACCTGGCGTCGCTGTCCACCCGGGCCACGCCGGACGGCGACAACTGGATCGTCAACGGCCAGAAGGTGTGGACCAGTTACGCGCAGTTCGCCACGCGCTGCATCCTGCTCACCCGGACCGCGCCCGGATATGACGGAATCACCGCGTTCTTCGTCGATATGAACACCCTGGGCATCACCGTCCGCCCACTGCGCACCATGCACGGCGTCGACGAATTCTGCGAGGTCTACTACGACGACGTGGTGATCCCGTCTAACCGCATGCTCGGCCGGCCCGGGGACGGCTGGCGACTGGCGATGGACCTGCTGCCGTACGAGCGGTCGACCTGCTTCTGGCAGCGGATCGCGTATCTGTATTCGCGCTTCGACGCGTTGATCGCCGAATCGGTTGATGCCGACGAATCCTCCTTGGGTGCCGCATATCTGGCATTGCATACACTGCGCTGCCGGTCCCGAGCGACGCAGCACCGGCTGGCGGGCGGAGCGCGGCTGGGACCGGACACCTCGATCGACAAGGTGTTATTGGCCGGTGCCGAACAAAGGCTGTACGACACGGTTCACGACCTGCTCCCCGGAGCCCTCGAACTCGACGACACAGCCTGGCGTCCGGAATACCTGTATTCCCGGGCGGCCACCATCTACGGGGGCACCGCGGAAATCCAGCGCAACATCATCGCCCGCCGGCTACTGGACCTGGGCAAGGAGTGAGCGTGAGCGACCCCGGTGAACTCCAGCTGATAGCGGACTCGCTGCGCACCGCCATGACGGGCGCCTCGGGCGCCAAGCTCGATGCGGCCCTGACCGAACTCGGCTGGCTCGACATGCTCGCCGAAATCCCGGAATCTGCGATTCCCTTGGTCTTCCGGCTGCTCGGCGAAACCGGAGCGCATGCGCCGGTGCTCAATGACGTCGTGCTGTGCGCCGCCGGGAGCCCGGGTGGGGGCACCGTGCCGCTGCCGTATGCGGGCGGCTCCTGGGTGGTCTGGGCACGCAGCGACGACACGTCGACCGCGCTCGACGCAGACCTGCCGATACACCGGACGTCAGCCGGGAAACCGGTGCCGTTGGGCCAGGGGCGCGCGGCGCTGGGCTGGTGGCTCGTCGGCACCAGCCGGGCGATGCTGTCCCTGGCGCGCCAGCACGCCCTGGATCGCGTGCAGTTCGGCCGGCCGCTCGCGTCGTTTCAGGCGGTGCGGCACCGGCTCGCGGAGACCTTGGTGGCCATCGAGGGCGCCGAGGCCACGCTGCAGGCCGCCACCGATGAGCCCGATGAGCTGGCGTGCCTGCTGGCCAAAGCCGCTGCGGGACAAGCGGCGCTGACCGCGGCGCGGCACTGCCAGCAGGTGCTCGGTGGCATCGGCTTCACCGCCGAACACCGACTGCACCAGCACGTCAAGCGTGCGCTGGTGCTCGACGGCCTGCTCGGCAGCTCGCGGGAGCTCACCCGGGCGGCGGGGAAAGCTGTGCGGGAGCGGGGATTTGCGCCGCGGCTCGCACACTTGTGACGCGCCCACCTCTGACCTCTGACGCCGAGTGTGCGGTTCACGACGCGACACGCCGCGTGGGCGTCGTGAGATTCACGCTCGTGGCGCCTCAGTTGCGGGGTAAGCCCAGGATCCGCTCGGCGATGATGTTGCGCTGGATCTCCGAGGTGCCCCCGGCGATGGTGCCGGCAAAGCTGCGTGCGTAGCGGTCGAACCAACTGCCGTAGTAGTCATCAAGATTCAGCGGGGCAAACGGTGCGGTGATCGCCGGGTGGACGAGGCCGTCGGCGCCCTTGGCGTTCAGCGCGTCCTCGGCGGCACGCTGCAGGGCTTCGGAGCCAAGTAGTTTCAGGACCGACTGCGCCGGCACGTCCTCTTCCCCGCGCGCCGCGCGCGCTGTCGCCGCCGAACCCAGCAGTCGCATCGCCCGGGCGTCCATCACCAGGGTGGCGTAGCGATCCCGCTCCAGCACCCCGCTGGGCGTGTAATCGGTTGTCAGCTCGTCCAATAGGTTCGCATAGTCGAGCCAGAGCATCGCGCGCTCGTGGCCAAGGGACCCGTGTGCCACCCGCCAGCCTGCGTTGAGTTCACCGACCAGATTCTCAGCCGGCACCCGCGCATCGGTGAAGAACACCTCGTTGAAGTCGACGTCCTCGTGGTCGCATATCGAGGCGAACGGACGGCGCACCACCCCGGGTGTATCGGTCGGGATCAGCAATACGCTGATGCCCTTGTGTTTTGGGACTTCGGTGTTGGTGCGCACGAACGTCAGCAGCACGTCGGCATCGTGGGCACCGGATGTCCAGACCTTCTGTCCGTTCACCACGAAGTGGTCACCGTCGAGCACCGCACGCGTCTTGAGCGATGCCAGATCCGATCCGGCCCCGGGTTCGCTCATGCCCAGCGATGCGGTGATCTCGGCCCGCAGAATCGGTATCGCCCAACGCTGCTGCTGTTCACGAGTTCCGAACGACAGCAGCGACGCCGCGATAATCCCCACGCCTTGGGGATTGAAGCTGCGATAGATCCGGCGCCGGGCCATCTCGTCGGCGTGCACATACTGCTGCAGCAGCGAAGCGTTGCGGCCGCCGAACTCGGGCGGGTTGCCGGGCAGCAGCCAGCCGTGGTCGAACAGCAGCCGCTGCCACTGGGCCGCCCATTCCGGCAGGTGCGAACACGACCGCGGCCGCTCGATCCCGACGGCCTCGTCGGGCAGATGCTCGTCGAGGAAAGCGATGAATTCGGCGCGGAATGCCTCGACATCGGCATCGAACGTCAGCTGCACGGGCCTCTCCGGGTTTATCGGGGTGCTTCTGAGGGCTGACCGGGTTCGCTCTCACGAATCCGCTTCCCAAACACGCGTCTAAGAGAATAGTATTCTCGCCGTGAGGAAGTTACAATCTCCAAGACATCGTCCGTGAGGAGGTCGAGCACCGCGATGGCACGACGTTCTCCGGTACAGTCCAATCATGTTCTCTCCTCGCGGCAATCTCCTGAGCCGCCCGTGACGAACCCCAGTGAAGAGCCGGCCTGGAAGCAGCGGGCCGTCGAGCGATCCATCAAGACCGCAAAACTGCGGGCCGCGCAGCGCGTTCAGCGCTTCCTGGACGCCGCGCAGGCCATCATCATCGAGAAGGGCAGCACGGACTTTACCGTCCAGGAGGTCGTGGACCGGTCGCGTCAGTCCCTGCGAAGCTTCTACCTGCAGTTCGACGGCAAGCACGAGCTATTGCTGGCCCTGTTCGAGGACGCCCTGAGCCGGTCGGCCGACCAGATCCGCGCCGCCACCGAGAGTCACACCGATCCGCTGGAGCGGCTAAAGGTCGCCGTCGAACTGCTCTACGAGGCTTCGCGCCCGGACCCCACCGCCAAGCGCCCGCTGTTCACCGATTTCGCGCCCCGTTTGCTGGTGACCCATCCTGCCGAGGTCAAGATCGCCCATGCCCCCCTGCTGGCTTTGCTGACCGAGCTGATGGAAGCCGCAAGCGAAGCCGGCAAGTTGCGCGCTGACGTCAACGCCAAGCGTGTGGCCGCCATGACGATGCAGACGGTCATGTTCATCGCGCAGTCCAGCGGCGGCTCCGACGACGCGACGGTGCACCCGATCAGCGCCGACGAGGTCTGGGATTTCTGCTCACGCGGATTCGCGGGCAAGTAGTTCGACCGAACTCAAATTCGCATGAGCGAATATCGCACGTCATTATCTCCGTGAGAACGGTATTCTCTGTTGAAAAGAACTACAAATAGCCAAAACGGATTCGACGTTGACACTCGTTGGTGGGTGATGACAGAGTTCTACAGGCGGCATTGTCGCGCCCTCCTGACGAACAGGGCGCGTTACCGGCGAGAGGGCAATCACCCGTGACAGTCAGCGCAGCCAACGACGTCTATTTCGATCCGTACGACGTCGAGCTCAACGCCGACCCCTATCCCATGTTCAAGCGGCTGCGCGAAGAGATGCCGCTGTACTACAACGAGCAACACGATTTCTACGCGCTGAGCCGCTTCGCCGACGTCGACAATGCGATCGTCGACTACCAGACCTTCAGCTCGGCCAGGGGCGCGATACTGGAACTGATCCGGGCCAACATCGAGATGCCGCCGGGCGTCCTCATCTTCGAGGACCCGCCCATTCATGACATTCACCGTAAGTTGTTGTCGCGCATGTTCACTCCGCGCAAGATCAACGATCTCGAGCCCAAGATCCGCGAATTCTGCGCGCGCAGCCTGGATCCGTTGATCGGGACGGGTCGATTCGACTTCGTGAGCGACCTCGGAGCGCAGATGCCGATGCGGGTGATCGGCATGCTGCTCGGTGTGCCGGAAGAAGATCAGGAAGCCGCACGCGATTTCGCCAACGCGCAGATGCGCACCGAGGCCGGCAAGCCGATGGAGATCTCGGCCGAGGCGATGCTGAGCGGCGAGTTCTTCGGCCAGTACATCGACTGGCGCGCCGCGAACCCGTCCAACGATCTGACGACCGAACTGCTCAATGCCGAATTCGAGGACGAGACCGGCACGGTCCGCCGGATGCGCCGCGACGAGTTGCTCACCTACATCACCGTGGTGTCGGGAGCCGGCAACGAGACCACCACCCGGCTGATCGGTTGGGCGGGCAAGGTGCTGGCCGAACATCCCGATCAGCGGCGCGCGCTGGTCGAGAACCCCGCGCTGATCCCGGTAGCCGTCGAGGAGCTACTGCGGTACGAGCCGCCGGCTCCGCACGTGGCACGATACGTCACCCGCGACGTGGAGTACTACGGCCAGCGGGTGCCCGAAGGCAGCGTCATGATGATGCTGATCGGCGCGGCAAACCGGGACCACCGCCAATTCCCGCCCGACGGTGACGTTTTCGACATCTACCGCGAGCCACATCAGCACCTGACGTTCAGCGTCGGCACCCACTACTGCCTGGGCTCGGCGTTGGCCCGGCTGGAGGGCCGGATCGCGCTCGAGGAGATCCTCAAGCGCTTCCCCGACTGGGATGTCGACCTTACCGACGCCAAGCTTTCCCCGACGTCCACGGTGCGGGGTTGGGAGTCCATGCCGGCAATTCTCGGCTGAATCAGGAAACGAGGTAACAATGAGCGAAGACGGCAAGGGGCGGGTAGCAGGCAAAGTCGCCTTCGTCACGGGGGCGGCGCTGGGCCAGGGCCGCAGCCACGCGGTGCGGTTGGCACAGGAGGGCGCCGACATCATCGCCATCGACGTGTGCAAACGAGTCGTGGCAACGAGCCCGATCCCGGCGGCGACGCCGGAGGATCTCGCCGAAACCGCTGATCTGGTCAAGAGTTACAACCGGCAGATCTACACCGCCGAAGTGGACGTTCGCGACTATGACGGGCTGAAGGCGGCGGTGGATGCCGGAGTGGACCAGTTGGGTCGGCTGGACATCATCGTGGCCAACGCCGGCATCGGCAACGGCGGGGACACCTTGGATCAGTGCACCGAACACGACTGGCAGGAGATGATCGACGTCAACCTGTCGGGTGTGTGGAAAACGGTGAAAGCCGGTGTGCCGCATATTCTTGCCGGCGGCCGGGGCGGATCGATCATCCTGACCAGTTCGGTCGGCGGGCTGAAGGCGTACCCGCATTGCGGCAACTATGTCGCCGCCAAGCACGGTGTGGTCGGGCTGATGCGCTCGTTCGCAGTCGAGTTGGGGCAGAAGATGATTCGGGTGAACTCGGTGCATCCCACGCATGTGAGCACCGGGATGATCATGAACGAGGGCACCTGGAAATTGTTCCGCCCGGACCTGGAGAACCCGGGCCCCGACGACATGGCACCGATCTGCCAGATGTTCCACACGCTGCCCGTCCCGTGGGTTGACGCGCAGGACATCAGCAATGCCGTGCTGTTCCTGGCCTCCGACGAAGCCCGGTACATCACCGGTGTCACCCTGCCCGTCGACGCGGGGAGCTGCCTCAAATAGGGTTTCCGCCTATGGACGGAAACTTGTCGAGTTTCGACGGACGCGGGGCGGTAGTCACGGGCGGCGCGAGCGGGATCGGCCTGGCCACGGCCGCCGAATTCGCCCGTCGCGGGGCGCGAGTGGTGCTGGCCGACGTCGACCAGCCCGGGCTGGAGCAGGCCGTCACCCACCTGCGCGGCGAAGGCTTCGACGCGCACGGCGTGCAATGCGACGTGCGGCATCTCGAGGAGATGGTGCACCTGGCCGAGGAGTCCTTCCGGCTGCTCGGACAGGTGGACGTGCTGTTCAGCAACGCGGGCATCGTCGTCGCCGGCCCGATCGCCGAGATGACGCACGAGGACTGGCGCTGGGTGATCGATATCGACCTATGGGGGAACATCCACGCCGTGGAGGCCTTCCTGCCGAGGTTGCTCGAGCAGGGCACGGGTGGGCACATCGCGTTCACCGCGTCGTTCGCCGGGCTGGTGCCCAACGCCGGGCTGGGCGCGTACGGCGTCGCCAAGTACGGGGTGGTGGGTCTGGCCGAAACGCTGGCCCGCGAGGTGAAGGGCAACGGCATCGGTGTGTCGGTGCTGTGCCCGATGGTCATCGAGACCAAGCTGGTGTCCAATTCCGAACGCATCCGCGGCGCAGACTACGGGCTCGCCTCCCAGCCCGATGTCACGGGCTCGACGGGCTCACTCCCCCAGCAGGACGACACCCTCGATGTCAATGCGGTCGCCCGCCTGACCGCCGATGCGATCCTGGCCAACCGGCTATACGTGTTGCCGCACGAGGCCGCGCGCGCCTCGATCCGCCGCCGGTTCGAGCGCCTAGACCGGACTTTCGAGGAGCAGGCCGCCGAAGGGTATCACAACCCGCAGACGGGGACCTACCAGCTCGGACCCTAGGTTTGTTGGCGCGAGCAGACGCGAAAACACCCCCCCCCCCCGCCGGGGGGGGGTTTGTCGGTCTCTGCTCGCGCCAACAATGGCGCCACCCTTCGGCGGCCATCTCC
>NZ_LZMH01000011.1 GCF_001673635.1 Mycobacterium asiaticum
CTGTCGCCGGCGGGCGACCGCTGGCTGTAGCCCCGGCGCACACCCGCAAACCCCCCCCCCCCGCCGGGGGGGGGGGGGCTTTCGCGTCTGCTCGCGCCAGGAAAGGCTCCCCCGGAAGGACTCGAACCACCTGGACCGACCATCCAGAGCAATGCCCCTATCTGGTAGCAAGCCACTAGACTGGCTGCTAGGCGGCTATAAAGCCTTCCGGCATATGTGAGATTCTGTTAGGTTCTGTCCGGTTGTTTATAGCCCATTTATTGCCCGGAACTAGCCCGCAGGAGAGCGCCGAGATGGTCCAGACGCGCAAGCCAAAGACGACTACCGCGCCGCGCACCCGGCGGTCGTTCGGGCGACTCCGTAAACGGGCCTCTGGACGCTGGCAGGCGAGCTACCTCCACCACGGCCAACTTCATTACGCCCCCGCCACTTTCCCCTCTAAAGACTCCGGTATCGCGTGGCTGGATGCTGAGCGGAAATCGATCGACAACGATAACTGGGCGCCGCCCGCGAGTCGTGCCAATAAGGCAACAGCCAAGGCGCTGACTCTGCGCGAATACGCGGAGCGTTGGCTGGCGCAGCGCCCGTTGGTGTCGGGTACACACCGCAACTACGAACAGGCGCTCCGGCTGCACATCCTGCCGGCGCTGGGCGATAGGGCACTCGCCTCGATCACGGCCGAGGACGTGCGGGCCTGGTTCACCGACATGGGCAGCGACCAGGAGACGCGACGTGCTCGCGCCTACGGGGTGCTGACGGCGATTTTCAACACCGCAGTGGATGACGGCCTGATCGACCGCTCCCCCGCCCGCGTCAAGGGCGGCACAGCCGTCAAGCAGACTAAACGCTCAGTGGTGCTGCTGGAACCGGCAGAGCTGGCGATTTTGGCCGACAAGATGCCTGAGTACCTTCGGCTGAGCGTCTTGCTGGCCGGTTGGTGCGGGCTGCGGCGAGGCGAGGTGTTCGCCCTAACGCGCGCCGATGTAGCCGCCGATGGCTCTACGGTCAGGATTAATAAGGCAGTCAACGCGTATGGGTCGAACATCGTTGTTGGGCCGACCAAGACAGCCGGGTCCAACCGGATGGTGACGGTGCCGCCGCACGTCCGGCCAGCGATTCTGGCGCACCTCCAAGAGCACGTGGGAAAGCCCAAGACCGCACTGCTATTCACCGACCCCGAGCGCGGCGGGCACATCAGCGAAGGCCGCTACCGCCCACATTTCTTCGCTGCCCGCGCAGCCATCGATAAAGACGAATTGCACTTCCACGATTTGCGGCACTTCGGCGGCACGATGGCTGCCTACACCGGAGCCACGCTGCGCGAAATTCAGGCCCGACTTGGCCACACGACGGTCAGTGCAGCGATGAGGTATCAGGCCGTTGCCAAGAGCCGCGAAGATGAGATGGCCGACCGATTGTCGGCACTGGCCAATCCGGTGAGCAGTAACCCGCAAAAGTCGGGTAACTAAGCGACACAACATAATCCGTGCGTACATAGTCGTGGACAGCCGCGCGATTCTGCGTGTATTCTGACGCAAGGTAACCGCCCCCCGGCCTACACCTCACTCTCAGCCTCACTCCATTCTCAGCAGCAACGGGGAGACCAACCCGCTATGCGCATTGGAGACCGAGTGAGCGCCGACAACCAACTTGCCCCATCAGTCCGTCAGAAATACGGTCAGATTCGAGCTGCTGAAAACTACACCGGCCTGAGCAGGCACACCCTGCGCGCCAAGGTTGCCAGCGGCGAGCTTCCCGCATACCGAGTAAGCGACAAGCCGGGCAGCGCGTATCTATTCAAATTCAGCGATTTGGATGCGTTGATGAAACCGGTTGTACCGGTTGAGATTCAAGCGTCGAGATAGAGCGCGTGCGTCAAACAATATCGCGCGCAACTCCGTCAATGCAGTGGTGCCGCACCAGCCGCGTGTCTCGCCTCGACGCGATGTGCCGGTGCGGCACCACCTTACGACTCCCCATCGCCACGAAGTAGGAGACATGACCGAGAATACCGCCCCCGGCGGCACCGACACCGCCGACGCCGAGGCCGACGACCTCGCCTTGGTGGTGCCCGCCCGCGTCGCCGCCGAGGTACTGTGCGAGGACAAGCTGTCGCCGCGCGTCCGGCGCGCACTGGGCCAGAAGTCCCTCTATGTCAATGTGGACGACCTGGTGACCTTGGGGCTGCTATCCGAGGACCGGCGTCCGACCGTCGATGAGGCCGACAGCGCGTGCCAGCGCATCCTCCACAGGGGCCTCGATCTGTACGCCAAAGCGATGTCGTTGGACACATTGCGCGGCATCGTTTCTGGTTACGATCCGAGCCGCCAGGTCGCGCTTGCCACGCTGGCATCGGTCGCCGAGGGCGGCAGCGAATACGCCGCGCTGGCGGTGAAGAAGCTGCGGGACCGCAACACCGTCGGCCGTGCCGAGCGACGGCGGGCAGCATTGGCGCTATCGCTGACCGTCGCCCAGTTGTTGGACCTCGGCGCGACCGACGCCGATGCGCGCGCGCTTCCGACCGCCGACGAGAAGTCACAGGCGGCCTCGGTGCGCATCATCGAGAACTGGAACGAGGCTGACCGCACCGAGGCGCGTCGGCCCGCACAGCCCACCGCCGCCATCACGCTCACCAAAGTGTCGAAAGTGGTTCGCCGTCACGCTGATTGGCTGTGGAGCACCGAGGGTCTGGACCCACACCAGCACGGCGTCGCGGCGGCGATGATCCCAATGCACGGACTGACTACCATCGCGGGGCGCGAGCAGGCGGCGAAGTCCACGTTCTGCTGGTGGCTGGCCGCGCAGGTCACCCACGGTTCGCTACCAGGCCACTACGAAGGCCAGCCGCGCGATGTGGTCATCATGGCCAGCGAGGATTCGGAGACGAAGATTCGGCGACGGTTGGAGGCGGCGGGTGCGGACCTCGACCGGGTGTACCTGCCGACCAAGATGACCGTCGACGGCATCGTGCTGCCCATCTCCATCCGCGACGACCTCGACACCATCACCGCGCTGCTGACCGGCATCGAGCCGGGTCTGGTGACCTTCGACCCCATCAAGGATTTTCTCGGCGACGGCATCAACACCGACCGCGAGGACGAGGTGCGGCCTGTACTCACACCGCTACTCAAACTGACCGAGGACTGCGGCACGGCGGTCGTCGGATTGCACCACCTGAACAAGTCGCTCAAGGGCGACTTCCTCACCCGCCTCACCGGGTCGGGGGCGTTCAAGAACGTATCCAGGTCGGTCATCGGCATCGCGCACGAACTGTCCACCGACCGGCGGCTGGTCCAGTTGATGAAGTCGAACGACGGCGAGCTGGCCCGTGCGGCGTTCCAGGCACGGGTTATCGGCGTGGACGTCACTATCGACGGGCGCACCGAGAAGGTTGGCAGGTGGGTCATGGACGGCGTCAGCCTGTCCGACCTTGACACCGTGCTCGCGGCTAGGGAGCAGGGCGGGCGCGGCGGCGCGGCCGGCGAACGCGCCAAGGACGCGCTGGCCAAGTACCTCGGCGACGGGCAGAAGCCGTCCGACGAGGTGCGGCAGGCGGTGGCGTCGCAACTGAACGTGTCCGAGGAGACGGTCAAACGGGCGTTCCGTGAGTTGGGCGGGAAGTCCGCGCGCACCAAGGAAAAGCCATCGCGGACATTGTGGTCGCTGCCAACCGACGCCGACGACGCGGACGGCGACCAGGGCGATTGAGCCGCCGCATCCCGTTCGCGGGGGTGTGCGCGCCGTTTTGACCCAACTAGGCCGTCTCGCCGTATCGTCGCAGGTCACCGCCGCTTTCCTACTTGGGTCAAGCGTTGACCCAGCTAGCCCAGTTGGGTCACATCTTGACCTAACTAGGCGCACCCCCTCTGACCTGCACAAATAGGTTGGTATTGAACGTATTCTCCTAGTTGGGTCGAGAGGTCGCGCGCACCCCTGCGTAACGCCTGCGACGGCGGCGGTGGACCGGGCAGCGGCGGCTGCGGAGCGGTGGCATCGCGGGCGGGCGGTGGCGGTGGATACCAACCCCAAGGCACACCCGAGCGGGCGGCGGAACGCGAATCAGCAACAGCCGCAACCGAGTTGCCCGTAAAACTCGGCATTCTTGATTGCACCCCATCAGGACACAATCAGGACATGGCACCGACGATGAACCGGCAAGACAGCCGGGCACGCGCCGAGGAAGCGTTCCGGCTGCGGGCGGTGGGGCGCACGTGGGCCGAGGTCGCGAACGCGCTCGGGTACCGAGGTCGTCAGTCGGCGCAAGACGCGGTGCGTCGGCTGATGGACCGCACGCCTGCCGAGACGCCCGGCCAGGCACGGGCCAAGGCGGACGAGACTTTGCGCATCACGCAGTCGGTCCTGTTCGGCCGGCTGGCGGCGGCGGCCAAGCGCGGCGACGACGACGCCATCACCGGAATGGCCAAGGAAATCAGGGCCACCGTCGCCGAACGGTCCAAGCTGGCGGGTGCCTACCCCGCACAGCGCACCGAGGTCGAGGTGACCGTCAGCGCCGACCCTGCGGCCGTGATCGCCGACGCTGAACGCCAGCTACTGGCCCTGATCGCCGAACGGCAGCAACCGCTGCCCGTTGCACCGATACTCGACGCGGAGGTAGTCGAACCATGAGCACCCTCACCAATAGCCAGGCCGAAGTCGTAACGGCGGCGATGTCGGTTGCCAAGGATGCCGCCGAGGGCCGGCTAGCGCCGTCCGACCTGGAACATCAGGCCCTGGCCGAGCTGCGGCAGCTGTTCGCCACCGTGGTCGGCGAAGGTGATCCGGCCTGGGCGCTGCACTGTGATGTCGCCCGTCAAGTACTCGCGCTCAGCGGCATACCCGCCGATGAGCTGTCCGAATGGCTGGCCGTCGAACGTCAACGGGCCGGTGACTCCCCGCCCGCGTCCGAGGCTGCCGAGACCATGCCGGAGCCGGTGCAGCTCGCCAGCGTGGCGCACAGACCCGAAGCGGTGGCCGCCGACGCCGGTCCTGAGCCGGCTGCCGAGGTCGCGCCGGAGCCGGTGGCCGACACAAAGTTCGACAACGGCCCGCAAACAGCGCGCCCCGAACGATACGACCCGTTACGCGGTTGGGACGCTGGCGGCAGCCGCCGGTAGCCGTCTATCTGGGCTAGAGCCGTGTGAGACAGCTCCGCCCATCGCATATGCCGTCTAAGTAGGGTGGGTTGCGCTTTGATAGACATTCGTCTAAGTTGAATCTAGAAGTCACTTAGACACCCGAGGGAGCGCACATGAGCAAGGGCCAGACTGTCGGTTACGTGCGGGTTAGCACCGCCGACCAGAATATTGAACGTCAACTCGACGGGCTTCAAATCGACAAGACTTTCACAGATCATGCCAGCGGCAAGGACACCGACCGGCCCGCGCTGACCGAGTGCCTCGGCTACGTGCGAGAGGGCGACGAATTGGTGGTCCACAGCATGGACCGGCTCGCTCGGTCGCTGGTGGACCTGCGCCGTACCGTTGATGACCTGACCGGGCGCGGCGTCTCCGTGCGTTTCGTCAAGGAGGGGCTGACCTTCACCCGCGACTCCTCCGACCCGTGCGCCGTTCTGATGCTGTCGGTGATGGGCGCGGTGGCCGAATTCGAGCGCGCGTTGCTGCTGGAACGTCAGCGTGAGGGCATCGCCATCGCCAAGACCAAGGGCGTCTACAAAGGCCGGGTGCCGTCACTGGACGACGAGAAGGCCAAGGCGCTGGACCTCCGCATGGCCGAAGGGGAGTCTGCCTCCGCGCTGGCCCGTGAGTACGGCGTCAGCCGGGCGACTGTTTACAACACCCGCTGGACAGAGGCCGATATTACTGCGGTAGACGACCTCTACCGGAAGCACGGAAAGAAGATGATCGCCGAGACGCACCCCGATATAGACGCCCTGGCGGAGCAACTCGGGCGCTCACCATCGGCGGTATACATGCGGATGGTTCAGCTCGATTACGCACACCAGGAGCCGGGCGTGTACCCCGGCGTTGTCTGGCACTGGACCAAGCTGGACCGCAAGGTGGCCGACCGCCCCGATGCTCCTGAGCCGACTTGCGCGGGATCGGTCGAGCGATGAGCCGCCAGTCCTGGACCGAGCCCCACGTCACTGCTTTGGACGCTATTTATCGCGAGCACGGCAAGCTCGGGGCCAACCACCCCGAGGTGCAGGCCCTAGCCCGTCGCCAGGGGCGCACCGCCACAGCGGTTGCTGCGCGGCTCAGCAACCTGCACGGCGCGCATACCGAGCGGGGCTGGCCCGGTATCCGCTGGCACTTCACCCGGCTCGACCGCAAGGTTGCCGACCGATGATCCCCGCCAACCTGGTCGAACAGCTGTCCACCGCTCTGGCGCGGTGGGACGGGCGTGGCTTCACCGAGGACGACATGCTGCAGGCCGGCCAAGGAACTCGCCAGCGCCGCGATGGCGGTGCTGACTTGGGACGCTCAACAGTGACCGGCATCGACGGCATCGAATGGACCGGCGATAGCGTCCGGTCGGACATCGCCGGCGACCCCGATGCCTGGCTCCTCGCGGTTGGCTTTCTGGGCAGCGTTCCCGTTGTCACAGCCGAGGCGTTCCGCCACTACGTCGAACACTGGATGATGGGGCCTGGCACGGTAATCGAGGGCGACGGCGCGCTAGTCCACGATTCTTATACCGAGCGGTTCGTGTTTCCCGCTGTCGGTATGGTCGGCGGCGTCGCCGTCTACGCGATTGAGGGGTATGGACATTTCCAGCGCTGACGTGCCGGACAAGCGCCGCGAGCAGGTGGCGCTAGCCGATGATGACCCTAGGCACGGCACGGCCAACGGCTACGGAAATCACGGTTGCCGCTGCGATAGTTGCCGCACGGCTAACGCCGCGACGCCCCGCGCCTACCTCGCCAGGGTCCGCGCCGAGGGACGCGTGCTTGGCGAGCACGGGTCCGAGGTCGCTTACGACAGTGGATGCCGATGTACCGAGTGCCGCGAGCGGCATAACGAGCGGTGGCGTATTCGCGAGCAGGCGCGGCGAGCGGCGCGGTCGGACGGTCAGACCTGATACCGCTGGGCCAGGTACTCGGTCACGTCGGCGGCGACGTTGTCGGCGGTCTCAGACCGGGGTGGGTATTTGGGCGCCCAGGACCGGCCAGGGTGCAACGTGTCCCATCGCGAGCGCACCCCCGCCAGCCGCCCGCCACCAGGATCGTGGTTGCCAAAGCCATCGAGTAGCCCGTTCCAGACCGGGGTAAAACGCGAAATCAACACCGACTCACCCAGCGGTATCCAGATCGGCTCGACCACCAGCCACCGGCAGGTGAAATCAGCGATGTCGAGGTTTTCCGCCGCCTCCACGCTGCGGGCATGCTCACGCAAGCGGTTTGACAGCGCGCGGGACCGGGTGCCGTGCTCGACCGCGATGCCTCTGCGACCGCCTGCCGGTATCGCCTTGCCAACATAGATCGGAATCTGAGCGTCGTACGCTGTGGCGGTCAGCAGTGCCGAGTAGCACGCAATTGGCCCGTTGTAGTAGATGGCGTAGACGCCAGCGCCGTGGAAGTGCGGAACCGCGCCGAGCGGCGTCGGATCGCTCACCAGCAGTTGGGTGGCGATGCTCTTGCCGAGGTTATCCATGTCGAGCGGGTTGAACGGCTGATTCACGCGGGCGTCCGCCGACGCTTGGACTGGCGCACGGTCTTGCGGCGGGCCAATTCCTCGCGCACAGCGGCCTCGGCCAGGTGCTCGGCTACCGATGCCGCGACCTTTTGCGCTAGCAGCACGGGCACGGCATTGCCTAGTTGGCGCATCGTTTCACTCCACGCGCCGTGGAACTGGTAGCGGTCGGGGAAGGTCTGCAACCGCGCGGCCTCGCGGACGGTGAAGTATCGGACGCTCCCGTCGGGCCGCAGCATCATGTTCTCGCCGCCTGGCACGCCGTGAACCCCGGCCTTGAGCGCTTTCGCCGGCGCGTCTATCGCACTGCCCGTATGGCCGGGGTAGGAACGCGCCCCCGACTGCAGAACATGGTTGAGGTGTGCGCGGCTGCCGTTTCGGGTCGGCTCGGGCAAGTTCTTGATCGCGTCGCGCACGGTGCGCCACGGTCGGGCGTCGGGCTTTTGCTCGGCCAGCAGTTGGGCGGTTCGGATTAGCGATAGCGGGGCGTCGGGGCGATGCTTGCGCGCCACCCGGTGACGGTCCCAGTAGTCGCCTGTCACCCACTGCGAATGGGCTAGTGCCGCCTTCGAGTGGTCGGCGTCGGGAAACGCCCATTCGGCCGGGACATCGCTGCGGAAGCCAACGAAGAACACCCGCCACCGCTGTTGCGGCACTCCGTAGTCGGCGGCGTTGACCAGCGTCGGCACCACCTTGTAGGTGAGTTCTTCAAAAGAAGCCGATGTGTGTTCGCGTTGGAGCCGGTGCAGGTGGTCGGTCCACGTCTCGCGCTCGCGACTCACTATCTCGGGGTGCTCAAGGCGCAGCTTGATGTACTCGAAGTAGTTGGCGAACGCCGTCCGCGTCAGACCACGGACGTTCTCCACGATGAACGCTCGCGGTCGCAACTGCCGAATCACCTCGGCGGTGGCGGGGAACATGTCGCGCAGGTCGTCGGCGGCTCGGGCCTTGCCGCCCATCGAGAACGGTTGGCATGGCGGTCCGCCGGCCACCAGGTCAATCGGCTCGCCGATTGTGGACCAGTCGACGCCGCGCACGTCACCCTCGGCGACCTGCCAATCGCGCACCAGCGGATAGTCGGCGGCGGCGTTCTCCCGAAGCGTGTCGCACGCCCATCGGTCCCACTCGACCACGCGAACGGTCTCGAAGCCCGCTAGTTTGCAGCCGAGGGCCAGCCCGCCCGCCCCCGCGAACAGTTCCACCGAACGCACAGCCGAAACACTATCTCGCGTGCTGCTGGCACCGTCCGAGGCGCGCTTGTGCGGTTCTGTCGGGTTATGTCGTGCAGTCTCGCTAGCTATCGGCGGTAGCGTCGGCGGGTGCCGTCGGACTCATGGGCGTCATCCGACGCCGTGCGCAACATCATGCGCGCCAACCGAGGGCGCGACACCCGCCCCGAGTTGGCGCTACGCCGGGCACTGCACGCCGTCGGATTGCGCTACCGGGTCAATACCCGGCCGATTCCTGACTCTCGGATGACGGTCGACGTGGTGTTTCCGAAGGCGCGCGTTGCGGTCGAAGTGCGCGGCTGCTTCTGGCATGGATGCCCGCAGCACCACCGCCCGAGTCAGCGCAACGCCGAGTTCTGGGCTACCAAGATCGCCGGCAACGTAGAGCGTGACGGCCGGAAGCACGCGGCGCTGGAAGCGAACGGCTGGGCAGTGGTGATCGTCTGGGAACACGATGACATCGCCGAAGCCGTCGAGCGCGTCGCAGCGGCGGTTCGTGACCGGCGGCCCGGTCGGCCCTGACCCGTTGAGTTACCCGACTATTACGGGTAATACGTTGTGCCGCAGCGTGTTTCGCGACACGCCGACCGTCACAGCGTGGCAGCGTCGGTGCACCCCGACCTGTCATGCTGAGTTCCATGACCGCATTGGTAGCTCCGGCCCTGACGCTGGCCGACCCGGCTGCGCGCACGCCCGCGCAATGGTCCGGTCGGCTGGCGGCGTACCTCGCTAGGGGTCGTGCCAACGACGACCCCGAGGTGGTCGCCTGTCGGCAGGCGTTGGCGTTCTGGCGCGCACGCCGTGCCATCGACGCCGAGGCCGGCCAGATCGCGCCCAACCACCTCGACGCCCTGACGGCCCGGTTGCGTGAGGCGGTGATCGCGTGATCCCCAACGCCCGCAACAGGACACCCGCGTTCCTTGCTTCTCAGCGTCCGCAGGCCGCGCCGGTCTATACCCAGACGGAGCTGCGCGACCGGCGGCGGAAGGTGCTGCCGATCTATGCGTGGCCGGCTGACTGGTCGCTGACCGCCGAGGTGGCCGCGATCTGCTCGCAGCTGGCCGAGCGTGTCGCCGACGCGCCGAATCCGGCCGCCTATCTGCGCGCGGTCGTCGAGCTGGCCGACGCCGTGCATCAGGCCGTGCACGTCGTGGTCGGGTTGCTCGCGCAGGCCGACGCCGAGCGCCGGACCCGCCACCTCGGGACCGAGGACCGGGGCCGCAGCATCACCGCCTTGGTCGATCTGACCCCTCGGCCCGCAGCGCCCGAGGTGACCGCCGACATGCTGGTTTCCGGCACCTGGCCGGCCACCCTGGTCACGCTCGCCGAGCCGTACGACACCGCCCTGGCCGCGCTGCTGGGCAATGCGGCAACACCGAACGTTGCCGACCGGCTGCTCGCGGCGTTGTCGGAGGTGGACCGCGCAGCACTCGCACTGACCCGCCGGCTCGACCGCGACCGGGTGTACCGAATGAACCGCCCCGACCACCGCACCCTGTCGCCGGCCGACCGCGCCCGCGATGAGCTTCGAGAGCTGGGAGTCCTGCAATGACCGCACCACCCGTCGAGACCTACGGCAGCTTGCTCCCGGTGATGTTCGACGCGCCGCCGGTCAACCCCTCACCGCAAGGGTTGTACCAGGTCACAGCGTGGTCCGAGGTGACCGGCCCGACCCGCTTCCTGGCCGGCGTCGAGGTGCGCGGCCCCAACTTCGGCGGCGAAAACGCCTCGGGTGTGTGGGGCACCGACTGGTGCCCGGTCCCACCGTTGAACAACCCCGAGCGCAAGGAAGGCGACCGGCCCGGCATCTTGGACCCGTTCGCGCCGATGACCGTGTGGGCCTACGACGAGTGCGACCTGACGGCCCCGAGCCGCGCCGAGGTCGAGCGCCGCGCCGCTCAGATTCTGCGCCTGCAGGAACAGACCGCCGTCGAGCATGAATTCAGCAACCGGCTGCTGACCGACGCCGGTACGCCAGCATCGGCGGATGATCTGCAGTGGGCGGTGGCCACCCTCGAAGCCCAGCTGGCCGAGGTCGGGGTGCTCGGATTCATCCACGCCAGCCCGCATTTCGCGGTGTACGCCGCTCAGGCGCAATTGCTGATCCGTTCGGGCACCAAGCTGACGACTCCGCTCGGGCACACGTGGGTCTTCGGTGGCGGCTATGGCCCTGGTCTGCAGAGCACCATCGTGGCCACCAGTCAGCCCTACGGCTGGCGGAATGAACCGCAGCTCAGAACCGCGATTGACCAGGAACACAACATCTTCGCCGCCGTCGCTGAGCGCACGGTGGCCATCGGATACGAGGCGGTCATCGGCGCGGCGACGGTAGCGCCGTGAGCACCGCAACCATCGCGAACGCCCGGCCCGACAATTACGCCGGACCGCGCTGCGAATCCTGCGGCGGGCCGTGCTGGCGGTGGAAGGGCAGTGTGCACGGTTACACCTGCACGACCTGCCTGACGGCCTACCTCGATGCCGGCGCGGCCAGGGCAGCCGAACGCGACCAGCGCGAGCGTGCCCAAACGCTGCGCAGACTGTTCGGCAACGACACCCCGACTCCGGTCACTGCGGAAGGCCGGCGTCGGGACGGCGGTGGTCTCGCGTTATGTACCGCACCCCGTCCCGGCGTCGGTCAATAATCGAAAGGACAAGCAGCACAATGCCGTTGACACTGGCTGACATCACAGCCGGCGAACGTGAGCACCTAGAAATGTGCATCCACGAAGCCGCGCACTGTGTCGTCGGCGTCGCCCTCGGTGCCGAGCTACGAAGTGCCGTGGTCGCCCGCAGCCGGGTCACCGGCCTCGAAGGGCTGACCACCTTCGCCGACCGGCCCCACGGAACCGATCCGCTGGTCGCGTACGCCGGGCCGTGGGCACAGGCGCGCTGGCGTGCCGGCCGGCGACCGACGCAGCGGGAGTTTTACGCGGTGTTGGACACCACCGGGCATAAGGACAGCCGGGTGTTGACCGCCGCTGGCGGCACGTATGCCGGTGCCGATGTCGTGCCATTGGTGGAGCGGTGCTGGCCGGCGCTGGCCCGCACGGCTACGCGGCTTCACCGGGCCGGCGAAGTCCACCAGGCCGACGTGCTCGCGGCGCTGGGCATTACTGACGGCGGTGGACCTGGCAGCACCCAGCTCGCGAATCTGCGGGCCGGGTTGCGCGCCGTGCCGCCACTCGCCACCAGGAAGCCGGTATTGGCCCAATAGCTCCCGCTCAGGCCGAGCCTCGGCGGCCTGAGCGGAGACAACAACGACACCAATGACACCAACGACACCCACGAGGAGCCCACCATGTCCGTTGCCAGCATTCCTGCAGTCGATCCGTTCCACGACTTCTGGCTGCCCGATTACTGCCCGCACTGCAACCCTGCCGGCCACCACGCAGACAGCTGCACGCGCAGGGCCACGCAGACCGAGCCGGATGCCATCACCTGGCACGGGGGCAAGCGGCTGATCTGCGAGTACTACTGCGACCAATGCGGCCACCAGTGGAAGCGCGGCGACCTCTGGACCGCCACGGAAGCCGGCTTTGAACCTGGAAAGGCATCATGACCACCCTGACCGGCGATTCCATCGCCGCACTGACCGGTGCCCGCGCAATCGGAGCTGCCCGCCGGCGGCGGCGGCCCGAATCACCCGCCGAACTAGCCCAGCGGCTGATCCCTGGCTACGTAGTGACCCCAACTATCAAGTTGCTGTCTGACGAGCTGGTGCGGGCGGTGACCGAACCAGACTCGCGGCTCATCGTCACGACACCGCCCCGTACCGGGAAGTCAGTGCTGGTGAGCCAGGTGTTTCCGGTCTGGCAGCTGTCCCGCGACCCCGATAGCGAAATCATTATGAAGTCCTACGGCGACAGCCTCGCCGAAGAACATTCCGCCGCTGCACGGCGGCTGATCGCGGAGAACCCCGGCGTCGTCGGCGTAGAGCTGGCACCAGACAAGCAGGCGGTCGGTCGCTGGCGAGTAGCTGGCCACCGGGGTGGCATGTTGGCGGGCGGAATCCTTTCCAGTACCACGGGTTTCGGTGCCAACGTGCTGGTCGTGGATGACCCTGTGAAGGGCGCACAGGAGGCCGACAGCGACGCCTACCGGCGGCGGCTGGTCGCTGAGTTCAGGGCCTCGCTGATGACCCGGCTTATGCCTGGCGGCAGCGCCATCGTCGTCCTGACGCGCTGGCATGAGGAAGACATCGCCGGGTCGTTGCTGGCCGAAGCCGGCAGCCGGTGGCGGTGCGTCAATATCCCGGCGGTCTCCACGGCAGGCGTGCCCGACGCGCTGCACCGTGAGCGCAGCGGCGTGGCGATGACCAGCGCCATCGGCCGCACCGCTGAACAGTTCCGTTCGATAGAGGTCGAGGTCGGCTCCCGTGCTTGGGCCGCGATGTATCTGGGCACTCCCAGCGCGCCGGAAGGCGGGTTGATCAAGTCGGCGTGGTTCGATGACTGGCGGCTGCCGGCAGCGCCAGCGGGAGCGATCAAGATAGTCGTCGGTGTCGACCCGGCCGACTCCGGTGAAGGTGACGAGACCGGCATCATCGCCGCCAGCCTGGCAACGGATGGGTCCATTGCGTTGATCGCTGATGTGTCGGGTCACTACACGAGCGACCAGTGGGCGCGCCGTGCCGTCGAGCTGGCCCGCGATGTCGGGGCCAGCGAAATCGCCGTCGAGGCATTCGCCGCGCGGGCCACCTACACCCGGTTGGTTGTCGAAGTGCTGCCCAAATACCGGCTGAACCGCCCCATCAGGGTGACCGGATGGCCGCCGAAGGGTACCGACCGGGGTAAGGGTGACGCGGTGGCCCGTTCTACGGGCCTGCTGGCCGCGCTGGAAACCGGCCGGTGCCGGGTCGCTGGATACTTGCCGGACTTCGAGGCGCAGGCCGTCACGTGGGAAGCCGGTCAACACCAGCCCGACCGGGTGGCGGCGGCGGTTGTCGCGTATGACGTGCTGGCGCACTCTATGGGCCAGCAATGGGCAATCGTGTCACCACTGGATATTGAGCGGCGCGTCCGCGAGGGCAAGATCGGGCCGCCGCCGGCGTGGATGCGCCGTCGGATCGACAGATAGTTCGCGAAGCGGCATCGCAGCGCGCCGCCAGTTGATCGCCTAAGAATCGGCGCGGCATCGTTCAACACAAGCCGCGAGTGCGCCTATGGGGCAGCGCCGGACCGGAACTAGCTCGAATTCGTCAGCAGATCGCGAAATTTATCGTGATAATAGCTTGCCCACACATCTTTAAAATCTACAGTGGTTAACATGAGGTGAGTAATTGTTTGCTGAAAACTGTTTAAATCCACTACGTCGCCGCCAAGCAGCGGTTCAATTCGCCAATGTAGGTAAGCCGGCACACTCTTTCCGCTGACTAAGGTGCGGTGCGCACTACGCTTATACATACCTTCGACCCGGCTCCGAACCCAACGTTCGATAGTGGCAGGGGTTTGAGGGTGTTTTCTCGCGCGTACATCTGCGGTCGCAGTGTTCAACTTCGCGACATCTATGCCACCGTACTTGTCGATATTGATAGTTGAAGGCTTATGCGCACGGACAAGCGGACTGTGCGAGCGCATAGCAGCCGCAAGACAGCAAAGCGTAATCCATTCTTTCCACGCCAGCGCAAGATCCTCCACAAAATTGGTCAGTTGGTTTGCAAGAATTGAGGCCTTCGACATTGTCAGGGACAGAGATACACACAGTGCGCGAGACAGATCGCCGTGAACGAATACTTCGGCTTCCACATCATGCGCCTCGGTATAAATAATGTGCGGGTTGTGCTTCTTGCGGGAGAGAACGCCATCGAAGTCGGCGTCAAGAGCGAACGCCACGCAATGTTGCACTCGCTTTGTGTTCTGCTTTAAACGACCACGTCGACGCAAGACATCGAAAATCTGCACCGCCGATTGCTTCCCACCAGACTCAGTCCACACTTCTTCGCATAATATTATTTCGTATCCACCCTGCCGAGCCTCATCATTCGATCTGAGTAAGGAATCATAGAAAGGCCGATCCATTCGACGCCCTTCGACGACCAGAAATAACCGCTTTCTGCTCAACATGACCCGACGTTCAAACCCCTGTGTTGACCATCGAAGCCTCCGCGTTGCGCTCACAGCTCGTAAATATTCGCGTCTGGTACTAACGCCATAACTTCCGGAGAATGAGTCGCAAGAATCATCTGACATTCCGGATTAACCAGCTGCATCGATTTCACCAGCTCCCGCTGCCAATCCACATGCATAGACAGTTCCGGCTCATCAATTAACACAGCGCTGGTTTCAGCGATCATGGTTTCCAAAAGAATGCGCAACAGCTGGCGCTCACCGGACGACAATTGCTCGATGGGGATTCTCATATCGCTACTCGATAGATAGACGCCCAATCCGTCCTTGCCGTCTAGATGAAGTTTTTTACTTCCGCCGTAAAGGTCTTCAATTACAGCCCTTAGCTCTTCCTGTGGCCTGAGAGCAAGCTGTCGCTCTTCATCGACCTCTTCGATGCGAGCGATTACCTGGCGGATCTTCGGATCGTGATCATACTGCGCCTCAAATGACTGTTTGTCGAAACGGATGTTTATTTTTTGATTTCGCAAAAACCTGACGACTAAGTCAAAGGCATCGTCCGCTGCCAATTTGGTCCCGGGGGATCGCCGTTGAGTAGCTCGTATATCGCCAAATAAAATGCTGAGTATCTCTCCGATGCCTCGCTGTTGTAGGAGTTGGATTTTATCAAGCGCATTTGATTTGTAAACTTGCCATCTTAACCGCAACTGTCTAGCAAAAAGGATATCGAGGTAATCATCGTCGATTGGCGACGCTTGGGAAGGATGTCGTCGCTGCTCGTTCGGAAGGTCAACTACCCGGGAAATTGGTAGATAGCCATGCTGCACTCTGCTGGGAAAATTCTTGCGCGACACCGTTCTTCGGGCACCTATACGGGTAGTTTTCCAGCCAGTGTTGGTTTCCATTTGCCTCAACCATTCGAGTTCACGATCACCGCTGTCACCATAGAGTCGTTGGAAAATAAGTTGATCTTCGTTGCTTATATTTTTCTTTTCGATTGTTCGTCGAAATATTGCACTGCTGCCGTCAATTGAAAAATCAACAGTTGCTTCCGTGAAAGGCACCTTTGCGAGAAGACGCGAGTTATCAATCAAGGCAGAATGGAGGATTTTAAGAAGTGATGTCTTCCCGCAGCCATTCAGTCCCCAAAAAATATTAAGATGCCGATCTAAATCGTATTGAATCCTTGTGGCGTTACCTGCCAACCCAACGATTGCGAAGCCTCTGATGTATCCCACGTAGTGATCTTGGCACGTGACCGCTTACGTGTGGCCGGCTTTGGGAGGAGTGCCTTGCGATTGCGGAATCGCACAAATCCGTATGGCGCTGCGGATTTGTTGGTTCGGAAGAGGAACTAGTTATCTCGCTAGGCAGGGCCACGGCCCTAACTACCGGTGAGCCGACGTCTGTCGCACATGCTTGTATGGCCCACTTATTGCCCGCCACCATACGTTTACACAGCTGACCAGGCTCCCCCGGAAGGACTCGAACCTTCAACCCTTCGGTTAACAGCCGAATGCTCTGCCAGTTGAGCTACAGGGGACTATCAGTCCAGCGAACGCTGGTGCTGATCGCGGGACGACTCTAGCGTACTGGCTTGGCTGGACCCAATCAGCCCCGGCCGGAGCTGGCGCGGCCAATCGCCCGCGAATGAGGCAGGATAGAGCCAGTCGCAATTCTTCTCGGAGGGACCGCTTTGATCGGGTATGTCGCCGTCTTGGGCGTGGGTTATGTGCTGGGCACGAAGGCCGGGCGCCGCCGGTACGAGCAGATCGCCGGCACCTATCGCGCGATCACCGGAAGTCCCGTGGCCAGATCGCTGATCGAAGGCGGCCGCCGCAAGATCGCGAACCGGATCTCGCCCGACACCGGTTTCGTGACCCTGACCGAGATCGACAGCCAGACCAGCGTGGTGGATCGCGAGGTCGAGCGGCTGAACCTCGAACCCGAGGTCGAGCCGCGGGTGAACGCCGCCCGGTGAGCGCAGCTCAGGCGGTCAGGTCATCGCCGCTGGCCTGCTGCAGCAGGCTGCGCCGGTAGGCCTCCATCGCCACCAGGTCGCCAAACAGCGCGTGGTACTCGTCGCCCTGTTCGATCGGCGACATGCGCTGCAGCTTGGACTTCACCTCAGCGATCTGCCGACCCATCCACACCTCCTGCAGGCGGGCCAGCACCCCGGAGATGTAGCGGGGCAACTGCTCGTCCTCGGCCCGGATCGCCTCCACCCCGAGCTCGGTGATCAAACCGGCGGTGAGCGCCGAGTTGGTCTGCTGGCGCACCAGGTCCAGCCACTGCGCGCCGCTGACGCCGATCGAGGTTCCCCCGGCCGCCTCGATGGCCGCCCGCACGGCGGCATAACCGGCGTGGGTGAAGCTCTCGACGGTCAGCGTGTCGAATACCGGGCCCGCGAGGGCGGGAAACTGCAACGCCGACTTGAGTGCCTCACGCTGTGGCCACAGCGTCGGGTCGCGCGGATCGGGACGCGCGCCCGCCAGCACCCCGCCCGCCGCGTCAGCGGGCTCCTGAGCGGCTTCCTGCGCACCCCGTCGCGGCGCTTTCACGTTGCCGCCGGGGCTCTTCGGCTTTTTGGCGTTGCCGCGCACCCGGTCGATCAGTTGCGCGACATCGTCCCAACCCACCCAGCCGGCCAGTTGTCGGGCGTATTCGTCACGCAGCGTGGGGTCCTTGATCTGGCTCACCATCGGTACACAGCGGCGTAGC
This sequence comes from Mycobacterium asiaticum, assembly GCF_001673635.1. GTDB lineage: Bacteria > Actinomycetota > Actinomycetes > Mycobacteriales > Mycobacteriaceae > Mycobacterium > Mycobacterium asiaticum_C. The sequence goes on from NZ_LZMH01000011.1 coordinate 17,665, forward strand.
GCGGCCACTCGGCCTTCGGCGCTGTCCAGGTCGATTTCGGCGAGCGCGGCGCGAATTGCGAACTCGAACAACGGGGTTCGGCGTGCCACCAGATCGCGCAGGGCGCCGTCGCCGGACTTCAGGCGTAGGTCACAGGGGTCCATGCCGTCGGGCGCGACCGCGACGAAGGACTGCCCCGCCAAGTTCTGTTCGCCCTCGAATGCCTTGAGCGCGGCGGCCTGCCCGGCCTGGTCGCCGTCGAAAACGTAGATCAGTTCGCCGCGGAAGAAACTGTCGTCCATCATCAGCCTGCGCAGCATGGCGAGGTGGTCGTCGCCAAACGCGGTGCCGCACGAGGCGACGGCGGTGGTCACCCCCGCCAGATGCATGGCCATCACGTCGGTGTAACCCTCGACGACCACCGCCTGGTGTCCCTTGGCGATGTCGCGCTTGGCCAAATCGATCCCGAACAACACCGACGATTTCTTGTAGAGCACCGTCTCGGGGGTATTGACGTATTTGGCTTCCATCGGGTCGTCGTCGAACAACCGTCGGGCGCCGAACCCGATCACCTCGCCGGCCGAAGTCCGAATCGGCCAGAGCAGTCGGCGGTGAAACCGGTCGATCGGGCCGCGGCGGCCCTGCCGGGACAGGCCGGCGGCCTCCAGCTCCTTGAACTCAAAACCCTTGCGCTGCAGGTGCTTTGTCAGCGTGTCCCAGCCGGACGGCGCGAATCCGCAGCCGAAGCGCCGGGCGGCCTCGGCATCGAAGCTGCGCTCGGTCAGGTACTTGCGGGCCGGTGCGGCCTCGTCGGACTGCAGTGCCTCGGCGTAGAAGGCGGCCGCGGCGGCGTTGGCGGCGACCAGCCGGCTGCGGCTGCCGCGGTCGCGCTGCACGCTGGTGGCCGCCCCGGTGTAGGTGATCGTGTGACCGATCCGGTCGGCCAGCAGCTCCACGGCCTCCACGAAGCTGACGTGTTCGATCTTCTGGATGAAGGCATAGACGTCACCGCCCTCACCGCAGCCGAAGCAGTGAAAGTGCCCGTGATTGGGCCGCACGTGGAACGAGGGTGACTTCTCGTTGTGGAACGGGCACAGCCCCTTCATCGAGTCGGCTCCGGCCCGCCGCAGTTGGACATAGTCACCGACCACGTCCTCGATCCGGGCGCCTTCGCGGATCGCGGCGATGTCGCGGTCGGAGATCCTGGACCGGCCGCCGGAACGGCCCGTATCCCTGGAACCCGCCGGACTCGACACGGGGGTCAGTCTAGGCGTTCAGTGGCCCGCACTGCTCCCGAGTTGGGAGACGTCGATCCGTTCCAGCCGGCCTTCGGTGTAGGAGGCGATCTGGTCGACGATGACACGCAGTCGCGCGCCGTCGTCCGGGGCGCTGTTGAAGGCCGCGGCAAACATGGGGTCCAGAGTCTGGGGAGCGCCGGCCTGCAGCCAGTGCGCCACGCGGTGAATCCGTTCACGTTGTCGCGCTTGAGCTGCCAGGTGCCGCGGGTCGGACATGATGAACTGCAGCGCAAGGATTTTCAGCAGCGCGACCTCCGCGCGCACCAGATCCGGCACCTGCAGCTCGCCCTGGTAACGCACTACCGGTCCGGGCCCGGAAGTGGCGCGGGTGGTGGCGATGGCGGCGGTGGCGAATCGACCGACCAGCTCGCTGGTCAGACGCTTGAGCGCGACCGCCGCGGCCAGGGTGGCGTCGTACTTACCGACCGCGGCGACCACCGGCAGCGCGGACAGCCGCCGCGCGGCCTCCATCAACTCGTCAGCGTGCACCCGCGGGAATTCACTCTCCCCCAGCTTGGCAAGCGCCGTCGCCTCGTCCTCGTCGCCGAGCACCCGCAGGTCGATACGTTCGGAAACCACCCCGTCCTCGACGTCGTGTACCGAGTACGCGACGTCGTCGGCCCAGTCCATCACCTGGGCTTCCAGGCACGGACGGCCGCGCGGGGCGCCGGCGCGCAGCCAGTCCGCGGCGGCGCGGTCGTCGTCGTAGAACCCGAACTTGCGGCTGTTGCCGGGACCCTCGCCGCACTGCCATGGATACTTTGTGACGGCGTCCAGCGAAGCGCGGGTGAGGTTCAATCCGGCGCTGCGGCCGTCCGCGTCGAGAACCTTGGGTTCCAGGCTGGTCAAGATGCGGAAATTCTGCGCATTGCCTTCGAACCCGCCGTGGTCGGCGGCGACCTCGTTGAGGGCCCGCTCGCCGTTGTGCCCGTAGGGCGGGTGCCCGATGTCGTGGGCCAGGCCGGCCAGCTCGACGAGGTCAAGGTCGCAGCCCAACCCGATGGCCATCCCTCGCCCGATCTGCGCCACCTCCAGCGAGTGCGTCAGCCGGGTGCGCGGGGTGTCGCCTTCGCGCGGGCCGACGACCTGAGTCTTGTCGGCGAGCCGGCGCAGCGCGGCGCTGTGCAGCACCCGCGCCCGGTCGCGGGCGAAGTCGGTCCGATGCTGCCCTTCGGTGCCCGGCAGACCCGCGGTCTTCGGCGCTTCGAGTACCCGACGTTGACGGTCCACCTCGTCATAGGGGTCGTCATAGTGGTTGTGCTGATCGGTGCTCACCGACCCACAGTCTGCCAGGGACGTCGGAGTAAGTCCGGCAACGGCGGTGGTCAGGGTCACGCGTCCGGGCCCGTCGGACGGCGGATGTTTAATTGGCGATATGCGCATCGCACGGCTTCTCGGCGTGTTCCTGATTTTCGCCGGCCTGGCCGGGTTGTTGCTCGCGCCGACCGCCGGCGCGCAGCCGCCGTTCCGGTTGCCGGGGCAGATCACCGACAACGCCGGAGTGCTGTCCGACGCCGATCGTGCCGCCGTCTCTGCGGCCGTCGACAAGCTCTACGCCGACCGGCACATCCGGTTGTGGGTCGTCTACGTCGACAACTTCTCCGGGCAGAGCGCGATGAACTGGGCTCAGCGCACCCTGCAGGCCAGCGAACTCGACAACCACGACGCGCTGCTGGCGGTGTCCACGTCGGGCCGCGCCTATGCGTTCCTGGTCCCCAACGGGGTGCAGAACGTCAATGCCACTCAGGTAGACAATCTGCGGCACAACAAGATCGAACCGGCGCTACGCAACGGGGATTGGCGCGGGGCGGCGATCGCCGCCGCCGAGGGACTGAATGCGTCGCCCAGCTCCGCCGGCACCTACGTGCTGCTGGGAGTGCTTGGTGCGATCGTCCTGGCGGTCGTGGTGCTGCTGCTGGTGATGCGTCGCCGCGCCCGGCGACGCCGCGCCGGGGCGGTGGCCGCCGCCCGGCAAGTTGATCCCGCCGACGCGCGGGCGCTGGCCGCAGTGCCGCTAGACATCCTCGACGACCTGTCCCGAACGAAGGTGGTGGAGGTCGACAACGCGGTTCGAACCAGCTCCAACGAGCTGGCGCTGGCGATCGAGGAGTTCGGCGAAGAACGGACCAAACCCTTCACCGACGCGTTGAACAACGCCAAAGCCGCTCTGTCGCAAGCCTTCACCATTCGTCATCAGCTCGACGACGCCTACCCCGAGACGCCGGCGCAGCGCCGCGAGCTGCTGACCCGGGTGATCGTGTCGGCGGCCAACGCCGACCGCGAATTGGAGTCGCAGACCGAGGCGTTTGAGCGGCTGCGGGATCTGGTGATCAACGCGCCGTCCCGCCTTGATGCGCTCACCCAGCAGTACGTCGAACTCACCACGCGGATAGAACCCGCCGAGCGGCATCTGGTCGAGTTGCACGACGAGTTCGGCACCACGGCGCTGACGTCGGTCTCGAGCAACGTCGCCACCGCCAGAGAGCGCCTCGAGTTCGCCGACCGCAATATCAGCACCGCCCGCGAACTGGCCGGCCAGGCGGTGAGCGGACAACAAAGCCGACTGGTGGATGCCGTCCGCGCCGCCGAGTCCGCGCTCGGGCAGGCGCGTTCGCTGCTGGACGCAGTGGACAGCGCGGCCGGCGACATCCGGCACGCCGTGGACAACCTGCCGTCGCTGATCGCCGACACCCAGACGGCCATCAAGCGCGCCAACGAGCAACTGCAACAGGCGCCGGGCGCCAAGTCGCCGCACACCGGCGAGCTGATCGCCGCGCGTGACGCGGCCGCCCGGGCGCTGGACAGCGTGAGCGGCGCAGGCAGCGTGCGGGGCATCGCCGATCCGCTGGGCTGCTTCGCGGAGCTGACCAAGGCCGACGCGGAACTCGACCGGGTGCTGACCACGCTCGCTCAGGAGCGCGCCAACGCCGAACGGCTCAACCGGTCCTTCGAGCAGGCGCTGTTCACGGCGGAGTCGCGAGTGCGGGCGGTGTCGGAGTACATCGACACCCGTCGCGGCACCATCGGGCCGGAGGCCCGGACCCGGCTCGCCGAGGCCAGGCGCCAGCTCGAGGCCGCCCACGCGAAAAAGCCGACGAACCTGGCCGACGCGATCGCCTACGCGAACGGGGCCTCGACACTGGCGGCACAGGCGCAGTCCCTGGCCAACGCCGATGTGGAGTCGGCGCAGCGCGCCTACACCAGCCGCACGAACAGCAACACCGGCGCGATCCTGGGCGGCATCATCATCGGCGATCTGCTCAGCGGGGGGATGCGAGGCGGCTTCGGCGGATGGAGCCCGACCTCCTTCGGCGGGTCCGGTTCCTCGGGGGGCTCGTCCGGCGGGGGTTGGATGGGCGGCGGCGGCCGCTTCTAGATTCGGCCAGGTCTGGGCCGCGCCCGCTTGATCCAGAGATACCCCAGAAATGGGACTGCGCACGCCTGCGCACGGGAGCGTGAACTCCCACGCGCAGGACGTGCGCAGTCAATCGGTGCGGACTCGCGCACCACCGCTAGCCGAGCGGTGCGCTGCCGCGATCCGTTTTTATCAGGCCCAGCTGGACCCGACGGCGCTGTCCGTCTGCGCCATGTTGTTGCCGGCGCTCTGGACCTTCTGGCCGTGCTGGTTGGCCTGCTCGTAGATCACCTGGAAGTTGCGGCCCAACTGGGCGATGAACTCCTGGCAAGCCACCGAACCGGCGCCGCCCCAGAAGTCACCGGCAGCCAGCACATCGCGAACGATGGCCTGGTGCTCGGCCTCCAAGTTGGCGGCCTGGGCGCGGATGAGCGCGCCGTGCGCGTCGACGTCACCGAACTGGTAATTAATGGTCATTGAACCTGTGCTCCTTGTTTGTGAATGTTTATGGGATACAGCGGCTTTCGCCGCGGACGAGTTAGCTGGACAGGATCTGCTGCGAAGCCTGCTCTTGCTGCTCGTAGTTGTTCGCGTCACGGATCAGTCCGTCACGAACCCCATGCAACATGTTCACAATGTTGCGGAACGCCTGGTTCATCTGTCCCATGGTGTCCAGCGAGGTGGCCTGGGCCATACCGCTCCAGCCCGCACCGGCGATGTTCTGCGAGGACGCCCACATGCGACGAGCCTCATCTTCGACGGTCTGGGCGTGCACTTCGAAGCGGCCCGCCATGTCCCGCATCGCGTGCGGGTCTGTCATAAAACGTGTTGCCATTTTGGCTGTCTCCTTGTTTCGACCTAGTTGCCTGTTTTGTTCAGGCAGTTTGACTGTTGTGACTGCCGGTTGGAGGGATACCGAACCGACGATCACCCGTTAGCAACGACAGTCGTCCCCCTCTCTTGATCAACCGGCCGCCGGAGAATGTGGAACCACGCTACTGGGACGGGGCATCTGGAACTGAGGTTCGGCGTTCTCGGCCTCCCACTCACTCCATTCCGCCCATTCGCCCCATTCATCCGTGCCTGTGGCAACCGTTTCGACTGGCTCCGGGTCTAACGCACCCGGCACGGCGACGACTTCCTCGGCTCCTGATTCGGAGTCCTTAGCCCAGTGGTCGTACTCGTCCGGTGGGACGGCAGTACCCCAGCTGAGCGGAACAGACAACCCGCCAAGCATGCCCGACTCACCCCGCTTCGCCGCGACTGAGTCGGGCGGTAAGGGCGGACCAAGAGGCAATAGCACGTTGTCTCCTTTCAGGGCCGATCTCAATACATCATCACTCAATGGCGAGTACCACACCACCGAGCCTTTGAATCCTAAGACAAACGACGGCTCAAAGTCGCCTATTTTGCGAATTTCCCTTCCAGGATCACCCTCCTTTGAGGCGATTGCCTCAGGTGGCGCCCCGTCGACCGGTTCGCATCTGCCTGAGCCCAATGCGGCCGCCCCACCCCCGGCTCTCCCGGGGTGGCCCGAAAGGAGTTGACCGGCAGCGGCTTCCGCTACCACGCGCGGTTAGCAGCCGCCGGTCAGCACAGGCCACTGGGAATGCCGCGCGTGGGTTGCGTCTCTTGGGTTGGCATGGACTGCGGAAAAGGCACCCGGTAGGGAATGGACGTCTTCGTGGTGGTTCCCAGTACGGCGTTCGGGATGCACTGCGGCAGTTTCGGCAGCGCCGCCAAGCGCGGATGGTCCAGGTTCGGTTTCGACGGGTTCGGCGGGACGGCGAAATTGAAGGTCGACGTCATGTCGCCGACGACGCTGTTGCGCCACGCGCTGAGGTTGGGCACCGGGACGTTGAAGCGTTTGCTGATCAACTTAAGCGTCGAGGTGTGGTCGAAAGTGTCGTGGACCATCAGAGGCCCGCGACTGTACGGCGAGATGACAAAACACGGCACCCGGAACCCCAGGCCTATCGGGCCGCGGATGCCACCGGAGCCGTCCACCGAGTTGATGTCGGCGACTGTGACGTACTCGCCGGGTGTGCCCGGCGGTGCCGTGGGCGGAACGACGTGGTCGAAGAAGCCGCCGTTCTCGTCGTAGTTGACGATCAATGCCGTCTTCTCCCACACCGCCGGGTTCGACAGCAGGATCCGTATCGCGTCGACGATGCCCACCGCCCCGATCGAGACCGGGAATGCGGGATGCTCCGAAAGCAGGAAACCGGGCAGCAGCCACGAGACCTGGGGCAGCCTGTTGTTCCTGACATCAGCGGCAAAGTCGAACGGGTAGCTCGGGGCGATCCCGAACCGGGCCAGGTTCGACCGCGGGTCCGCCGCCTGCTTGAAGTCGTTGATCAGCCCGTTGTAACCGACGACCGTATTGTTCAGCGGCCCCAGCAGCTTGTTTTGGTAAATCTTCCAACTGATGGCCGCGGCCTCGAGCTGGTCGGGCATGGTGGCCCAGCTGTAGTGCTGCAACGGCTGAATGTTCGGCTCCACCAGGACCGGCCCGCCGTGGGTGCCGTCCGGGTCGATCCAGGCGCTCATCCAGTACAACCGGTTGGGCGTGGTGCCGCCGAGCAGGGAACTGTGGTACCCGTCGCAGATCGTGAAGGTATCGGCCAGCAGGTGGTGAATGGGAATGTCGGCACGGGTGTAGTAGCCCATCGTGACCGGCGTGTTCCTCTGCAGCGTGCTGTGCGCCGCTTGAGCCGGCAACCAGCCGTCGTTGGCGCCGCCGTTCCAGGCCTGATGCATGCCGGTCCAGCTGTGGTCCGGGTCATTGACGCATTCGCCGGCCACCAGCGGGCCGCGCGTCGTGTCGAAGCGGAACGGCAGCGTAGTTCCGGCGGCGTCGTTGGCTTGCGTCGCCGGGTTCCACCCTTTTTGCGCGAAGACGCCGGGCAGCGCGTTCGGGTCCTGAAAACCGCGGGTACCGGACAACGTCCCGAAGTAGTGGTCGAAAGACCGGTTCTCCTGCATCAACAACACAATGTGTTCGATGTCGGTCAAATGGCCGCTACAGGGACCGGCGCCATAGGCCTTTTCGATAATGGGTCCGGCCAAATCCAGGAACGCGCCGGCGGTGGAAGCTGCGGCTGCTTTCGCCAAAAATTGCCGACGGGTCATTCCGTCGACAGGATGTTCGCTTCCCACGCGCCCTCCCTGGGCATTTTTGCGCCGTTCGCGCTCACGGTATAGCTGCGGTTCCATTGGGTACCGATACGCGAACCGGCGTGTCGTGGACGGCTTTTTAGGGCCATTCCCCGATCAATTCGTGGTTACGGCGTTCTTTTGTTTGCTCAGCAGAGGCCGCTGGGAATTCCGCGGACCGGCTGGGTTTCCTGCGTGGGCATGCTTTGCGGAAACGGCACCCGGTAGGGAATCGCCGGCAGCACGCCGTCGGTGGTGCCCAGCACCACGTTCGGGATGCATTGCGGCAACTTCGGCACGGCCGCCAACAACGGGTGGCTCAGGTGCGGCTTCGACGGGTTGGGCGGGGTCCCGAAATTGAATGTCGAGGTCATGTCCCCCACCACACTGTCGCGCCACGCGGTCAGGTTGGGGACGGGGACACCGAACCGGGCGCGGATCAATTTCAGTTGAGAGGTGTGGTCGAAGGTCTCGTGCGCCATTAGGCCGCCGCGACTCCAGGGCGAGATGACCAGGCACGGGACGCGAAACCCCAAGCCCAGTGGACCGCGAATACCACCGGATCCAGCGACCTGGTTGATGTCGGGCACCGTGACCCATTCGCCGGGGGTGCCGGGTGGCGCGGTCGGCGGGACGACGTGGTCGAAGAACCCGCCGTTTTCGTCATAACTGATGATCAGCGCGGTCTTCTCCCACACCGCGGGGTTGGACAACAGGATCCGCAACGCCGTCACCATGGCCACCGCCCCGAGCGCGACCGGCAGGGCCGGATGTTCCGACTGGATGAAGTTGGGGACGAGCCAGGAGACCTTGGGCAGCCGGTTGGCTTTGACGTCGGCGGCGAAGTCCATCGGATAGCTCGGCGCGATGCCGTACCGGGCCAGATTCGACCGCGGGTCACCGGACTGCTTGAACGCCTGAACCAGTCCGTTGTTGCTGATGGGTGTATTGATGAATCGCCCGGCGTCCTTGTTCTGATAGACCTTCCAGCTGACCCCGGCCTGTTCGAGGTTCTCCGGCATGATGGTCCAGCTGTATTGATGCAGGGGTAGAAAGCCGGGTTCAACGAGTTGAGGGCCGCCGGCGACGCCGGCCGGGTCGTTCCAGGCGCTCAACCAGTACAACCGGTTCGGCAGTGTGCCGGTCAGCAGCGAGCAGTGGTAGCCGTCGCACATTGTGAACGTGTCGGCCAGCAGGTAGTGGATCGGGATGTCTTTGCGGGTGTAGTAGCCCATCGTCATCGGGACGTAAGGCCCCGTGCGGGTCTCGGCCTGCGCCGGCAGCCAGTTGTCGTTCGCGCCGCCGTTCCAGGAATGGTGCATGGCGGCCCATTGGTGCTCGGGGTCGTTGACGCACTCGCCGTCGAGCAGGGGCCCGCGCGTCGTGTCGAGGCGGAACGGCATGGTGATCCCGGCCGGGTCCAGCGACTGACTCGCGGGGTTCCACCCTTTCTGGCTGAAAGCGGGTGACGGGTCGTTGAATCCCCGAGTTCCGGATAGCGTGCCGAAGTAATGGTCGAATGACCGGTTCTCCTGCATCAACAACACAATGTGTTCGATGTCGGTCAAATGTCCGGAACACGGGCCTGCGCCGTAAGCCTTTTCGATGACTGGGGCAGCGAAGTCGGTCAGCAACGCTGCCGCACCGGCGCCGGTGAGCTTTGCCATAAACTCCCGACGCGACATTCCCCGTAAGGGGTTTTCGATCACTGCCTCTGCCTTCCTGCGCAATTTCAGATCACGGTATAGTTACGAACCTGGACAGCCGCGATACGCGAACCGGCGTGTCGCACGCCGATTAAGACCTGTAGCAAAGTCGGCGAGAGCTCCCGCGAGCATCGGCGCATCGAAGGTCGGGACTTGCAGCCGCTCGGAGAGCGCCAGGGCGCAAAAAGCGGCCGAATATCGAGTGCAGCGGAAAAATTTATTGAATCCCACATTCCTAATCGATTCCTCATACGGCTTTTTCGCATCCTGCGCTCCTCGTTGTTTCATGCCGGATTGCACGAGGTCAGCAGCGGTCGAACCGCCAACGAGAGCCCTGCGGGATACGCCGCGATTCTTAGTGGGGTGTTAGGAATGTGGAACAGCTCGGGTTACCGGGCTGTGATCGGGAAATTGGGTGCGGCCGAATGGGTTCCGCTCGACCCGCCTGCGGTTGTAGCGTCCCGACGCATGTGGTGCACGGTGCTGGTGTTAGCTCTTGTGGCGACCGCAGACCCGGTCCGGATCGGCGTCAGCGTGGCATTGTCGGCGCGGGCGCAGTCACTGCGACCACTTATCGCGTTCTGGCTCGGCGGCATGGCGATAAGCGCAGGAGTTGCTGCCGGTGTGCTGTTCGGTCTGCGCGACGCGACGCTCGCGGCGGTGCATCGGGTGCAGGCCGCCGCGGCCACTTCGGCCGCCGGACATGTGCAGATCGCGATGGGTGCGCTGGCACTGCTCGTCGCCGCGATCGCTGTGGGACTCGCGCCGCGGCAGGGTATGCGGGTGGGCATGCCCGGCGGGGGTGCATCACCGTCTCGATTGCTGACGCGGGTTCAGGGCGCGCTGCAGGCCAGGCCGGTGAAGGCAAGCTTCGCACTTGGAGTGGGGATGCTGGTCGATTTCCGATTGCTGGCGGCTTTAACCGCCATCGTGGCGTCGGGCGTCGCGACCGCCGCACAGATTGTTGCGTCGGGCATGTACATCCTGATTGCGCTGAGCTTCGTCGAACTTCCGCTGCTCAGTCGACTGGCTGCCCCGGCGAAGACGGACCGCATCATGGCTGCGGTCGACGGCTGGACCAGTGCCCGTCGGCAGCAGGTCTTCGCCGTCATGATCGGCTTGCTGGGTGTGCTTCTGATGACGCGCGGCATCGGCCACGCCTGAACCGGCTCGGAGCCGGGTTTATCCGACGCCGGAGCGCGGAATCACGCTCGGGCGGTTCTGCACCACGTGGGGACTCGCGCCGCCGCGGCCCATCATGCCGCCCGGCATGCCGCCACCGGCACCGCCGCCCATGCCCATCGGCATCGGCATCATCGGCATACCGCCGGTACCGGCCGCCCCGGCGGCTTGCGCCATCTCCGCGGCGTTGACACCCAGACCTGACATGGCCGCGCTGGTCATGCCCTTGGGTATCGAGCCCTGCCAGGTCGGGGGCACCGACATGGCGCCGACCAGATGCGCCTTACCGAGATCGCCCGCCATGCCCGCGCCGAGGCCACCGACTCCACCGAGGCCCTTGGCCGCCGGGGCGATGTCGCCGACGAACTTCGGCACGTCGGCTGCCGTCGCACCGGCCAGTCCCGCGGCGCTGGCGCCCGCGTTGGCCGTCGAACCGAGCTGCATCAACGGACCCATCAGCATGCTGGCCGGCATCGCACCCATCTGAACCGCCGACATGACCGCCTGCACCGGCGCCCCGGACGCCAGCGACTGCACACCCGCCACCAAGGCCGGCGCGGCTACGGTCGCACCCTGAACCAGCGGGCTGACGGCGGCCGACGCCGACGTCGCCAATCCGGCGGCCTGGGCGCCAATGCCCGCCGCTAGGCCGGCCAGGTCGAGCGGCGGCACGGCAAACGGCGTAATGGACGCGGCCACCGCGGTCGCGCCGCCGTGGTAGCCGATCATTGCGGCGACGTCCTGGGCCCACATCTCGACGTAGTCGAATTCGTTGGCGAAAATCGCCGGCGTATTCAGGCCGAGGAAGTTCGTCGCGATCAACGTCGCCAGGGACACCCGGTTCGCCGTCACCACTGCCGGATGCACCGTCGCGGTCAGCGCCGTCTCGAACGCGCTCGCCGCCGCACGGGCCTGACCCGCCGCCAACAGTGCCTGGGTCGACGCGTCCGTCATCCAGCCGACGTAGGGAGTCGCCGCGGCAGCCATCGACGCCGACGCCGGCCCCGCCCACGGGCCACTGGCCAAGCCGACGATCACGGAGTCAAACGACGACGCTGCGGCTGCCAGCTCGGCCGCCAGACTCTCCCATGCTGTCGCCGCCGCGTGCAAAGTGCCCGCTCCGTCACCGGCAAAGATCCGGGCCGAGTTGATCTCCGGCGGCAACCACGCAAAGTCCAAAATCATCGCATCCCCAACCAACCAGCCGCGTCAACGGCACCAACGTGCTCTTACCACTCGGCCCGAAAACAAACGGCCCGAGGCCGGATCGTAATTCAATCCACACAAAAAGTCTGACTTTTAACCAAAATCCCGATACTAGGTATTCGCGCCGAGGATCGAGTTGGTTACTCGATCAGTATATTCGGTTCCCGGCGAGGTCCGTGCAGCAATTGCGCGCATCCTTGGCCAGCTATGGCGGGATCCAGGCTGCGCGGACCGAACCCGGCGTGGCTATCCCACGCCGGTACGCGGGATCACGCTCGGGCGGTTCTGCACCACGTGCGCGGCCGCACCGCCGCGGCCCATCATGCCGCCGGGCATGCCTGCGCCGGCCCCGCCCATGCCCATGGGCATCGGCATCATGCCCATACCGCCGGCGGGAGCACCTTGGGCCAACGAGGCCGCGCTCGGCATGCCGCCCAGCCCGCTCATCGCCCCGCTGGCCATTGCCTTGGGCACTGAGCCCTGCCAGGTGGGAGGCACCGACATCGCGCCGACCAGATGAGCCTTGCCCATATCGCCCGCCATGCCGGCACCCAGGCCGGCCGCGCCACCCAGGCCCCTGGCCGCCGGGGCGATGTCGCCGACGAACTTCGGCACGTCGGCTGCGGTCGCACCGGCCAGTCCTGCCGCGCTGGCGCCCGCGTTGGCCGTCGAACCGAGCTGCATCAGCGGACCCATCAGCATGCTGGCCGGCATCGCGCCCATCTGAACCGCCGACATGATCGCCTGCACCGGAGCTCCGGACGCCAGCGACTGCACACCCGCCACCAAGGCCGGCGCCGCCGACAGCGCACCCTGCACCATCGGGCTCACCGCGGCCGAGGCCGACGTGGCCAGGGCGGCGACCTGTGCGCCGGTGCCCGCCGCGAGTCCCGCGAGGTTCACCGGCGGGAGACTGAACGGCGACAGGCTCGCGGCGACCGCGGTGGCGCCGCCCTGGTAGCCGATCATCGCGGCGACGTCCTGGGCCCACATCTCGAGGTAGTCGAATTCGTTGGCGAAAATCGCCGGCGTATTCAGACCGAGGAAGTTCGTCGCGATCAACGTCGCCAGCGACACCCGGTTGGCCGTCACGGCTGCCGGATGCACGGTCGCCGTCAACGCCGTCTCGAACGCGGTCGCCGCCGCACGGGCCTGACCCGCCGCCAGCTGCGCCTGCGCCGCCGCGTCGCTCAGCCACCCGACGTACGGCGTCGCCGCGGCAGCCATCGACGCCGACGCCGGGCCCGCCCACGGGCCACTGGCTAATCCGACGATCACCGAATCAAACGAAGATGCAGACGCGGCCAGGTCTGCGGCCAGCCCTTCCCAGGCCGCCGCCGCCGCGTGCAACGGTCCGGACCCCGCCCCGGCGAAGATCCGCGCGGAGTTGATCTCCGGCGGCAACCACGCAAAATCCAGAATCATCGGAACTCCCAACCCTGCCAGCTGTCGCAAACCCAACCTGGGCTGCTCCGACGCATACAGCAACCCATGGCTGGATCGTAAGCCAAATCACAGGCAAAAGCTGTAGTTTCACCGAATCTTTCGTAGGCATTGGGTGCCGTCGGGAGCCGAAACCCATGCACGATGGAGCATCTGTTCCACTCTTTGTCAATTCATTGGACAGAATGCCTTGCCGAAAAGCGTCGCTTTCAGCGTCAAAAGAAACCCTTGAATATTCCGGAGAGCGCGTTTCCTGAGACAAACAGACCAGAACTTCCGATTCCGGAGGTAAGAATGCCCGAGGACATGATTCCGGCAATGAAGAAGCCCGCGTTCTGGACAGCCGCGTTGTAGACGCCTGCGTTTCCGTAACCGGTGTTGAGCATCCCCGAGTTACCGCCCAGCAGCAGCGTGGTGCTGGTGTTCACGTAGCCAGAATTGCCGAAGCCCACGTTCTGTATGCCAGAGTTGCCACGGCTTGACGGATCGTTGTGCCCGAAGCCGGAGTTGCCGGTGCCCTCATTGCCGAATCCGGAGTTAGGGCCCGGCTGGGTCACCGAACTGAAGAATCCGGTGTTGAGATTGCCGGTGTTGAAGGCTCCGGTGTTGGCATTACCGGCGTTTGCGAATCCGGTATTGACGTTGCCCGAGTTGCCGAAGCCGGAGTTGACGTCGCCGCCGTTCAGGAAACCGCTATTGACGTTGCCGGCATTGCCGAAACTGGTGTTCGAGTCGCCGGAATTGAAGCTGCCCGCGTTGAAGTTGCCGGAGTCGAAGAAGCCGAAGTTGCCGGATCCGGCGTTCGCCGCCCCGGTGTTGGTGTTGCCGGCGTTCCAGAATCCGGTGTTGATGCTGCCGGCGTTGCCGAAACCGGAGTTGCCCACGCCGGAGCTGCCGATCCCGACGTTGCCGGTGCCCGAGTTGAAAAAGCCGACGTTTCCGGTGCCGGAGTTACCGAAGCCGATGTTCCCGCTGCCGGAATTCAAAGGGCCGAAGCCGATTTGGTTGTCGCCGGTGAGACCGAAGCCGATGTTGTTGTTGCCGGTGTTGCCGAAGCCGAAGTTGCCCGAGCCGGTGTTGCCGAAGCCGATGTTGCCACTGCCGGAATTGCCGCCGCCCACGTTCGAGCTGCCGCTGTTTCCGCTGCCGAAGTTGCTGTTGCCGATATTCCCGCTGCCGACATTGGTGCTGCCGATATTGCCGCTTCCGACGTTGCTGCCACCGATATTTCCGCTGCCTAGGTTCTGGCTGCCGGAATTGCCGCTGCCCAGGTTCGCGTTTCCGGTGTTGCCGCTGCCCAGGTTCGTCTCACCGATGTTGCCGCTGCCGATGTTGAGGGAGCCGATATTCCCAAGCCCCAGGTTGATTCCCTGCAGCTGGGCCGGTACGGCGGCGACGGCCTGAGCGGCCGCTGCGGGCAGCCCGGGTAGGCCGGCCAGCGCCCCCTGCCACGACGACAACGCCGCAGCCGCCGCCGACACCCCACCGTGATACCCCACCATCGCCGCTACATCAGCAGCCCACATCTGCTCATACACACCCTCAGCAGCAGCAATAGCCGGCGCATTCTGACCAAACACATTCGACAACACCAACTGCACAAACACATCCCGATTCGCCGCCACCACCACCGGATGCACCGTCGCCGCCCGCGCCGCCTCAAACGCCCCCGCCACCGCCTGAGCCTGAATCTGGGTTTGGGAAACCTCGGCACCTTCAACATCGGCAGTGGCAATATCGGCGACCTGAACCTGCTCGGCAGCGGGAACATCGGCGGCTGGAACCTGGGCAGCGGCAACTTCGGCGGTGAGAACTGGGGCAGCGGCAACATCGGGACCGCCAACACCGGCCTGGGCAACGCCGGTGACTACAACTTCGGTAGCGGCAACTTCGGTAGCGGCAATATCGGCAGTGGCAACATCGGCAGCCTCAATCTGGGCAGCGGCAATTTCGGCACCATCAACTTCGGCAGCGGCAACATCGGCGACGTGTCCTTCGGCAGCGGGAACGTCGGCGACTTCAATCTCGGCAGCGGAAATCTCGGCGGCAGCAACTTCGGCTTCGGGAACCTGGGGACCGGAAACATCGGGTTCGGGAACAAGGGCAACAACAACATCGGCTTCGGGCTTTCCGGCGATGGAAAGTTCGGCTTCGGCTCGCTGAACGTCGGCAGCGGAAACTTTGGTCTGTTCAATTCGGGTAACAACAACGTCGGCTTCTTCAACTCGGGCGACGGCAACGTCGGCTTCTTCAACTCCGGCAACGGCAACACCGGTTTCGGAAATTCGGGCAGCTTCAACACCGGGTTCTGGCACTCGGGCAACTCCAATACCGGCATCGGCAGCGCAGGGAATGCGAACCTGGGCATCGGTGATGCCGGGAACGGGAATTCCGGCAGCTTCAACGTCGGCTGGGGCAACACCGGTCTGGGAAATGCGGGGGCGGGCAACACCGGCTTGTTCAACTCCGGCGACTCCAACACCGGGCTCTTCAACTCGGGTCATGTCAACACCGGAGCGTTCAATTCGGGCAACACCAATACCGGCGGGTTCAACTCGGGCAACCTCAACACCGGTTTCTTCAGCGCGGTGGATCAACCGGTACTCAATTCCGGGTTCGGCAACGCGGGCACCGGCAACTCGGGGTGGGGACACAGCGACCCCAACGGCGGCCTGAACTCCGGCTTCTACAACTCTGGCGTCGGGAATTCCGGTTATGCAAATTTGGGCGGCACCCTGATGGTTCCCGGTTATAACTCCGGCTTCTCGAATGTGGGCACGAACAATGCGGGAATCTCCAACTCAGGAAATGACCTTGCGGGTTACTCGAATTCTGGCAACAACGGCTCTGGCCTCCTGAACTCCGGCGATGACAATTCGGGTGGCTTCAATTCCGGCACGGGGCAATCTGGCTTCTTTCGCTGACCGCAATCCGAAGGGCGTTTCGATATGAATTTCTCGGTATTGCCGCCGGAGATTAATTCGTTGCGGATGTTTTCTGGTGCGGGTTCGGCGCCGATGTTGGCGGCTGCGGGGGCGTGGTCGGGGTTGGCTGATGAGTTGGGGTTGGCGGCGGAGTCGTTTGCGTCGGTGACGGGGTCGTTGGTGGATCAGGTGTGGCAGGGTGCGGCGGCGTCGGCGATGGCGGCTGCGGCGGTGCCGTATGCGGGGTGGTTGGGGGCGGCGAACGCCGGCATCGGCAACATCGGCTTCTTC
>NZ_LZMH01000012.1 GCF_001673635.1 Mycobacterium asiaticum
GTGGCGACGGCTTCTCGCCCCTTACCGGTCCGGGCGGTAACGGGGGTCCGGCGGGCCTGATCGGCTCTGGCGGCCGCCCCGGCACCTCCCGCGCCGCCTCGGCCGCCAGAGCCGATCAGGCCGGCCGCCCCGCCGTTGCCACCGGCTTTCCCGGCCGTCCCGCTCCCCCCGGCGCCGCCATTGCCCCACAAAATCCCGCCGGCACCGCCGTTCTGGCCGCTGCCGGCGGCCGCGTCTGCGCCGTTGCCGATCAGCGGTCGGCCGAACTGCGCGTAGAAGGGTGCGTTTACCGCGTCGAGCGCTTGTTGTCCGGCGGTGGCCGCTTGGAGTTGCAGCTGCGCGAGATTGGTCGATTCGGCACTGGCGTAATTGATGGCGGCTGCGTGTAAGGCCTGCGCAAACCGCTCTTGAATTGCGGACAGGTCCGCCGCCAAACCCTGGTAGGCGACGCCGTGCCCGGAGAACAGCGATGCGACGGCCGCTGACACCTCGTCGGCTCCCGCCGCCAGCACCGACGTTATTTGGGGACCTGCCGCGAGATTGGCTGATCTGAGCACCGAATTGATTCCGGTTACGTCGGCGGCTGTCGACGCTAGCGTTTCGGGGGTCACTGACACGAACATTGCTGTCCTCGCTCTCGTGACAATCGAAGAGACGACTCTGCGTGCTCGTGGAGGCTATCGCTAATTCGCTCGCTGGATGACTTGTTCGAAAATTTCGGCGACCATTTCCCTTTAGAACTCGACAGGCTGTCCGGGGCAAATCGAGGTCGGGTTTTGCGCATTCTGCTCATCGCCGCGTGGTAGTGTCCCGGCATGCCCGGTCGCATCGACATGCGGCTCGCCAGCCGGGTGCTGTTGCTCCAGCTGGTGCTGGTCACGCTGACGCTGATCGTCGCATTCGTGCTGTTTGCCGAGTTCAACCGGCACCGGCTGGACCTGCAATACGGTGTGCACGCCATGGACATCGCCCGCGTCGTGGCCTCATCCCCCACGGTGCTGAACAACATCGCCCGGTATGACGACGTTGCGATCACGCCCGATCCCGCCACGGTGTCCGAGCTGGCGACCGGCCCCCTGCAGACCGTCGCCTCCCGCGTCGAGCAGCGCACCCACGTGTTGTTCGTGGTGATCACCAACACCCAAGGGGTACGCCTGGCCCATCCGCATCGCAACGAACTGGGCCGCAAGGTGAGCACCGATCCCGCGCAGGCGTTGGCCGGGCGCGAGCAGGTGCTCCATCAATCCGGCACCCTGGGCCGGTCGATTGTGGCGAAAGTGCCTGTGCTGGAACCTGGTACGAACCGGGTGCTGGGCATGGTCAGCGTCGGCATCTCCACCAAGGAGTTCGACGAACAGTTCTCCAAAAACCTGCGGGTGCTGGCCCCGCTCGGCGGCGCGGCTCTGCTGATCGGTGTGGTCGGCTCGGTGGCACTGGCGCGGCGGTGGCGCGGCATGACCCTGGGGTTGCGGCCGGCCGAGATGGCCGAGCTGGTTCGCACCCAGGCGGCGGTGCTGCACGGGATCGGCGAGGGTGTGCTGGCCGCCGACGAGACCGGCAACATCACCTTCGTCAACGACGAGGCGTGCCGACTGCTCGAAATCGGTAGCCGGCTGGGCGGCCGGATCGACGAGATCGGTTTGACACCAAGAGTTCTCGACGTGTTCCACGCCGCTGAAGCCGCACCGACGCTGGCCACCGTGGGTCATCGGATCGTGGTGGTGTCGGCGCGCAAGGTGCAGCGCGAGGGGCGCGAGCTGGGCACCGTGCTGGTAATACGCGACCGCACCGATGTCGAGTCGCTGACCCGGCAACTCGACGCGGTGCAAGTGATGAGCACCGCGTTGCGCGCCCAGCGCCACGAGTTCGCCAACCGGCTGCACCTGCTCAACGGGCTGTTGCACACCGGCCACCTCGAGGAGGGGCTGGAGTATCTGGAGGAACTGCTCGGTGCCGGTCCGCTGGGTGTGACCGTGCCCGGCCTCGACGCCATCCGCGACACCCACCTGCAGGCATTCCTGGCGGCGAAGGCCGCCGCCGCCCGCGAGGCGGGCGTGACGCTGAAGATCGGCGAGAACACCTGGGTGTCGGGTCGGCTCGAACTCCCAGTAGACGTCACCACGGTGGTGGGCAACTTGATCGACAACGCGATCGATGCGGCCCGGACCGGCGGCAACAGCACAAAGGCGGTGGAAGTAGACCTGCTGCAACAGGATTCGACCCTGCACGTCACCGTCGCCGATAGCGGCGACGGGGTGCCGGCTGACTTCATGGACCTGCTGTTCACCGAAGGCACCTCTACGAAGCCGGACTCCGGAATCCCGGGCGGCCGCGGAATCGGACTGGCGTTGTCCCGCCAGATCAGCCGTGCGCTCGGCGGCGAACTCTGGTTGTCGAGTCCGGGCGACCCGACTGCACCGCGGGGGCTGACCGGTGCGGAGTTCATCGCCCGACTTCCGGGTGTGATGGCCGAGGAGGAGCAATGGGCAGCGCAGACCTGACCGTGCTGGTGGTCGACGACGATTTCCGGGTCGCCAACATGCACGCGGGAATCGTCGAAGCCATGCCGGGTTTCACGGTGGTCGCCACCGCGAACACGCTCGCTGCGGCCCGGGACGCCGAGCCGGTGGACCTGGCGTTGGTCGATGTCTACCTGCCCGACGGCTCCGGTGTCGACTTCGTCCGCGAACTGCGCGGCGACAGCATGGTGCTGACCGCGGCCACCGAGGCCGAGACGATCCGCGCCGCGCTGGCAGCCGGCGCGCTGAGCTATCTGGTGAAGCCGTTCGCAACCACCGAGTTGGCCGCCCGGCTGGCGGGGTACTCGCGCTACCGCAAAATCCTGTCCAGCCCTAACCTCAGCGCCGCCGATGTGGACTCCGCGCTGGATGCGCTACGCCCCAGAGTCGCTGCCGCCCAAGCCTCGGCCCCCGTGACGTCCCCCACCAAGAAGCTTGTCCTGCAGGCATTGGAAGCGGCGCAGGCACCGATGTCGGCGGCGCAGGTCGCCGGTGCGATCGGTATCTCCAGGGCGACCGCGCAGCGCTACCTGGCCGCGTTGGCGACCACCGGCGAACTCACGGTGGGGTTGCGGTACGGGACCACGGGACGGCCCGAACAGGAATTCGCCGCGGCGCCCAAGCCGGCCGCGCGCCCTACGCGCTGACCCGCGGACCCGGCCCGACGTGGTTACGCCGCCGGCCACCGAGCCGACGTCGGCAGCGCACTGAACACCACCGCGCGGGCCGCCGATTCGTCGACGTCGATGTATGTCTGCGCGATCTCGATGAATGCCGTACCCGCGCGCATCAGTTCCTGCTGGGCCGCCGCGTGCAGTCGCAGCAGCGAGGCCGCTTCGTTCTGGAAGGCGGACGAAGCCAGTGCGGACACCTCGTCGCCCCCGGCCGGGGGCAGGCCGGTCACGGACAGCGACGAACGGTCACCGGCTTGGAGGGCGTCGCCGCCGAGTTGCACTACCTGCGCGCCGAGGTCGGCGACGACGGGGTGAAAAGTCATGGGTTCCATGTGTGTGCTCCCTCGTTTTCGCGAGTTGTCCGGCGGCGGCCGATCATTGGCGCCGCACTTCACGTGATGCGTTGAGAATCAACGTATGGCGCTGTCCGGGACCCGTCGCGCTTTGATGCGATAGTCGGCGTAAGCGACGATTTCGTAGTTTTGCGCATTGTGCTCATGCGCGGGAAAAGGTGCATCCGGCACGCGTAACAGACCTTAGAATTGATGTGTTGTCCAGCGCCGGTCGGAACGGAGGTTCCGGCGGAAGGTGCGGTCACATACACAGGAGCAAGACGCAGATGGCAATGGACTCCATGTCCCACAACCCAGCGGCGGGCGATATCGGCTCGCAGCTGGTCGACATAGGTAGCCAGGGCATCAGCGCCGGCTCGACGGCGGCGATGTCGGTGTTGAGTGGGCTTATCCCGGCTGGTGGCGAGGAGGTCTCCGCCCAGGCGGTGCTGGCGTTCGCGCAAGAGGCCGCGACCATGCTGGCGTCGAACACGGCCGCCCAAGAGGAACTGATGCGTACCGGTAGTGCGTTGACTGACATCGCCCGGATGTACGGCGAATCCGACGATAACGCCGCCGGCGCCCTGCTGTTCAGCGCGAACCCGATGTCCCGGCTCGGCTCGGCGGCGGCGTCGAGCGGCGGTGCCGGACTGGGTGCGGCCGCATTGCAGAGTGAACTCGCCGCGGCGGCGAGCAATCCTCTGGTCGCCGGAGCCGCCGAAGCGTCGACATCCTCGGTCACCTCTGCCACCGCGAATGCCGGGTCGGCGGCGTCGAGCGGCGCGGCCCCGCTGGGCAGCGGGATGGGAGCTGGTTCGTCGGCCGGCGGTGCCTCGAAACCGAGTCTGGCGTCGGCGACGGCGCCCGATGATTCGGACGACAGTCAGCGCGAAGATCGCCAGGATCGCGAGGACCTGCAGGACCGCCAATTCCTCGAGCGTCTGCTCTGATCGATCCCCGGGTGTCCGCCCCAGATCGCTCCCCCCGCGGGCGCGGGGTCTCCTACGCTAACGCTGACACTCGATCGTGAAGGAGCGGTTCTGTGACCGATGAGCCCGACATGGCCTCCATCCTGCGGCAAATGAAGGTCCCCGAGCGGATGACCGGCAGCAAGGCGCTGCGCGACTTCCTGCAGATCTATGTCGACGACCGAGAAGCGATCGAGAACAACCCCGAACGCCTCAAGCAGCTCAACGGGTTGCTCATCCTGTCGCAGCTCGAGGTCATCAACGCGCTCGGGGTGCTCGAAGAGGCCGCCGTGCAGCGGCACGCGCAGCGGTCCCGCAGGCGCCGGTGGTTCTGAACGGTCGTGCGCTGGATCGTCGACGGCATGAACGTGATCGGCAGCCGCCCGGACGGCTGGTGGAAGGACCGCCGGCGCGCGATGGCGACGCTGGTGGAACGTCTTGACGCGTGGGCGGTTTCCGGTAGCGAGGCGGAGCGGGTCACGGTGGTATTCGAGCGGCCACTCGCGACTCCCCTTCGCTCATCGGTGATCGAGGTGGCCTATGCCCCAAGGGCGGCCGCTAATTCGGCCGATGACGAGATCGTCCGGATGGTGCGGGCCGACCCCGCACCGGGCGATATCCGGGTGGTGACCTCGGATCGGGCACTGACCGAACGGGTCCGGCGCCTCGGCGCCGACGTGCACCGCGCCGAGGGCTTTCGCGACCTCGTCGATCCGCGCGATCCCAAACCCGGAGGCCCGCATGGCGGTTGACCAGACCCGGGACTCCGGGATCAACCGGCTCTGCGCGCTGGCGCGGGTCGAAATCCCGATCATCCAGGCGCCGATGACCTATATCGCCGGCGCTCAACTCGCCGCGGCGGTATCCAATGCGGGCGCGTTGGGCATCATCGAGACCACGTCCGAGCAGGGCCGCGCCGACGTGCAACGGGTGCACGAGCTCACCGACCGGCCGGTCGGGGCGAACATCGCGCTGCTGTTCAACCGGGACCCGGCCGTGGTGGACCTGTTGGTGGCCAACGACATTCGCTTCGTCACCACCTCGGCCGGCGACCCGAGACTGTTCACCGCGCGGCTGCACGACGCCGGCATCACCGTGTTCCACGTGGTGGGCACCCTGGCCGCCGCCAAGAAGGCCGTCGACGCCGGTGTGGACGGCCTGGTGGTCGAAGGCGTCGAAGGAGGCGGGTTCAAGAACCGGTTCGGCGCCTCGACCATGGTGCTGCTGCCGTTGGTGGCCGCTCATGTCGACGTGCCGATCGTTGCCGCGGGCGGTATCTGCGACGCCCGATCAATGGCCGCCGCGTTCGTGCTCGGTGCCGACGGTGTCCAGATGGGTACTCGCCTGCTGGCATCGGCGGACTCCCCCGTGCACGGCAACCTCAAGCAGGCGGTCGTGCGGGCGGACGAGACGTCGACCGTGCTGCTCCCCCTGGACGGCCGGCGCATGATGCGGGTCATCCGCACACCGGCCGCCGAAAAGCTGGACGCCTCAGCCTCTCTCGAAGAGGGCGGCGCCGCGTTGCAGCGGGTGCAGCGGTTGTATTTCGAGGGTGACATGGATGCCAGCGTCGCCAACACCGGTCAGGTGGCCGGCCGCATCGAGGACCTGCCGCCGGCGGCCGACATCATCGCGCACATGTGGGCCGGTTGCCGGCAGGTCCTGGCGGCAACCGCCGAGCGGTTGGCCGGCGGTGACGGGTAAGCCCCGCATCACTGCGGCGGCATCGCCGGTGGTGGGTATCCGCCCCGCAGGATCCACGGGAACCAGCTGATGGCGTACTCGACCTCGTCCGTGGCGTCGTAGTCGGGGCTGGGGTCGAGCGGAACGTTCTCCGGCAGGGCCACCACGGCGGGCGGCTTCGTCGTGCTCGGCGGTGCGGGGGTGGCGCCGTCTGGCTGTCCGTAGACGGCCACCACCACCGTGCGATCCGGACTGTTCTCCGACCACACCCCGACCTGGCTGTTGGCGCAGTTCGACATGATCGCGAAATACGCAGGCTGGTAATACCATTGGTTGAGGATCTCGACGCCGCTGATGGCCACGGCGGGATTGATCGCTACCGTCTCGGCCACCCGGCCGTGGAAACCGGCGGCCGCCGCCCGATCCTGCGGCATGGATCCGTCGGAGCCGTTGTCGCCGCCGAGGTCGCGGTGGCCCAGCAGGTCGGCGGCGTGCCATTGGGCGGCCAGTTGCAGGGGCGGACTGATCCTGACGTCGTTGGTGCAGCCGGCCTGGTGCTGCACTGTGTAGATGTTGGCCACCACGCTGTCGTTGAGGCGTTTGTTGTCGGCGTGTGCGGCGGGTAGTTCCATCACGGCGCCCACGGCCAGCACGATGGGTAGGACGAACAGCAAGCGTCGCATGATATCTCCCTTACCGGGCCGCTGACTTGCGCAGCTGCCAGATCAATGCCGGACAGAGTTCGTTGACCGCCTGGCTGAGCAGATACGAGGCCTGATACTCATCCGCGGTCGCGAAGTCGGACTCGATGTCGCCGAGGACTTGGGCATACCTGCGGCCCTGAGCTACTTTGTCGCACAGGGCGTGTCCGTAACTCAACGCGGCGTCGGCATTGGCGAAGTCGTACCCGGGTCGCATGGTCACATTGACCAGATAGGCGACCGTATCGGCGTGCGCACCGGGTGCGGTCAACCCGAAAAGCAGTGCGCCGGCCACAATCCCGGCGCGGATGGGTTTTCCGGTTCGGTGGCGTCGGCGTGGCATCGGGTAGGGCTCAGATCGGGTCGAACTGTGAGATGAGCCAGCGTCCGCCGATGCGCTCCAGGGTGACTCGCACGTTGGATGCGGTGCTGGTCGGAGCGTCCTGACCGACCACGATGGTCTGGTTGACGAACAACAGCACAACGGCGTGACTGGCCGAAGCTGAAACCGCCCCGGCGGCCGGCACGGTGGCCACCGCCGAGATCTGCTTCTGCTGTGCGCCCGGGATCACCACGTCGTGGGTCAACTGGGTGTAGCTGTTGAGGAACGTCCCGGTCAACCGGCCCCGCGCGGCCTCGAGATCATGTTGGACGGTGTCGGGCCGGTACGACAGCAGGGCGATGGTCGCCTGCGTGGCGGCTTGCACCGACTCGACGCGGGCAACGGCGGCGTCGCGCTCGGAGCCGTCCCGCCACTTCAGCGCGGCCGTGGCGGCTGTCAGCGACAGGGCCAGGACGGGCAGCAGCACGTAGCCGATTGCCTTCGGCCAGCGAATGGCTCTGCATAGCATACTTTTTGGCGCGACGGCGATCATGCCACGAACCCGACGTTGGCGACCTTGACCCCGGCGCCGATCCGTTGCACCGTGATCCGCATTCGCCACACTCGCGGAACCGGTTCTGGTGTGCCGGCGTTGGAGGTTTGCACGGACACGACGACGAGCGCCTGTGCGGTATCGGCGGTCTGCGATTCCAGCGCCGCCTCCGTGATGGTGCCGACCGTGCTGGCCTTGGCTTCCTGCAGGACCTCGATGAACGGCTGTGACCGCTTGGCGAAGTCGTTGTGGAACTCCCCGGTCGCACTGTCCAGTATCCGGCGCACATCGCCGTCGGCGTGTCGCCAGTCGATGGTCGTCAGATTCAGCGCCGCCTGCCGCGCTACCTGCAGGAACTGATTGCGCTGAGACAGTTCCTGCTGGTCTTGGTGGACGCGGAAGCCGAACCAGCACAACAGTGTTGCCAACGCGGTCGCGGCGGCCAGCCCGAACGCGATGGCCCGACGGGGTTGTTTCGCTGCCGTCCCGGGTGCGGCGATGTCCGCCGCAAGTTCCGATTCGACTTCGGATTCGGTTCCGAATTCGGATTCGGCTTCGGTTTCGGTTGACACCGACATCGGTCCTCCCTCAGCTGCCCGGCGGCAGCAGCATCGTCTGCCATGTCTTGTCTTTCGGCGCTGCCTGCGCCAGGTCGGATTGGGTGTAGCGTCGCCCGTCGGGTCCGATGTAGGTGCCGGTGGCCGGGTCGTATTCGGCTGCCGCGATGGGCGGTGCGGGCGGCAACTGGGGGATGTCTTGCCCGGACAGGGTGGCGTTCGGGTCGCCCTTCCAGTTGAAGCCGTCGTTGAGCGGCACGTACAGTTCGTTGCTCTCGCACAGTCTCACGGTCGGCGCGCGTTTGCCCGGCACCGTTTCGCAGGGGATGTTCCGGGCGCCGCGCACGTTGAGCGGCGAGTCCTGCGGCACCCGGCAATACAGGTCGCCCGCCGGGCGCGCCGGGTAGTCCTCGAAGGTGGGGACGCGTTGTTGTTGCGCGGGAAGGAATCCCGTGGTGCACGGCGGTGGCAGATTGAGATTGAGGTTGAAACTCAGGTATTGGCCCCGGTATGCCTGCTTGGTGTTCAGGTTGGCCAGGATGCCGGCTTGCTCGGCGCTGATCGCCATCGGGAACACCACCAACAGCTGCTCGATGTCGTTCTGGTAGGTCAGCGCGACCTGTCCGACGCTCACCAGGTTGGCCAGCAAGATCGGCAGAGTGGGCTGCAGGCGCTCGGTCAGCTCACGCACCTCCCCTAGTGCCGGGCCGCCCCGATCGATGACGGCCGCGACGGCCGGGTCGTGCGTCTGCAGTTCGGCGGTGACCGTGGCCAGATGCGCCGCCCATGAAGCGATCTCGTCGGAGCTGCGTGTCTGGGAATCGAGCACCGTTGGGGCACGGTCGATCAGCGCCACCAGGGGGTCGAGATTCTCGCGCGCATCGATCGCGAGTTTCGACGAGCCCAGCACCAGCCGGGACAGCTCCGGTCCGAGCCCGCCCACCGCGGTGTAGGACTCGTCGACGACCGTTTTCAATTTCTCGCGCGGGATCGCCGCCAGGGCCGTATTCGCTGCGCTGAGGAGAGCGTTGATGTCCGGCGGCACCGAGGTGTCGGCCAGCGTGATCACGTCCCCGTCCCGCAGTGGCCGTGATGTGGCGTTGCGGGGCAACAGGTCTAGATACGACTCGCCGATCGCGGTATGGCTGTGGACCTCGGCTCGCAGGTCGGACGGGATGTCGATGCCGGATTTGAGGGACAGCATCGCGACGACTCCCGTGCGGGTGCCGGCGCCGGTTTCGATGTCGGCCAGCCGTACCGATTCCACTCGGCCCACCTCGAAGCCGCGGTAGGTGACGTTCCCGGTGCCGTACAGTCCGCCGGCTTCGGGCAGCTGCACCGTCACTGTGTAGCGTCCGACGCCGAACAGCATGGCGGGCAGCTTGACGAAGTGCAGGAAAGTCACCGCCAGCACGCCGACCGCGATCGCGGTGAACACGGTCAGCTGAATGAAGATCCGGCGCGGGAGATGCAGCATCTAGGGCCCTTGATCCCAGTGGTAGGCAGTGGTCAGCGGGTTCCCTGGGGTGCCGCGGTATCCGGCGGTGCATGGGCTGGGGAACTGGCCGATGGTGCGCCCCCACTGCAGTTCGAGCTGAGTCAGGTGACACTCCCAGCGGGTTCCGGTGAACAGGCCCTGGTCGATTCGGCTGAGCGTGAGGTCGACGATGGCGGTGAGGTTGGCGTAGTCGCCGCGCTGGAAGTTTTCGAATGTCTCGTTGGGGAAGGGGAAGGTGCCCAGCAGCGACAACGACCGCGTGAGGCTGGGCCCGGCGTTGGCCAGCGATTCGAGCACCGGCCCGATATCGGTGAGTTCTTTGACCAGGTTCGCTTTGGTCCTGGTGACGGAGTCAACCGTCAGCGCTGCGAATTTGCTGAGTTTGTCGGCGGCCTCGACCAGTTTGTCCCGCTCCTCGTCGAGCACCGTGAGCGCGTCGGGGATGGTTGCCAGCGCCCGGTCCAGCACCGGTTGTTGGGCGGCGAACTTGCCGACGAGGCGATCGAGGCTGTCGGTGGCGGCGATGATGTCACCGGACTGGTCGTTGAGGTAGGCGGCGAACTTGTCCAGCTCGCCGATCAAACTGCGCAGATCGTGTTCGCGGCCGCGGAACGCGGTGCTCAATGCTTCGGTGATGTCCTGCAATTGGCCCAGCCCGCCGCCGTTGAGCACCAGCGACAGCGCGGCCAGCGTCTGTTCGGTGCTCGGGTAGGCGCCCCCGCGCGCCAGCGCAATGACCGATCCGTCGCGCAATCGGCCTTGCGCCGCTTCACCTTTCGGTGCGCCCAGCTCGATGTGGTAGGAGCCGAGCAGGCTGGTGGTGCCGATCTTGACGGTGGCGTTGGCGGGCAAATCCACGTCGCCGTTGAGCCGCATGGTGACCAGGGCGTGCCAGCCCTGCCGTTCGATCTTGATCACGTGGCCGACCGTCACGTCGGCGACGCGGACCCGCGAGTTGGCCTGAATGTTGTTGACGTCCGGCATCTGTGCCTGGATCACGAAGGAGCCCGGACCGTTGCCCTCGGTGCCGGGCAGCGGCAGCGAGTTCAGCCCCCGCCAGCCGCAACCGGACGCCGCCGCCACGATCATCACCAGGCTCACCAGCCGGCGGCAGATGTTCATGGGCCTGCTTCCGGGGGAATCATCAGGCCGCGCAGCCCTGCCGCGGGGTCCACCGGTGTGTTCGTGGCCGGCGGAACGAAGTCCGGCCGCATCCAGTTCTCGCTGTAGGTGACTTCGTTGGGCCGGGCCTGTGCCCCGACGAAGAGGTTCTCACCGATCGGCGGGAAGTTGTACTGGCGGTTCTTCACGATCGGCGCCATGTACTGCACACAGAGCTTCGCCGCTTCCTCTCCGCCCAGCCGGGAGGCGGCTTGAATCGCGCCGCACAGGAAGGCGATTGGGTTGGCCATGTTGGCACCGGCCAGCGCTCCGGTCAGCGAGCCGTTGGCCGGTTCGAAGATGTTGTTGAAGTTCTGCAGCACCGTCGGGCTGATGTGCAGGGTCTGCTTGAGGTCATCGAGGCTGGACACCAGCACCCTGGTGATGGACGTGAGTTTGTCCGACGCCGTGCCGATCGCCTCGCGATTGTCCGCCGTGAAGCTCTGCACGTCGTCGACCACGGCATTGAGGTCCTCGGCCGCCTGCGCGATCTTGGTGGGGTCGTCGGCCAGCACCGAGGAGACCGAGGCCAGGTTGTGGTTGAGCTGTTCGAGCAGATCGGCGCTGTCGTGCAGGGCGCCCACCAGAGTCGACAGATTCTTGACGGTGGTGAAGATGTCGTTGCTGTGGTCGGCGAGCGACGAAACCGCTTGGGAGAGTTTGACGATGGTGTCGCGGATGGTGGTGCCCTGGCCGCGCAGGTTGTCGGCGGCGGTGTTGATCAGGGCACCCAGGGTGCTGACGCCGCCCGGCTGGGTGGGTTTGAGCAGTTCGGTGAGTCGCTGCAGCTGGGTGCGCAGATCGTCCCACTCCACCGGAACCACCGTGCGTTCCTGCGGAATCACGGCCCCGTCGGCCAGCGTGGGCCCACCGGAATACGGCGGGGTCAACTGGATGGCGCGGCCGGTGACGAGTTGCGGCGACAGAATCGCCGCGTTGGCGCTGGCCGGAACGCGGTGCTTGCGGTCGAACCAGAACGTGATCTTGGACCGCAGCGGTTGCGGCTCTATCTTGGTGATCTTGCCGACCGGCACCCCTCGGATGCGCACATCGTCACCGGCGAACACACCGTTGCTGTTCTCGAAGTAGGCGATCACGACGGTTCGAGCGGTCTCGTCGGCACTGCGCATTGCGACGATCACCCCGGTCGTCAGCACCAGGGTCAGGATGGTCGCCAGCAGGGACCGCCGCCGCCTGAGTTCCCTTGTCACGGTTGACCTCCCGGCGGCAGCGGGGCCGGAGGCTCCGGGCGGTACGGGTAGCGGGGGTCTCCGGGGTTGCCGGTGATGGCATCCGGCAGGTTCAGTCGTGGCTCGCCGCCCTGGCCGGTGCGCGGATACGGGATCGGTAGCGCGGGCGTGCCGGGCTGCCCGGTCGGCGGGTCGGTCAACTGCGAGGGCAGCAGGGTGGCCGGGTCCAGCCCGAGGTCGGAGAACGCGGCACCGATGAACGGCTGCACGAACTGGCCGGGAAGCAAATTCACCACATACGCTTTGAAAAACGGCCCGGATGACAATGATTCACCCAGCGACATGACGTAGGAGTTAAGCAGCGGGATGGCCTGCTTGATGCGTTCCTTACGCTCATCCACGATCGACAGGACACCGTTGAGCTTGTCCAGCGCCGGTCGAAGTTGCTGCCGGTTTTCCCCGATGAAACCCTGAAGTTGCCGCGACACCGCCGAAATGTTTCCCCAGATCTGCTCCAGGGCCGCGCTTTGCGTCCGCAGTTGGGCCAGCAGCGCTGTCGTGTCCCGCACCAGACCGACGATCTGGTCGCTGCGTTTGGCCAGCACGCTTGTCGCCTTGGCGGCGTTGTCCAGCAGCCGGCGCAGCTGGGCGTCCCGGTCATCCAGTGTCTGTGCGAGCCGGGCCACGCCCTTCATCGCGTCGCGGAAGTCGGCCGGGGTATCGGCGAAGGTATGCGCCAGTGTGTCCAGCGATCGGGACAGCTGGTTGGTGTTCAGTCCGCTGATCGTGGTGGCCAAATCGCCCAGCGCGTCCGGCAATTGGTAGGGCGACATGGTGCGCTCGAGCGGGATGGGTCCTTCCAGGCGGCCATCGCCGCGGGGCGTGATGTCCAGAAACTTGCTGCCCAACAGCCCTTTGGTCTTGATCGCCGCCTCGGTGCGGCTGCCGAGGCGAATATTGTTGTCCACCTCGAATGTGACCAGTACGCCCGGTCCGTCGAGTTCGATGCTGGCCACCTTCCCGACCGGATAGCCGGAGACCTCGACGGTGTTGTCGGTGCGCAAACCACCCGCGTCGAGGAAGTAGGCGGCGACCGTTCGGCCCCGATCGCGGAAGGGCAGGTGCTGGTATTGCAGGGCGGCCGTGACCGCGCCGGCAACCAGCACGATGCCCACGGTGCCGATGACCAGCCGGTTGCGCTCGGCGAAGGATTTCATTTCGGCGCGCACCGCCCGGTGGCCTGCCCGGCCACCTTGACGTAGACCGGCTGACCGCCCTTGCCGTTGACCTTCAGCACGACATCGCACAGGTAGAAGGCGAAGAAGTCGCCGTACATCCCCTGGCGCACCAGCGCCTGATATTTGTCGGGCAGCGTGTTGAGCAGGTTGTCCAGGTAGTCGTGGTCGGCGAGCGCAATGCTCGCGACCCGATCCGTCTCGTGTACCGCCTTCGATATCGGCGTGCGGGCCTGGGCCAGCAGGTCCGCGATCGAACCCGTGGCGGCGTTGGTATAGGCCACCGCATTGGACAGATCGGCCTTGCGTTCGGCCAGTCCGTGCACCAACTGCGCCAGCGAGGTCACCGCCTGATCCAGCCGATCACTCTGGCCGCCAAGCGAACCCAGCACCACATTGAGGTTGTCGATCACCTGCCCGATCAACTGATCACGGTCCGCCAGGGTGTTGGTC
Organism: Mycobacterium asiaticum; assembly: GCF_001673635.1. Taxonomy (GTDB): domain Bacteria; phylum Actinomycetota; class Actinomycetes; order Mycobacteriales; family Mycobacteriaceae; genus Mycobacterium; species Mycobacterium asiaticum_C. The sequence continues at coordinate 13,847 of NZ_LZMH01000012.1, forward strand.
AGGGCCGCGGCCTGCTCCAGGAAGGAGGTGATGGTGGGCCCCTGGCCTTGAAAGGCCTGCAGTAGTTGTTCACTCAGCGCGTTGACCTGGTCGGGATTCAGTGCGCGAAACAGCGGCTTGAAGCCGCCGATCAGCGCGTCCAGATCCAGCGCCGGTTTGGTGCGCGTCAGCGGGATCGTCTGTCCGGGGCGCAGCACCGCGAGCCCGCCCGCTCCTTCCTCCAAGGCCAGATAGCGGTCGCCGAACAGGTTGTCGTACCGGATCACGGCCAGGGTGCCCTCGGTCAGGACGACCGAATCCTCGGCGGTGAACTCGACCCGCACCGTCGCGTCCGGGTTGACCGAGATCTTGCTGACCTTGCCGACTTCGACCCCGGCGATGCGTACCAGCTTGCCCTGCCGGAGATTTGACACGTTGGTGAACTCGGCGTAATAGGTTTTGCCGTCACCGAATCGCACCTCGCCGAAGACGGCGACGAGCAGGAACGCGGTCAGCAGGCAGACCGTCAGGAACGCCGCGAGGCGTACGACGACGCCCCGGAGGTTCTCCCTCATGGGTGCTCACCCACTTGGACGTCGGGCTCATCAAGCGGGATTGCCGGCGGGATTCCGGGCCAGAGCGGCACTCCCCCCGGCCCGTACAGCGCCGCCCCGTACGGTGGCCCACCCGGATTCGGGCCGGGCGCCGGGCCGGGCAGGCACTGGCGGATTGACGGCGGTTTAGGCACCGCGCGCGTGACCGGGAAGTAATCCGCCCAGCAGGGATGCCCGAGGCCAGGATTGGGCCGGATGTCCAGTCCCGTTCCCCAGCCGGTGTCGGTAATCAGTTGGCGCACCGGGAAGTTCTTGGAGGCATCCGGCAGTGACCCGCAGCCGGGCTGTCCGCCCGGACCGCCCTTGGCCGCGACGCGTGGCAGGTTGTCCGGGGTGACGTAGGGGTCGTTGCCGAGGAGCAGCGCCACATCGAGTTGCAGGGTCCGGCCGTCGGCACCGCCCCACGCGGAGTATCCCCCATTGTCGAGGTACCACTTGGTGCCCTGCAGGAAGCAGGTGTACTCGGGGCTGTATTTGGACAGCAGGCTCATGGTCGGTTGGAGGACGTTGACGGAAGCCACCAGGCTGTCCCTGCTGTGGCCGAGCAGTGTGGTACCGCTGTCGGACAGTCCGATCACGTTGAGCAGCAGCGCATCCAACTGTTTCGCGTGGTCCGTGACGGTGACGCTGGTGGTAGTGGCGGCATTGAGGATCGCCACGATGTCGTGCGCGGCGGTGTCGTAGGTATCGGCGAAATTGCGGACCGACCGCCAGTTCCGGCCGATGGTCTCGCCACGCGCATTCAGCGCCTGCAGCACCTGGTTGAGGCTGGTGGTGGCCTGGCCGATCCGCTCGCCCCGGCCGCGAACGGCATCGGCTACCGCGGTCAGCACCGCGTTCAGCTTGAGCGGGTCGACCATGTTGAGCAGGTCCACGACGTTCTCGAAGACCGTGTTGATCTCCGTGCTGACGTTCCGCGAACGCACCACCGCCCCGCCGGATAGCCTGGCGGCGCTTGGGTTTTCCGGTATCACCAGGTCCACGAACTTGGCGCCGAAAGCGGTCGTCGCGCTGATCTGGGCCTCGACATTGGCCGGGATGAATTGGGTTTGATCCGGGTCGATCTCCAGCGCCAGGCTGGCGCCCTTGTTGTCCTGGCCGATCCGGCTGACCCGGCCGACCTGCACACCGCGCAACATCACCTTGGCGCCGGTGTCCATGACCAGGCCGGAACGGTCGGAGACCAGCGTCACCGGCACGAAGGAGCGCAAGGTGCCGGTGAAGGACACCGCGGTCACCAGGACGACCACACCGATCACCGCGAGCAGGATCAGCGTCCACCACCCGTCCTTGACCCGATGTCCCCCCGGCCCGCGACCCATGTAACTAGCTCGCCAGGTGGAAGTTCGGGGACTGGCCGTAGATGGCGAGCGTCATGATGACGATGGCGATCGAGGCAACGACCATCGAGGCGCGCACCGCGCGACCTACCGCTTCACCGACGCCGGCCGGTCCGCCGTGCGCGGTGTACCCGTAGTAGGTGCACACCAACATGATCATCAGCGCCACGACAACGACTTCCAGCGATGACCACAGCACGTCGGACGGTCGGAGAAAGGTGTTGAAGTAGTGGTCGTAGACACCGGACCCCTGCCCGTAGACCGCGGTGGTGCCCAGCCGGGCGGCTAAATAGGCCGTCATCAGACCCACGCAAAACAGCGGAACGGCCACCACCACCCCGGCCAGCACCCGGGTGCTGGCAAGATAACTGACGCTGCGGATCCCGATCACCTCGAGGGCGTCGATCTCCTCGTTGATCCGCATCGCCCCGAGTTGCGCGGTGGCCCCGGCGCCGACGGTGGCCGCCAGCGCGACCATCACGGTGCCAGGCTGGATCTCGCGGGTATTGAAGAACGCCGAAGCAAAGCCGGTCAGCGCCTCCACGCCGACTGAGGCGAATTGGTTGTAGCCCTGCACCGCCACGATGGCGCCGGTGGTCATGGCCAGGAAGCCGACGATGACCACCGTTCCCCCGATCACCGCAAGCACCCCGGTGCCCAAACCCATCTGGGCGATCACCCGTAGCAACTCGCCGCGGTAGTTCATCACGGCATCGGGAATCCCGGTCAGCGTGCTGACATAGAACCGCATCTGCGATCCCACCCGATTCCACTCGCCCGCAACGGTTTTTGTCAGTGTCATGGCCTCACCTCAGGACACCATGAACGGCATGCCGACGGCGGTGACGATGATGTTGATGACGAACAGGACGATGAAGGCGAAGACCACGGTTTCGTTGACCGCTCTGCCGACCCCGGCCGGGCCCCCGCCCACCGACATGCCTTTGTAGCAGGCGATCAGGCCGGCCATCAGCCCGAACAGCGTGGCCTTGATCATCGAGATGAAAACGTCGATCGTGTGGGTGAGCGTGGTCAGTCCCGTTACCCAGGCACCAGCCGAGACGTGCATGAGGAACACCGAACAGAAGAATGCGCCGATCAGACCGGTCGCGGTGACCACCGAACTCAATGCCAGCGAGACGGTCGTCGCTGCCAGCACCCGGGGCACGGCCAGCGCTTGAATCGGGTTGATGCCCATCACTCTTAGCGCGTCGAGTTCTTCGCGGATGGTGCGGGCACCTAGATCGGCGCACATCGCTGTGGACCCCGCGCCGGCCACCACCAACACGGTGACGATCGGTGCACTCTGGTCGACGGTGAAGATCGCGCAGCCGGTCCCGGAGAAGTCGGCGGCGCCGATGTCGGTCAGCAGCACGTTGAACAGGAATCCCGAGATCACCGCCCAGGGGATCGTCATCAGGATGCCCGGCAAGGTGGAAACCCGCGCCACGAACCAGCATTGGAACAGGTATTCGCGCCACGCAAAGGGCCGACGGAACATGCACACGAAGGTGTCGAGCGTCATTGCGAAGAAATCGCCCATCGCACCGAGTGGCTTGATGGCTGCGACGGGCGCCTTGCCGACCGCGATCACCATCTCGCTGCGCACCGCCGGTGAATCATCACGCTGGCCCCCCGGACAGGTCGAAGTGGACGAGTGACACCCGCGAGGTTACGCGGCGCGATACCCTCATGTCCATAGTCAATACGCAATAATTCAGGCAACCGCAGCGTAAAAACCGATGCAAATGGCCATATACGCTGTATGATGTATTTAGGCAGTACACGTTGTCTGTCATGCCGGCGTCAGTCGTAGTGCCCCCGACGGACACAACTTGACCGCCGTCCGCACCCGGCCCTCCTGGTCGCCCGGTACCTGTTGAGAGGCCAGCAGGACGATGCCGTCGGGGTGATGACCGTGCTGACCCGGCGCGAGGTCGAGGTCTTGCGGCTGATGGCGGCTGGGCCGCACCAACCAGCAGATCGCCGACGAGCTGGTGATCTCGGCAGGCACGGTGAAGTCGCATGTTAAGCGGGTGCTGCGGAAGCTGAACGCGACCAACCGCGCCGAAGCCGCGTCGGCTTACGTGCGGCTGGCCAGTGTGCCGGACATCAACTGAGCTACGCTAAGTCCATATTCAATAGCTGCGGTTCAGTCGATGTCGTCAATGAACAAGCATGTAATAGCGCATTTATCCCGCATCATGTAATTTGGTGATCCGGTAGATCAGAGGAGTTGCCGGATGCCTGACACCAAGGAAGCCAGCGAGAAGCTCGTTCGCGACTTCCTCGGGTCCTGGGAGGGGCGCAGCCTGGACACCATCTGCGCCGCCTTCGCCGACGACGCCATCTACCACAATGTGCCCGTCCGGCCGATCGAGGGCATTGCCGGTATCCGCGCGATATTCCAGGGATTCCTGGATGCCTTCGCGTTCGCCAAACTCGACATCGTCAAACTGGCCGCCGAGCCCGGACTGGTCCTCGCCGAACGCGTCGATTACTTCACGATGCACGACGGCCGCAAGGTCGTGCTGCCGGTGACCGGCGTGTTCGAGGTCGAGAACGGCAAGATCACCCGTTTCAGTGACTACTTTGACCTAGCGGACTTCGAGCAGCAAAGCGGACTCAAGCTGTAGCTGGGCTTAACGGAGGGGGTGTACGTCGATGGAGACCGCCGTTCAACCCGTGCGGCGCCGGCCGAAGGACCGAAAGCAGCAGATACTCGATCAAGCCGTCAAGCTGTTCATCGACCGCGGCTTTCACTCGGTCAAGCTGGAGGACATCGCCGAGGCGGCCGGTGTCACCGCCCGCGCTCTGTACCGGCATTACGACAACAAACAGGCGTTGCTCGCCGAGGCGATCCGCACCGGCCAGGATCAGTACCAGAGCGCGCGTCGCCTCACCGAGGGTGCGGCCGAGCCGACGCCCCGCCCGCTGAACGTCGACCTGCCCGATCTGATCGCCGCGGCCGTCGCATCCCGATCGCTGACCGTCCTATGGCAACGCGAGGCTCGCTATCTCAACGACGAGGACCGCGGGGAGGTTCGTCGGCGAATCAACGCGATCGTCGCCGGCATGCGGGAAAGCGTTGTGCTGCAAGTACCCGGGCTCAGTCCACCACACGCGGAACTGCGCGCTTGGGCGGTGTCGAGCACGCTGACCAGCTTGGGCAGGCATAACCTGACCCTGCCCGCCGCCGAACTCAACGAGCGGCTCTATGAGGCGTGTATGGCGGCGGCCCGCACACCTTCGGCCGCCGAACTCGTGCCGATCGAGGACGCCCGCGCCGGTGACGCCGATGTGGTGTTCTCCCGCTCCGAGACGCTGCTGGCCACCGGTGCACGACTGTTCCGGGCGCAGGGGTATCCGGCGGTCAGCACCAGCGAGATCGCCAAGGGGGCGGGGATCGCCGGTCCGGGCCTGTACCGCTCGTTCTCATCGAAGCAGGCCATCCTGGACGCGCTCGTCCGCCGTATCGACGAGTGGCGCAGCCTGGAAACGATCCGGGCGCTGCGTGCGAAATCCGATCCGGCACAACGGCTGCGGGACCTGGTCCGGGGTCACGTGCAAGTCAGCCTGGACTCGCCGGACCTGGTGGCGGTGTGCGTCACCGAGTTGTCGCATGCTTCCACCGAAGTGCGGGACGGCTACTTGCGCAATCAGGCTGACCGCGAAGGGATCTGGATAGACCTCGTCACCGGGCTGGTCCCGCAGACCAGTGCGGCAGAGGCAAGGCTGCTGGTCGCCGCGGCGATCAGCTTCATCGAAGACGCTGTCCGCACCTGGCATCTCACCCGCTACGTCAGCGTCGCGGACGAGATCACGGCGATCGCGTTGTCCATTCTCACCAGCCGGACCTGAGCCCCGACCGCTCACCAGAGCGCGGCGACGGTGCCGCCGTCGGCGATCTGCGTGGTCCCGGTGATCATGGCCGCATCGTCGGACAGCAGGAACGCCACAATGCCGGCCATCTCCTCGGGTGTGGCCATCCGGCCCTGTAGGCGGTCAATCATGTTGCGCGCCCCGCCTTCTCCGAGGGTTCGGTCGAACATCGTCATTGCGGTCTGCTGCATCGGCGTATCGACGAAGGCCGGCAGCAACGCGTTGGCGCGGATGTCGACGGCACGCAATTCTGCGGCGGTAACCCGGGTCAATTGGCTGATGCCCGCTTTCGACATGCCGTATGCGCCGGTCCCGGCCACCCCGATATGACCGGCCAGCGACGAGAGGTTGACGATCGCTCCCCCGCCACGCTCGATCATTCGTGGGACGGCGTGCTTGGTGCACAGCCAGGCGCCCCGTAGGTTTACCCCAATCACCCGATCGAAGTCCGCGACGGAGGTGTCGACAAGCGAAGCCATGTGCACCACACCGGCGTTGGCCACCAGTTTGTCCACCCCGCCGAACTCGTCGACGCAGGCTGCCACCATGGCGATGACTTCATCCTCGACGCTGACATCGGCCCGGTGACCCAGCGCGCCCGCACCCACCTTCGTGGCGGCGGTGTCGGCGGCGATGGCATCGATGTCCGCACACAGCACATTGCAGCCCTCGACGGCGAGCCGTTGCGCCACGGCCAGGCCGATACCGGCGCCGGCTCCGGTTACGATGGCGGCCTTGCCGGCCAGGCCTGAATGCCCCACCGATCAGCCCGCGACCGCGAGAGCCTGTGTACCGATGCCCCGCTCGCGAATCGCCCCGAACAACACAAGACCGAATCCTGGTACTTCCTCGGATAATTCGAGCGCGAACACCCCGAGATCGCGCAGCATCCAGGCGACGGTGTCCGAGATGTTCCGGTGGGTGACGGCGGTCGCGGGTGCGAACAGACCGCACGCGCGCGGTGGGCCGGACGGACGCAGGTACAGCACGACACCGCCCGCCTGTGCCCTCATTCTGGTCATGGCACGGTCGAGTTCGTCACCACACCGACAAGCGTTGGAGCCGAACACGTCTCCGGTCAGACACTCGACGTGGACGTGCAACGGCAGCGGCACCCCCGCACCGGCGGCTCCCACGATCAACGCCAGGTGTTCGCCGCCGTCGTAGACATCTCGGTATCCGATCGCCCGGCAGTTGCCCGCCCGGGTGGGCAGGATCGTCTCTGTCAGCCGAACCACCTGCGGTTCGGTTCGCCGTCGGTACGCCACCAACTCGGCCATGGACACCACGGCCAGTCCGTGCGCGACAGCGAATTCCACCGGCTCGGGGCCACGAGCCAGCAGCGCGGGATCGCGCCGCGAGACGATCTCACTGAAGGCCGCGCAGCGTCCCCGCCCCGCAAGGAATGCCAGATCGGCGGCAGCCTCCGCGGGCCCGCGTCGGCTCAGCACCCCGTTGGCCTCGACCCGGACCGGGATCACGTGACCCGGACGCTGCAGGTCCGAGGCGACCGTGGCGGGTGACGCAAGCGCGGCTATGGTCCGCGCCCGATCCGCGCCCGAGATGCCGGTGCCAGTGCCGCGGGCGTCCACCGACACGCAATGGGTGAGCGCAGCATCGGCGGCGTGCGACATCGGCGGCAGGTTCAGCCGCAGGCATTCCTTGTCCGGCAATGCGACTCGCACGTAGCCCGAGGTATGGCGGATGACGAAGTGCAGTAGCGCTGGGGTCGCGGTCTCGGCGGCGAACACCAGCTGGCCGTCGCCGTCGGCGCCGTCGCTGAGGACGACGGACCGTCCGGCGGCCATCGCGGTGATCGCACGCCGCACCCGTACATCGGTTGTTTTCATGCACTGTCCTGGAGTGCCAGCCGCCGAAACCGGCTGCCGTGGAAAACGAGCGGCGGTACGTGTGGATCGGCGGTCAACGAGCGAATTTCGAGCACCGCGATCAGGTGGTCCCCGGCCGCAAGCTCGTCGCGAAGGCGGCATTCCATGCGGGCGGTGGCTCCCGTGACGACCACGCCACCGCCAGGCAGTTCGGTCCAGCCGATGCCGACGAAGCGGTTGCCGTCCTTGCGGGACAGGGCGATACACGCCTCATCATGCTGCTCGGCGAGGACGCTGACCCCTAGATACGTCCGCTCGCGCAACCGCGGCCACGTGGTGGAGGAATGCTGGATACAGATGGACACCAACGGCGGGTCGAGCGAAACGCAGGTGAAGGAACTCGCGGCCATCCCGACCGGCACACCGTCGACTACCGCGCAGACCGCGACGACGCCGGACGGGAAGCAGCCGAACGCCCGTCGCAACGCTGCTTCGTCCAGTCGGTCAGTGATCATTATCGAAGTCCGTCAAGGAATTCCAGCAGTAACCGGTTGGTTTCCTCGGGCGCCTCCTGCTGAATCCAGTGTCCGACATCGGAAATCAGGTGCGAACCACGGTAGTCCGACATCACCTCGTCCGCCCGCTGCAGCGCCTCGGCCCCCCAAGTGGTCCCGACGTCGTATTCGCCGCCGATGAACAGCGCAGGCGGGGTCAGCGGCTTGCCTTCTTGGTCCGCCAGGTCATGCCAGTCGTTGTCGATGTTGTGATAGAAGCTCAACGGGCCGCCAAAGCCGGAGCGTTCGAATTCGCCTGCGTAGAAATCGACGTCGGCGTCGGTGAACCAGGCGGGCATCGTCTCGGGATAGAGGAACGCATCTTTGAGCTTTGCTCCCTGCGCCATGCACAGCGGGCCCGCCCGGATCACGTCGATCGGGTCCATCGACGCCAGGTCGACCCCGGCGTCGACGGCGGCCTTCGTCGCCGCCATCATTCCTTCGCCCGACACCGTATAAGTGAGGCCCAGCAGCCATGAGCGGACGTCTTCTTCGATCTCGGCGATGACGCCGTCCTGGGCTGCGAAGTAGTCCTGGTACCAGACCCGGCCCTCTCCGGCCAGTTCCAGGTGGTAGTCGTTCGGGCGGTGCTCGCCGAATGGGCTGCCCGGCAACCCGATCACACCGCGACCCGCGAACGGCACGCTGATGCCGACCACACCGGCACACCGGTCCGGGTGCAGCCACGCGAAGGTCCACGCGACCGGCGCGCCCCAGTCATGACCGACCACGTAGGCGTTGTCCTCGCCGTAGGCGTCGATCACACCGACGATGTCGCCGACCAGATCCTTGATGCGGTAGGCCGAATTCAAGAAGTACTTCGACGAGCGGCCGTAGCCACGCTGGTCAATGGCCACCACGCGGTAGCCGGCATCGGCGAGGGCGGGTAGCTGGTGGCGCCAGGAGTACCACGACTCCGGAAAGCCATGAATCAGCACCGCCAGTGGACCGGATCCCTGCTCCACGGCATGGATCCGGGTGCCCCGGCAGTTCAGCGTTCGATGAACCTTCGCCATGGTCGCCTCCCTCATGGTCTGCTGGCGCCGACCAGCTGGTCGGCGGGTTCGGCTGGTATGGGCCGATTTTGGTAATTCAGTGCGATCAGTGTCTTCTCGCCGGACAGCCGGGTGCGGGCCCACTTGCCGAGCACTCGTGACGCAATGCCCGGTTTCATCAGCGCCAGCGGCGGTTTGACGAGGTGGACCACGGCCAGGAACTCCCGGTACGCTTCGAGGTCGTCGTGCACCAGTTCCAGCAAACGATCCATGTACCAGGTCAGGACGCCGAAGTAGAACGGACGCTTCTTCTGCACGTCCTTCATCCAGTTGAACCGCAGATTCTGCTCACGGATCACGAACCAGGCGGTGTCGGCCATCTTGGCGATCGAGCGATAGTAGCGGTGCGGTAGCTCCCGGTGCCCCGGACCGTATTTGGCCAGCAGCACCTGCATCTCGCGAACCTCTTTGAGCGCCAGACTCATTCCCAATCCCGAGACCGGGTCGGCACTGGTGTAGGCGTCTCCGACCGCCACCAGTGCGCGGGGCAGGTTCCGCTTCTTCTCGTAATGCAGGCGCAGCATGTTCGGGTAACGGAAGTTGTAGATCGGCGACGCCGGTTCCAGCCCGTCGATGTTCTCGCCCACGATGGGCGACGGCATCCGATCGGCGAACTCACGGAACTCCTTCGCCGTCCGCGGCGGGGAGTAGCAGTTGTAGGCCACCAACGACGTGGACAGCAGCGTGCGGGAACTGTCGGTGTAATACTGCGCGGCATAGGTGTCTTCGAAGGGACGGTAGGCGTAGCAGATCACCATCACCTTGTCCTGCCACTGCCGCTCGGGCGGAACACGGTGCTGCATGGTCGAGTAGAAGCAGTTGATGATGTCCTGTTCGACTTCCGGCGCGCCGATACCCAAGCGCTCCAGGTACTCCGGCACCCGGGTGTTCTTGCCCGACGCGTCGACGACGAACTCAGCGGGAATGACCTGGGCGTCCTCTCCCACTGCGACGCCGATGACGCTGTTGTTCGCGCGGTCGAGTATTAGGTCGGTCACCTCGGACTCGTAACGGAAGTCGATTCGTGGCTCCCCGTCGAGCCGGCGCCGCACGCACCACTCGAGCAGCGGTCTTCCGGCGCAGACGATCTCGATGTCACTGGTGCCCGGTTTCTTCCACGACCCGCCCAGCCTGATCCGGTACTGCGCGGCCATGTCGACCCTGAACGCGCCCTCGCGGACCATGTCGTCGACAATGCCTGGGAAGAAACGCTCCAATTCGATCTGCCCGGCGGTGAGCAGGTGGTGCAGATGCCAGCCCTGAGCCGCGCCGGGCCGGCCTTCGCGGCGCCGGTGTGCGTCGTCTTGTTCCAGCACGATGACGCGCTCGAAGGTCTCGCTACACGCTTTCGCCGCGGCGATTCCGGCGATGCTGCCGCCGATGATCACGGCGGTACCACGACCGCGCCGCCTGATGTCATCGACATCGAGTCGGGCCTGATCAAGCCGGACCGGGGTGCGGCTTCTCGCCGCCCCGCTGGGAACGAACTTCTCGTAGTACAACCCGACGCGGTGGAACCCGTTGTCGCCCAGCCAGCTTCGGGTGGCCTCAACCATCGGCGCCGGGCCGCAGAGGTAGACGTCGGCGTCGCCACCGGCCAGCATCTGCTCGTCCAGCAGGTCGGTGACCAGTCCGGTGCGCCCATCCCACCCGTCGCTGGACTCGACCACGGTGACGCGCACGTCCACGGCGGCGACCCGATGCTGTAATTCCCTGAGTTCATCGAGCTTGCACAGATCCGCGGCGTCGGTCACTCCGTAGAGCAGGTAGACCGGCTGGCAAGTGTGAGCACTCAGGCTCTGCGCCATCGCCAGGATCGCCGAGAGACCGGTGCCGCCCGCGATCAGGATCACCGGCCGCGCCACGGGCCGCAGGTAGAAGCTGCCCTTGCTGCATCGCAAGGAGATTCGGTCCCCTGGCTTGGCGCGGTCGCGCAGATAGTTCGACATCACTCCGTCGGGGAGCAACCGGATGATGAATTCCAGTTCCCCGCCGCCGTCGGCCGGGTGGGCGTAGGAATAGTTGCGCCAGATGTCGGTGCCCGGCACCTGTAGCTGCGCGAATTGGCCGGCCTTGTAGTGCAGCGCTGTTCCCCAGCCCGAGATGTCGACGCGCAGCAGAGCGGTGCTGGGCGATATCAGCTCCACTCCACTCACCAGCGCGTCACCGGTGACCAACAGCGCGGCGTTGTCGTCGGCCGGATACTGCAACTCGATGCGGCAATCCGAGGTGGCGAACGTCTGACAAGTCAGGATCTTTCGGGCGGCACGCTCGACATCGGACAGGCCCTCGGTGCGTCCCATCTCATACGTGCCGGTGGTACATGAAGCGACGCAGGTGCCACAGATCCCACTCTGGCATTCGTTGACGATGGCGACGCCGTGCTCCTCGGCGGCATCGAGCATCGTCTGGTCCGGCCGGACCGGCATGATTTTGCACGTCCCGTCCGAATAGCCGACGGTGACCTGGCGAACCGGCATGACCGACACCGCTAGACGACCAACGCGACTGGCTTGCGGGCGATGCGGGCGTTGAGTCTGGGCATGACCTCCTCGGCCAGCAGTCGCAGCGATTCCTTCCAGGGACCGGGGTTCTCCCGGTAGTCGAACCCGAGCACCAGCAGATGGCCGAAGCCGCCGACCTGATCGTAGGTGGCCTCCAACTTGTCGACCACAGTCTCGACGGAACCGACCACAAACGTGTTCTCGGCGAGGTATTCCGCGGTCACGTCGTCGTCGGCGACGGACGGGTGGTGCTTGTAGAACTTGGTCATGCCGAACATGCGGAAGGTCGGCAAGGTGTACTCGCGCATGGCGCGCCCCATCGCGCCATCGACGGCGTAACGGAAGGCTTGCTCGTCGGTCTCGCCCACCAGCACCTCGCGTACCAGCCGCCAGTCGCGGCGGTCCGGCGTGCGGCCGCTGCGCTCGGCGCCTTCGAGTACCGCATCCCAGTGCGTGGCAACGTATTCGGTGTTGAGGTCGAGACTCATCGGCAGGTAACCGCGTTCGCCGGCCAGCTTGAGCGTCTCGGAGCCCGCGCTGAAGCCGGTGACACCGATGGGCGGATGCGGATTCTGGAACGGCTTGATGTGGCGCCGCATCAGACCCTCGAACATCGGCGCGATCCCGTTGGCGTTCCAATACTTTCCGCGATGTTCCCAGGGTGCGTCCTCGGTCCAGATGCGCAGCATGATCTCCAGCGCTTCGCGGGTCATCTCGCGGTGTTCACCGTTCTTGCCGTCAACGTCATAGAGCGCCCAGTCGCCGGGGATACCGCTGGCGCCTACGCCAAGCATGAAGCGGCCCTGGGCGAGGTGGTCGAAATACGCGACGCGGTGCGCCAATTCGACCGGGTGATGATAGGGCAGCAGGTGTGCGCCCGGTGCGACCTTGATGTTCTTGGTTCGCAGCAGCGCCTGCGCCAGCAGCAGATCCGGCGCGCAGATCGGCTCCCACGGCACGGTGAAGTGTTCGCCGACCCAGGCCTCCACATACCCGAGCTGGTCAGCCAGCTCGATGATGTCGAGATCCCACTGGGTCGCGTCGTACAGGGTGCGCTCCGGTGGATGGGCCGGCATCAGGAAGATTCCGATCTCCATCGTTAACCCTTCGTCGTCGGGTGCCAGGTCGGCCTGTCTGTAGGTCTATCACAGTACTAGCAAGATACTTCGTTGTACACAAGAGCCTTTTTGCTTGGTGATTCTTTCCGATCCACCCGCTAACAACGCGTACTGGCTATGGACATAATGCGGAATGCGCGCGTAATCTCGCACGGGTCACGCGTTCGCCGTGTGCATTGAGCAGCGAGGAGCCGTTATGAGCGTTACCGGGGTGAGTTCGATCGATCACCGGCCCAATGGGGAGCGGCCCGGAACCGACTTCAAGTTCCTGCGCTACGAGACGATCGACGACGGCCGGATCGCGGCAATCACGCTGGACCGGCCGAAGCAGCGAAACGCGCAAACCCGCGGACTGCTGGTGGAACTCGGTGCCGCGTTCGAGCTCGCCGAGGCGGACGACGCCGTCCGCGTGGTGATCCTGCGCGGCGCGGGCCCGGCATTCTCGGCCGGACACGACCTCGGCTCGGCCGACGACGTTCGCGAGCGCACGCCCGGACCGGACCAGCACCCCAGCTACCAATGCAATGGCGGCAGCTTCGGCGGCGTTGAGTCGCGCAACCGCCAGGAGTGGCACTACTACTTCGAGAACACCAAACGGTGGCGCAACCTGCGCAAGATCACGATTGCCCAGGTCCACGGGACGGTGCTGTCGGCGGGCCTGATGCTCGCGTGGTGCTGCGACCTGATCGTGGCCAGCCAGGACACTGTGTTCGCCGACGTCGTCGGTACCCGGCTGGGCATGTGCGGCGTGGAGTACTTCGGCCATCCGTGGGAGTTCGGGCCGCGTAAGGCGAAGGAACTTCTGCTCACCGGCGACTCGATCGGCGCCGATGAGGCCCACCGGCTCGGGATGGTCAGTAAGGTGTTTCCCGCCGGCGAATTGACGGACAGCACAATCGCATTCGCTCGCCGAGTCGCCAAGGTGCCGAGGCTGGCGGCGCTGCTCATCAAGGAGTCGGTAAACCAGACCGTCGACGCGATGGGTTTCACGACGGCCCTGGACGGGTGTTTCAAGATCCATCAGCTCAACCACGCCCACTGGGCCGAGGTGACCGGCGGACAGCTGTCCTACGGAACCGTCGAGTACGGCTTGGACGACTGGCGCGGCGCTCCCGAAATCCTTCCGGCCGACAAGCAGCGGCCCTGAGGGGCCCGCGACGTGGACATCACGTATCCGCCGGAGGTCGGGGCTTTTCGCCATCGCATCCGGGAGTTCCTGGCCGATCGGTTGCCGGTCGGCTGGTCCGGCCTCGGGGCCCTTGCACCCGATGAGCGCGAGGACTTCGCCGCCCGGTGGCGGCAGTCGCTGGCCGCCGCCGGACTGGTGGCGGTGTCGTGGCCCAAAGAGTATGGCGGCGGTGGCCTCTCCCCCCTCGAACAGGTGGTGCTCGCCGAGGAGTTCAACCGGGCGGGCGCCCCGGAACGCGCCGAGAACGACCTGCTCGGCATCGATCTGCTCGGCAACACGCTGATCGCCGTCGGGTCCGAGGAGCAGAAGGCGCATTTCCTGCCGCGCATCCTGTCCGGCGAGGACCGCTGGTGCCAGGGCTTCTCCGAGCCCGACGCCGGGTCGGACCTGGCGGCTGTGCGCACCCGTGCGGTGCTCGACGGCGACGAATGGGTGATCAACGGCCAGAAGATATGGACTTCGGCCGGTGGCACAGCGAATTGGATCTTCCTGTTGGCGCGCACGGACGCGACCGTGCCCAAGCACAAGGGGTTGTCGTTGCTGCTGGTGCCGATCGATCAGCCGGGCATCCTCGTCCGGCCGATCGTCAACGCCGCTGGCCATTCGTCTTTCAGCGAGGTGTTCTGCGCCGATGCCCGCACGGCGTCGGGCAATGTGCTGGGTGGGGTCGGCAACGGGTGGGCGACCGCGATGACGCTGCTGGGGTTCGAGCGCGGCTCAGCCGTGACGACGGTCGCCCTCGAGTTCGGTCGCGACCTGCAGCGGTTGTGCGACCTCGCGCGCGAACGCGGCCTGAACGCCGAGCCGCGTATCCGAGATAGGTTGGCATGGTGCTTCTCCCGCGTGCAGATCATGCGTTACCGCGGCTACCGCGGCCTGACTTCGGCGCTGAACGGCGAGCTGCCCGGCGCCGATGCCGCGATCAGCAAGGTCATCTGGAGCGAATACTTTCGCCGTTACACCGATCTGGCCGCAGAGATCTTGGGGCTCGACGCGTTGAGCCCGGACGGGCCGGGTAACGGCGCAGCGCGGGTGGTGCCCGAAGCCGGCACGCCGAACTCCCCCGCATGCTGGATGGACGAGTTGGTGTACTCCCGCGCCGCGACGATCTATGCCGGCAGCTCGCAGATCCAGCGCAACGTCATCGGCGAGAAACTTCTCGGATTGCCGCGCTGACATGGACTTTCAATACAGCACCGAGCAGGACGAGTTCCGCGCGGTGCTGCGCGGGTTCCTGCAGCGCCCCAGTGCTGAGGAATACGACGCCGCGCTGTGGCACCGGCTGTGCGGTGAACTCGAACTGCCCGGCCTGCACATCCCGGCCGAGTACGGTGGCGCCGGCGCCACCCTCGTCGACACCGCCATCGCGTGCACCGAGCTCGGCCGAGCACTTGCCCCAGTTCCGTTCGCAACCAACGCCTTTGCGGTCGAAGCAATTCTGCGACTCGGCGACGAGGAGCAGCGCAAAGAACTGCTCGCCGACCTGCTGTCCGGTGCGCAGATCGCGGCGTTCGGCGCCTGGGGCCCCGGCGCGGCGAGCGGCGCGACCGTGGTAGCCGAACGACGGGACGGGCACACCCTGCTCACCGGCACGTGCACACCGGTGCTGCACGGTCACGTCGCCGACGTATTCGTGGTGCCGGCCGTCGCATCCCTCGGTGAAATCACCGCCTTCCTGGTACGGGTCGATGCACCCGGCCTCACGGTCGAGCGGCTGCCGTCGTTCGATATCACCCGGCCCCTCGCGCGGTTGCGGCTGAGTCAGGTGCCCGCCGATGCGCTGTGGGCGGGCCGGCCCGGGGGCCTGTTGCCGGTCGTGGACATCGCCCGGGTGCTGCTCGCGGCCGAGATGCTCGGCGGCGCGGAAGCCTGCCTCGAGACGGCCGTCCAGTATGCGCGCCAGCGCACCCAATTCGACCGGCCGATCGGCTCTTTCCAAGCGGTCAAGCACATGTGCGCTGAGATGCTGGTCGAGATCGACGCCACCCGCGCTGCCGTGATGTTCGCGGCCATGAGCGCCTCCAGCGGCGAGGAGCTGGAGATCGCGGCGCCACTGGCGAAGGCGCAGGCCGCCGACACGTTTGTGCAGTGCGCCGAATCCGCCATCCAGATCCATGGCGGCATCGCGTTCACCTGGGAACACCGCCTGCACCGGTACTTTCGCCGAGCCAAGACCACCCAAGCGCTGTTCGGCAGCAGTGCGCAGCACCGGGCGCTACTTGCCGACCGCGCGGGATTGTGAGGCCCATGACGTCCACGCCGTCGTTGATTTCCCGAAACCGCGACGGGGAAGTCCGCGAAGTTGACATGCGATCGCAGACCGCGGAATGGGTCAGCGGTTGTCAACGTACTTGGCATGAATCATGTTCGCCATCAATGTGTTTCGAGTTCCACCAGGAATATAAGAAGTTCCCAGCAATTTCGAAACAGCTATTCCCGGCGAGGGGGCGCGACGCTAGCATTTCGCTGCAACCGACCCGAGGAGCCGAGATGACCGACAAACAGAGAACGCTGGCGGTCCGGGTGGCTTTGGGCGTGGTGATGACGGCCGTCGGCGGGTTCATGCTCGCCGGCTGCCCGGTCACCGCCCACCCGCCGCTTGAGCTTCGTGCGGCGGTCTGCGCGGCGCTACCGGGTTAGGACTGCAGGGCGCCGAGCGCCGCGTCGTAGTCGGGCTCCTGGGCGATCTCCGGCACCAGTTCGGTGTGCGCGACGTTGCCGTCGGGGCCGATCACCACGACCGCACGGGCCAGCAGACCTGCCATCGGGCCGTCGGCGATGGTGACGCCGTAGTCCTCACCGAAGCTGTCCCGGAACGCGGATGCGACGTTGACGTTCTCGATGCCCTCGGCGCCGCAGAATCGCTTCTGTGCGAACGGCAGGTCCTTGGAGACGCACACCACGGCTGCACCGGTCCCGGCGACCCGTTCGTTGAAGGTCCGCACACTGGTCGCGCACACCGGGGTGTCCACCGACGGAAAAATGTTCAGCAGCACAGCTTTCCCGGCGAACTGGTCCTTACTGACCGGGCCCAGGTCGCCGCCGGTCAGCGTGAAGGCAGGGGCCGGGGATCCAACGGCGGGAAGCTCGCCGACGGTGTTGATCGCATTTCCGCGCAAGGTTATCTGTGCCATGCGCACAGTCTGCCAAGAAGCGCAGTGCGGTTCTTGCCCGGGTCCGGCGTCGAACCCGCAGCGCCGCTCGTCGTGATGTCCTAATTCGTGGGGTGCAGGGCGTAGACGCCACGACGACGGTGGCCGAGACTGGCTCCATGGCTCGCAAGGTGGTCATTGCCGGCTTCCCCGGTGTGCAGGCGCTCGACGTGGTGGGACCGTATGAGGTCTTCACCGGCGCTGCCCTGTTGACCAAAGGTGGCTACGAGGTGATCGTCGCCTCCCCCGGCGGACAGCCCGTGAGCACCCCGACCGGCCTCAGCTTCAACGCGGCCCCACTCCCCGACCCTCGAGAACCGGTCGACACCGTCGTGCTACCCGGTGGCGCCGGGATCGATGCGACGCGCACCGACCGGGAGTTCATCGACTGGGTGAAGGCGATCTCCCGATCGGCGCGTCGCGTTGTCACCGTTTGCACGGGCGCGTTCCTGGCCGCCGAGGCGGGACTGCTCGACGGCCAGCGCGTCACCACCCATTGGGCCTTCGCCGACCGGTTGGCCGAGGAATTCCCGTCCATCGACGTCGACCCCGACCCGATCTTCCTGCGCAGCGGGGAACGGATCTGGACCGCCGCGGGTGTCACCTCGGGGATCGACCTCGCCCTGTCGCTGGTCGAGGACGACCACGGCACCGAGGTTGCGCAGACGGTGGCCCGCTGGCTGGTGCTGTACCTGCGCCGGCCCGGCGGACAGACGCAGTTCGCCGCGCCGGTCTGGATGCCGCGGGCCAAGCGGACGTCCATCCGTGATGTCCAGGAAGCCATCGAGTCCGAACCTGGTGCGGTGCACAGCGTGGACGAACTGGCGCGGCGGGCCGCGATGAGCCCCCGCCATTTCACCCGGGTGTTCACCGAAGAGGTCGGTGAGGCGCCGGGTCAGTACGTGGAACGCATCCGCACCGAAGCCGCGCGCCGACAACTGGAAGAGACCGACGACACGGTGGTGGCGATCGCCTCGCGCTGCGGTTTCGGCACGGCGGAAACCATGCGCCGCAACTTCATTCGCCGGATCGGCATCCCGCCCGACCAGTACCGCAAGGCTTTCGCCTGATAACCACCAGTGAGGAGCACACCGATGACCCAGATCGCCTTCGTGGCCTACCCGGGATTCACCGCCCTGGACATGATCGGCCCCTATGAGGTGTTGCGCCAATTACCGGACGCCGACGTGCGGTTCGTCTGGCACGAACCCGGACCGATCACCGCCGACTCCGGGGTACTGGTACTGGGCGCCACCCACTCCCTGGCCGAAACGCCTTCGCCCGACGTGGTTCTGGTGCCGGGTGGCCCGGCGACTCCGGTGCATGCCCGCGACGAGAAACTGCTCGAGTGGTTGCGTCAGGTCCACCAGACCGCGACGTGGACCACCTCGGTGTGTTCGGGTTCGGTGATCCTGGCCGCCGCCGGGTTGCTGCAGGACAAGCGCGCCACCTCGCACTGGGTCGCGCTGCCGGTGCTGAAGACGTTCGGCGTCATCCCGGTGGATGACGAGCGGATTGTGCACCAGGACAAGGTAATCACCAGCGCCGGGGTATCGGCGGGCATCGACCTCGGGCTATGGCTTGCCGGGCAGATCGGCGGCGAGGGCCGCGCGAAAGCGATCCAGCTGGCCATCGAATACGACCCGCAGCCTCCGTACGACTCGGGCCACATGTCCAAGGCATCGGTGAGCACCAAGGCCGCCGCAACCGCTTTATTGTCCAAGGACAGCCTGAAGCCGGCCAACCTCAAGGCCGCCACCCTGCTGGCCTGGGAACAGGCCATTTCGGCGGTTCGATCCCGGCGGCGCAAGCGGCAACCGGTGGGTAGTTCGACCTAGAAGCGGGACCCGTATCCGGTCAGGCTTTGGGTGCGGCGATTTTGTCGGTGGCAAGCTTGCCGCCCGCGCGCATCCATTCCGCGACCACCCGCGGCGCATCGCGGTTCGGGTTGTAGATGTCCTCTTCACTGGAGAACAATCCGTCACCGGCGTAGACCAACCGGGTCCAGTTCGGGAACCAGAACGGCTCGCCGTTCGGATCGGTCGGATGGTCGAGGAGGTTCTTGATCATGATGACGACGGCGTCGTTGTCCTCGTCGAAGGCGATCCACTCCGACGGAAACCGCATGTGCGGAAACGGCGCCATCACGTCGACGATCCACTCGCGCACCGCCTCACGGCCATGGAAGACTCCATAGTGGTGTTCGGTGTAGACGACGTCTTCGGTGAAGAGGTCCGCGAAAGGGCGCCAGTCCCCGGACGCGGAACACCCCGCGGCGACCTCGGTGTAGTGGTTGACAGCTTCTTCGATCTCTATTTTGGCGAACTTGCCCATACCGGACACACTAGAGCGTATGAGCGTCTTGGACCTGTTCGACCTGCGCGGCAAGAGGGCCCTGGTGACGGGTGCATCCAGCGGCATCGGCAAGAAGGTGGCCCTGGCTTACGTCGAGGCCGGCGCCGAAGTAGCAGTCGCGGCAAGGCATTTGGACGCCCTGGAGCAATTGGCCGACGAGATCGCGGCGGCGGGCGGACGGGCGGTGCCCATCGCCTGTGATGTCACCCGCGAAGAGCAGGTGAGCGCCATGGTCGACACGGTCGTCGCGGAGCTGGGTGGCATCGACATCGCCGTGTGCAATGCCGGCATCGTGTCGGTGACGCCGATGCTGGACATGTCGCTCGAGGAGTTCGAGCGAATTCAGAGCACGAATGTGACCGGCGTCTTCCTGACCGCGCGGACCGCGGCCCAGGCGATGATCAGCCAGGGACGGGGCGGGTCGATCATCACCACCGCCTCGATGTCGGGGCACATCATCAACATTCCGCAGCAGGTGGGCCACTACTGTGCCTCCAAGGCGGCGGTAATTCACCTGACCAAGGCCATGGCGGTCGAGTTCGCCCCGTATGACATCCGGGTCAACGCCGTCAGCCCGGGCTACATCCTCACCGAACTCGTCGAACCGCTGGCGGAGTACCACCGCCAGTGGGAGCCGAAGATCCCGATGGGACGGATCGGCCGGCCCGAGGAACTCACCGGTCTTTACCTCTACCTGGCCAGCGCGGCTTCGAGCTACATGACCGGCTCCGATGTGGTGATCGACGGTGGCTACACCTGCCCCTGAGCCGGGCGCGGCCCAATTCTCCTGCGCAGTCTGCGGCGAACCGGCGGGCAGCGTCCGGTTCGTCACCCCTGCCGACGCGCTGGCGGACGACACCAGGCCGGCGCTGCAGGCGCTGGTCGAACTCGACGTGCTGGAACGGCCCGGCTGGCAGGCGGCCCTCTTGGTGGACACGTTCTTCGGCGCCGCCACGCACCCCGTCTCCAGCGAGAGCGTGGAATGGCTGGTGTACGCGATCGCGGACGCCGACGCCGCGGCCCTCTACCGAATGGGCTACGCCTACGCGCCCTTTCACTGTCCCGACTGCCCGGCGTGCTACTGCGGGAAGCACTGGGACTGGCGAGAATTCGACGACGACCCGTTCAGCGGCATCGAAGGCAACTGTCCCCGTGGGCATTTCCGTGTGCTGTCCTACTGAACCAGGCAGGGCCGGCCGAAAAATGTTCGAACGCCGGCGGAATACGCCGCCCGTAACCGATCGCCGCACGACGTGACACCCGCCGCGGCGACGAGTTCGTCACGTAGTTCCACGACCTCGGCCACCCGCAGCGGCCATGCGTCGTGTTCGTTGGGAACCCACCAGGTACGGCCGGCCTTGCGGGTGTGGGCTCCCCACCGGGCAGTGAGCCACACTTCCAGCGGTGTCGGCTCGATCACCTCACCGACGTTGACAGTCACCAGGCTGCGTAGCCCGCGCCGCGGCCAGCGCCGCACGCTGTGGTAGGTGATCTGGTTGCCCGAGCGGGTCATTCGCATTTTCGCCCAGGTGTACGGGATGCCCAGGCCGATGCGGGTGACGGGCACGACCGCCAGCCGGGCGGTTTCGAGCGACCGGAACAGCACCCCGTGCCGCCCGGCATCGTCGACCGAGTAGAGCCGGACGTTCGTCTCGAGGAACCGGCCGAAGTATGGAAGCGGTACCGCGGTACCGAGTTTCGTGCCGGCCATGGCGAACGGGACCAGTCCGACATAAGTGTTTCCGTCGGCGAAGACGTCGGGACGTGTCCCCGGCGGGTAAAGGTGGGCGATGCCGTCCGGGTTCACCGGCCAATGCACAAACGTCAGATTCGACCAGTGCTGGTCGAAGGTGACGGGAGGCGGCAGTGGCGGTGCGGTAGCCGGATAGCCCGCGAGATCCGGTGCATCCTCAGATCCGAAACCGGGGAGTTCAGGCACGACGGGCATCGCACCATCGTGTCACCCAGCGCGGACCTTGATGAGCTGTTGGGCCGCTGCGCTGGATTCAATCCCCCGAACATACTGGGACGGTGCCACCGGCCAGTGGATGGCGACTAATGACTGCCCAGAACATTGTCGAGGTATGCGGCCCGGCAGGCCACCCGCGCCAGCTTGCCGCTGGTAGTGCGAGGAATCGCGCCAGCGGGCAGAAAACGCACGTCGGTGAGGGACAATCCGTGCCGCTCCTGCACCGCCACGCGGATGGCCTCGACCGCGGTTTTCGGGTCGACGCGACTGGTGCCCGTTGCGCGCTCGGCGATGACCACCAGGCCTTGACCGTCAGCCTCGGGCACCGCGAATGCCGTGACGTATCCCTTCCGCACCATCGGCGAGGCCGCCGCGACGGTGGCCTCGATGTCCTGCGGATAGTAATTCTGTCCATCGATCGTCACCAGGTCGGCGATCCGGCCGACGACATAGATCTCGCCATCCAGGTACACCGCCAAATCGCCGGTGCGCAACCAATTTCCGTCGATGTGCGCGCCGGCGGCGTGGCTGCCGTCCGGCAGCACCGATCGCAGTTTGGCGCCGAAGGTCTCGCGGGTCTGTTCGGGCCGGCCCCAGTAGCCGCGCCCGACGTTGTCGCCCTGCAGCCATGGTTCGCCTACCCGGCCGTCCGGCAACTCGGCACCGGTGTCGGGATCGACGATCACTGCCCACAGGCTTCGCGCGGGCTGACCGCACGACACGTGGACCATCGCCTTCGGGTCGTCCGCGGCGACCCGAACGGCCTCGCCCGCTCCCAGCCGCTCGCGGTCCAGATACACCACGGACGTCTGGGCGTCGTGGTCGATCGTGGCGATCATCAGCGTCGCCTCGGCGATGCCATAGGAGGGTTTGAACGCCGTGCGCGGTAATCCGAAGGGCACGAACGCATTGTTGAATGCGTCGACAGCGTCGATGCTGACCGGCTCCGAACCGATGATCAGCACGACATTGCTCAGATCGACGTCGTCGCCGTCGGCTGGGCGTCCCCGTTGGGCCGCCCATTCATAAGCGAAGTTCGGCGCCGCGGTCACCACCTGTCCGGTCCGCGACCCGTCCGACAGCGCCTGGATCCACCGCTGCGGTCGTCGCACAAACGCGGTCGGCGACATCAGCGTGGTGTGTCCGCCGTACACCGTGGGAAAGCCGATCATCGACAGGCCCATGTCGTGGTAGAGCGGTAACCAGCTGACGCCGTGGGTGTTTCGGTTCAGCAGGTCGATCGACAGGATCATCTGGGCCAGGTTGGTGGCGACCGCTCGATGGGTGATCTCGACGCCGATCGGCGGGCGGGTCGCTCCCGAGGTGTACTGCAAATATGACACGGCGTCCATATCCAGGTGGACGGGGACGAACGACTCCTGCGCCGAGTCGGGTATCTCGTCGATGACGAGCACCGCCGGCTTGGGCAGGTCGGGCAGCGTGGCCAGGAAGTCTTCGATACCCGCCCGGGCCGCGGCGGTGGTCAGGACGACCGACGGCCGCGAATCCCGCAGCGCCGTTTGCAGGCGTTCGGCATGGCCGGGCAGTTCCGGGGCGAACAGCGGCACCGCCACGGAGCCGGCTTTGATCGCGGCGTAGTAGCCGGCCACCCAGTCGATGCTCTGTGGCGCCAGGATGGCCACCCGGTCGCCGGGACCGGCTAGCTGCTGGATCTGTGCGCTGATGGCGCGCAGCCGGACCCCGAACCGGTCCCAGGTCACTTCGAGGGCGCGTCCCTCCCCCGATCCGGTGTAGTCGAGGAAGCGATAGGCGATCTCCCCGCCGACGTACTTGATGTTGCGGTCGATCAACGAGATCAGGGTGGTTTCCGGTGGCAACGCGATGTTGCCGTCGGCGTCCAGACAGTCCTCGATCTGCAGCAGGCCTTCGCGCACTGCCTGCCCGGACCGGACGCCGCCATTCATGCCCGCAGTCTATAAACCTTGTCGAGGCGAGCCGGGCACCCGCGGGTGTGGTTCTGGTTACCTGTCACCGGGCGCGGGCGGCCATGTTTTCGGTGTGACGAGGGTGCGCACAATGCCACCCGCACCGGCGTGTCGCCGTCCAACTGCGCACGCTCGCGCAGCTGTCGGGGCGCCCGTCACTCCCCAGCGGCGGGTTCCTGCTCGTCCGGGTCATAGAACGGCGCACCGAAGTGCGGCACCTCCAGCGGTCCCTCATTGCGCGCCGTGTTGACGGCGCTGGTCAGCAGCGGGGCCAGCCCGGCGAATGACCCGACGTCGAACAGCAGCAGCGTCAGCAGCCGGTTGTGCACGTAGCCGAACGAGCTGCCAGATTCCGGATCGGCCCAACCGACGGTGCCGCCGAGCCCGATGTGGCCGTAGCCCTCCAAAAAGCCTGGCACCGGCGATGATTGGTAACCCTGGTGGTAGGTGAACGGCAGACCGAGGTTCAGATCCGGCCACAGCTCGGCTTTGCCCTTCATGCTGGCCACCGCTTCCGACGACAGCAGCCTGGTGTCGTCGATCACGCCGTCGTTGGCCAGCACCGCGTACGTCTTGGCGAGAGCACGCGCGGTCACCACCCCGTTGACCGCCGGCAGTTCACCATCGAGGAACGGCATGTCATCCTGCAGCATCCCCATGATGCCCGGGAAATAGATGGATCCGAGCAGGCCGGAGAACGACAGCCCCGCCACCTTGGGCGCGATGAAGTCCAGTAGCGGGGTCGGAATCTTGGCCTGAGGCAACAGCGTCTGCGCAGCCTTGGTGGGTGACTCGGCCGGCGGGCGCCCCAGGTGCAGACCGTCGGTGTTCAGCGGGCGCGCGAGTTCCTCACGGAACAGTTCTCGCATCCCTTTGCCGGTCACCGCGCGGGCCAGCCCGGACAGCAACCATCCGTAGGTGATGGCGTGGTAGGCCATCTTGCCGTGTGCGTGGTCCACCGGGGCCGCGGCCAGGCGTTCCTCCATGCGCAGGTGGTCCATGATGGTGTCTTTGTCGACGCCTTTGAGGTGGGACAGTCCCGCGCGATGCCGCAACACGTCGCTGACAGTGATCTCGTCCTTGCCGTTGACCCCGAACTCGGGCCAGTACGTGGCGACCGGCTCGTCGTAGGCAAGCATCCCGCGGTCGACGAGCAGATGAATGATGGTGGCCGCCAACCCTTTTGTCGCGGAGAACACCATGGCACCGGTGTCGGCGGTCCAGGGCACGTCACCCTTGCGATCGGAGTATCCCGTCCATACATCGACCACCTGCCGGCCGTCGATGTAGACCGACAGCGCTCCGCCGCCGAACATGCGTCCGGGGTATAGCCCGGCGAATGCGCGGATCACATTCAGGAACCGTGAGTCGCAGGCTCCCTGCACTCCGGACGGAAGCCCATTGTCGGCGGTGAGAACGGACGGTTGCGCCATACCGTGAATGATTACAGTTCCCCCGGCGGCAAGGGCAGCGGAATCGCGATTTTGTTTGCCGGCGTCGGCTGCATCCACGACTTCGGCTACATCCAGATGTGGCCCAGCGCGTCGGCAAGGGCTTCGGGGTCCTGATTGTCGACGTTGCAACTGATCGCCACCGCGGTGCGTCGGTCGCTGCTGACACGGAACGCACTGACGAACCCCGCCCAGCCGCCGTCGTGATCGAGCATGCCGTTGGCGAGCGAGAAGATGCCCGCGCCATAACGGTCGCCGCCGCCGGGTTCGGTTTGCACCGCGCCGGCCAGTTGCGCATCCAGGAGCTGAGGACCCCCCACCTTGCCGGTGCGGTAATTGTCGGCCCACCGCACCAGTTCTGACGGGCTGGTCTGAATGCCGCCGTCGCCGATCTGCTCCCATTTCGCCTCGGCGACCCGGCCATCACCGGTGTACGACAGCGCCTTGTTCGGGATGCTTGCGACGGGGTCCATCACCATGGTGAGGCCCAGCGGTTCGAAGATCTGGGCGCGCAGGTAATCGGGCAGCGGTTGCCCGGACACCCGGTGCACGATCTCGCCGAGCAGCAAATAGTTCGAGTTCGAGTACTGGTAGCGGGCGCCGGGCTTGAACACCAATTCCGGCGCGCCGACCAGGGCCTGCAACGCCTGGGCTTGCGTGGTGCGGTCGGCGTAGCTGAAGCCTTGGTCCTGCAGCAGTCCGATGTAGTCGGGAATCCCGCTGGCCTGGTGCATCATCTGCGCGAGGGTGACGCCGGCTGCCCACGGGGGCATCTCTGGCATGTATTGGGCCAGTGAGTCGTTGAGGGTGAGCTTGCCGGTATCGGCCAGTAGCAGGATCGCGGTCGCGGTGAACTGCTTGGACACCGAGGCGATGTCGAAGACGGTGTCCGCGGTGATCTTGGCGCTGATCGCCAGGTTTGCCAGTCCGGCCACCCCGGTCCAGGCGACCTTGCCCTCGACGCCGATGGCAGCCGAGCAGCCCGGCCCGTCGGGTTTGACCGCGGAGTCCAGAACGTTCTGGCTGCTACTCGCCTTCGCCGACGACGTTGTCGCGCTGGTGGCCGGAGCGGAGTTGTGCGCGCCGTGAGCGGTGCACGCTGCCAACAGAAGCGCGGCAGCCAGCGCGGATATCGTGCGGGCGCCCGGTGACGGAACATTCAATTGTCTGCTCGAACCTGTCCTTCTGCTGGCCGGACGTGACAGTGCGGGAAAGACTACGCGCTGCCGGCCGGCGTGCGGTGGTGCGCCACACCCGCGAGCAGACGCGAAAGCACCCGACACGCCGGGCGTGCGGGTGCTTTCGCGTCTGCTCGCGCAGCAAATTGGGGCCGCTCGCGAGGGCACGGTAGGGTACCCGGCAGCAACTGGGCCGTCGTCATTTGGGATCGTCACTTGGGAGTAGCCATGTCGGGTCGAAAATTCTCGTTCGGAGTCAACAAGACCACCAGCGCGCCCCCCGCAACGGTGTTCCGCCTGGTTACCGACGGGGGGAACTGGTCGGCTTGGGCCAAGCCGATCGTCGTCTCGTCCAGTTGGGTGCGCCAGGGTGATCCGGCTCCGGGCGGTGTCGGGGCTATTCGCAAGCTGGGGATGTGGCCGGTGTTCGTACAGGAAGAAACCGTCGAGTTCGAGCAGGACCGCCGGCACGTGTACAAACTCGTCGGCCCGCGCACACCCGTCAACGACTA
Organism: Mycobacterium asiaticum; assembly: GCF_001673635.1. GTDB lineage: Bacteria > Actinomycetota > Actinomycetes > Mycobacteriales > Mycobacteriaceae > Mycobacterium > Mycobacterium asiaticum_C. The sequence continues at coordinate 40,474 of NZ_LZMH01000012.1, forward strand.
CATCGCCGAAGTGGTGCTGACGCCGACGCCGTCGGGCGGCACCGAAATCAGCTGGAGCGGGTCCTTCGTGGAGAAGGCCCGCGGCACGGGCCCGGCGGCGCGCGTGGCAATGGGCGGGGCGGTGAATTTCTTCGCCGGCAAGTTGGTGAAGGCGGCCGAGCGGGAAGCGGGCACGGCCCGATAACGACTACGGGTTGTTGGCCTGCTGCTCGACCTGCCGGCCCTGTTGCTCGGCTTGCTGTGCCTGTTGCTCGGCTTGCTGTGCCTGTTGCTCGGCCATTTCGTTCTGCTCTTCGGCCTGTTGCTCCGCCTGCTCCATCTGCTGTTGAGCTTGCAACTGTTGCTGCAGTGTCTGGTCGTCATCGTCGGCCAGGCGAACCGAGGCGGGAGTCACCGCCTCGCGTAGAACGTCGTGACCCAGAACGAGTAACGCCGTGGTGGCGACGAGGGCTAAAGCCAATCGGACGAATCGGGCTTGCGGGGTGGCGGTAGTTGTCATCCTTCAGGTTTGCGCCCGGCGGCTGGCTGCCCGCTGAGCACCACTTAGCGGGCAGCTGTGAAACGGCTACTTCGATTCGACCTCGTGCTGATACTTCTTGGTCATGTGCTCGATGGCCTGCAACTGTGTTGCGGCTAGGTCGTCGCGCATGTGGCCGGCGCGGGCGGCCGCGTCCAGGGTCGGTTGCGCCTGACCCTGGAAATGCGGAATGACTTCGGCGGCGAACAATTCGGCGGACCGCTTGGTGGCCGCGGGGTTGGCCCATTCGTGGCCCATCTGCAGCATGCACCCGAAACCGCCGGATTGATCCCACAACCGCTGTACCTGTTCGCGGGCGCGTTCGGGCGTGCCGATCACTCCCGCACCGTTCTCGTTGATGATGTCGATCATCTCGTCGACCTGGTCCCCGGGCATTGTCATCTGCGGGAAGGCGGCGACCTTCTGGAAGTAGCGGAACCACGACTCGATGCCGAATTTGACGTCGGCGCGGGCCTGCTCGTCCGTTTCGGCGATGTGCATCGGCCCGACCAGGCTCCAATTGCTGCGGTCGACCTGGGTGCCGAAGACCGCGGCGCGCTCTTCGACGATGCCCCAGTGGTAGGCGAGCGCGTCGAAGCCCTCGACCACCAATGTCGCACCGATGGACAGCAGCCCGATGCCGTGCTTGCCGGCCAGTCGTGCACCCGTCGGCGAGGCGACCGCAGCGACCGATAGCGGAATGCCGCCGTCGGAATAGGGCGCGAGTTGCAGCTTGGCGTCGAACAACTGGTGGGTGGCGGTCTTCGCCGACACGGTCTCCCCCGCAAGCAGTCGGACCACGATGTCCAGGTTGGTTTCAAGAAGCTCGCGGGTGTCGGTGGGCGTCAACCCGATCATCGCCGAGTCGGTGGGCAGCGAACCTGGTCCCACCCCGCCGATGATGCGTCCGTGGGTGAGGTGGTCCAACAACATCAACCGATCCGCCACCCACAGTGGGTTGTGGTAGGACAGCGAAATCACTCCGGTACCGAACCGAATTCGCTTGGCGCGCTGGGCCGCCGCCGCAATGAAGACCTCGGGTGAGCTGATGATCTCGCTGCCGGCGGAGTGGTGCTCGCCGATCCAGGCCTCGTCGAATCCGAGGGCATCGAGATGCTCGACGAATTCCAGGTCGCGCTGGAGGGCGAGCGTCGGATTGGTGCCGGCCCGGTGAAATGGGGCGATGAAATATCCGAACCTGAGCTTCGCCATCTGGGGCTCCCTTGCGATCGGTGCTGACCGAACCCTAACCCCACGGAAAAACAGACAAGGACCGGGTAAGTGCCGGTCCTTGTCCGTTATCAGTCAGGTCTACCGATCACGGGATGCTGCCGCAGATGTTGCCCACGCAGCCGCCCCCGCCACCCGGTCCGCCGCCGCCGCCGCCGACACCGGGAATGGTGCCGCCGCCGCCACCGGGTCCGCCGCCGCCGGTGGGTCCGCCGGGCACGCCGCCGCCTCCGCCGCCGGGTCCGCCGCCACCCGTGGGTCCGCCGGGCACGCCGCCGCCTCCGCCGCCGGGTCCGCCGCCACCCGTGGGTCCGCCAGGTTGCGTGGCACCGCCGCCCGGTGCGGTTTCCGAGGGCACGGCGCCGCTGGGCAGCGTCGTCGTCACGGATGTGGGTGTGGTCGATGACGGCGTGGTGCTACTGCTGGGCGATTTGTCGCCCCCGCCACCGCAGGCGACGGTCAGGCAGAGCATTGCCCCACCACCCAACACCGCAAAAGCGGTCCTAGCTTCAGATCTCATCTCAACAATCTCCACTTCGTCACTAGAGCGCGTCTCATCAACGATGCGGGGGTCGCATACCCGCATATCCGGGGGTGGAAACCGCGCCGGACTGCAGCGGGCGGTTACCCGGTACCTCACAACGGGTTCGGGAGTCCTGCTTTCGTCTGCCGGCCGGCCCGAGGGTGAACGCGAACGCAACGCTCTTTTTGCCGTCGGACCCGGCTTCCGGCCAGGTAAGCTGCCCGGTTGGGACGTCGGGATCCTTTGCTGCAAAATGCCGGTGTTGTCGGCGCTTTTCTATGAACATCCTATTCATTTCACCGCATATGGAGCAGTTTCTGATCGGGCCTGATCGCCCTGTGATGGTCAGGGCTGGGCTCGTTGATCCACCTTGAGATATCTGAAATCGACTGTGCTAAAGCAGACTTGGTTTGCGCCTGAGGCGGGAGTGTTGACGTTGGGCAGCCGGCTGGCGCATTAGGCAGGCGTTGTAAATAAATTGTTCAAACGCCTCGTTTTGATATAACAGTTTGGTAACGGTTGTCTATTTTTCGTGTTATCAGTGCGTAGCTACCGCGTAGCTTCTACCGCGTAGCTTCTCCGCTACGTCATCACCCTGGTAGGCGACCCCCGGTTCGGGGCCGTGTGCGGTCGCCGCCGGATGACAAATCACGCATGCCCTCAGAGAGGTTGACGCATGAATTACTTTGTGCTGCCGCCAGAGATCAACTCGGCCCTGATCAGTGCTGGCGCGGGATCCGAACCGATACTGGCCGCGGCGGCGGCCTGGGAAGCGTTGGCCGAAGAATTGTCTTCTGCAGCTGCGTCTTTCAACTCGGTGACAGCCGGATTGATCAACGGAACATGGCAGGGTGCCGCCGCAGCCGCGATGGCGACGGCCGCCGCGCCCTATGCGGGCTGGCTCAGCGCTGCCGCGGCTCAGGCGGGGCAGTCGGCGGTGCAGGCCAGCGCCCTGGCGGCCGAATTTGACGCCGTTCGGCTCGCCATAGTGCCCGACGCTCTGGTGGCGGCCAACCGCAACGAGTTCGTGTCGCTGGTGCTTTCCAACATCTTTGGCCAGAACGCCCCGGCCATCGCCACCGCGGAGACGCTGTACGAACAGATGTGGGCCGCAGATGTCGCCGCGATGTCTGCGTATCATGCCGGGGCGTCGGCGATAGCGTCCGCGTTAGCGCCCTTCGCCCAACCGCTTCAAGCCCTTGCCGGCGCTCTTCCCGCAGCCGAGGCAACGTTGGTGACGCCAGACCGCGCCTTGATTGTCAACCTGGGTATCGGCAACGCCGGTGGCGGCAACACCGGTTTCGGCAATCTGGGTGACCTGAATATCGGGTTCGGCAACTCAGGTAGCTCCAACATCGGGGCAGCAAACCTGGGCTCGAGCAATTTCGGCCTGAGCAATCGTGGTAGCAACAATTTCGGCTTCGGCAACATCGGCAGCGGCAACTTCGGATTCGGAAACTCCGGATCCGGCAACATCGGCATCGGCCTGACCGGCAATGGCCAGATCGGTATCGGCGGGTTGAACTCGGGCACCGGAAATTTCGGGCTGTTCAACTCCGGCAACGGCAATATCGGTTTCTTCAACTCGGGTAGCGGCAACTTCGGGATCGGCAACTCCGGCAACTTCAACACCGGATTCTGGAGTTCGGGTTCGGGCAACAGTGGCTTCCTGAACGTGGGGTCATTCAATACCGGCCTGTTCAACGTCGGAGACGCAAACACCGGTAACTTCAACGTAGGCAGCTTCAACATGGGTGACCTGAACCCCGGCTGGTCGAACACGGGTAGCTTCAACAGCGGCAACGCCAACACTGGTTTCCTCAACGTCGGCAATCTCAACACCGGGGTCCTGAACTTCGGTGACATGAACAATGGCCTGTTCAACACGGGGCAGGCGAGCAACGGCGTCTTCTACCGAGGCGTCAACCAGGGCAGCACGCATTTCCTGATCACGACGCCCGACTTGACGCTTCCGCCCCTGGAAATTCCCGGCATCTCGATTCCGGCGTTCGACCTGCCGGCCTTGAGCATCCCGGGAATCAACGTGCCGCCGATCTCGATCCCGGCTGGGACGTTGTTGGGTGCGTCTGATTTGCCGACTCTCAGCATTCCAGCGATCGATATTCCGTCGATCCGTATCCCGGCGGGGACCGCGTTGGGCGCGTTCAATCTCCCGACGCTCAGCATCCCAGGGATTGATATTCCGTCGATCCGTATCCCGGCGGGGACCGCGTTGGGCGCGTTCAATCTCCCGACGTTGAGCATCCCAGGGATTGATATTCCGTCGATCAGTATTCCGGCGGGTACGGCGTTGGGGTCGATGGATTTGCCGACGTTGAGCATTCCGGGGATCAACGTTCCGTCGTTCTCGATTCCGGCCGGAACCACGCTGGGTGGTTTCAACTTGCCCGGACTGCACACGCCACCAATACCGGTGGGCGGCATCACGTCTGGTTCCTTTCAAACTCCCGGCATCTCCACCACGGGCAATTCCGGCTCCATCACCTTGCCTGGCTTCAGCCTAGGCGGGCTGAGCATACGCAACATCGTTGCCGTCCTACCAACCAACATATCCGCGCTGCAGCCGTTGCTGGACCTGGGCGGCCTGCCACAAATCGGTGGTCCATTTGTTTCGGCAAGCATTCTCGGAATCCCCGTTGCGTGGAATCAAGCGGAAGCCTACATAAGTACCGGGACGATCAGCCTTGGTGGCGGCCAGATCACCGGATTCGGTTTTTCCATCCCACGGCTCAATGTTGAGGGATTCACCTTGCCCAGCTTCACCATTCCCGGAATCGACATCGAGCCGATTCGCGTCGACGGCTTCGCCCTGCCGCAAATCACGACACCTGCGTTCACCACTCCCCAGCTGAACATCGGCCGAATCGGGTTGGGGCCGTTCAGCCTTCCGGACATCACCACGCCGCCGTTTGCGACGCCGCCGTTGGAGATCGGCCGGATTGGGTTGGGTGGGTTCGAGTTGCCCGACATCGTGACGCCTCCGTTTGCGACACCGCCGTTGGAGATCGGCCGGATCGGTCTCGGTGGGTTCACGCTGCCCGACATCGTGACGCAGGCGTTCCGGACCCCGCCGTTCACGATCGACCCGATCGGCCTGGGCGCGTCCGCCCTGCCGGACATCACGACACCGGCGTTCCGAACCCAGCCGTTCACCATCGATCCGATCGGTTTGAGCGCATTTGCATTGCCCGACATCACAACAGCGGCGTTCACCACTCCGCCGTTGAGCATTCCCCCGTTCGGGCTCGCGGCCTTCAATACTCCCCCGCTAGTGATCCCCAGCATCCACATGCCGAGCACCACCATTGCCGGATTCTCCATACCGCCGGCGCCTGGCTACCTCAACTCGACGATCGCGCCGTCTTCGGGCTTCTTCAACTCGGGCGCCGGAGGCAATTCCGGATTCGCCAACAACGGTGCCGGTCTGTCCGGTTGGTTCAATTCCAACGGACTGGGCCTGGTGGGTGGATCTGGTTACCAGAACTTCGGTGGCCTGGTCTCGGGCTTCAACAACTTCGGCAGCGGCGTGTCGGGGCTCGCCAACACCGGTGTCTTGGACCTGGCGCTGCGAAGCGTCATCTCGGGCTTTGGAAACATCGGCAACAACCTGTCCGGCCTGTTCTTCAAGGGCACCACTTAGCGACAGCCGAGCTAGCAACGCAATTCGCGCCGCGCCCCCCACCCGGCGGCGCGAATTGCGTTGTGCCGCAATTGCGGCAGCGTGAGTGCCGGCTGCACCAGCCCGCCGCGGCACTGTTAATCTGGCGTCGGCAACGCGTCTCCGGGGGCGTGCGCCGTATGCCACTTCTCAAAGTCGGTTTTTCTCCGGATAAACGCAAACATCAATCCAAAATCGTCAATTTGCTTGGCATGTGAACACTATGTGTAAAGGCTCAGCCAACGCTCCGAGACCGCAAACGCTTAGACAGGCTTCCTTAAACCCGCTGGTAGTCGCGGTGCGCCGGCCCATGGCCCGCCCGACCGAGCTTGACATTTTCGACGGAACTAATGCTCCGATAATCATTTGTAAAGCAACTAGTCACCGCAGGCATGCAAAGATCACGATCAAATAACGGTTAGATCACGGTTGAATAAAGCGAGCCATTCATGGCTAATTACGCTTGTACCTTTCCCGCTACAACACCGAGCTTGACGACAACCGTGTGTGCCGGGGGGCGCACGGGTTGCCGGGAGCTGTCATCGGTGTGACGCCACACAGGAGAGGTTCGGACGATGAATTTTTCGGTGCTACCCCCGGAGATCAACTCGGCGCTGATATTCGCCGGTGCAGGTTCGGAACCAATGCTGGCGGCCGCGGCGGCTTGGGAAGAGTTGGCGGACGAGCTGGCCTCAGCAGCATCGTCATTCGAGGCGGTGACTTCTGGCTTGGTCAACGGAGCATGGCAAGGGCCCGCAGCGACGGCAATGGCTGCCGCGGCCGCCCCGTATGCCGGCTGGCTCAGCGCGGCGGCGGCTCAGGCAGCGGGGGCAGCGGTCCAGGCCAGTACCGTGGTGGCCGAATTCGAGGCCGTACGTATGGCGGTGGTGCCCACTGTGTTGGTGGAGGCGAACCGTAGTTCGCTTATTTCCCTGGTTCTTTCGAATATTTTCGGCCAGAACGCGCCCGCCATTGCCAGCGTCGAATCTCTCTACGAGGAGATGTGGGCGCTGGATGTGTCGGCGATGTCGGCCTACCACGCCGGGGCCTCTGCCGTGGCGTCGGCGCTGGCGCCGTTCGCCCAACCTCTGCAAAGTCTGGCCGGCGCCATTGCCGGTGCGCCCGCCGCGGCCGCGACACCCACACTCACGGCGGACCGACTCCCCACCATCAGCCTGGGACTGGCCAATATCGGCGGCGGAAACCTCGGCAACGGCAACTTCGGCTTCAGCAATATCGGCGGTGGCAACCTCGGAAACTCGAACTTTGGCTGGGCCAACTCCGGAGCGGCCAACTTCGGCTTCGCCAACCTGGGTACCGGCAACTTCGGTCTAGGGAATCTGGGCGCCAACAACTTTGGCTTCGGCAATGCCGGCATCGGCAACATCGGCTTCGGCAACAGCGGTAACGGCAACATCGGCATCGGACTGATCGGCGACGGGCAGATCGGCATCGGTGGGCTTAACTCCGGCACCGGGAACTTCGGGCTGTTCAACTCGGGCAACGGAAACATCGGGTTCTTCAACTCCGGCAACGGCAACTTCGGCATCGGCAACTCGGGCAGCTTCAACACCGGGTTGTGGAGTTCCGGATCGGGCAACACCGGCTTGTTTAATACCGGCTCCTTCAACACCGGCGCTCTGAATGTTGGCGATGCCAACACCGGAACGCTCAATGTCGGCAACTTCAACATGGGGAACCTCAACCCTGGCGCGTCGAATACCGGTTCCTTCAACACCGGTTCGGCGAACACCGGCTTCCTCAACGCCGGAAACACCAACACCGGCTTCCTGAACTTCGGCGACATGAACAATGGCGTCTTCAACACGGGCCAGGCGAACACCGGCGTGTTCTACCGCGGCGTAAACCAGGGCAGTTACAACGTCGTCATGGCTACCCCGGATTTGATGCTGCCGCCCCTAGAGATTCCGGGCATCGACATTCCGGCGTTCAACCTGCCGGCACTGAGCATCCCCCCGATCAACATCCCGCCGATCTCGATCCCGGCGGGGACGGCGTTGGGTGCGTTCAACCTGCCGACGTTGACGATTCCCGATTTGACGATCCCGCCGATCACCATTGGTGCGGGGACGGCGTTGGGTGCGTTCAACCTGCCGACGTTGACGATTCCTGATTTGACGATTCCGCCGATCACCATTGGTGCGGGGACGGCGTTGGGTGCGTTCAATCTGCCGACGTTGACGATTCCTGATTTGACGATTCCGCCGATCACCATTGGTGCGGGGACGGCGTTGGGTGCCTTCAACCTGCCGACGTTGACAATGCCTAACCTGACGATCCCGGCCATTTCGATTCCGGCCGGTACCTCAATCGGTGGCTTTTCTCTGCCGGGAATCCAGACGCCATCGATTACTGTGCCCGCCATCAGTACGCAGCAATTCACCACCCCGACTCTTACTACTCCGTACATAACCGGGCCCCGGCTAGATTTCCCAGGGATTAGCATTCCATTCCGGCTATTCCTGCCCAATAATATTATTGCCCTGCAGACTGGTGTTGCCGGCCAGTACCCAGCGATTGGCACCTATTACGGAATGCCGGGCGCCGTCTTCGAGACCGGAGACTTCTCGATCGGCCCCATTGGATTCACCGGTTTCACCGTATCCCCGATCACGGTGTCTGCCTTCAGCCTGCCCGGGTTCACCATCCCAGGCCTCAACGTGGCTCCGATCACGGTCAACCCGTTCTCGCTGCCGGCAATAAGTACCCAGCCCATCTCAATTCCCGGGTTCACCATCAATCCGATAGGTGTGGGCAATACGCTGCTGCCGCAGATCACTACGGCAGCGGTGTCGATTCCTGGGTTTACGGTGGATCCGATTGGGTTGGGCAATTTGGTGTTGCCGGAGATCACGACGGCTCCGGTGTCGATTCCTGGGTTTACGGTGGATCCGATTGGGTTGGGCAATTTGGTGTTGCCGCAGATCACGACGGCTCCGGTGTCGATTCCTGGGTTCACGGTGGATCCGATCGGCTTGGGCAATTTGGTGTTGCCGCAGATCACGACGGCTCCGGTGTCGATTCCTGGGTTCACGGTGGATCCGATCGGCTTGGGCAATTTGGTGTTGCCGGAAATCACCACCGCCCCGGTGTCCATTCCAGGGTTCACGATCGGTCCCATCGGTGCGGGCGCGTTCACTCTGCCCGACATCACCACGGCGCCGTTCACCACGCCGGCGCTGGCGATCCCGCCCTTCGGGCTGGCGGCATTCACCACACCGCCGATCACCATACCGAGCATCCACCTGCCCGCCACCACGCTCGGCTCGTTCGCGGTACCGCCGGCACCGGGCATCCTCAACTCGAGCAGTGGCGGGTCATCGGGCTTCTTCAACTCCGGGCCAGGTGGCAACTCTGGGCTGTTCAACAACGGCACTGGGCTGGCCGGGTTCTTCAACTCGAACGGCCCGGGTCTGCCGGGTGGATCGGGCTTCCAGAACTACGGCGGATTCGTCTCGGGCTTCAACAACCTAGGCAGCGGCGTCTCTGGCTTCGCCAACACCGGCGCGCTGGATCTCGCACTGCGCAACTTCGTCTCGGGCATGGCCAACATCGGCAACAACATCTCCGGCCTGTTCTTCAGCGGCACGGTGTAATAGCCAACGGCACTAACGCAATTCGCGCCTGCTGCGACAGGCGCGAATTGCGTCGTGGGGCACGCGAGACGCTCAGTCCTACTTGAGAACCAGCTTCTTGAGGGCTTCGCGGTCCGGCTTAAGCAGTTCCTCGATGCGCGGCTTGTTCACCTCGGCGACGATGATCTCACCGACTTCCTGATACACCTCACTGAAGATGCCGTGCGACTTCATCTTCTCGGTCTGGTACTGGTTGTCCTCGGTCGGCGTCACGTAGTAGACCGCGTCGGCCTTGAACCGATGTACCAGCCAGAGGTGGATCAGCGTCATCAACCGCTTCTGCCGCAGTTTCTCGGCGAAGGTGTTCTGGTCGCGCACCTGCAGGATGCTGCGGCCATACCGGTCCTTGATCGGGTCGACGACGACGTTAGCCAACTGGTCGTCGCCCTCGCCGTAGATCCCAAGTTCCAGCACATCGGAGCCGGCGCGCCGCGGCCGCAGCGTCACCCGCAGCTTCTCACCGAGCTGATAGTGCTCGCTCCACAGCGCCAGCCACTCCTCGAGCAGCTTCTTGGGCACCTCGGTCTGCACCAGGTGCTGATGCTGCGTGGAGCCTTTGCCCATCGACTTGGTGGTCGCCGTGCGTCCGGACGAGGCGGCCAGCGCCGCATCGCTGCGCGGCCCGCCGACCAGGGTCTGCGGCGTCCGGTACGGCGATTCGACCAGTCGCATCTTGCGTTGCAACCGAGCCAGCGCCAGCATGCCGTCCTGCTTGAGGTTGGTGGCGAACTCTTCGGCCGCCACGCCGTCGATCTGATGCCCGCCGTAGGTGATGAAGTTGAAGACGAAGCCCATCTTGCCCAGCTCGGCGGGGAACTCTTTCATCTGCTCGTCGGTCATGCCGGTGGTGTCCCAGTTGAACGACGGCGAGAGATTGTAGGCCAGCATCTGGTTGGGGTACACCGCGTGGATCGCTTCGGCGAACTGCCGCGCATCGGCCAGGTCCGCGGTCTTGGTCTCCATCCACAGAATGTCGGCAAAAGGCGCGGCGGCAAGGGATTTCGCGATCGCATACGGGATGCCGCCGCGGATCTGATAGTAGCCCTCTGGGGTCTTCGCCAGCTCGCAGTCCCACGCCGCGTCGGCGCGCAGTTCCCTGGCCTTGGCGCGGGCGGCGTAAAGCGACGCGGTGGCTGCGAAGGTCCGCCACTCCTCGGAGCTCATACCGGCCTCTTCGCCTTCGCTCTCGCTGAACTCGAGCTTCTCGGCCACGGCCTCGCCGTAGGTCATCACACCGGCGTCGTCCTCCCAGGCGGCGACGAACCGAGACTCGACCTCGTCGTAGACGTCGTCGATCGACTTCTCGCTGTCCTCGCGCCAGGTGTTGACGGCCTCGGCGACCAGGTTCATGATGCCCTTGCGCTCCAGCCATGCGTCGGCGGCGGCATACTCGGCGTCGCCGAGCGCGTACAGCAGATGACCATTGATCTCTTCGGCGCCAAGGTCAAAGAATCGGCGCATCATTGCCAGGAAACACGCCTTGTAGGACGGGATATCGAGGTTGGTCGCGCCGAGCAGGAAGGGCTGGTCGCGCTCGTCGCCTCGGCTGTCGAGCAGGTTGGCGGCCTCCGCGTCGGTCCGGGCCACGATGATGCCGGGCACCCGCATGATGTCGAGCTGGAAGCGAGCGGCGTTGAGCCGCTTGATCTGTTCGTCGGACGGCACCAGCACCTTGCCGCCCTGGTGGCCGCACTTCTTGGTGCCCGGACGCTGGTCCTCGATGTGATAACCCGGCACGCCTACCTCGACAAAGCGCCGAATCAGGTTGCGCACGTGGGGATCCCCGCCGTGACCGGTGTCGGCGTCGGCGATGATGAACGGCCGGTAGTCATACAACGTGGCCGACGCCCGCTGCCGCTCACTCATGTTCAGGCGCTGATATTCCTGATTGCGGTCAGCCGTGAGCAGCGCACGCACCAGGACGGCGGCGTCGTCGGGCACCTGGCTCAACGGGTAGCTGGCCAGGTCCGGCCCCGGATCCTCGGTGGTGGAACCCTTGGCCGAGGTGGCCCAGCCGCCCAGGTAGATCCCCTCGATGCCCATGCGCTTCATGCTCACCGCCTGCCCCGGCGAGTACGGGCCGAAGGTGGTGATGCTCTCCTTGGCGGCGAACAACTCACGCAGGCGCTGGTAGAACGCGGTGGCCGCTTCCCGCGCCACCGTGTAGTCGGTGGGGATGGTGCCGCGCTGCTCGACGACTTGGCGAGCCGAATAAAGACGCGTGATCTCGGAGAACCGCTCGCTCTCGAAGTACCGCTGCGTGGCCGCCAGATCTTGCTCGAATGGTGATTGGACCGCGTTGTCCGTTTCAGCGATGGCCATGGCCTCCGACTCCTCCTCAACCCCGATTCCCCTGACGGAACCGAGTGTATGCCCCGCGATAGTGAGCTAGATCACCGGCCGAGCTCAGCTGACGCCAACCACACCACTGGATCGGTTCAGCACGCGGCGGCCGGGGCGACCCCACGGAGAACCCCGACGAGCCAACGGGTTACGTGCATTTTCTCGCTGGACGGATTGCTTTCTCGCTAGATGGATCGCACCGGCGTACCGTCGCATCATGAACGTGGACTTGCGCTTCGACCGGTGTATCTCCCGTTGTCAGTCCCCCTCGGGCTCGGTCCGAACAACAGCGAACTGCGCCTCGATGCCGAACACCTGCACGTCAAGATGGGCTGGGCTTTTCGCGCCGATATCCCGCTGGCCTCGATCACGAGGGCCGAGGTGAGCAATGCGAGGGTCTTCGAGGCGGGCGTCCACTTCCGCGGATCCCGCTGGCTGGTCAACGGGTCGCGCAAGGGACTGGTGGAGCTCACCATCGATCCACCCGCGCCGGTGAGGTTCTGGCGGATGTCGATGCGGGCGAGCACCTTGGTGCTCAGCGTGACCGACCCGGATGCTCTGGTGGCGGCGTGTAGCGCAGCCGCGCATTAGTTGCCGGCGAAAACTCAAGCAGCGCAACAATTGATCAGAGCGAGGAAAATACTGGGCCGGGTGCACCGAGGCTGGCACAGTGAGGATTCTCGCGGGTGTGGCTGAGTGGCTAGGCAGCGGCCTGCAAAGCCGTACACACGGGTTCGAATCCCGTCACTCGCTCTCTCTGCGCGGCGCCTCCCGACGCCCTAGTCACTGTCCTGACACCGCCTGAACCAGGGCCGACTCGGAGTCCGCGGAAAGCATCCACCCGCCCTGGTTCACGAACGTCAGGTTCTTGGTCACCGGCGCCGGCAGCTTGGGTCCGGACACGGCCACGTCGGCGCTGGCCCGGTTCGGACCGGCCGGCGCGATGTTGGACACGGCGAACGACAACGGCAATTCCCCGTTGCGGTACGCCTTGCGCAGTTCGTGGTCCACGACATGTCCCTCGCCCGAGCCGATACCGCCTTCGACCAGCCCCTCCTTGGTCCGGTATGACACGCCGGGGTCGGCGAGGTTGGTGAGCAGGCCGGTCAATTGATCGGCGGTCGGCAGCTGTTCGGCGGGGGCCGGCGGCGCCGGGGCGGGCGGCGACCGCTGAACTCGAGGCGGTCGAACCGGTAGTCCTAACGCCTGGGTCGCCGACGCACTCGGGGAACCGGC
>NZ_LZMH01000013.1 GCF_001673635.1 Mycobacterium asiaticum
ACAACACCAGCCCGTTCTTCACCCCCACCGACCCGATCACCACCTTCGGCGGCTTCGGCATCGCCAACAACGGCACCGACCTCGTTGGCGCCTTCAACGCCGGCAGCCAAAACGTCGGCATCGGCAACAACGGCGTCCTCAACATCGGCATCGGCAACACCGGCATCGGCAATTCCGGCCCACCAATCTCAATCCTGACTGCCTTCGGCATCGGCAACCAGGGCAACTTCAACCAGGGCTACTTCAACGTCGGCAACCACAACCTGGGCATCGGCCTGGTCGGGGACAACCTCATCGGCATCGGCCCGCTGCACATCAAGCGCTAATTGGTCAGCCACGGTGCGGCGGGAAGTACATCTCCTGCCGCACCGTGCACACCAATTCGCCCGTGCGGTTGAACATGGTGCCGCTGGCGAGCGCGAGCGAATCCACGCTGCTCGGCGAAGACCGTTCCAGCAGAAGCCAATCCGACAACACCGCCGGGGCATGGAACCACACCGAATGGTCACGTTGCGACGAATCCCCGACGCTCCCGCGGGCCGCGAACGCCGGCTCGGTCAACGTCACCGCCGACAGGTAGGCCACCAGGCTCGCGGTCAGCACCGGATCGTCGGGGACCTCGCCGTCGGGCCGCCACCACATCGCCGATCGGGCGGGTGGCCCTTCGGCGGCGGCGACGAGGCGACGTTCGAACCAGCGCAGGCTCGCCCACCGACCCTGGGTGCGCTCGTCCGACTCGGCCAGGTGCGGGGCCACCCACGGCAACGACTCGGGTTGCGGCGCCGCGGGCATCGGCGGCTGGTAGACCACCTCAGCGGACCCGGGCTCTGCCACCTTGAACGACGACATCGCCTCCATCAGGATCTTGCCCTCTTGCCGTGCAGTGACCCGGCGAGCCGAAAACCGGCGACCCTCTTGCAGATCGACCACCTCGAATTCGACCGGCCGACGGGAGTCGCCCGGTCGCAGGAAGTAAGTGTGCACGCTGCGCGGGGCGCGTCCCGGCGCGGTGTAGCTAGCCGCCAACAGGGCCTGGGCCGAAATATGGCCGCCCAGAATGTGATTGGCCGGTGCGGGAAGTTGTTGCCCGACGAAATGCCACGGGTCGACCCGCTCGAGGTCCATGGTGGCGAGTACGTCGCCGAAGGAGGAAGACATCGCCGGGTATCTTGCCCGACGACGGCAACTAAGGTTGCGGCCGGTCTCTGAATACCAGTTTGCGGGCGACCTCGTAGACCGGCGTGTTGGTTTCTTGCGAGAGCTTCGTCAGCAACGTGAAAGCCTCGCTCGAATTGACCTGCTGGCTTTCCATGATGATGCCCTTGGCTTGGCCGATGATGTCGCGCGATGCCAGGGCACTTCGAAGTTCGTCGTTGCTGCGGGCGCCCGCGAGTCCGACCGCCGCTTGCGCGGCTAGCGCCAACGCCAGTTCCTCGACTTCGGGTGTGAAGGCGCCGGGTTCTTCGGCGTACAAGTTGACGGTCCCGAGTTCAGTTTCGTTGGTGTACAGCTGAATTGACAAACTCGAGCGCACGGGTGTCTGTTCAACGAGGGCACCGACGAATTCGGGCCAGCGGGTCTCTTTTTCGTAATCGTCGACGCGGACGGTGTATTGGTTCCACATCGAATCCAGGCACGGCCCTTGCTGATGCTCGTCCTGCAATCTGTCGATCAGTCGGGGAATCTCTCCGGTAGCAGCGACCGAATCCAGCGTCCGACGGCGGCGATTGACCACCAGTGACACGCCCGCATGAGTCACCCCGGGCAGGATCTGCGTGGCAATTTCGGTGACCTCACGCAGCAATTGATCAGAATCGAAATCACTGTCCTGCTGGCTATGCAGGCTGCGTGCCAGCTGCGACAAAGCGTGATAAATGTCGTCGCTCAATACCTACTCCAGGTCATTTGCGAAATTACGACTACTTATGCGGCGGCGCCCGGGTGCCCACGCGCATTATAACCAGCGACAAATAAGAGTACGCTCCTCATAGCGCCGGGAACGGCATGGTTGCCTCTGCTTCTGCGCGAGGTGGTCAGCGGCGAGCAACTTCGGTGTTGAGAAGACAGCATTGGGCCGCTGATCCCCGTTTACACGCTGTCGCGCCGGTACCGCTGCAGCCGCCGCAGGCCGGCTTCCGACGAATCAGCGCCGGGCCGAAGTGCCGCAGTAAGCCCCTCACGCACAGCCTCGGTATCCAAGTCGATCCCAATAGCGACCAGACAATTGGGCACCGCCGATGCGGGCGCCTTGGCGATATGGACCGCACTGCCCACCACGTTCACGACATAATGCCGTACCCGCGTCCGTTGCCGCACCGCGACAACACCTTTGAGCCGGAACACCCCGTACGGCGGCCGCTCCAGCAGATCGATCAGCGCATCCACGTCAACACAGCCACTACTGCTGACGGTCACGGCGTCGGCCGCCGCGTGCTCGTGCGCGTGATCGTGCGAGGAGTCCAGCAACAGCTCGCGGAACGACAGCTGCCCGAACTGCACCACGGTGTCCGAGGAGTCGAACAGCAGCGCCGGGTCGAGTCGCCCACCCGTGGTGCCCACCACATGCACATGTGGATTGCGTTGTGACACCCGGTCTTTGACGCGCTCCAGCAAGGCAGTGCGCTGATCCACCACAATTTGGTCCAGCTTGTTGACCACGATCAACGACGCCGCGCCGTACCGCGCCGGCGGCAGCTCGGTGCGGTCGACGGTGTCGAAGTGGTTCACCGCGTCGATGACGTCGACGAGCCCGCCTGGCCGCACCCCGGAAACCTTGCTGAAGCCGATGAGCCGGGCGATCGCTACGGGGTCGGCCATGCCACTGGCTTCGACGATGATCGCGTCCAGGCGCCGGGTCGGGTCGGCGAGTTTGACGAGCGCGTCCTCGAGACCGCCGTCGTCGGGCAGGCAGCAGATGCATCCGCCGGCGATCGACGCGGGCTCGTCAATCTGGCCGGCGACCAGGCCGGCGTCGATGTTGAGTTCGCCGAAGTCGTTGACGACGACGCCGATGCGGGTGTCGGGGGTGCGCAGCAGGTGGTTGAGCAGGGTGGTCTTGCCGGCGCCGAGATGTCCGGTGAGCGCGATCACAGGTATCGCGGACAAATCCCCTCCCCCCGTCAGCGTCCGGCCTTCCGAGGTTAACGAGCCAATGGCGCTGTTTTTTGGGGGCATGGCCGCCTGCCGTAGGCTTTGCGGCGATTTGCAAACCCATCGAACGGACCGAAGCAAGTGATCATCGGAATACCCCGCGAGTCCCTCCCTGGTGAGACGCGCGTCGCCGCCACGCCGCAGACCGTGGGACAGCTCATCAAGCTCGGCTACGCGGTGACTGTCGAATCCCAGGCCGGTGCCGCGGCGAGCTTTCCCGACGACGCTTACGTCGCCGCCGGCGCCGAGATCGGCTCGTTCGAGCAGACCTGGGGTGCCGACGTCGTATTGAAGGTGAACCAGCCGAACGACGACGAAATCAACGCCTTGCGCGAGGGCGCCACCCTGGTCAGCCTGATCTCCCCCGCACTGCAACCGGAGCGGGTCGAGAAGCTGACGACGCGCCCGATCACCGTCCTGGCCATGGACGCGGTGCCACGCATCTCGCGGGCACAGTCCCTCGACGTCCTGTCGTCGATGGCCAACATCGCCGGCTACCGCGCGGTGGTCGAGGCGGCCCACGCGTTCGGCTGGTTCTTCACCGGCCAGGTGACGGCCGCCGGCAAGGTGCCGCCCGCCAAGGTGCTCGTCGTCGGAGCGGGCGTGGCCGGACTGTCCGCGATCGGGTCCGCAGGCAGCCTCGGTGCCATCGTGCGCGCCACCGACCCCCGGCCCGAGGTTGCCGATCAAGTCAAATCCCTTGGCGGCGAATACCTTTCGATCGAATCCGAGGAAGCCGAAGTCTCCGCCACCGGCTACGCCAAGGAGATGAGCGACGACTACAAGGCCCGCGAGGCGCGGCTCTACGAGGAGCAGTGCAAGGACGTCGACATCATCATCACCACGGCGCTGATCCCGGGTAAGCCGGCGCCACGCATCATCACCGCGGACATGGTGGCCTCGATGAAGCCGGGCAGCGTGATCGTCGACATGGCCGCGGCCAACGGCGGCAACGTCGAGGGCACCGTCAAGGACCAGAAGGTCGTCACCGACAACGACGTGACCATCATTGGCTACACCGACCTGGCCGGACGCCTACCCGCGCAGTCCTCGCAGCTGTACGGGACCAATCTGGTGAATCTGCTCAAGCTGATGACCCCCGAGAAGGACGGTCAGCTCGTCCTGGACTTCGACGACGTCGTGCAGCGCTCGATGACGGTGGTCCGTAACGGTGAGAAGACCTGGCCACCACCGCCGGTGCAGGTCTCGGCGGCGCCGGCGACCACGACGCCCGCCGAACCGGCCAAGCAATCCCAGGCCAAGAAGCCGATGTCCACCGGACGCCGGCTGGGCACCGCTTTCGCGGCCGCCGCGGTGCTGTTCGCGCTGATCGCGCTGTCGCCCGCGGCGCTGCAGGTGCACCTGACGGTGTTCGCGCTGGCGATCGTGATCGGCTACTACGTCATCGGCCACGTGCACCACGCGCTGCACACACCGCTGATGTCGGTGACGAACGCGATCTCGGGAATCATCGTGCTGGGCGCCCTGCTGCAGATCGGCAAAGACGACCTGGCGATCACCGTGGTATCGGCCGTGGCGATCCTGCTGGCCAGCATCAACATCTTCGGCGGCTTCGCAGTGACGCGGCGAATGCTGGCCATGTTCTCGCGCAGCTGAGCCTGCGCGCCCAACCGGAGGATTTCCTTTGTTCACGGTAGAAACCACCGCCACCGCGGCGTACGTCGTCGCGGCCCTGTTGTTCATCCTGGCGCTGGCCGGGCTGTCCCGGCACGAGACGTCCCGGGCCGGCAACACCTTCGGCACCGTCGGGATGGCCGTGGCCCTGGTCGCGACCATCGCGCTGGCGCTGAACCACAGCATCAAGCCGCTGGGCGTTGCGCTGCTGGTGGGGGCCATGCTGGTCGGTGCGTCGATCGGCCTGTGGCGGGCCCGGGTGGTCGAGATGACTGGCATGCCCGAGCTGATCGCCCTGCTGCACTCCTTTGTCGGTTTGGCCGCGGTGCTGGTCGGCTGGAATGGCTACCTGCACATCGAGGGCCATCCCCACGGCGCGGACGCGATCGCCCTGCGCGCCGAAGGCCTGGCCGGCATCCACTCGGCCGAGGTCGTGGTCGGCGTGTTCATCGGTGCGGTGACGTTCACCGGCTCGATCGTGGCCAACCTCAAGCTCTCGGCGCGGATCAAGTCCGCCCCGATGATGCTGCCGGGGAAGAACTTTTTGAATGTCGGTGCGCTGGTGGTATTCGCCGCGCTGACGGTGTGGTTCGTGATCGACCCGACGATCTGGCTGCTCGCCGCGGTGACCGTGCTGGCGCTGCTGCTCGGCTGGCACCTGGTGGCGTCGATCGGCGGTGGCGACATGCCTGTCGTGGTGTCGATGCTGAACAGCTACTCCGGCTGGGCCGCGGCCGCGTCCGGCTTCCTGCTCAGCAATGACCTGCTGATCATCACCGGCGCGCTGGTCGGCTCGTCCGGTGCCTACCTGTCCTACATCATGTGCAAGGCGATGAACCGGTCCTTCATCTCGGTGATCGCCGGCGGATTCGGCATCGAGGCCGGACCGGCCAGCGACAAGGACTACGGCGAGCACCGCGAGATCACCGCGGAAAGCGTCGCGGAGCTGCTCGGGTCGGCCGACACGGTCATCATCACCCCTGGCTACGGGATGGCCGTCGCGCAGGCCCAGAACGGCGTCGCCGAACTGACCCGCCGGCTGCGCGCCCGCGGCGTGAACGTCCGGTTCGGCATCCACCCTGTCGCGGGTCGCCTCCCGGGCCACATGAACGTGCTGCTGGCCGAGGCCAAGGTGCCCTACGACATCGTGCTGGAGATGGACGAGATCAACGACGACTTCGGCGACACCTCGGTGGTCCTGGTCATCGGCGCAAACGACACGGTCAACCCCGCCGCGGCCGAAGACCCCAGCAGCCCCATCGCGGGCATGCCGGTGCTCACGGTCTGGGAGGCCGACAACGTGATCGTGTTCAAACGGTCCATGGCCTCCGGGTATGCCGGCGTGCAGAACCCGCTGTTCTTCCGCGAGAACACCGCGATGCTGTTCGGCGACGCCCGCGACCGGGTGGACGCGATCCTGGCGGCGCTCTAACGGCACCCGCCCGGCTACCGGCGTCACCGAGCGGTAACAATCGGAGTGGCCGAAAGCCGAGATGCCGGGGCGGGATCTGGATAGGCTTTAGGGCAAGAGCGCTGTTCGACGTACGAGGGGGGCCGACGTGTCGTTCCTAGCCGTGGCTCCCGACTGGCTGAGTGCGGCCACAACGGACTTGCAAGGCATCGGTTCGGCGCTCAACAGCGCGAGCGCGGCGGCGGCGGCGCCGACCACTGGGCTGGCCGCGGCCGCGGCCGACGAGGTGTCGACCGCGATAGCGACGCTGTTCGGGGAGTTTGGCGACGAGTTCCAGCTGGTGAACGCTCAGGTGAGCGCATTCCACCAGCAGTTCGTGACGGCCCTGAACGCGGCCTCCGGCTCGTATGCGTCCGCCGAGGCGGCGGCCGCATCTGTGCTGGACCCAGTTCTCGGAGTGATCAACGCGCCCACGCAGTTCCTGCTGGGGCGGCCGCTGATCGGCAACGGCACGCCCGGGACGGCCGCGAACCCGAACGGTGGAGCTGGCGGGATTTTGTGGGGTAGCGGTGGCGACGGCTTCTCGCCCCTTACCGGTCCGGGCGGGAACGGTGGTCCGGCGGGCTTGATCGGGAACGGCGGCCGCGGTGGACACGGAGGGGCGCTTCCCAACGGCAGCCCCTTCCCCTTTGACCTCGGGGGACGGGGCGGCACTGGCGGGTTGCTGTTTGGCAACCCCGGCGTCAGCGGCGTCGGCTGGGACGGAAAGACCGTCCCGATGCCGACGGTTGCGGTCACCGAACCGACCGTGAACCTCTCGCTCAATGGCCATCAAACCGGGCCCATTCTGGTGGACACCGGATCTCGGGGCCTGGTGGTCCAGATGCAAGACGTCGGCGGGCCGTTGGGGCTGCTGCGGATGGGCCTGCCCACCGGTTTGAATATCAGCGGCTACAGCGGCGGCTTGACCTATCTGTATGCGACGTTCCCGGCGACGGTGGACTTCGGCAACGGCCTCGTCACCTCGCCGACGGGTGTCAATGTGGTGCTGTTGTCGATCCCGACTTCGCCTTTCGCGATCAATGCGTACTTCACCGAGTTCTTGAAGAACCCGTTCACCACTCCGTTCGACGCCTACTTCGCGACGGCCGGGGTGGATGGCGTGCTGGGTGTCGGGCCGAACGCGGTGGGCCCCGGCCCGAGCATTCCGAACGCGGCCTTGCCCGGCACGCTCAACCACGGCGTGCTGGTAGATATGCCGCATCAGCAGTTGCAGTTCGGACCTAACACCGGCACGCCCGCCTTCACTGTGCCTGGCGGATCTCCGATCACCACCCTCTATGTAACTGCCAATGGCGGAACTCCGATAGCCGTGCCGTCGATTGTGGACTCCGGCGGCGTTATGGGCACGATGCCGTCCTTTGTGATCAACGGGGCAGGAAGTCTGCCGCCGAACACCACATTCGAAGTTTGGGACAGCCCGACCAAGACTCACTTGCTGTACTCGTTCAACACAAACGGCAACTACCAGCCGACCGTCATCTCATCAGGCCTAATGAACACCGGCTACCTGCCGTTTGGCCAGCGGCCAATTTACATTGACTACACAGTGCCCGGCGGCAGCACGATCGTGAATCAACCGTAATTGGTTCAGCCGACTGGCCGTTTCGGCCGTGTCAGCGCCCGCTTCTAAAGGGCGGCTCAGTGTCGCGTTCGAGTTTGTGAGTCGATGCGGTGGCCTAAAGAGAGCATGCTTTCCCTTGGCCCGTGAGGAAAGGGCGGGTGTCTTCGTGGTCTCTGACTCGCATACCCGTCGCGCCCGCTACCACGATGACAAATACCTGCGTCCTGACCTAGCGACTCGCTGGGCAACGTGTTGAGGCCCTCCGCGAACGAGTTACGTTGCATGACATCAAAAGCCACCGAACCCCACCGCGTTTAGCGGCACTGCCAACGGGCAACGCTAGGTGCGGGTTTGGCATGGCCAAGCAATTAGCCCCTCGACTCTTGAGGCCGAACCTGGATAGCATTGCCCTGCAGCAAAGCGAATATGGCCCGAGGCAACATGACGATGAAATTCAAAATTGCCGCCATCTCGTTGAGTGCTGTTCTCGCAACGACTCTCGGCCCGCTGGCCGGCTTCACCGCGCACGCAGACGATTCGGGCGGCGCGCTGTACAGCGGTGTCAACGGACTGCGCCCGGAATGTGGGACGATCGCTGATGACCCGCGTTTGTCCGCGGCGGCGCAGCGGCACGCCAACGACATGTTGGCCAACGCGGTGAACGGCCACCTCGGTTCGGACGGCTCGCTCCCGCAAGCGCGTATCGCGGAAGCGGGCTACACCAGGGCCAGCCGCACGGGTGAGATCGTCTATTGGGGCACCGGATCGGCTGCGACTCCCAACGCTGCGCTCGACTCGTGGATGACAAGTCCTCCACACCGGGCCATCATCTTGAACTGCGGGTTCACCGCCGGGGGCTTCGCCACAGCTTGGGACGGCAACAAGATGACCGCCGTCGGCGACTTCGCGAGTCTTTAACCCGAATCCTGCCAAGCCGTTTCGGCTCACCGTCGCTTTCATGATCCAATGGGCGTACGAACAGCGACGTGCAAGTCCACACTGCGGCGGCTTGACATAGGAGAACCGGATGTTGCAGACCGTCGCGGTGCGCGGCTATCGCTCACTGCGCGAACTCATCCTGCCGCTGGGCACGCTCTCCGTCGTCACGGGCGCCAACGGCACCGGCAAGTCCTCGGTGTACCGGGCGCTGCGCCTGCTGGCCGACTGCGGCCGCGGCGAGGTCATCGGCTCGCTGGCTCGCGAGGGTGGGCTCGAATCTGTGCTGTGGGCCGGCCCGGAGCAACTCGGCGGCGCCCGTCGGGAAGGCAAGGCCCAGGGCACCACGCGCACCCGGCCGGTCTCGCTCGAGCTCGGTTTCGCCGCAGATGATTTCGGTTATCTGGTCGATCTCGGCATACCGCAGATGGCCGGCTACCGGTCGGCATTCGCCCGCGATCCGGAAATCAAACGCGAGGTCCTGTTCGCCGGCCCGGTGCTGCGGCGCGCCACCACCCTGGTGCGCCGCACCCGCGAATTCGCCGAAATCAGCGAGGATTCGGGATTCGACGAACTGTGCCGCAACCTACCGCCGTACCGCAGTGTGCTCGCCGAATACGCTCATCCGCAAGCGCTTCCGGAACTTGCGGCGGTGCGCGAGCGGCTGCGCGGCTGGCGCTTCTACGACGGTTTCCGCGTCGACGCCGCCGCGCCGGCCCGTCAACCGCAGGTCGGCACCCGCACCCCGGTGCTCTCCGACGACGGCCGAGACCTCGCCGCGGCGATCCAGACGATCATTGAAGCGGGCTTCGACGACCTGAGCCGCATCGTCGCCGACGCCTTCGACGGTGCCACCGTCGCGGTCGACGTCAGCAACGGCCTGTTCGATCTGCAGCTGCAGCAGCCCGGCATGCTCCGGCCACTCAGAGCGGCCGAATTATCCGACGGCACACTGCGATTCCTGCTGTGGGCCGCCGCGCTACTCAGCCCGCAGCGGCCCTCGCTGATGGTGCTCAACGAGCCGGAGACCTCGCTGCACCCCAGCCTGGTCGGCCCGTTGGCGTCGCTGATTCGTATCGCGGCCGGCCACACCCAGGTGGTGGTCGTCACCCATTCGGCCGCGTTGCGCGAAGCCCTCAACACCGGCGCCGAGCGCGCGGTCGAGATCGAGCTGTATAAGGACTTCGGCGAAACGCGCATCACCGGTCAGACCCTGCTGACCACACCGCCGTGGGACTGGGGCAAACGCTGACCCGCTCAGCCCGATGCCACCACCGAGGCCGAATTCCACGGCGCCACAGTGCCTTGCGCATCCGAAGCTTCCGGTAGGTCGTCGGTCACATCCCAGGTCGCCGACAGACGCCCGATGCCGAGCGCGATCGCGCAGTGCAGGCCGAGTTCAACCAGCTGGTCCTCGGTGAAGTGCTCGCGCAGCTCGTCGTAGACGGTGTCGTCGATGGCGAGGTGGTTGGTGGCGAACAGCTCCGCGAACCGCAGCGCCGTCCGCTCGGCGGCCGAGAGGTTCTCCGCGTCGGCAGGACGCTCCAGCGAGCAGACCGCCGCCTCGTCCAGACCGTCGGCGATGGCGCTTTCATACCGCACGGCGATGCAGCTGCGGCACTGGTTGAAGAAGGCGATGCGTAACCGCACCAGCTCGAGAAGCCGCGGCGGCAGAGTTCCGTTGCCGCGCAGCGCGGCCGTCAGGTTGCCGAGCGCCTCGGCGACGCCCGGCAGGCGACTCATGATCCCGGCCACTCCGAGGTTGATCCGGTCCCCTTGACCCAGGTCCTGCGTCGGGATGTCAGCAAACGCCGCCGACTGCGCGATTCGAGGCACTCTCATCTCCCCTTCGTCAAGAAATGTCCCCGTCGAGTATCGCCGCTGCCATGCCCGCGGCAAACCCCGCCGGAATAATCCCGAGCACTGAATGAATGCAAAGTGTGCATTTCGTGCAAATATTGAATGCTATGTCGACTCAGTTAGGTCTTCGCGAGCGTCGCCGCCGCCAGACCAGCGCGGATATCCGGGGCGCCGCCGTGCGGCTGGCTCAAGCGCGAGGCTGGGACAAGGTGACCGTCGAGGAGATCTGCATCCAAGCTGGTATTTCGACCCGCACATTCTTCAACTACTTCCCGAACAAGGAAGCCGCGATCGCCTACGGCCCGTCCGATCTGCCGCCCGAGCTGGCCGCCGAATTCGTCGCCGCCGGACCGGCGCCCTACTCGGTGGTGCTGGCGGAACTCATCACTCTGGCCGCACACCATCTGCGCGACATGCCGCCCGAGCGCGAGCAGGCGGTGTGCATGCTGGATCTGGCGAAAACGACCCCGGCGGTGTTGGCGGCGTTCCTGGCAGACCTCGAACGCTTCCAGACGCACCTGGCCGACATCGTCGCAAAGCGCCAGGGTATGAACTCCGACGACGAAATTCCCGCCCTGATCGCCGCGTTGGCTTTAACGGCCGTGCGTTCGGGTATAGAACGCTGGTCCAGCAGCGATGCGCAGGACGCCGAAGACACGCCGATGCCCTACGTCGAGCGAGCTGCCGCGCTGGTCAACAGCATCTTCAGCAAATGAGAGCGTGACCAGCGACACACAAACTTGCATAGTCTGCAAAATATGCAGATCATGTATCCATGGTCCGGCCGCGGTACTTGACCCTGCCTCGGTACTCCGAAGCAATCCGGCGTAGCGCATCGGGCCTTTTCGCGCTGCACTGCCCCGCACTACCGCTTCCAAAACGCATCTAAAACGTTGTCACGCAATGTGACTCGACGGCACGGCCACGCCAGGAAAGGACCGGGTAGCTCATGACGAGAATCGTGCGTAATGCCTGGTTGCCGCTATTGATCGTGGCCGTCGTGGTCATCGGCGGGTTCGCCGTGGCCCGAGTCAAGTCGTTCTACGCCCTCGACCAGGAGGACACTCTGACCAGCTCGAAGGTGGACGACTCGAAGCCGTTCAAACCCAAGGTCGTCAAATACGAGATCTTCGGCTCCGCCTCCCGGGCCAATGTCAACTACCTCGATCTCAGCGCCTCGCCCCAGCGCCTGGACAACGCCCCGTTGCCCTGGACGTTGGTGCTCAGCACCACGGCACCCTCGGTGTTCCCCAATATCTCGGCGCAGAGCGACGGCGACTACCTCGGTTGCCGCATCACCGTCGACGACGAAGTCAAGGACGAGAAAACAGCCAGCGGCGTGCACGCCCTGACCTCCTGCTTGGTGAAATCCGCATGAGCACCGCTACCCACGACGCGCCAACCGATTCCATCCCCGTCGCCAAGCACGCGGCGCGCGAGAGGATCCCGCACTTCATCCGCAAGTTCGCCGTGCCGATCATCCTCGGCTGGATTGCGTTGATCGCGCTGCTGAACGTCCTCGTCCCCCAGCTCGACGAGGTCGGGAAGATGCGTTCGGTGTCGATGAGCCCGGACGACGCGCAATCGGTGATCGCGACCAAGCGCGTTGGCGAGGTGTTCAAGGAGTACAAGTCCAACAGCTCCGTGATGATCGTGCTGGAGGGCCAGAACGCACTCGGCGCCGAAGCGCATGCCTACTACGACCAGATCGTCAGAAAACTCGAAGCCGACCGTGCACACGTCGAGCACGTCCAAGACTTCTGGAGCGATCCGCTCACCGGGGCCGGCGCCCAGAGCAATGACGGCAAAGCCGCTTACGTCCAGGTCTATCTGGTCGGAAACATGGGCGAGACCAAGGCCAACGACTCGGTTGAGGCCGTCCAAGACATCGTGAAAAGCGTTCACCCGCCGAATGGGGTCAAGGCCTTCGTCACCGGCCCCTCGGCGCTGGAGGCCGACCAGCATCTCGCCGGAGACCGCAGCCTGCAGGTGATTACAGCCGTCACGTTCTTGGTGATCATCGCGATGCTGCTAATGGTCTACCGGTCGATCGTCACGGTGTTGCTGACGCTGGCGATGGTCGTATTCGAGTTGGCCGCCGCCCGCGGCGCGGTCGCTTTCCTGGGCTACCACAACATCATTGGACTCTCCACGTTCGCCTGCAATCTGTTGGTGACGCTGGCGATCGCGGCTGCCACCGACTATGCGATCTTCTTGATCGGCCGATATCAGGAAGCCCGGGCGGTCGGCGAATCGCGAGAAGACGCCTACTACACGATGTTTGGTGGAACGGCACACGTCGTGCTCGGGTCGGGCCTGACCATCGCCGGTGCGACATTCTGCCTGCACTTCACCAACCTGCCGTATTTCCAGACGCTGGGCGTCCCGCTGGCCATCGGCATGGTGGTGGTGGTGCTGGCAGCGTTGACCCTTGGACCTGCGGTCATCTCGGTGGCGTCGCGCTTCCGCCAGACTCTCGAGCCCAAGCGCGCGCAGCGGATCCGTGGCTGGCGCAAGATCGGCGCGCTCGTCGTTCGGTGGCCCGGGCCCGTCCTGGTCCTGACGGTCGGTATTGCGCTCGTCGGTTTGCTCACCCTGCCCGGCTACCGGACGAACTACAACGACCGCAACTACCTGCCCGCCGATCTGCCGGCGAATGCCGGTTACGCTGCCGCCGATCGGCACTTCTCCAAGGCGCGGATGAATCCCGAGCTGCTGATGCTCGAAAGCGACCACGATCTGCGCAATTCGGCGGACTTCCTGGTGATCGACAAGATCGCGAAGGCGATCTTCCGGGTCCCCGGAATCAGTCGCGTGCAGGCCATCACGCGGCCGGAGGGCACGCCGATCGAGCACACGTCGATCCCCTTCCAGATCAGCATGCAGGGCGTCAGCCAGCAGATGACGCAGAAGTATCAAGAAGACCAGATCGCCGACATGCTCAAGCAGTCCGACGAGATGCAGACAACCATCAACAGCATGGAGCAGATGCAAAGCATCACCACGCAGATGGCCAATGACATGCACGTGATGGTCGGCAAGATGCACTCGATGACGATCGACGTTGCCGAATTACGGGATCACATGGCCGATTTCGAAGACTTCTTCCGGCCGATCCGCTCGTACTTCTACTGGGAGAAGCACTGCTACGACATCCCGGTGTGCTTCTCGTTGCGGTCGGTGTTCGACGCCCTGGACGGCATCGACACGATGACCGACGACATCCAGAGCCTGCTGCCGGTGATGGATCATCTGGACACGCTCATGCCGAAGATGGTGGCGCTGATGCCCGAGATGATCCAGAACATGAAGAACATGAAAACCATGATGCTGACCATGTATTCGACCCAGAAGGGTCTGCTGGAACAGCAGCAGCGGGCACAGCGCGACTCCGCAGCGATGGGCCGGGCCTTCGACGCGTCCAAGAATGACGACTCGTTCTACCTGCCTCCGGAGACGTTCGACAACCCCGAATTCAAGAAGGGCATGAAGAACTTCATCTCTCCGGACGGCCACGCCGTGCGCTTCATCATCAGCCATGACGGCGATCCGATGTCAGCAGAAGGCATTTCGCATATCGACGCGATCAAGAAGGCGGCCTACGAGGCACTCAAGGGCACCCCGATGGAGGGTTCGAAGATCCTTCTCGGCGGTACCGCGGCCACCTTCAAGGACATGCAGGAAGGCAGCAACTACGACCTGTTGATCGCCGGAATCGCTTCGATGTGCCTGATTTTCATCATCATGCTGATCCTCACCCGGAGTGTGGTGGCCTCGGCCGTGATCGTGGGCACCGTATTGATCTCGCTGGGTGCGTCTTTCGGGCTTTCGGTGTTGATCTGGCAGCACTTGATCGGGATCGAGCTGCACTGGATGGTGCTGGCCATGTCGGTGATCATCCTGCTGGCCGTGGGCGCCGACTACAACCTGCTGCTGGTGTCGCGGTTCAAGGAAGAGATCCATGTCGGCTTGAACACCGGCATCATCCGGGCGATGGGCGGCACCGGGTCGGTGGTGACCTCGGCGGGGCTGGTGTTCGCGTTCACGATGATGACGATGGCGGTCAGCGAGCTGACGGTGATCGGTCAGGTCGGCACGACGATCGGACTCGGCCTATTGTTCGACACGCTGATTGTGCGGTCGCTGATGACGCCGTCGATCGCCGCGCTGCTGGGCAAGTGGTTCTGGTGGCCGCAACGGGTGCGGCAGCGGCCGGTGCCGTCGCCGTGGCCCACGCCGAACAAGGAGTCGGCCAAGGATGACGCACTGGTGACGACCAGCACCTAGCGAACGTCCTAGAACAATTGCAAGCCGAAATGCGCCAGCCACCACGCGCCGGATTGGGCGCCGCCGGCGCCTCCCCCGCCCCCACTAATGCCGCCGCCGCCACGGCCACCGCCGCCGCCGCCGCCATTGCCGGCAATCGACCCGCCGTTTCCGCCACTGCCTCCGGCTCCATCTGCCGGTCGTCGTGTCCACCCGTCGATCCCGGAGCAAGCGCAGCGAACAGAACCGGAAGAAAATCCGGGAAGCCAGCCGCTGCTGAGGTTTTCACGCCAGAACTTGTCAGACCCTCCTGTCAGGATGGGGTTATGTCTTCGATCGCGTCGCCGCCGGTGGGGCTGCGGCCTATGGATCGGTTGGAGGTGTTGTTCGAGGAGTTGGCGGAGTTGGCCGGGCAGCGTAATGCCATTGATGGGCGGCTGGTGGAGATCGCCGCCGAACTTGAGCGCGACGAATTGTGGGGCATGACCGGGGCGCGCTCGCTGGAGATGGTGATGGGCTGGAAGATGGCCCTGTCCTCGGCGAACGCGAAAACGATCACCGCGATCGCGCGCCGGCTCGAGGAGTTCCCGCAGTGCGCGGCCGGGTTGCGGGAGGGTCGG
>NZ_LZMH01000014.1 GCF_001673635.1 Mycobacterium asiaticum
ATCGTCGCGATGGGGAATCAGCACGCGCTGCTGGGTGGGCTCGCCGACCGGGACCTCGACCAGAGTGAAGTTCACCGCACCGTCATTGTGCAGGATCAGGAATCGTTCCTGATCGCCGTGCACCGCGTGCTCCACCGAGTACTCGACCCCTTCCCGGCGGGGCAGCACGACGGTGAACTCAGCGTCGGGGTCGGTGGCGTCGGCATAGCGGACCTCCGAGGTGATCGACGATCCCGCCGCGATGAACACGTAAGCGTTGCTGCGGGTCCGTCCCACCCCGAGCCAGAACCGTTCGTCCGGTTCGTGGTACACCTGCTCGGACGACCCACCCGAGCCCAGTCGGTAGCGCCAGATCGTGTCGGGCCGCCACGCTTCGTCGACGGTGCTGTAGTAGACGGTGCGGTTGTCGGCCGCCCAGGTGGCGCCCGCCCCGATGCCGACGATCTCGTCGGGATACCGCTCACCGGTACGTAAGTCCTTGAACCGCAGGGTGTATCGTTCGTCGCCCAGCACGTCGACGGAATAGGCGAGCAGATTGGCGTCAAGACTTATGCTGGCGGCGCCCAACGCGAAGTAATCGTGACCATCGGCTTCGATGTTCTCGTCGAGTAGCACCTGCTCACCGGGAATCTCGGTGTGCTCGTCGAATTGGGGCGGGTGCCAGTCGTCGGGATCGGCGACCGGGCAACGGCAATGCACCCCGTACTGTTTGCCTTCGAAGGTGCGGGCGTAATACCACCAGTCGCCTCGGCGGGTCGGCACCGACAGGTCGGTTTCCTTGGTGCGCGCCTTGATTTCGTCGAAGATCTTCCGCCGCAACGGCTCCGAATGCGCGGTGAGGCGGTCGGCGTACTCGTTCTCGGCCTCGAGGTAGGCGATGACTTCGGGGTTGTCCTTCTCGCGTAGCCACTCGTAGGGGTCGATGAACACATCGCCGTGATGCTCCCGCCGGGTTTCCACCCGCTTGGCCTGGGGTGGCTCGAGCTTGTCGGTCACGCGCCCGGGCCGATCCAGTCGCCAAAGCTCAGGCCCGAAATCCGTTCGTAGGCATCGATGTAGCGTGCGCGCGTGGCCTCGACGATGTCGGCGGGCAGCGGCGGTGGCGCGGCACTACCGTGCCGGTCCCAGCCCGACGCCGGGCTGGTCAGCCAATTCCGCACGAACTGCTTGTCGAAGCTGGTCTGCAGCACGCCCGGACGGTATTCGTCCGCCGGCCAATACCGCGAGGAGTCCGGCGTGAAGATCTCGTCGGCCAGCACCAGCTGACCGCTGCGATCGGTACCGAACTCGAACTTGGTGTCGGCGATGATGATTCCCTTCCTCAGCGCGTGGTCGGCGGCCTGTACATAGATCTGCAGGGTGCGGTCGCGCAACTGATTGGCGGGCACCGCCCCCACCAATTCGATCACCCGGTCGAACGAGATGTTCTCGTCGTGGTCGCCGAGCTCGGCCTTGGTCGCCGGGGTGAACAGCGGTTCGTTGAACTTGCTGGCCTCGACCAGCCCGGGCGGCAGCGGGATGCCGCAGACCTTGCCGCTCGACTGATAGTCCAGCAATCCCGAACCGGTCAGGTAGCCGCGGGCCACGCATTCCACCGGAAGCATGTTCAGCCGTTGTACCACCAGAGCGCGGCCGAGCACCTCGTCCGGGATACGGGGATCGTCGGGTGGTCCGGCCAGGTGGTTGGGGGCGTCGACGAGGCCGAAAAAGAACACGCTCATCGCGGTGAGGATGCGGCCCTTGTCCGGGATGGTGCTGTCCAGGATGTAGTCGTAGGCCGAGATCCGGTCGGTGGCGACCAGCAGCAGGTGTTCGTCGTCGACGCGGTATATCTCGCGGACCTTGCCGCTGGCCAGGTGCTGGTACTCGGACAATGCGGGTCGCATCGCGACAGCCTATCGGGCAAGCCGACACCATTCGGCCGGTAGCTGTGCTGGTATCGGTGTATGACGCGGTTCCTGCCTTACTCAACCCGACCTGTGCGCCTGTTCGGCCAGTTGATGAGCGACATCACCATCTCGTTGTGGACGGTGATCTGGGTGTTCGTCGGCCTTGCCGTCCACGACGCCATCGCTACGATCGCCGAAGCGGGCCGGCAAGTGGAAACCGGTTCGAAGGGAGTGGCGGGCAACCTGGCGTCCGCGGGGCACAGCGCGGGCAACATCCCGCTGCTCGGGGACGCCCTCAGCAAACCGCTGAACGCGGCCAGTGATGCGGCGCTGGACATCGCCGGCGCCGGGCACAGTCTGGATACGACGGCGACCTGGCTGGCGTGGGTGCTGGGACTCGCGGTCGCGTTGCCGCCTATTCTCGCGGTGACCGTGCCCTGGTTGCTGCTGCGGTTGCGGTTCTTCCGGCGCAAGCTGACCGTGACGGCGTTGGCCAAGACCGCGGCCGGTCAACAACTGCTGGCGCTGCGCGCGCTGGCCAACCGATCGCCGGCGAAACTGGCTGCGGTCAGCGCCGATCCGGTGGGCGGGTGGCGCTACTCGGATCCGCATGTCATCCGGGCGCTGGCCGCGCTGGAATTGCGTGCGGCCGGGATCAGGTTGCGCACCGACTAGCTGATCGGCTCAAGCACTGTTCACCAAGATGGCGTACTGGGCGGCGGCGCGCTGGCGGGCGTCGTTCTCCTCGTTGCTCGACACGGTTGCGACGTACCGCCCGAAGCCAACAAAGCACGCGAAGCGCGCATTGGCGTTGTCGGCCACGATTTCTTTCTTCTGCTCATAGCAACGTGCATTGGCAAGCTCGGCCGGACCCGGCACGTCGTGGTCGATAAATTCTTCGCGCTCAGCCTCGACCAGCTTTGGCAGTATTGCCTGGGCGGCGGATTCGTCCTTGGCGCGCAGCAGTACGGCGTCCACACCGAAGGCGCAGCGGTCGATTCCGGCCTCGTCGAACAATCCTTCTCGCTGGGCCTGACTGTCCGCGCAGAATGCCGCCGCGTGGGGGCCCATACTCCCGAAAGTTGGGGACAGCTTCGGCTGATCGCCGGCGATGAAGAGGCGACTGAGCATGCGATCGGGGTCGAGTTGCGCGGTGGTGAGCCCGGCATTGTTGATCGGGATCAGCTTGGCCATCAGCGGTGCCTGCTGATCCAGGGTGCGCTGGATTCGCTGCGTCAGGTAGGAGACATCGGGGTGTGCGTCGCTGCGAACCGCGATGGACACCACCACCCTGCCCGAGGCCATGGTCGCTCCGACCGACGGCGAGCCGGGGCGATAGTGGGCTTTGGCTTGCGGATAGCCCGGGATCGTGGTGGTCCGGTTGTCCGGGTTGACCGAGAAGTCGACAGAATCCATCTCGGTGGCGGCACGCGCCGCGGAATCGTCGTTCGGAAAGCTGCTGAGCAAGATCAGCAGCACGTCGCCGGTGGGTTCGCGGGCGAAGTCGTTGAGGCGCTTGGATACCCCTTCCACGAAATACGCCGAGATCATGCCGTACTTCTCCAGCACCGGTTGGGTAAGCGGGGTCCCGGTCCCAGAAATTGTCGTGGCTGCCGTCTGGGGATCCGGCGTCGCATTGCCGTAGATGTGGTCCAGGACGGGGTCCACGGCGAAGGGATTCGCGATGCCCTCGGCGAGGCGGTACGCCTCAAGGTACCGGCCGTCCTCCGGGGTGGTGGGACCCGGAAATGGTCGCGGCTTGGTCCCGTAGTGTCCTACGTCCAGTTTGCTTATGTCGACAGCGTTTTTCGGTGCCGGACCGCTCCCACTGCCCAGTTGCCAAATGGCCAGCCCGGCCACGACGGCGGCGACCAGGACGACCGCCGCCGCTATCAGGATCCATCGGGTGCGGGTACTTTTCCGCGGCGGCCCTTGTGGCGCAACGTAATTCACGGGGCCGTGCGGCGGGTAGCCGTACTGGGCGGGTGGGGGTTGCCAATGTGGCGGTGGTTGTTGCACCGGTCGTTCCGGTACGGGCGGCGCCGGAGCGGCGGGGATCGTGAAGGCTGCCGTGGCGTTGCCCATACCCCTAAGAGCTTCTTCGGCCGCCCCGGCGAACTCCCCGCTGGTGGCGTATCGCTGCGCCGGGTCCTTCGCCATGCCCCGCGCGATCACCTCGTCCAGCGCCGGCGGCAGTCCCAGGCGTGCGCTAACACGCGGCGGCGCCTCACTGAGATGCGCGCCGATCAGACTGGCGGTGTCACCGACAAAAGGCGGCGCCCCGGTGAGGGCTTCGACCAGCACGCAGGCCAATGCGTAGGTGTCGGCGCGCGGAGTCACCTGGCTCTCGTCGCCCCTGAACCGTTCCGGAGCCATGTAGGTCCAGGTCCCCAGCACGTCGCCCATCTGCGTCAGTTTGACCTCGGTGGCTGAGTTGGCGATCCCGAAATCCACCAGGTAAGCGAAATCGTCCGGACTGATGAGTATGTTCGCCGGCTTGACGTCGCGGTGCAGCACGCCGACGGCATGCGCGGCATCCAACGCCGAGGCGATCTGACGCACGATCGACACCGCTTTCGTCGGGGGCAGCGGTCCCGACCGCCGCAGCACGGCGTCCAGGTCGGTGGCATTGATCAGGCGCATGTCGACGAACAGTTGCCCATCTATCTCTCCGGCCGCATGCACCGGCACCACATGGGGATCCTGCAGCCGCCCGGCGATCCTGGCTTCGCGCTGCAATCGCTGCCGGTAAGCCGGATCTTGCGCATAGGGACCGGAGATGAGCTTCAGGGCCACGACCCGGTCCATGACGGTGTCCTGGGCTTCGTACACGGTGCCCATCCCGCCGCTTCCGATCCTGCGCCGCAACAGATACGGGCCCAGCTGCGTGCCGATTTCGGGCTGTGTCTCACTCATCGCCGCACTCCTGGGGCCGAGTAATCATTCATGCGCGGACGCCGTAGCGGAAATCTTAGCTAGCCAGGACCGCCGAGCGCGCGCCCCAGCCGCACGAGCCCGGCGGCGCAGACCGTCACCCACGCCGTCGAGGCGATCCAGAAGAACAGCAGGGACACGGTGCTCAGCGCCGGCCGGCCGAGTTCGGCGGCGGTGGCGGCGGTCGCCGCGGAGTACATGCCCAGCGGAAACACCATCGCCCACCACACCCCGGCGAATCGCAGCAGGGCAGGCCTGCGGCGGATCCGCCGCAGGCCGAAATAGATCAGCGGTGGGATCCACAGCGTGGCCACCACCCACGTCACCACGGTCGCGACCCGCACCGCCGGAGCCAGCCACCCGGGCGCCAGGGCATGGATGCCGTCACCGGCAAGGGTGGCAATAGCCAAGCCGCCCATCAGAATCCAGGAATCCGGTTCGAAACCCTCTCGGTCTTGCCGTTGGGCAATCGCCCGCCACACGATCAGCGCGGTCATCAACCCGTACACACCCAGCCCGATCACCCACACCGGCATCGCCAGCGCGAGCCACCAGCGCTGCCCGGTGTGCCGGGCCACCTGGGTGGCCACGATCGCCAGGCCCGAGGTGCCGACGCTACCCAATTCCCAGGCGCCGTGGGCGCGGTCGCGCAGCGCCGTCCAGGTGCCGGCTGCCATGTTGCGGGCGGTGAGAGCTGCCAGCAGCAGCCAGGCCACCAGCGCCATCGCACCAAGCGTCACGACCACCGGGTGGTTGTTCGCCAACCGACTGTCCAGGACCGCGCACGCGGCGACGAAGGTGAACAGCCGCAGGGTCACGTCGGGGTCCGTACGGTCCCAGGCCGGGCGGGTCACTGCGACGAGAAGAGCCAGCACAACGAAGCCCAGTGAGGCCAGCACGCCGAGGATGTGGCTGATTGGGGTGTAGTGATGCAGCTGCGCGGCGATCGACAGGATTCCGGTCGCCATCACGACGGCGAAGACGTCCGGCGACGGCTCGATACGGCCGAGCTGAAACGCCACTAACCCTCGTGGAGTTCCACGACCAGGTGGCGGATACCGGTGTGGCGATTGCTGCGCGTCCATTCGACGGGCTCGACCAGTCGCACACCGGCGAACCGCGACAGCAATTCCTCGTAGAGCACCCGCAACTCCAACCGAGCCAGGTTGGCGCCCAGGCAGTAGTGCACACCCTGACCGAACCCCAAGTGCGGATTGGGCTTTCGCCCGACGTCGAACTCGTCGGCATGGTCGAATACGTCGGCGTCGCGGTTGGCGGAACCCTCCCAGATCTGTACCTTCTGGCCCACTTCGATCTGCTGTCCGCCGAGCCGGACGTCGCGGGTGGCCGTTCGGCGCTTGGATGGCGACGGCGAGGTCCACCGAATGATCTCCTCGACCGCCGTCGGCAGCAGGTCGAAATCGTCACGCAGCGCGCGCATTTGGTCGGGGTGGTGCGCGAGGGCCAGCAGTCCTCCCCCGACGGCATTGCGCGTCGTCTCGGCGCCGGCGCTGAACAGCAGGCTGAAGAACAGATACACCTCGAGATCGGACAGGGCCGGCCCGTCCGCCTCGTCGAGCAACGCGTTAGCCACCACCGACAACATGTCGTCGGTCGGCTCGGCGCGTTTGGCCGCGATCAACTCCTGGCCGTAGCTGTACATCCGCGAACCGGCCTCTTCGACGGACAGCTGCGACAGCGCAGCCTTGCGCGAGCCGCCGAAATCAAACTGCGGCTCGATGGCCTCGAACAGCCAATGCCGTTCGGATTCGGGCACTCCCAGCAGGATGCAGATCATCTGCATCGGCAGTTCGGCGGCCACGTCGACCAGGAAGTCGAAGGGCTCGCCGGGTACCACCGCATCCAGCAGCCGACGAGCCCGCGCCCGCAGGTCGTCCTCGACGCGGCGGATCATGCGCGGTGTCAGCCCCGAGCTCACCAACCGCCGGATCTGCGAGTGCCGGGGGTCGTCCATCATGTTGAGCACCTGCCCCGCGATGGCCAGGTCCTGTAGCAGGGTGCCGCCGAACGGCCGGTCACCGCCGGTGACCGACGAGTAGGTCGCCGGATCCCGAAGCACCTCAAGGGTTTCCCGATATGTCGCCACCGACCAGAACCCCTCGCCGTCGGGGGTGTTGTCGGTGGGCGCGTGCCAGTAGACGGGCGCCTCGCGGCGATGCACGGCGAACAGGTCGTGCGGGAAGCCGTTGGCGAAGTTGTCCAGGTCGGTGAAATCGATGTCGGCCAGCGCACCGGCCAGCGTCATAAGATCGCCCCCGGAGTGTATTTCGCCGCCTCCGGATAGCGGCTTACCAACTCGTTGACCAGCCCGGCTACTTCGTCGACCTGATCCCCGGCGGCGCCGGTGAATGCCTTCTTGTCGGCCAGTGCGGCATCGAGCGCCGCCCGGTCCAGCGGCAGCCGCGGATCGGCGGCCAACCGGTCCAGCAGATCGGGCTCGGCGCCACGCTCCCGCATTGCCAGCGCGGTGGCCACCGCGTGCTCGCGGATCACGTGGTGCGCCGACTCCCGCCCCATCCCGGCACGCACCGCCGCGATCAACACCTTGGTGGTGGCCAGGAACGGCAGATAGCGGTCCAGCTCGCGCTGGATGACCGCCGGATAGGCGCCGAATTCGTCGAGTACCGTCAGGAACGTCTCGGTCTGCCCGTCGATGGCAAAGAAGCTGTCCGGCAACGCGACCCGGCGGACCACCGAGCAGAAGACGTCACCCTCGTTCCACTGGGCGCCGGCCAACTCGGCTGCCATTGAGGCATAGCCGCGCAGCACCACCTGCAGCCCGTTGACCCGCTCACAGCTGCGGGTGTTCATCTTGTGTGGCATCGCCGAGGAACCGACCTGGCCCGCGGCGAACCCCTCGGTGACCAGCTCATGCCCGGCCATCAAGCGGATGGTGTGCGCCAGCGACGAGGGACCGGCTCCCAGTTGCACCAGCGCGGAGACCACCTCATGGTCCAGGGAACGCGGATACACCTGTCCGACGCTGTGCAAAACCGTTGCGAAACCGAGGAAGTCGGCGACCTGTTGCTCGAGCTCGGCCAGTTTGACCGCGTTCCCGTCGAGCAGGTCAAGCATGTCCTGGGCCGTGCCCATCGGCCCCTTGATACCCCGCAGCGGGTAGCGATCGATCAGCTCGCGCAGCCTGGTCAACGCGATCAACGTCTCCTGGGCGGCGGAGGCGAATCGCTTGCCCAGCGTGGTCGCCTGGGCGGCGACGTTGTGACTACGACCGGCCATCACCAGATCCCGGTAGCCAACCGCGCGCTCGGCCAGCCGGGCCACCACCGCGACCCCGTGGGAGAAGACCAGCTCCAGCGATCGCCGGATCTGCAACTGCTCCACATTCTCGGTGAGGTCGCGACTCGTCATCCCCTTGTGCACGTGCTCGTGGCCGGCGAGTGCGTTGAACTCCTCGATGCGTGCCTTGACGTCGTGGCGCAGCACCCGCTCCCGGGCCGCGATCGAGGTCAGATCCACGTCCTCCAGGACGCGCTCGTAATCGTCGATCGCCGCGGCGGGAACATCGATGCCGAGTCGGGCCTGAGCTCGCAGCACCGCCAGCCACAACCGCCGTTCGGCGACCACCTTGGCCTCGGGGGACCAGATGGCGACCATCTCGGCACTGGCGTACCGGCCGGCCAATACGTTCGGAATGCTCACTTGGCCATCACGAACACACAGCTTAGGCGTTCGGCTGCTACCTGCGGCTATTCGGCGACCGGCAGCATCGTCAGGCCGTCGTCGTCCGCGGGCGAGCCAACGATTCGCACCGCCGGCTGATCGACCGGCGCGAGCACGTCGATCAGGTCGATGACCGTCGACAACGCGGCCGCGCGCGGGTCGCGCCCCTCGACCAGCGCCGACACCACCGAACCGTCGACCGCGCAGATCAGCGTGCACACCAACTCGATCTGCACCGACCGTCCGGACCGTTCAACGGCCTCGGCGACCGCCTCCGCCCGCTGCCGCAAGCTGCGCCGCATGCTTTCTCGCAATGCGGGCAGGCGGGTGCAGGCGATATGGCGCTCGTACCGCGAAATCAGCTGCTCTGCGAGTCCAGGCCCCGAGACATCCCCCACCAGCAGATCAACCAAGACCTCAGCGGTGGTCTCCGGCCCCCGACGCCGTCGGGACAGACCATTGACCCGGGCCCGGAGTTGGGCCACCTCGATCATGCCGATGTGTTCTACCGCCCGGGCGATCAGGTCATCGAGCGACGAGAAGTAATAGGTGGTCGACGCCAGCGGCAGGCCGGCCCGCCGGGCCACTGCCCGGTGGCGCACCGCTTCGAACCCGCCCTCGCCGAGCAGCTCGGCGGCAGCGCTAACCAGCGCGTACCGCCGACGTTCTCCCTTGGGAGTCACTGCTGCCGTCACACCCACCCATGCTGCCAGGCAAAGTGGTACGGCGTTGCCATTTTCACGAAACGGACATGGCATGATGGCGCGCATGCCAGAGATCAGCCGCCGCGCTGTGTTGGGCCTCGGTGCCGCCGCAACCTGCGGCGCGGTCGGCGCTTATGCGCTCGACGTGCTGTTTCAGGCCCACCCGTCAGCGGCTGCGCCGGCACTGACTGGGACAAACGTTCCATTGGCGCCGACACGGCCCCTTGATCCTGCCCCGCCCGCGCAGGCCGCCCCGACGATGGTGACGGGCTCGTTCGCATCGGTCGCGCGGGGCGGGATCCAGACCAATTGGGCGATTGCGCGGCCGCCGGGACAGACCAAGCCGCTGCGCGCGGTGATCGCCCTGCACGGTAAGGGCAATGATGCGTCCAGCGTGATGGCCGGGGGCGTCGAGCAGGGCCTGGCGCAGGCCGTCAACGCCGGGTTGCCGCCGTTTGCGGTGGTGGCCGTCGACGGCGGCGGCGGCTATTGGCACAAGCGGGCATCCGGAGAGGACTCCGGCGCAATGGTGCTCAACGAGCTGATTCCGATCATGGACAGCCACGGCCTGGATACCTCGCGGGTGGCCTTTCTGGGCTGGTCGATGGGCGGCTACGGGGCGCTGCTGCTCGGCGGCCGGCTGGGCTCCGGGCGCACCGCGGCGATCTGCGCGGTCAGCCCCGCGTTGTGGACGTCGCCGGGTGCCGCCGCCCCGGGCGCGTTCGACGGGCCCGAAGACTACGCCGCCAACTCGGTGTGGGGGATGCCCGCCCTGGCGTCGATCCCGATCCGGATCGACTGCGGCGACAGCGACCCGTTCTACTCCGCCACCAAGCAGTTCATCGCCCAACTGCCCAACCCGCCGGCGGGCGGTTTCTCGCCGGGCGGCCACAACGGCGAGTTCTGGAGCTCGCAGCTGCCCGCCGAGTTGACCTGGATCGCTCCGCTGCTGACGGCCTGACTGGCGCCGGCGCTACGCTCGCGGTCGTGAGCGCGCCGTTCGACTGGGACCTCCCGTACGCCTGGCCACGCAGCCCGATCCTGGCCGCGAACGCGGTGTGCACGTCGCAGCCGCTGGCCGCGCAGGCCGGGCTGCGGATGCTGGCCGACGGCGGGAACGCGGTCGACGCGGCCGTCGCCACCGCCATCGCGCTGACGGTGGTCGAACCGGTGTCCAACGGCATCGGGTCCGACGCCTTTGCCATCGTCTGGGACGGCCGCGGATTGCACAGCCTCAACGCGTCCGGCCGCTCCCCCGCCGCGTGGACGCCGGACTATTTTGGTGACGAAGGTGTTCCCGCGTTCGGCTGGAACTCGGTGACGGTGCCGGGCGCGGTGTCGGCATGGTCCGAATTGCACGCCCGGTTCGGCAAGCTGCCGTTCGAGCGGCTCTTCCTTCCCGCAATCGAATACGCCCGCAACGGTTTTCTGGTCTCGCCGAAGATCGCCGCACAGTGGGCCGCCCAGGTCCCAGTCTTCGTCAGCCAACCGGGCTTCGCCGAGACGTTCCTACCCGGTGGGCGATCCCCGCACCCCGGTGAGCTGTGCATTCTGGGCGACCACGCAACCACCCTGGAGCGGATCGCGGCCACCGGCGGGGAGGCGTTCTACCGCGGCGAGCTGGCGGAGAAGATGGGGGCACACTCCGCCGCGCACGGCGGGGTGATGCGGGCCGATGACCTCGCGGCTCACCGGGCCGACTGGGTCGGCACCCTGCGCGGAAACTATCGCGGCTATACCGTCCACGAGATACCGCCGAACGGGCAGGGCATCGTGGCGCTGATCGCGCTGGGCATCCTCGAGCAGTTCGACGTGTCCTCGTACCCAGTCGATTCCGCCGACAGCGTGCACGTGCAGATCGAGGCGCTGAAGCTGGCTTTCGCCGACGCGCAGGCCCACGTCGGCGACATCGAGCACATGACGGTCCAGGCCGAGCACCTGCTGGACCGGACGTACCTGCAGCAGCGCGCCGCCCTGATCGATCTGCGTCGCGCGCAGCCGGCATCGGCCGGAACGCCCAGGGGCGGCACCGTGTATCTGACCGCCGCCGACGGCGCGGGGATGATGGTGTCGATGATCCAGTCGAACTACATGGGCTTCGGCTCGGGCGTGGTGGTGCCGGGCACCGGCATCGCCCTGCAGAATCGCGGCGCGGATTTCGTTGTGACGCAGGGCCACCCGAACCGGGTCGGACCCGGCAAGCGCCCGTTCCACACGATCATCCCGGGCTTCGTGACCAAGGATGGCGCCCCGGTGATGAGTTTCGGCGTGATGGGCGGACCCATGCAGCCGCAGGGCCACGTGCAGGTGCTGGTGCGCATCGCCGACTACGGCCAGAACCCGCAGGCGGCGTGTGACGGACCGCGGTTCCGCTGGGTGCATGGCATGCAGGTCAGTTGCGAGCGGGGGTTCCCGCCGGCCACGCTCGACGAGTTGCGTGAGCGCGGGCACGAGCTACTGACCGTCGACGACTACAACGCGTTCGGGAGTTGTCAGGCCATCTGGCGGCTCGACGACGGGTACCTCGCGGTGAGCGATCCCCGCCGGGACGGGCAGGCCGCGGCGTTCTAGACGGTGATCTGCCCCTCGGCCGCGCGTTGACCGATGTCGGTTCGAAAGTGGCTGCCGGGCAATCGGATCGAGTCGAGGATCTGGTATGCCCGTTGGCGCGCCGCGGACAGGTCGGGGCCGGTGCCCACCACCGACAGCACCCGCCCGCCGGAGGAGACGATCGCGCCGTCGTCGCGCCTGGCGGTGCCGGCGTGCAGGACACCCTCGGCCTCCGAACCGCTGATGACGTCGCCGACCCGCGGCCGTCCGGGATAGTTCTCGGCTGCCAGCACCACCGTGACGGCGGCGCCCTCGCGCCACTGCAGTGGCCCGAAGTCGGCGAGCGTGCCGGTGCCGGCGGCGTAAAGCAATTGGCCCAGCGGTGAATTCAGCAGGGCCAACACGGCCTGGGTTTCCGGATCGCCGAATCGGCAGTTGAATTCGACCACCGCGGGGCCCTTCGATGTGATGGCCAGGCCGGCATAGAGCAGTCCGGAGAATGGGCTGCCGCGCCGAACCAATTCGGCGGCAACGGGTTCCACGATCCGGCTGACGATGTCTCGGTAGACGTCGTCGGGTAGCCACGGCACCGGGGCGTAGGCACCCATCCCGCCCGTGTTGGGGCCGGCGTCGCCGTCGCCGACCCGTTTGAAATCCTGCGCGGCCAACAGCGGCACCACCGTCGGGCCGTCGACCACACAGAACAGGGACACCTCGGGACCGTCGAGGAAGGACTCCAGCAGAACGGGGTGCCCGGCTTCGAGCAACCCGGCGGCGTGCGAGCGGGCGGCATCGCGGTCCGGGGTCACCACCACGCCCTTGCCGGCCGCCAGCGAATCGTCCTTGACCACCCAGGCGGGGTCACCGGCCGGCGGTCCGAAGCGATCCAGCGCCGCATCCAAATGCCCCGGGTTGTCGACGATTTCGCTGGACGCGGTGCGGACGCCGGCGGCGGCCATCACCTCCTTGGCGAACGCTTTGGAGCCTTCGATGCGGGCCGCATCCTTACCGGGGCCGAAGCACGCGATGCCCGCAGCGCGCACGGCATCGGCCACTCCGAGCACCAGCGGCACTTCGGGCCCGATGACCACCAGGTCGGCCTCTACCTTGCGGGCCAACGCCACGACCTCGGCACTCGAGGTGATGTCGACGTTGTGCTGCTCGGCGAGCCGGCCGGTACCGGCGTTCCCGGGCGCCACGATCAGGCCCGTGACCTGCGGATCCCGGCTCAGCGCCAGCAGCAGGGCATGTTCACGGGCACCGGAGCCGATCACCAGGACGCGCACGACACGTCAGACTAGCGGCAACGCCTCAGAGAATCTTTTCCAGCAGGTTTTTCAGTTCTTTTTGTTGCGCGGGGCTAAGGCGTTCCAGCCGGTGGTCGAACTCGCCGGCCAGTAGCCCGAGGCCGTCGGTGGTAACCCGGCGGCCCGAGTCGGTAAGCAGCAGCCGGTGGCGGCGCAGGTCAGCGGGATCGATCTCGCGCCGCACGAATCCGGCCGCCTCGAGTCGCTTCA
The DNA here is from genome assembly GCF_001673635.1 of Mycobacterium asiaticum. Classification (GTDB taxonomy): domain Bacteria; phylum Actinomycetota; class Actinomycetes; order Mycobacteriales; family Mycobacteriaceae; genus Mycobacterium; species Mycobacterium asiaticum_C. The sequence continues at coordinate 13,297 of NZ_LZMH01000014.1, forward strand.
GGTACAGCGTGACCGTCGCCTTGGGCATGGTCAGCGCCACCGCCAGTTCGGCGGGATAGGGATGCTCGTCGACCTCGGCCAGGAGGAACAGCTCCTTGGCCTCCAGTCCGAGTGCACCGATGTCGGCCTGGACGCTGGCAATCACCGATGACAGCACGCGGTAGTTCAGCGACCAGATCTTGGCCGCGTCGATCTCAGACATTCGACTTGCCAGATCGTTCAGACATGAACTAGTTTATTAATGAACAAACGCATAATCGAACAATCTATCAGAAAGCGGCGATCATGCCTCTGGATCACTATGTGACACTCGGACGTTCCGGCTTACGCGTCAGCCCCCTGTGCCTGGGCGCGATGACATTCGGCGAGGATCTCGGCTGGGGCACCAGCGTCGAAGAATCTCAACAGATCATCGACCGGTACCTCGAGCTCGGCGGCAACTTCATCGACACCGCCAACTTCTACACACGCAGCCATTCCGAGAAGATCATCGGCGACCATATCGGCCGCCACCCAGAGCGGCGCGACCGCACGGTGATCGCGACCAAGTTCAGCGGGAACCTGTACCCGGGTGATCCCAACGGCGGTGGCTCGGGCCGCAAGGCGCTGATCAATGCCTGCGAAAACTCGCTGCGCCGTCTGCAAACCGACTACATCGACCTGTACTGGCTGCACCTCTGGGACCGGAACACTCCGATCGAGGAGACGATGGCCGCCCTCGACGACCTGGTGCGTGCGGGCAAGGTGCGCTACCTCGGCGTGTCCGACACCCCCGCGTGGAAGATCGTCGAAGCCAACATGATTGCGCGTTTCCGCGGCTGGTCGGCCTTCGTCGGACTGCAGATCGAGTATTCGTTGCTGGAGCGCACTGTCGAGCAGGAACTGGTGCCGATGGCGAGTGAATTCGGCCTGGGCATCACGCCCTGGTCGCCGCTGAAGAGCGGCGTGCTCAGCGGCAAGTACACCCGGGACAACGCCGGGCAGCAACAATCCGGTCGCGGTGCGATGGTCGACGCCTTCCTCAACGAGCAGACCTATGCGCTGATCGACGAGCTCGAGCTCATTGCCAAGGCGCACGAGACAAACGTCGCGGCAGTCGCGCTCGCGTGGGTGCAGGCCCAGCACGCCGTCTCGTCCATCATCATCGGGGTCCGCAGGCTCTCCCAGCTCGACGACAACCTGCGCGCCGCCGACGTGAGCTTGGACTCCGACGAAGTGGCCCGGCTCAACGAGCTGACCACACCGACGTTCGGGTTCCCCAGCAACATGCTGGAGATGGCTCCGGGCATCATCAACGGCGGCACCACGGTGAACGGCGTGCCCGGGCCGATCTCGGAGTATGTGATGCCGGCGGGCGTGCGCCCCTACTGATTTCACTCGCGAGCAGACGTGAAAGCCCCTGATTTCTAGCGAAATCGGGGGCTTTCACGTCTGCTCGCCAGGGTTACTCCAACGGCTTGCGACCCCACACGGCGACTATCAAACCGCCGCGGTAGAGGAACGAGGGATCCTCGAACGCGCGCTGCGCGTCTGATACGACAGACTGTCCGACCACACCATTGGCGACCATCGCCTCGTCCATTGGCCGAAAAGACTGGATCATCAGCTGCGACATAGGACTACGACCGCGCCCGACAACAGCCACCCCCTCGTTTCCCACATCGGTTAGCCGTAACTCGTCCAAATGGCTCGGCAAGGTGCGGCCGTAGCGCAGATCCATCACACCCCCGGCCAAGAGGAACTTGATACGCGCCTGAGCGCAGAGGTCAAACCCCGCAGCACAGGGATGAGCCGGGTCAGTTGCCTCAACTGTCCCGTTGTCGACGTCTTCGACCATCAACCAGCCCCCGGGGCGTAACGCGATCTTCAGCCGTTGCAGCACTGCTAGTGGATCGGGCAGATGCGCGAGAACCGATCGAGCGTGAACGAGGTCATACGCTGCCGGCTCAATAGGATCCTGGGTGATGTCACAACGACGTATTTCGACGTTCTCTGCGGTGATGTCACCGAGAAACCGCACATCGAGGTCTACGGCGACGACGTTTCCGGAACGTCTTACTCGGCGGGAAAGCCAGCGCACCACCGACCCGGCGCCGGCACCCACTTCAAGACATCGCCAGCCTTCACCTACACCGATCGCGTCGAGCTGACGAAAGGTAGACGGATCGTTGAACTGCTCGATCAGCTTCAACCGCGTAAGCTCGGCTTCCGCTTCGTGGTCGCTCCAAAAGTAGTCTCCGCCGCCCGTGTCGGTTTGCGGCACCACAGCCTCCCAGTACACCGCCCATGCAAGTCAGACTGCGTACTACGTTATCTCCCCGTTTCGCCGGTGTCAGCGTCGAACCTAGGTGCGCTTGTCGCCCATATGCATTTTTACGGCGCTGTCGACATTGCCCTTCTTGTCCTCGTCACCGCCCTTGGCCGCAGCCTTCTTGCGTCGGCGTACGACGGTGTCGACCGCACCGTTGAATGCCGAGCCCAGCGGGAAGCCAAGATAGTGGGTGAGGAACAGGGCCATCTCTTTGAGTTCGGTCTCGGTGAGCTCTTCATTGAGAAGTGCTGCGTTGATTTGGATCTCAGCCAGGTCGCGACTGCCGACGGCGGTCACAGCCGTCAGCGTCATGATGCGTTTGTCGCGCATGGACAGCCCCGGGCGGGTCCAGACATCGCCGAACAAATGGTCGACGGTGAGGTCGAAGTACGGATCACCCTCGATGTTGGGCATCTCCCAGCCGTAGACCTCGTTCATCTTCTCAAGGCCCTTGCGGCGCAGTTCGTCCATCACGCCTCCTTCGGTGTGTGCGGTACCCCGAGGCCCGGCGCAAGCCGCTCGAGGGCCAGCTTAGCCAGGGGCAGGTCCACCTGTTCAGACTCGGCCAACGCCAGCGCCAAGCTCAGATCTTTCTCGCCGAGGGCACGGGTGTGCATGAATCCGTCATACAGAAAGTGGCCCGGCTCAAGGTCTTTGGTGTCGTCGCGGTACATGATTGACCCGGCGCCGCCAGTCAGCTTGTCGGTGTGCCGCACCACGTTGCCAAGGTCCTGCAGGTTCAGTCCGGCTGCTTCCGCCAACTTCCAGGCCTCACCGACCGCCGCATAAGTTGTGAAGGTGAGCATATTGCGGGCCACCTTCATCCTGGTTCCCGCGCCGGGAGGCCCGGCGTGCACAACCAATTCCGCCCAGTGTGAGAACGGTTCCTTGACGCGAGCGAACACTTCATCGCTGGCGCCCACCATGGTGGCCAGCTGACCGAAGCGGGCGGCACGCCCGCCACCGCTGATCGGTGCATCGATGACATGGATGTCCTGGGACCGCAGTTCCCGTGCGAGCTCTTCGGCGGTCGTGTCGCTGATCGTCGAGTGAATCGCGACGATGGTCCCCGGCTTGGCGTGCAGAGCCAATTCATTGACTACGGTGCGGACCTGCTCGTCGTTGAGCACTGTGATGCTGATGATGTCGGTGGTAGCTATGTCGGCGAGACCCTCGGCCAGCGTGGCGCCCCGGTCGGCAAACGGCGCCATGGCTTCGGGGCGCACGTCATAGACGATCAAGCCGCCGGGCCAATCCGCCATCTTCTTGGCCATCGGGGCACCGATATTGCCGAGACCGATGTACCCAAGCTTCACGTTATCCATGCGCCGCTCCTCCTCATCGCTTCGCTCCGCATCGTCGCCGGCGGGGGCTCATGCGCCGCTCCTCCTCATCGCTTCGCTCTGCATCATCGCCGGCGGGGGGGGTCATGGCCGGAATATCTGTCCGCCGTCGACGTTGAAGATCTGTCCGGTGATCCAGGACGCCTCGTCGCTGAGCAGGAACAGGCACATGCCAACCACGTCTTGCGGAGTACCCAAGCGCGACAACGGAAGTCCCTTGACGATGTCGTCGACGATCTCTTTAGGCGTCGTGGTGCGGTTGGCCTCGGTGTCGATCGGGCCGGGCGCGATGGCGTTCACCCTGATGTTCTGGCCACCCAGCTCGCGCGAAAGTTGTTGCGTCAGGCCGTTGATGCCGACCTTGGCCAAGCCGTAGTAGTTGGCATACAGATAGGCCGCGGTCGAGGACTGGTTGACGATCGCGCCGCCGCCGCGCTTGGCCATCTTCTTGTAGACCGCGCGGGTGCACCACAACGCCCCATCGAGATTGACGCTCATGAACCGCTTGTAGTACTCGGGGTCCACCGTCAGCAGAAAGTCGATCTTCATGCCGCCGAAGATGGCGGCGTTGTTGACCAGGTAGTCGATGCCGCCGAACTCCGCCAGCGTCCGGTCGGCCATGTCCTTGGCGGAGGCGGGGTCTGAAACGTCAACGGGGACACTGATGGCGGTGCCGCCGTCGGCGACGATCTGCTTGGCCACCCCTTCGGCCGCCTCGGCGTTGATGTCGGCGACCACCACCGCCGCACCCTCGCGCGCCAGTGCCTCGACGTACGCCTGACCGATGCCGCCACCGGACCCGGTGACGATCGCCACCTTGTTTTCGAATCGTGCCACGTTGCGCGCTCCTTCAGTTAGCCGCTGTCGCAATGAGTTTCGTTTCGAGGTACTCCTCGAAACCGGCTAGGCCCATTTCGCGGCCGTTGCCGGACTGCTTGTATCCGCCGAACGGCGCATCGGCCGAGTACCAGACACCGCCGTTGACGTTGATGGTGCCGGCCCGGATGCGGGAGGCGACCGCTGCGGCCCGGTCCGGGTCGGCCCCGTATACAGTTCCGGACAAGCCGTACGGCGAGTCGTTGGTGATGCGTACCGCGTCGTCGTCGCCGTCGTGCGCGATGACCGTCAGCACCGGTCCGAAGATCTCCTCGCGGGCTACCTTGGCGTCGTTGCCCAGGCCCGCGATCACCGTCGGCTCGATGAAGAAGCCGACGTCCCTGCCCTCCGGGCGGCCCCCGCCGCACGCGAAGGTGCCGCCCTCAGTGATCGCCGAATCGAGGTAACCCTGGACGCGATCGCGCTGCCGGGCCGAAATCAACGGACCGCAAATCGTTTTGGGGTTGTTCGGGTCGCCCGCCTTGATGCCTGACATGGTGGCCGCCGCGATGGCGACGGCTTCGTCGTAGCGGTCCCGCGGCACCACCAGGCGGGTGGTGATGGCACATCCCTGCCCGGCATGCATGCACACCGAGAACGCTGCCACCCCCACGGCGCCACCCAGCTCGGCGTCGTCGAGCACCACGAACGCGGACTTGCCACCCAATTCCAAGAAGACCTTCTTGATGGTGGCCGCGCCGTCGCTCATCACGCTGCGCCCGGTGGCCGTGGATCCGGTGAACGAAACCATGCCCACCCGTGGATCTTTGGCCAGTAGCGCGCCGACGCTGTGGTCGCTGGATGTCACGATGTTGACCACGCCCGGCGGGACGTCGGTGTGTTCAGCAATGAGTTCCCCCAGCACCGCTGCGCACCAAGGCGTGTCGGGCGCGGGTTTGAGCACTACGGTGTTGCCCGCGGCCAAGGCCGGACCGAGTTTGGCCAGATTGATCTGGTGCGGGAAGTTCCACGGAGTGATGGCGCCGACGACCCCGACGGCTTCGCGCGCGATGGTCCGCTTGGTGGGGATGCCCATCGGCGCCGCCTGGCCGAGATCCTGGTTCCATTCGTACGACTCGGCGGTGTCCGCGGCGAACGAGAGGTCGTTGACCGGACCCTCGAGCTGGGCCATGGCGGTCAGCATCCGCGGCGCGCCGACCTCGGCGATGGTGATTTCGCGCAGCTCTTCGATGTGCTGCTGCATGGCGTCGCGCAGCTGGCGCACGCAGCGGACCCGCAGCTCGGTGTTGCGGGACCAGTCGGTGTCGTCGAAGGCGCGTCGCGCGGCTTCGATCGCACGGCTCATGTCCCCGGCGTCGGCGTCGGCGGCGACCCCCAGCACCTCTTCGGTCGCCGGGTTGATCGTCGGGAAGGTGCCCGCGCTGCCCTCGGTCAGCTTGCCGTCGATGAACAGCGCGCTAACGCCGTCGGCCAACAACGCCATATTCAGCTCCAATCGAGTGGACAGTTGTCCGATATCACCCGCTGGAACCATAGCCTTCTGGGCCTGCGCGGTGCAAGAGGCGACGTGCCCAGCCACCGTCACCAGCGGCAACAAATACCATTTGACGTGCCAATTCAGCAGCAGGACTTGCCTCTTATCGCGGCGATACTCTAGCTTGGACATGTGTCCAGCGATGCACTGGTTACCGCCAATCCCGAGCCCGGGTCACCGACCGGGCAACCGCCGCGCAACCGACGCCAGGAAGAGACCTTCCGCAAGGTGCTGGCCGCCGGGATGGAGACACTGCGGGAGCACTCGTACAGCGACTTGACCGTGCGGATGGTGGCCGCCCGCGCGAAGGTGGCCCCGGCCACCGCATACACCTACTTCTCCTCGAAGAACCATCTGATCGCCGAGGTCTACCTCGATCTGGTCCGGCAGGTGCCGTACTTCACCGACGTCAACGAGCCGATGCCCGATCGGGTGCATCAGGCGCTGCGTCACCTGGCGCTGGTGGTAGCCGACGAACCCGAGGTCGGCGCGGCCTGCACGGCGGCGCTGCTCGGCGGCGGACCGGATCCTTCGGTGCGCGCGGTGCGCGATCGCATCGGCGCCGAAATCCACCGCCGCATCGCCTCGGCCATCGGACCGGGCGCGCAGCCCGGCTGCGCCGCGGCGCTGCAGATGGCGTTCTTCGGGGCGCTCGTGCAAGCCGGTAGCGGCGAGTTGACCTATCACGAGATAGCCGACCGGTTGGCCGATGTGGCGAGCCTGATCTTGGCCGGCGCCGAGCAGAAAGCCCAGGGTGCCCAATGACCGTCCATGTCGGAGATTCCGAACTGGTCCTGGATCCCTACAGTTACGACTTTCACGAGGATCCGTATCCCTATTACCGGCGGCTGCGTGACGAGGCGCCGTTGTACCGCAATGAGGCGCTGGGGTTTTGGGCGGTGTCCCGCCATAGCGATGTGCACCAGGGATTCCGCAACAGCACCACGCTGTCCAACCGCGACGGGGTTTCCCTGGACCCGGTGTCGCGCGGCCCGCACGCGGCAAAGACGATGTCGTTCCTGGCGATGGACGACCCGGCGCATCTACGGCTGCGGACGTTGGTGTCAAACGGCTTCACGCCCCGCCGGATTCGTGAACTCGAACCCCGCGTGACCGAGCTCGCGGTGCAGCATCTGGACGTGATGCTGGAGCGCGCCGGCGACGGAACGGTCGACTACGTCGCCGAATTCGCCGGCAAGCTGCCGATGGACGTGATCTCCGAGCTGATGGGCGTGCCCGTTGCCGACCGCGACCGCATTCGGGCGATGGCCGACGGCGTGATGCACCGCGAGGACGGGGTCAACGACGTACCCGCCTCGGCGATCGAGGCGTCGATCAACCTGATCGTCTACTACCAGGCAATGATCGAGGAGCGTCGCAAAAAGCTGACCGATGACCTGACGTCGGCGTTGCTGGAAGCCGAGATCGACGGTGACCGCCTCACCGATGAAGAAGTACTGGGCTTCATGTTCCTGATGGTCATTGCCGGCAATGAGACGACCACCAAACTGCTTGCCAACGCCGCTTTTTGGGGTCACCGCAATCCCGAGCAGCTGGCTCCGCTGTACGACGATCTGTCCCGGATTCCGCTGTGGGTCGAGGAGACCCTGCGTTACGACACGTCCAGCCAGATCCTGGCCCGTACCGTTTCAGGTTCGCTGGAGCTCTACGACACCGTCATTCCCGAGGGCGACGTGCTGTTGCTGCTGCCGGGATCCGCGCACCGCGATGAGCGGGTGTTCGACAGCCCCGACGACTATGTGATCGGTCGCGAGATCGGCTCCAAATTACTCAGTTTCGGCAGCGGTGCACACTTCTGCCTGGGCGCCCACCTGGCCCGGATGGAAGCCCGCGTGGCGCTCACCGAACTGTTCAAGCGAATCCGTGGATACGAAGTGGACGAGGCCAGCGCCGTCCGCGTCCACTCGAGCAATGTCCGCGGGTTCGCCCACCTACCGATCCACGTGGAGGCCAGGTAATGCCCCGGTTTGACCCCCTGCCAGAGCGCCGCCCCGCCATCGTGGCCGGCGCATCGTCAGGCATCGGCGAGGCCACTGCCATCAAGCTTGCGGCGCACGGGTTTCCGGTCGCGCTCGGTGCGCGTCGGATTGAGAAGCTCAATGACATTGTCGGAAAGATCAACGCCGACGGCGGCGAAGCGGTCGGCTTCCACCTGGACGTCACCGACCCGAACTCGGTGAAATCCTTTGTGGCTCAATCGGTCGAGGCGCTCGGGGAGATCGAGGTGCTGGTGGCCGGCGCGGGCGACACGTACTTCGGCAAACTCGCCGAGATCTCCACCGACGAGTTCGAGTCGCAGCTGCAGATTCACCTGGTCGGGGCCAACCGGCTGGCCACCGCCGTGCTGCCGGGCATGCTCGATCGCCAGCGCGGTGACCTCATCTTCGTGGGTTCGGATGTGGCGCTGCGCCAGCGCCCGCACATGGGTGCCTACGGCGCAGCCAAGGCCGCACTCGTCGCGATGGTCACCAACTTCCAGATGGAACTCGAGGGCACCGGCGTCCGCGCATCGATCGTGCACCCCGGTCCGACGAAAACATCGATGGGCTGGAGCCTGCCCGCTGAGAAGATCGGTCCCGCACTGGAGGACTGGGCCAAGTGGGGCCAGGCCAGGCACGACTACTTCCTGCGCGCGGCGGACCTGGCCCGTGCGATCACGTTCGTCGCCGAGACGCCGCGGGGTGGCTTCATCGCGAACATGGAGCTTCAGCCCGAAGCGCCGTTGGCCGACAAGAAGGATCGCCAGAAGTTAGCACTGGGCGAAGAGGGGATGCCGTCATGACGTCAACAGCAGTAGTGCCCCGGGTTTCCGGCGGCGAAGAGGAACACGGCCATCTCGAAGAGTTCCGCACCGACCCGATCGGGCTGATGAAGCGGGTCCGCGACGAGTGTGGTGACGTCGGGTGGTTCCAGCTCGCCGACAAGCACGTGATCCTGCTCTCCGGCGCCGGCGCGAACGAGTTCTTCTTCCGTTCCGCCGACGAGGAGCTGGACCAGGCGGCGGCTTATCCGTTCATGGCACCGATTTTCGGCAAAGGCGTGGTGTTCGATGCCAGCCCCGAGCGGCGCAAGGAGATGCTGCACAACTCGGCGTTGCGCGGTGAGCAGATGAAGGGCCACGCCGCGACCATCGAGGGCGAAGTGAAGCGGATGGTCGCCGACTGGGGCGACGATGGCGAAATCGACCTGCTGGACTTTTTCGCCGAATTGACCATCTACACCTCCACGGCGTGCCTGATCGGGCTGAAGTTCCGCAATCAGCTGGATTCCCGGTTCGCGCACTACTACCACGAGCTGGAGCGCGGCACCGACCCGCTGTGCTACGTCGACCCCTACCTGCCGATCGAGAGCTTCCAGCGGCGCGATCAGGCTCGCAAGGACCTGGTGGCGCTGGTTCAGGAGATCATGCACCAGCGGGTTGCCAACCCGCCCAAGGACAAACGCGACCGCGACATGCTCGACGTGCTGGTGTCGATCAAGGACGAGGAGGGCAATCCGCGGTTCTCGGCCGACGAGGTCACCGGCATGTTCATCTCGCTGATGTTCGCCGGGCACCACACCAGTTCTGGCACCTCGGCGTGGACATTGATCGAGCTGATCCGCCATCCGGAGGTCTACGCGGAGGTGCTCGCCGAGCTCGAGGAGCTCTACGCCGACGGCCAGGAGGTAAGTTTCCATGCGCTGCGCCAGATTCCGAAGCTGGACAACGTGGTCAAGGAGGCGCTGCGCCTGCACCCCCCGCTGATCATCCTGATGCGGGTCGCCCAGGGCGAGTTCGAGGTGGAAGGCTTTCCCATTCACCCCGGCGATTACGTCGCCGCGTCCCCGGCCATCTCCAACCGGATTCCCGAGGACTTTCCCGACCCGGACGCATTCAACCCGGACCGCTACAACAAGCCCGAGCAGGCCGACATCGCCAACCGGTGGACCTGGATTCCGTTCGGTGCGGGCCGGCACCGTTGCGTCGGCGCCGCCTTCGCGACCATGCAGATCAAGGCGATCTTCTCGGTGTTGTTGCGCGAGTACGAGTTCGAGATGGCCCAGCCCGCCGACAGCTACCGCAACGACCACTCGAAGATGGTGGTCCAGCTGGCCAGGCCGGCCAAGGTGCGGTACCGCAAGCGCGGCGCCTGAAGGAGGGCAGCTGATGGGCTTTCGCATCGAAGTCGATCTGGATCTGTGCCAGGGCCACGCCATGTGTGAACTGGAAGCACCGGATTACTTCCGGGTGCCCAAGCGCGGCAAGGTCGAGATCGTCGACCCCGAACCCCCCGAAGACGCCCGCGACGAGGTTGAACGCGCGGTCGAAATGTGCCCCACCCAAGCACTATTCATCAAAGAGAAGGAAGACTGAGGACAATGGCGTCTTTCGAACGTGCGGAACTCGACGAATGGGTACAGTCCTGGCTGCAGGCCAACAAGGACTGCGAGCAGGCCGGTGACTGGAAACCGCTGGCCGACTTCTACGCCCCCGACGCCACCTACGGCTGGAACATCGGGCCCAAGGAAGACGTGATGTGCGTGGGTATCGACGAGATCCGCGACATCGCGCTGGGCCTGGAGATGGAGGGGCTGGAGAATTGGCAGTACCCGTACCAGAAGGTCCTCGTCGACGACCGTCAGGGCGAGATCGTCGGCTTCTGGAAGCAGGTCGCGCTCGACGGCGAGAGCGGGCAGGAAGAGATCTACGGCATCGGTGGCAGCTGGTTCCGGCTCAACGCCGACAAGCTCATCGAGTGGCAGCGCGACTTCTTCGACTTCGGCCACGTGCAGGCGCTCTACCTGAAGCTGATGAAGGCCGGGAAGCTGTCTGCGGGCATGCAGAAACGGATCGAACGGAGCCTCGCTGGGGAGAAATTGCCTGGTTACTACCCTTTGGGCCAGGCCCCGGTACCGATCTGGTGAGCCGGTCCCAAGCCTGGACCCGGCACCCAACCAAGCGTTTGATACGTTGCACGCGCTATGCTGACGCAACAAGGGTGCCTGTGGCACTCATCACCACCGCTGCCCGGCACCAAGTCAGGCACTTCCAATTCAAAGGCGAAATGGGGTCAGGTCCATCGTGAAGACAAAAGGCGCACTGATCTGGGAATTCAACCAGCCGTGGTCCATCGAAGAGATTGAGATCGGCGACCCCGTCAAGGACGAGGTCAAGATCCAGATGGAAGCGGCCGGGATGTGCCACTCCGACCACCACCTGGTGACCGGCGGCATCCCGATGGCCGGCTTCCCGGTGCTCGGCGGGCACGAGGGTGCCGGAATCGTCACCGAGGTCGGCCCCGGCGTCGACGACATCGCCCCCGGCGACCACGTCGTGCTGTCGTTCATCCCGTCCTGTGGCCAGTGTCCGACCTGTCAGGCAGGCATGCGCAACCTCTGCGACCTGGGCGCCGGACTGCTTGGCGGTGCGGCGGTGAGTGACGGCTCCTTCCGCATCCAGGCCCGCGGCCAGAACGTCTTCCCGATGACGCTGCTCGGCACGTTCTCGCCGTACATGGTCGTGCACCGCAGCTCGGTGGTGAAGATCGACCCGTCCGTTCCGTTCGAGGTGGCCGCGCTGGTCGGCTGCGGCGTCACCACGGGCTACGGCTCGGCCGTGCGCACCGCCGACATCCGCCCGGGCCAGGACGTGGCCATCGTCGGTGTCGGTGGCGTCGGCATGGCGGCCCTGCAGGGGGCGGCCGCGGCCGGTGCCCGCTACATCTTTGCCATCGACCCGGTGGAGTGGAAGCGCGATCAGGCGCTGAAGTTCGGCGCCACGCACGTCTTCCCTGACATCAACGCCGCGCTGATGGGCATCGCCGAGGTGACCTACGGCCTGATGGCTCACAAGGTGATCGTGACCGTCGGTGAGCTGCACGGCGCCGACATCGACAACTACCTGAACATCACCGCCAAGGGCGGCACCTGCGTGGCGACGGCCATCGGCAGCCTGCTGGACACCAATGTGACGCTGAACCTGGCGATGCTCACGCTGATGCAGAAGAACCTGCAGGGCACCATCTTCGGCGGCGGCAACCCGCAGTACGACATCCCGCAGCTGCTGGCGATGTACAAGGCCGGCAAGCTGAACCTGGACGACATGGTCACCACCCAGTACCGCCTGGAGCAGATCAACGAGGGCTACCAGGACATGCTGGACGGCAAGAACATTCGCGGCGTCATCCGCTACACAGACGCAGACCGGTAGACCCGCGGGGACAAGCCGGGTCGCGGGTGGCCGGGTTTCCGCACCTGTTGGCGCCGGGACGCATCGGCGCCATGCCGGTGCGCAACCGGGTGGTCATGTCTCCGATGGAGACGATGTACGGCACCGAAGACGGGCTGCCCTCCCAGCGCACCCGTGACTACTTCGCCGCCCGCGCCCACGGCGGTGTCGGCCTGATCACATTGGGCGCCACCGGGGTTGACCATCGCCACCCTGAGACGCCCGGCGGCCTGCACCTGGCCACGGACGCGGCCGTCGACGCGCACCGCGCGCTGGTGGACGTGGTGCACGAACACGGGGCGAAGATCCAGCCGCAGATCGTGCACGCCGGACCCGACGGGCTGGGTCCGGAAATGTTCGGCGTCACCTCGCTTGGCCCGTCGGTGATTCCGTCGTATCTCACCGGCCGTCCGTCGGCGGAGATCACCGCGGATCAGCTGGTCGAGGTGCTGGACTTGTTCAAGGCTGCGGCACGGCGCGCCGTCGAGGCGGGCTACGACGGTCTCGAGCTGCATGCCGCGCACGGCTACATGCTGCTGGGCTCTTTCCTTGCCCCACAGCGCAATCGGCGCACCGATGAGTACAGTGGACACTCGGCGCGCGGGCGATTGCGGATCGTGCTGGAAGCGCTGGCCGCGATCCGGTCCGAGATCGGCGACGCGCTGCCGATCACGCTGCGCATATCCGGGTACGAACGGGTCGCCGGCGGGCGGCCGATCTACGAAACCGCTGCAGCGGCAACCGAACTCGTGGCCGCCGGGGTGGACGCGTTCCACGTCAGCGGCGGCGTCATCGATCGCCTCGTCACCGGGATGGTCAACGGCGCCGACGACGGGGACGCGGTGAACGTCGGCGCCGCAGCGGCGGTCAAGCAGGTGGTCGACGTGCCGGTGATCGCCGTCGGGCGTATCCACGATCCCGTCCGCGCCGAGCAGATCCTGGCCGATGGCCGCGCCGACTTCATCGCGATGGGCCGTCCGCTGCTCGCCGACCCCGAGCTGCCGCGCAAACTCCGGGCCGGGCAGGCACATCGGGTGCGTAAGTGCATCTCGTGCGAAAACTGCATCGACGCAATGGAACAACGGTTTTCGGTCGACTGTGCCGTCAATCCGCGCACCGGCAAGGAGCGCGAACTTGCGGCACCGCGGGCGGTTCCCGCCAAGCGGGTGGTGGTGATCGGCGGCGGGCCGGCGGGGTTGGAGGCCGCCCGGGTGGCCGCGGAACGTGGGCACCGGGTGACCCTGTTCGAGGGTGCCGGCCAGCTGGGCGGCGCGTTGCGCTGGGCCAGCGTTCTGCATCCGGAGAACCAGCCGTTCCTGCGCTATCTGTGCGATGAAATCAAGCTCGGCTCGGTGGAAGTGCAGCTGGGACAAAATGTCTCGGCCCAAGACGTGGTTGCCGCGGCCCCTGACGCGGTGGTGGTGGCCACCGGGGGTCGCGTCGCGGTGCCGGATGTCCCGGGGGCTGACCTGCCGCACGTGCTCACCGGGCCGGGCCTGCGGGAGCTGGGCGGACGGTTGGTGGGCGGTCGGCGTCAGCGGTTGATGCGCCCAGCCGCGGTGCGGGCGGCGACCCGGGTGTGGTTGCCGGTGGGTCGGCGAGTCGCGATCATCGGTGGTGACCTGGTGGCGCTCGAACTCGCCGAGTTTTTGGCCCGGCGCGGCCGGCTGGTCGCGATTGTGGAGTCGGGCAAAGACATCGCACCCGAGATCGGTAACAAGCGAAAGACCGAGCACATGGACCGGCTGGACCGCCTTGGTGTGACGGTGCACGTTCGCGCCGCCGTCGAGCGGATCACGCGAAGCGCGGTGGTGTTCACTCCCGCCGGCGGGACGGTCCGCCAGCTGGCCGCGGACAGCGTCGTGCTGGCCGGCACGGTCGAGCCCGACACCGCACTGTTCGATGATCTGGTTGCGGCCATGCCGGGCGTCGAGGTGCACGCCGCCGGCGACTGCACTGGTTTGGGCCTGATCCGCAAAGCCACCGAAGAGGGCGCCCGCGCCGCGTGTGCCATTTAGAAAAGGAGACAACGCAATGACACAAACCGTCGAGTCCCCGGCATTGACGGCCTCGCAATCGTCGTGGCGGTGCGTGCAGGCGCACGATCGCGAGGGTTGGCTGGCGTTGATGGCCGATGACGTGGTGGTCGAGGACCCGATCGGCAAGTCGGTCACCAACCCCGATGGCACGGGCGTGAAGGGCAAGGAGGGTGTCGCCACCTTCTACGACACCAACATTGCGGCCAACAACCTGACCATCACTTGCGAGGAGACCTTCCCGTCCAGTTCGCCGAACGAGATCGCTCATATCCTGGTGCTGGACAGCAAGTTTGAGGGTGGCTTCACCAGCAGCGTCCGCGGGGTGTTCACCTACCGTGTGAACGATGAGGGCCTGATCGCCAACATGCGCGGGTACTGGAATATGGAGATGATGAAGTTCGGGCAGGAGTAGCCCCGCGCGAGCAGACGCTAAATCCCCCGACACGCCGCGCGTGCGGGGGCTTTAGCGTCTGCTCGGCCGGAGAAACTAGCCGATGCGGCCGATGCCGGTGATGTTGCCCTGCATGATCTTGTTGCCCATCAACACCATCGACGACGTCTGAATCGGGTCGCTGAGGATGGTCGCCGATTTGGGTTGCTGATGCAGCAGTTGGCCGTTGTTGGGGTCGACGACGCTGTAGGCGAACAGGTCCGCCGGTGTCGTCTGGTCGAATCCGATCCGGGTGATGGTGTAGATCAGGCCGTCGCCGGTGGACAGGTGCGGCAGGGCCGCGCTGCGAACCTTGCTCTCCCACACCGTGTGACAGCCGGGACCGGGGTTGTTCATGTCCACCCGGGTCATGCCGCCCACAAAGGGCGCCGTTGGCGGCACCGCCGGGCCGGCACCGGGCGGGACAGCCGGATAGGGATAGCCGTAGGTGCTGGCGATGAACATCGAATTACCCACGCCGATCGGCGAATTCTCACTGCCGGGGCCGCCGAGCGTCAGCACCGTCTGCTGACAAAGCAAAGCGCCCGTTCCGGATTGATAGACCATCGCGTGCACCTGTGGCTCGGCGTTGTCCACGATCGTCACATATTCCGCGCCCGTCGGGCCGAAATATGTTGGTGTGGAGCCGGTTCCCCAGCTGAGCTGACCAGGCTTGCGGGCGGGTCCGCGATCGTAATTCTGACTCCACAGTACTTGCGGATTGCCCATGCCGTTCAGGTTGATCTCGTAGAGAGCGAACGTAGTGGCGACCGCGACGCGGTTCTGCGGTGACGCCGAAATGCTGTTCGCCACTTGCTGTCCGGCGGGCAGCTGGAGGCTCGCGACACCACCGCCGGCCTTGGCCACTCCCACCACGCCGTTTCCGGTGGCGAACCAGACGTTGCCGAGGTAGTCGGGGACGACGCCCACCGAGCTGTCGCCGGGCGGTATCACGCCGGAAAGGTCGGTGGACTCGGTTATGAAGAGGTGCCAGCGGCCCCGCTCGTCGCGGGCATGAGCGATGCGCAGCAGGTGGTTGGTGCCGTCGATCAGCACCATTTGATTGTTGTTGTCCAGGTAGGCATAGACCCCGCCCAACAGACCGCCCTTGGCGATGTCCATGCTGGCCAGCGGAATGATCTGCGGGACAATGCCGCCGGGATCGATCAGGTGCAGCACCGGGGCTTGCGCGGCGATCGTGGTGCACAACGCCAGCACCAGCCCGTCAGTGCCTTGGGTGATCGTCGGGCATGCGGCCAGCAACGGAAATGCCAGGACTGGGACCAGGCGGGCACCCGGGCCGGGCAGCGGGCCGGCATCGGCCGACCCCGCGTCGTTGTGCATCGACGCGAGGCCGTTGGGGGCCATGAAAGGATTGGGCGGCCCCAGCGGCCCGAAGGCGTCGGCGGCGCGCGCGGGTGTGACGGCAGGCAGGAACGATACAGCGCACGCGGTCAGCAGTGCCAGCGGAATCGCCAGCAGTGCCTTCGGACATCGCGCCAAGTCGCCCTCCAGTGAATTGGGGTCACATCGGAGTGTGGCGGCCATTGAGAACGACATGGCAACAGTCCGTTAACGATTCGGTGTCCCCGTCATATGGAATCCGGGACGTACACGCCGCTGCCCTGTGCCATGGCCACTAGAGTCTCGTAAGCGATCCAAACGAATCCGTCTCTGCCCCAACGCTTACCGAAACTGTTCTGCACCCGCACCGCACCGGTATGTGGGGCGTAGGCATCGTCGTAGGCGGTGATGAGCATGACGTGGCCGGCCTTCTTACCCTCCTTATCACGCATCCAGTTGCCGTTACCGACGTAGGCCGACGGCGCGCCCCGGTAGTGCGGGAAGTCGGTGTACAGGTAGGTGCCGAAGGCGATGGGCATGCCGTGTGCGATGACGGTTCGCAAGTTGGCCAAGCCATTTGGGCCGGTGATCTTCATCAGCTTCCACTCCGGGATCCGGAAGGCCGGGTTCGGGCCGATCGTCCGAGCACCGTAATCCGACCAGTTGGCCTCACACGAGCTTTGGGACCGCTGACGTCCACGATTCGGGGCCGCGGCCAGCGACGGGGTTCCGCCGTTGTCGCGAAGCCAGTTGAGGCACTTGACGATCTGGCCGCCGCGGCAGGTGGGCTCGCTGAGTTGAATCGACTGCTGATACCTGATGTAGGCGTAGTCGGGAGCGGCCTGCCGGTCTGCGGTGATGGGCGGGATATTGCTGTGCCGCGCGGCGTAGAACGTGGCCAGACCGTAAACGGTGGCCCACACGAAGCAGTTCGGCATGGTCTGCCGACCCACCGGGGGCAACCAGTCCGTTTTGACCGAGGCGGCGGCCGGCACCTCGCGCAGCGGCCGGGGTGGTTCGGGAACACCGGGCTCGGGTACATCCGGATCGTAGCCATACGAGGTGAGCTGATACGGCTCCTCGTCGGCGGTGCCGCAGGCGGGCAGGGCCGCGGTGAGCGCGCCGGCGGCGGCGAGCGCAAGGATCGAACGCCTGCCGATCCGCGCATTCATGCCGACGACCTTATTCGCTGGGGCCGTCCGGGCGAACCTATGCTTGAGCCATGGCGTCGATCTTCACCAAGATCATCAACCGTGAGCTTCCGGGCCGATTCGTCTACGAGGACGACGACGTCGTCGCGTTCCTGACCATCGAACCGATGACGCAGGGCCACACCCTGGTGGTGCCCCGCGAGGAGATCGATCAGTGGCAGGGCGTGGAGCCCGGGGCGTTCAACCGGGTGATGGCGGTGAGCCAGCTGATCGGCAAGGCGGTCTGCAAGGCATTCCAGGCCGAGCGCGCCGGGCTGATCATCGCTGGACTGGAGGTGCCGCACCTGCACGTCCACGTCTTCCCCACCCGCAGTCTCGCCGACTTCGGCTTCGCCAACGTGGACCGCAACCCGTCGGCGGAGTCGCTGGACGACGCTCAGGCCAGGATCAAGGCGGCGCTGGAACAGTTGCGGTGAGTGCCAGCGGCGATTAGCCCACCTGCGCGGGCACGTCGCTGACGCGCGGTAGCGCGACCCGGAAGCAGCACCCTTCACCGGGTGCGGTGGTCACCGTCACCCGGCCACCATGTGCTTTCACCAGCGAGTCGACGATCGACAGCCCCAGCCCGGTACCGCCGCTGGCCCGTGCCCGGGACGCGTCGGTGCGATAAAAGCGTTCGAAGATGCGCTCGGCATCCTCCTGAGTCATCCCGGGGCCCTTGTCGGCAACCTCAAGGATCGCGTCCTCCCCCGCGGTGCCCACCCGCACCGTGATGTCGGCGCTGGTCGGGGTGTGCTGGATGCCATTGGCGATCAGGTTGCCCAATACCTGCCGTAGTCGCGGCTCGTCACCGAACACCTCCGGGGTGCCGGGGCCGTCGAAGACTTCCATGATGATGGTGCGGTCGGGGTCCATCGCCCGACCGTCATGCACGGCGTCGCTGGCCAGCGCCAGCAGGTCCACTTGATGGTGTTCCAGCGGCCGTTGTACGTCCAGGCGGGCCAGCAGCAGCAGGTCGTCGACCAGCAGGCCCATCCGGCTGGCCTCGCTCTCGATGCGGGAAAGCAGCATGGAAACGTCCCGCGCGGCGCCCTGCCGGTACAACTCCGCGAAACCGCGGATGGTGGTCAATGGCGTACGCAATTCGTGGCTGGCATCGGTGATGAAGCGCCGCATCCGCTCCTCCGAGCTGCGCGCCGTTGCCGCCGACGATTCGGAGGCGGCCAGCGCCTTCTGGATCTGGGCCAGCATTCCGTTGAGCGCCAACGAGAGTCGGCCAACCTCGGTGCGGGGATCGCGTTCGGTGACACGTCGATCCAACTGCCCGGAGGCGATCGCCGCGGCCGTCTGTTCGACTTCGGACAACGGTTGCAGGCTGCGATGCACCACGACGAAGCCGGCGATACCGACCACCACCAGCACCCCGGCCCCGATCCCCGCCTGCAGCAGCATCAATGACCGCATCGTGTGGTCGACGTCGGACAGGTCGATCGCCACCGTGGTCAGCCCACCCCGCGGCCCGCGCACGGTGACCGCGCGCCACTCGATCGACGAGCCGCTCACCGAAGGCAGCGTCGTCGGGTCGGGCCCTACGTCATTGTCGGGCGGCAGGGCCGGCTCGGCATTGCGGTCGTTGATGGCCGTCATGGTGTGGCCGTCGGGGTCGACCGCCCGCACATAGAACTTCGAGGGCGGCCGGCCCGGCCCCGGCCCTTCCCCGTTGGACACCGTGTGCCGCCACGGAGCCTGCGCCCAGGTGCGGGTGGCGTCCATCAGCGTCGAGTCGATCCGGCTGACCAGGCTGTGCCGCAGGATCGAGGTGACGGCCAGGCCAGAAACCAGCAGCCCAACCAGCACCAGCACCAGGGTGGCCGCGACCAGGCCTACCCGCAGCGGCACGCCGCGTCGATACCGGTTGGCCATCTCGCGTCGGCTTAGCGCGGTTCGCGCAACACGTAGCCCACGCCACGCAGCGTATGCAACAACCGCTTCTCTCCCGTGTCGATCTTGCGGCGCAGATACGACACGTAGGACTCGACGACGTTGACGTCACCGCCGAAGTCGTACCGCCAGACGTGGTCGAGGATCTTGGGCTTGCTCAGGACCGTGCCGGCGTTGATCACGAAGTAACGCAGCAGGGTGAATTCGGTGGGCGACAACGAAACCGGTTGACCGGCTTTCCACACCTCGTGGGTTTCCTCGTCGAGTTCGATGTCGGCGAAGGACAACCGCGAATTGCGCGGTTCGTTGCTGCTGCCCTTGCCGGCCCGCCGCAAGATCACCCTTAGCCGGGCGACGACCTCTTCGAGGCTGAACGGCTTGGTCACGTAGTCGTCACCACCCAGGGTTAGCCCAGCGATCTTGTCCTGCAACGAATCTCGGGCGGTCAGAAATAGGGCGGGGGCGTCGATACCGTCGGCACGCATGCGCCGCAGCACCCCGAAACCGTCCATTCCTGGCATCATCACGTCGAGGATCACCGCGTCGGGCCGGGATTCCCGGGCACGGTCCAAGGCCTGGGCACCGTTGGCGGCGGTGAGAACCTCGAATCCCTGGAATTTCAGGCTTACTGAGAGCAGTTCGACGATATTGGCTTCGTCGTCGACGACGAGGATGCGCGCCTCGGGTTTGGTCGTCTCGGCCGTATTGCTCAGTGTCATGAGGCCTTTACCTCCACCCGAACTTGTGTGTTAGCTCTGCAATCATTGAAAACTTCCTGAGAGGTCGTTGCAAGTCGACTGCTAGCAGTCTGCCAGGAGTCAACGAATTCGCTTGGACCCGCAGGGGGTTTTCCGGGCCAGACGTGAATAGACTCACAGAATGAACCTCGGCAAAGCCATCGTTGAGCTTGCGACCGCGCCGGCGCGCACCGGGCTTGCTGCCGCGGAGGCAAGCCTGAATCTCGCCGGCGCCGCAGTGGGTCTGGCCAAGCAGGCGCTCGGCGACACCAGCGGTCCGCGTGGATCCAACGCCATGGCGAACATGTTGGGCATCGACGACGCCCTCGCCCGGGCCAACCGGTTGGCCCGGCTCCTCGACGACGACATGCCGCTGGGACGCGCGGTGGCGCCCAACGGTCCGATGGACCGGATGCTGCGCCCAGGCGGGGTGGTGGACCTGTTGACCTCCGAGGGCGGACTGATCGACCGCCTGACCGCCGAGGGCGGGGGGCTGCAACGAGCCCTGCAGCCGGGCGGGCTGGCCGATCAGTTGCTGGCCAACGATGGTCTGATCGAGCGGGTGCTGGCCGAGGACGGTCTGGCCGACAAGTTGCTCGCCGAGGGCGGCCTGGTCGACAAGTTGACCGCCAAGAACGGTCCGCTCGAGCAACTGGCCGACGTGGCCGACACCCTGGCGCGCCTGGCGCCCGGCATGGAGGCGCTCGAGCCCGCCATCGCGACGCTGCAGGAGGCGGTGATCTCGCTGACCATGGTGGTCAACCCACTGAGCAATATCGCCGATCGGATCCCGCTGCCCGGGCGGCGGCCGCGCTCGACGTCACGGTCGGTCCGGTCGCAGCGGATCGTCGACAGCGACCAGTGACCCGATAGGCTTGCACCGGTTTTCCGGCCTCCTTAGCTCAGTGGTAGAGCACTCGCCTTGTAAGCGAGCGGTCGTCAGTTCAATCCTGACAGGGGGCTCCACCTGCATGTATTGCGTCGGGTGACGCTTAAGTGAGTCCGTCCAAACCGAACAGCAACCCGCTGGCGCCGGGGGTGCCACTGGCGCCCGGGGTAACACCGCCAGGTCCGCCCTTACCCGCGTTGCCGCCGTCGCCGATAAGCACGGCGTCACCGCCGGCCCCGCCAGTACCGCCGGTGCCAAAGCCCTCCCCGCCGGAGCCGCCGGCACCACCGTCGCCGAACAGCCCGGCCTTGCCACCTGCACCACCGGCCCCGCCGGTAGCGGCGCCGAACCCGCCGATGCCGCCCCCTCCGCCATCGCCGGAGAACATGCCCGCATTGCCGCCGGCCCCGCCGGCCCCGCCGATAGACCCGAGGCCGGTGCCCATACCGCCGATCCCGCCGACGCCGCCCGAGCCCCACAGGATGCCGGCGTTACCCCCGACCCCGCCGGCACCGCCACTGGCTCCCCCAGCGTTGGTGCCGACACCGCCGGCACCGCCGGCACCGCCGTCACCGAACAACAGGCTGGCGCCGCCGGCTCCGCCGGCACCGCCCTTACCGCCGGCCAGAATGCTGAGCCCGCCCGCACCGCCGGCTCCGCCCGAGCCTATCAGCCCACCCATCCCGCCGGCCCCGCCGTCGCCGGCGAGTTCTGTGCCGCCATCGCCACCCGCGCCGCCGTT
>NZ_LZMH01000015.1 GCF_001673635.1 Mycobacterium asiaticum
AACTTCCCGATCGCCACCAACTGCGCCGCGGCCGCCCGATTCTCCGCCCGCCACCCCGCGCCGAGCTGCTCAAGCCAGCCCGCGGACTCCGCGGTGCTTGAGGGATGACGGCGCTCCAATACTCCTCCTCAGCCGCCCACGCCTCCGGCGACGGCACCCGCCCCGTCGGCCCCGCCACCGCAGACCGCCCACCATCGAACATGTGTTCGATTATGCCATCGTGGGGTGACAAGAATCACTGATGTCTCAGGAGATCGGTGACGGTTTCTGTATCAGGACATCGGCGACAGTGGGTGTGTCAGGACTCCGGTGGCCGAAAACGAGCGGCACTCCACTCCGCCGCCAACCCATCCCAAGACGCCGCCGCCGACAGCAACGGCCCCGTGCCCGCACCGGCATAGATCTGCGCGGAATTGAGTTCTGGAGGCAGAACGGCGAAACTCATCGCCAGGCTCCCGTCTTTCCCGCGGCCGACAACGCGGAGGTTAAGCCATATCGGGCCGGAAATCTCAGTTGCCGATCACCTTTAGACTGGTGGTCGCAAAAGCACAGTCAAGGAGCGTAGTGAACAGCCAGCAGAACGGGGCCCAAACCGGAACCGCCCGCGTCAAGCGCGGCATGGCGGAGATGCTCAAGGGCGGCGTCATCATGGACGTCGTCACCCCCGAGCAGGCCCGTATCGCCGAAGGCGCGGGCGCCGTGGCGGTGATGGCGTTGGAGCGGGTACCCGCCGACATCAGGGCCCAGGGCGGGGTGTCGCGGATGAGCGACCCCGACATGATCGAGGGCATCATCGACGCGGTCACCATCCCGGTGATGGCCAAGGCCCGGATCGGGCACTTCGTCGAGGCGCAGATCCTGCAGAGCCTGGGTGTGGACTACATCGACGAGTCCGAGGTACTTACCCCCGCGGACTACACCCACCACATCGACAAGTGGCAGTTCACCGTGCCGTTCGTGTGCGGCGCGACCAACCTGGGTGAGGCGCTGCGACGCATCACCGAGGGTGCGGCGATGATCCGCTCCAAGGGTGAGGCCGGCACCGGCGACGTCTCCAACGCCACCACGCACATGCGCGCCATCGGCGGCGAAATCCGTCGGCTCACGTCGTTGTCCGAAGACGAATTGTTCGTTGCCGCAAAGGAATTGCAGGCACCCTACGACCTCGTCGTCGAGGTGGCCCGGGCGGGCAAGCTGCCGGTCACGCTGTTCACCGCCGGCGGCATCGCCACTCCGGCCGACGCGGCGATGATGATGCAGCTCGGTGCCGAGGGCGTGTTCGTCGGCTCCGGCATCTTCAAGTCCGGTGACCCCGCGCAGCGGGCCGCGGCCATCGTCAAGGCCACCACCTTCTACGACGACCCCGACGTGCTGGCCAAGGTGTCGCGCGGGCTGGGTGAGGCAATGGTCGGCATCAACGTGGAGGAGATCGCCGAGCCCCATCGCCTCGCGCAACGGGGCTGGTAAGAACATCCCGTGGCGATCGAAGAGATCCTCGATCTCGAGCAACTCGAGGTCAACATCTACCGCGGCAGCGTATTCAGCCCCGAATCGGGCTTCCTGCAGCGCACCTTCGGCGGCCATGTGGCCGGCCAGTCGCTGGTCTCGGCGGTCCGCACCGTAGACCCGCGCTATCAGGTGCATTCCCTGCACGGCTATTTCCTGCGGCCCGGGGATGCCAAAGCGCCGACTGTCTACATTGTCGAGCGCACCCGCGATGGCGGATCGTTCGCGACCAGGCGGGTCAACGCTATCCAGCACGGCGAGATCATTTTCAGCATGGGCGCGTCCTTCCAGACCGACCAGGAGGGCATCAACCACCAGGACGCCATGCCGGCGGCGGCGCCGCCGGACGGGCTCCCGGGCCTGTCCTCGTCGAAGGTGTTCGACGACGCCGGCTTCAAGCAGTTCGAGGAGTGGGACGTCTGCATCGTGCCGCGCGAGAAGCTGAAGCTGTTGCCCGGCAAGGCGTCCCAGCAACAGGTGTGGTTCCGGCACCGGGACCCGCTGCCCGACGATCCGGTCCTGCACATCTGCGCGCTGGCCTACATGAGTGACCTCACGTTGCTGGGGTCTGCGCAGGTCACGCACATGGAGGAGCGCGCGCACCTGCAGGTGTCGTCGCTGGACCACGCCATGTGGTTCATGCGGGCATTCCGAGCCGACGAGTGGTTGCTTTACGACCAGTCCTCCCCGTCGGCGGGCGGGGGCCGCTCGCTGTGCCAGGGCAAGATCTTCAACCAGAGCGGCGAGATGGTGGCCGCGGTCATGCAGGAGGGGCTGACCCGCTTCAAGCGCGGATACCGGTCGTGAGCGCGCCCCGGGTCGGGGTGCTCGCCTTGCAGGGCGACACCCGTGAGCACCTTGCCGCGTTGCGTGAAGCCGGGGCCGAGGCCAGCACGGTACGGCGCCGCAGCGAGCTCGACGCCGTGGACGGGTTGGTGATTCCGGGTGGAGAGTCCACCGCGATGAGCCACCTGCTGCTCGATTTCGACCTGTTGGAGCCGCTGCGGGCGCGGCTGGCCGAGGGACTGCCGGCCTACGGCGCGTGCGCCGGAATGATCCTGCTGGCCAGCGAGATTCTGGATGCCGGAGCCGACGGCCGGGCCGCGCTACCGCTGCGGGGCATCGATATGACGGTGCGGCGCAACGCTTTTGGGCGCCAGGTCGACTCGTTCGAAGGCGACATCCCGTTCGAAGGGCTGGACGGCACGGTTCGCGCGGTGTTCATTCGGGCGCCGTGGGTGGAACGGGTCGGCGACGACGTGCAGGTGCTGGCCCGGGCGGCCGGGCACATCGTCGCGGTGCGCCAGGGTGCGGTGCTGGCGACGGCGTTTCACCCGGAAGTGACCGGCGACCGTCGCGTACACGGGCTGTTCGTCGACATGGTGACGGGGCGTTAGCTACCCGACCGTCGCGCCAGCGCGGCGGTGGGCCCCAGCGTCACTCTGGCGTGACGCTCGCCGTAACCGAGTCGCCACGTAGACTCGGCTGGCAATTATTGAGAGCGAAAGAGGTAAGTCACACCGATGAGCGGCCATTCCAAGTGGGCCACCACCAAGCATCAGAAGGCCGTCAAAGACGCGCGCCGCGGCAAGGAGTTCGCCCGGCTGATCAAGAACATCGAGGTCGCCGCCCGTACCGGCGGTGGAGACCCGGCCGGCAACCCGACGCTGTATGACGCGATCCAGAAGGCGAAGAAGACGTCGGTACCCAATGACAACATCGAGCGGGCCCGCAAGCGCGGTGCGGGCGAGGAAGCCGGCGGCGCCGATTACCAGACCATCATGTACGAGGGCTATGGACCGAACGGTGTCGCGGTGCTCGTCGAATGCCTGACCGACAACCGCAACCGTGCCGCCAGTGAGGTACGGGTGGCGATGACGCGCAACGGCGGCACCATGGCCGACCCCGGTTCGGTCTCCTACCTGTTCTCTCGCAAGGGCACGGTCACGCTGGAGAAGAACGGACTGACCGAGGACGACGTGCTGACCGCAGTCCTTGAGGCTGGCGCCGAGGATGTCAACGATCTCGGCGACAGCTTCGAGGTGATCTCCGAGCCGACCGACCTCGTCGCGGTGCGCACCGCGCTGCAGGAGGCGGGCATCGATTATGAGTCGGCCGAGGCCAGCTTCCAGCCGTCGGTGAGCGTTCCTGTCGACGTCGAGGGCGCCCGCAAGGTGTTCAAGCTGGTCGACGCCCTGGAGGACAGCGACGACGTGCAGAATGTCTGGACCAACGTCGACCTCTCCGACGAGGTGCTGGCCGCCCTCGACGAGGAGTAACGACTCCGGCTCGTCCATCGTGGCGGCTTGTTGGTTACGGGTGCCACCGGCTTGCGGTGTGCACGACAGTTCCGCCTGCGCTGCTCGGGTACAGATGCCACGTCTGCCATTGCCAGCCGTTGCCGTCGGGCTCGGCGGCCAGCGCGGTCAGTGCGGCGTCGTCGCCGGGGAATATCCCACCGAGCCAGCCAACTTCTTTGGCGCAGCGGTCACGCAGCCGGCTTGCAAGCGCGCGGAAGCTGGCCTCGCCATGCTTCTCTGTCCGCGCTTCGATCCAATATCCGGGCGCGCCGGAACGGCTGGGCAGTTCGTCGCCCGCGGTGCACGAAACCTGCTCGGAGAAGCGGGTTGTGCCGTGTTCTACCGTGACAACGTGCGACGCGCCAAGGACTCCGAGTAACAGTGCGCCCCCGCCCGGATGCGCCAGACGGCAGGTCGCGAGCGGGTCAGGTGCCACCGTGTTCAATGCCAGCGCCAACCGGGCCCCAGACACATCGGCTGGGGCGACAGCGAGCTGATGAAGCGGCACCGGACATAACCTAACGCACCGGTCCGAGGCGTGTCCCTACCCCGTGATGTCGCACCCACCGGCTAGGCTATCGAACAGCTGTTCGGAGTGAAGTGGGGAGCTGCGGTGCGGGTGATGGGCGTCGATCCCGGGTTGACGCGGTGCGGGTTGTCGCTGGTCGAGAGCGGGCGCGGCAGACAGATCACCGCGCTCGACGTCGACGTGGTGCGCACCCCGTCAGACCAGCCGCTGCACCGCAGACTTCTGGCCATCAGCGACGCGGTGGAGCACTGGCTGGACACACACCTGCCCGACGTGCTGGCCATCGAGCGGGTGTTCTCCCAGGCCAACGTCGCCTCGGTAATGGGCACCGCGCAAGCCGGCGGCGTCATCGCACTCGCCGCTGCCCGACGCGACATCGACGTGCACTTCCACACGCCCTCCGAGGTGAAGGCGGCGGTCACCGGCAACGGCAGGGCGGATAAGGCCCAGGTCACCGCGATGGTCACCCGGATCCTTACGCTGCAGGCCAAGCCGTCGCCCGCGGACGCCGCCGACGCGCTGGCGCTGGCCATCTGCCACTGCTGGCGGGCGCCGACGCTGGAGAAGATGGCCGAAGCCCAGGCCCGGGCGGCGCAGCAACGCGACAAGTACCTGGCCAAGCTGAAGGCCGCGCGATGATCGCCTCGGTTCGCGGTGAGGTACTCGCGGTGGCGCTGGATCACGCGGTGATCGAGGCGGCCGGGGTCGGTTACCGGGTCAACGCGACGCCCTCGACGCTGGCCACGTTGCGCCAGGGCAGCGAGGCGCGACTGATCACCGCGATGATCGTTCGCGAGGATTCGATGACCCTGTACGGGTTCTGCGACGTCGAGACGCGCGATCTGTTCCAGACGCTGTTGTCGGTTTCGGGTGTGGGGCCGCGGCTGGCAATGGCCACTTTGGCGGTCTACGACGCGGCGACCCTGCGTCAGGCGCTCGCCGACGGTGACGTCACCGCCTTGACCCGGGTGCCAGGCATCGGTAAGCGCGGTGCCGATCGGATGATCCTGGAATTGCGGGACAAGATCGGCGCGGTCGGCGGCACCGGCGCGCCCGCGGTGAACGGTCACGCGGTGCGGGGGCCGGTGGTGGAGGCGCTGGTCGGCTTGGGCTTCGCGGTCAAACAGGCCGAGGAGGCCACCGACAAGGTGCTGGCCGAGGATCGGGAAGCAACCACGTCGACGGCGCTGCGGTCCGCGTTGTCACTGCTGGGTAAGTCGAAATGAGCCGCGGCGCCGACGATGCAGAGCGCAGCGATGAGGAGAAGCGGCGCAAATGACAGAAGAGGATTTCGAACGCGACGTGTCGCCGACGCTGGCCGTCGGCGAGGGTGACATCGACGGCAGCCTGCGGCCCCGCTCGCTACGCGAGTTCATCGGCCAGCCCAGGGTGCGTGAGCAGTTGCAACTGGTCATCGAGGGAGCCAAGAACCGCGGCGGCACACCGGATCACATCCTGCTGTCCGGACCGCCGGGGCTGGGTAAGACCTCGCTGGCGATGATCATCGCCGCCGAGCTGGGCTCGTCACTGCGGGTGACCTCGGGACCGGCCCTGGAACGTGCGGGCGACCTGGCCGCAATGCTGTCCAACCTGCTCGAACACGACGTGTTGTTCATCGACGAGATTCACCGCATCGCCCGGCCCGCCGAGGAAATGCTGTACCTGGCAATGGAGGATTTCCGCGTCGATGTGGTGGTCGGCAAGGGACCGGGTGCCACGTCAATCCCGCTGGAGGTCGCCCCCTTCACGCTGGTCGGCGCCACCACCAGATCCGGCGCGCTGACCGGCCCACTGCGCGATCGGTTCGGCTTCACCGCCCACATGGACTTCTACGAGCCGGCCGAGCTGGAGCGGGTGCTGGCCCGCTCCGCCGGGATCCTGGGTATCGAGCTCGGCGCCGATGCCGGCGCGGAGATCGCCCGCCGGTCTCGCGGGACTCCGCGCATCGCCAACCGGTTGTTGCGCCGGGTGCGTGACTTCGCCGAGGTGCGCGCCGACGGCATCATCACCCGCGACGTCGCGAAGGCAGCGCTGGAGGTCTACGACGTGGACGAGCTGGGGCTGGACCGGCTGGACCGGGCCGTGCTGTCTGCGTTGACCCGCAGCTTCGGCGGGGGCCCGGTCGGTGTGTCGACGCTGGCGGTGGCGGTCGGGGAGGAGGCCGCGACCGTGGAAGAGGTGTGCGAACCTTTCCTGGTGCGCGCGGGCATGGTCGCCCGCACGCCGCGGGGAAGGGTGGCCACGGCGCTTGCGTGGACGCACCTGGGGATGACGCCACCGGTTGGGGTGGCGCAGCCCGGACTGTTTGACTAGGAGGACGTCGTGGTTACCGCCGCACTGGTTTTCGCCGCGCTCGCCGCGGTATTGCACGTCTACATCTGGAGCATGGAGTCGCTGACGTGGACGTCGCCGCGCACCCGTGCGACGTTCGGCACCACGCCCGAGGAGGCCGAGACCACCAAACTGCTGGCCTACAACCAGGGCTTCTACAACCTGTTCCTGGCGATTGTGACCGGCGTCGGCATTGCCGCGGTGTTCATGGGCCACGGGGATGTGGGAGCCGCCCTGGTGTTCGCCGGCGTCGGCTCGATGGCCGCAGCTGCGGTGGTGCTACTGATCTCGGCGCGGGATAAGGCACGGGCCGCGGTGACGCAGGGCCTTTTCCCTGTGATTGCGCTTGTGCTGCTGGGTGTCGGTTTGGCGTCTTGAGCTTGGGCCCGCCCAACGTGGGCCTCACGTAAGGAAAAGTGCCCCGGCGCCGCCATAGCCCCCACGCTCGACGCGCGCTGAGCCCCCGCGTTACACCACGGCACCACCGGGGTACCCAAGCCGGTACCTATGAAGGAGATGCCATGAAGAACATCGACGGCCGGCCCGCCCGCGGGCGTATCCCGCGCTCGCGCGGCGCAGTAACCGGTCTACTTCTCGTCATCCTGGGCGCGTGGGGAGCTCTTATCCCGTTCCTCGGCCCGAACTTCGACTTCGCGTACACACCGGGTCAGTCTTGGACCGCGGCACGCGGTTGGCTCGAGGTGCTCCCCGGTGTTGCGACCGTGATCGGCGGGTTATTGCTGATCACGACCAGAAGCCGCGCCGGCGGCATGGTTGGCGGCTGGCTAGCCGCGCTTGGCGGCGCCTGGTTCGTCGTTGGCGGCGCGTTTGCGCCGGTGCTGGGCATCGGCTCGGCCGGTGACCCCGTCGCCGCGAC
Organism: Mycobacterium asiaticum; assembly: GCF_001673635.1. GTDB lineage: Bacteria > Actinomycetota > Actinomycetes > Mycobacteriales > Mycobacteriaceae > Mycobacterium > Mycobacterium asiaticum_C. The sequence goes on from NZ_LZMH01000015.1 coordinate 7,544, forward strand.
CGACCGGAAGCGCGCGGTTCTCGAGGTTGCCTACTTCTCCGGCCTGGGCGTGCTGATCGCCTTCCTGGCAGGGGCGGCGCTGGCGCGAGTCGCCGTCCGGCTGGCGCGCGACGTCGAGCGTGTAGAAGCCGTGAACCGGGCTCCGGCGTCCCAGCCGTACGTGTCCGGTGTCGAGCCCGCTCGCGAGAACGAGGTGGCCACCGATGCCCTCACCACGCCGCGAGTAGAGCACGTCGGTCCGACCGGTCAGGCTGACCCGACTGCTGTCACCGAACGACGGCGCGGCGGATTGTTCCGTCGCCACCGCACCCCGGTCGCGCACCAGTAGCGATGGCCGGGGGAGCCGTCGAGGGCTAATGCGTCAGCCGTTCTCGCCTCGCCCCTAGCCTCGCCAAGGACCGCGCTGCCTCCCTGGCCGCCATGGCCAGCGGTGCCGGTGCTGCCCCCGCCATTGGCCCTCCTGAAGAGTGATCTGTAACGCGCGGGATTGCGGCTAAACATTACGACGGTGGAGCTGATCAACTGTCTTGCGACCGGCATGAGAAGGCGGCCGCAAACGGGCGGTCGACCTCGATCTGTGCTCTCGGGATGGATCGCGGATCAGCCCGACTGGCCTGACCCGCCCCTGGCGCTGACTTGGAATAGGTAGGACGTGCCGCCGCCCCCACCCTCGGCGAGGGCGTCACCGCCGTTGCCTCCCATCAATCCGAATAGGCCACCGGCGATGCCAGTGCCGCCCTCGCCGCCGTCGGCGCCGTCTTGGCCAGGGAACCCGTCAGCGCCCACGGGCACACCGTTATTGATAGTGCTCAAGCTGCCTTCTCCGCCGCCTCCGCCGACGCCGCCCAATGCGTTGGCGCTACCCGTGCCGCCGCTACCGCCGTCAGCGCCTGCACCCACAATCGAGCTGTCACCACCGACGCCACCGCTACCGGCGACGCCGCCTACACCGCCGGAGGCACCACCGCCGCCGCCACCGCCGCCGAAGGCTCCTATTCCGACCGCGGCACCCGCGCCGCCGCCACCACCGCCGCCACCCCTACCGCCGTCGGCTCCAGTCGCCGCGCCGCCGGTTCCGCCGCCGCCACCCGCGCCACCGCCAGCGATTCCACCAGTACTCGCACTGACGGCAGTCCCACCAAAACCGCCATCGCCGCCGGTGCCGCCCCCGCCGCCGAGGGCTCCGCCGCCTCCACCGGCGCCGCCTTGACCACCCGCGCCGCCACCGCCGCCGCCACCGGAGAAGCCCAGCCCGTTGGCGCCGCCGGAGGTATTCGCGGCGCCGAAGCCGCCATTGCCCCCGTCTCCGCCTTGACCGCCCTCACCTCCCGTGCTGCCGCCCGCACCTGGCGCGCCACCGTTACCGCCCTTGCCGCCGGTACCGCCCTGCCCGCCGCCTGCGCTTGCGGTGCCCTCGGTGGCAGTGTTGTTGACGCCGCCGGTGCCGCCGTCGCCGCCGGTTCCCCCAATACCGCCCCTGCCGCCGGCGCCGCCGCCGGATCCGCCGATGCCGGCACCGCCGGTGCCGCCAGTGCCTCCAGTCCCACCGCTGCCTCCGTTGCTGCCGACGGTGGGCGCAATGCCGGACGTCCCTGTCGAGCCGAGGGCTCCATCGCCCCCGTTGCCGCCCTGGCCACCGCTGCCGCCAGTGCCGTTGCCGCCTGCCGCTCCGCCGTCGACGCGGGTGCCTGCGGCTCCGGCGGTGCCGCCGGTGCCACCTTGGCCGCCTTGGGTTCCCATGCCGCCGCTGCCGCCGGTGGTGGTGCCGGTGTGGTGGCCGCCGTTTCCTCCGGTCCCGCCGTTGCCGCCGGTGCCACCGATGCCGGCGTGGCCGCCGCCAACTCCGTTGATGCCGGCTCCGCTGGTGCCGCCCGTGCCACCGGTGCCGCCCTGGCCACCTTGATTCCCGCCGGTCGGATTAATGGTGCTGCTGGCCCCGTCCGTTCCGGTGGCGCCGTTGCCGCCGTCGCCGCCTTGGCCGCCGGTGCCGCCGATACCTACATTTCCGGCCGCTCCGCCGTCGACGCGGGTGCCAGCGGCACCGGCGGTGCCGCCGCTGCCGCCCTGGCCGCCTTGGCCGCCCATCCCGCCGCCGCTGGCACCGGTCGCAGTGGTGCCCGTGTGGTGGCCGCCGTTTCCGCCGATCCCGCCGTCGCCGCCGTCGCCGCCCGCCCCAGCCTGGCCGCCACCGACGCCGTTGATGCCGGTTCCTCCGGTACCGCCTGTTCCGCCGGACCCGCCCTGGCCACCTTGGTTGCCGGCCGTAGGGCTGGTGCTGCTGTTGGTGCCGTCGGTCCCGGCGGCGCCGTCGCCGCCGTCGCCGCCTTGGCCTCCAATACCGCCGGTGCCGTTGCTGCCCGCTGCTCCGCCGTCGATGCGGGCGCCAGCGGCGCCGGCCGTGCCGCCCGTGCCGCCCTGTCCGCCCTGGGCTCCCATACCACCGCCGCTAGCACCGGTGGCGGTGCTGCCGGTGTGGTGGCCGCCGTTGCCTCCAGAACCGCCGTCGCCGCCGGTGCCGCCCGCGCCGGCCAGCCCGCCACCGACGCCGTTGCTGCCGGCTCCAGCGGTGCCGCCTGTTCCGCCGGCCCCGCCTTGACCGCCTTGATTGCCGGCGGTCGGGGTGGTGCTGCTGCTGGTGCCGTCGGTGCCAGAGGCGCCGTTGCCGCCGCTGCCGCCCGTCCCGCCGGTACCACCCGTACCGGCGCTCCCGGCCGCTCCGCCGTCGACGCGGAGACCGGCGGCTCCGGCGGTGCCGCCGGTACCGCCCTGTCCGCCTTGGGCTCCCATGCCGCCACCGTTGGCTCCGGTGGCGGTGGTCCCTGTGTGGTGGCCGCCGTCGCCACCAGAACCGCCGGAGCCGCCGGCGCCGCCGTTTCCGGCCTGGCCGCCACCGACGCCATTGATGCCGGCTCCGCTTGTGCCGCCACTCCCGCCGGCCCCACCTTGGCCACCTTGATTGCCGGCGGTCGGGGTGGTGCTGCTGTTGGTGCCGTCGGACCCAGTGGCGCCGTTGCCGCCCGTGCCGCCCGTGCCGCCGGTACCACCCGTACCCACACTTCCGGCCGCTCCGCCGTCGACGCCGCTGCCGCCGGCCCCCGCGGTGCCGCCGGTGCCTCCCTGTCCGCCTTGGGCGCCCATGCCGCCGCCGGCGGCGCCAGTGCTGGTAGTGCCCGTGTTGGTACCACCGACGCCGCCGGTCCCGCCTTGGCCACCCATGCCGCCCTGACCGCCGGCCCCGCCGCCCACGCCGTTGACGCCCGAGCCGCCGTTTCCACCCTGGCCGCCGGCGCCGCCCTGCCAGCCTTGCCCACCGATCGCGGGGGCGGGGCCTGCGATGCCGGCCAGACCGTTGTCGCCCTGTCCGCCATTGCCACCCTGACCGCCGATGCCGCCGGTGCCCGTTCCGCCGGCAACCCCGCCGGCGGCGAACACACCGCCGGACCCACCGGCTCCGCCGGCTCCCGCGGCACCGCCGTTGCCGCCGGTGCCTCCGTTACCGCCGTCGACACTGAAGCCGACTCCGGTGCCGCCCGCGCCACCTAGGCCGCCGGCCCCGCCAGTGCCGCCGATACCGCCGGCCCCGCCTGCATTCAGCAAGCCGGTCCCAGCGCCGCCCTGCCCGCCGGCGCCACCGGCGCCGCCCGAAAACCCGGTATCACCCTGGCCACCGATTGGCCCGGCACCCGCAGCGCCGGCTGCACCGGTTCCGCCGGCGCCACCGGCACCACCGGCGCCGCCTGCTCCCGCGCCGCCGCCGAACAAAGCCCGTCCGACCCCGCCAGTGCCGCCCGTCCCCCCGGCCCCACCGATACCGGTGAGCCCGGCGACCCCGGCACCGCCGGCGCCGCCGACCCCGCCGAACCCGCCTAACAGACCGCTGGCACCGCCGGCGCCACCCGCACCGCCGGCCACCCCCGCCGCGCCGGCACCGCCAGCGCCGCCGGCACCGCCATTACCGAACAAACCCGCGTCACCGCCACGCCCGCCGCTTTGGCCGGTCGCTCCTGAGCCGCCGATGCCGCCGTTTCCCCAAAGGATTCCGCCGGCGCCGCCGGCCTGCCCGGTATAAGCTGCCCCGTTTGCCCCGTTGCCGATCAGGGGGCGCCCCAGCAGGGTGTTGGTCGGGGCATTGATCATGCCGAGGACGCCTTGTTCCAGGGACTGTAGAGAGAGCCCATTTGCTGCCTCAGCGGCCGCGTACGCCCCGGGACTGGCGCTGAGCGATCGAACGAACTGGTCGTGGAACAGCGCAGCCTGGGCACTGAGCGCTTGATATTCCTGACCGAATGAGCCGAAGAGTTTGGTGATCGCCGCCGAGATTTCGTCGACGGCCAGCGGAGGGATTCCGGTGGTTGCAGGTCCTGCCATTGCAGCGGCCGCGCGAAGCGCTTCTCCGATTCCGCGAACCTCGCCGGCCGCGGTGGCAACGGCCTCAGGCGAGGCGATCACGTACGACAAAACAGGCCCTCCTGACCTCGTGAAAATTGTCTCCGCTGCATATTTGCGAGGAACGCTACCGCGCCCCCGCAGGATCTGAGCCGAATCCGTGATTCGCCAGGCGTGTTCGGTTCCCTGTGACAACTACCCGGATGAACAGAGTGCCGGCGGTGTCGACGCCATGTCAGGCTGCCCCATCTGCGGTTGATCAATCAGATGTTGAACCGGCAAGCAGGGCGTTCGGCGGTTTCTCGTCGAACGCCCTGCTTGCTGATCGTGCTGTTAGAGCAGGCCGAGCAATCGCAAATCGCTGACGTACTTGGCGATGATCGGCGGTGTGATGTGCGGAATGTCCTTGTCCGCGCCAATTTTGGCGTCCTGGACGGCCGCACGGAACCGTTCGGTGGGGGCGATCGACCCACACTCCGGCTTCGCCGGGCGCTGGTAGTTGTGCAGCAGCGGCAATAGCGAGCTGTGGCGCTGCGCTTCCGGCAGCGCCCGCAGCGACGTCTCGAACCGCTGCAGCCAGTCGCCGTAGTCGGCGATGCGTTGGATCGGGCAACCCGTGTCGACCAGCCAGTCGACGAACTCGTCCAGGCCGATCCCGTCGTCGTACGGGTTCATCACGTGGAAGGTCTGGAAGCCGCGTTCGTTCAGCGAGCCCAGCGTGGCGACGGCATCGGCGATGAACTCCACCGGCAGACCGTCGTAGTGCGAGCGCTGGCGGTTGCCGTCGGCGTCGAGTTCGTAGAACGAGCCCGGCGCGATCCCAGTGGCGACCAGGCTGAGCATCATCCGGGTGAACATGTCCGGCACGTTGAGCTGACCGGCATAGCTGGTGTCGGCCAGGATCATGTCGCAGCGGAACACCACCACCGGCAATGCGCACAGGTCGTGCGCCTCTCGCAGCAGTACCTCGCCGGCCCACTTGCTGTTCGCGTAGCCGTTGGCGTAGCTGTCGTCGATGGCCCGGGTGGCACTGATGGTGCGGACGTCGGCGTCCTCGACGAACCGCCCCGCCGGGATCTGATCACCGACCGCGATCGTCGAGGTGTACAGGAACGGTTTCTGGCGGGTGGTCAGCGCCAGCCGCAGTAGCTCTGCAGTGCCCAGCGCGTTGGGTCCGAACAGCTGGCTGTACGGCAGCACGTGGTTGACCAGCGCCGCGGGGTCGACGATCAGGTCGACGGTGTCGGCCAGCCGCTGCCAGGTACCGGCATCCAGCCCCAGGTTCGCCTCGCCTTTATCGCCGGCGAGCACCTCGAGATGATCGGCGGCCAACCCCTGGTAGTGGGCCAGCAGCGCGGGGTCACCACTGTCAAAGACCTGGTCCAGACGCTCCCGTGCCGAGGCGTCGGACTTCGCCCGCACCAGGCAGATCACCTTGCCGTCGACCAGCTGCATCCGCTCCAGCCATTCCAGCGCCAGGTAGCGACCCAGGAACCCGGTAGCGCCGGTCAGCAGAACGGTGCGGACCTGGGCGCTGGGCGCGGGCAGTCCCGGCGCGGCGGCCAGGGTGGCGGCGTCGATGAACTTGTCCAGCGTGAGGTCACCGGCGTGCACCTGGGTCGCGTCCCGCCCGTGCACCGACGCGAAGCTGGGCCGCCGAGCGCCGGGAGCGCGCTGCGTCTCGATGTAGTGCGCCAGCGTCTGCAAGTCGCTGGCCGGGCTGACGATGACGCCAACCGGCACGTCGACGCCGAAGATCTGGTGCAGCAGGTTGGCGAACGACAGCGCCGAGAGCGAGTCGCCGCCGAGGTCGGTGAAGTGAGCGTCCGGTCGCAGATCACTCGCGCTGGTGCCCAGCAACGCCGCCGCCGCGCGGGACAGCGTCTCGAGCACCGGCCGCTCCGCGCCGCCCTGGCGCAGCGCACGCAGTTCGTTGGCCTGGCTGCCCGCCAGCTCGGTGTAGAGCTGTTCCAGCCGCGCGCCGTAGTGCTTCTTCAGTTGCGGGCGCGCCAGCTTGCGGATGCCGGTCAGCAGTCCGTTCTCCAGCGTCCACGGGGTCGTCTCGATCAGGAAGTCACGCGGGATCTCATACGACTGCAGATCCGCCGCCTTGGCGACCTCCTGCAGCGACGCGGCGATGCGCGACTTGAGCTCGTCGGCACCCAAGCGCGCCAGCGCGTCCTCGGTGGGAACGATCACGGCCAGCAGGTAGGCGCGGGCGCTGTTGCCGTAGACGTAGGCCTGGCGGACCAGCGGGCTGTCGGCGAACAGCGGCTCCAGCTTGGACACCGTGACGAACTCGCCCTGGGACAGCTTGAGCACGTTGTTGCGGCGATCCAGGTAGACCAGCTCGTCCGGGCCGACCAGGGCCATGATGTCGCCGGTGCGGTAGAAGCCGTCCTCGTCGAACACCTCGGCGGTGATCTCCGGGCGCCTGTAGTAGCCGGGAAACATGTTGGCGGTCTTGAGCAGCAGCTCGCCGCGGGGGTGCGGGCGGTCGGTCAGGAAGTAGCCGAGGTCCGGCACATCGACCAGCTTGTAGTCGAGCACCGTCGAGCGCCGGATACCGCCGTCGATCGTGGCCATCCCGGCCTCGGTCGAGCCGTAGCCCTCGACCAGGTGGATGTCGAGCAAGTCCTCGACCCACGCCTTCATCTCATCGGATATCGGTGCTGAGGCCGTCAGCGCGTCGACGAATCGACCGCCCAGCACGGTCGAGCGCAGCTCCTCGAGCACCTGCCGCTGCGCCGCCGCGGGGTCGTCACCGCCGGCCACCAGCCGGTCGACCTGGCTCTGGCACTTCTCGAACAGCATGTCCCACACCCGCGGTACGAAGGTGAGCTCGGTCGGCCGCACCGCGGCCAGATCCTCGAACAGGGTGGACAGGTCGCTCTTGCCGACGAAGTAGGCGGTGCCGCCGTTACCCAGCGTGCCGAACAGGATCTGTCGGCCCATGATGTGGCTCATCGGCATGAAGTTCAGCGTGATCGAGGGCTCTGTCTTCGGCTTTGACTCGAAGTCGTTGCTGGCCCAGAAGTTCAGCACCCGGCTCTCGTTGTTCATCGCCCCCTTGGGCGCGCCCGTGCTGCCGGAGGTGTAGATCAGCAACGCGACGGGGTTGTCGACGCCGGAGTCTCCCGACGGAACGGGCAACCCCGCACCCCGCGCCAGCACCTCGTTGAGGGTCTCGACGACGACGGCGGTGTCGGACAGCCGAATACGCGCGGCCTCGAGGGCGCCGCGCTCGTCGGACACCTCGGGGTGGTAGTCGAAGACCACCAGCCGGGCGGGCGCGTGGCCGGTCAGCGCCAGCTCGACGGCGTCGGCGAGATTCCCGACGCTCGAGGCGATCACGGTGGGCTCGGTCTCGGCAACGATGGGCTGCAGCTGAGTCAGCGCCGCGCCGGTCTGCAGCGGCACCGAAACCGCGCCCAGCTTCGCCAGCGCAACGTCGATCACGGTGTAGTCGACGCTGGTGAAGCCGACGATGCAGACCCGGTCGCCGGTCCGGACGGCGTCGTGCGCGGCCAGGGCCGCGGCGAATGAGTCGATACGAGACGACAACTCGCGGTAGCTGATCGTTTCGAACCGGGGGAGCAGCTCGAGCGTGGTGCGGCCGGTGGCTGGGTCGGTGACGAATTCAGCGGCCCGCTGGCCCAGCGCCGGGCGGTCCGCATAGCCCGCCATGACGGTGGCGACGAGCTGCGTGAGACGCAGGCCAGGCCGGCGGATCGCCTGGGCGATCTTCGGGTCGGGTTTGGCGGCGGCGAACTGCGCGTCGGTGGCGTAGAGGTTTTCGATGCGGCGTGCAAGCCGCTCTTCGCGTGTAGTGGTTGACATAGCAGTGCCTCGCATCCGACAGGGGTGGGAATCCGTCGCGCCTCGTCGCGCTCTGATAGCTAGAACGTTAGCAAAAGTAACGATCTACCCGACTATGACATCCACCACTCGGTCCCGTCCCCCGCGAGCAGACGCAGAATCGCACGATCGCGGCCCGCGCAGTGCGATTCTGCGTCTGCTCGCGAAGGCACGCGCCCAGACCCCGGAAACGCCAATCGCCAGCCCCCCGAAGGTGGGGGACTGGCGACGGGACCGGAGCGGGTTAGAGCAGGCCGAGCAGCCGCAAATCGCTGACGTACTTGGCGATGATCGCCGGCGTGATGTGCGGAATGTCCTTGTCCGCACCGATTTTGGCGTCCTGGACGGCCGCGCGGAACCGGTCGGTCGGTGCGAGGGAGCCCCGCATCGGCTTCTCGGGCTTCTGGTAGTTGTGCAGCAGTGGCAGCAGCGACGCCTGCCGCTGGTTCTCGGGCAAGCCGCGCAGCGATGTCTCGAACCGTTGCAGCCACTCGCTGTAGTCGGCAATGCGCTGGATCGGGTTGCCCGCGTCAACCAGCCAATCGACGAATTCGTCCATGCCGATGCCGTCGTCGTACGGGTTCATGACGTGGTAGGTCTGGAACCCTTCGCCGACGTTCTGGGCGCCCAGTGTCGAGATCGCCTCGGCGATGAACTCGACAGGCAGACCGTCGTAGTGCGCCGGCTGCCGGTTGCCCTCGGCGTCGGTCTCGTAGAACGAGGCGGGAGCGATCCCGGTCGCCACCAAGCTCAGCATCATCCGGGTGAACATGTCCGGCACGTTGAGCTGACCGGCATAGGTGGTGTCCGCCAGGATCATGTCGCAGCGGAACACCGCGACTGGCAGGCCGCACAGGTCGTGCGCCTCGCGCAGCAGCACCTCACCGGCCCACTTGCTGTTGCCGTACCCGTTGGCATAGCTGTCGTTGATGGCGCGGGTGGCGCTGATCTCCCGGATATCGGCGTCCTCGGTGAACTGGCCGGGCTTGATCTGGTCGCCCACCCCGATCGTCGAGACGTAGGTGTACGGCTTCTGCTTGCTGGTCAGCGCGATCTTGATCAGCTCGGCGGTGCCCAGGGCGTTGGGCCCGAACAGTTCGCTATAGGGCAGCACGTGGTTGACCAGGGCGGCCGGGTCGACGATCAGGTCGACGGTGTCAGCGAGCCGTTGCCAGACCTGCGGGTCCAGCCCGAGGTTGGCCTCACCCTTGTCACCGGCGATGACCTCCAGGTGGTCGGCGGCCAGTTGCTGGTAGTGCGCCAGCAGCTTGGGGTCGCCGCTGTCGAAGGTGCGATCCAGCCGGGCGCGCGCCTCCTCGTCGGACTTGGCCCGCACCAGCGCGATGACCTTGCCGTCGACCAGGTCCATGCGCTCGAGCCAGTCCAGTGCCAGGTAGCGACCGAGGAAACCGGTGGCGCCGGTCAACAGCACGGTCCGCACCTCGCTGCTCGGCTTGGGCAGGTTCGGCGCCGCTTCCAGTGTTGCCGCGTCGAGGAACTTGTCCAGCGTGAGGTCGGAGGCGTGCACCTCGACCGCGTCACGACCGTGCACCGCGGCGAACGACGGCCGCTTGGTGCCCTGCCGTTCGGCCTCGATGTATGCCGCGACTGCCTGCAAGTCGTTGGCCGGGCTGACGATCACACCCACCGGTACGTCGATGTCGAAGATCTCGCGCAGCAGGTTTCCGAACGTCAACGCCGACAGCGAGTCGCCGCCCAGGTCGGTGAAGTGGGCGTCGGGCGCCAGGTCGGTGCTCGCGGTGCCGAGCATGGCCGCCGCGGCACGGGTGACGGTCTGCAGCACCGGTGCCTCGGCTCCGGTACGGCGCAGCTCGTTGAGCTCATTGGCCTGCCCGGCTTCCAGCTCGGCATAGAGCTGCTCGAGCTGCTCGCCGTAGTGCTGCTTGAGCTTCGGCCAGGCCAGCTTGCGGATCCCGGTCAGCAGCCCGTTCTCCAAGGTGAACGGCGTGGTCTCGATGATGAAGTCACGCGGCACCTCGTAGGACTGCAGGCCGGTCTCGCGGGCGACGCTCTGCAGCGAGTCCGCGATCATCGGCTTCAACGCCGCGACGTCGTGGCTGGCCAGGGCCTCTTCGGTCGGGACGACGACGGCCAGCAGGTACGGGTGCGCACTGTTGCCATAGACGTAGATCTGCCGCACCAGCGGGCTGTTGCCGAACACCGCTTCCAGCTTGGCCACGGTGACGAACTCACCCTGGGCGAGCTTGAGAACGTTGTTGCGGCGGTCGACGTACACCAGTCGCCCGGGGCCGACCTCGGCAACGACATCGCCGGTCCGGTAGTAACCGTCCTCGTCGAAAACGTTGGCGGTGATCTCCGGCCGCCTGTAGTAGCCGGGGAACATGTTCTCCGTCTTGAGCAGCAACTCGCCCCGCGGGTGTGGCCGGTCGGTGGCGAAGTAACCGAGATCGGGCACGTCGGCCAGCTTGTAGTCGATGACCGGCGGGCTCTGGATCTCGCCGTCGAACAACACCATGCCGGCCTCGGTCGAGCCGTAGCCGTCCAGCAGGTGCATCTCCAGGAGCGACTCGACCCACTGCTTGAGCTCGGGTGAGGTAGGGGCGGAGCCCGTCATCGCGAAGATGAACCGGCCGCCGAGCTGGTACTGGCGCATCTCGGCAATGACCTCGGCCTCCACCGCATCGCGGATGGCCTGGTCGGTCGCGTCCGGCAGCCGGCGGTTGACCTGCCGCTGGAATTCGCCGTAGAGCGTCTCCCAGATGCGTGGCACGAAGTTCAATTCGGTCGGCCGCACCAGCTCGAGGTCTTCGAGCAGGGTGGACAGGTCGCTCTTGGCGGCGAAGTAGGCGGTGCCGCCGTTGCCCAGCGTGCCGTACAGGATGCCGCGTCCCATTACGTGACTCATCGGCATGAAGTTGAGGGTGATCGAGGCCGCGGTCTCGCCGAACCAGTTGCGCGCCGACCGGCACCACATCTTGCCGACGTTGCGTTGCGGATACATCGCGCCCTTGGGCGCGCCGGTGCTACCGGAGGTGTAGATGAGAAGCGCCAACGGGTTGTCGTCGTCGGTGGCGGCCGACGGTGTGGCTGGCAGCGACTCGCCGCGCTCGAGGAGCTCGGCCAGCGTCTCGACGGTCACCGCCGAGTCGGCGAGTGCGGCGCGGGCGGCTTCGAAAGCCTCGCGCTCGTCGTCGACCTCGGGGTGGTAGTCGAAGACCACCAGCTTGCGGGGGGCCGCGGCGCCGCCGATCAACTCGACGGCATCGGGCAACTGCTTGATGCTGGCGGCGAATGCCACCGGCTCGGTCTCGGCCACGATGGGCTGCAACTGCGCGAGCGCCGCGCTGGTCTGCAGGGGGACGGCGACGGCGCCGATGAGGCCTAGCGCGATGTCGATCGTGGTGAAGTCGACGCTGGTGAAGCCGAGGACACAGACGCGGTCGCCGCTCTGGACCGAGTTTTCGGTCAGGGCCCGGGCCAGCGCGCCGGTGCGGTCGTTCAGTTCCTGGTAAGTGATGGTCTCGAAGCGAGGGAGCAACTCCAGTGCGGTGCGTCCCGTTTGCGGGTCCTTGACGAACTCCACGGCGCGCTGTCCCAGGGCCGGACGATCGGCGTAACCCTCCAGCACGGTCTGGACGATCTGCGGGTAGCGCAGTCCAGGCTGCTCGAGGGCCTCGACCACCGTCGGGTCAGGGGCGGCTGCGGCGAACTGTGGGTCTGTGGCGGTCAAGTCCTCGATGCGGCGTTCGAGCCTCTCGTCGTGAGTGGCATTCGACATGACAGTTCCTTAGTAAGACTCAGAGAAGTAAGAGATGGTCTGCGCAACGCTGCGCTAACCCTTAGAACGTTAGCGAAACTAACATTATTCCTCAATGAAATGGGCCTGGGAACTCTTTGTGAATTCGACCACGGCACTTCAACGCTACGCGTTCGACGCCTAGAGCTCGGCCAGCAGCCCGGTCAGCACTTCGAGTCCTTCGGTGAGCAGTTCATCGCTGATCGTCAGTGGGGGCAGCAAGCGGACGATATTGCCGAACATGCCGCAGGTCAGCACGATCACCCCGGCGGCATGCGCGGCGGTGGCCAACTTGAGCGTGAGTTCGGGATCGGGTTCCGCGGTGCCGGACTTGACCAGTTCGATCGCGATCATCGCACCGCGGCCGCGTACGTCGCCGATCCGATCGTCCCCGGCCTGCACCCGCAGCAGCGGCTCGGTGACCAGGCGTTCGATCTGCCGCGCCCGCTCGACCAGCCCGTCGGACTCGATGGTCTCGATCGTGGCCAGCGCCGCCGCACAGGCGACCGGATTGCCGCCGAACGTGCCACCCAGGCCACCGGCATGCACGGAGTCCATCATCTCGGCGCGGCCGGTGATCGCCGACAGCGGCAGCCCGTCGGCGATGCCCTTGGCCGTCACGATGATGTCGGGCTCGATGCCCTCGTGCTCGCAGGCGAACATCGCTCCGGTGCGGGCGAAACCGGTCTGCACCTCGTCGGCGATGAACACGACGTCGTTCTGGTGGCACCACTCGAGTAGCGCGGGCAGGAAGCCCTCGGCAGGGACGATGAAGCCGCCTTCGCCCTGGATCGGCTCGATGATGACGGCCGCCAGATTGCCGGCACCGACCTGCTTGTCCATCACGCTGATCGCGCGGGCCGCGGCCTTCTCGCCGTCGGTCGCCAGTTCCTTGTCCAGCAGTCCGTCCCGGTACGGATAGGACAGCGGCGCCCGGTAGATCTCCGGGGCGAACGGCCCGAAGCCGCTCTTGTAGGGCATGGACTTGGCGGTCAGGGCCATCGCCATGTTGGTCCGGCCGTGGTAGGCGTGGTCGAACGCGACGACGGCGGGCTTGTGGGTGTGATAGCGCGCGACCTTGATGGCGTTCTCGACCGCCTCGGCGCCCGAATTGAAAAGCACCGAACGCTTCTCGCCCGATCCCGGAGTGATCCGGTTGAGCTGCTCGGCGACGGCGACGTACTGCTCGTAGGGCGTGACCATGAAGCAGGTGTGGGTGAATTCGGCGACCTGCCGGCGTACCGCCTCGACGACGGGAGGTGAGGAGTTGCCGATCGTGGTGACCGCGATGCCCGACCCGAGGTCGATCAGCCGGTTGCCGTCCACGTCCTCGACGATGCCGCCGCCGGCCCGTGCCACGAAGACCGGGAGCGTGATGCCGACGCCGTGTGACACCGCAGCGGTGCGCCGCTTGTTCAATTCCAACGACGCGGGGCCAGGGATTTCCGTGACCAAATGGCGGCTCTGTTCGAGGCTGGCCACGGACTTTCTCCTTCCGCGCCGCGCCGGTCACGTCGCATTTATGAGCCTAGCGGGTACCCGCTCGGTGCGGCCCGCCGACGATGCCGGTCGGTTTACGACCTGCGGGAATGGCAGACTGGACGGTCAATGAGGTGAGCCGGCCGGGGTTAGCCCGGCAGCGTCCCGGGTTCTGCCAGGGAAATTCGAGCACTACCGATACGAAAGACAGGCGTGTTGATGGAGAGTTTTGTCTTGTTCTTGCCGTTCCTGCTCATCATGGGCGGCTTCATGTACTTCGCGTCGCGAAGACAGCGGAAGGCGATGCAAGCCACCATCGACCTGCACGAGTCGCTGCAGCCGGGGGACCGGGTGCACACCACGTCCGGGCTGGAGGGCACCGTCGTTTCCTTCACCGACGACACGGTCGACCTGGAGATCGCGCCCGGTGTGGTGACGACCTGGATGAAGCTGGCGGTGCGCGACCGGATCCTGCCGGACGACGACGAAGATCTGGACGACGAGGATGGCTATCCGGCTGGCTACGGGGAAAGTCCCGCGCTCGAGAAGGCGGACGAAAAGGATTCCTGACCGGAGCCGACTCCCGGCGCAGCGCGCCACGTAGTCTTTCCGGAGGCTCTCGCCCGCTCGACCGGGGGTCCCAACCGATTCCAAGGAGATATAAGGAACGTGGCATCGTCTTCGGCGCCGGTGCATCCTGCCCGCTACCTGTCGGTGTTCCTGCTCATGCTTGTCGGCGTTTACCTGCTGGTCTTTCTCACCGGTGACAAGAAGGCCAGCCCCAAGCTGGGCATTGACCTGCAGGGCGGTACCCGGGTGACGCTGACCGCCCGCACTCCGGACGGCTCGCGGCCCAGCCGGGACGCACTGGCGCAGGCGCAGCAGATCATCAGCTCTCGGGTCAACGGGCTGGG
>NZ_LZMH01000016.1 GCF_001673635.1 Mycobacterium asiaticum
GGGATCCGGGGTGCGGGGGAGATCCTCAAGACCGAGGCCGGCACCCCGAACAGGCTGCTCATCGTGCTTTCCGATGGTTACCCGTACGACGACGGTTACGAAGGCCGCTACGCCGAAGCCGACGCCGCCAAGGCGCTGGTGGAGCTGCGCGCAGACGGTATCGCCTGCCTGTGTCTCTCCATCGGCCCTACCGCCGACACATGCTCGTTGCAAAGGGTTTTCGGCTCGGCCGGCTATGCCACCGCCCCGACCCTGGCCGACCTGAGTCCGCGGATGGATGAGCTGTTCCTGGGTTCGCTGCGCGAACTCGCCGCGCCGATACCGATTCGAGGATGAAGCATGAGAGTGCTGTTGACGGGTGCGCTGGGCAATATCGGCCTGTCGACGCTCGAATCCCTGGTGCTCGAAGGCCACGACGTGGTCGCGTTCGATCTTCCGTCCCGTCGCGCCCGAAAACTGGCATCCGCCTTCGACACACGGGTGCACTTCTTCTGGGGCGACATCACGTCTGACGACTCGGTGCGGCAGGCGTTGCAGGACGTGGACGCGGTGATCCACCTGGCTGCCATCATTCCGCCCGCCTCGGAACGGTCGCCCGCTTTGGCGCAGAAGGTGAACCTCGACGCGACCCGGAACCTGATCGCGCGCATGGAACAGTCACCCACCGCCAAACGGCTCGTCTTCGCGTCGTCCATCGGTGTGTGTGGCGAGATTCAAGACCGTGAGCCGCCGCTGCGGGTGGACATGCCGGTCTCACCGACTGACGAGTACGGCCGGCAGAAGGCGGCCTGCGAGCAGGCAATTCGGCAATCGGGGCTGCAGTGGAGCATCCTGCGGCTCGCGGCGGCCTCGCCCATCCACCTGCAGAGCCAGGATCCCAGCATCATGTTCGAGTTCAGTCCCGACGCGCGATTCGAGTTCCTCCATCCCGCCGACGCGGGGACGGCATTCGCGCGTGCGGTGGGTTGTGCGGAAGCGATCGGGAAGACCCTGTACATCGCCGGCGGGGAGAGTTGCCGGACAACTTATTACGAATTCACCAATACGCTGATGGGTGCGATCGGAATCGGCCCCGTCCCCGCTGACGCCTACGTGCAGACAACCCCGCCCCGGTTCTTCGGCGACTGGGTGGACACCGAAGAAAGTCAGCGTCTGCTGCAGTACCAGACGCGCGGGCTTGAGGACCAATTGCGGGATATGCGGCGAGAATTCGGCCTGCTGGTGCCGCTGATCCGTATGGTGCGCCCGCTCGCCACTTGGTTCGTGGTCCGGAGTTCGGCCTACCGCAAGGAGAACCGGGCGGCCGTCGGCCGCGTCTGAAAGGCTAGATGAAGTCGGATCCGCCGTCGACGTTCACGGTCGCGCCGGTCACATATCCGTTGCGGCGGGAAGCCAGATACGTTGTCACCGAGGCGATCTCCTCCGGGAGTCCGGCCCGGCCGAGATCGCAGGGGTGATGAAAGGTCTTCTCCACCCAGCGCATGACATCGTGCGGATCGGACGAGTCCAGGCCGTCGAGCGCCAGCGTATCCTTGAGCACCTCGGTGAAGCTGGCCGTCACGATCGTCCCGGGGCATACGCAGTTCACCAGGATG
Organism: Mycobacterium asiaticum; assembly: GCF_001673635.1. Lineage (GTDB taxonomy): Bacteria > Actinomycetota > Actinomycetes > Mycobacteriales > Mycobacteriaceae > Mycobacterium > Mycobacterium asiaticum_C. The sequence continues at coordinate 1,596 of NZ_LZMH01000016.1, forward strand.
CCCTCGGGGCCAAGACTTTTGGATAGGTTCTTGGTGACGCTGGACAGGGCCGACTTGGCCGCGGTGTAGGCCACCAGGTGCGGACTCTGCCGCTGGATGGAATGGGCGGACAGCGTCACGATGCGCGCCCAATTCGCCGCGCGCAGTTGGGGGAGGGCGGCCCGGATCGACCGCACCGCCGACATCGTGCCCAGCTCGAACGCCGCATGCCAATCCGCGTCGTCGAGATCGTCGAACGATCCGGCGCTCGGTCCGACGGTGTGGACCAGCGCATTGAGCGAAGGCCACCGGTCGGCCACCGCGCCGAAGCCGGCGACGATCGATTGTGGGTCGGACATGTCCACCTCGACCGGCAGCACCTCAGGCGCGCCGGCCGAGCGGATTTTTGCGGCGGCAGCGTCGAGTGCGGCCCGGCCGCGGGCCATGATGGCGACCGACGCGCCTTCGGTGCCCAAGCTCTCGGCGATGGCCAGTCCCATGCCCTTGCTGCCTCCGGTGACGACCGTTGTCGCACCGGTAAAACCAAGATCCATTGCAATACCTGCCTCGATCCGGGGGCGCAGCACCGTCGCCGCTCCCTGCACGATAGCGGTAAGCGCGTTCTTGACCGATACTCTCGACGCATGACGGATCGTCCGAAAATCTCGTTGTATCTGCGCACTTTCAGTGATGACCCGGAGGCGGACTGGCAAGGGACCCTTGACACCGCGCGTGCCATGGATGCGGCCGGTGTCGACCGGGTGGTGGTGTCCGACCACGTGGTATTCGGCGAGAACCTGGCCGCCTACAGCGACCCGGCGTTGGGTGGAACCGCGGGAGGACGCCAGCCGACCGGCCCGGATGGGCACTGGCTGGAACCCGTCGTGCTCCTGACCGCGGTGGCCGCCACCACCGAACGCATCCGGCTCGGCACTGGGGTGTTATTGGCCGCTCTGCGGCGGCCGGTGGTGTTGGCCAAGCAACTGGCCACCTTGGATGCCCTGTCGGGCGGTCGGGTGGACCTGGGCGTGGGCATCGGCTGGCAACGCGAGGAGTACGAGGCGGCGGGTCTGGCGTTCGAGCGGCGCGGGCGTCTGCTCGACCACACCCTCGAGGTGTGCGAGACGTTGTGGACCCAACAGCGCGCGACCTACGACTCGCCGGAATTGTCGTTCGACGGCATTCACCAGATGCCAAAGCCGGTGCAGGCCGGCGGTATCCCGATCTGGGTCAGCGGAACGGTCAATCCGGCGGTGGCACGACGGCTGAGCAGATTCGGAAAACGTTGGATCCCATGGGGACCCGCCATCACCAACCTCAAAGGCGCCGTCCCGGCCATGAAAAAGGCAATCACCGACGCCGGCGGCGACCCGAGCGGTTTGCAGGTGCAGGGGTCCGCGGCGTTGGTGAAAGCCCCCGACCGCTCCATCGACGTCGCTGCCTGCATCGACGCTGCGACACAGCTCGTCGCCGACGGAGCGACCGATATCCGGTTCAGCGGCGGGCTGCCGCGCGACCCTGCGCACACGACCGAGGCGCTTGCGGAACTGGTCAGCGCCTTCCGGCGGGCCACCGACTGATCAGAAGGCGGCGACCAACTTGCTGTACTGCGTGCAGTAGGCGCGGACGGACACGGCGACGAAATCGTTGGCGTGAGCGGCGAAATCGGGACTGTCTTGTTGAAACTGCGCCGTTATCTGCTGGACGGACATGCCGGCATCAAGGTTCTGGCACACCGTTTTCCCGTTGTGTACGGCCACGTCGGGATTGGCGAACTCAATGCCTTTTTCGTTGAGCGCCGCGATGTAGCGGTTGTCCTGGTCGGGCGTCGAGGAGACGGTGGTGGTCGTCGTCGCCGAGGCACGGCTCGACGCGGCGGTGGTGCCGGCCGGTTGTGAGGCGTCGTTCGATTTGTTGTCGGTGGCCATCACCCAGCCGACCACCACGATCACGATCGCGAGCGCCAGACACGTCAACAGCAGCGCGGCGGCGCGGCTCCAGGCGGTGAGCCAGGTCTGGTCGATGTCTGCCGGCGCGCCGGCGGCCTGCTGGCGGTCACCGCCCTCGGCCGGCATGTTCGTGACGGCCGGGACGTCGTTACCCCGCGACCACGCCAGGTTCCCCGATTCCTCCGGGTCGGACATGTGGGTCATCGTAGTCTGCGGTTGCCGGTCAGGTCAGGCGACGGCCGCGCCAGCGGGCGAAGCGGCTGCTGGGCGCCTGGATCGCGGCCATCACCGAACTCATCGACGACGCCACCGACTTCGCGTGTTCCTGGGGCTCCGTGCTGGGCGCCGCGGGGGCGTCACCTTCCCACCACGTGGCCTGCAACAGTGCCGACGTCACCGGGATGGCTTTGTCGACGCTGCTCCGTCCCCAGCGGCACGCGCGGTCGATCGCGGCGGCCGACGGGGCGAGGTTGATCGGCGACAGGGTCCGTTCGAATCGGACCAGGTGGTCGGCGTAGGGGAGGTTGCGCAGCATCTGCAGCTGGATCGCCTGCAGGATCGGCGCCAGCCAGAGGTGTCGCGAATCCCATTGTGGGTGAAAGCAATCGAACGCCAGGTAGCAGGCATTGCGGGTACCGAGCTTGCCGTCGCGGACCCGCTTCCAGGCCAGTTCTACCGGGACATTGCTGGCCGCACCGCCATCCACGAGCGCCGCGATGTCCCGCTGGGCGCACAGGTCGTCGAGCAGCGGCAGCATGCGCGGGTCGCGGGTCTCGTGGTGCAGCACGCCGGGGATCGCCGACGAGAACGATGCCGCGTCCAGGACGTCGAAGTCGAGCGCGGGATCGTCGCCGGTGACGACGACCGGCTTGACCACCCGCAGGTCGATGAACGCCGAGACCTGCCACATGCGTGCCGCGACCAGCGGCCCAATCCCGATGGGGCGGAACGGAACTGACCGGCCCTGCAACGCCGCCAGTTCGGGGCGGCGAAACCGGGAGGGCAGCGCTGCGTACGGTTGCCGGCGCACGCCGGCGATGACGACGTCGAACGGGATCGCCAGGTCCGACATCCGCAGCCGTTCACCGTCCTCGCGGCTGAGCAGCGCGTGGGCGAACTCGTCGAACCGCAACGTGAACAGGCCGGCCATACCGTGACGGCGGCGCAGCCGCTCCGGCCCCAGGATGGCCCGATAGGAGACCGTTTTGGCCCAGTCGACGTACTCCTCGATCGGTATCGGCAGTTCCCGGGCCACCAGGCTGCCCAGGATCGAGCCGAACGAGGAGCCGATCAGGTAGTCGGGTAACTGACCGGCCTCCAACAGGCGTTGCACGCCGCCGATATAGACGAAACCGGCGCCACCGCCCCCGCCCAGGATCGTCACCAGCTTCTTGTAGCCGACCTCGGCGTCGAGTTCATCGGCGCTGAAATCGTTACGGTGGCGTTCGATTAGGACGGATCGTTGATCGTCCTGCTCGTCGGTCAGGCTCCTGAGCACCTCACGTGCGGCCGTCAGCGCCTTGACCGGATCCGATTCCTCGCGCAGCGGCCCGTAGAGCGCGTCGACGACGCGGGACCGCCACGGCCCGACCTCCGCGCCCACCGAGATGTCCCCGCGGCCGCGGCGGCCGCCGGGACCCGCCGCCCCGGGTTCGAAGTCGGCGAGCCGGGCGAAGTTGAGGATGTAGCGCAGTCTGCGCACTTCCTCGGGGGCCAGCACGTCGGGATGGGCCAGCTGGTTGCGGACGAGCCGGTTCTCCATCTTCTGCAGCAGCACGGCCGGATCGGCGGCCGGTAGGTCGACGGTGTCCAGGGCCGCTTCGGTCGCCTCGGTCTCGAGGTCCTCGACCTCTTCGAGCAGATCCAGGCTGGGCCTGCGTCCACCCCAGCGGCCGCGCAGCGCGTCGGCGAACGGGAGCGGCACGCCTACCGCCCGGGCACCGGCACGGTCGGCACCGCCGCGGTGCCCGGCCAGCAGCCCAACGGGCTGATCCCCTTATTGATCGCGGCGGTGATGCAGTTCTGCACCACCACATTCGGGTCGTTGCTGATCGAGCGGGACAGGATCTCGTTCGCCTTGGCCTGCGCCTCGGCGGTGCGCTGGGACTCCACCGCGATCGAGGTCTGCGCGCGCTGCTGGTTGAGCTGGTTGATCTTGTCCTCGGTGCCCTGGTCGTACTGGATGGTCGGCACGTTGACGTCGAAGATGTCGACCTGCCCGCCGACGTCCTGGCGCAGGATGTCGGCGGCCCGCTTTGCCAGCGCCGGCAACGGCGACACCTCCAAGTTGCGCGGGTCCAGCGGGTTGAAAGCGGCGAACACCTCGTTTAGCGCCACCGACAGGTTGCGCTCGATCAGGTTTACCCGCACGTTGTCGAACGTCTTGTAGCTCTGAAAAAGCTCCGGAGCGGCGTGCTGCTTGAGCTGCCAGCGGATGCTGACGTCGGCCCATGCGGTGGATTGATTGCCTAGCCGCACCATGATGCGTTCATCGTGGCTGCCGTTCTTGACGTACTTGTCGATCTGGACGGCTCCGTCCATCTGGTGCGCCATCTGCCACGGCCACTTACCGTGAAAACCGTTGTTCAGGCTCACGCCGGTCGGCCGGCCGAAGGTGGTGAGGATCGCGATCTGGCGAGTGCCCACGATCGTGAAGCAGCCGAAGAGGAAGAACAGCACCGCGGCGGCGAGCGCGCCCAGTGCCACGCGCCTGCCGCGGGCGCGGCCGGTGTCGCTGCCGGCGAACCGCCACGACACCGCCGCGACGCCGGCAACGATCAAACCCAGCACAAACAGCACGATCTGCCACGTCATCCCTGGACTCCTTTTGCTCGTGTGTCGCGGGAATCCTATCGACCGGCCGCTGCACGGGGGGAGGGATAAATCGCTTTCGCAACAAGCTCATTGAGATCGGAGTGCTCGGTACTAAGCTGCCGACCATGTCGATTGATCGTGCGGCGCTCATTGCCGGCAGCATCCGGCTTGCCTCCGGTATTTCCTTCCTCGTTGACCCCATCAAGGCAAACAAGTTGTGGGGTGATCCCGACGATCAGACCGCGACCGCGCAATTGCTTTTGCGCTCAATGGGTTACCGCGACGCGCTGATCGGCGGCCTGCTCGCCGTCTCGGGTCTGCGGGGCAAGAATACCCGCGGCTGGTTCCTGGCCTCCGGCGGTGCCGACGCGGCAGACCTGCTCGGCGGGCTCAGCGTGCATGACCAGATGAAGCCTGCGCAGCGCGTCATTGGGTTGGGCGGCGCCGCGGTGGGCATCGGTGTCGGATTGTGGGGTGCGGCGCGCCGCAGGCCGGCGGCGGTCGAGCCGACCGACGCCTGAGGTCTTAGCTAGGACGCTGCTAGGACGCCATCAGGACCAAGGCCCGATGCCGCCGACCTTGTCGATGCGGATGCGGGTCAGGAAACCGGGCGGCGCGCCGGGTGGGGGAAAGACGTTCGGGTCGGACAGTGTCTTCGCGAGTTCCTTGAGCAACTCGGGCGCCCCGCCCTCGACGATTCGGGCGGTGCCGTTGATGGCCAGGTAGGGGCGCATCGCCCCGCCCGGGTCCTCGGTGGACACGATGGTCACCGCAACCCGCGGATCGTTGCGGACGTTGCGCACCTTCTTGTGTTCGGCCAGATGCGCGGTGACGAGTTCGTCGCCGTCCGGCGTCGACTGCAGCGCGACCCAGACCAGGCTCACCTGGGGACTGCCGTCGGGATTGAGGGTGACCAGGGTGGCGTCGGCACCTGCTCCGATGAGCTGCCGCGCCGCATCGTTGAGTTTCATGCGTTGTTATACCGCCGCGGCGGGTGATTAATTCCCGTCCCGGTCACACCACAATGCGTAGCCGCTCCCAGCCCCGGACCGTCGAGGTGGGCGCCAGCTTGAGGCTGTCGTAGTCGATTTCCCACTCCGGCCACCGGTTGAGCAGCTCGTCGAGTGCCACCCTGCCTTCCAACCGGGCCAGGTTCGCGCCCAGGCAGTAATGCACGCCTTTGCCGAACGTGAGATGCGAGATGTTGTCGCGATGGATGTTGAAGGTGTCAGGATCCATGTAGCGCAACGGATCTCGGTTGGCCGCCCCGAAGAGCAGCAGCACCGCGCTGCCGGCCGGCACCTTGGTGCCGTAGGCCTCGAAGTCGCGGATCGTGTAGCGCCCGACGTGCGGACCTGTCGGCTCGAACCGCAGCGTTTCGTCGACCGCGCGCGTCAGCAGCGACCGGTCCTGCACGATCTCCCGGCGCTGATCGGGATGCTCGGCCAGCACCTTGGCCAGCCAGCCGATCAGCCGTCCCGTCGTCTCGTTGCCCGCCCCGGCGACCACCTGCGTGTAGTGCAGCACCTCCTTGCGGGTGAGCTTGCGCGTCACGCCGTCGGCGTCCTCGAACTCGACGTTGAGCAGCGAGGTCATCAAGTCGTCGGAGGGGTTCTTGGCCCGCCAGTCGACGTACTCGGCGTAGATGCGGCCATCGGCGATCGCTTCCGGGTCGGCCACCTTCATCGGGGTACCGGGCCTGGTGCGCAGGTTGGCGTCATTGGCGTCGCGCACGCCGATCTGCTCTTCCTCTGGGATGCCCAGCAGCATGCCGATCACGCGCATCGGCATCATCGAGGCGAGTTCGGCGATGATGTCGAATCCGTCCGAGCCGACCAGTGGATCCAGACAACGCACGCAGTAAGCGCGGATCTGATCCTCGATGGCCGCCATCCGCCGTGGGGTGAAGACGCGAGACATGACGCCGCGCAGCATGGTGTGGGTCGGGGGGTCCTCGAACATCATCACGCCGGGCGGCATCGGGAACTTGGACTGGATCAGCTCGAGAATGTCACTTCGGCTGTTGGAGAACGTCTCCCAGTCCGAGAGCGCCTTCTCCACATCGGCATGCCGGGAGATCGCCCAGAAGTTGTAGCGCTCGTTGTAATAGAGCGGGGCCTCGTCGCGCAGCCGGGCGTAGGTGGGGTAGGGGTCCGCGGTGATGTTGACGTCGTAGGGGTCGTAGTAGACGTCCGTCTCGGGGGCGATGGTCATGCGGGGGCGTTTCCTTACTTCAGGCAGCTGCCCGCGTCCACGGGAAGCGTGACTCCGGTGATGTAGCGCGCCTCGTCGGAGGCCAGGAACAACACGGCGTTGCTGATGTCTTCGGCGTTCACCCAGGGGATCGGCAATGTGTGGAAGGTCTGACAGATGGGTGCCAGGTCGTCTGGTCCGGGATTCTCCAGGTCGGGGCGGAACAGCCGAAAGGTCATGTCGTTGATCAACAGTGGTGTGTTGACGTGGGTCGGGTGCACGGTGTTGACCCGAATGTTCCTCGGCCCCAGCTCGACGGCGAACGACCGCATCAGCCCCACCACGCCGTGCTTGGCGGCGTTGTAGTGCCCAGTATGCGTGTAGGCCTTCAGGCCGGCCACCGAACTGGTCAGCACGATGGAACCGCCATCACCCGAAAGCATGTGGGGGACAGCGGCTTTCACTGACTTCCACACCCCGCTCAGGTTGACGTCGAGCATCTCCTGCCACAGGTCTTCGTCCATCCGGTCCAGGCGCGGAGCGATGGTGCCGATGCCGGCGTTGGCCACCACGATGTCGAGCCGGCCGAGTTGCTCGACGCCGCTGTCGACCGCAGCCTTGAGCGCTTCGTAGTCGCGGACGTCGACCTCGGCGGTGACCACGCGGCGGTCCAGGCCCTTGACGAGGTCGGCCGTCTCGGCCAGGTCTTCCGGCGAGGACGCCGGAGCGGGGGAGTTGTCGAAGCCCCGACAGATATCGATGGCGATGATGTCGGCGCCCTCTTGCGCCAGTCGCACCGCGTGACTGCGGCCCTGTCCGCGCGCCGCGCCCGTAACGAATGCGACCTTGCCTGCAACCCGGCCTGCCATGGCCCTCCTCGTTGAGTAACCTTGTTACAGAAGGTACGGTAACCGGGTTACCCGACGAGGGCAAGGGGTTCGTCACGTGGTCGGCGCCGAAGCGACGATCGGCGATCAGGATCGCCGAGTCGGTGACCCCATCCTCGATGTCGTAGTGGGCATCCTGGAATCCGACGGCTACGACGCGGTGCAGTTGCGCGAGGTGGCAAAGCGCTCGCGGACGTCGTTGGCCACCATCTACAAGCGCTTTCCGAACCGGGACGCGCTGATCCTGGCCGCGCTGGAGAGCTGGATGGACGCGAACCGGTACGCCGGATTGGCGTCGCAGACGCATGATCCCGACGAATCCGTCTACGACGGGCTCATGCGGGTCTTCCGCACCATCTTCGAGCCGTGGGAACGTCACCCGGACATGCTTCGCGCCTACTTCCGGGCGCGGTCGGCTCCCGGGGGCCGGCGGCTCGTCGACCGTGGCCTCGACGTTGTCATCCCGGCCACCATGGCGGTGCTGCGTGACACCGACGCCGACCTGGTCGAGGATCTGCCGCCGATCGTGTCGAACCTCGCCTACGGCCTGGTTGCGCGGTTCGCCGCCGGAGAGATCCCCATCACCGAGATCCTGCCGACCCTGCAGCGCGCGCTGTTCCGGCTGACGGTCAGCGTGGGGAAAGGATGACCACGGGGATCTCCCGCTCGGTCCAGCTTTGATACTTGGCGAAGTCGGCGTACAGATCGACCAAGCGCGGCCACAGCTCGGCCCGTTCTCCGGGTGTGGCGACGCGGGCCGAGACCGCGAGGTTGCGTCGGCCTTTCACGTGGATCCGGGTCTCGGGGTTGGCGACCAGGTTGTGGTACCACTGCGGGTTCTTGGGCATACCGCCCTGCGACGCCACGATGACGAAGTCGTCACCGTCGTTGAGATACAGCAGCGGCGTGGTGAATTCGCGGCCCGACTTACGGCCCCGATGTTCGAGCAGCAGCGTCGGCACGGGCTTGCGGAGGCCGGCGCCGATACGCCATTTGTTGCCGATGCGCCCATTGGTGAGCTTGAAGACCGCAACGTGCCCTTTGGACGCGTACTTCATAACCTTGGCGGTCACCGGGGACGTCAGCCCGGATGGCGCGTCGTCGGGCAGCGAGAATTTCGGCATCGTCGACTCCTTTGTCAAGGCCTTCTTCAAGGCCCTGTCAAAGCCTTGGTCAGCCAGCATCATCCGCGGCCGCTCAGCTTAGCGACGACGCCTGCGAAGGCGTCGACGTGTGCCTGCTGCACGGTCACATAGTTCACGCCCAGCACCTCGCGGCGCGAAAGAAGCGTCTCGGCAATAGTTTCCCCCGAGCCGATCAACACATTCGGATGGTCGCGCAAGACCTCCGGTGCAATTCCGGTGCGGGACGCCAGATTCGCCAGCGCGGCCTGCGTGTCCTCGGTGACGTCGACGAAATACGGCGAGCTCTCGACCTCCAGGGCGCCGTAGCGGTCACCCGCGGCGGCCCGCACATAGCCGATCCGGCGGCGCGCCTCCGCCTGCGGATCGAGGCCGGCCTCGTTGCGCGCGATGAAGGGGACGTTGGAGATGCTGACGATGTCTGCTTCCTGGGCGGCCAGGCTCAGAACCCGCCGGCCGCCGCCACCGACCATGATCGGCGGATACGGACGTTGCACGGGCCGGGGCCGGCCGGCGTAGCCCTGCACATTGACGAATTCACCGGCGCAATCGATCTCAGTGCCGGAGAAGTGGGCACGCAACAAGCCAATCACCTCGCGCAGCTTGGCGATTCGGCGCTGCGGGCGGTCGAACGGCACGCCCAACGCGGCGTACTCGTCAGCGCTCCACCCCGCACCGATACCTAATTCCAGCCGTCCGTCGGAGAGCAGATCAAGAGTGGCGGCCTCCTTGGCCAGCACGGCTGGGAGGTGGTAATCGACGCAGAAGACGCGGCATCCGATGCGCAGCGTCTCGGTCACCGTCGCTGCCGCGGCCATCGCCGCGATGGGAGCGAGGTCTTGGCGGGGCGTGCGAGCGGCGCGCTGGGCAGGGCCGGGCCCAAGGTAGTGATCGGCCAGAAACAGCGTGGCATAGCCGAGGTCCTGGACCTTCAGAGCGGTGTCACGCCACTCGTGGGCGCTCGCGGCGTTGGTGGCCTGAACGGCGAACCGAAACGGTGGTCTGCCCATTCCGGTCGGCGCCTACACCATCAGGATGCTTTGGCGAACCTGCGCACCAGATCGTTCTCGCCGAACGTGCTCGCGTAGTCCTGTCCCCGGTCGTCGCGACCGAAGAAGGTCCAGCGCTTGCGGCCCGATTGGGGGCCGCTGATCATTTTCACGATGTAGCGGGAATGCTCGGCGTCCACCGTACCGATGGCGTCACCTACCCGGATCTCCGACGGATGGATCTCGGGAGCGTCCCGCCAGTCCTGTATGGCCATGCCACCTATCCTCGCTCATATTGCGGATTTGCGTGCCGAACCGGCATTAATTCCACAGTACGCATAGTTCGGTGGCATCAAGCCCACGACCACCTCGCCGTTGGGGCCGGGTGACCGGTGGCGTAGCTTTGCCACTGAGCCGTTCGGTTGTCGGCGGTGGGAAGGAACGATCCTGATGCGCCCCACCCGTCCGACCGCGCCGTGACATATCCTCTGGTGGCCCGCCGACGAGCCACCCCCATCCGACTCAGCCTCGCTTCTGACCTGGGCCAGGACATCGACGGTGCGTGGTGGCCGCGCACCGATCGGATCAGTGGTGAGCTGCCGGACCTGGTGCTGGCGCTGAGTAACCGGCTGGGCGAGATCACCGAAATCAACGTCAACTGGCCGTCGCTGCAACGCCCACCCGATCTGAACTGGCGCGGGTGGCAGCTCAAGCATCAGCACGTCATCAGCGCGAAGAGCGGCGACGCGTGCGCGAACGTGCTGATCATTCCGTATGCCACCAACAGCACCCTGGCGACGATGATGCTGCGGCGTGCGGCCAATCTGCCGATTGATCCCGCGTATTGCGAGACAACGTCCTTTCACACCGCCGGCTCTATTCTTTATGCCGCCAGGCAGCAATTCGCGTCGGGTCGCGCGGAGGAGTAAGCGATGGATTTCGGTGTTCTGGCGTTCATCACTGACGAGAGCATCGGGCCGGCGGAACTGGGGCGAGCTCTTGAGGAGCGCGGGTTCGAGTCACTGTTCGTGGCCGAACACACCCATATCCCGGTCAACCACGACAGCCCCTACCCCGGTGGCGGTGAGCTGCCGCGGAAGTACTACCGGCCGCTGGATCCGTTTGTGGCGTTGACCGCGGCGGGGACGGCCACCCAGAGGCTGGTGCTGGGTACCGGGATCGCGCTGGTTCCCGAACGAGATCCCATCGTCACGGCCAAAGGGGTCGCGTCGCTGGATTTGGTGTCGCAGGGTCGTTTCCGCTTCGGAGTGGGTGTGGGTTGGCTGCGTGAGGAAGTCGCCAACCACGGTGTCGATCCCGCGGTGCGCGGCCGGGTGGCCGAAGAGCGGCTGCTCGCCATGATCGAGATCTGGACCAAGGAGCAAGCCGAATTCCACGGCAAGCATGTCGATTTCGATCCGATCTACTGCTGGCCCAAGCCAGCCACCAAGCCGTATCCGCCGCTGTATGTCGGTGGCGGTCCGGCCAGTTTCAAGCGGATCGCCCGCCTGGGAGCCGGTTGGATCGCGATCTGCCCGTCCCCGGAGTTGTTGTCGTGGCCACTCGACGAGTTGCGCAACACGGCCGGGCCCGATGTGCCGGTGACGGTGTGTCAGTGGGGTGAGGCGAGCCCCGATGTCCTGGCCGGCTATGCGCCGTTGGGCGTCGAGCGGGTCCTGGTGGAGTTGCCGAGCGAGCCACGCGATGAGACGCTGCGCAGGCTCGATGGGCTGGCGGCTCAGCTGGCGCCGCTGGCCTGACCCCTACTGACGTAACTGGGGCAGCACTTCGCGCTCCCAGGCCGTGAAGAACCCTTCCATATCGGGTCCGATCTGCTGCACGTATACCTCGTCGATGCCGGCCTCGAAATGCTGCCGGACCTGAGCGGCATGCTTGTCGGTGTCGGGCCCGCAGGTGACGTTCTCGGCTACCTGTTCCGGCGCAACCAGCGACATCAATTCGGCGAAATCCCTTGGCCGAGGCAGAATCTGGGCCGCCTGCCCGGGCAGCGCCTCGTTGGCCCACAGCCGGTGGGCCGCCTTGAGTCCGTTGTCCGGGTCGCGATCCCAGCTGACCTTGGTGCCGGCTTGCACCGGTTTGCCGCCGCCACCTGACTCGCGGAAGGTTTTCACCAGATCGGCGTCAGGCATCGCCAGCACGTACCCGTCGCCAATCCGGCCGGCCAGTTCGGCGGCCTGCGGGCCGAAACCGGACACGTAGATGGGGACCGGCTGGTCCGGGCGAGTGTAGATACGAGCGTCTTGCACTTCGTAGTGCTTGCCGTGGTGGCTGACTTCGTCACCCTTGTGCAGCAGGCGGATCACATCGATCGCCTCTTCCAGCATCTCCTGCCGCACCCCGACCGAAGGCCAAGGATCGCCCAGGATGTGCTCGTTAAGCGCCTCACCACTGCCCACGCCCAGGACGAAGCGTCCGTTCAACTGAACCGCCGCCGTGGCCGCGGCTTGGGCGATGATCGCCGGATGGATGCGGATGGTCGGACAGGTCACCGCGGTGCTGACGGGCAGGCTGGTCACCTGCGACAGCGCGCCGATGATGCCCCAGACGAAAGGACTTTGGCCCTGCTCGTCGTTCCAGGGGTGAAAATGGTCGGAGATCCACAGCGCGTCAAACCCGGCCGCCTCAGCGCGCTTGGCCTGGTCGACCAGCTCCGCGGGTCCGAATTGCTCACAGGACAAGAAATATCCGATCTTCGCCATGGCGTCCCGGCTACCCCGTAACGCCTGATCTACACGGCCCGCGCCGGGTTTATCCTCGACCAGCTGGGGAACGCGATGGCGTGCCGGCACCCGAACTAGACCCGACCACCTCAGCGCCAACTGAATCACCCTGTCGCGAAGACGGTTTCGTTCCGCTGCGCAGCTACGCCCCGATCGGGGACGGCCGCACGATCGCGCTGGTCGCCGAAGACGGTGCCATCGACTGGCTTCCGATACCCAACCTCGACTCGATACCGGCCTTCGCCGCCGCCCTCGACTCGTCCAACGGCGGTCGCCTCGAACTGGCACCGTCGATTCCCTTCACCTCGCAGCGCCGCTACCTGCCGGGAACCAACGTATTGGAAACGACCTTCAGCACCGATGCCGGACAGGTGCTGGTCACCGATGCGCTCAACCTTGGCCTCGATGGCCGGTTGCCATGGACTGAACTGGTGCGCCGGGTGGATGGCGTCGACGGTGAAGTGCCGATGCGGTGGCGCATCGCACCCGGCACCTGCTTCGATACGGCGTCGCCGTGGGCCCGACAGACCCCGCACGGAATAGTGCTGCGCCTCAAAGATTTAAACCTCGGCGTGGTGACTTCCGAAGACATGGACGCCGAGGTCACCGACCAAGCCGTAGCGGGCGCGTTCACCATCGATGCCGGACAGCGTCGGGTAATCGGGTTGGTGGCCACCGACGCAGAACCGTTGATGTTGTCGCCGGTGGACGACATCGACCGCGGTCTGGACCGCACCGTCGCCCATTGGTCTAACTGGTCCAGTCAGTTCGAGTGCACCGGCACCTGGAAAGAAGCGCTGCACCGCAGCGTGCTGTTCTTGAAACTGCTGATCTTCACCCCGACCGGTGCCGTGGCCGCGGCCGCGACGACCTCGCTCCCCGAACGGCGGACCGGAGGGAAGAATTGGGACTACCGCTACGCGTGGGTGCGCGACACCGCTTACACACTCGACGCGTTGCGCCGGTTGGGCATCAGGGAGGAGACCCACGCCGCAATCAGCTGGTTGCTGCGCACCGTGCGTCGCCACCGCGCCGGCACCGGGGTGTTCTACCGCCTGGACGGTTCGCCGGTGGATCCGGTGATCGAGCGGGAGGCGCCCGGCTGGCGCGGAATCGGCCCGGTGGTGACGGGCAACCGCGCACACAATCAACTGCAGCTGAGCATCTACGCCGATCTGTTTTCAACCGTGCGGTTGTACGTCGACGCCGGTCATGCGCTGGACACGCACACCGGACACATGTTGGCCGACTTCGCCGACCAAGCCTGCGACGCGTGGCGCAACCGTGACGCCGGAATGTGGGAGCTGGAGGCGCTGGAGCACTACACCTCTTCCAAGCTGGGCTGCTGGCACGCTTTGCGCTGCGCGGTAGGGCTGGCCGAGATGGGCCAGATTCCCGGCGATCCGGACCGCTGGGCCAGTGAAGCCGAACGCATCCGCAACTGGGTGGAACGCGAATGCTGGTCGGACGAACTCACCAGCTACGAGTGGTATCCGGGCAGCGGAAAACTCGATGCCTCAATCCTGTTGCACGCCGGCAGCGGTTTCGACCAGGGCCCGCGGATGTCTAAGACCATTGACGCCCTTCGCCACAACTTGGGCAGTGGACCGCTGCTCTATCGCTTCACCGGCGCGCGGGAAGAACAAGAGGGGGCGTTCGTCGCCTGCTCCTTCTGGACGGTGTCGGCGCTGCACTCGGTCGGCCGCGATGAAGAGGCGCGCGAGTTGATGGACGAACTGGTGGCGCTGGGCAACGATGTGGGCGTGTTTGCCGAGATGATCGACCCGGGCGACAACTCGTTCCTGGGCAATCTGCCGCAGGGGCTCAGCCACCTGGCGCTCATCGGCGCGGCGCTGGATTTGCAGTCCTGATAGTCGTTTAGGCACTCTGCGCAGGGGTAGCACTGACGGATCAATTCACACACGAGGAGAAATCATGGCTACGGGTGAAACCGGATTCGACGACGTCACTTTTGATCTGATCTCGGTGCAGTACCACTCACTGAAGGCTGGCCACGACTACGGGCAGTACGTGCGGGATGCCAAGAAGGCCGGATTGGACGATGTGGCTTCGTTTTTCGAAGAAGTGATGGCACAGGATTCAGACCGGGCTCAGCGCGCCCACAAGTTGCTGGCCTCGATCCAGTCTGGCTAGGTGGAATCTAGCCGAACCGACCGAACACCCGCTGCAGCACCCCTGGCGACTTGCGCTCGGGTGGTTGCCGGGTGGCGTAGGGCCACGGCCGGTTGCGTTCGGGCACCGACGACGCCCGAGCTTGCTTGAGCTGCATCCGCAGATGCGTTCGCAATTCATGCAATCCGGGGTCGGCCCACCTGTTGTCCGCCTCCACGGGGTCGGTGGTGAGGTCATACAGTTCCCATTGGTCGTCGATCGGGTCGGTGCGGTAGGCCTCGCCGCCGATGCCGTTGGAGGCCAGGTGCCGCACGCCGGGCTCCGTCCAGGTGGCCGGGTCGTCGAACGTGCGCACCAGCTTCCACAGGTGTCCGGCGCCGCCGTCGCTGTCGTCGACGCGCACCACCAGTCCCTCGAAGTTCGAGGCTACGTGTGCCGGCAGCTTGATGCGAAGCGGCGCAGGAGGATTCACGTCACGGCCGAGTTGACGCGACAGCGCCGAGGCCCCGGTGTCACCCTCGAGCACGTTGTCGCGCGTCATCAGATACACAGCCCTGGTCTCGTCGGCGGGTGCCCCGTCCACTACCGGCATCAGGTCGCGCCCCGGGAGCGGATGCACCTCGGAGAACGACTCGGCGAGGTCGGTGGCCGTGGCCTCCACGTCGATGCCGGCTGCGCTGAGCAGGGTCGGCACCAGATCAACATGAGAGGTGGGCGCGGTCACGGCGCGCGGCCCGGTCGCCTGCCGGCCGATACGAGCGATGACGAACGGCACCCGGGTGGCCTCGTCGTACATGTTGAACCACTTCTGGTGCAAGCCGCCGTGTGCGCCGAGGAGCTCGCCGTGGTCGGAAGTGCGTACCAGGACGGCGTTGTCCGATCCGCCCTCGGTGACGGCCCGCCGCACCCGGTCGATCGGGGCGTCGACTTCGGCGTGTAAGCGGTAGTACAGGTCTCGATAGCGCTGCGCGTTCCGCTTGTACGTGCGGCTGATAGCCGGAGTCGGTCCGTATCCCGAGTAGTAGGCCTCGCGGAAGGCGATCTGCGCGGCGGGCTTCGTCGACAGGTCCTCTTCGGAGGTGGGGGCCGGCGGCACCGGCGGCGGGTCGAGCGGCGACGGCTGCACCGGGCTGCGCCGCGCCCAGGCCGGGAACAGGACGATGTCGTGCGGGTTGACGAAGCTGGCCACCAGCAGGAAGGGGCGCAACGCGGCCGCGTCACCGGCGCGGCGGCGCGCGTAGCGGTCCTCGAGCCACGCCACCACCCGGTCGGCGATCAGCGGGTCCCGTCGGTAGCCGCTGTTGGCGTTGCCGGCGCCGTGGGGTTCGGGTCCCACCCAGCCGGAGAAGCCGTAGGGGGCGAGCCGGTCGGCGTCGAGATAGCGCTGCACGGCCGCCGGGTCGACGACTCCGTCGTCGTCGTTGGTGGCCAGTGCGCCACCGGTCGCCGGATCCTCGAGGTCGGCGTGCGAGATGTGCCACTTGCCGTCGTAATGGGTGTCATACCCGGCCGCTCGGAACCAGTTGCCCAGCGTGGGTACCTCGCCGGCGCGCAGCCAGCGCAACCGGGAGTCGTCGTAGCGTTTGCCGATGCCGTCGGTCTGAGTGACACCGTGCAGGTCGGGGTAGTGGCCGGTGAAGATGGTGGGCCGGCTCGGCACGCAGGCGAGCGAACCGGTGTAGTGCCGGGTGAAACTCACGCCGTGTTCGTCGAACCACCGGCGGCCGGGTAGGGCCCGCTGCCGCCAGGCGAGGACATCGGCGGATTCGTAGGGCGGCACCGCGCGCTCCTCGTCGGTCATCAGGATGACGATGTCGGGGCGATCAGACATGCGTGGTCTCCACTCGATGAGCGAGTCCGGCCAAGAGCGCGTCGGACTGCCTGGCCATGAACCGCAGTAACACCCGTTCGGCCAGGTGGGCCGGCGGGCGGTTGCCGATCTTGAGCGTGCTGGTCAGCGTCACCAAAGTTGCGGCGCCCGCGGGTTGCAGCGTCCAGCGATTGGCCATCTGCCCCAACCGGGTCGGTAGCCCCTCGATGTCGTAGGCCAGCGTGGTGGGCGGCTCGAATTCGGTAATGGTCTCCACCAGCACGTTGCCGCCCAGCTGCACGCGTCGGGTGGTGCCGACCGGCTCGCCGTCGGGGCCCGCGCGCAACACGCACGAATGGTCGACGCTGTCCATCCAGGAACCCAGCCCGCCGAAGTCGGCCAGGATATCCCAGATCGCCTGCTGTGGAGCCGTCACCGTCCGACTTCGGGTGATGTTTGCCACGCGGCCATCCAACCACCTTCGCCCACACATCGTGGGCAATTCACGACATTCATCGTACAGTTTGCATAGTCAACTATTGCTGTTGGTAAGATATGCCATGCCTTTGCATTTACAAGCTGACCTGAACGCTCGTTACCAGCGTTTTGTCGCTCGCGTTCGAGCCGAAAACGAGGTATGGCTGCTGGTCGATCCCGACCTGCGCGGCGCGTGGGTGGAGTCGAACGAGTACGTGGCGCGAGATGGAGAACCGGTCGTCGTGCACCTGATTTTCTCGGCCGCGGCCTACGCGCAGCGGCACGCCACCGGGCCGTGGGAGGACATGACGCCCGTGTCGATGGATCTCGCTACGTTCACCAGCGGACCGCTGCTCCAGATGCACGAGGCCGGTCACCTGCTGGGGCCGGACTTCAACGCTGATCTGGCAGGGGTCGAGGTGGAACCGCTGGATCTGGCCGCTGCCCTGGTCGCTTGACCTGCCGCTACGGTTAGTGACGACACGCTCGACACGACCGGAATGCAGAGGCGGCCGACCACGCAATGTATGACCACGCCAACTACGACGCGACGGATCCCGCCGACATCGGCTCACGCCTCGATCCGGTCCTGGCCCGGAGCTGGCTGCTGGTCAACGGCGCCCATGCCGACCGGTTCGAGGCCGCGTCCCGATCTCGCGCCGACATCGTCGTCTTCGACATCGAGGACGCGGTGGCCCCGAAAGACAAAGTGACCGCCCGCGACAACGTCGTGCGCTGGCTGTCCGCGGACAACAACGACTGGGTGCGGGTCAACGGCTTCGGGACGCCGTGGTGGGCCGAGGACCTCGCGAAGCTGGCCGACACACCGGTGGGCGGGGTCATGCTGGCGATGGTCGAATCGGTCGATCACGTCACCGAGACCGCCAAGCGGCTACCCAACGTGCCGATCGTGGCACTGGTCGAAACTGCCCGCGGGCTGGAGCGCATCACCGAGATCGCGGCGGCCAAGGGCACCTTCCGGCTGGCGTTCGGCATCGGCGACTTCCGCCGCGACACCGGGTTCGGTGAAGACCCGACCACCCTGGCGTATGCGCGGTCCCGGTTCACCATCGCCGCTAAGGCCGCGGGACTGGCCAGTGCCATCGACGGGCCGACCATCGGTTCAAACCCGCTGAAGCTCATCGAGGCTACCGCGGTGTCCGTGGAGTTCGGCATGACCGGCAAAATCTGTCTGTCCCCGGACCAGTGCGCGGTGGTCAACGAGGGCCTGTCGCCGTCGCAGGAAGAAATCGGTTGGGCCAAAGAGTTTTTCGCCGAGTTCGAGCGGGACGGGGGCGAGATCCGCAACGGGTCGGACCTGCCGCGCATCGCCCGTGCCACCAAAATCCTGGATCTGGCACGCTCGTACGGCATCGAGGCCTCGGAGTTCGAAGACGAGCAGGTGCACTCGCCGGCCCCGTCGGACACCTACCACTACTGATAAACCCGGCGTAACGTCTTCTGGCAGCACCTGTCGTCGAGGAGGCGGACGATGAAGCACGGGGCAGCTTTGGTGGGTTCACTTGCCGGACCGATATTGGTGATATGCCCTGGGGCTCAAGCGGATCCGATGACTCTGCAGGACCACAATTACACCAAGTGGCTCTCCGAATCGGGCGTCAACTATCAGGGCAGAGTAAGCACGCAGTGGATGATCGATCAGGCGCACACCACCTGCTCGATGCTTGATCAGGACCCGACGCCCGCGACCTACCAGGCGACCATGGCCCGACTCGTAGGCGGACCCGGCAACTTCACCCAGCAGGAAGCCAAATCGACGGTCTACGCAGCGATCCAGACGTATTGCCACAACCACATCAGCCTGGTATTCGGGTGAATTGAACTGTGGTGCAATGATTTCCAAGCATGAGGTCCGGATGGCTCGAATCTACGACAAACCGGATCCCGGCGAAGGGCAGCGGGTGCTGGTGGACCGCATCTGGCCACGCGGGGTCCGCAAAGACGATTCGCGAGTGGGCATTTGGTGCAAGGACGTGGCGCCGTCGAAGGAGCTGCGGGAGTGGTACCACCACCGGCCCGAGCTGTTCGACGAGTTCGCGGCGCGTTACGAGGCGGAGCTTGCGGGCAGTCCGGCGCTGGAAAAGCTGCGGGACATGGCCAAGCGTGGCGCGCTTACTTTGGTGACCTCGACCCGTCAGGTCGACATCAGTCACGTGGCCGTGCTGGCGAAGCTACTCGGCAGTGGTTGAGTTCATCGTGTGATCTCGACCAGTGCCTCAGCGGTGTCCAGATCGGCATACGCGGCCGAATAACGTTGTGCCAGTGCGATAGCAATGTCCGGACGCTGCCACAGTTCACCGGCGCTGGCGGTGCATAACCAGATCGCGAGTCCGTGTGCCACAGACGCACGGTAGCGCAGCCAGACCTCCTGGGCGCTCGGCAATTCCTCGGCGGGTAACCCGAGGGAGACGCGGTATTCCTCCAGCAGCGCGCGTTCGCTGCTGCGGCGATCGTCGATGGTCAGGGCGCCTTGCAGGAAGTAGCCCAGATCCAGCGACCAATTGCCGCTTCGGGCGACCTGCCAGTCCAGGAAGCCGACCTCGTCATTGGGAAGCAGATAGGTATTGCCGATGTGCGGGTCGCCGTGCAACAACGTCGGGGGTGAAGTCGTCAGAGTTCTGATGTAGGGCTTCCAGATTGTTTCGATGAGTTGGTCGATGGTCAGCGCCAGCACCTCGGGGGGCGCGTCGCCCAGACTTTGCTGCGCTTGATGCAGTGGGGCGTATTGCATTCCGTCCCACGGCAAGAAGGGCTCCAGCCAGTGCAGGGCGGGATGCTGCAACGCCCGTTCGCCCCAGTATCTTCCGTGCAATCTGGCCAAACCTCGCACGCCGGTGGCGACCTGCTCCACGGACATCGGCCGCGTGGCATCCCGCGGATCGGCGCCGCGGGCGGTGAGGTCTTCCATGAGCAGCACGAAATCGTAGGCGTCCTCATCAATCAGGGCGGCGTAGACAAGGGGATGTTCCAGCGGCAGTTCGACGCCGCAGGTGAACAGTCGCGGTTCGTGGAACATGCCGCTGGTCAGTCGGATCATCTCTTTGTGTGCCGGATCGGCGGCCTTGGCGAAGAGGGTCGCCGGCCCGGTTCCGGCCGAATAGGTCACGCTCAGCCGGGCTCGCCGATTGGTGCCGTCGTCGCGCCCTGTCACCTCGACCGTGTCGACCTGGCAACCCGGATGCTTCGCGGCAAGCGCGGCTGTCATCCACTCCGGCGTCAGGTCATCCCAGGTCTTAGGTACCGAGAGCGCGGCGGTCATTAAGGGTCCTTCCGGTGCTCGTAGAGATACGACACGTATCGTTTCCTATATGACGGTAACTCAGCTCGGTCGGCCGCGCGATAGGCAGCTCGACGAGGCGATCCTCGCCGCTACCCGGGACCTGCTGGCGTCGGCCGGCTACGCGGGACTATCGATGGAAAGCGTTGCCGCGCGTGCCGGCGTGGGAAAGAAGACGGTGTACCGCCGCTGGCCCTCGAAGGCACCTCTGGTTGCCGATGCCGTGTTGGCCGCATTTGGAGGGTCCGGATCGTTCCCCGTCGCCGAGACCGGAGACATCCGCGACGACCTGACATCGTGGCTCGACGAACATGCCGACTTCCTGGCTGAACCGGCCAACGCCGCCCTGGTGCGGGCACTGGTGGCGGCAGCGGCGGCGAATTCCGCCGACGGGATTGCGCTGTATCAGCAGTTGAGCGCACCGCAGCATGCGGGTGTGTTGGTTCGGCTCCATCGTGGTGTGCGGGATGGACAGATTCGTGCCGACACCGACCTCGATGCGGTCGCGGAAGCATTGATCGGCACGTTACTACTGCGTGTGATGACGCACGGAGGCGCGGCGCGGCGCTTCGCTGGATTGCTTGATGCGCTGCTGGCGGGTTGCGGCGTTCAGTAATCGTATTCGGCAAGCGGTGTTTCGGTGCTGCGTTGCGTGCCGTCCAGCGATATCGCAGCGGGAACCATTTCGCTGGTGACCAATCCGTGGTGGACCGTCAGCTCGTCGACCACGGTGAAACTGCGCGCGATCGCCTGTGGTGTGTCGACGATGATGGTGGCCAGCGGCACCTTGCGGGTGAGCTGAAAAAGCTTGTCGCCGTGTGGTTCATGGTCACCGTGGAAACCCCAGATGCCGCGTAGCACGGTAGCGCCGCGAGCCGTCTGGGACTGCATCAGCCGGTGCACTATGGCGCGGTGGATCGGTTGGGTGTCATCGCGACCGACCTCGGCGGTGTGCACCATCAGCTTCTGCCACAGCGTGCGGCCCTGGCTGTCGGCCGCCGGTAGCTCCTGGGGGCGGGCGAACAGTTCGCCGTCACGTTTGCACAACCGCACCCGTTCGACGGTCAGCAACGGGTTGGGCAGCATCCGGGCCAGTTCGGTGGCCGCGGCCGAAACCTGTGCAGGCAACCCGACTGCGATGATCATCTGGGGAACATTGACGTTGCGGCCGAAGAAGCGGGCTCGCTGGCGCTGGCCGTATGCGGTGCCGTCGACCCCGAGAAGCACTGTGGCGCCGGCGAATGAGTGCCGATGCAGCAGTTCGCAGATCGTGTAGTGGGCGGGCTTGCCCGCGACGCGTACCTGGCGGCCGACGTAGATGGTGAGCTTGGCCGCGTCTCCGGTCCGGCTGTCGATCTCGCCGAGGGCGTCGGTGCCGCTGTCGCGGGTGATCAATCGCGCTCGTTCCAGTGTCACCATGCCGCGACCGGTCATCGCTGCGACCTCGTCGACCAGGGGACGGATCTTGGATTCGACGTCGACCGCCGCGATGGTGACCGGCGGGTCTTCGGACAGGCTCAGCGATTGATCGGTGCGCAGATCGCCCTTGGGGCCGAAGCTGGCGATGCCGCGCAGCATGACGCTGGTGGCCACTCCGCGTGAGCCGAACAGGTCCAGCATCCCGTCGGCCAGAAACCGCCTGGGTTCACCGACGGCGCGCTGCCGCTCGCCGAAGTATGCGGTCAGCTTCAGGCTCTGTTCGCTCATATCAGCCCCGCGATCCGCTGACCGAGTACCGCCGCCGCCAGCCCAAGGACGACGCTGACGCCGATATTGGCGAACGCCGCGAGCAGCTGCCGTTCCTCGCTGAGACGTTGGGTTTCCAGCATCCAGGTCGAAAACGTCGTGTAGGCGCCGACGAACGCGGTGCCGGCCAGCAAGGCCACGTCCTTCGGCAGCGCGAGGGTGGCGAGGAACCCGAGCAGGGCGGCACCGGTGATGTTGACCGTCAGCGTGCCGAACGGAAAGCCGCGGCCGACCCGGCGGGCGACGGACCGGTCCACCAGAAACCGCGCCACCGACCCGATGCCGCCGATGGCCATGACGCCCAGCCACACCAGAACGGTCGTCATCGGATGCGCACCCGGCGGACCAGGGCCGTGGCCAGGTACACCGCCAGCAGGCCGAGCACGATGCTGACGAGCGTGTAGCTGGTGGCCAGCACCCAATGGCGGTGCTCGATCATCCGGACGGTCTCGACCTGCATGGTGGAAAAGGTGGTCAGCCCGCCGCACAATCCGGTGCCCAGCAGGGGACGACGATAACTGGACAGCGGCAATCGTTCCAGGAGTCGGGTGGTGAAGTATCCGACCAGGAAGGCGCCGACGATGTTGACGACGAACGTAGGCCAGGGCCAACGTGCCGGATCGGGAACAACGAGCGTCGCCAGCCCGGCTCTGGCCAACGAGCCCAGCGCGCCGCCGGCGAAAATTGCTGCAAGCTCTCGATAGTCAGGCCGCGCCACTGGTGTTTACCTCCCGTGTGCCAACCGTGCGCCTAGCAGCCTAAGACCGGGTCGCGGGATGTGGGCAGAATTGGTAACCATGGCCAACCCGCGCGCCGGTCAGCCGGCACTGCCCGAAGACCTTGTCGACCTGTCGCACCTGGTGACGGCGTACTACACCGTCGAGCCTGATCCCGACGACGTGGCGCAGCAGGTCGTGTTCGGCACGTCAGGGCATCGGGGATCGGCGCTGAACGGGGCGTTCAACGAGGCGCATATTCTGGCGATCACCCAGGCGATCGTCGAATACCGGGCCGCACAGGGCACCACGGGTCCACTGTTCATCGGTCGGGACACGCACGGGCTTTCGGAGCCCGCGTGGGTTTCGGCGCTGGAAGTGTTGGCCGCCAACGATGTTGTTGCCTTTGTCGACGCGGCCGACCGGTACACGCCGACGCCGGCGATCAGCCACGCCATCTTGACTTACAACCGCGGCCGCACCGAGGGTTTGGCCGACGGGATCGTGGTCACGCCGTCGCACAATCCGCCGCCCGACGGCGGCTTCAAGTACAACCCGCCGCACGGTGGTCCGGCGGACAGCGACGCGACAGGGGCAATTGCCAAGCGCGCCAACGAGATTCTGCGAGATATGTCCGCGGTACGCCGTGTCCCGTGGGCACGTGCATCAGGTTCCGTGCGGCGCCACGACTATCTGGGCGCCTACGTCGACGACTTGCCGAATGTGGTGGACATCGATGCGATACGTGAGGCCGGGGTGCGCATCGGTGCCGACCCGCTGGGCGGGGCCAGCGTGGATTACTGGGCGGAGATCGCCTCGCGTCACCGCCTCGATCTGACGGTGGTCAATCCGCTGGTGGACGCGACGTGGCGGTTCATGACGCTGGACCACGACGGCAAGATCCGGATGGACTGCAGTTCGCCGGACGCGATGGCTTCCCTGATCGCTAATCGGGATGAATACCAGATCGCCACCGGCAACGACGCCGACTCCGACCGGCACGGGATCGTCACACCCGATGAGGGGCTGCTGAACCCGAACCACTATCTGGCGGTGGCGATCGACTACCTCTACACCCATCGGCCGTCGTGGCCGGGCGGTATCGCCGTCGGCAAGACCGCGGTGAGTTCGTCGATCATCGACCGGGTGGTGGGCGGTATCGGGCGTTCGCTGGTCGAAGTGCCGGTCGGGTTCAAGTGGTTCGTCGACGGGCTGATCGGCGGAACCATCGGGTTCGGTGGCGAGGAGTCGGCGGGCGCATCGTTCCTGCGGCGGGACGGGTCGGTGTGGACCACCGATAAGGACGGCATCATCTTGGCGCTGCTGGCATCGGAGATCCTCGCGGTGACCGGTCGGACCCCGTCGCAGCGGTACGCGGAATTGGCGTCGGAATACGGTGCGCCGGTGTATGCCCGGGTGGATGCGCCGGCCGACCGTGAGCAGAAGGCTCGGTTGTCTCGGCTGTCTGCCGAGCAGGTGACGGCCACCGAGCTGGCGGGGGAACCGATCACGGCGAAGCTGACCAACGCGCCGGGCAACGGCGCGCCACTGGGCGGACTCAAGGTGACCACGGCCAACGCGTGGTTCGCGGCCCGGCCCTCGGGCACCGAGGATGTGTACAAGATCTACGCCGAATCCTTCCTCGGATCCGAGCATTTGACGGAGGTGCAAGAAACCGCGCGAGAGGTGGTCAATAAAGTCATCGGGTGACCATTTCCCTGCGACGTCCTAGGTCCAGGGGGGCCACCCGGCTGCCACGCGAAGTCTGGATCCTCAGCTGGGCAAACATCATGGTCGCGCTGGGTTATGGCGTCATCTCGCCGGTGATGCCTTCCTTCGCCCGTTCTTTCGGAGTCAGCATCGACGCGGTGACCTTCCTGGTCACCGCTTTCTCGTTGAGCCGGATGTGCTTCGCCCCGGTCAGCGGTGTGTTGGTGCATCGGCTGGGGGAGCGGCGGATCTACATCGCGGGTGTGCTGATCGTGGCGTTGTCCACCGCCGCGTGTCCCTTCTCCCACACCTACTGGCAGTTACTGGTGTTCCGGCTGATCAGCGGCATCGGATCGACAATGTTCTTCGTCTCGGCGCTGGGACTGATGATCCATATCAGCCCACCGGATGCGCGGGGACGGGTCGCGGGGCTGTTCACCACCTCGTTCATGGTGGGCGCGGTCGGTGGTCCGGCGGTCGGCGGCATCGCCGCGCACTGGGGGTTGGCGGCTCCCTTCCTTGTCTACGGCGGCGCACTGCTCGGCGTGGTGGTGGTGCTCGCATACAGCCTGCGGAACTCGGAACTGACGGCACCCGGGCCGCCGACGCGTTCGACGGTGACCATGCGCCAGGCGCTACGTGTCCGCGCATACTGGGCGGCTTTGGGAGCCAGTCTTGCCACAGGCTGGTCGGCGTTCGGGCTTCGGGTCGCGCTCGTCCCGCTGTTCATCACCGACGTCATGGGTCGCAGTGTGGGCATCATCGGCGTGGTGCTCGCAACGTTCGCGGTGGGCAACGCGCTGGCCGTCATCCCGAGCGGTGACCTGTCCGACCGGATGGGGCGGCGCACATTGCTGATCGTCGGGCTGGCCGCGTCCGGTGCGGCAACGGTGTGGCTCGGCTTCGCGACTTCGTTGCCATGGTTTCTGGCGGCGGCGTTCGTGGGCGGCGCGACGGCGGGCGTCTACATGTCACCGATGCAGGCCGCGGTGGCCGACATCCTGGGCAGCGAGGCCCGGGCCGGTGCCCCGGTCGCGATGGTGCAGATGGTGTCCGATCTCGGCGCGATCGTCGGAGCAACCGCGGTCGGTTGGGTGGCCGGGCACATCAGCTACGGGTGGAGCTTTTCGATCAGCGGGATCGTGCTGTTGATTGCCGCCTTCGGCTGGGTGCTAGGGCCGGAAACGCGGCTGGTTGGCGCTTGTGACTATGGCTCGGCGGCTTCTTCGGCGGCCGACGAGGATGACTGACCAGCGGTTTTGATGGACGGTTGCAGGTGGTGTAGCTTCGATTGGCACGACTTGGGGCTATGGCGCAGCTGGTAGCGCACCACACTGGCAGTGTGGGGGTCAGGGGTTCGAGTCCCCTTAGCTCCACTCAATAATCGCAGCTCAAAGTCCTATTCGACCCGCTGAGCTCGCGTATCAGCAACAATGCAGACGGGCATCAGCATTCTCTTGGCTCGCTCAGCCGCGCCCCGGCTCTCCGATCAGCAGCTGCCGGCACATCGAAGTGCATGGTTATTCGTGTGCCTTGATCCGTGCCGTCGATGGCGCAGCGGTCAGCGAGCCCTTCCATGAGGAACAAGCCCCGGCCTCGGTGCTGGGTCGGCGTCAGCGGAGCATCTGGCGAGTCGATCCAGCGGCCACCGTCACTGACCACGACTGTGACGGTTCCCTTATGCAGTGCCGCTTGCACCGAAACCGATTGGGTTGCGTCGGAGCAACTCCCGTGCTCAATCGCATTTGTGACGGCTTCGCCCGCGGCCAGCAATATGTCGTAAATTCGGGCAGGGTCAAGTGCCAAGCCTTGGAGCCAGTGTCTTAACTCGTGGCGGAAGGTCGCGATATGTTCCGGCGCGGCAGCAAGGTGGACGGCAAAGGAGCTGCCGCCAACCTGGTCAACCGGTGGCACCTCGCGGGACATCGGAGCGAGCATAGCCATTTGGCGGGTCGATTAATCCTGCTTGCGACCTCGGGCGAGCCACCCCGATACGGCAAAAGATCTCTGCCTCGTCGCCGACGATCGGGCACGTTAAGCTCTCTAAGTTCGCACAGGGTAAGAAGCGCCCTCCCGGACGACCCCCGAAACGAGGGCCAATGTCGCCTGAGGATCTAATCGCCACGTCGGTCGAGCGCCGGGCCGGTGTGGTCCTGCTCACGGTCACGGGTGAAATTGATCTGAGCTCCGCTCCACACCTGGCTGGCGCTATCGACGAAGTTCTAGCCGAAGAGCCGGCGGCGCTCATTATCGATCTGTCGGGGGTGGACTTTCTCGCCTCGGTGGGACTGCAGTTACTCGGCCAGACAGGCGAAAGATCAAAAGGGAAGCGGTATTTCGCGGTGGTAGCTACCGGGCCGACCACCCTCAGACCCATCCGCTTGACCGGGATAGACTCCAAGTTCGAGCTCCACACAACCGTCGATGACGCGCTGCGAGAGATACCGCCCCCCATCGAATAGCGCCTGGTTGCGACGCGCCTTACGGCAGCGCCGCTTTGATGTGCTCCGCAAGCTCCCTCGCGTCGACGTCGCCGAGAGTGGTTTGTTCCCGGCCTTTGCGGTAAGCCTCGAACGCCACTCGGATCGGGTCGGCGCTGTCTTCAAACTTTTCGCCTCGAACATTGATGTCTGGCGGTGTCACGTTGTATCCCATTGCTGAACTCCTATCCGTCACATCCCTAATGCAGCGTGCCGGCATCGTTTCGCTCAGCGGCGATGACCATCGCCCGAGCCACTGCCGACTCAGCAATCACCACTCTTAAGTCACTAGCTCTTTGCTGCCCCGACGCGCGCTGATCGTGAATACCACCGCTGCACGACTTCAATCAGTCGACTCCAATCAGTCCACCGCCACGAAGGATCGCGCCCAAGACGATCCAAGAGCCTTGACTGCACGCCGGCGCGCTCACCGACCCAACCCTGTGGTGTGAACAGCTTCGACTCGCGCAGCGCGCCGGCATCGGCTGGCAGCTCGTTTTGACCACTGATTCCCCGGCCATCGCCGGGGTTACGTATTAGTCGCGGCCTGGGGGCACCGGCGTCGCTGCGATGACGCGAAATCTGCTGTCGCAAGAGTGTCCCTGCGCGACATCAGGGGTTTCTTGACCGAGGCGGCAGGAGTTCAATGGTTACAGCTGTCGTCATTCGAACAGGGAACTGCCCGAATGGTGTACCGAACCTAGAAAGGACCTCGGTGTATCTGGGTTTCCGCGAAGAGTTCCACCTTCCTGCGCATCGGATCTTCCCGTATTTCGCTACTCCCGCGGATTGGGCCACTCTGTACGGCGCGGCGGGTAATACCAAGTCCAAAGGCGATGGCTGGTACGCCGTTCCGCTGAAGCGTTTCCCGTTTCCGCTTGTGACTCGAAACGTGGAGGTGCAACCCGATCGGCTCGTACGGTGGACCTTTGGTGGATTCTGGCGCGGTGTGGGCGAGGTGCAGCTGATCGAGTCCGGCGGCGTCACCGTTGTTGCGGGATTCGAGTACATCACTGCGCACGGATTCTGGTTGCTGGCAACACCTTTCGAAGAGCGGTTCATGGCCGCGGAGTTCGAGCGGATCTGGGCTCTTGGTTGGGACCGTATCCGCCGCAATGAGCAGCAGTATCGCGGCTGAGCGGCCTGCACCGGTGGACGAAATTGGTGGTGGGCTCAAGGATGAAGGTTCCACTGACCGCAATCCGCAGCAAGGACGTCGTTGACGTCGACCTCTTGCCCCCCGACTTTCGGCCCTGGATTCGACGCCGTACTAACCACGCGTTGGTAGAGGACCGCGCCCGGGTAGATCTGACCCTCGGACCAGGCCTTGGTCTGCCAGGCCCACCGACGGCCGGGGGTGCGCGAGTTTCCGATGACGCCGTCGTCGGCCGCCCACTTGCACACGTCGATACCGCCGTAGACGCCGGTGCGCTGCACGCCCAGCACCGAGTTGATGCCGCGAAACCACTTCAGCGCCACGTTGTTCCAGGTGTCGTGGTTGATGTCCTCATCGATAGTGAAGAAGATCGGGGCACTCTGGCCGCCGCCCGCCGCGGTGTGCAGTTTCCAGGCGGTGCGAGCATCGGCGACGCCGCCGTCGAACCCGCGCTTGAAGTCCGACGGCGCCGACCCGCCCGGCTTGCCGTACTGGTAATTGCTGACGATCATCAGCCCGGCGGCGGTCAGTTGCTCGGCGTAGGGCCGGGTGATCGGCTTGGCGCCGAACGACGAGCCGGGCCGCGACAGCGAGACGTAGTTGATGACACCGTGGTAGCCCGCGGCCCGAATGTGCTCTGCCGGAATCTGATGCATCGCGAAGTCAATCAGCTTGGGTGCTGCCGCGGCCGACGCAGGGACGGCGGCGCCGGCCGCCGCTGCCGCATACAACCCCGGCAGCGCAGCAATCGCCGCCGCGTAACGCAATACGTCACGCCGGGCGATCGGGCGCGACCGCCCCAGGCATGGATCACACAACAACTCCTGCATCGCGCGATGTTAACTATGTGATTTCAGTTAACAGAAGTGGTGTGTCGTAGCTGATATCAAATCGGGCTGTGTGGTTGACCGGCCAGAGCCACGACGCAGTTCTAGCAACGGATGGGTTCGCCGAACAGACCGGTGCCGCACTCGAATGCGGACCCCGGCGGCGGGTTCGGGCCATCAAAGACATTGCTGGCGCCATTGTCGATGCTGCCGTCGAAGTTTTTGCTGGCGACATTGCCCATCCCCATGCGCACGTACTGCCAGGTGTGGCACACGTTCATGTCCCACACGTAGACGGCGCCAGGGCCGGCCGGCGGATACATGGAGTCGCCTGGGCACCATTGATGAGGCACCGATGGGGCGGCCGACGCGGTTCCCGTACCCAGACCCAGGCCTGCCGCGGCGATACCGACAGACGTCAGCGCTGCGGCCAGCATCCGTGTGGTGTGCATTCTTTCCCCCTTGTCTGTGCGCCGCGTCTCGGCGTCGTCTCGGCGATTAGACCGGTGCGGTAGCGCTACCGATCCCAACTTCGGCGTGTGTCAGCGCCCAGGGAGCCAAGCAGCGGCAACCAGGGGCAAGCGGCCGCGTGCGCTATTGAGCTGCGGCTAGGGCGATCGCTTCGCGCATGCCTCGCAGTGCCAGTTGGTCGGCGAGTTCGTTGTCGGCGACACCGGCGTGCCCCTTCACCCAGAACCACTCGACCCGATGCCGCGCGCAGGCCGCCTGAAGTCGCTGCCAGAGGTCGACGTTCTTCACCGGCTGCTTCGCGGCCGTCATCCAACCGTTACGCTCCCAGCCAAGAACCCACTTGGTGATGCCGTTCCGGACGTACGTGCTGTCGGTGAACAGGTGCACGTCCACGGCGCGGGTCAGGGCCTCCAGCGCCATGATCGGCGCCATCAGCTCCATCCGGTTGTTGCTGGTCTGGCCGGACTCGCCACCGCACATCTCGCGGACGTGCTGACGTTGGCGCAACACCGCCCCCCAGCCGCCGGGCCCAGGGTTGGGTCTGCAGCCGCCGTCGGTGTGGATGACAACGACATCCGCGGTGAGGGAAGCGATAGGCATGTGTCGAGAATAGGCAACCTGTCTTGAGATTGGCTGCGTGACTCGCAGGCGGGCCGCCGGTGATGGCGACGTCCGAGGCTGCTGGGATTAGTGATCTGTCGTAAGGCACTGTCTGAGCAAGTAGTGCACCTGCGGGGTGGTGCGGAAAATCGTCGAGATCGTTGGTGATCAAGCTAAGGGCGACATCGCCAAACTGCTCTTGACGCACAACCATGGTGGGCCGATGGTTCGGAATACCAACTGGCAGAACAAAATGCGGCTTGTTGACATGCGGCCTGCTACATCTGGCCGAAATAGCCGGTCCGATCGCCGCAAGTTTGCGGTCGCGACACCGCGAGCCCCTCGCCCTGGGTACATCGCCGTCGACGCCGTTCTTCCTGTCTGCCGAGTATCACTCGCGGGCAACGTCTTTCGTTTCGTGCCGGAGGTGGAAGTATCGACGGTGACACAATTCAGTGCTGGACGCGGATCCCGATGCTGCTGAGCGCGCTGCTGAGATCATCGCAATACCGGACCGGCGCGGGCGCCGGCGGAATGCCGACCGCTCTGCCCCCAGTGGCCCACCGCTGACTACGGCTTCGTCGGGAAAAATCCACATAGCCAGCCGCCCGCAGCGTGAGCAGAACGGTGACAGCCAGCAGGCCGCCGCCGAAAGCCATTACGGAGAAAGAGATGTCGCGCCGGGCAGCCACCATCGCGTCGCATTGAGCCGTGTAGTCGCTCGGCTCATATGGTGCGCCGAAGTGGGTCTGCAGGTCCCGGTTGACGACATCTTCGTGGGCGGCAACGGAACGGTCCGGATGGAATCCGGTGCCACAAGCGATCGGGGTTCCCCCGCGATCGACGACTTGCAGCGACAGGGGCAGTGTCAACCCGAAAAGTGACCCGAGCACCGCTGCGGCGCCTAGCACGCCGAACACCCACCTCACCGTGCAGCCCTCCGGTTCTGCAAAGCGACTATTCGACGTATGTTTACCCCGCCCCGGGGTTTTTACGCCGATAGCTGGAGAAAAAGTTACGCCTGTCCGGAGGCCGGCGGAATGATTTTCGGGTTAACCAGCGCGGCGCGCCAGATCGATGGCGAACTGGTTGACGAAGGTGCCCGCCGGCGGGTCGCCCTTGTCGCAAGTTCCGTCGGATTCGCCCGGCCGCTTCACCCAGAGGTAGGCGTCGGCGTGGGCACCCGCGGTGGCCGCCGTAGGCGGGGTGCCCAGCGCCCGGCCGCTGGGGTTGCACCAGTTCAGAGCGGAGTCCGGCGCTGGTCCCACGCCGTTGCGTGAGGTGTCGATCACGTAGTGCGAACCATTCGTGAGCCCTGAGATCGCCTCGCCGTAGCCGATCTCGTCTCCGGTGGTGAAGAAGTTCGCGGTGTTGAGGCTGAATCCCCGGGCCCGGGCGACGCCTGCCTGGTTGAGCCGACCGGCCATGTCCTCGGCGCTGTGCCAGCGCAGGTGGCCGGCGTCGACATACACGGCCGCATTCGGGTCGCGCGTCAGCGCCTCGACGGCGTAGCGAATCAAGTCGTAGCGTTCCTGGCGCTGGTCACCTGACAGGCAGTCGGCCATGGCCAGAGCATCGGGTTCGACGACGACCGCCGCCGGCGAGGAGCCAAGGTCGTTGGCGATGCCGTCGATCCAGCCGCGGTATTCACCGGCCGAGCCGAACCCTCCGGCGGCGAAGCTGCCGCAGTCACGGTGCGGGATTCCGTAGATGCTGAACACGGGCATCGCGCCGGCGGCCGCCGCGTCCCCGGCGTACCTGGCGACCGTCGACGCCGAAGAGCCGGGCACGATCCAGTACGCCTGCGGGGTGTTGGCGATGGCGGTCAGCTCGGGGCTCGGCGGCTCGGCGTGCTGGGCGGCGCGCATCGCCGCGGAGTTGGGGTTGACGTAGAACGGCATGCCGGCCAGTGGGTTGCCGTCGGCGGCCAGCCGCACCGACGGGGCGCGGCCGACCTGCACCGGGTCGGCAAGGAAACCTAGGCCGGCAACGGCCGCAACTGTGAGGAAAGGGGCGATCCACCGCGCGAGGGCACCAGCAGCTGAGAACATCACCCCAGGAAATTAGCGTTCCGGTGCAACGAGCGCCAATCTGCCCCCCGGGCACGGGTCACGAGGCCGACCGGCGTCGGGACCGTTGCGGGGGCGCGGTCATCTCAGCCAACGTTTCCATCGCACCCGCCATTCGTGGGTAGACGACGGCGGGCCCGATCCAGCGCGCCAGGAAACGCCGCAGATCGTCACCGCTTCGGTGCGCCTGGCCGCGGTCGATCAGGAAGGAGTACAGGACCCGAAGGCAGAACTCAGAGAGCTCGCTCAGCGCTTCCTCGTCGAAACCGGCCGCCTCCCAATCGACCTCGTACCGGTGCAGCATCGAACGGCTGAACGCCAACGCCGTGTCAGAGGTGAGGGAGGTGGTCACCGAGTCCCGCGATCGCTTGCTGAGGATCAGACCGAGGCGGTTGTCGTCGGAGAGATGCTCTATCGCGAAGGCGACCCCTTCCACCATCGCTGCGGCGGGGTCGGTCTGGCCGCGCACGTGTTCGGCCAGTTGTTGCAGGAACCCGTCTCCGGAGCGCATTGCGGTGGCGATCATCAACGCTTCGGTGCCGGGAAAGTAGCGGTACACCGTCTGGCGAGTCACCCCGAGCGAGCGCGCGACGTCGGCGATCCGCATCGCCGAACCTCGCTCGGCGATCAACTCATCGGCGGCGTCGAGAATCCGGGTGATGGCCTCTTCATCCGAACGCGGCGTGTTGCCGGACCAGCCGTGACTTCGGACCACTATCTGCCCACCTGAGCCGCGTGCATGGCGCGATCATATCGGTGCACAGCAAGCTAACCGCTGGTCGCGCCGACCGAATACCAGTGCGCGGCGCACTTGGGTTCCTCGGCGTACCGGTCGAACCAGCGCCCAGCGAACGCGGGCAGATTCTCGTAAGTGGGATCGTGGCGGGGCCCCTGGGAACGGACGAGACCCGCCAGCATCGCGGCCACTTCTCGCTTGGGTACGCCGGCGTAGGTGGCCTGCCCGGAACCCGTGAGTCGGCGGTTCGCGTTGATCGACGCACGGATCGCCCCCAGCGACCAACCGGCCGGCAGCAGTTGCCCATAGCTCCCGCCGTCCGAAGCCGGGACGTGCTGCTGAAAACCGTCCGTCACGATCGAGAGGATCTCACCGATGTGCTTGACGACGCCGCCGATCGTTTTCAGGCGGTACGGGAAACTGCCGTGGACGGCGTCGTAAACCATCAGGGCCGAACTGCGGTGCTCGATCTCCTCGACGAAGTGCCACAAGAAGAGCGAGGCCACTCGCTCGTCGCCGGGCTCGAACAGTTTGTCCTCGTGATCGAGGAAGACTTTGAAGTAGGGCGTGAAGGTGTTCTCGATGATCGCGGTGTAAGCCAGGCGCCACGCCAGTGGTTTGGTGGCGGTCAGGTACTCGAAGGAAGCGACAACCTCATCCATCGTGGCCTGCAGCCCGGGCCAGCGTCGGACGAGGGCGCGGAAGTGGCTCATGTGCGCCGCTGAATGTTGAGCTTCCTGCCGCAGGTACGCCATTGCCTCTTCCGCGGCGCGGGGATCGCGGATCAGCGGGATCGCCTCACGGGTGGCATCCACGATGAACTTCTCGAAACTCGGTGCGAAGAAGGTGATCAGGTTGCACTGGACGGCGAACGCCGGTCGTTGCTGATGCCATATGAACGGGATGTCGTCCCCGGCGAAGTCGAATCGCACCCGTCGTACCTGAAGAGTCATTACGTCCTGCCTCGGCGTGTCCTGCGTCGTTTGACCAGACACTCGTGGGACTTTCGTCTTGTCTTCAAGCTAGCACCGGTGCGTGTTCTTGACCATACGCACCGCAGTGAATGTATGGTGCTGTAATGAGTCACTCGACAGTCGGCGCCCCGACCGGGACGGTGCTCAACGCAAACGTGTTGCTCGGCCTGCCCTTCGACGACTCCGACGAGGTCATCCGCGCCGCCGTCGAGCAATCCAGTGTGCCCGCCCTGCTGATGTCGATGGTGCACATGACGGGCGACATGGGCCTGCTCGACGAACTCCCGCGACCGTTCATGTTGATTGCCATGGATCTGCAGGGCGCTATGAGCGAACCCGACAAGCGGACCGTGCGGGACCGTGCTTTCGACGTGATCCGCGACTACCGGGACCGTGGCTGCCCGCCACCGTTCGTACCCGACGCCGCGCAGATGCGGGCGATGTTCGACGCGATATCAGCCGGAGCAGTGACCGAGCAGTTCGTCGACTATGTCGCTGCGGACCTGAGATTCAGTGACGCCGATCAGTGCGGCCCTGCGCCGGCGTCGACGCCCGAGCAGCGCGCCGGATTTCCGGTGGTCGTCATAGGTTGCGGCGAGGCCGGTTTGCTGGCCGGGATCAAGCTCAAGGCGGCAGGTGTGCCGTTCACGATCATCGACAAGCAGCCGGGGGTCGGCGGAACCTGGCTTGCCAACCGGTATCCCGGCTGCCGCGTCGACATCGCCAGCCAGTACTACACCTACTCATTCGAACCCAGCGACCACTGGACCCATTACTACGCCGAGCAGCCGGAGATCCTGCAATACCTGCAAGACGTCGCGGCCCGTCACGGCATCGAGCCCCACGCGCGCTTCAACACCGAGGTGACCGGGGCGGCCTGGGACGATGACTCGGCCACCTGGCGGGTGACGATCCGGTCTGCCGACGGCGGCCAGGACACGTTGACCGCTCGGGCGGTGATCTGCGCCGTGGGACAGTTCAGCAACTCCATCATCCCGAACCTCAACGGCGCCAGTGCTTTTCGGGGGTCCTCATTCCACACCGCGGACTGGCGTGATGACGTCGATTTGACCGGCAAGCGGGTCGCGGTGATCGGCGCGGGAGCCAGTGGATTCCAACTCGTGCCCGCGATCGCGGACACGACCGCACGGGTGGACGTCTACCAGCGAACCCCGCAATGGATGGCGCCCAATCCGAGCTACCACGACGCGATCCCCGACGGCGCCAGATGGGCCATCCGCCACCTGCCCTACTACGCCAGATGGCTGCGGTTCGTGTCCTGGTGGCCGATTGCCGACGCGCTTGACGAGCAAGTGCTGATCGACCCGGAGTGGGACAACGGCGGACTGTCCTGCAACGAGTCCAACCATGCCATTCGGGAACTGTTCATCGCGTGGATGCGGGCCTTCTGCGCCGACGAGGAGCTGCTGGAGAAGGTCACGCCGAAGTACCCGCCGATGGGCAAACGGACGTTGCAGGACAACGGAACCTGGTTGAGGACTTTGCAGCGCGACGACGTCGAGCTGGTCACCGAGGGCATCGCGGAGATCACTCCGACCGGAGTCACCACCGTCGACGGTAAGCACCGGCCGGCCGACGTCCTGGTCTGGGCAACGGGTTTCGACGTCAACCACCAACTCGGCCCCGTCAACGTCCGGGGTCTGGACGGGGTGGAGCTCAACACCGTGTGGGGCGATTCCGCCTACGCCTACCTTGGGGTCACCGTGCCGGGCTTCCCCAATTTCTTCTGCATGTACGGGCCGGGCACCAACGCCGTCAACGGCGCCAGCATCATCTACAACTCCGAGTGCCAGATGCGTTACATCATGGGATGTATCGACCTGGTGCTCGCGCGTGGTGTCGGATCGGTCATGCCGCGTAAGGACGTCTGTGACGACTACAACCGGCGTAACCAGGAGCGGCTGAAGCGGATGGTCTACAGCCATCCGGCCGTCTGCAGCAGTTACTACAAGAATTCCGCCGGGGAGTTGCCGACGTTGTACGGTTTCCGCATCTTCGACTATTGGCGGTGGACAAGCCGAGTGAACGAGAACGACTACGAGTTGCGGCCCAACCCTATTCGCCGTTGAGATAGTCGAGGATGGCGGAGCACACCGCCTCGGGCTGGTCGACCTGCAGGAAGTGCCCGGCGCCCGCAATGATCTGGACCCGGCTTCCGGGTGGGAGCCCGTCGATCACGCCGTCCAGGTAGCCGATGCGACCACGTGAAATCCGTTGGCCACCAGCATTGCTCCGACGTCACGCCAACTATGGGCGCTGTGCGGGAAGCCATGCACACACAGGGCCAGCCGGCCGTCCTCCGGTCCCCAGGCGAGCGCGGTCATTCGGATATGAGGTAGCTCGAACTCCAGCGTCCGCGGTTCGGTCACACCTTGACCATACAAGCAGCCTGAAGTGTATTGTGAGCGGGTGAGGAGCTGCAGTGCTTCATCGCCGGCCGGTGCGGCGCGGTTCGGGCGGCGTTGGTGGACGACCTCGTAAGGAACCTGAGGAGTGGCATGCCAAGGCAGGAGTCATTGGAGCTCACGCGACGGGTGCTAAAGCACTTGGAGAACGACACGCTCGACACGGTCGAGGATGTATGGCACGAGCCGCGCGAAGCCTTCGTTGATCGAGACCACTTCGAGGCCGAAGTGGCGATGCTGCGGCGGGTTCCGCACGTCATCGGTTGGGCCGGAGAAGTTGCGACGCCCGGCCAGTACACCACCAAAGACGTGATGGGCGTTCCCATTCTGGTGGTGCGCGGTCGGGAAGGCGCCCTGCGGGGGTTCGTCAACGGCTGCGCGCATCGCGGAGCCCAGGTGGCCGACGGTTGCGGGACCGCAAGGATGTTCACCTGTCCGTACCACGGTTGGACGTACGGCACGGACGGTCGCCTGACCGGTGCGCCGGCTCGCAAGATGTTCGCGGGCTCGTTAGAGGGCAGGGGATTGATCCCGTTGCCCGTGAGCGAGCACGCCGGCCTGATCACGGTTGGCTTGGCGCCGGGAACCGACATCGACGACGCACTGGGCGAGCTCGCCGAACCGTTGTCCCAGTATGACTTCGGGACCCGGCACCACGCCGAGACCAGGCGGTTCGAGATCGCCACCAACTGGAAATTGGCGGTCGGCGTGAACTTCGAGGGATACCACTTCCCATACGTGCACGCCGACACCCTCGACCCCATCGCCTGCAACAACTCGGTGTGCGACAGCTACGGTCGTCACAACCGGTGGGCCTTTCCGTTCCGCGACATCGTCAATTTGGCTGATGTGCCCGAATCCGATTGGCCCGAACAGTTTTTCGGTACGGTGGTCTATGGCTTGTTCCCCTCATGCGTCCTGATCGAGGCGCCCGCGTCCTACCAGATGCTTCGGGTGTACCCGGGCCGCAACCCGGGGGAGTGCGTCGTCTATATCACCTACGGTTCGCCGACCCCGATCACCACGGATCAGGAACGCGAGTGGTACCGAATGTCGATGGAGGCGGTGTGTAACGTGTTGTGCAATCAAGACTTTCCGATGGCGGAGGCGTGTCAGCGGGGTCTGGAAGGCGGAGTCGCCGAGGTGCTCTTCGGCCGGAACGAACCGATGCTGCATCATCCCGCATCAGTATGGCGTCAGGCATTGGCCGAGGAGGTCCGGCGCTGATCGTGGGTCAGGATCCGCGGAACGAGGCCGCGAAGAAGCGCTGCAGCATCGCCAGTTCGGCTTTCGGGTCTTTCAGCGGCCATACCCACAATGCGAGAAAGACGCGGATCAGCCATTGTGCGGCGAGCGGGTCGGCGTCGTCCGTGCCCAGCATCTCGGCGGCGAATCCTGTGACGGCAGGCGAATTGGTCAGCCAGTCGCTCCCGGAGTCCATGTCCATCGAGCGGAAGAGCTGAGTGAGCGGGTGCGACTGCACCCGCTCGAGGGCGGCAATGGTCGCGGCCACCACGCGGTCCGGACCACGAAGATCCCTGATCGACTCGCGCACGGAGTCGACGATTTGGGTGGCGTGGATCTTCACCACCGCGTCGCGGATCGCTGCCTTGCCACCGGCGTGGCGATAGATGGTGGCCGGTGAGCAATGGATGCGCTTGGCCAGCGCATCGATGGAGAATGCCTCGTAGCCGGCGTCCAGGATCAGTTCGGCCGCGGCGGCGTAGATTCGGTCCGCGGCTTCGTCGTGCCGATCTCTTCCCACCAGCCAATCGGTCTGTGGCATGTGACGATGTTGCATCTGGCGCGAACGCCTTGCAAGGCTTTTGCATGCTGAGACATTCGGCATGAATTTCTCACTCGAAAATGCAGGTCATGCCGTGCAACTGATTTCGCCGCCTTCGTCGCGAACGTTTGGGGCTTATCAACTTCACGGGCCACCGTTGACGGGGGCCAACGATCACGTTCAGCCTGAGTGCGTGGCGGTACTGGACGACCCGGTGAACTTCTTCGGCGCGGAGGCGCTGCAGGATCCCTATCCGCTGTACGAGCGGATGCGCGCCGAGGCGCCGGTGCACCGCATCGGCGATTCGGCGTTCTTCGCGGTTTGCGGTTGGGATGCGCTGATCGACGCCGTGAACCGGGTCGACGACTTCTCGTCGAATCTCACCGCGACCATCGTCTACCGCGAGGACGGGACCGTCGGCCCATTCGACATGATGGAGCCAGGTAGCCCCAGCCATGCGTTGGCGACCGCCGACGACCCGATTCATGCGGCGCACCGCAAGATCCTGCTGCCACACTTGTCCGCCAAGCGCGTCCGCGTCATCGAAGAATTCGCCGGCGAGCTCGCCGAGCGGCTCTGGACCGAGAATCTGCACGCCGGGCGCATCGAATGGATGAGCGCTCTGGCCAACCGATTACCGATGATGGTGGTCGCCAAGTTGCTGGGCCTGCCCCAGGCCGACGTCGACAAGCTGATTCGACTCGGCTTCGCAACTACAACGTTGCTCGATGGCGTGGTCACCCAAGCTCAGCTCGAAACGGCCGGTCTGGCCGCATTCGAGCTGTCCACCTACGTCTTGGAACACTTCGAAAAAGCCGACCCGGCAACTGAATTCGGACTGATCCCAGACATGGCCGCTCGCTACGCCTCCGGTGAAGTCGACCAAACCGTCGCAATGGGCATCATGCTGACCCTGTTCAGTGCCGCCGGCGAATCAACGGCGTCGCTATTGGGCAGTGCCGCATGGATACTCGCCGACCGCCCGAAGATCCAAGAGCAGCTACGGCGGAATCCGGAACTACTCAACGCCTTCATCGAAGAGGCATTGCGATACGAGCCGCCATTCCGGGGGCACTATCGCCACGTATGGCGCGACACGACCCTTGGCGGCGTGCCGGTCGAGGCGAACTCTCATCTGTTGCTGATGTGGGGTGCGGCCAACCGTGATCCCGCACAGTTCGACGCGCCCGATGAATTCCGGCTCGACCGCTCGGGCGCCAAAGGGCACGTCACCTTCGGCCGGGGTGTCCACTTCTGCATCGGTGCCGCCCTGGCGCGGTTAGAAGCGCAGATCGTCTTCCGCATGCTGCTGGAACGCACCAACTGGATCGAGGCGGCGGACGTGGGAGAGTGGCTGCCCAGTATCTTGGTCCGCCGCCTGGACCGGCTGGAACTGGCCGTTCGATAAGCAGCCTCGTGTTTGGGAGTACGCCGCGCGGTTATTCCGTGGGACATGTCGGATGAAGGACGCGATCAAGACGCGGGCGATCGCGCGGCCGAGTTGAACGAGCAGGTCGCCGAGGGCCACGAATGGGCCGCACGGGCCAAGCCCGGTCGCAACACAGATCTGCACGACGACGCGGCAAGCGATCATCGCCGAACCGCGGGCAAAGGTCGCTCGAAAGCCGAAGCCGCCCGAAACGAAGAGCAGGAAGCCGGCTAGTCGAGCGTCGCCCAGAACCGCGTCAGCGCCTCGGCGCCGCAGGCCGGGTCCTGCACCATCCACCAATGTCCGAGCCCGTCCAGCACCTCCGTGCGTGCTCCGGCGCGCTCGGCGGCGCGGCGGCGGATCGCCGCTGATCCGACATAGCCGTCCTCGGTAGCCAGTATCGACAGCCCCGGTCGCGTCGCGGCATTCGGCAAGGCCTGACCGGCCTCCGCCATTGCCGGTTGTCGGGCCGAGCGATAGAGCGACAGAATGGCCCGTCCCATCTCCGGACCCTGCGCCTGCGCGAGAGAGGTGGCGATGTCGGGCGTGATGCCCAGCCCGGTCAGCTGCTCCGCGCGGTCCTCGACGGTCCCGGCCATCATGGTCTCGATCAGCTCTTCGCCTGCGTCCGGTGTCTGCCAGATCTGCGCCATGTCATGCCAGACGTATTCGGGGTCGAAGAGGCCGACTACGTCGCTGACCCAGCTCCGGACCAGCTCGGGGCGATGCATCACCGCGTTGACGACGTGGCCACCGCCCCAGTCGTGGCCGACCAGGTCGATCGGGCCGGAGATCTGTTCCAGCTCGCCCTCGAGCCAGTCACGGTAGGCCAAAAACGTCGCCGGGAAGTCGTCGGGCAGTGGCGCACCGAAACCAGGCGGCGACAACCGCACCACATCCTCGCGGCCGAGCGCTTGCACCAAGGGACCCCAAATCGCCGGGGTCTCGGGGTTGCCATGCACCAGAACAACCGGCACTGTGACCTCCTTGGGCCCTGCTTGTAGCGGTGGGGCGGTGGCGAGGCCCAAGCATAGACCTGCGGTTCTGGCCCGCCCGC
Source organism: Mycobacterium asiaticum (assembly GCF_001673635.1). Lineage (GTDB taxonomy): Bacteria > Actinomycetota > Actinomycetes > Mycobacteriales > Mycobacteriaceae > Mycobacterium > Mycobacterium asiaticum_C. The sequence continues at coordinate 42,191 of NZ_LZMH01000016.1, forward strand.
TGTGCCGATTAGGTTTTGCTCAGGAGTCGCATTATTCTTGCCCGCGGTCCGTCATCGACTGAGGAAAGCAACCATGTCTCTCCAGCCCACACTGCGTCGCTCACATTCGTTACGCAGCGGTCGTGCCCAGCGGTTCCCTCGTCACCTGCATTGCCTGTCGGTCGGCCAGTGCTTCGACATCGAAGTCACCCGCGACGCCGAAGGATGGCTGATCCGGATCCCCGAGGTGGGTGGGGTCGCCCGGGCCAGCCGGCGGGCCGCGGTGGAGTTGGCGGCGCGTAAATGCATCGCGGCCAGGACTGGCATCCCGATCGGTTACGTCACGGTGTACGTCGCGCGCGAGGACGGCTAGACCCGAACCCTTTTCCGTCGGCCCTCAGATCTTCACTGTCAGCGGCCAGACCTGCCAGATGTCCTCGCAGTACTCGGCGATGGCCCGGTCCGACGAGAACTTGCCGCTGCGTGCGGAGTTCAGGATCGACATCTTCGTCCAGGCTTCGCCGTCCTGCCACGCCGCGCTTACCCGCTCCTGGCACTCCACGTAGGAGGCGAAGTCGGCGAGCACCAGGAACGGGTCGTCGTAGCGAAGATTGTCCACCAGTGGCCGGAACACCTCGGGGTCCCCGTGTGAGAACGTCCCGCCCAGAATCAGATCCAGCACCGCGCGCAGTTCCTCGTTGCTGTCGATGTAATCCTGGGGGCGGTACCCGCTGGCCTTGAGGGCCTCCACCTCCTGCACCGTCAGCCCGAACAGAAAGAAGTTCTCCGGCCCGGCCTCTTCGCGGATCTCGACGTTGGCTCCGTCGAGGGTGCCGACGGTCAGGGCGCCGTTGATCATGAACTTCATGTTGCCGGTGCCTGAGGCTTCCTTGCCTGCCGTGGAGATCTGCTCGGAAACGTTGGCGGCGGGATAGATCAGATGTGCGTTCTGCACGTTGAAGTTCGGGATGAACGCCACCTTCAGGAACCGGTTGACCTCGGGGTCGGCGTTGATGGTCTCGGCAACGGCGTTGATCAGCTTGATGATTCGCTTGGCGATGAAATAGCCGGGCGCCGCCTTGCCGCCAAAGATGAACGCCCGCGGCGGAATCGACAAACCGGGGTTCTGCTTGAGCCGGTAGTACAGGGCAATGATGTGCAGGACGTTGAGGTGTTGACGCTTGTACTCATGAATGCGTTTTACCTGGATGTCGAAAATCCAGTTCGGGTTCAGTTCCACACCGGTGGCGGAGCGGATGAACGCGGCCAGCCGGGCCTTATTGCTGCGTTTGATGTCGCGCCACTGCGCCCGGAAGGACGAGTCGTTGACGTACTGCTCGAGCCCGCGTAAGCGGCCGAGATCGGTCAGCCAGCCGTCGCCGATGGTGCGGTCGAGCAACTCCCGCAGGCCGGGGTTGGCCAGCGCCAGGAAGCGGCGCGGCGTCACGCCGTTGGTCTTGTTGCTGAATCGCTCCGGCCACATCTCGTAAAAGTCCTTGAGCACACTGTCTTTGAGCAGCTCGGTGTGCAGCGCGGCGACCCCGTTGATGGCATGGCTGCCGACGGTGGCCAGGTGGGCCATGCGGACGTTCTTGCCGCCCTCCTCGCCGATCAGCGACATCCGGCCGACCCGTTCGGCGTCGCCCAGGAACCGGATGCGGACCTCGTCGAGGAAGCGGCGGTTGATCTCGTAGATGATCTCCAGATGACGGGGCAGTGACTGCCCGAACATCTCCAGCGGCCAGGTCTCCAGCGCCTCGGGCAGGAGCGTGTGATTGGTGTAGGCGAAGGTCGCCACGGTGATGTCCCACGCCTCTTCCCAGAGCAGGTGGCGCTCGTCGACCAGTAGCCGCATCAACTCGGCGACCCCGATGGAGGGGTGAGTGTCATTGAGCTGCAAGGCGAATCGCTGCGGAAGCTCGCGCACCGAGACATCGGCGAGGTCGTCCATGATGTGCAGAACGTGCTGCAGCGAACACGACACGAAGAAGTGCTGCTGCAGCAGTCGCAGCCGCTTGCCGGCTTCGGGCTCGTCGTTGGGGTAGAGCACCTTGGTGACCGTCTCCGACGTCACCTCGTCCTCTACGGCCCTGTAGTAGTCGCCGGTATTGAAAGCGTCCAGCGCGAACGACTTCACCGCCCGCGCACTCCACAGCGTGAGCACGTTGCAGGTGTTGACGCCGTATCCCTGGATGGGCGTGTCATACGCGACGCCCTTGAGCATCAGGCCCGGCACCCAGCGGGACCGGTCACGGCCCTCGTCGTCGGTGTAGTGCTCGACGTGGCCGCCCCACTTGACCAGGTAGTTGACGTCGGGTTTGGCGATTTCCCAAGGGTTTCCGTTGTCCAGCCAGTTGTCGGTCTGCTCGACCTGCCAGCCGTCGTGGATCTCCTGGTCGAAAATGCCGAACTCGTAGCGGATGCCGTAGCCGATCGCCGGGCGCTCCAGGGTGGCAAGCGAGTCCAGGTAGCACGCGGCGAGCCGGCCCAGACCGCCGTTCCCCAGGCCGGGCTCCTCCTCGCATGCCAGCACCTCGTCATAGTTCTGGCCCATCGCCGCCAGGGCGTCCCGCGCCGCGCGCTCCATGCGGAGGTTCAGCAGGTTGTTGCCGAGCTGAGGGCCCATCAGGAACTCGGCAGACAGATAGCAGGTCACCTTGCGGCCGAGGTCGAGGGACACCTGAGTCGAGGCCACCCGGCGGTCCTGCATGCGGTCCCGCACGGCCAGCGCGAGCGCCTTGTAGTAGTGCTCGGGCCGCAGTGCGGCGGCCGGGCGGCCGATGGAATAGCGCAGATGGTCGGCGATCGCCCGCTGCAGCGCGGGTGCCTGCATGCCGGTGCGCGCGGGTTCGACGAGGTGCCCGGTGGCAGTCGTTGGACCTGTCCGATCGACATCAGTCATCGTGAGTCCCTCCCTGAATGTCGCCAGTAACGCACCGAAGTCCCGTTGCGATGTTTTCACACCCGAACTGGAAATGCCGTCCGAACAAGTGAACGCCAGCTATGAATCCCGGGCCTCCAGTCCGCTCAGCGCCGGCGGCAACGGATCGCGATGCAGGACGCCGAGGCGCTGGGTGGCGCGGGTGAGGGCGACGTACAGTTCGGCGGCGCCGCGCGGGCTCTCGGACAGGATGCGTTGCGGGTCTACCACCAGGACGGCGTCGAACTCCAGGCCCTTGGTCTCCGAAGGGGGCACCGCGCCCGGCGCGTCCGGCGGCCCGATCACGACGCTGGTGCCCTCGCGGCGGGCTTCGTCGCGGACGAATTCGTCTAGCGCGGAAGATAACTCGTCGTCGCTGACCCGCCGGGACCAGGGCTTGACGCCGCACGCGCGCACCGATTCCGGCGGTTCGACGGCGGGCGCATACTCGGCGAGCAACGCGGCGGCGATCGTCATGATCTCCGCAGGGGTCCGGTAGTTCACCGACAGCGCCCGATAGACCCACCGGCCCGGCACGTAGGGCTTCAGCACGGTGTCCCAGGACGTCGCCCCGGCGGCGGACCGGCGCTGGGCTAGATCGCCGACCACCGTGAAGGAGCGTGCCGGACAGCGCCGCATCAACACCCGCCAGTCCATTTCGGAGAGTTCCTGCGCCTCGTCGACGACGATGTGCCGGTAGGTCCAATCCCGTTCTGCGGCAGCGCGTTCGGACAACTCTCGGGTGTCGCGTTCGACGAATCGCTCGGCAAGGTCCTCGCCGTAGAGCAGGTCCTGGGCCAGCAGCTGATCCTCGTCGTCCATCAGGTCCTCGCGGCTGACCATCAAATCGAGCACCCCGGCGGCGTACGCCGCCTCCTCACGCTGTTCCTGCTCGGCCTGCAGTCGGGCTCGCTCACTGGACACCTTGTCGATGCCGAGCAGGTCGGTGAGCTCGTCGAGCAACGGGACGTCCGACACCGTCCAGGCGTCACCGACCTCGCGGAACAATGCCGGGTCTGCCCCCGCGGCCTGCAGCCGCTCGGGGGACGCGAGCAGCCCGGACAGCAACTCTTCGGGAGTCAGGATCGGCCATAACTCGTCGAGCGCGGTGGTGAATGCGTCGTTCTCCGCGAGCTCCTCGATCAGTTCGTCGCGAAGCTTCTCCCAGGCGTTCCGGTCGGACCGGGTCAGCCAGCCGCGGCCGATCTTGGCGATGGCGCGCTCGGTGAGCACCCATGTGACGATGTCGGTGAATGCCACCCGGGCGGCGTTGTGGGGCAGCTTGGTGGCGCGCGCTTCCTCCCTGGCCCACTGCGCCGTCTCGGCGTCGATCCGCAGCTCGACGTCGGACAGTTTGATGCGCAACGGATCCTCGGGTAGCCGTTGACGGTCGGCGATGGCCGCGGCGAGCACGTCCAGGATCTGCAGCGAACCTTTCAGGCGGACCACGTCGGGCTCGTCTTCGGCAGTGACGCGCAGACCTGGCACCAGGTCGCCGATGGTCATGAACACCACGGTGGATTCACCCAGCGACGGCAGCACCCGGCTGATGTGGTTCAAGAACGCGGGATTGGGCCCGATCACCAGCACGCCGTGCCGCTCCATCCGCTCCCGCTGGGTGTAGAGCAGGTAGGCGACGCGATGCAGCGCCACGACCGTCTTGCCGGTGCCGGGGCCCCCTTCGATCACCAGTACGCCCGAGTGGTCGAGCCGGATGATCTCGTCCTGTTCGGCCTGGATCGTTGCCACGATGTCGCGCATGCCGTCACCGCGGGGCGCGTTGATCGCGGCCAGCAGGGCGGCGTCGCTGGAATCTGCGAGCTGGTCACCGGCTTCGGTGCGACCGAGGACCTCGTCGGTGAAGTCGACGACGCGGTGGCCGCGGGTGTGGAACTGTCGCCGCCGCCGCATGTTCTCCGGGTGTGCCGCGGTGGCCGTGTAAAACGCCCGCGCCGCCGGCGCCCGCCAGTCCAGCAGTAAGGGCTCGTACTCGTTGTCTTCATCGAGCAGGCCGATGCGGCCGATGTAGGAGCGCTTTCCCGAAGCGCTGTCCAGCCGCCCGAAACACAATCCGTCGTCGGCGACATCAAGACGCGTCATCCGCCTGGCCAGCGCCCGCACCTCGACGTCGCGGTCCATCGGGCTGGTTCCCTCGCCCCGCAACGCGTCGCGGTAGCGAGCCTTCGCCTGGGCGCGTTCGTTCTCGAGCCGTTGGTAGAGCTCGTCGACGTAGCTTTGCTCGGCCTCTAGCTCGTGCTCGTAGCTGGTCGTGGATTCCTGCAATTCGCAATTCCCCCTGGGGTCCGGCCAGCCATTGTGCGGTACGACCCTGGCCTTGCCGCAAGCCCCCGGTGCCGGGATATGGTGGACCGGGACGCAGGAGATTGCATGAGTAAACTCCGCGTCCCTTTCTTTTTGTTCCGACAGGCATGATCACCGCTGCCGCGTGCCGCACAATGCTGGGGTGGGTCAGTTGCCGTTGGCGTCGGCCGGTGCGCGCTGGCTGCTTGCCGCCGCGGTCCTGGGCTCAGGCATCGCGTTTCTGGACGGCACGGTCGTCAACGTGGCGCTTCCCGCGATTGGTCGGGACTTCGATGCCGGCCTGACCGATCAGCAGTGGATCCTGGATGGCTATCTATTGACCTTAAGCGCGTTACTGCTTTCCGGCGGCGTCGCCGGCGACCGGTACGGTCGCCGCCGGATCTTCGTCGCCGGGCTGGCGATTTTCACCCTCGCGTCGCTCGCATGCGGTCTGGCTCCAGGGATCGGCTGGCTGATCGGCGCCCGGCTGATCCAGGGCGTCGGTGCAGCCGCACTTGTGCCGGGCAGTCTCGCGTTGATCGATGCAGGCATCATCGAGGCGGACCGGGGTCGTGCGGTAGGAATTTGGGCCGGGGCGTCCGGGGCGACGACGGCGCTCGGTCCGTTCATCGGCGGGTGGCTGGTCGACGCGGTGTCCTGGCGTCTGGTGTTCTTGTTGAATGTCCCGCTCGCCGCCGCAGTGGCCTGGATCGCGGCACGCCATCTCCGCGAGTCACGTGACCCGACCGCCGCCGGCCGTCCGGACTTCGCGGGGACGATGACGATCACCGTCGGCCTGGCCGGGGTGACGTATGCGCTGATCGAGGTTCCCGCTCGTGGCTGGACCGCCGGCGTTGTGGGCACGGCGATCGTCGGCGTCGCAGGTTTAGTGGCGTTTCCGCTGATCGAGCGGCGAGTGGCGGCACCGTTGTTGCCGCTCAAGCTATTTCGCTCCGCGCAGTTCACTGGCGCAAACCTGAGTACGTTGGCCGTCTACACCGCCGTCGGCGGCGCGTTGTTCTTGTTGGTTCTGCAGTTGCAGCAAAGCATGCACTATTCCGCGCTTGCGGCCGGAGTTGCGACGTTACCGATCACCATCATCACGATGATCGGCTCTCCGCGTGCCGGCGCTGTTGCGCAACGCACGGGTCCTCGGGTTCCGATGACCATCGGCCCGCTCGTGGCGGCGGTGGGCCTGGCTTTGATGGCCCGGATTGTCCCCGGGTCAACGTATTTGAGTGCGGTACTGCCGGCAGTGGTGGTGTTCGGCGTAGGGCTGGCGATCACGGTCGCGCCCTTGACCGCGGCAGTCCTGTCTGCCGTCCCGGATAACTATGCGGGCACTGCTTCGGGGGTCAACAACGCCATCGCCAGGGTCGCCGGATTGTTCGCCGTGGCAGTGCTGCCGGTGGCCGCGGGGATCAGCGCCGGTCCCGGGCAGCCACTCGGTCCCGGTTACTCTGTGGCGCTGATCATTACGGCCGTCATATGTGTCCTGGGCGCGATCGCGGCGTTTGCGACAATTCGCGCGGGCGCAGATATCACACCGCAGGTCTTGCCCGGGATCAACCAACCGTGTCAAGACCCCTGCACCAGGGCTATTCGGCCGGCCGGTTGACGACGCCGTCGAACCCGGCCGGCAGTGCCGCGATCGCGGCTGACCATGGCGTCGGGTGTTTGCCGAACAGGTTGCGCCCAAGCTGATTACGGCGACGCCAGATCATCCGGTGCAGCGGATCGGGTTGATGGAATCGTTTGTCAGCGTTCTCGTCGGGCGGCCTCGCGATCACCCGTTACATACTGGTCAATCCTGGTCGGCCGGTTCCAGAGCTTGATAGTTAAGTGCCGATTGGGGATTGACAGCGCCCAATGCACCGCGCCACTGTTATGGATCGCGTTTTCCAGCTAACTCCAGTTCGGAGTCGCCATGACAGGCCCACCGCCCGACAACTACTCGCCGTATGGAGGCTATGAGCCTTCGCCGGGGGAGTACCCGCCTTACCAAGGCGGCGGATACCCACCGCCGCAGCCGCAACAGCCGTACGGCTACCCGGCGCCGGGCGGCGGCTACCCACCCGGGGGATACCCACCGCCGGGCGGGGGATACCCACCGCCGGGCGGTGGATACCCGCCGTCGTCGCCGCAACCCTATGGCGCCTATCCGCCGCACATGCAGTACGGGCAGGCGGGCAAGCCGAGCAATTACCTGGTGTGGTCGATCATCACGATCTTCCTGTGCACCATCCCGGGCATCGTGGCGACCGTTTACGCCGCCAGGGTGGACGGGTTATGGGGACAGGGGCGCTATGCCGAAGCGACCAGTGCGTCCAATACCGCGAAGACGTGGGCGATTGTCGCTTCGGTGCTCGGCGGCTTGATGTGGCTGGCTTATCTGGGTCGGCTGGGCTCGCGGGTTTCCTGACGGTTCGATGCGTTGACCTCCGGATCCAGCATCGACTTCGACGTCAGTGCTGCGCTGGGGGAGCCGGCATCCCTGGCCGCGACCTACTACCCGGCGTGCACTGCTGACCCAAGGGGCGCCGTCCTGTGCTGCCTGCCCGGCGGCACCTACAGCAGGCACTACTGGGATTTGCACGTCCCGGGTCATTGTGGCTACAGTTTCGCCGAATTCGCGGCCGGCAACGGCTATTCGGTCGTAACGGTCGACCCGTTGGGTACGGGCGAGAGTTCAAAGCTCACACGCGATTTCGACTTCGCCCACATCGCGGCCGCGCTCGCCGTTGCGGTTTCGGCCATGCCCGACGTGACGGGTGACGACCGGCCCGTGGTCGCCGTCGCGCATTCCCTGGGCGGATACCTGGCGATCACCCAACAAGCCCTCTATTCCAGTTATGTGGGGCTCGCGGTACTTGGGTGCACCAATAAGCATGTGGCACCGCTGAATCTGAGCCCGGACTTCATTGCCCGGGCCGCCACGCCGCAGGGGCGGACAGCGCTTCGCGACGAGATCCTCGCAGCCCTGCCGGCGCCGTACTTCGAAGGCCCGCGCGACGACCTGCAGAGCTGGTTCCATCTGCCCGATGTGCCGTCCGCTGTCATCGAAGCCGATTCCGCCGCAACGAAGTCGGTGGTACCGCGGGTGTTCGGCCTCGCGATGATCCCCGGCATCGTCGCCGAGCACGCAGCCACCATCGACGTGCCGGTCCTGGTCGGCTACGGTGCCACCGACGTCTCGCCGGATCCGCGCGCCGAAGCCGCCATGTACCGCGATAGCCCCGACCTGACGACCGTGATCCTGTCGGGCAGCGCGCACTGCCACAACATGGCCTCGAGCCGGCATCGGCTGTGGCGGAGGCTGCTTGCCTGGGCGGCGACCGTGGTGGGCGAGCCGGCCGGCCAAGTCAGTGGGCGCCACCGAGATTCAGTGTGACCACGCCGGCAATGATCAGTCCGACGCCGACCACCTTTGCGGTCGAGATGGGGGAGCCCAGGAACATCACCGCGATCAACACGATCGCGGCCGTGCCTATCGCCGACCACAGTGCGTAGGCGACATCGGTTTGCATGCCGCGCGAGATCGACAGCGCGAGTAAAGCGAACGCGACGGCATACCCGAGCAGGCAGGCCGTTGTCGGCCATAGCCGACTGAAGCCGTCGGTGCTCTTGAGCAGGCTGGTGGCCACCACCTCGGCGAAGATGGCGACGAGCAGGTACAGGTATGCCAATGTGGTCTCCTCGTGTGCATCTGTACATGTACACGAGGGCTCTACGGCTCTGGTCAGCTACCCCAGCGGCCGGCCGCGGCCATGTGCTCGAGCATCGTGGTCGCCCCACTGCGCCGTTCGCGCAGGACCTCACCGCCCATGGTGTAGGGCATTCCCGCGTCCGGGCTGCGCTGGGCATGCGCGGCGATGGCGTCCACCAACGTTGTGGCCATGGCCAACCGCGGGTACCGAGAGTGGATGGCCTCGGCGGCTTGGTCGTCGATGAAGTCGGCGTTGCGGCCGAAGTCGATGCCTACCCCGCCACTGACCAGATAACAGATAGGCCCGCGGCGGTGTGCAATCCCCATGGAGCTGTGCAGCGCGATCGCCTCCCAAACCGCATCCACTACCGCACGGTCACAACCGTGTTCGGTCAGCAGGGTCGCTGCCAGGTCGGCACCTTCGACCTCGAAACGTTCCTTGCCGGCAGCTGCGGTCCCGGCGCCGAGGTCGTGCAGGACGGAGCCCAGGAACAGGGTTTCGCTGTCGTAATCGGTTTGCGGGCTTAGACCGTCGTGAGCGGCGAGCAGCTCAGCGAACAGGTAGCTGCGCACGCTGTGATTGAAAACCGATGTTGACTCGGTGGATTCGGCCAGCTGAAGCGCGGCCCGAGCTACCGCGGAATCGACGAGGCCAGGAATTGTTTGCATGTCGTGGACGCTATTGGCTTGCGGGCCGCGACCGTGAGTGGCGTAACAGACATGCATCCCACTATTTAGGCCGCCACCGTCACGGTCGTAGGGTGGGTCAGATGAACCTCGACCAACGCCTCGCCGGCTATTCGCCTGCGGTGCTGAGCCTGTTTCGACTGGTCTACGGGCTCTTGTTTGCGGGCCACGGCTCCATGATTCTGTTCGATTGGCCTGTCTCGACCGGCCAAGACATCCCGGTTCTGCAATGGCCAGCTTGGTACGCCGGGGCCATCGAATTCGTCACCGGGTTGTTGGTCGCGGCGGGCCTGTTCACCCGGATCGCGGCGTTCTTCGCGTCCGGCACGATGGCGGTCGCCTATTTCTGGATGCACCAACCGCACGCTTTATGGCCCATCGGCGAACCGCCCGGCGGCAACGGTGGGACCTTAGCCATCCTGTACTGCTTCGGCTTCTTCCTGCTGGTGTTCCTTGGTGCGGGAAGGTACTCGCTGGACGCTTTGATCGTTACAAAAGTTCAACGCCGTAAGGCTTTACGTACAGTCGTCTAAACATGTGCCTGCGCTGAGGTCCTCCCAAGCGGCGATCTCCTTGGCGCGCCGCTCGGCGATATGCCGGTAGGAGAACAGCGCATCCTGGCCGAGCAGCAGGAACGCGGGGGGTTCGTTCGCCTCGACCGCGGCGATGATCGCTGCTGCCGCCTTGGCGGGATCACCGGTCTGGTGACCGTGCATGGTGTCGTTCTCTTTGCGGCGTCGTCCCGCGGTCTCGGCGTAGTCATCAATGACCGTCTCCGACTGCGTCAGCGAGCGACCGGAGAAATCGGTACGGAAGGCGCCGGGCTCGACCACGGTGACCGAAATGCCGAGCGGCGCAAGCTCACCGGTCAATGCCCCGCTCATGCCTTCGACCGCGGCTTTGGCCGCCGAGTAATAGCCCGATCCGACCGGCGTCAACTGCACGCCGATCGAGGAGATGTTGACGATGGCGCCGGAACCGCGGGCACGCATGGCCGGCAGGACGGCCTTGATCATCGCGACCGTGCCGAAGAAGTGCGTTTCGAACAGAGCGCGAACCTTCTGGTCTTCACCCTCTTCGACAGCGGATCGATAGCCGTAGCCGGCGTTGTTGACCAGCACGTCGATATCGCCGAACCGTTCCTGCGCTTGGAGTACCGCCTCGTCGATCTGTTCGGGCTTGGTCACGTCCAGCGTTGCCGCAAGCACCCGCTCGGGGGTGGCATCGGCGAGATCGTTCACGCTGGTGACGTCGCGGGCCGTCACGACCGCGTTGTGCCCCTTGTCGATGACGGCCTCAGCCAGGGCGCGACCAAGCCCCGTCGAACAACCGGTGATGAGCCAGGTGGACAAACGGAACATCCTTCCGGCCGCAGCCACTAGTAGACTACACCGAACTGCTGATTGCCTTGTCCGGCAGCAAATTTCGTTGGGCTAGAAGCCCATCTTCTTGCAGTTGGCGTTTCGATTCTGACAAAACATTCCGCTGCCGGTCCAGTCCTTGGCGCCCGGTACGCCGAAGTTGTTGGGTGTGTCCGTGGAACGGGGATCCTGCGCCAGCTGCGGGTTGATGATGATCAAGTAGTCATCGATGATCGGTGGCACCGCGTCATCGGGGTCCGCGTTTGCGGCGCCGGCACTGCCGACTGCGGCCGCAAGTCCAATCAGGCCGGCAGCGATGCCCGCAGCAAATTTCCGAAGGCTCATCGGTCGCCCTCTCTGCTCTGGCGCGAATGACTGGCCATGTCTGAGCTTACTCGTTAAACGCTGTTGCGATCCGAGCCTGCCGAGTGTTCGTCGCAAACCGGCTACAAACGCGCAACAACTCCGATCATGTCAGCCAGCAAAGCCCACACTGGCCCGGACTGTACCTAGCGTGTAGCCCGTGGTGCGCATGTCCGCGGTCGTTCGTCGTGCTGCGGTTCTCGCTGTCTGTCTGGCGCTACCTGTTTCCACCCCGTCGGCGGCGGCCGACCCTTTCTCGCAGCCGGTCGGCGCAGCGTCGTCGGCCGACGGCGCGGTACCACCCGGCGTGCCCGCCCGGGTGACGACGCCTGACGGCTGGACCCTGGCGCTCGGGGCCAGGGACGAGAAGCACGTTCCGGTGGCGCCGTTGACCACCGCCGCGTCGTCGCGTGAATACCTGTCCAGCGGGATATTCGTCGCTTCCCTGATCGGTCCGGAAACCCCGCACGGCATTCTCGAGGTGGGCTACGAAATCGGTTGCGGCATCGATATGAGCACAGCCAACGGTGTCACCATGGCCAACGGTGGGGGTGTTTCTCCCTCGCTCGGCGCGGTGGTGCCGTTCGGACCAGGCGAGCCGTTCCAACTCCTACCGCTGATCAGCACGCCGTACAACGGAGTGGTCAGCGTCGGGATGAAGCCGGGATTCGTGGTGGTGGTGCCGGTGGTCAGGAAAGAATTCAAGGGTCCCAATCCGTGGATCATGATCAGCGAGTTCCACATGAAGATCGACGGATGCGTCGGACAATCGTTCGTTCGCTCCTACTCGACGCTGACCCGAATCACCGATGAATCCGACGTGGTGTTGTCCTACGTCGGTGCGACCAAAGCCGTCTGATACGGCGCTCCGAGATCCGGCACTGCCGTGAAGCCGTTCTGATGGGCCGCCGCCGTGGCGCGGCGGATGGGCAGGATCAGCGGCACGAACAGGATCTGGTCCAACAGGATCGGGGTGACCAGCCGGTTGTGCACGAACGCGAATGAGCTCTTCGTAACCGGGTCGGCCCAGCCGATGGTGCCACCCAGCCCGGCATGCCCGTAACCGCGGAGCAGGCCGGGCACCGGTGATCCGTGGTAGCCGAGGTTGAACGACATCGGGACGATCAGGTTCAGGTCGGGGCGCAAGCTGGTCTTGCCCAGCAGCCCCGCCGCCAATTCCTCTGAAAGCAGTGGGGTTTGGGCTACCCGGCCGTCGTTGGCCAACGCACCGTACATCTTGGCCAGCCCGCGCGCCGTCACCACCGCGTTCACCGACGGAATCTCGCTGTCCAGGAACGGCGTGTCGCCCTGGATCAGGGAGGTGATCCCGGGGACATACATCGCGCCCAGGCCACCGGCGATCGGCAGCTCCGCGAGCCGGGGCGCCAGTAGGTCAAACAACGGGTTGGCGCGCGTGGTCTGGGGGAACATGATCTGCGCGGCTTTGGTAGGTGCAGCCGCGGGCGGACGACCGAGGTGCAGCCCGTCGGTGTCCAGCGTCTCGGCTATCTCGGTGCGGAACAACTCGCCCATGCCCTTGCCCGTGATCGCGCGGGCCAATCCCGACGTGAGCCAGCCGTAGGTGAACGCGTGATAGGCGGCCCTGCCGGCATGCCGGTCGACCGGCGCTGCCGCCATGCGCTCTTCCATCAGACGGTGGTCGAGCAACTCTTCTTTGCTGACCCCTTGCAGGTGTGACAGGCCGGATTTGTGCGCCAGCATGTCACGCACCGTGATCTCGGCCTTGCCGTTGGCGCCGAACTCGGGCCAGTACTGCGCGACCGGCGCGTCGTAGGAAAGCTCGCCGCGGTCGACCAGGCGGTGCAGGACGGTGGCGGCCACTCCCTTGCTCGCGGAGAACACCATGGCGCCGGTGTCGGCGGTCCAGGGCACCTCACCGTGGCGGTCCGACCACCCGGTCCAGACGTCGACGACGGGTTCGCCGTCCACGTAGACCGACAGCGCGCCGCCGCCGAAGCGGGGTCCGCCGGAGAAGATCTTCGCGAAAGTGGTTACGGCGCAAGCGAACCGCGGGTCCGCGGCGCCTTGCACGTGCGCCGGCAGTCCGTTACCGCTCTCCAGGAGCGTCATGGCGCGTCGCATAGGTATTGCTGAAACATGAGAACAATATTACCACTGGGTGAAAATGCAGTTCTTCGACGCTCAGTCTTTCAGCGCACGCCCGACGATCAGCGGATCGGGCACGCCCACCAGCTCGTGGTCCTTGTCCTCGTAGTCGAATTTGTCGAGCAGGTATCGCATCGCGTTGATGCGGGCGCGCTTCTTGTCATTGCTTTTCACCACGATCCACGGCGCGAAGTCGGTGTCGGTCGCGGCGAACATTTCCTCTTTCGCGGCCGTGTACGCGTCCCATCGCTTCACCGATTCCATGTCCATCGGCGAGAATTTCCATTGCTTGACGGGATCGACAAGTCGAATGGCGAACCTGGTGCGTTGCTCGTGGGGCGACACCGAGAACCACAGCTTGGTGAGCTTGATTCCGTCGTTGACCAGGAGCTTCTCCAATGCCGGTGCCTGTTCGAGGAATTCAGCGTGCTGCTCGGGGGTGCAGAAACCCATCACCTTCTCTACGCCGGCGCGGTTGTACCAAGAGCGGTCGAACAGCACCATCTCGCCCGCGGCCGGCAGGTGGGTGATGTAGCGCTGGAAATACCACTGCGTCTGCTCGCGCTCTGAGGGCTTCTCCAGTGCCACCACCCGCGCTGTTCGGGGATTCAGATGCTCCATGAATCGCTGGATGGTGCCGCCCTTGCCGGCGGCGTCGCGACCCTCGAACAGAATCAAGTGCCGGGTGCCCGTGCTCCGGCTGTGGTTCTGCAGCTTCAGCAGTTCGATCTGCAGCCGGCGTTTGAGCCACTCGTATTCGTCGCGGGGCATCCGGTCGTCGTAGGGATAGCGCTCGCGCCAGGTCTCGACCGGTTTGCCGTCCCGGTCCAGCAGGACCGGTTCGTCGTCATCCTGGTCGTCGACGGTGTAGCCGTGCTCGGGCGTCGAAAGTGCATCCAGATCGATCTCTGCCATAACTCCACGCTATGCGCTGAGCCGAAAAGTGCGGCGCTGCAGAAGATTAAATGTGGGCGGGGCTGGGGTTTGCCGGAAGACTCGAATTGCTGGTGAGATTTAACCAGACGATTTGCCGGGATTTACGCCGATCTTGATCAGAGGGGTCTAACATACCTGGAATTGATCCTGCCGGAAGTATTTATTCGAATCGATCTGATGAGCGCCGGATGCTTGGCATATCGGCTGTGCCTTTATGCGCTCATTGTCCCGACCGCTGGGAGCCGTCATGTCGTCCTTCGTGATCGTTTCGCCGGAGACGGTGGCGGCAGCCGCCCAGGATCTGACCGGCTTGGGGTCGGCGCTGCGGGCCGCCAACGCGGCCGCGGCGGAACCGACGACGTCGCTGCTTGCAGCGGCACAGGATGAGGTGTCTGCGGCAATCGCCGCATTTCTGGCCAACTATGGCCAGGAATATCAGGCGCTGAGCACGCAGGCGGCATCGTTCCAAGCCGATGTGGTCCGTGCGTTGAACCAGGCGGCGGCCAGCTATGCCGCGATTGAGGCGGCCAACGGTCCGCTGCTACAGCAGGCGCAGCAATCCATTTTGGCTGCCGTCAACGGCCCTACCACTGCGTTCTTGGGGCGTCCGCTGATCGGTGACGGCGCCAACGGCGCGCCGGAAACCGGAGTGGCTGGGGGTGCTGGCGGGATCCTGTGGGGCAACGGCGGTAACGGCGGGTCCGGCGGTGTTGGGCAAGCCGGTGGCGCCGGTGGCGACGCTGGGTTCTTCGGGAATGGCGGCCTGGGTGGGGCCGGCGGGGCGGGCGCCCCGGGTGCCGCGGGC
>NZ_LZMH01000017.1 GCF_001673635.1 Mycobacterium asiaticum
GGACCCCGCCAATGCGGAGACCCTGCGGCGCTGGTCCGGGGACTATTGGAACGCGACTCACCCGTATTCGGCCGGCCCCACCCGCGCCGCCGTCCGCGCCCGCGGTCGAGGTGCCCGAACCTCCGGCCCCGCCGTTGCCGATCAACCATCCACCGGCACCGCCGTTTTGACCCGTCCCCGGTGCCCCGTTAGCACCGTTGCCGATCAACGGGCGGCCCGTCGCCGTCACGAACGGCGAGTTGATCACGTCCAGCAGGCTCTGCAACGGCTGCGCCGCAGCGGATTCAGCCATCGCGTACGAGGCCCCGTTGCCGGTCAAGGTCTGCACGAACTGCTGGTGAAACGCCGCGGCCTGCGCGCTCAGCGTCTGGTATTGCTGGCCGTGCGCGCCGAACAGTGTCGCGATCGCGATGGAAACCTCGTCCTGTGCGGCGGCGACCAGGCCCGTCGTGTGGGCCGCTGCGGCGGCGCTGGCCGACTCGAGCGCAGTGCCAATCCCGGCTAAATCTGTTGCCGCACTTGCCATTAACTCCGGCATCGCGATGACAAAGGACATTTGGGGGCCTCTCTATGAGTCATGGCTTCATCGCCAGACCGCCGTCGATCTGGTGAACTTTGGGAAATTGATGGGTGTTATGGCCCCGAAAGGCTGTGCATTGCCTCGGGGTTGACCGGACCGGCTAGCTGATTACGCCGGGCGAATGTTCTGGTTGATGTGAAACACGTTGCGCGGGTCGTACTCCGCCTTGATCTGGCTGAGCCGGCTGTAGTTCGGTCCGTAACTGGCGCGGACGCGGTCCTGCCCCTCGTCCATCATGAAGTTCACGTAAGCGGCGCCGGCCGAATACGGGTGAGTCGCGTTCCAATAGTCCCCGGACCAGCGCCGCAGGGTCTCCGCATTGGCGGGGTCCGGGTCGACCCCCGCGATGACCTGGGAAAACGTGACGTCCCGGTGAGCGAATGCGGTGTCGGTCTGACCGACCCGATGAACCGCGCCGTCGATCGGGTACAGATGCATCGTGGAGTGCATGGTCGGCAGCTCCTCGCTGAATCGGGCATGGGCCGCCACGGCCTCGTCGGGGACGGTCCGGAAGAAGTCACCGCGCCAATACCATTGCAGCCCTTTGGGATACAGGGCATCAAAGGTGGACTGCAGCGCGGGGTAGGGGGCGGCACCGACCCCGTCCCAGGCCGGCTGCATCTGGCGCACCGGCGTGAAGGCCTCCTCGGCGCGGGCAGGATCGCCCGTGTAGCACCAGACCACCGCGCACGCCTTGTGTAGGTGGAAGGCCTCGGGGAAGGGCGGCGCGGGCGGGACGGTCATGGTTGCGAAGAACCCGTACAGGTCCTCGTCCTGCGCCGGGAGGAAATCCCGGAACCAGCCGAGAATGTCGGCGGTGGCCGAGATCGGCCACGCCGTGGGGCCGCAGATCACGCTCTGCATTGGGTGCAGGCGGAAGGTGAACGAGGTGACCACACCAAAGTTCCCGCCGCCGCCGCGCAACGCCCAGAACAGGTCGGGATGCTCGGACTCGGAGGCGGTTACCTCGCGGCCGTCGGCCAGCACGACCTCGGCCGCCAGGAGGTTGTCGATGGTCAGGCCGTGCTTGCGGGACAGGTACCCGTGGCCACCCCCCAGGGTGAGGCCGCCGACACCGGTGCTGGAGATGATGCCGCTCGGCGTCGCCAGACCGTGCGCGTGGGTCGCGGCGTCAACCGCAGCCCACGTCGCACCTCCTTGGACGCGGACGGTGCGCCGGTCGGGGTTGACCTCGATCCGGTTCATCGGCGACATGTCGATGACAACGCCGCCTTCGACCGTTCCGAAACCGGGCCCGTTGTGACCGCCTCCGCGGACGGCGACGTCGAGGTTCGACGTCCGCGCGAATTCCAGAGCGCTCGCGACGTCGGTGGCTGATCGGCACCGTGCGATCACGGCGGGCCGCTTGTCGATCATCGCGTTGTGCAGCGCTCGGGCTTCGTCGTATCCCGGGTCATCGGGAAGGATCACGTCGCCGCCCAGCCGGCCCCGCACCTCATCTGTCGCCATGTTGGTCATCATGCCTCGACGCTATGGGGCGAGATAGTGGCTCGTCATGACCACAACTAGGCATTCCGCGGGCGGACGGCGGTAGTCAGATCTGACTATCGACCAGTGAGCCGGGCCGCGACTACGTTTTGCTCATGCAATGGGTGCTGCCGCCGCTTCCGGCAGAGCTGACCGCCCGGCGCGGCGGTCCGCTGGTAGGTCGCGCGGCCGAGCTCGGGGCATTCGAACAGGCCTGGGAACGGGTAGCGGCCGGCAAGCGGCAGGCGGTGTTCGTCGGCGGTGAGCCCGGGGCCGGAAAGACGCGCCTGGCCGCCGAAGTGGCCGGAAGTCTGGCCGACCACGGGGTCGCGGTGCTCGTCGGGAGCTCGACGGCGGACGCGGACGTTCCGTATGCGCCGTTCGCCGAGGCACTGGATCGACTGCTGATCGCGAACCCGTCGGGCGCCCTGGCGGATGCGCTCGCCGACGCGGGACCACAACTACGGCGGCTGACAACCGCGGTGGATCGGCATCTGCCCGACGCCGGGTCCGCCGACGATGTAGACGAGCTACGGCGTGCCCTTTTCGACGCGGTCACGGGTTTCCTGCGCCGGCTGGCGGCCGATCGCCCGATCGCGTTGATCTTTGAGGACATGCACTGGGCGCAGGTGCCGACCCTGGCGATGCTTGAACATGTGCTCATCGGCTGCGTGGATGTGCGCATGCTGGTGGTGGCTACGTTCCGCACCACCGAACCTGACCGCTCCGAAGAACTCGCGACGCGGATGGCCGAATTGCACCGGTTCGACGGTGTTCGGCGTCTCGATCTCGGCGGCCTGGACACCGAGGCGATCGCCGAGTTCGTCGGCCAGACCCAGCACCTGCGTCCGCCCTCGGCGCGCACGGCGGCGGTGTTGCTTCGGGACAAGACCGGCGGCAACCCGTTCTTCCTGACCGAACTCTGCAATCACCTGGAGATCCGCGGCGGGCTCGCCAAGCTGAATGCGCATCAAACCGTTCCGGCTTCGATCGGGGATGTGATCGCCCGCCGGCTCGGCGGGCTGGGGGCCAGCGTCCGTAACGTGATCGAGCAGGCGGCGGTACTGGGCGAAGCGTTTGATCTGCCGGCGGTGATCGCCACCAGCGAGACCGATCTCACGGCGACGCTGGCGGCGGTCGATGCGGCCGAAGCCGTCGGGCTGGTGCGGGCGGTTCCTGGCTCTGACGGCGAGTTCGCGTTCGTGCATGCGCTGACGCGCGAGGCCGTCCTCGAAGGCATGGCGGCGTCGCGGCAGCGGATCATGCACGCTCGGGCAGCCGAAGCGCTGGAGGGTCGTGCCGATGTCTCGCTGATTCCCCGGTTGGCCAACCACTACCTGCTCGCGCACGTGCTGGGTTACCACGCCAAAGCGCTGCACTATTCGCGGAAAGCGGCTCAATTGGCCGAGCAGAGCCTTGCTTACGAGGACGCGGCGAAGTGGTTCGAGCGGGCGGCGTCGCTTCCCGAACTGAACCCCGAGGATCGGGCTCGATTGAATCTGGGTGCGGCGACAAACCACGTGCGCGCCGGCGATTTCGCCCGCGGCCGGGCCATTTACGAGCGCACTACCGCGATGGACGATCCGGTGATTCGCCTAGAGGCCGCCATCGGCTACGAGGACGCGAGTTGGCGTCCCGGGCTGGCCGACTCCAAAGCCGCCGATTTACTGGCCTCGGCGCTGGAAGTGTGCGGCTTGAGCACCGAGGACCCGCTTTATGTGCGGGCTCTCGCGAGTTTCGGGCGCGCACTGGCGTTTGCCGGTGAAGCCGCACGTGCCCGAGAAGTTGGGACTCGTGCCCTCGACCACGCGCAAGACGTAGGCGATCCAGCCGCAATCCTGCACGCGTTGCACGCCAGCCTGTGGCACGGTTTGAGCCCGGAAATGTCCGACATCCAGCTGGAGCGGACGGCCGAGGTGCTGTACGGGAGGCAGTCACTTCGTGACTACGTCGCGCTCGGCTCGGCGTCGCATTTCCGCGCTTTGGTCAGCTACGTGGTAGGCAGACCCGACGACCTGGCCGCCTCGTCCGCCGAGCTGCATCGCGCGGTGCAAGCCTGCGGGCAACCCTTCTTCGGCTTCATCAGTGCGTGCGTCAAGCAGGCGCTGACCTATTTGCGTGGCGACTTCGCCGGTGCCGAGCGGTGGGCCGACATCGCACTGCAAACCGGAAACACGTTCGGCGCAGACGGGACGGAGGGCTCCTACGGCGTTCAGATGTTTATGATTCGCCGCGAAACGGGGGACCTGAAGAGGTTCGCCGGGTTCGTGGACGGTAGCGAGACGTTCGCCGGCCGTTGGGTGCCGGGGTTGCTCGCGCTGTACACCGAGCTGGGCTGTGAGCGCGGCATGACCCGCGCGCTGAATCATCTGCTCAATCGCAACCTCGGCGACCACACCGAGCAGGCACAGTGGCCGATGGAGCTGGTATTCATGCTGGAAGCCGCCTTGGAACTGGGCAACCGGGAAGCCGTGCACGCGCTGCGCCCGCACGTCGCCCGCTATGCCGGCAAGAATTTGGCGGCCGGACAGTTTGTCGCCCTGTTCGGCAGTGCCGACCGATATCTCGCCCGGATCGCGGCATTGAACGGTGACACCGACGCCGCCGAACGTCACTTCGTTGCGGCGCTCGAGATGGATCGGCGGATGGGCGCGGCGGTACATGTCGCGGAGACATTGGCCCGCCACGCGCTCTTCGCGGCGTCCGGTGGTCGCACCGACGAGGGGCGACGCCTTGCCGAACGGGCCCGCGAGGTCGCGGCGCCGATCGGCCAAACCCGGGTTCTTGGTCTGGTGGATCCGGTGCTGACATCGGTTCCGCAGGGTCCTGATGGCCTCAGTGACCGGGAGGTCGAAGTGCTTCGGCTACTGGCCGAGGGACTGAGCAATCGCGCGATCGGGGAGCGGCTTTTCATCAGCACCAACACCGCCGCCAACCATGTGCGCAGCATCCTGATCAAGACCGGCGCGGCAAACCGTACGCAGGCCGCGATGTATGCCACCGAGCACGAACTGCTCGGGTAGTTCAGATACCGGAAAACGCGCCGTCGGACATGATGCGGTTGCTCACCTCGACGACGACGTCGGCGGGCAGACCAGCCCGCGCGGCCGCGGATTTGATGGCCTCCGGCGAGGGCGCCTCATAAAGGCAATAGGTCTTTCGCTTGTCCGCCGACAGGAACGAGTAGAGCCAGCGGACGCCCTCCTCCGCATTGATGCGATTGATCCCATCGACAGCGTCGAGGGTGGGCTCGAGGACCTCCGCGTAGTTGCGCTCGATCATGAATATCGGCACGGTGAACTCCTATTGTCGGCCGGTCGTGCGTTGAACCTACCTGGGTGCGTCGGTCTGGACCACCATTCGCGTTTGCCGAGACGGACGCCCGCGACACCCGTTTCCGCTTTGCCGCCGAGGGTGCGCTGATTGCCGGCGACACGCCGCTGCGGCCGGCATTCCGCGCACCTTCGCGGGAGGGCCTGAGCGAAACCAAAGTGACTTCGCTGACCGGCACGTGAAACAATCGCTGGCCGTGAAGACCTTCGAGGATCTGTTCGCCGAACTCGGCGAGCGCGCCCGCACGCGCCCGGCCGGCAGCGCCACCGTGGCCGCGCTAGACGCCGGGGTGCACGCGCTGGGCAAGAAGATCCTGGAAGAGGCCGGTGAGGTGTGGCTCGCCGCCGAGCACGAGCCAGACGAGGCGCTGGCCGAGGAGATCAGCCAGCTGTTGTATTGGACGCAGGTGCTGATGATCTCCCGCGGGCTGTCCCTCCACGATGTCTATCGGAAACTGTGAATATGCTGCGAGTTGCGGTGCCCAACAAGGGGGCGCTGAGTGAGCCGGCCACCGAAATCCTTTCCGAGGCCGGCTATCGCCGACGCACCGATCCCAAAGACCTGACCGTCATCGACCCCACCAACAATGTCGAGTTCTTTTTCCTTCGCCCCAAGGACATCGCCATCTATGTCGGGTCGGGAGAACTCGACTTCGGTATCACCGGACGTGACCTGGCGCTGGATTCCGATGCGCCAGTGCGGGAACGGTTGGCGCTGGGCTTCGGCTCCTCGCGGTTCCGGTACGCCGGTCCGGCCGGGCGGGATTGGACCATCGCGGATCTGGCGGGCAAACGGATCGCCACGGCATACCCGAATTTGGTGCGAAAAGACTTGGCCGCGAAAGGGATTGATGCGACCGTCATCAGGCTGGACGGAGCCGTCGAGATATCCGTACAACTCGGGGTCGCCGACGCCATCGCCGACGTGGTGGGTTCGGGTCGCACGCTGAGCCTGCACAACCTGGTGGCCTTCGGTGAGCCACTCTGCGATTCGGAAGCGGTGCTCATCGAACGGGCCGACGACGATGGCCAATCAGCGTCTGCCCGCGAGCAATTGGTGGCCCGTGTGCAGGGTGTGGTGTTCGGCCAGCAGTACCTGATGCTCGACTACGACTGCCCGCGCTCGACATTGGACCGCGCGACGTCGATAACCCCGGGTCTGGAATCCCCGACCATCGCCCCGCTCGCCGACCCGGATTGGGTTGCGGTGCGCGCGTTGGTGCCACGCCGCGACGTCAACGGGATCATGGATGAGCTCGCCGCGATCGGGGCGAAAGCGATCCTGGCTTCCGACATCAGATTCTGCCGATTCTGAACAGGTGCAGGCGGGGCGGCTGTGTTAGCGTCCGCTGGAACCCGCGACCCCGCGCGGTGTTCTCGTCAGCGCTAACGGGCCGGCGCTTGTCCCAGGAGGGATACCAGTGACACACATTCTCGTTCTCCTGTTGGCTTTATTGCTTGGTGTCGTCGCCGGGCTGCGGTCGCTGACGGCTCCCGCCGTGGTCGCCTGGGCCGTCTTCCTCAGTTGGCTGAACCTGCACGGGACTTGGGCGTCCTGGGTCGGCAATCTGGTCACGGTCGTCATCCTGACCGTGCTGGCCATCGGCGAACTGGTCAACGACAAACTTCCCAAGACCCCGCCGCGCACCGCGCCGCCGGTGTTTGCGGTGCGACTGATCATGGGTGGGTTCGCCGGTGCGGCGCTCGGCACCGCTTGGGGTTACAAGTGGGGCTCACTGGGCGCCGGAGTCGTCGGTGCCGTACTGGGCACCCTCGGCGGCTTCCAGGCCCGCCGCGCGCTGGTCGCCAAGAACGGCGGCAAAGACCTGCCGATCGCGCTGCTCGAGGATTCGGTCGCGGTGCTGGGCGGCTTCGCGATCGTCGCCGCGGCGGCCGCTCTGTGACCGAAGGGTCCTCGGAGGCCCAGACCTTCGACGCGATCGTCGTGGGTGCCGGTCAGGCCGGACCGCCCCTGGCGGGCCGGCTCACCGCCGCCGGACAGCGGGTTGCCGTCATCGAACGCCAACACGTCGGCGGCACCTGCGTCAACTACGGATGCATCCCCACCAAGACCCTGGTGGCCAGCGCCCACGCGGCACACCTGGCGCGGCGCAGCGCCGAGTACGGCGTGGGGACCGGTCCGGTCAGTGTCGACATGGCCAAGGTCAAGGCCCGCAAAGACGACATCATGCTCAAGGACCGCAACGGCGTTCAGTCCTGGCTGGACGGCATGGACAACTGCACCGTCTTTCGCGGGCACGCCCGCTTTACCGATCCGCACACCATCCGGGTCGGCGACGACCTGCTGCGCGCCGACCGGATCTTCCTCAATGTCGGTGGTCGGGCGGTGGTGCCCGACATTCCCGGACTCTCCGAGGTCGAGTACCTCACCAACGTGTCCGTGCTGGAACTGGACACGGTGCCCCAGCATCTGGTCATCGTCGGCGGCAGCTACATCGCGCTCGAATTCGCACAGATGTACCGCCGGTTCGGCGCCCGGGTCACCGTGGTGGAACGCGGCCCGCGCCTGGCTTCCCGCGAGGACGAGGACGTTTCGACCACCATCCGGGAAATCCTGGAGGCCGAGGGCATTGACGTCATCACCGGTGCGGACGACGTTCGAGTTGTCAAGCGCGACAGCGGTTTCGAGTTGACCCCCAGCGCCGGTGCCGCGCCGATAGCGGGCAGTCACCTGCTGCTGGCGGTGGGCCGCCAACCCAACACCGACGATTTGGGGCTGGAGGCGGCAGGTGTGCGGACCGACGCCCGCGGCTACATCGTCGTCGACGATCAACTCCGCACCAACGTCGAGCACATCTGGGCAATGGGCGACTGCAACGGCAAGGGCGCATTCACCCACACCTCTTACAACGACTTCGAGATCGTGGCGGCCAACCTCCTCGATGACGACCCTCGCCGGGTCAGCGACCGCATCACCACCTATGCGCTCTATATCGACCCGCCGTTGGGGCGGGCCGGCCTGACCGTGGACCAGGTCCGCAAGTCGGGCCGCAAGGCGCTGGTCGGCAAGCGGCCGATGACCCGGGTCGGCCGGGCGGTGGAAAAGGGTGAGACGCAAGGGTTTATGAAGGTCGTGGTGGACGCCGAGACCGACGAGATCCTCGGTGCGGCGGTCTTCGGGGTGGGCGGTGACGAAGCGATCCACTGCATCCTCGACGTGATGTCGGCCAAGGCCCCCTACACCACGCTGTCGCGCACGATGCACATCCACCCGACGGTCAGCGAGCTGATTCCCACTGTCCTGCAGGAGATGTCGCCGCTCGACTAGCCGTCCCGGCGCCGCACCAAAAGGGTCTGTGCCGACGTCCCGACGAAGCCGGTCCGGTCGAAGATCTCACCCGTGGTGACTCCCACGCCGTCGGGTCCGATGGACGCGCGGGCGCGCAGCGCGAAGTCGTCGCCCGTCGGGAGCCGATGCAGGTGCACCACCGTGTCGGTGTTCATGAACAGATACTTCCGAGGGTCCAAGGTGGCACCGACGCCGTTGGCGCAATCGACCACGGCGGCCAATCGTTGCAGCGCCGTCGTCGGTTCCGCGTCGACGATGTGCGCGGTGGGACGCATCCACGACACCCCGGCGGGTGCTCCTTCGACGGTCTGTGGGCGCCAGTCCAGGGCATCGAAGTAGCCGTGCGCATCCAAAAACGCCGGCGGGCGCGGCTGGGCCGGCCCCTCCACCAGCGGCGGATAGCGGTCGGATGCCGCGTCGGCGGTATCGGCGACCGCCAGCAGCCATGCGGTCACCCTGGCCACCGGACGGTCGGCGGCCAGCTCCGCGACCATCATGGAAACCCGCGAACCCGGACGCTCCACCCACGCCCGCGCCCGCACCGGAGCGACTGGGACCGCGCCCAGCAAATCGAGGCTGAGCCGTCCCACCCGCAGGCCGGAACCGTCGGCCAGCTCCTCGATCAGCTTGGTCAGCAGCGCCAGCGGCGGCGAGCCGTGCTGGATCTCCCGGCCCCAATTGCTGCGGGTGTAGTCAGTGCTTTCGAACGATTGATACTCACCCACACCGGGCAGGCGACGGTAGAAACAGCCGGTCATGCCGCCGGTTCGGTCGGCTGTGACTCCGCGGTGCTGGGTGAATATTCGGGCCACCCCGGGTACGGCGGCGGGGTCCCGCCGAACGCTGGACACAGCGCCTGATGGGAGCACCAGTCGCACAGCCGGGACGGGCTGGGCCGGAAGTCGCCGCTCTGGCCGGCGGACTGGATCGCGCGCCAGATGGCCATCAAAGTCTTTTCGAACCGCAGCAGCTCGTCGTGATCCGGCGAATAGTCCAGCAGCTGCCCGTCGGCCAGATAGATCAGCCGCAGCCGGGTCGGCAGTACCCCGCGGGACCGCAGCAGCGCCACCGCGTAGAACTTCATCTGGAACATGGCCTTGAACTCGGCCAGGGTGCGTGCCGCCGGCGGGGCCTTGCCCGTCTTGTAGTCAACCACGCGCAACTCACCGGTGGCGGCGACGTCGATGCGGTCGATGTAGCCACGCAGCAGCGTTCCGTCGGCCAGTTCCACCTCCACCCGCTGTTCACAACACTGCGGGTCGAACCTGGTCGGGTCCTCGAGCCGGTAGTAGCCGGCCAGCAGGGCACGCGCCTCGTCCAGCAGTTGGGCCCGCTGCTCCGGGGCCAGCTCACCGGCCATCTCGGGGTCGCGGGCGAGCACCTGATCCCAGGCGGGGTCGATCAGCGAACGCGCGGTGTCCGGGCCGCGCTGGACGGCCGGCAACTCGTAGAGCCGCTCGAGCGCGACATGCACCACCGATCCCCGCAGCTGGGCGGGGGAGGGCGCCTCGGGCAACCGGTCGATCGCCCGGAACCGGTACAGCAGCGGGCACTGCTTGAAATCCGCGGCCCGCGAGGGTGAGAGCGCCGGTCTGGCGGTGGACACCTCCGGCTTTGCTGCGGCCGTCATAATCGCAGCCTAGGACCGGGTACCGACAACCCCAAGCACCAGCGTCAGCGAGTCGGCTGGCACGCTGTACGCCGTGTCAGCAACGGGTCCGTTCAGCGTCGGCGAGCGCGTTCAGCTGACTGACGCCAAGGGGCGGCACTACACGATCACCCTGACGCCGGGCGCCGAGTTCCACACCCACCGCGGCCGGATCGCCCACGACACGATCATCGGGCTGGAACAGGGCAGCGTCGTCAAGTCCAGCAACGGCGCCCTGTTCCTGGTGCTGCGGCCGCTGCTCGTCGACTACGTGATGTCGATGCCGCGCGGGCCGCAGGTGATCTACCCCAAGGACGCCGCCCAGATCGTGCACGAAGGCGACATCTTTCCCGGCGCCCGCGTCCTGGAAGCCGGCGCCGGTTCCGGTGCGCTGACGCTGTCGCTGCTGCGGGCGGTCGGCCCCGAGGGGTCGGTGCTGTCCTACGAGGCACGGGCCGACCACGCCGAACACGCCCGGCGCAACGTCAACACGTTCTACGGCGCGGCGCCGGCCAACTGGCGACTCATCATCAGCGACCTCGCCGAGTCCGACCTGCCCGACGGCTCGTTCGACCGGGCGGTGCTGGACATGCTGGCCCCGTGGGAGGTCTTGGACGCGGTCTCGCGGCTGGTGGTCGCCGGTGGCGTGCTGCTGATCTACGTCGCGACCGTTACGCAGCTGTCCAAAGTGGTGGAGGCGGTGCGGGCCCAGCAGTGCTGGACTGAGCCGCGGTCGTGGGAGACGCTGCAGCGGGGCTGGAACGTGGTCGGACTGGCCGTGCGGCCGCAGCATTCCATGCGGGGGCACACGGCGTTCCTGGTTGCCGCCCGCCGGCTCGCACCGGGTGCGGTGGCCCCGGCTCCGCTGGGCCGCAAGCGTGAGGGGCGCGACGGCTAATCGTCGCTTTTGTTCAGTCCGCGCCGCACCGACAACAGCTCGAACTCTGGGTGCGCGGCCACCAGCCGTTCGGCCGCATCCAGCACGTCCACCGCATGTCGGCGATCGGCCGACACCAGGGCCACGCCGATGCCTGCCCGGCGGTGCAGGTCCTGGGAGCCGGTCTCGGCGGCCGACAGGCTGAACTTGCGCTGCAGTTCCGCGACGACCGGTCGGATGACCGACCGCTTCTGTTTGAGTGACCGCACGTCGCCCAGCAGGACGTCGAACTCGAGCCAGCCGATCCACATGCCTTCAGGACCCCGGCGACGAGGTCGGGGCGGGGCTGGGCGCGGGGCTGGGCTCTGGGCTGGGCGACGTGCGGTCACTCAAACAGAAGCGGTCGGTCATCCGACCGGTCGTCGCGGAACTGCAGCACACGCTGGC
>NZ_LZMH01000018.1 GCF_001673635.1 Mycobacterium asiaticum
CCGGCCGACGCGAGCGGGGCCGCCGCCACGGGCAGCGCGGCGGCCAGTGCGGCGGGCTGACTCGTCAAGGTGAACACCTCAGCCAGATGGGTGGGCCAGTCGAACAATTCCAGACTGACCAGGTATTGGATGGCCAGCACCGGGTTCGTTTGCAGGAAGACGAAGAACTGCTGGAAATCCTCGCTCAGCTCCAGCGTCCGGGCAACCCAGAACGCCGCGACGGTCGGGTCGGTGTAGTCGTCGTAGTCCAGCCCATTGAGCGTGCCCTGCAACGGGTTCCAGTTGTAGCCGAAGTTCCGCAGGATATTGGCGACGAAGTTGTCGAGCACGTTGTCGACCACCGGATCGTGGGCGACGGTGTCGTTGCCGATACCGAACTGCTCGAGAATCGCGTCGAGCTGCGGGTTGTTGACCAGGTTCTCGAACTGGTCGAACGGGTTCAGTTGTGGGTTGCCGATGAAATTCTGATAGGCCTGCACCACGTTCTGCAGTGACTGGTCGATTTGCTGCACGATCTTGGGCGGGGGCGGCAGTTGGGGCGCGGCCGCCAGCGCCGCATCCGAGGCGCCCTGGTAACCGCTCATCGTGGTGGCGGCCTGGACCCACATCCGGGTGTAGTCGGCTTCGTTGACAGCGATCGGAATGGTGTTGACGCCAAAGAAGTTCGTGGCCAACAGGGCCGCGTGGGTGGCGTGGTTGGCGGCCAGCTCGGCCAGCGTCGGCATCGCCGCCAACGCCGTCGCATAGGCACCGGCGACCGCCTCGGCCCGGGCCGCGGTTTGCGAGCTCGCGGCACTTGCCTCCTGCAGCCACGCTAGATACGGAAGGTGCGCGGCCGCATACGATTCGGCGCTGGGACCGTGCCATGCCCCGCCCTGCACCGCGGCCAGCACCGCCAGGAGGTCGTCCGCCGCCGATTCGTATTCGGTGCTCAACGTCGCCCACGCCGCCGCGGCCGCCAACACGGCGCCCGGACCGGGGCCACTGCTCAGTAGCGCCGAGTGCACCTCCGGCGGCGAGGCCATCCACACCGGATTCGCGCCGGCAACCCGGCCCTCAGCCCCGGACGATTGCACGGCGACACCCCATCCCGATCGAAATATTTGAACTTTCTATATAATGAACATGATTTTCATTTGCGGCAAGTTTGGGGGTGCCGTCGATACCGAATGCCGAGGTGCGCGGGCGTACCATCTCGCCATGAGCCGAATCGGAACTTTCGCAGATGACGACGTTGCTGGCTGGGTCCTCAAGTCCCCCGAACTCGGCGGCGCGATGGCCAATTTCAGCCGCGCCGTGTACACCAGCAACCGGCTGCCATTGCGCACTCGCGAGATCGCGCGTGCCGTGATCGCCAACAACAACGAGTGCATCGTTTGCGCCAACACCCGCGACGCCGATGGGCCGGCGGCCGGGGTCGACGAGGAGCTCTACGAACACGCCGCCGAATGGCGCACCTGGCCGGGGTACAGCGAGCAGGAGCGGTTGGCGGCCGAATTCGCGCACCGGTTCTCCACTGACCACACCGTCCTGCGGGACGACGAAGACTTCTGGGCGCGGGCCGCGGAACACTTCACCGAGGAGTTGCTGGCCGACCTGGCCATCTCGTGTGCGCTGTGGGTGGGCATGGGCCGCGTGCTGCGGACCCTCGACATCGGCCAGGCGTGCAAGCTGACCCTGCCCAGCCGGGCCTGACGACGACGCGCCCGCCCACGCCGGCGGGTGCGATCGGCTGGCTCGAGGCCCAGGGCGTCGACACCGTCATCGGCACCGTCGTGAACCCCGCGGGTCTGACCCACGCCAAGACGGTGCCGGTCCGCCGGATCAACGCCTTCGCCGATCCGGGGCTCGGGGCCAGTCCGTCATGGCACGCGTTCGCCATCGACCAGACCGGCATCGCGTTCACCGACAAAGTCGGCGTGGTCGGCGATCAGCGCCTGCGGATCGACCTGACCGCCCTCCGCGTTCTCGGTGACGGCCTGGCTTGGGCGCCAGCGGAATTCTTCGAACAGGACGGTTCTCCCGTTGAGCTGTGCGCGCGAGGCACACTCAAGCGGGTCGAGAACGCGCTGGGCGAGGCCGGTATCGATGCAGCCGTCGGCCACGAGCTCGAATTCGTTCTCGTCGACCCGCACGGCGACCGCCTGCCCGCCACATCGTGGGCCCAGTACGGGCTCGCCGGTGTCCTCGAGCACGAGGCCTTTGTCCGCGACGTGACCGTCGCCGCGACGTCGGCGGGCGTCGCGATGGAGCAGTTCCATCCCGAATACGGGGCGAACCAGTTCGAGATCTCCCTGGCCCCGCGCTCACCGGTGGCCGCCGCCGACCATCTGGTCCTGATGCGGATCATCGTTGCCCGCGCCGCCCGCCGGCACGGATTGCGGGTCAGCCTGTCGCCGGCACCCTTCGCCGGCAGCGCCGGATCCGGTGCGCATCAGCATTTCTCGCTGCGAAGGCAGGAACGGCCGCTGTTCTCCGGTGGGACCGGACCTGGCGGCATGACCGGGGCGGGCGAGGCCGCGGTGGCGGGGGTGCTGCGCGGCCTGGCCGGCGCGCAGGGCCTGCTGTGTGGTTCCATCCTTTCCGGGTTGCGGATGCGGCCCGGGAATTGGGCCGGGGCGTATGCCTGCTGGGGCATCGAGAACCGTGAGGCGGCGTTGCGATTCATCGAGGCCGGCCCCGCCAATCCGCACGGCGGCAACGTCGAGGTAAAGATCATCGACCCGTCGGCCAACCCCTACTACGCAACGGCGGCCATTCTCGGGCTCGCACTCGAGGGCATCAAAACCGACGCGACGCTACCGGCGCAGACGACGGAAGATCCCGCCCTGCTCTCGGCGGCGGAGCGGGTCGCCGCGGGGATCGCGCTGCTACCCGATGTCCAAACGGAAGCTATTGCCGCGCTTGATGCGTCGACTCTGCTGCGGTCGATTCTGACTGACTCGGTGGTCGACATGGCGGTCGCGGTGCGCACGATGGAGCACGACCGCTACGGCGGGCTCGACCCCGACGCGCTGGCGGACAAGTTCCGGATGGCCTGGAGCCTATGACCGCACCACTGCCGGATACGCAGCTCGCCCAGCACGTCCAGCAGGTTGCGCTGATCGATCAGCACCTGCACGGCTGCTGGTTGAGCGCGGGGGACCGCCGCCGGTTCGAGAATGCCCTCAACGAAGCCAACACGCAGCCCCTCGCCGAGTTCGACTCGGGTTTCGACACCCAACTCGGTTTCGCGCTGCGCAGCCACTGCGCCCCGGTGCTGGCCCTGCCCAGACACGTTGACGCGGAGGCATATTGGGCACGCCGTTGCCAGTTGAGCGAACCCGAGCTGGCCCGCCTGTTCCTGCCGGCCGCCGGGGTGAGCACCTGGCTCATCGACACCGGTCTCGGCGATGACATCAGTGGTGTCGCGCAGTTCACCGAGCTGAGCGGGGCTCGCGCGGAGGAAATCGTCCGCCTCGAGCAGGTCGCCGAGGAAGCCGCGCAGGCCCCCGGCGACTACACCGGAGCCTTCGAAGAGATCCTGCACCGGCGCGCCGCCGCGGCTGTTGGCACCAAGTCGATCCTGGCCTACCGCGGTGGGTTCGAGGGTGATCTGAGCGAACCGTCACCGGCGGATGTCGAACAGGCTGCGCGACGCTGGCGCGACGCGGGCGGGCGCCGCTGCACCGATCGGGTGCTGCTGCGCTTCGGCCTGCACCAGGGACTGCGGCTGGGCAAGCCGCTGCAGTTCCATGTCGGCCTGGGCGATCGGGATTGCGACCTGCACAAGACCAATCCGCTGCTGCTGCTTGATTTTCTGCGCCAGTCCGCAGACACCCCGATCGTATTGCTGCACTGCTATCCCTACGAGCGCGAAGCCGGCTACCTGGCCCAGGCGTTCAACAACGTCTACCTCGACGGCGGGCTGACGGTGAACTTTCTCGGCGCCCGGGCACCGGCGTTCGCCGCCCGGCTGCTCGAACTCGCGCCGTTCCGCAAGATCCTGTACTCGTCCGACGGCTTCGGGCCCGCGGAGCTGCATTACCTCGGCACCGTCCTGTGGCGCAGGGCCATTCACCGCGTCCTGCAGGGCTTCGTCGACAGCGGGGACTGGTGTGAAAGCGACGCAATTCGGGTAGTCGATCTCATCGCACACGACAACTCCGCCCGCGTCTACCAGCTGGACGCCGGCCCACGCTAGGACAGGATCTCCGACATGGGCGTCTTCGGCGAAGCCATGGAGTGGGCCCGCAAGCAGGTCACGTCCAGGGTTCCCAAAGCCGATTTGGACCAGCGCGACCCCGACTACATCCGCGACCAGCTGCCCGGCACCTGGCTGCTCGCCTCGCTGTACTTCCGCGCCGACGTGCGCGGGCTGGACCGTATTCCGCCCGAGGGCCCGGTGCTGCTGGTCGGCAATCACAGCGGCGGTAACGTCCCGCCCGACACCTTCGTCTTCACCCTCGCGTTCTGTTCCTACTTCGGTGTGGAGCGCCCCTTCTACCAGCTGGCCCACAACCTCGTCGTCTCCGCGCCGCCACTGGGCTGGCTGCGCAAGTTCGGCACCGTCGCCGCCAACCACGAAAACGCCCGTCTGGCGCTGGAATCCGGGGCCGCCCTGCTGGTCTATCCCGGCGGGGACTATGAGGTATTCCGGCCGTCGTGGGAGCGGCACAAGGTCGACTTCGGCGGGCGGATGGGTTACGTGCGACTGGCCCGTGAGGCCGGCGTGCCGATCGTTCCGGTGGCCAGTGTGGGCGGCCAGGAGAGCGCCTTGTTCCTCAACCGCGGCCAGTGGCTGGCCAAACTTCTGATGGCGGATAAGTTGTTGCGGCTCAAGAGCATTCCGATATCGCTGGCGCTGCCGTGGGGGCTGAACATCAGTGACCTGGCGGGACACATTCCGCTGCCCACCAAGATCGTCATCGAGGTGCAGGAGCCGATCGAGGTCGACGGCGATGACCAGGCGGTGCACGACAAGGTGATGGAAAGTCTGCAGGGCGGCGTCGATCGGTTGGCCGCACAACGTCGCTTCCCGGTGCTGGGCTGATGCGCGTCGAACGCCGGTGTGTGGTCAAGGCCGACCGCGATGCGGTCTGGAAGATCGTCAGCGACCCGGACACCTACCCGTCTTTCATGAGCAACCTCGAGCGCTGGGAGTCGGCCAACGACCAGCCGCCGGGCGCCGGCGCCCGCTACATCGTGCACTGGAAGATCGGCTCGGTACCCGTCGGCGGGCTGATCGAAGTCGTGGAATTCGATGACAATCGCGACGTGGCGTTCGTCGGTATCACCGGAATCACGTTGCGCGGCCGGATTCGGCTGCGCGACGGCGGGGACGGCGAGACCAAGGTGACGTTCCGGCTGTCCTATCAGGCGCCGGGCGGCATCTTCGGCTACATCGCCGATCGCATCGCGGTGCGCCAGGTCGGGCGCACGCTTTCCGAGACGCTCAAGCGGCTCAAGGTGCTCGCCGAGTCCTAGTTGTACTGCCCAGGGCGCTTTGTCTCGTAGCGCAGCAGGACCGTGCCACCCGGGAAGGTGCGATTCTCCAGCAGCCGCAGTGAGATCCAGGACGGCAGGGCCGGAAAGAACGGGGTGCCGCCGCCCACGGCGGTGGGCGCCAGCACGATCCGGTATTCGTCCACCAGTCCGGCCCGCACTATCGGTGCGGCCAGTGTAGCGCCGGCCACCTCCAAACTGCCCTCCGTTTCGGCCTTCAGCCTCCGCACCACCTCGACCGGGTCGCCGCGTTCCAGGCGGGAGTTCCAGTCGACGGACTCCAAAGTGCGCGAGAACACGACCTTGGGCATGTCGCGCCAGATCCTGGCGAAGTCAATGATCATCGGGCTGGCGTCCGGGGCCTGGTCGGCGGTAGGCCAGTACGCGGACATCAGTTCGTAGAGCCGTCGGCCGTAGAACGACAGGGTGGTCTCGCGCTCGAAGTCGTTCCAGTATTGGTGCAGTTCTTCGCTCGGCGCGCTCCAGTCGATGCTGCCGTGTGCGTCGGCGATGTAGCCGTCCACCGACACGTTGAAGCCATAGATGAGTTTGCCCATGCAGACCAGACTGCCCCGTCGGCGCGTTGCTAGACGAGGGCGGTGGCGTCGAAGATCCAGGAGGTGTCGCCTCCGGCCAGGTTCTGGAAGTGATTGGGCGGCGCGAAGGCGACCAGGCTGTTGAAGTCCCAATAGTCCTTCCAGACAGTGATTTTGCCGTCCAGCACCTTGTGCACGGTGACGAACCGCAGCACGCCCTTTTCCCCGGTCTGGAAGGTCCAGGTCTCCGAATGCTCGTAGATGACGTCGGAGTCGTTCGACACCAGAACACCATCGTGGTTTTCGTACGCCGCGAGTGACTCGAGCCCGATCTTCAGCCGGGTCACGATGTCGTCGGGACCGCGAGCGGCCAGTGCCGGGACCGGCATGTCGACGTAGAGGCAGTCATCCGATAAAAATGACTTGACCGCGTCCCAGTCCCGTCGCGAAAGTGCCTGCCACAACCCAATTACCACATCTGCGGGAGCGGACGTCGAAACCTCTGTCATGCCGTCAATAAACCCTGCCGCCCGCGACGGTGTCAACCGGCGGCCTCCACCGACTTGGCCACGGCCACTGGACTGGTTCGGCCTTTATCTGGGCTGAACTGCGCATAGGATCCTGCTGTGAAACCAGATTCCACAACGGGAATAACTATGGGCGCTGTGGTCGGCGCACTCGGCGTGGTGTTCGGCGATATCGGTACCAGCCCCATCTACACGATTCAGACCGTGTTCAACCCCGAGGACCCGCATCCCGTGCCGATCAGCACGGAAAACGTGTACGGCGTGGTATCGCTGATCTTCTGGTCGGTGATGATCATTGTGACCTTCACTTACGTCACCCTGGTGCTGCGCGCCGACAACCACGGTGAGGGCGGCATCATGGCATTGATCACGATGCTGGGTCGCGGCGTCGAGCGCCGCACGGTCGCTGCGCTGAGTCTATTGGGCATCTTTGGTGCCGCGCTGTTTTTCGGTGACAGCATGATCACCCCGGCGATCTCGGTCCTGTCGGCAGTGGAGGGCGTAAAGGTCATACAGCCACACTTCGATTCGTGGGTCGTGCCGATCACCGCGGTGATCATCGTCGCGCTGTTCGCGGTGCAGCGCCACGGCACCAGTGCTGTCGGCCGGCTGTTCGGACCGGTGATGATCGTCTGGTTTACCGCGATCGGCGCGTGCGGCGCGCTCGGGATCGCCGATCACCCCGAGATCCTCAAGGCGCTGTCACCGGTATATGCGGTCAAGTTCATGGTCGGGCACTTCCACTTCGCCTTCTTCTCCCTCGCCGCGGTGGTGCTGGCGGTGACGGGCGCCGAGGCGCTCTACGCCGACTTGGGACACTTCGGCCGGCGGGCGATCACCTCGGGCTGGATGCTGCTGGTACTGCCCGGCTGCACCCTGAGCTACCTCGGACAGGGCGCACTGGTGCTCGGCGACCCGAGGACCGCGAGCGCTCCCTTTTTCCTCCTGATCCCCGACTGGGCGCGACTGCCGATGGTGCTGCTGGCGACGGCAGCGACCGTGATCGCCTCGCAGGCCGTCATCACCGGGGCGTTCTCGGTGGCGTCCCAAGCCGCTCAGCTCGGCTATCTGCCGCGCCTGCGGATAGCCCACACGTCCGCCTCGACGATGGGGCAGATCTACGTGCCGTGGATCAACGGCTTGCTATTGGTCGCGGTGCTGACCCTGGTGTTCGCTTTCCGTAGCTCGGCTGCACTGGCCTTTGCCTTCGGCATGGCGGTCACCGGCACCATCACCATCACCACCACGCTGTTTCTCTACATCGCGCGCACCAGATGGAAAACCCCGCTGTGGCTGATCGTGCTCGGTGGCGGCGCCCTGCTGACGATCGACCTGATGTTCTTGGCGGCCAATTTGACCAAACTGGTCCATGGGGCGTGGCTGCCGCTACTGATAGCGCTGGTCGCTTACACCGTGATGACCACCTGGCAGCGTGGTCGCGAAATCGTCACTCGCACAAGAGAAGAAGCCGAAGGGCCGCTGCGTGAATTCGTGGACGGCCTTGCCACTCACAACCAGCCGGTCACCAGGGTGGCAGGCACCGCCATCTTCCTGAACCGCGGGAAGCATTCCGCGCCGCTGGCGATGCGGGCCAACGTCGAGCACAACCACGTGCTCCACGAACATGTGGTGGTCCTTGCAATCGTCACCATGCCGGTGCCACGGGTGCCCGAATCCGATCGCAACGAGGTCGACGCGCTCGGCTACGCCAAAGACGGAATCATCCATGTGACAGCGCAATTCGGTTATATGGAAACCCCGAAAGTCCGCGACGCGCTGAGCCTGTTGGACCCGAGTGAAACGGAAGGCCAGATCGACCTCGACGAGGCCTCGTACTTCCTGTCCAAACTCGAGCTGGTCAAAGGCTCGGCACCGACCATGGCGGCCTGGCGCAAACGCCTCTTCATCGCGACGTCGTACGCCACAGCCGATGCCGCCGAGTATTTCGGGCTACCCCCCGAGAGCACCGTCATCATGGGTTCGCGGATAGAGGTTTGAGATCCGCCATCGAGGCGGCACCTACGCGGGCCGGGTCCAGCGTCACCGGCAGCGTCGACCAGCCGCGCAGCACCCGGGTGGTTCGACGGGTGCCGCCGCCCGCGGCCCGCGCCTCGGGGAAGCGGTCGAAGAAGGTGCGCAGCCCGACTTCACCCTCGGCGCGGGCGAGGGCGGCGCCCAGGCAGAAGTGCCGGCCGGTCGAGAACGACAGATGCTTTCCGGCATTGGGGCGTTCGATGTCGAAGCGGTGCGGGTCGCTGAACACCGCCGGGTCGCGGTTGGCGGCGGCCAGATAGATCACCACCACCTCGCCCCGCTTGATGGGTACCCCGGCCACCTCGACGTCGTTGCCGGCCACCCGGGCGGTGAGCTGTACCGGCGAGTCGAACCGCAGAATCTCCTCAACCGCGTTGGGCCACAATTCCGGACGGGCCCGCAGTGTCTCCAGCTGTTCGGGATGGTCCAGCAACAGCCGAATCCCGTTGCCCAGCAAGTTGACTGTGGTTTCGAATCCGGCGACAAGCACCAGACCGGCAACCGCCTGCAGTTCCGTCTCGTCGAGGTAGCCGTCGGTGTCAGCGCCCTCGGCCGTCTGGATCAACTGACTCATCAGGTCATCGCCCGGGGCGTGCCGCAATTGGCGCAAATGCTCGACGAGCCAGGTGTTGAATCCCGCCACACCGCGCTGCACCCGCTGGTACTGCTGCCAGGGGAGTCCGACATCCAAGCTGGGAGCGGCCAGTTCGCCGAACTCCAGCACCCGGCGCCGGTCGTATTCCGGCACCCCAAGGATCTCGCTGATGACGGTGATCGGAAGCTGCGAACAGTACCGTCCGACGATGTCAACGGCGCCGGGCCGCTCGGTGAGTTGGTCGAGCAAGCCGACGGCCGTCTGCTCGACCCGGTCGCGCAACGCGCTGACCGCCCGCGAGGTGAAGACCGCGGAGACCGTCTTGCGGTAGCGGGTGTGGTCGGGCGGCTCGACCGCCAGCAAGGACGGTGGCCGCATCGGATGCAGACGATCGTCACGGGTACGCCGCTCCAGCCAGCGCAGCGGTGCCGGCAGATTATCGCCGAACGCAATGACGTGAAAGTCTTCCGAGCGCAACAGATCATGCGCCAGGCGGTGGTCGACGGCCATGTAGTTCGCCCGGTTGCGCACCAGCGGACCGTGCCGCTGCACCTCGTCGTAGAACGGCACCGGGTTGTCACCCAGTGTCGGGTCGGCGATCAGGCGGGCCTGCAGGTCACCCCGCCGGATCCCGACCGTGGCGATCCCGCGGATCACCCCGTGCATGGCGAACCAGTGCAGTCTGTCCTTCACCGTCAGCACTCGGCGCTGATCTTGAAGTCTGTCGTCACGACCTTGTTGGGGTTGCTGCTGGCGATGCCCTGGGCGCTGCCCGTAATGGTGTAGCCGTTCTTCGACAAGTCGACGCGCGCGTCCCCGACCCCGCCCTCGTAGTAGCTACCGGTGAATCCGCCCATGTTGCGGATCTTGACGAACTGCGGCAGCACGCGATCCCCGCTCATCAGCACCACCGCCTGCACCTGACCGTCCCGGTCCCGGATGTCGATGGTGCGGTACGACTCGATCTGACTGCATGACGGCGGGCGCGTAGTGAGCGCGTTGCCGTCGATGGTCACCTTTGCGGCATGGCGCGGCACGGTCTGGGTGCCGCCGCATCCCGAGACGGCGCCGGCGACGGCCACCGCGATTGCTGTCACTGCGACCAACCGGTTTTGCACCAGCCACCTCCGTCTCGGCCCCGCTGCGGTATGCAGGAAAACATTATGGCTGTTTCGGGTTCATCCTGGGCAGCGCCTTGATGATGCTTCTACGAACCAACTCGGGGCTGACCCCTTTGAAGCGGTCGATCCAGCGGATGCTGCCGGGGACATACCAGTGCAGGCGGGTGGGATGGTGGTAGGCCCGCCACGCCACCTCGGCGACGCTGGACGCCGGCATGAGCCGGAACATGCCGCGCTTAGGGGCCGCCGCTCGCAACTCCTCGGGCGACATGGTGGCCGGCGCGTCGGCTGAGCCCGTGCCCGAGTGCTGCGGCGTCGAGGTGAGGATGGCGGTGTCGATCAGGCCGGGCAGCACGTCGGCGACCCGCACACCGTGCCGTTCCCACTCGACGCTCAGCGCCTCGGTGAGTCCTTTGACCGCGTGTTTGGTCGCCGAATAGACCGCGATGCGGGGCATCCCGTAGGTGCCCGACGACGACGAGGTGGAGAACATCAGGCTGCCCGGCGACTTCTTGAGGTAGGGCAGCGAACCGTACGCGCCGGCCACCACCGCTTTGAAGTTCACGTCGATGACCCGCATGGCGGCCTCGTAGGGCACGTCCTCGAACCAGCCGCCCTCGCCGATGCCGGCGTTGTTCCACATCATGTCCAGACCGCCGCCGGCATTGCCGGCGCAGAAGTCCGCCAGCGCCGCATCCAGGGCCGCCTTGTCCGTAACGTCGACGACCCGGGTCCACAGTCCCGCGCCCAGTTCCACGCAGAGTGCGGCCAGTCCATCGTCGGTGCGGTCCACGGCGCCGACTCGCCAGCCCTTGCTGTGGAACAGCTTCACGCCCTCGCGGCCCATACCGCTGCCGGCGCCGGTGATGAATATGGTCTTTTGCGATTTGATGTCAGCCGCCCCTCAACCCGCTTCGACCACGTCTTTGATGCGGTTCAGCGTCTTTGTCATGTCCCTGATGTTGCGCCGCCTCCGGAGGAATCCTCCGAACACCAGGTAGAGGTTATTCAACGGGGAAGGGGCTAGGCGAAAGGACTCGGTCACATCGGTGGACTGCCCGTCGGGCCCGGCCGGCGCCAATCGGTAGTGCCAGTTGTTCACCACCCGGTCGCCGAGCAGCACAGCAAACCCGAACTCACGGCCGGGCTCGCACGCCGTCACCTTGCAGGTGGTCCAGTACACCGGGCCGATCTCGTTGCGCCGGACGTGTCCCCGAAAGCGCGCGCCCAACGCCGGCCCGGTCGCGCCGTCCAGCCACTCGGCCTCAAATGTCTCCGGCGAGAAGCGCCCGGTATTTCGAATATCGGCAATCAATTCCCAGATTTTGTCCGCCGGCGCCGCCATATGAACCGTCGCTGAACCCTCCATAGGAGAATCCAAACACGCCGACTGTAACGAAACCAGCCCGGCTGCCGATATTTACTGTTTAGGCACGAACATGCCGATGATCTGAGTCAGGGTCTGCTGTAGCTGCTGACCGGGTTGCGGCACCTGCGCGATTCCCGGCGCCATGCCGCCCGCCTTGGAGCACTTCGGCCAGGCCCCGGGTCCCTGGCCCGCCAGAACACGGTTGGCGACGGCGATTTGTTGCTGCTTAGACGCCTTTGCCGGGTTCCCGACGCCGCCGTACTCCTCCCAGGTGGCCTGCTTTATCTGCAGTCCGCCGTAGGCGCCGTTACCGGTGTTCGCGGCCCAGTTGCCGCCGGACTCACACTCCGCGACGGCGTCCCAGTTCATGGAGTCCGCGTCGGCGACGCCCGTGGAAAGCGACATACCCACCGCTACGAAACCGGCGGTCATAACCGACTTGATGAGGGGCTTTGTGATGTGCGTCATGACCGGCATTTCGCCGGCTGTAGTCAAAGCGTTACCGACTAGAGGAAATTATGAGACCCGTTATCTATCACTTTGAGATTGGCGCAAACCCTGCTCAGCGGGGCATTTCAGGCCGCCGATTACACGTGGCAGTAGGACCGGGTGGCGGTGTTCAGCGCTCGTTGATAGAGGTCGTCGAACCGGCGGGCACGGCTCACCTCGACCCGGGCCTCGTCCAGCCGGGATCCGCACGACGACGAGCGCAGCAAACTCCAATTAAGCGATATCTGAGACAAAATCTTAGTGTTGAGGGTGTCGATCTGCGCCCGCGATGCCGAAAGGTCCTGCGGCGGTGGGGGTGCGCCGGCGGCGTCGAGCTTCCACTGCGCGAATCTGCTGTACTCGATGGCTTCGGTGGCGCCGACCTGGTCGCGGAAGATTTCGACTACGTAGTCCGGGTAGTCGGGGTCGATTTGTAGCGCTTCGGCATCGGCTCGCAGTGTTGCGAGTTCCTGCTCGACGCGAGCCGGATCCTCGATGGGGGTGTGCGTACTCCACTTGTAGGCCGCGACCGGCTCAGCGATCTGCAGTCGCTCGGCCGCCGCGTCGATCAGAACGGTCAACGAGCTGTCGGCCCGCGCCTGCGGCGCGAGGAGCAGCGCGGTCATCAGCGCGGCGACGACGCAGACCTTAACCACTGTGCGCGGGGACCGTCGCTATTGCGTCAATCACGGCCGCCGGCTTGTCCAGGGACACGAAGGTTCTCGCTCCGGGCACCTCGATCATCGTCGAGTTGGCGAACAGGGTGGCCATCCGCCGGCCCAGCGCCGGCTTGAAGCACCGGTCACGCAAGCCCCACACCAGCGTGACGGGCTTGGTGAAGCGCGAGAACCGGGTGGACACGTCGACCAGATCGGTGGCCGCGACGTGACGCAGCAACTCGGCGAGGTCGCCCGCGATGCGCGGGTCGTCACGACAGGGCGCAAGCCACGATTTGGTCAATCCGGCATCGGGATTGCTCAGCAGCAGACCGAACCCCAGCGGCGAGTGGCGCAGCTTGGACCAACCCATCGTGGCGAACAGCGTTCTGATGGATTTCGGGCCGCGCAGCACCGCAAAAACGACATTGAACGGGAATGGCGGAAACTCGTCGAAGGCGTCGCAGTTGGTCAGCACCAGCCGGCCGATCCGGTCGGGATATTCGTCGATGACGAACTGACATAACGCCCCGCCCGTGTCATTACCCACCAGCGTCACCTCGGAGAGATCGAGGGTCACCATGAATTCGTTGATCATTGCGGCGATTCCGCGGGGGGAGAGGTCCGCTCCGTCATTGGCCGCAATAGTGTGCGCGCCCAGCGGCCAAGTCGGCAGAAAGCACCGATAGCCCAGCCTGGCCAGGCCGTCCGCGACACGGTCCCAGAGTCGTTCGTCGGCCAGAATGCCGTGCACGAACAGCACCGGTGGGTGTGGCGATTTCTCCGGACCCACCACTCGGTAGGCAATGGTTGCTTGCGTGAGTGTGGCCTGCGGCATCGCGGTTATCCTTCGAAAGTAACTTACAAACTCTCAGTACGTAAGTTACGTACAGAGTGCATGAAAGTCAATGTCGATGGAGGACAGGGCCATCCACCGCTACCATCCCCGAGACCCGGACTGGCTGCGGACGAACGCGGCCCGGGCATTGCTGGCGGCCGCGCTGGCGATAACGCTGGTCGTGGGCGCGATGTTCGTGTCGGTGGATCGGCTCCATGCCACGCCGGCCGACGCGCTCGCGCGCGCCGATAACGTCTCTGACGACCAAAGCCGAGCCCAGGCGGTCGATGCGGCCAGCCGGGTTGTCGATGTCGGGGGCCTGCGCACGACGACGGCCGGCTATCTTTTGATGTCGTGCGGGGGCCACCAGGACCCGCCGTATCAGGGGGCGATTCATCTGACCTTTGCGCTGCCCACGGATCAGCGCGCCGACACCTACTTCCAGACCGTCGCCGCGGCCCTGCGCTCCGACGGTTGGATCCAGGGATTACCGCCCGGCGGCCATGCGTATGGCTCCACCCTGTCCAAAGACGGTGTCACGGCGGTTCTGTACCGGCACGACGACAATCCGGGCCTGGGCGTGCTGCGCCTCTACGGCGAGTGCCGGAACACGAATGACCATCGCAACGACGCGACGGGTTGGGTCGATGTCACCAACCAGGTCGGCTTGATGCGGTGAAACCCCCGCAAAAGCACTACTGCGCTTGACGGCGGTTGCCGTCAAGCGCAGTAGTTGTAGTGCTGGTGCGGGTCAGCCTCAGCGAGCGCCCAGTGCGCCCTGCAGGTCACCCTTCATGGCGACCAGCTGTGCGCCCCAGTACTCCCAGCTGTGCGTGCCGTCGCTCTGGAAGTTGAACACCGCGTTGTGGCCACCGGCCGCGTTGTAGGCGTCCTGGAACTTCAGGTTGCTGCTGCGGACGAAGTTCTCCAGGAACTCGGCCGGCAGGTTGGCGCCACCCAGTTCGGAGGGCTTGCCGTTGCCGCAGTACACCCACAAGCGGGTGTTGTTGGCGACCAGCGTCCCGATCTGCAGCGTGGGGTCGTTGCGCTGCCAGGCCGGGTCGCTCGACGGGCCCCACATGTCAGAGGCCTTATAGCCACCGGCGTCACCCATGGCCAGGCCGATCAGCGACGGCCCCATGCCCTGGGAGGGGTCCAGCAGCGCCGACAGCGAGCCGGCGTAGATGAACTGAGCGGGGTGGTAGGCGGCCAGGATCATCGCCGACGAGCCGGCCATCGAGATACCGACGGCGGCGCTGCCGGTGGGCTTGACGCTCTTGTTGGCCTGCAGGTAGGAGGGCAATTCGCTGGTCAGGAAGGTCTCCCACTTGTAGGTGGAGCAACCGGCCTTACCACAGGCGGGGTTGTACCAGTCGCTGTAGAAGCTGGACTGACCGCCGACGGGCATCACAACCGAAAGGCCGGACTGGTAGTACCACTCGAAGGCGGGGGTGTTGATGTCCCAGCCGTTGTAGTCGTCCTGGGCACGCAGGCCGTCGAGCAGGTACACCGCAGGAGAGTTGTCGCCACCGCTTTGGAACTGCACCTTGATGCTGCGCCCCATAGCCGCGGACGGCACCTGCAGGTACTCGACTGGCAGACCCGGCCGGGAGAAAGCTCCCGCAGTCGGTGCGCCCCCGGCAAGTCCGATCAGGCCCGGCAGGGCCGCAGCCGCAGCTGCACCGACCAGGAGTCGACGACCCCAGGCCCGTATCTTCCCGCTCACCACTGTCATAACCTGTGCCCCTTTTTCCTTATGTCTCTTGCTCCGGCCAGAACTTACCGTGTGAATAGGCCAAATGTCGATTCGGACGCAAACACATTTCAGTTCGATATCGGTTAACTTCGCGAGCCCAGCAACTGTGTTACCGCGTCCCCGCCGGTTGACCGCATCCGTTATAGCGCGGCGCTGACACGCACAAACGCGACACACGCCGCGGTGTTATCCACGCGTTATGCAGTTGGAATGTGGCGGAGTCGCGGCTGGGAGCAAAACCCTATCGAGTTTGGCTAACGAATTCGGCCGGCGACATCCCGCGACCGTGGCCGCGGCGAGCAACTCAACCCATTATTTCCGTCGGCGTCAGATTTATCTTTGGCCACGTCTCTGTTACTTGAGAGTCACCTGCCGGTTTCCAGACCGGCGCAGCCGAACGGCCGGCGACCGCGTAGGCTCGCTCGGAGCAAGCCGACTTACGACACGCTATCCCCGAGCCGTTTCGGCACTCACGCGTCCCGCACCTGCCCCTTGGTGCGATCGGCATCGCGCAGAGTGCGACGGGCCCGGGAGACGATTGAGGTGCGGGATTTGGATACGGTACTTGGGCTGTCGGTGACACCGGCCGCCGTCGGGTGGATCCTCGCTGAGGGACACAGCGCCGAAGGCGCGATCCTGGACCACCACGAATTGCACCTGCAGGAGGGTGCCGAGGGCAGCCGTCACGTCGGCCAGGGTGTGCGTGTCGTACACACCGCCGAGCAGGTGGCTGCCGAAGTGCTCCGGGCGCGTGACATGGCGCTCGCCGGGGACCGCCGGCTGCGCGTGGTCGGCGTGACGTGGAGCGACGAAGCGTCCGCCCAGGCCGCGCTGCTGTTGGAAGTGCTGACCGACGCCGGCTTCGACAATGTCGTCCCCGTGCGTCTGCTCGATGCGGTCGAGACGCTCGCAGAGGCCGTCGCGCCGGTGATCGGCTACCAGCAGACGGCGGTATGCATCCTCGAGCGCGAATGGGCGACGGTGGTCATGGTCGACACCCATGACGGCGAGACGCAGACGGCGGTCAAGCACGTTCGCGGCGGCTACGACGGTCTGACGTCCTGGCTGACCGGAATGTTCGACCGCAGTTCCTGGCGACCGGGCGGGGTGGTCGTGGTCGGCTCCGAAGGAGATGTCAACGATTTCTCCTGGCAGCTGGAAAAGGTGCTGCCGGTTCCGGTGTTCGCCCAGACGATGGCGCAGGTGACCGTGGCACGCGGAGCGGCGCTGGCGGCGGCCCGCCGCACCGAGTTCACCGATGCCGAACTGATCGCCGATCACGTGGCGCCTGTCGCCGCCGCACCCACGCGGTCGCGGCGGTACGCGGGAGCGGCGACGACGTTGGCCGCGGCCGCGGTGACGTTCGTGGCGTCGGTGTCCCTGGCGGTGGGCATTCAATTGGCTCCCGGCAAGGATGCGCACCCTGTTCATCCCGTAGTGCACAAGTCGACGCCACCGGTAGCGGAGGCCGAAGCGCCGCGACCGGTTGCACCGACCGCGGCCCCGTCGCCGGCACCGCCGCAACAGGAACCCGTGCGGCTGACCGCCGGTGAACAGGTCGACGAATCCGGGCCGGGCGAGCAACCGGGCGGCGAGGTGCCCGAACCGGCGCCCGGCGGTCCGCTGCGGTTGAGCAGAGTGCTCGAGCACATTCCCGGCACGTACACCGAGCCCGGCCGCCCGCCCGAGTAACCCTCAGCCGCCCTTGCTGCGCCTGGCCGAGAAGGCCACCGTCACCTCGTCGGCGACGTGCAGGGATCCGAGCAGCATCGAGTAGGGCTTGACACCGAAATCGGTCTGCCGAACCGTCGATTCGGTTGTCAGCAGCCAGCTGTCGCCGCAATCGTCCACGTGCAGGTCGACATCGTGCGCACGGGCCTTGCCTCTGATGTTCAGCGTGCCGTCCAGTCGGTAGCCGTCCGCGGTCTTCTCGATGCCCTCGGCGGTGAATCGGATCTCGGGAAATCGGTTGGCGGACAGCGACTTCAGCGCGTTCGAGCGC
Source organism: Mycobacterium asiaticum (assembly GCF_001673635.1). Lineage (GTDB taxonomy): Bacteria > Actinomycetota > Actinomycetes > Mycobacteriales > Mycobacteriaceae > Mycobacterium > Mycobacterium asiaticum_C. The sequence goes on from NZ_LZMH01000018.1 coordinate 17,408, forward strand.
GCCAGCGCCTGCTCCGGACCGGACAGGCCCTTGACGCCCCCGTCACCGCGCAGCACCTGCAGCGAATCCACGTCCACGACCAGCTCTGCCGAATCGGGTTCACCCGCAGCCCAATCGACCCTCGCCTGCCAGCGCGTCATGGCCAGGGTGAGCCGATGACCCATTCGCGCGGCGGGACCGGCTACCCCCGTGCGGACGATCAACTCACCGTCGTCGACGCCCAGCGTCCACGAGTGCGTCACACCGTCAGAACGGTGCGGTAGTGCGCGCGCCCTTGTTCCAATGCGGCGTAGCCCTCGGCGGCCCGCTCCAGTGGCAACTCCTCGATCCACGCCCGCACACCTGAGAGCAACGCGAAATGCATTGTCTCCTCGACGTCTTTGGCGGTCCCCGAGGGATGGCCGATCACGCTCAGCCCCGGGGTGATCAGCTGCACCGGACTGATGGGCAGCGGCTCCGGCGTCACCCCGATGGTGACCAACTCACCCTGGGGGAGCAATCCGCCCACCGTGTCGGCCATGGCCTTTGAGTTTCCAGCGGTGGCAAGCACAACGGTCGCACCGCCCAGGGTGCGCAGCGCCTCGGAGACGTCAACGCTGGTGGAGTCGATGTAATGATGAGCGCCCAACTTCTTGGCGTCCTCGGCCTTGCCGGTGCCGCGCGCGATCGCGATGGTCTCGAAACCCATTGCCCGGGCCCATTGCACCCCTAGATGTCCCAGACCACCGACACCGAGGATCGCAACCCGGTCACCGGGCAATGCCCTGGTGTGGCGCAACGCGTTGTAGGTAGTGACACCGGCACATCCCATCGGGGCGGCTTCCGCGTCGGAGAGCCCCGCGGGGATTCGGGCCAGCGCCGTGGCGGGCACCGTCACCGACTCCGCGTACCCTCCCGGATACTGCCAGCTCGGCACCTTGCCATTGGCGCAGTGGATGAAAGTGCCCTTACGGCAGGGGTCGCAATGGTTGCAGTTGCCCCCGAACCATCCGACGGCAACGCGGTCTCCAACGGCGAACTCTTCGACGTTGTCGCCGAGTTCGGCTATGGTCCCGGCGATTTCGTGCCCGGGAGTCAGCGGCCAGGTCATGCCGGGGAAACCGCCGTTGACAAAGTGGGCGTCGGTGCCACAGATGCCGCAGGCGGTGACCTTGATGCGTACCTCGCCCGGTCCGGGTGTTGCCGTTTCGACTTCGGCGAGTTCCAGAGGTGCGCCCGCGGACGCCACTTGCACAGCCTTATGCGTAGCCATGTGTTTCCTTTTGAGTTGTAAGAGTCAGTGCGACACAGGGCATTTCTCGCCCGAAGCGGTTCCGTCGGTGTGATAGTCGACCTGCCAGTGCTTGATGCCGTTGAGCCAACCGGACCGCAGCCGCTCGGGCTTGCCCACCGACTCCAGGTCGGGCATTGCGTCGGCGATCGCGTTGAACATCAGGTCGATCGTCATCCGGGCCAGGTTCGCCCCGATACAGTAGTGCGCGCCGGTCCCGCCGAATCCGACGTGCGGATTGGGGTCGCGCTTGATGTTGAAAGTGAACGGGTCGTCGAACACGTCCTCGTCGAAGTTGGCTGAGCGATAGACCATTACCACCCGCTGGCCCTTCTTGATCTGCACGCCGGACAGCTCGTAATCCTCCAGCGCAGTGCGCTGGAACGAGGTGACGGGGGTGGCCCACCGGACGATCTCGTCGGCGGTCGTGACCGGCCGCTCCCGCTTGTACAGCTCCCACTGGTCGGGGAAATCGGTGAAGGCCATCATGCCCTGGGTGATCGAATTGCGGGTCGTCTCGTTGCCGGCGACCGCCAGCAGGATGACGAAGAACCCGAACTCGTCGTCGGACAGTTTGTGACCGTCGACGTCGGCTTCGATCAGCTTGGTGACGATGTCTTCACCCGGGTTCTGCGCCCGGTCGGCCGCCATCTGCATCGCGTACATGATCAGTTCGACCGAGGCGGCGATGGCGTCGTTGGTAGCGAACTCGGGGTCCTGGTCGCCGACCATCTGATTGGACCAGTGGAACAACTTCATCCGGTCCTCTTGCGGCACACCCAGCAGGCCGGCGATCGCCTGCAACGGCAGCTCGCAGGAAACCTGCTCGACGAAGTCGCCGGAACCCTGCGCGGCGGCGTTGGCGACGATCCGCTTCGCGCGCTCGTTGAGGTCGTCGCGCAGTCGCTCGACGGCCCGGGGGGTGAAGCCGCGGGAGATGATCTTGCGGAGCCGGGTGTGGTGCGGCGCATCCTGGTTCAGCAGAACGAACTTGCCGCGCTCGATCTGCTCGCCGACGGTGCCGTCCTTATAACGGGGCAAAGCCGTCTTGGCCAGACTGGAGAAGACGTCGCTGCGCCGGGAGATCTCCTTGACGTCCTTGTGTTTGGTCACCACCCAGAAGCCGCCGTCATCGAAACCGCCCGCCCCGTGCGGTTGCTCGTTCCACCAGATCGGCGCGGTGCGGCGCAGTTCGGCCAGCTCTTCAACGGGCAGCCGCTCGGCATGCACGTCCGGATCGGTGAAATCGAACCCCGGCGGCAGGTTCGGCTCGGCTTGCGGTTCGGCTGGCATCGTTGACAAGGCCTACTCCTCGTACACCGTGGTCTAGTTGTTGTCCCGTGCCAATAATCCATTGCTACAGCACGGTTGGGAAGCTCTGAGCGAAAAGAGGTCGAAGCCCAACTAGAACACGTTCCACGCCGACGGGGACGGGAACCGATCCGGGTCTGCCGATCTGCCCTTGTGACCCCTGCAGCAATCGTTATGCTTCTCATCAACCATCGTCGGTGCCACGAAGGAGTACCACATGATTCGCGAATTGCTCACCACCGCTGCGATCGCGGGCTCGGCGATAGTTCTGGCGCCTGTGGCGAGTGCCGACAACGGTCGCTGGGAAGGCGATGTGCCCGGCATGAACTATGACGCCTCGCTGGGTGCGCCGTGCGACAACTACGAGCGCTTCATCTTCGGACGCGGCCCCAGCGGCCAGGCCGAGGCCTGCCACTTCCCGCCGCCCAACCAGTTCCCGGCCGCCGAGACCGGGTACTGGGTGATCTCCTACCCGTTGCGTGGTGTCCAGCAGATCGGCGCGCCGTGCCCCGGCCCGCGTGTCGCCGCGCAGTCGCCGGCCGGGCTGCCGATGCTGTGCCTGGGAGCGCAAGGGTGGCAGGAAGGTTGGTTCACCGGAGCAGGGTTCTTCCCACCCGAGCCGTGACCGATTACCCGGTTCCGCGCTGGCTACGATTCGTCCTTGCGTCCGATCGGGCCGGCTCGGCTTGGTACATCGGCGCCGGCTTCTTCTTCGCGCCGGTGCTGGCCGTGCTCTCGCCCTGGCCGGCGGTGACCACCGCGCTGTGGTGGCTGATCGGGCTGGCCGGCCTCTGGCTCGGCCTCCTGGGGATCGCCATGGCTGTGGGATTGGCCCGAGTCCTGTTGTCGGGCAAGGAAATTCCCGAAGAATACTGGCGCACCCTGGTCGACTAATGACGACTATCGACGGGGTCTAGAGTCATTACAACCGTCCGTCAACGAATAGGAGACACCCGTGGGCTTCGATCCCAAAGATGCCGTGGACGCCGTTCGCGACATCGCGACCAATGCCGTCGAGAAGGCCTCCGACATCGTCGAGCACGCCAGCGACATCATCCGTGGTGACATCGCCGGCGGCGCCAGCGGCATCGTTCAGAATTCCATCGACATCGGTACCCACGCGGTGGACCGGGTCAAGGAAGTCTTCACCGGCAAAGAGGACGATCTGGACTGATCGTCAGACCGCGGCGGCCTCGTTGAGCTCGTCGAGCCTGCTGGTCGCCTCCAGGTACTCCTGGACCCAGCGTTCGATCACGGTCGAGGTCTTCTCCACCTTCTGGAACTGACCGACCACCTGCCCGACCGGGTTGAACGCCACGTCGACGGACTCGTTGGGATACCTGTTGGTGGCGCGCACCGCCATGCCGGACACCATGTACTGCAGCGGCATGCCGAGCGGCTTCGGGTTGTCCGGCTGCTCCCAGGCTTCGGTCCAGTCGTTGCGCAGCATCCGGGCCGGCTTGCCGGTGAAGGAGCGGCTGCGGACGGTGTCGCGGCTGCCCGCCTTGATGTAGGCGGCCTGCTGCACCGGGGTGTTCGAGGATTCCTCGACCATCAACCACTGCGAACCGGTCCACGCGCCCTGGCAGCCGAGCGCCAACGCCGCGGCGATCTGCTGGCCGCTGCCGATGCCTCCGGCGCCGAGCACCGGGATGGGGGCGACCTCTTTGACAACCTGCGGCCACAGCACGATGGAACCCACCTCGCCACAGTGCCCGCCGGCCTCGCCGCCCTGGGCGATGATGATGTCGACGCCGGCGTCGGCGTGCTTGCGCGCCTGCGACGGCGACCCGCACAGCGCGGCGACCTTGAGCCCGGCGTCATGGATGTGCTTGATCATGTCCGCGGGCGGCGTGCCGAGCGCGTTCGCGATCATCTTGACCTTCGGGTGCTTGAGCGCCACCTCGACCTGCGGGGTGGCCGTCGCCTCGGTCCAGCCGAGCAACTGCAGGGTGTCACCGTCGCTGTCTTCGACCGGTACGCCGTGGTCGGCCAGGATCTTCTTGCCGAAGTCCAGGTGTTCCTGCGGCACCATTTTGCGCAGGGTCTCGGCCAGTTCCTCGGCGGACAGGTGCCAGTCCATGCCCTCGTACTTGTTCGGAATGACGATGTCCACGCCGTAGGGGTGGTCACCGATGTTCTCGTCGATCCACTTCAGCTCGATCTCGAGCTGCTCGGGGGTGAAGCCGACGGCGCCCAGCACGCCGAAGCCGCCGGCCTTGCTGACGGCGACGACGACGTCGCGGCAGTGGGTGAAAGCGAAGATCGGAAACTCGATACCGAGTTCGTCGCATAGGGCGGTGTGCATGCCAGCTCCTCGGGCGTTCGCCGAATTGAAACGTGTTCTAGTTTAGTACGGACGCCGACCGCGTGGCCAGTGAGGTCGAATGTGTCGCGACTAATGCCCGTCAGACAGGCCGTCGGGAACCACGCCGTGTACCGACCACAGCACCGTAAACGCAAGCAAACACCCGAAGCAGATCAGGTGATCGCGGCAGACGGCGCGAGCCAGCCGGCTCTGGCCCACCGCAGTGTCCACCCGCTTTCCGAGCCGCACCGCACTCGGGACGGTATGGAACATCGCCAGCGCCACCGGCAGGCCGGCCAGCGCAGTCGAAGTCAGCAGCAGCCAGGCCGGTCCTCCACCGTTCAGCGCGTGAAATACCAACGCGGCCAGAAGGATCAGCATGACCAGTGCGATGAGTCTGCTCATCGGGCGTGAGGTGGTGGTGGCCCGGTGATAGTAGGCCGCGATGGACGCCAGTACCGGCTCGGGCAATTCGTCACCGTCGGGCCCGGCCCGAAGCACCTGGACGTCGAAGATCAGGGCCATCCACAGCACGGCCAGCAGGAAACCGCCGCAGGCCGCAAGTAGCGGTTCCATAGCCGCACTCCTCAGGTCTGCGCTGTCACTTCTGTTCGGCCTATCAGCGGACACGGCGGCTTTTAGAACAGGTTCCACCATCGCGCACGGGCCACAACCGGTCGCTGCTCAGGCCTTCTTTCGTTTCAATCTCGCATTGCAGTTGGGGCAGACGAAGGACGTCTCGTTCACCGAGACGCTGTGCACGTGCCGGCAGGCGTGACACCGGACTTTGGTCTTCTTCTCGGCGGGCACCTCGGCGGGTGTCTCGGCGGACGCTTCGGCGGACACCTCGGTAGGCACGTCGGCGTGGTCCGGTTCCGCGGCGTTCTCCTCGGCCGGCTCCGGCGTCGTCGCCCGGTCCTCCCGGGCCTCGTCACGCCGGAACAGATAGATGCCCACCACCTCGTCGTTGGCGACCCAGTCGGCGTGCTCGAGGCGCCATCCGGCCTGCTCGACAAGACCGAGGGTTGCCCCGACGTCCGCGGCGTGCGGCAGCTGAATCTGGAAGAACTCCTCGCCGCGGTCGAAGGCCTGGATGGCGCGCCGCTGCGGGAATTCGCGCGGCGTTTGCTTCGCCGGGCCGGCCGCGCCGCTGCGCGCGCCGGTTGCCTTCTGGCCGAACAGACCCATGGACCGGAACTTACGCCGGGGATTAGCGGAGTCTTGATCGGGGTGCGGCACCGCGGGTAGCGTAGGGCTGCCAATTACGAAACCTTCAGTAGCGTAATTGCGGCCAGCCGAAAGGAATCGCCCTCGATGCGCAGCCGGTACGCCGGGCAACCCTTCACGACCCCGACATCGGAGATCGCCGCCGCGCTGGAGGAGGTCAGCATCCCGACGTTGCTGCTGTCGTTGGTGCACATCACCGGTGACCCGCGGTTCATCCGCGACTACAAGCAGCTGGGTGTGTTCCTGAACGAGGTGCAGGGGTTCATGTCCGAGGAGGACAAGGCCCGGGCCCGCGCCGAAGCGCTCGCGGTGATCGCCGAGTACCGCGACCGCGGGTGCCCCGAGCCGGCACCACTGAGCGCCGAGTTGATCAGGGAGATGCTGGACTGGACGGCCTGCGAGCGCGTGCCCGATGACTACCTGCCGTTGGCCCTCGAGGAGATGGACCTCGAGGGTGTCGACCCGCGACGCCCGGTGGCGCTGTCAACGGAGAGCACGGCGGACCTTTCCGTCCTCGTCATCGGTTGCGGCGAATCCGGCATCCTGGCCGGTCTGCGGCTCAAGCAAGCCAATATCCCGTTCACCATCGTCGAGAAGAACGCGGGGCCCGGCGGAACCTGGTGGGAGAACAGGTATCCCGGCGCCCGTGTGGACGTCGCCAATCACTTCTACTGCTATAGCTTCGAACCCAACAACGACTGGACGCACTTCTTCGCCGAACAACCCGAGTTGCAGCGGTACTTCACCACGGTGCTGGCCAACCACGAACTGGCCGAGCACGTCCGGTGGAACACCGAGGTGCTCTCCGCCGAATGGCAGGAGGGCCACTGGGCGGTCGCGCTGCGCGGACCCGAGGGTCACACCAGCACGGTGCGGGCCAGGGCGGTCATCACCGCGGTCGGCCAGCTGAACCGGCCGTACCTGCCTGACTTCGACGGCGCCGACGCCTTCGAAGGACCGTCGTTCCACTCCGCGGCCTGGGACCACTCCGTCGACCTGACCGGCAAAAGGGTCGCTTTGGTCGGCGCCGGCGCGAGCGGGTTTCAGATTGCGCCCGCGATCGCCGCCGACGTCGAGCGCTTGACGGTGTTCCAGCGCACCGCACAGTGGATGTTCCCGAACCCGATGTATCACGACGAGGTCGGCGACGGCGTGCGCTGGGCGATGCGGCACCTGCCGTTCTACGGCCGGTGGTACCGGTTCCTGTTGTTGTGGCCGGGCGCCGACAAGGGACTCGACGCCGCTCGAAGCGATCCCGACTACGCCGACCAGGATTACGCGGTCAGCGACATCAACGCCGCCGCCCGGATGATGTTCAGCCACTGGATCACCAGCCAGGTCGGCGAGGACGACGAGTTGCTGAGCAAGGTGATGCCCGACTATCCGGCCACCGGCAAACGCACGCTGCAAGACAACGGAAGCTGGCTGCAAACGCTGCAACGCGACAACGTCGAACTGGTCCGCACTCCGATCCAGCGCATCACGCCGCGCGGCATCGTCACCGAGGACGGTGTGCAACACGAGGCCGACGTCATCGTCTACGCCACCGGTTTCCGCCACACCGATGTGCTGTGGCCGTTGAAGATTTTCGGCCGCAACGGGATTGACCTGCATCAAGTGTGGGGGAGCCGACCGCGCGCCCATCTGGGCATCACCGTTCCCGGGTTCCCCAACCTGTTCATCATCTACGGGCCGGGCACCCACCTGGCCCATGGCGGCAGCCTGATCTTCCAATCCGAATTGCAGATGCGTTACGTCAACCTGTGCCTGCAACGGATGGCCGAGGAGCGGATCGCTGAGCTGGAGCCCACACCGGAAGCTACCGCCGCATGGCACCGGCGCACGCAGGCCGAGATCAAGAAGATGGTCTGGTCACATCCCGCGGTCAAGCACTCCTACTTCAAGAACGCCGACGGCGAGATCCACACGGTCAGCCCATGGCGTCTCAACGAGTACTGGGCCGCGGTGCGTACGCCGGACTGGTCCGATTTCATTGTGCGACAGGAGAAGTGACCTATGCGGACAGTCGTCGTCGACGGGCCCAGCAGCATCCGGGTGGACAAGCGTCCCGATCCCGGCCTGACCGGTCCGGACGGTGTGATCGTCGCGGTCAGCGCCGCCGGCATCTGCGGATCCGATCTGCACTTCTACGAAGGTGACTACCCGATGGCCGAGCCGGTGGCTCTGGGTCATGAAGCGATCGGAACCGTGGTCGAGGCCGGATCCGAGGTGCGCACCGTCAAGGTGGGCGACGAGGTGTTGGTGTCGTCGGTGGCCGGCTGCGGCGCGTGTCCCGGCTGCGCCACCAACGACCCGGTGATGTGCCATTCGGGCCTGACGATCTTCGGCGGCGGGGTGCTGCCCGGCGCACAGACCGACCTGCTGGCGGTGCACGCCGCCGACTTCCAGGTGCGCAAGATCCCGGAGGGTATCAGCACCGAGCAGGCGCTGCTGCTCACCGACAATCTGGCCACCGGCTGGGCGGCGGCCCAGCGCGCCGACATCCCGTACGGCGGCACGGTCGCGGTGATCGGCCTGGGGGCGGTGGGACTGTGCGCTCTGCGCAGCGCGTTCCTGCAAGGCGCCGCAACGGTTTTCGCCGTGGACCGCGTCGAGGGGCGGTTGCGGCGCGCGGCTGACTGGGGTGCGACGCCGGTGACCTCGCCCGCCACCGAAGCGGTACTGGCCGCGACCAGCGGCCGGGGTGCGGACGCGGTGATCGACGCTGTCGGCACCGACGCCTCCATGACCGACGCACTGTCGGCGGTGCGGCCGGGCGGCACCGTGTCCGTCGTCGGCGTGCACGATCTCCAACCGTTCCCGTTTCCCGCCCTGATGACGCTGATCCGCAGCATCACGCTGCGGATGACCACGGCACCCGTGCAGCGCACCTGGCCGGAATTGATCCCGCTGCTGCAGTCGGGACGACTGGACGTCGACGGGATCTTCACCACCGCGCTGCCGCTCGACGACGCGGCCAAGGCGTACGCGACCGCCGCGGCCCGCTCCGGTGACGACGTGAAAGTCCTGCTCAAGCCGTAGTGGTCGGCTGTGGCAGCATGGCCCCATGCGCTGTGCGGCAATACAACTCGAGGCGGTGCCGGCCGATGTCGACGCGAACCTGACCACCGTCGAACGTCTGGTGGAGGAGGCGGTCGCCGCGGGCGCGGAAACGATCGCGTTACCGGAGTTCTTCACCACCGGAATCGGTTTCTGGCCGGAACTCGCCGAGGCCGCGCAGCCGCCCGACGGGAAGGCCACCGAACTCCTGCTCGGGCTCGCGCGGCGACACGGTGTGATGATCGGCGGCTCGTTGCTGATCCGGGATACCGACGGAGACGTTCGCAACGCGTACCTGCTCGTCACGCCGGAGGGATTGGTCGGCCGCCACGACAAGGACCTGCCGACGATGTGGGAGAACGCGTTCTACATCGGCGGTGATGACGACGGGGTGATCCGGGCGGGTGAGATCGCGGTGGGCGCGGCGGTGTGCTGGGAGCTGATGCGCAGCCAGACCGCGCGTCGGCTGCGGGGCCGCGTTGACCTGGCGATGACCGGATCGGGATGGTGGTCGATTCCGGACTGGTGGCCGCAAGCCGGCTTTCGCCGCTTGGAGGCGCGCAACGCGGCCACCGCGCGCAAAGCCGCCGCCTTGTTCGCCGGTTACATCGGTGCGCCCGTCCTGCACGCTGCGCATGCGGGCTCGGTGCAGTGCCGGATGCCTTGGCTGCCAATGAGTTACGCGGGCCGCTTCGAGGGCGGCACCCTGATCGTCGCGGGCGACGGCACCGTGCTGGCCTGCCGCGACGGGGCCGACGGCGAGGGCATCGTCGTCGCCGAGGTCGAGGTCGGCCGGCGCACTCCGCGGGCCGAGGTGCCCGCCGGGTTCTGGCTGCATCGGCGCGGTGCGCTGCCCGCCGCGGTGTGGCATTACCAGCGGCTACACGGCCGCCGCTACTACCGGCGCCACGTCAGCGGGTCGCGATGACGTATTGCGAGTGCATGAAGCTGTCGATTTTGATGTCGACCTCGGGTGGCGTCAGCCCGTAACCGGCCTGCAGGTCGAGTGTGTTGCGCACCGGCTCGATCGCCCATCCGTCCGCGGCCAGCCAATCCGTCGGGTCGGTCGGGTTCTCATACGTCAATGACGAGAAGTCGATATCGCCCGCCACATTGACACCGGGGTGCGATTCCTCCAGCTCCGCCAGCTGATCGTGGTCCAGGCGAGAGCCCAGGGCGCCGATGGCGAGCCGGCTGCCCGGTGCGCTCAACTCGCCGATGCCGGCGAACAGCGCCTGGTGAGCTTTGCTGGTGAGGTAGGGCAGCAGGCCCTCCAACGACCATGCGCTTGGGCTTTGCGGGTCGAAACCGGCCGCCACCAACGCCGCGGGCCAGTCGGTGCGCAGGTCGGCCGCCACCTCGCGGCGCTCCGCCTTCGGTTGCGCGCCGCGCTCGCCGAGCACCTGGGTCTTGAATTCCAGCACCTTGGGCAGATCGATTTCGAAAACGGTTGTCCCGGTGGGCCAGTCGAGCCGATATGCCCGGGAGTCCAGTCCGGCCGCGACGATCACCGCCTGCCGGATGCCGGCCTCGCACGCGGCGTCGAAGAACTCGTCGAAGAACCGCGTTTGCACGCCGTAGAGCCGTGGAAAGGCGCTCTCGTGTTCGGAGGTTCCCGGATTGGCCAGCAGGCCGTTCAGATACGGATCCGCCGACGCCTCGATGAACAGCTTCGCGTAGTCGTCCCGCACCAACGGTTGCTGACCGATGGCGTGCAGCGCACGCCAGGCGGCCACGATCAGAGCGGTGTAGCCGACGCCGCTGACGATGTCCCACTGGTCGTCGTCGGAGCGAAGCGAACCGTATTCCGTCATAAAGCTGAACGTACCCGTCAGAGCTCCAGTAGGACCGTTACTGGGCCGTCATTGACCAGTTCAACCTGCATGTGCGCGCCGAACACCCCCGTTTCGACCTGCGCTCCGAGCCGGCGCAGCGCCTCGGCGAGGGCCGCCACCAGGGGCTCGGCGACCGCTCCGGGGGCCGCGGCGTTCCACGACGGGCGCCGGCCCTTGGCCGTATCGGCGTACAGGGTGAACTGACTGACCACCAGAATCGGCGCCCCGACATCTGAGGCGGACTTTTCGTCGTCGAGAATCCTTAGCTTCCAGAGCTTTTCGGCCAGCCGGCGGGCGTGGTCCGGTTCGTCGCTGTGCGTCACGCCGACGAATGCCAGCAGGCCCTGACCGGTCGGCCGGATCTCGCCGACCACTTCACCGGCAACCGAGACCGACGCCGAGGAGACCCGCTGCACCAGAAGCCGCATGGGTCTCGATGCTGCCATGCGACAGTAGACGGGTGTCGGTACTGGTCGCGTTTTCGGTGACCCCACTGGGCGTGGGGGAGGGCGTCGGCGAACTGGTCGCCGAAGCGGTTCGAGTGGTGCGTGATTCGGGGTTACCCAACAAAACCGACTCGATGTTCACCGTGATCGAAGGGGACAGCTGGGAGCAGGTGATGGCCGTCGTGCAGCGCGCGGTCGAGGCGGTAGCCGCGCGCGCCCCCCGGGTCAGCACGGTGATCAAGGTGGACTGGCGGACCGGGGTTACCGACGCGATGACGCAGAAGGTGGCATCCGTCGAGCGCTATTTGTCGGCTGACTAAGCCTGTACGGCGGCGGTGAACGCGCGCTCGGCCTCGCCGCCGTGCACGGCGAAGACGACGCGCCGCAACGAACCGGGCCGGTGCCCTCGGACGGCGTCGACCATGAGCCGCGCCGCGTCCGGCAGCGGAAAGCCCCCGACGCCGGTGCCGAATGCCACCAAAGCCAGCGACCGGCAACCCAGCTCTTCCGCTTTCTGCAACGTTGAAGTTGTTGCGCGCGTAATGATTTCAGCGGATGTCGGACCGCCCAGCTCCATCGTTGCCGCGTGAATCACATACCGGGCGGGCATGGCGCCCGCGGTGGTCTCGACCGCGTCGCCCAGCCCGATCGGCGCCTTCTCGTTCGACTCGCGCTGCACGCTCGGTCCACCCGCGCGGGAGATCGCCGCCGCTACGCCGCCACCGTGGCGCAACTGAGTGTTCGCCGCGTTGGCGATCGCGTCCACCTCGAGTTTGGTCACGTCCGCCTGCAACACCGCCAGCTCGATCATGGGGACATTCATGGGTTCATTGTCTCGCTACGCGTAGCGTGAGGCCGAACAGAGTGGACGGCTGGACAGGAGGCGGTAGATGACCGAAGGCGGTCACGGAGGAGCGGGCGGAGCCGGCGGGGCTGGCGGCGCCGGCGGTGCCGGAGGTTGGGGCGGCCAAGGCGGGCAAGGTGGCCAGGGCGGCCGGGGTGGTGAGGGCGG
>NZ_LZMH01000019.1 GCF_001673635.1 Mycobacterium asiaticum
GTGAGCGGGTTGCGCGGTTGGCGCAGTTGTGGTTTGCGGCGTTGGGTGGGATCTGTGCGCATGTGCGCGGCGGTGGGGGTGGGTTGACGCCGTCGGATATTGTGCCGGTGCGGTTGAGTCAGGGTGAGCTCGATGAGTTGGCGGGGCAGCAGCGCATCGCCGATGTGTTGCCGCTGACCCCGATTCAGCGCGGGTTGCTCTTCCACGCCAGTGCCGCCTCCGCCGAGGACCATGTGTACGCCGTACAGCTCGATCTGCACCTGACCGGTGCGGTCGAGCCGCGCCGGCTCCGGCACGCGCTGGACACGGTGGTCCGCCGGCACCCGAATCTGGCGGCCCGGTTTTGTGCGCAGTTCGATGAGCCGGTGCAGGTGATTCCGGCTGAGCCGGTGGCGGTGTGGCGTTATGTCGAGCTGGATGGGGGCTTGGACGAGTCGGGTGTTGAGGCCGAGGTTGGGCGGGTGTGTGCGGCTGAGCGTGCGGCGGTGTGTGATCTGGGGTGCCCACCGGCGTTTCGGGCGGTGTTGATCGGTGTGGGTGGGGATCGGTATCGGTTTGTGTTGACCAATCACCACATTGTGGTCGATGGCTGGTCGATGCCGATTGTGTTGCGGGAGATCTTTGCCGGGTATCAGGGGCAGCGGCTGCCCGCGGCGGCGCCCTACCGCAATTATGTGCGGTGGCTGGCCGACCGCGATCTCGACGCCGCCCGC
>NZ_LZMH01000020.1 GCF_001673635.1 Mycobacterium asiaticum
CCCCAGCCAAGAGAGTCGCGAGAAGGGTGGCGCAGGCATCCAGCAGGTGCTCGCAATTGTCCAAAACGATCAGCATGCGCCGCTCGCGCACGAACCGCAGCAGCGTGTCCATCGTCGATCGCCCGGGCTGATCCGGTAAACCCAACGCGCGGGCCACCGTCACCGGCACCACCTCGGCTGCCGTGATCGGTGCCAGATCGACATACCAAACGCCGCCTTCGAATTCGCCCGCCATGCTGGTCGCAACCTGCACTGCCAGCCGGGTCTTGCCGACGCCCCCGGCGCCGGTCAACGTGACCAACCGGTTGCCGGCCAATGCATTTCGCAAGGTCGCGATCTGCTCTCGACGGCCCACGAAACTTGTCAACTGCGCCGGAAGATGATGCGCGGCAATGCCACTCGCTGTACGCAGCGGCGGGAAGTCGTTGCGCAGGTCAGGATGGCACAGCTGCACCACCCGCTGCGGCCGGGCCAGATCGCGCAGCGGGTGTGCACCCAGATCCATCAGCCAGGCACCCTCCGGTAAAGATTCCGCGACCAGGTCGTCGGTGGTTCCCGACAGCACGGTCTGTCCGCCATGCGCCAGGTCGCGCAGTCTGGCCGTGCGATTGATCGTGGGGCCCACGTAGTTGGCCTCGTCGCGCAATCGCACGTCCCCGGTGTGAATACCGATACGCAGCCGGATCGGCGCCAGCGGCGCCCGCTGCAACTCCAGCGCGCAGGCCACCGCGTCCGCGGCGCGGCCGAACGCGATGACGAAGCTGTCACCTTCACCCTGCTCGACCGGCCGCACACCGTCGTGGGCCGCCACCAGCTCGGCCAGCGCCGTGTCCAACCGGGCCACCGCCGCCGCCATGACATCGGGCTGCGCCTCCCACAGCCGGGTCGATCCCTCGACGTCGGCCAGCAGCAGCGTCACGGTTCCGGTTGGCAGTCCAGTCACACCGATCTCACTCCACTCCGTCGTGCTCATGCTAGCCAGCATCTGGTGACGCGGATCGCAAAACATCAGCCAAATTGCCAATGGTCTGTGCGCCGCCTCGCGTACTTGAGCGTCACCCTTGGCGAGCCGCTTCCTGCACCAACTGCACGCGTGAGTTGATACCCAGTTTGGTGTAGATGTGCGTGAGGTGGGCCTGAACCGTGCGGGGCGACACGAACAACCGCGTCGCGATCTCCTTGTTCGCCATGCCTTCGCAGACGAGTCGGGCGACGTCACGCTCGGCCGGCGTCAAGGACCCCCAGCCACTGTCCGGACGCTTGCGCTGGCCGCGGCCACGCTGGGCGTAAGCGATCGCCTCCTCGGGGGAAAGCGTCACCCCTTCGGCCCAGGCGGCGTCGAAGGCAGCCGCTCCCATCATGTTCCGGAGTTCGTCAACCGATGCCGCATACGCGGCCTCGTGAACTCTGAAGCGCACCAGCCCCATCCGCTGTCGCAGGCCGAGTGCCGCGCCGAACAACCGTGCCGCTTCGGGCAGGTCACCATTCCTAGAGGCCACACCGGCAAGGCATTCCAGGATGTCTGGGATGTGCAGGTGAACACCTCGCTCGACGGCACACGCCAGGGCATCATGGGCATCCTGCTCGCCGGCACCAGGTGACCCTGCGGCGAGGGCAATGCGGGCGCGCGCCGACAGCGCTGCCACCAGGTGCCACCCTTTGGCCACCGCGACCGCCGCGTCGGCCAGTCTGCGTGCCTCAATGAAGTCTCCTCGCCCAAGAGCGGCTTCGACGGAGTTGAAGGCGCGCTGCGCAACGCTGGCTTCCGGCTGGATGTCTTTCAGGCGCAACCATACTTCTTCGCCGGCGGTGTACGCCGCGTCGAGGTCACCGGATGCCAAACCGGCCTGGGCGGCATGGGCATAGGCCATTGCGACGTAGAACTCACCAAGATCGACAGCGCCATTCAGCGCGGTGGCAGCGACCTCGGCCGATGCCTCAACATCGCCGTGATAGCCAAGTGACAGACCCCAACCCATCAAGGCGATCGGTTTGAGTAGGTCGTCGTGCGTCCTGTCACAATCGGCTACCACCGCCGCGAATTCGGTGATAGCCGCTGTGACATTGCCGCGCAGCAGCAGCGCCCAGCCCATCCAGAGCCGGCATCCGCGTGAGCTGGCTCGGTCACCGATCAGGTCGGCAATGGCGCGTCCTTCTTCACCCGCCCTGAGCATGGTGTGCGGGTCACCCGTGTTCAGTCCCGTGTTGGCTTGCCAGGTCAGTATTTGACTCAACCGCCACTGGTCACCGGATGCCCGAGCCAAGTCGACTGCCTCGGCATAGAAGGCCGCGGCAGCCTCACCGTCATACGCTGCTCCTGCCATCACCCCGCATGCGGACAGCGTCCGGGCCAGCAGGGCCGGGTCACCGAGCTCTCGGGCGATTTCTACCGCCCGCGCCGCACTCGCAGTTGTTTCGCCGACAAGGAAATTCAGCACGGCCTCATCGGCGAGCGCACGTGCGTGCACGGCCGGTGCAACAGACAAATTGGCTGTCTCCGTGGGAATGACCTGAAACCAGGCGCGGCCCTCCATGACGCGGCCCCGGGATAACCACACCGGCTGGAGCGACGACGCCAGCGCCAATGCTCGCTCGGTGTCGTGGTTTTCGAGGTCCCAGCCAAGTGCGTTGCGCAGGTTGTCCATCTCGGTTTCGACCTGCTCGAGGCGCTGCTCGTAGTCGGTCCGGGCCGGGGCGTCGAGCCGGGCGGCGATCGCGGTGTAGTGGTCGCAATGGCGGGACCGCACCG
>NZ_LZMH01000021.1 GCF_001673635.1 Mycobacterium asiaticum
GGTGGCGCCAACCCCACCACGATCTGTTCACCGTCCCCAACGGGGCGCGCCATGTTGAGGCCAATGGTGTCGGCGCCATCGACCGCACCGACCACCTCGGGTAAGCCGAGGAACGGCCCCAAGCCGGAAGTGCTGGACCTCAACGCGGCCACCGTCGAGCAGCTGGACGCCTTGCCGGGAGTCGGACCGGTCACCGCCGCCGCGATCGTGGCGTGGCGCCAGGCCAACGGCAGGTTCACCACCGTGGACCAGCTGGCCGAGGTCGAGGGCATCGGCCCGGCTCGGCTCGACAAGCTCCGTGCGCTGGTGCGTGTCTGACCCGCGTGCACCAGCCCCTGGACGTGCGGCTGGTCCCTGCCGCGGTGACCAGCTGGATCGTGACGGCGGCCGGGACGATCTGGCCGATCGGGCGCGCAGCCGCCGGGTGCTGCGCTGTGCTCGCCGCAGCCGCGGCGGCGATGTGGTGGTGCTGCTCGACGGTGGCCGCGTTGAGGTCCAGCACTTCCGGCTTGGGGCCGTTCCTCGGCTTACCCGAGGTGGTCGGTGCGGTCGATGGCGCCG
>NZ_LZMH01000022.1 GCF_001673635.1 Mycobacterium asiaticum
CCGGAGCAGGCCGCCGAAGGGTGGCGCCATTGTTGCGCGAGCACCCGACAAACCCCCCCCCCGCGGGGGGGGGGGGGTGTTTTCGCGTCTGCTCGCGCCAACAAACCTAGGGTCCGAGCTGGTAGGTCCCCGTCTGCGGGTTGTGATACCAGCCGGCGGCCGCGTGTGTTCCGCCATCGACGTGCAGGGTCTGGCCGGTGATGTAGGCGGACATGTCCGAGGCGAGAAACACTGCGACGCCCGCTGTTTCGTCGACATGGCCGGGACGCCCCCACGGGACGACGGCACCCATCGCCGCGCTGGCATCCGCGCCGCCGAGCGCCGCGAGACCTTCGGTCATGGTGATGTCGGGTGCGATCGCGTTGACCCGGATGCGATGGGGCGCCAGCTCCAGTGCGGCGGTCTTGGTGTAGTTGATGACACCGGCCTTGGCCGCGGCGTACGCGGCGTAGCCCGGCGCCGCCCGCACGCCTTCGATCGACGTGACCGACATGATGCTGCCCGGCAGGCCGGCCGCCACCATCGTTCGCGCGACCCGCTGCGTGCACAGCAGGACGTGCCGCAGGTTGGCCCGATACAGTGCGTCCCAACCGTTTTCGCTGGTCTCCAGCAGCGGCGAAGAGAACACCCCGCCGGCGTTGTTCACCAGGATCGTCGGTGTGCCCAGCTCGGCCACCGTGCGCTGCAGGGCGGCGTCGACCTGGGCGCTGTCGCGAACGTCGGTGGTGATGCCCAGTGCACCAATCGATTCTGCGGCCCGTGCGCAGGTCTCGGGGTTGCGCTCCCAGATCGCCACCCGGGCTCCGAAGGCCGCGAACCCGGCGGCGATCCCTCGGCCGATGCCCGCCCCGCCTCCGGTGACCACCGCGACGCGGTCGGTGAGCAGGATGTCGGAAGGATCGATCGGCACGCCACTCACCCCCACCCGCGAGCAGACGCAAAAGCCCCCTCGCGGCACGCGATTTGGGGGCTTTTGCGTCTGCTCGCGCAACTAATCATCGCGGTGCCTGGCCGATCACGCCGTCGGCCTCCAGCTCCGCGATCTCGGCATCGGTCAACCCCAGCTCGGTGAGCAATTCGTGGTTGTGTTGCCCGAGCAAGGGCGCGGGCTGGGTATGAAACCGGCACGGACCGCCGGACATCCGCATGGGCACGGTACTGAGCCTAGCCGGGCCGCACACCGGGTGGTCGACGACTTCGAAGAAGCCGCGCGCGTCCAGTTGCGGTATCTCCGTCTGACGGTGCGGCTGCAGGACCTTGGCCACCGGCACGCCGGCGTCCCAGAGCGCCGCGACGATCTCGTCGCCGCTGCGGCCTGCACACCAGGCCGCCAGCTGCTCGTCGATCCGGTCGGCGTCGGCTCGCCGGCCGGCGGCGGTACTCAGCGCGGGATCGGTTGCCCACGACGGAGATCCGAGTGTGTCACAGAGCCGGCCCCATTGCCGGTCGGTGGCCACCGCGATCGCAACCCAACTGTCCAGCCGCCCGAATTCGTCGATCTCGTTGGTACGGTACAGATTCTGCGGCGCGGCGGTAGGCCCGCGATTGCCCGCCCTTTCCAGCAGCACCCCGTACGCCGAGTACTCGATAACCTGCTCCGCGGCGATGTTCAGCGCCGCATCCACCATGGCCGCCTCCACCAGCACACCCTGGCCCGTTCGGCGCCGATGTTCGAGGGCGAGCAGCAGCGCGTTGAGTGCGTGCACCCCGGCGTTGGGATCCCCGACGGAATACGGCTCGAATGGTGTGCGGTCGGGATAGCCGGTCAGCCAACTCACTCCGGATGCCGATTCGATGACGTAGGCGAAGGCCGGGTTGTCCCGCCATGGTCCGTCGAGGCCGAAGCCCGGCATGCGCACCATCACCGCGTCGGGCCGAATCGACTGCACCGCAGCAAAATCCAGCCCGATCGAATCGAGGACGCGGGGTGTGAAGTTCTCCGCGACCACATCACAGGTGCCGATCAGTCGATACAGCAGTTCGCGCCCCCGCCGACTCTGCAGATCCAGCGTCAGCCCCTTCTTGTTGGTGTTCAGGGCGGCGAAGATCGGCGACTTCTCCCACCATTGCTCCTCGGTGACCGGTATGCCGGCGATCAGCCGGGTCCCGTCCGGGCGGCCGGTGGATTCCACGTGGACCACCTCGGCCCCGAGCATGGCCAGGAAGTGGGTGCAGGATGGTCCTGCCCAGAAGGTCGTCAGGTCCAGTACCCGAAGCCCGCTCAGCGGCAGGTGCGGTGTGGGCCGGTCCTGGGTCGACACCGGACGGGGGGTGAGACGCGCCGCCCGGTACTGGGCGGTGTGCTCACCGAGTCGGGGGGCCGGGCCCGGCTCGCGCAACTGGGCGGGTTGCATCCGATAGGGGTGGCGCGGCTGGGTGAATCCGTCGCGCGGGTTGCGCATGAATGAGTCGCGTGCCCGAAAGTGGTCCAGCGACGCGACGTTCGCACCGTTGGCCACCGGCGCGTTGGGTATCCGGAAGGCGGTGGCCAGTTCGCGGATCTCGTCGGCCGGCTGGCTGCGGACCCACGCGTAGATGTCGTCGGCATGAATGTTGGCCTGCTCGGTGATCGTCAGCCGCGAGTTCTCGTCGATCCATTCCGGGTGGCCGACCATGGCGCACAGGTCGAACCACTGCTGCGCGGTCCCGCAGCCGAGGTCCACCAGACCGTCCTGCGCGACCGCCACCCCGGGCACGGTGGGCCGCCGGGCGTCCCGCCAGGGGCGGTCCAGCATCTCGAAATAGGTGACGGGATAGTAGGTGAGACCGAGGATCTGAGTCTCCAGCATCGACAGGTCGATGAGCTCACCGCGACCGAGGTACCGCGTGGCGAGCGTCGCTGCGCTGGCATAAGCACCGGCCAGATATTCCCCAACCTGCCCGCCGACGTGGACGGGTGCCCGGTCGGCCACCCCGCGGCCCAGCCCGATGATGCCCCCCGACCACGCCTGCAACGTGAATTCGGTTGCCGTGCGGTCCCGCCACGGGCCGTCCAGTCCAAACGGAGTGATCGATGTGACGACGAGATGCGGGTGGTCACCCCGGATCTTGTGCGGTGGAAATGATTGCGCCACCGCGGATCCCGGCGACCAGACCACGGCGTCCGCGGCGGCGAGCAGCCGGTTGAGTAACCCGATGTCGTCCACCTCGCGCGGGTCGACGACGACGCTGCGCTTGGACCCCGCCAGAAAGCTGAACAACGCGCCGTCGCAGCCGGGCTCGATCGTCGCAGACGAAGAAGACCAGGACCGTAACCAATCCCCCTCCAATGGCTCAACTTTGATGACCTCGGCGCCTCCATCGGCGAGCAGTTTGGTGCAATAGGCACCCGCGATGCCGGTGGACAGGTCGACGACGGTGTAACCGGACAGCGGCGATTCCACTAGCGCTTCCGCTTCCGTTTGGGGTCGGGGCGCCGGTCCTTCTTGCTCAGCCGCCACTCCGGCGGGAATTTGGCGTCATTGTTCTTGACGGCCTCACCCAGCCCCCGGTCGATAGCCGTGTCCAAGGTGAAATCGTCGGCGTCCGGTTGCGCGCCGCCGCCGACGGACTCGAAGAAACCGCTGAGCAGACTGCCCATGTACTCGCCCTGGAACTGTTTCATGATCTCGAAGAACGTCTTCTGCATGAAGACGGTGTCGGTGGGGCGGTTACGCGCACAGGCCAACGCGTACTTCGCCACCTCGGCTTCGAGTTCGGCGCGGGGTACCACGCTGTTCAGGAAGTTGCAGTCGTACATCTCGGCCGCGGTGAAAGCCCGTCCGGTGTAGACCATTTCCTGGAACTTTCGGATGCCCATGGTCTGGGCCCACCACCACATTCGTGGTCCCCATCCGTAATAGCGGAACGACGGATGGCCGAACAGTGCGTCGTCGCTGGCGATCACCAGGTCGGCGTCGGCCGCCTGGTAGAAGTGCCAGCCGTAGCAGTAACCCTTGACCTCCAGGATGCTGATCTTCTTGAAGTCCTGCAGCCCGCGAATCCCGGAGTTCGGGTTGGCGTACCACTGCCCGATGGATGCGCCATGCCGAAACGTGCCCCGAGGCGGGTAAGTGATTTCGTCGGCACCGACCCGGAATTCGGTCAGCAACGGAGCCGGTTCGGCCGCGTCCTTGGCCCGCATGAACTCTTCCAGGTCCGCACCCGATCCCAGGTCGTCACCGGCACCCCGGATCACCACAACCTTGACCTTGTCGTCGATGCTGGCGCGGTGCAGCAGGTCGGCATAACGTTGCCGCGCGGCGATCGTCGGAGCGTTCAGGTATTCCGGCCGGTCGAACGTGATGATGGCGATCCGGGTCTTGGCGTCCTTTTCGTAGCGAATAATCTTCTCCGCCTTGGCGGCCATCGATCACCTCCGCCAGGACGGGCTCGCGGTCAGCACCTCGGGCCCGTCGGCGGTGATCAATACCGCTTCACGTCCGAACACCGCGCCGACGCCCGGCTCCCAGACGTAGCCCGTGACGGCGAGAACCATGCCGGGCTCCAGGCGCTCCTCGCCGGCGGTCCGGGGCAGCAGCGCGGAGATGACCGGCGGGTCGAAGCCCATCCCCAGTCCGCGGGCAACGGGCATCGGCGGTGCGGGTTCGCCGGCCGCCGCGTAGGCCGACAGCAGCTCGCCTGCCCCGGCTCCTGGTTGACACGCCGCGATCAGCAGCGACCACAGCCGATCCCAACGCTCGTACAGCGCTGCGGCACTGGGGTTTTCGCCCACTGGCCAGGTGCGGCCGACCTCGCCGATATACCCACCGGCCACCACGCCGGCCGACAGCGCGACCAGGTCACCGTCCTGCACCCGGCCGTCACCAGCGACTCGCCGCCAGGGGTGTTCACGAGAGGTCACCCATGCCACATCCTGACTCGACGGAGTGCTCACTCCGCCCGCGGCAAGCGCCTCCAGCAGCACCCCGGCCAAAGTCTGCTCGCTGACCCCCGGCCGCAATTCGGATACTGCGACACCCAGCCCGGACTCAGCCACCCTGATGGACCCACGCAGCGCATCGACCTCCGCGTCGGTCTTGATACGCCGGGCCGCACGCATCGCGAGTTCTCCGTCGACGAGTTCGGCCGCAGGAAACGCGGTCGGCAGCAACTGCGCGAAAACCGGTGAAAGCGCATCGGTTCCGACCCGCCGGGCGTCGGCCGCGCCGTCGATGCGCTGCAGCGCCGCGATGGTGTTGACCGGATTCCAGGAGATGCCGTAAAGGTTCTCGTGCGGAATGTCCTCCGGCACACCCTCGTCCCAGGTGCTCAGCAGGTGAATAGCGCCGGTCGCGCGGACCAGCACACACGTCGGGCCGAACGGCCGGGTCCCGGCGACCCACAGTTGCGGCGCGCCGGTGACGTAACGGACGTTGGCCTGGCGGCCCAGCACCAGCACGTCGAGGTTGTGCTCGGCCATCTGCGCCAGGGCTCGTTCGCGGCGTCCGCTGCGCAGGGCGCGGGCGTCGGGCAGAACCTCAGTCGACATAGGGGTCATAGGGGTAGTCGGTCAATCGTGTCGAGCCTTCCTCGGTGATCACCAGGACCTCTTCGCTGCGGTAGCCACCGGTACCGTCCTCCCAGACCACCGGCTCGAGCACCAGCACCATGCCCTGCTGGAGGACGAAGTTCTCGTCGAACTGGTCACCGAGATCCGTTCCGATCATCGGCATTTCGGCGGCGTTGACGCCGATCCCGTGGCCGAGGTAGAAGTGCGGCAGCCACGGCCGGGCGCCTCCGTTGGCGGCGATGGCCGCCCGGCCGAGGTCGGCGGCGGTGGCGCCGGCCCGGGCCACCCCCACCACGGCGTTCATGATCTCGCGCCACTTCTCGAACTGGGCTTGCTGGCGCGGCGACGGATCCTGCCCGACGATCCAGGTCCGCCCGAAGTCGGAGCAGTAGCCCTGGTAGGTGATGCTGACGTCGGTCCACAGCACATCACCTTCGGCAAGTTCGCGTTCGGTGCTCAGCAGCGGCAACGCCAGGTCACCGTGTGTGGTCCACACCCCCTCGGCCTTGCTGGGCGGCATCACCTGCCAGATCGGCTCGAGCATGCTGGCCATCGCCCCCAGCTCGAAGGCCCGGCGCAAGAACCGTGCCGAGAGGTCGATCTGGCGGATGCCGGGGACCAGCGCCCGGTGGACTTCGATCATGGCCTGATCGGTGATCCGTACCGCGGTGCGGATGCAGGCCAATTCGTCCGCGGTTTTGACCACCTTGGCGGCGCTCACCACTGCCGAAGCGTCGACGGGAGCACCGTTGGGGAACAACGACTTCCGGGCTCGTGACATGGCACCGGTGAATTCGTCGACCGCCACTGTCGATCCGGCGGGAATCAGGTCGGCCAGCTGCCGGGCGAAATCGTCTACCCCCTCGTCGAATTCGAGATAGACCGGCCCGTGCAGGTGGTCGGTGGGCAACTCCGATTCCTGCGCGGCGCCCTCCCGGAACGGCAGGAAGAGATGCGGCCACGGATCGTCGGCCAGCACCACCGCCACCGGGCGTTCGACGTAGGACACCCCGGCATCGCCCAGCGGCCAGCTCGCCCCGGTGGCATAGACGACGGCGTTGTTGCCGAGCAGGACCAGGGCGTCGACGCCGCGCTCGACCATGGCGGCCCGCAGCCGCGCCCCGGTCTCCCGGCGCATCCGCGACAGGTCGGGACGCTCCGGGATGGTCATCCCAGGTGCATCGGCAAAGACGGTCACAAGCCCAGGAATTCGGTGATGTTGCCGCTCACGATTCGCGCGGCCCGCTCCGGTCCGACCGCGTCCACCACAGCCGCCAGCGACTTCTCCGAATACCCGTACGTGCTTTCGTTGTGTGGGTAGTCCGAGGACCACATCACCTTGTCGACGCCGATCCGGTCGATCAGCTCCAAGCCCAACGGGTCGACCATGAATGACGCGCTCATGTGCCTATCCCAGTAGTACCGGACGTCGTGCTGCAACGGCCGGTTGAACATGTGCTGGTAGGAGGCAACCAGGTGTTCGGCGTCCTGTAGCGCCCACGGCACCCACGCGATCCCACCCTCGAACCAACCGATCCGCAGACCCGGGTGTTGATCGAGGATGCCCCCGAAGATGTACTTGGAGAACGTCTCCCGGAACCCGTCGATGTTGATCATCATGCCGACCACCACGCTGTTGAACTCGCACGGGCTCTTGGGTGGGGTCTCGCCGATGTGGTGGGTGACCGGGATGCCGGCGGCCTCGATCTCATCCCACACCGCGCTCATCGCCGTGCTCGCGTAGTCGATCGGGTTGCCGTCGTCGTCCTTGCCCGGGTTGAGCGGCATCAGGAACGTCTTGAGCCCCAAGGACTTCAGCTCGGCCAGGGTGTCCCTGGTGCCCTTCGGGTCCCACCAGTTGATCAGGCCCGCGCCGTAAAAATGGCCGTTGGAACGCTCCTGCAGTTCCGCGATGTACTCGTTGTAGATCCGGAAGGTGAGCTCGCGAAGTTTCTTGTCCGGGTAGTGGAACAGTGCCAGCACCGCGTTGGGGAAGGCCAGCTCCTTGTCGACGCCGTCCTCGCGCAACTCCTGAATGCGGGCGTCGATGTTGGTGCTGGCCGCCCCAGGCAGATCGTCGTATTGCATGAGCACCGCGCTGAAGTCGCCCGGCAGGAACGACTGACCTTTGCGGCCGACCTGGTATGCGCCCTCCTCGTACCAGATCCGGGGCGCCTTGTCCTTCAGGTCTTCGGGGAAACGCTCGTAGAAAATGTCGGCGGCGAGCGAAATGTGGTTGTCCGCCGAAAACACCTCGGTGCCCGTCGGCAACCCTACATCGCTGCCGATGGCATGCCCGCGACGATCCTTCGGTGCGCCGAAGCCTTTCGGCGGATACAGGGTGCTTGTTGGTGTAGTCATCGTCGACCTTTCACATACTTCTCGTTGGGCTGAGGCTTACCAGGTGACCGGCAACTCGTAGACGCCGTAGGCGAGGCGGTCGTGTTTGAACGGGATCTCGTCAAGCGGGACGGCAGGTTTCAGCGTCGGGATCCGCTGGAACAGGGTGCGGAAGACGATCTGCAACTCCGCCCGTGCCAGTTGTTGGCCGACGCACTGGTGACGGCCGTAGCCGAAGGCGACATTGCGTTCGGCGCCAGAGCGATGCAGGTACAGGCGCTCGGGTTCGGTAAAGGCCTGTGCATCCCAGTTCGCCGGAGCCAGGTCGATGATGATGCCCTCGCCGGCGCGGATCACCTCGCCGGCGATCGGGATGTCTTCGATGGCGACGCGGCGCTGACCGTTCTGAATGATGCTGAGGTAGCGCAGGAGTTCTTCGACCGCGTTCGCGACGATCTTGGGATCGTCGGCATCGCGAATGGCGGGCAGCTGGTCCGGATTTTCCAGTAGCGCAAGCACGCCCAGCCCGATCATGTTCGCGGTGGTCTCGTGACCGGCCACCAGTAACCCGTTGGCGAGCTGCGCGGCCTCTTTCACACTGAGCTCGCCGGCCTTGACCCGTTCAGCCAGATCGGAGACCGCGTCCTCGGTCGGGTTCTCCATCTTGGCCTCGACCAGCTTGATGATGTACTTGTACAGGCTGATCGCGCCTTTGGTGGTCTCTTCACCGGTCGCGTAGCGGGCCAGCCCGACGTTTGCGTGTTCCTGGAACAGTTCGGCGTCCTCATAGGGTACCCCGAGCAACTGGCTGATCACCAATGACGGCACCGGCAACGCGAGGGCACTGACCACATCGGCCGGCTGCGGCCCGGCCAGCATGGCGTCGATGTGGTCGTCGGTGATCCGCTGAATGGCCGGTCGCAATCCTTCGACGCGCCGAAAGGTGAACGGCCTGGACAACATTCGACGGAAGCGAGTGTGTTCTTCACCGTCGGAGGTGAACACCGAGCGCGGGCGCTTGTGCACCGTCGACAACATGCCGGCGTTCCAGTGCGGGAACCCGGGCACCCGGTCGTCAACGCTGACCCGGGAATCGGAGAACAACTCGCGGCACTGCTCGTACCCGGTGATGAGCCAGGGGGTACTGCCGTCCCAGATCCGAACCCGCGACAGCGGTTTGGCTTCGGCCAGTGCCATCACGTCCGGGGGCGGTGCGAACGGGCAACCGGCCGCGCGCGGCATCGGATACTCCGGGATGTCCGTGGCGGTGGTGTTATCCGTCAGGGTGTCGGACACGGTCACTCCTCGATCTGGATGGCCAGAGCCGGGCAGAAGGCGGCGGCTTTGCGCGCGCCCTCGGCCTGGTCGGCGGGCGGGTTCGGGTTGAGCAGGACGACGACGCCGTCCTCGTCGCGCTGGTCGAATACCTCGGGCGCGTTCATCACGCAGTTACCCGACGAAGCGCAGATATCCTGATTGACAGAGACTTTCATCTACCTGACTCTTCATCCGCAACGGTGACGGGTGCCAGCCACAGTCCGACGATCGCGTCGATCAGTCCGGTGGCGGCGGCCCGCCAGGACGGCCGGGGCACCGGGGTACCGTCAGCCAGCGCCCGCTCGAGATCGGCGCAGGTATGCATCAAAAGGTTGCGCGCCATGATGTTTCGTTCGAACCGGACGTCGACGGGCAAGTCGGGCAGGCAGCTGCTGATCCCGTCGATGACCTGAACCAGCGACGACGAACTCAACGCATCCTTGACGACGATGTTCTGGTAGGCGGGATCCGTCATGGCCTGGGCGGCGAACCGCGCATACCAGGTGGGATTACCGAGTGCCTCGAGGTGATCGGTCAACGGACGGACCAGGCAGGCGACCCAGTCCCGCATCCCGGCGGCGGCCGGCAGCGCCGCCACCATCTGCTCGCGTAACTGCTCGACGGGACCGCGATGCTTCTGCTCGATCGCGCGGACCAGGTCGGCCTTGGTGCCGAAGTGATAGCCGACCGCGGCGTTGTTGCCTTGCCCGGCCGCCTCACTGACCTGGCGGTTGGACACCGCGAAGACGCCGTGTTCGGCGAACAGCCGTTCGGCGGCGACCAGAATCGCCTCCTGCGTGGAGCTGGCCCGCTCGCTGCGCACGACCCGGCCGACTGTGGTCATACCGGCCAGTCAACGCCTCCCGCACCATTAAGTCAAGCGACTGATTTAATTCGGCCGGGTATCCCCGCCAACAGCCCTCGAGACGTGCTCCGCTATTCGGGCATACGCGCGGCGGGTGACCTCAGCGGCCCCGGTCATGATGTTGTAACCGTGGTCGACGCCGGGCACCTCGTAGTACTCCACCAACGCGCCGACCGCTGCCAGTTTGTCCGCATACCTGCGGGCCTCGTCGCGAAGCCGGTCGTGTTCGGCCGTCACGATCAAAGCGGGCGCTATGCCGGCGATGCCGTCGGCATTCGGCCCCCAGGCCGGTGAGGCCAGCCGATCACGCCGGTTCGCCGGATCGGGAATGTAGGCGGTGTCGAAAATCGCGCCCATCCACGGCTTCATCACCGCCCGGCCACCAATCGTGGACGTCTTGTCCCCGGTGGGCGTCACCAGATCCAGCGGCGCGTAGTGCAGCACCTGCAGCGCGATGGCAGGACCCCCGTTCTCCAGGGCGAGGCGGGCCGCGGCGGCGCTCAGGTTGCCGCCAGCGCTCTGCCCGCCGACGCAAAGACGCGTCCCGTCCCAGTCCCGATCTCGGTTTCCCGCCCAGCGCACGACGTCGTAAATCTGTTGGGGCGCAGCGGGAAAGCGATGGCCGGGAGCCAAGACGTAATCGGTGTTGACGACGACCACACCGGTGTGGGCCGCCAGGTAACGACACCACGGGTCGTCCTGTTCGGGATGCCCCACGACGAATCCCCCGCCGTGCACATTGACATAGACAGGGGGTGAAACCGGGTCACCGGGCGGGTGGTAGACGGTGGCGGAGACCTCGCCATGCCCGGTAGGAATCACAACCCGTGTGGTGCGGCCGGCGATCTCGGGGAAGCGTACGGCAGGCTTGGGAGCCGGGTTGAGCGTGGCCGCGATGACCCGAGCCACCGTGTCGGCCACCGCCTGTTTAGACAGGATCGACATCGGCAGCATCAGTCCCGCTTGCTGGACCGAATCACCTTGCCGGCCACCGTTCCCCCGTCCACCGGAAGCACGATACCGGTGACGTAGCGCGATCGTTCGCCCGCCAGATACAGGGCGGCCTCGGCGACGTCATCGGGGGTGCCTTCCCGCTTGAGCGGCCTATCGTCGCGCATGCCCTGTCGAATCCGGGCCTCGAATCGCTCGAGTTCCTCGGGGTCCATGTCTCCTGCCGACGACGCCAGGATGGGCGTGGGGATGTTGCCGGGGGCGATAGCGTTGACGCGTATCTCGTGATATGCCAACTCAATTGCCGCCGACTTGGTGAATTGGATGACCGCAGCCTTGGACGCGCGGTACGTCATGACACCGCCGCCGGCCTGGATGCCGCCGATCGAGGTCAGATTGATGATCGATCCCCCGCCGTTGGCCGCCATGTGCCGCGCCGCATCGCGGGTGCCGGTCATCACCCCGAGGACGTTGACCGCCATCACGCGGTGGAAGTCGGCGAAATCGTCGTCGAGCAGGCGGCGTAGCGGCCCGGAGACGCCTGCGTTGTTCACCATGATGTGCAGGCCCCCGAATGTCTGCACCGCTGTGGCCACCAGCGCGCTCATCTGTTCGGGATCGGAGACGTCGGTGCGCTGGAAGACGGCATTGGGACCCAGTGTTTCGGCCAGTGTCTGGCCGCCCTCGGTCTCGACGTCGGCGATGACAACCCGTGCGCCCTCGGCGGCGAACCGTTGGGCGATTCCACGGCCCAGCCCCGATGCCGCACCGGTGACGACGGCAACCTTGTCCACCAATTCGTTGACCACCCGTCGAGTTAATCGGCGGCGACCGCATTAAGTCAAGCAGTTGATTTAACAAGAGGCTCCGCGCTATCGGTAAGGTCAACCGGCAGGGTGATTACCGATCGGGCGCTTCGTTTACGGGGTCGGCGCGCGGAATGCGCGGCGCTGGAACGGTTGATGTCCGCAGCCCGGTCGGGACAAAGCCAGGTGCTGGTGCTGGGCGGTGAAGCCGGGATAGGCAAGACGGCCCTGCTGGATTTCACCGCGGAGCGGGCCGCGGGCTTCCAGACGGCGCGGGTGTCGGGCGTCGAATCGGAGATGGAGCTGGCTTTCGCCGCGCTGCACCAACTGTGTATACCGCTGCAGGACTGGATCGGTGAGCTGCCGGCGCCGCAGCGCGACGCGCTGGAGATCGCGTTCGGCCGCAGCGCCGGGCCCGCCCCCGACCGTTTCCTGGTCGGGCTGGCGGTGCTCAGTCTGATCGCGGCGGCCGCCGAACGCCAGCCGCTGCTCTTCCTCGTCGACGATGCGCAGTGGATCGATCGGGTGTCGGCCCAGACGTTGGCCTTCGTCGCCCGCCGCCTGATCGCCGAACCCGTCGCGATCGTTTTCGCGGTACGCGAGGGTCCGGGCGAGGAGCTGGCCGGGTTACCGGAGCTGACCCTGCAGGGGCTGAACGCCGCCGAGGCCCGCGCGTTGCTGGATTCGGCTGTACTGGGCCGGTTGGACAACGAGGTGCGCGACCGGATCGTCGCCGAAACCCGGGGCAACCCGCTGGCCCTGCTGGAGTTGCCGAAAGGGCTGACCGCTGCGGAGCTGGCCGGCGGATTCGGGCCGCCCGATGCGCAACCGCTGGTCGGGCAGATCGAGCGCACCTTCCTGCGCCGCATCGAGCAACTACCCGGCCACACCCAGCAGCTGCTGGTCACGGCCGCGGCCGAGCCGGTCGGCGACGCGGCGTTGTTGCTGCGTGCCGCCGCACACCTCGGGCTACCCGATGACGCCGCGGTGGGGGCCCAGGCGGCAGGGCTGATCGATGTCGGAACCCGGGTGCGGTTCCGCCACCCGTTGGTGCGTTCGGCCGCCTATCGGGCCGCGGGCCTGATGGAGCGACGACGCGCGCATCGGGCCCTGGCCGCGGTCACCGACGGGGACTCCGATCCGGATCGCCGCGCCTGGCATCTGGCGCTGGCCGCCACGGGACCCGACGACTCGGTCGCGGTGCAACTCGAGCTGTCCGCCGAGCGCGCGCAGGCGCGAGGTGGGGTGGCCGCCGCGGCGGCATTCCTGGAACGGGCCACCCAGTTGACCGCCGATCCGATGCGCCGGGCGGTCCGAGCGCTCGCTGCCGCCCAGGCCAAGTGGGACGCGGCGGCCTTCGACTCCGCCGACGAGCTGTTGACTATCGCGGAGTCCGGTGCCGCGCTGGATGACCTGCAGCTGGCCCGGCTCACCCGGCTGCGCGCCCAGATCGCCTTCGCCCGCAGCCGCAGCGGTGATCCCGAGGCGCCGACCGTCTCCGATTCGGCGGTCGGGCTGCTGGACGCCGCCCGGCAGCTCACCGCACTGGACAACGCTCAGTCCCGGGAGACCTACCTGGAAGCGGTGGGCGCGGCGTTGTTCGGCGGACGGCTGTGTCCGTACGGCGGCATCCGGATGACGGCCGCCGCCGCGCGTACGGCACCACCCGGCCCCCATCCCGCACGGGCGGTGGACCTGCTGCTGGACGGCATCGCGATCCGGGCCACCGAGGGCCACGCCGCGAGCCTGGTAACGCTGCGCGACGCACTGGCGCTGATCCGTTCCGAGGCCGAGCGCGGCAGCGACGACATCATGCGCTGGTTCTGGCAGGCGTTCCCGATCGTGCAGGAGTCCGCGGCGCACGAACTCTGGGACGACGAGATCTGGCATCAACTGGCCACTCACGCGGTGCGGATGGCCCGGCAGGCCGGTGCGCTCGCCGTCCTGCCACTTGCCCTGGTGTACCGCGCGGGAGTGCATGTGCAGGCCGGCGAGTTCAGCGCCGCCGCGGTCCTCATCGAGGAAGCCGACGCCATCACGACCGCCACCGGCTACGCCCCGGTGAAGTACCACTCGGTGTTGCTGGCGGCGCTGCGTGGTGCCGAATCGGAGGCCCTGCACCTGATCGGGTCGGCTCTGCACGACGGCGTCGCCCGCGGCGAAGGCCGGGTGATCGCCCTGACGAGCTTCGCCACGGCCGTGCTTTACAACGGCCTGGGCCGGTACGAGCAGGCGTGTGCGGCCGCCCGGCGCGCGTGCGAGGACGACGACTTGGGCCTATTCGGTTGGTGCCTGGTCGAATTGATCGAATCGGCGGCCCGCAGCGGCGAGCGGGACACCGCACGGGATGCGTTGACCCGTCTGGAAGAGCGTGCCCTGGCCAGCCAGACAGACTGGGCGACAGGCATTTTGGCGCGCTCTCGGGCGCTGCTCGCCGACGACCGCCGAGCCGAAGCCCACTACCGGGAAGCGATCGAGAAGCTGGGCAACACCCGGATCGCCGTCCAGCTCGCCCGCGCGCATCTGCTGTACGGAGAATGGTTGCGCCGCTGCAACCGCCGCGTCGACGCCCGCAGCCAGTTGCACACCGCCCACGAGATGTTCACCCGGATGGGCGCCGAAGGGTTTGCCGAACGCAGCCGCCGGGAGCTGCTGGTGACCGGTCAGAAGGTGAGCAACCGCGCCGCGGCTCCGGCGATGGAGCTGACGGCGCAGGAGGCGCAGATCGCGAAGCTGGCCGGCGAGGGTCTGACCAACCCCGAGATCGCCGCGCAGCTGTTCATCAGCACCCACACCGTGGAATGGCACCTGCGGAAGGTGTTCGCCAAGCTGGGCATCAAGTCACGCCGACAGCTCCGGCCCACGGACTGACTACGGACTTTCAAGGGTTCACCCCACCCCGTGGCCGGGGGATGCTGAACGTGCCAGTTCATCGGGAGAAACTTGGAAAGGCGTGGCAATGAAGATCTTGGTCGTAGGCGGCACCGGACTGATCGGGTCGCAGGTGGTCGCGAACCTGACCGAACAGGGACACGAGGCCATTTCGGCGTCGCCCAGCTCGGGTGTCAACAGTCTTACCGGTGAGGGTGTCGCCGAAGCGATGGCGGGGGTCGACGCCGTCGTCGACGTGTCCAACTCGCCGTCGTGGACCGACGAAGACGTGCTGAACTTCTTCACCACCTCCACCCGCAATCTGCTGGAGGCCGAGCGCGCCGCCGGCGTGCGCAACCACGTCGCGCTCTCGATCGTCGGCCTGACCCGGGCCGGTGACAGCGGCTACATGCGGGGCAAGATCGCCCAGGAGCGAGTGATCACCGAGTCGGGGTCGCCATACACGATCGTGCGGGCGACACAGTTCTTCGAATTCGTCGACGGCATCGCCGATTCACTGGCCGACGGTGATACCGTGCGCGCTCCGCACGGGGCCTTCCAACCCATCGCCGCCTCGGACGTCGCCGCGGCAGTGACTCGCGCCGCGACCGCCGAACCGGTCAACGGGGTCGTCAACATCGCCGGGCCGGAGAAGGCCGGCATGGACGACTTCATCCGCAACCGGTTCGCCGCCACCGGCGACCCGCGTCAGGTGGTGACCGACCCGGCCGCCCGCTACTACGGCGCGGTGCTCGACGAGGACACCATCGTTCCCATCGACGGGGAAGAAGTGACCATTTATCCCACCCGGTTCAGCGACTGGATGGCCGCGAGCGTGGCCAGCGGCACCGCCCGCTAGTCGG
Source organism: Mycobacterium asiaticum (assembly GCF_001673635.1). Classification (GTDB taxonomy): domain Bacteria; phylum Actinomycetota; class Actinomycetes; order Mycobacteriales; family Mycobacteriaceae; genus Mycobacterium; species Mycobacterium asiaticum_C. The sequence continues at coordinate 15,505 of NZ_LZMH01000022.1, forward strand.
TGGGCGCCGCCCCGGAGGTGAATCGGATGGAACTGATCGACCACACCGCGGTCGTCACCGGCGGTACGGCGGGCATCGGGCTGGAGGCGGCCCGACTGCTCGCCAGCGAGGGCGCCACCGTCATCATCTCGGGCCGGGATCCGGTCCGAGGTGAGCTGGCCGCCGAGGCCATCGGGCCGAACGCCCGGTTCGTAAAGACCGATATGGCCGACGCCGAGTCGGTGCAAGCCCTGGTGCAGCAGTGCGGCGACGTCGACATCATCGTCAACAACGCCGCGAGTTTCCCATCCGCGCTGACCGTCGATCAGGACATGTCCAGCTTCGAGACGATGTTTGACACCAACGTCCGGGGCGCTTACTTCCTGGTCGCGGGTTTGGTGCCGGGCATGCTGGAGCGGGGCCGGGGCAGCATCGTCAACGTCACCACCATGGTCGCCGTCAAGGGCGTGGCAGGGGCCTCCGGCTACAGCGCTTCCAAGGCCGCACTGGAATCTCTGACCCGGACGTGGGCCGCTGAATTCGGCGCCAGCGGCGTGCGGGTGAACAGTGTGGCACCCGGCCCCACCCGCACCCCTGGCGTCGCCGCCGAATGGGGCGAGGTCAACGAGGAACTCGGCAAGGCGCTCCCACTGGGCCGCACCGCCCACCCGGCGGAGATCGCCGAGGCGGTGCTGTTCCTCAGCTCACCCCGGGCCAGCTTCATCACCGGCTCGACGTTGCATGTCGACGGCGGCGGCTCGGCGGTTTGATCGGCGATCAGGCGATCGCGCGCACCGCGCCCATCGCCACAGCGCCCCAGCTGGGCGGCACCACCAACCGCCCGACCACCACACCGCGGCCCATGGTCAGCTTCATGTCGGGCTGCGCAGGCATCTTCGGCCGCGCCGAAGTGCCCGAGGAAGTCATGCTCCGCGACGAGCTGATCGCCGAGGCGAAGGCGCTCATCGGGGAGGCGAACTTGCACTGCCGCAGCAGCCTGGCGATCCCGGAGGTGACCGCGGCCGACCGGACCGGTCCGGCGAGGCTGCGCAGCGCTTGAGGCACCGCCGGCATCGCGGGCGCCAACATGGCCGGGGTGCCGTCGCCTTCGTCGGAACCCATCAGTGCCGGCATGTTGTAGCCCAGCGCGGGCGGCGTCAGCGACGGAAGGGTGGCGGCCGCTGCCGAGGCGGCGGCATAACGGTACATCGCGGCGGCGTCCTGTGCCCACATCTCGCCGTAGTCGGCTTCCAGGGATGCGATCGCCGGTGTGGACTGGCCGGTCGCGTTGGTGGCACTCAACGCCGCCACGCGGGCACGGTTGGCGTCGACGACCGACGGCGCGACGGTGACGGCGAGCGCGTCGTCGAAGGCGCTGGCCGCGGCCCTGGCCTGACTGGCGATCTCTTCCGCCTGGCTCGCGGTACGGGTGAGCCAGCGCAGATAGGGCCCGGCGGCGTCGGCCATCGCATCAGCAGCGCAACCCTGCCAGCCGTCGGCTGCCAGGGCGGCGATGGTTGACCGGTAGGCATTCACGGTTCCGTAAAGCTCGTCGGCCAGCCGGTCCCAGGCGTGCGCGGCCTCCAGCATCGACCGGGAGCGGGAACCCGCATACATCCGGCCGGAGTTGACCTCCGGTGGCAACGCCCCGAAATCCATGGTTCACCTCACCGCGCGCACTGGACGCGTTCACCTTTCGTTAACCTTATGTTAAGGCCCAGTTGAGCAGCTGTTGGTGCAGCCGACGAAATTCACATGGAATTCGAATGACGCCGTTATGTGATTTCCGCGCGGCCTCAGGAGTCGGCGCTGCGGCGCGCGGTTTCGCGGGCGAGCTGTAGCCGGGAGGTGAAGCCGAGTTTGGTGTACATGTGGGTCAGATGCGCCTGGACCGTGCGAGGCGAGATGAACATCCGCTCGGCGATGTCCTTGTTCGCCAGCCCCTCGCTGACCAGGCGGGCCACGTCGAGCTCGGTCGGGGTCAGCGACGCCCAACCGATGGCGGGCCGCTTCCGTTCGCCGCGCCGGCGCAGCGCATGGCCGATGGCATCGTCGACGGTAAGTGCCGCGCCGGCATCATAAGACGCCTGAAATTCACTGTCTCCCAATGCTTTCCGACATTGCTCGCACGCCGAGTCGTAAGGGGGCTGGTACACGGGAAAGCGCAGCTCGCCGACGCGGGCGCGCTGGGCGTCCGCCGCCCCAAGCAGCCGGGCGGCCTCGGCGTGGCTGCCGGCGTCCACCGCCAGCCGTGCCAGGACCTCCAGAGCCGCCGGGACGCCGAGCCGGCCCTGATTGTCGACGGCCGTCGTCAGCGCGCGATGGGCGTCGCGGCGGGCCTGCTCGTTGTCGCCGCGATCCGCGGCGATGTGTGCGCGGACGCTCAGCGCGAGCAGGCGGTGCCAACCTTCGAGCGTGGTAACCGCCTCGTCGGCCAATTGCTGCGCCTTAGCGAGGTCGCCCTCGACGTGCGCGCACAGGGCGACGGCGCTGGCGGCCACGGTGCCGCGGTGAACAGCGGGATGGTCCCAGACCTTTGCGCCAATCGCGCTCGCGGCTTCGGCGTCGCCCTCGGCCACGGCCGCAATGGCCAGCACGGTTGCGGCCGCGAGTTCCAGTATCGCGTCGATTTCGGCCCCGGCGGCCACCGCCGCGTGGCCCGCGTCCCGGGCCGCGGCGACATCCCCGCGGTACACCAGGGCGCAACCCATGCTGATCAGGCACAACATGCCACCCAGAATGTTCCCGTCGGTTGTGCAGTCGGCGTGCACGTTGCGGAAGGTGTCCACGGCGCCGTCCAGATCCGCCCGAAACATCTGGGACATGCCCACACTCCAGCGGCACCAGTGCTCGTTCAGCCAGTCACCGAGCGCACCGGCGACTTCCGCGCCTTCGCGGCCGAGGTCCTCGGACGCGACCGGGTCGCCGGCCATGGCAGCGAGGTACGCCTGCCTACCCAGGATCTGACTGAGCCGCCAGTCGTCACCGCTCGCCCGGACCAGATCGATCGCTTCGGTGAAATACCCTGCCGCCGAATCGAAGTCAAGATTGGCGATGCAACCACATGCGGTCAGAGTGCGTGCTAGCAGCGTGGGGTCCCCGAGCTCGCGTGCGGTATCCAGGGCGCGGTGCACCTGCTCGACACTGTCAGTCGCCGCGGTGAAGGAATCCAGCACGGCCTTGTCCGCGATGGCGCGGGCATATATCGCCGGGTCGATGACAGCCGGATCGACGTCGGCACGGTTGAGCACCGAATTGAACCACGTCAGGCCCTCGCGCAACCGGCCGCGACCTTGCCACAGCGGTTGCAGTGAGGACGCCAGCTGCAACGCCTGTTCACACTCCCCGTTGTCACAGCAATGGGCGAATGCGGCCCGCACGTTGTCGAGATCTGACTCGACGCGGGCGACCCGGTCCCGAAAGTCGTTGCGTGTAGGGGTATCCAGCGCGGTGGCCAGCGCGGCGTAGTGGTCCCGGTGCCGACGACGCACCGCCGCGGCCTCGCCGGACTCGTTGAGCCTCTCCAAGCCGTACTCGCGGATCGTTTCCAGCATGCGGTACCGCGCCCGGTCGGCGATGTTGTCGGCCTGCACCAGTGACTTGTCCACCAGCAGGGTCAGCTGGTCGAGCACCTGATAGCGCTGCACGCCCTCGCCCCCGCACACCGATACAGCGGCGTCGAGGTCGAAACCACCTGCGAATACGGCCAATCGACGAAAGAGCACGCTCTCCGCTTCGGTGAGCATCGAATGCGACCAGTCCACCGAAGCCCGCAGTGTCTGCTGCCGCCGAACGGCCGTGCGTGCGCCACCGGTGAGCAGCTGGAAACGGTCCTGCAAGCTGTCCAGGATGTCGGCCGCCGACAACGCCCGCATCCGGGCGGCGGCCAATTCGATGGCGAGCGGCATCCCGTCCAGCCGCCGGCAGATCTCGGTGACCGCGTCGATATTGCTCTGGGTGATGGCGAACTCGGGCCGAACGTGGCGGGCGCGGTCGGTGAACAACGCGATGGCGTCGTCGGCCACCCCGAGCGAAGGAACCTGCCAGTTCACCTCGGCCGCGGTGCGCAGCGGTTCGCGACTGGTGGACAGTATCCGCACGGCGGGGCAGCGACCCAACAGCGAATCCACCAATGCCGTAACCGCTTCGCGCACATGCTCGCAGTTGTCCAGCACGATCAACGTCGGGTTGTCGGCAATGCGTGCCACGACGGTGTCGGCGATAGACCGGCCGGGTTGATCGGGCAGGCCCAGGGCTTGGGCGACGGCTCCCTCCACCAGAGCGGGGTCGCTGATCGGAACGAGATCGACATAGTGGATCGGGCCGCCGACCCCCTTGGTGAGATGTGTTGCCAGCTCGACGGCCAACCGGGTCTTGCCGACGCCGCCCGCGCCGGTCAGGGTCACCAGCCGGTGCTCGTTGACGAGCCGCGTAAGCTCCGCGATTTCGGCGCTGCGCCCGACAAAGCTGGTCAACGGTATCGGAAGCGGTTGAGCGGCAGCGCTATCCGATGACCGCAGCGGCGGGAATTCGACGCGCAGGTCGGGATGGCACAGCTGCACGATGCGCTCGGGCCGGGCCAGGCCACGCAGTTGGTGCGTGCCGAGCTCGGTCAGCCACGCCCCATCCGGCAGATGATCGACCACGACCTGTTCGGTGGCCGCGGTGAGCACGGTCTGGCCGCCGTGCGCCAGGTCGCGCACCCGGGCGGCCCGATTGATGGTGGGTCCCATGTAGTTGGCACCATCGCGGAGCTGAATTTCGCCGGTGTGCACCCCGATTCGCATCCGCAGCGGAGCCAGCGGTGCCCGCTGCAACGCCAGGGCACAGCACGCGGCGTCGCTGGCGCGGGCGAATGCGACGACGAAGCTGTCCCCCTCGCCCTGTTCGACCGGGCGCACCCCGTGGTGGGCGTCCACCAGCTCAGCCAGGGTCGCGTCCAGGCGCGCAACTGCCTCGGTCATCTCGGCGGGATGGTTCTGCCACAGCGCAGTGGATCCTTCGATGTCTGCCAGCAGCAGGGTCACCGTACCGGTCGGCAGTTCGCTCACGCCCAACTCGCTCCAGTTCAGCGGCGCCGTGTCCACGCGGGGATCAGATTCACCCATGCTAGCCAGCCTGCGGCGCGTCGTGGCCCGCAACATCGGCGGATATGCGTAGAAAAATCACCCGCTCACCGCGGCGGCGATTTACGCGATCCGGCCAATGCGCCGCGGGCGGCGCGGACCGCATATTTGCAGAACCGACCACAGAGGAGATCAACCATGACCAGACAAATCTGCGATACCGCAGTCGACGCCGTCATCGCCGGACACTACGACCCGCGCTTCGCCGACCTGGCGGCAGGCCTGGCCGACGAGCTGTCCACCGGCGGGGAACTCGGCGCCGCCATTGCGGTCGACCTCGACGGCGAGACGGTGGTCGACATCTGGGGCGGCTACGTCGACCGCACCAAGACCAGGCAATGGAACGCCGACACCATCGTCAACGTCTTCTCCAGCACCAAGAACGTCACCGCGCTGGCGGCGCTGCTGCTCATCGACCGCGGTGATCTCGACCCCTACGCGCCCGTCGCCCGTTATTGGCCGGAGTTCGCCGCGAACGGCAAGGAGGGCATCGAGGTCCGCCACGTGCTGAGCCACACCTCGGGGGTGTCTGGTTGGGAGCTGCCGTTCACCATCGAAGAGGTTTACGACTGGGAGAAAGCCACCGCCCATCTCGCCGCGCAGGCGCCGTGGTGGCAGCCCGGCACCGCATCCGGCTACCACGCGGTGAACATCGGCCACCTGGTCGGTGAGATCGTCCGCCGCATCACCGGCAGGACGCTCAAGGAGTTCGTGCGGGAGGAGATCGCCACCCCGTTGAGCGCCGACATCCAGATCGGCGCCCGCCCCGAGGATGACAGCCGTATCGCCGAATTGATCCCGCCACCACCGCTGGACATCCCATTGGACGCCGTGCCCGAGGACCACCCGATGCGTAAGACCTTCGGCATGCTGGCACCGACCGGTGAGGCCGCGCTGCTGGCGCAGAGCACGGAGTGGCGGCGCGCAGACATCGGTGCGGCCAACGGCCACGGCAATGCCCGTGCCCTGGTGCGAGCACTGTCTCCGATTTCGCTGGGCGGCAGGGTCAATGGGCGGCAGTTCCTGAGCCCGGACACGGTCGATCTGATCTTCACCGAGCAGGCCAACGGCATCGATCTGGTGCTGGGTATGCCGGCGCGCTGGGGTATCGGATTTGCGTTGCCCAAAGTGGAGGCGGTGCCGGATATTCCGGCGGGACGGATCTGCTACTGGGGTGGCTGGGGTGGGTCCACGGTGGTCATGGATCTCGACCGGCGGGTGACCTTTGCTTATGTGATGAACAAGATGGGCCAGGTCACCTCGGCCGGATCGGATCGAACCCAGAGGTATAGCCGGCTGATCTATCAAGCTCTGGAGCGGATCTGTCCAACCGGACCAACCCCAGGATCGTGACTATGCCCAGCAATATCAAAGCGGCCCAGACCATTTCGTCAGCGTTCCATCCGTGTGCCACGTCCATCAGGGCGCCGAGCGCGAGGTTGCCCGCCAAGATTCCCACCCCCACGATCGTGCTGTAGAACCCGTAATGCGTTGCGACCAGTCTGTCCCGCGACAGGGTCATCACGGTGCGCATTTCGAAGGGAAACAACGCGGCCGAGGCGATCGCGAGCAAGCCGGCTGAGAGCAGCAGTGCCGTCACCCCGGCGGCCGTGCCGAACCGCTGAGCGTTCGGCACCACGACGAGCGGCACGAAGGACGCCGCCAGGATTGCCGCGCCGACAACCAGGCTGCGGGCAGGCTCCCAGCGCTCGGCGAACCATGCGGTGATACGCAGTTGGCCGGCGATCGCGACCAGCCCCGAAACCGCGAACACCGCTGCCACGACCAGTGCTTGGCGCCCCGGCACCAAGAGCGACGCCTGCATCGGAAGCGCCAGATAGACCTGGAATGACAGGACGTAGGCGCCGGACATTGCAGCGGCGAAGGCGAGGAACCGCCGATTGCGGACCACCGTGCGCCAATCGTGTAGGACCGAGCCTCGTTCGGCACTGGGCTCGACCGTGCGCTGAGGTAGCGCTCGTAGCTGCGCCACCGTCAGCACGGCGAACACCGTCGCCGCGGTCAACACGGTCGCTCGGAAATCCACTGTCAGCAAGGCCAATCCCGCCAGCGGACCGAGCAGGATTCCCGCCTGGTAGAAGACGTTGAACGTCGCGAATGCGTCGACCTTGCGCTCACCGGAGTCGGCGGCGAGGTAGGCGCGCACCGCGGGATTGAACAGCGCCCCGGCGAAACCCGTGGCGGCCGCCGCGATCACTAGGCTGGGCAGGGATTGCGCGACGGACAGCAGAGCGAACCCACCGGTGCGCAGCAGGCATCCAGCGACGATCAACGGCTTGTACCCGAACCGGTCGGCGAGCGTACCGCCCACGAAGAACATGCCCTGCTGGGAGAAGTTGCGTACGCCCAGCACCAGACCGACGGCCCACGCCGCCAGCCCGAGGGGACCGAAAAGGTAGTCGGCCAGATACGGCATCAACAGGTAGAAGCCGAAATTGATGCCGAACTGGTTGACCATCAGCACCCGGGTGGGTCGATTGAAGCTGTGAAACTGCCCCAGCAATCCCATCACGCCACCGCCCGAACCGGGTTGACCACCGTGGTGGTACGCGTCCAACGGCTCACCACGGCGTCCGCCGGCGAGGCGATGTAGTCGGGGTCGGTGGCCGGGCGCCCGCCCAGTATCCCGCGGTCCGCGCAGTACTCATCGTTGTAGACGGTGTCGAAATACCGTTGCGGGCCATCCGGGAAGACCGCGGCGATCGTCGCGTCGGGCGACAGCGTGCGCGCGGCCCAGCCGGCGACCAGCGCGACCGCCCCGACGCTCCACCCGCCGCTGGCGAAGTGGGTGGCCGCCATGTTGCGCGCGGCCCACACCGCCTCGGCCGGAGCAACCCAGTGCACCTCGTTGAATGCGCCGTAGTCGACGTTGTCGGGATAGATGCTCGAACCCAATCCACGCATCACGCGGTTGGCTGCGGGCTGACCGAAGATGGTGGACCCGATGGTGTCCACGCCGATCAACCACAAGTTGGGGTTGAACTCCCGCAAGACCCGGGCCACCCCGGCCGAATGGCCGCCGGTGCCCACCGAGCACACCAGGACATCGACACGGCCGAGCTGAGACACCAACTCCAGGGCCAAGGTTCGGTAGCCGTCCACATTGTCGGGGTTGCTGTACTGGTTGGGGTTCCACGCGGCGGACTCGGTGGCGAGCAGCTCGCTGACCCGGTCCTTGCGGGCCTGCTGCCAGCCGCCGACCGGATGCGGCTCGGTGACCATGTCGACCCGGGCACCGTAGGCGGTCAGCATCCGCGCGATGATCGGCTCCAGACCCGGGTCGGTCACCAGGGTGACCGGATGCCGATACACGTTGCCGGCCAGCGCCAGACCCAATCCCAATGTGCCGCTGGTTGACTCGATGATTGTGCCGCCCGGTGCCAGGTCGCCGCGTGCGCGGGCACGTTCCACCATGTGCAGCGCGGGGCGATCCTTCATGCCGCCGGGGTTGAATCCCTCCAGCTTGGCCCAGAATCCGTGGCCGGTAGCGCCGACCGGGCTGGTCGCTCCGGAGACCCACAGGACCGGGGTGTTGCCAACCATGTTGGCAGGCTGATGATTCCGGGCCGGGACTGGGCGAGATCTTTGGGGAACAGGCCGGTACCGGTCGCGGTTAGGTCGAATCGCGGTGAGGTGAGCACGGTTGGAAACGCGCAGGTCTTCAACGTTCAGTAGAAAGTTCATTGGTTCCGTCGCTTCTGCATCGGTGCCGGCAACGAGTGCGCGGCATGGCTGGGGTCAGCGGTCACCGGCCACGGCGGCATTGCCGCCACGGCGTGGCGCTGACCACTCAGCGACGAGCCAGGCAGTAGCGGGTCAGCAAGTCCTGTCCGCAGGTGGAGGAATCCAGCGCCCGGGGCGGCGCGCGTCCCGTCGACTCCGCCGGGTGAGCGTGCGCGGCCACGAGACCCGCAACCGGCACTACCGACGCAGGGGTGAATATTGTTGCATTCGAACGTGATAGCGGAACGGCCACCATGTCCAGTTGGCACGGCGGTGTCGAGTTGTCGGAGAAGTGCGCGTGATCGGCGTTGACCGTGAACTCACCGCCTACCGCGGCCGCCAACGGATGCGGGGTATGCGGCGCGCCGTGCTGAACATGCGGCAACCAGCACTGGACGACCACCACCGCCACCAACCAGGAAACGGCGGCAAGAACCACCATTCGCATCGATCGGCGACGCAGGTTCATGCCGGACACTGTATACCCCCTATGGGTATAGTGTAAAGGGTGTTCCGGCGGAGCCGTCCCCGCCGTTCGGGTTGCGGTATGCTGCCGCGCTGAGCAGGGTGGAAGGCGTTTGGTTCGACGAATCGACGTAGACGAGGAGCAGTCCATGCCGGCGCAGCCGCCCAGCGGTTACCCCTCAGGCAGCGTTCGCTTCAACAGGCGCGGCTTCCTCGCCGCCGGTATCGCCGGCGGATTCGCGCTGGCCGCCTGCGGCCACAAGACGCAGATGTCCCCCATGGCGGCCGCAATCGCGGCGACCGAGGCCGAGCGTCCGCACAGTGGACGGACGGTGACCACCACGCTGACACCCCAACCCGCACGGGTCGACATCGGTGGACGGATCGTGGACACGTTCGCCTACGGCGACGCCGTCCCGGGCCCGCTGATTCGCGCGACCGTCGGCGACGAGGTCGTGGTCTCGGTGACCAACAAGCTCGATCGCCCGACGTCGGTGCACTGGCACGGCATCGCGCTGCGCAACGACATGGACGGCGCCGAACCCGCCACCCCGAACATCCCCGCCGGAGCGGACTTCACCTACCGGTTCTCGGTGCCGAATGCGGGCACCTACTGGGCCCACCCGCACACCGGCTTGTCCGCGGACAAGGGGCTTTATCTGCCCTTCATCATCGACGATCCGACCGAGCCGGGCCGCTACGATGCCGAATGGATTGTCGTCCTTGATGACTGGACCGACGGTGTCGGTAAGTCCCCACAACAGCTCTACGACGGGCTCGTCGATCCCAACAAGCCGACGATGCAGCCTCCCCCGCCCACCACCACAACGTCGACGTCCACCAGCACCAGCAGCAGCACCAGCACCAGCACCCCGACGACAACCACGACGACAACGACGAGTGCGCCCAGCACGACGACTACTTCGGCAAGCCCGACGAACAGGATGCCCGAAATGCCGGGGATGGGCGGAACGGGTGAGGTCGGTACCAGCGACCTGCTCGGTGGTGACGCCGGTGACATCGCCTACCCGTACTACTTGATCAACGGGCGAATTCCCGAGGCGGCCACCACATTCAACGCCAAGCCCCGGCAGCGCATCCGGATCCGCATCATCAACGTCGCGTCCGACACCGCGTTCCGTGTCGCATTGGCGGGACACACGATGACGGTCACCCACACCGACGGCTATCCCGTGGTCCCCGCTCAGGTCGACGCTCTGCTGATCGGGATGGCCGAACGCTACGACGTCCTGGTGACGGCGGCCGACGGCGTCTTCCCGTTGGTCGCATCCGCCGAAGGTAAGAACGCGCTGGCGCGCGCCTTGTTGGTCACCGGCAAGGGCAGTCCGCCCGACCCGCAGTTCAGGCCGGACGAACTGAACAAACGGGTCGGCGTGGTCGACATGTTCACCGCGACGACGTCTGTCAACCTGGGTCGCCCCGAGCCCAACCTCGACCTGCCGGTGGTGCTCGGCGGCACGATGGCCAAGTACGACTGGACCATCAACGGCGAGCCGTACAGCAGGACCAGACCGCTGCATGTGCGCGAAGGTGAACACCCGACCCTCACCTTCGACAACACCACGATGATGTGGCACCCGATCCACTTGCACGGACACACTTTTCAGGTGATCAACAGTGATGGCACCCTCGGTGCCCGTAAGGACACCGTCATCGTGCTGCCCAAGCGCAAGCTACGGGCGGTGCTGATCGCCGACAATCCAGGGACGTGGGTGATGCACTGTCACAACACCTATCACCAGGAAGCGGGCATGATGACCCGGCTGGACTACGTCTTCTGACGGTCGATTGCCGAGACTGAAACCCTGCAGGTCCGCACTCGCACTTCTGCTGCAATTCTTCAATCTCGGCGAACCCCCGGCCCCCATGTGGAGCTCTTCAGCCGCCGAAGAAGTCCAGCAGCAGCTCGTTGACCACCGCGGCCTGTTCGATCTGCGGGCAGTGGCCGGCACGGGGAACCACCACCGAACGCGCCCCGTCGATCTGGTCGGCAATCTGCGCGGCCCAGCCCGGCGGAAGCAGTTTGTCGCCGCCGCCCTCGACCACCAGCGTCGGCACCCCGATCCGGTGGTACGGACGCGCGCTTGACGGCGTCGCCGGCGGAGCGGCGTTGGGGCGCCGGAACCTGGCTGCCGCCACCGCTTCCCACGCACCCGGGGCGGTGCTGGACGCGTAGCGGCGCCACACATAGTCCTCGTCGGCCGGATACGAGGCGTCGTAGAACAGCGCCTCGACGATGTTGCGCATCGCCGGCAACGTGGCGTCATACTGCTGCAAGGCATCGAAGTGGTGGTTCTGCTGAATCTCCCCGCCACCGCAGATGATCGCCATGCTGCGCACCGGCAACAGCGGCGCATCCGACGTCATGTCCGTCAGCAGATTGATGGCACCCATCGAGTTGCCGGCGAAGTGCGCCGACGAGACACCGAGCAGCTGGCAGAACCGGGCGACATGCCGGATCCGCATCGCCCTGCTGTTGACGAAGTCGATGACCTTGGCCGACTGGCCGAAGCCGAGCTGATCCGGCGCCAGCACCCGGTAGCGCGCAGCGAGCGCGGGTATCGTTCGCTCCCAGCCCAATTCGGCGCTGGCGCCGAACTCACCGCCGTGCAACAGCACCACCGGGTCACCCTCGCCGGCCTCCAGGTAGCTGGTGGTCAGGCCGTCGACCTCGGTGGTCCTGAGCTGTATCTCCATCACTTGATCGCGATCGGATTCACCGGCGAACCCACCGCACCGGTGAACCGCAACGGCGGTGCTATCAACTGGAATTCGTAGACGCCGTCCGCGGCGCAATCGGCGGCAAGCGCGGTCAGGTCCCAATACTCGCCGAGCATCAGACCCATGTCCCGCAGGCAGAGGAGGTGGAAAGGCAGGAACAGACCTTCGACGTCGGACACCGGATCCTCGACCTGCAGGTTGTCGGACGCGACGGCGGCGACGTCGTGGTCGTGCAACCATTGCGCGCAGCGCCAATCCAAGCCGGAATAGGGCTCCACCTTGTCACCGGTAAGCAGAAACCTTGTCCACCAGCCGGTTCGGACCAGCACGATGTCGCCGCTCTCGATCGTCACGCCCTGCGCGCGGACGACGTCGTCCAGCTCCTCCGGGGTGATCGGGTTGCCGTGTTCGAGGAACACCTCGGCGCCCCGATGGCGCACCAGGTCGAGCAGCACACCACGGGACGCGATGCCTTTGACGTCGACCTTGTCGATGCCGCAGTGGAATGCGCCCAGGCTGGTCACCGAATCGGCCGGGAACCCGTTGTAGAGCCGGTCCTCGTAGTACACGTGGGACAACGCATCCCACTGCGTGGCGGCCTGCAGCGGCATGATGATCATGTCGTCGTTGAAGCGGAACGGATTGTCGGCGAGGTAACCGCTCAGCTGGGCCGCGGTCGGATTCTTCTCCCACCCGGGCCCGTACTGCAGCAGGGAGTTCGCGTCTCCCCCGTCGACTGTCATCACGTGCACCGGATTGTGCCGGAAGCCAAAGGCCCCTTGGGGTCCCGACGATCCGAAGTCCACACCCAGTGGGAAGACCTTGCCGTGGCGCACCAGGCCTGCCGCCTGCCGCACCTTCTCGGGGGTGATGAAGTTCAGGGTGCCGAGTTCGTCGTCATTGCCCCATCGGCCCCAGTTGCTGACGTCCTTGGCGACCCGGCGAAAATCAGCCATCGTGGCCATCAGGCCTCCTCGAGTTCACGGGCGATGGCGGCACCGACGTTCCCGCCGTCGACCCAGACGACTTGGCCGGAAATATAGCTTGCGGCGGCGCTATTCAAGAACAGCAGCACGGCGGCCTGTTCCGCCGGATCGGACACCCGGCCCAGTGGCTTGGGGATGTCGTCGAGAAATGCCGGCCCGTACGCGGTCCGGAGCTGGTCCAGGATCGGTGTTTCGGTGACGCCCGGGCCGCTGCAATTGATCCGGATGCCGCGCGCACCGAGTGCGGCGGCACTTCGCATGGTGTAGAGGATGACCGCTTCCTTGGCCAGTTGATAGCCGGTACCCAACGTGTCCGGGTGGCGCTGCGCCCATTCGGCGCCTTCCTGCATCGTCGCGGTGCGCAGCAGCGGGGCGATGTCGCGCAGGTGTTCGCGGTAGCCGGCCGCGGCCAGTGAGGACACGCTGACGATCGACGATCCCGCGCTCATCGTGGGGATCACCGCCTCGGTCAGGTGGCGCAAGCCGAGGAAGTTGACGGTGAGGACAAGCTGCGGGTCACCGACTCCCGAGGAGACGCCTGCGACGTTGAACAACGCGTCGACGGGCCCCGCGACGGCTGCGACGGCTTGGTCGATCGATGCCGGGTCGGCCAGGTCGACTTCGTGAAAAGCGTTGAGCTCGACCGCGGGTCGCCGTTGGTCCAGTCCCACCACTTCGGCACCCAGCTCGGTCAACCCGGAGACCAGGTGTGCGCCGATGCCCGAGGCGCATCCGGTCACCACGGCACGACGGCCGTCGTAGCGCCACAGCTCCTCGTATCGGGTCAACCGCTCTCCCGCGCAAGCCGATCTTTCGTCACTTGCCCTGCTCCTTCAGTCGCTGCGCCGCCTGTACCCGGCCCTCGTTGATCTCGGCCATCGCCTCCGGGATCTCGCTGGCGGTGAACTTACCGCCCCGCCCGGTCGGCAACCCACCGAACGAATAGTTCTCGTCGAACGGCGGCACCGTGGATTCGGGCCGGCGCGCCTCCACCTTTTCGATCACCGGCGCCAGCCGTGCGGCCTTGTCGGCAACCGCCTTTTCGTCCCGCTCGATGAACTCGGGCAGCACCTCTTTGCCCATCAACTCGATGGATTCCATGGTGCCCTCGTGACTGCGCGGGTTGAGCAGCAAGATGATCTCGTCTACACCGCTTTCCTCGTAACCGCGCAGGAATTCGCGCACGGTGGCCGGTGACCCGATCGCGCCCCGCCCCGGCCCATAGGCCAGCGTCGGGTCCTTCTCGACCTCCTCGAGATAGCGTTCCCAGACGCCGGTGCGGCCCGGGGTGTGCACACCGGTCATGTAGTAGTGCATGATTCCGAAGGAGAAGAACCCGCCGCCCTGGCCGAGGCGTTGCAGCGCAAGGTCATCGGACTTGGCCACCATCATCGACAGGTCCCCGCCGATGGCCAGGATGTTCGGGTTGATTGCGGGCGTGACGGGGACGCCGTTCTCCTCGAATTCCTTGTAGTAGCCGTTCACCCGCTCGGTCAGCGGCCCGGGCCCGGTGTAGGCGAAACTCAGTGCGCCGATCGCCTTCTGGGCCGCCATCTGCACGCTGGCCGGGCGGGTACACGCCACCCAGACCGGAGGGTGTGGCTTCTGCAGCGGCTTGGGAATGACGTTTCGGGCCGGCATCTGGATGTGTTCGCCCTTGAACCCCGAAAACGGCTCCTCGATCATGCACCGGATGGAGACCTCCAGTGCCTCCTCCCACTGCGCACGCTTGTCGGCGGGATCGATGTTGAATCCGCCGAGTTCGCCAACCGAAGACGATTCGCCGGTGCCGAATTCGACCCGCCCGTTGGACAGCAGGTCCAGGGTGGCGATCCGCTCGGCCACCCGGGCCGGGTGATTGACAGCGGGCGGAAGATGCATGATGCCGAATCCCAACCGAATGTTCTTGGTGCGCTGGCTGGCCGCGGCCAGAAAGATCTCCGGCGCGGTGGAATGGCAGTACTCCTCAAGGAAGTGGTGCTCGGTAAGCCACACAGTGGAGAAACCGGCCTTGTCCGCCGCCTCGACCTCGTCCAGGCAGTCCTGCAGCATCTGGCGTTCGTCGTCGGGCACCCACGGGCGCGGCAGCGCAAACTCGTAGAACAGCGAAATCTTCATCGTTACCTCCTAGGAGTATTCGGGGTCTGGGGTTGCGTCGAGCGCGGCGTCATGTGCGGCAAGGTATTTCGCCGCGTGATTCGCCGCGACAAAGCCGAAGGTCATGGCCGGCCCGATGGTCGCGCCGGCACCGGCATAGCTGCGGCCCATCACCGGCGCGGAGACATTGCCCACCGCATAGAGTCCGGGTATCACGGTGTCGTCGGCGCGCAGCACGCGGGCGAATTCGTCGGTACGCAAGCCGCCGGAGGTGCCGAGATCGCCCAGCACCACACGGAAGGCGTAGTACGGTGGGCCGCCGACCGGATACAGGTTGGGGTTGGGCAGCGTCGGATCGCCGTAGTAGTTGTCGTAAACGCTGTCCCCACGACAGAAGTCGTCATCGTGGCCCTGGCGGGCGAGTTCGTTGAAGCGCGTGGCAGTCGCCCGGAGTTGTTGCGCCGGAACAGCTATCTTCGCGGCCAGCTCCTCCCACGTCGACGCGGCCTTGACGACACCGGAGTCCAGCCAGGCCTTGGGTACCTTGCGCCCGGTGGGCACTGGGGCGCCGGGGATCTTGGGTATCGGCAGGTGGCCGCCGACGACATAGCGGTTGAACGATCGGTGGTCGGTGATGAGCCAACACGGGATATGCGTCGCGCCGGTCTTCTGGCCCTCGATCATCGCGTGGCCGAAGTCCATGTACGGTGCCGCCTCGTTGATGAACCGCTTCCCCTCGCCGTTGACGATGAACTGCGCGGGCATCATCCGCTCGTTGAGCATGAATTGCATTCGCCCGTCCGGCCATTGGATGGCCGGAAACCACCACGCCTCGTCGAGCAGGTCGGTGCCGGCACCCACCCGCTGACCGGCGCGGATACCGTCGCCGGTGGCGGCCGGGTTCCCGAAGCTCCAATCCTGGTCCACCACCGGCTGATGTTCTTTGCGCCATGCCATGTCGTGGTCGAAGCCGCCGGAGGCCAGGATGACCCCCCGCCGGGTACCGATCCGCAGCTGCGTGCCGTCGCGTTCCACCAGTGCCCCGACCACCGATCCGTCGGCGTCGGCGAGCAATTCGGTCATCGGTGTGTTCAGCCACAGCGGCACGCCGCCATCGCGCATCGCCAGCCGCAGCCTGGCGGCCAGTGACTGCCCGATGGCGGCGATCCGCTCACCGAACACCCTGGCCCGGACCATGCGAGAGATCAGCTTCACCAGTACGGCCTTACCGGCCCAGGACTGCCGGATCCGGTAGAAGGACCGCAGTTCCATGGGGCCCAGCCAGATTCCCTTCGGCGCCAGCGCCAGCGGCTGCAGCAGCTTGTCTTCGTCGTCGCCGAGCCGGCGGAGGTCGATGGGCGGAACGTTGATGGTGCTGCCGAGTTCGGATCCGCCCGGCAGTTCCGGGTAGTAGTCGGCATAGCCCGGCTTCCAGACGAATTCGAGCCACGGGCTGAGGCCTTCCAGGAACTCCAGCATCCGCGGCGCCGACTCGGCGTACTGCCGGAGTCGGGCATCGCTGACCAACCCGTCGGTGATCTGCCGCAGGTACTGCACGACCGCTTCGGCGTCGGGCGAGTAGCCCGCCCTGCGCTGGGCCGGTGCGCCCGGCACCCAGATGCCGCCGCCGGACAGCGCGGTGGAACCACCGAACCGCGGGGACTTCTCGATGACCAGTACGTCCAGGCCGGCGGCGGCCGCCGTGAGGGCCGCGGTCATGCCGCCCGCGCCGGATCCGACGATGAGCACATCGACGATCCGGTCGAAGCCGGCTGCGGCGGTCATTCGGCGGGCACCGCCGTCCGGACGGCGAACCCGGCGATCAGGGCCGCCGCCTGCCGGTAGTAGCGCACCGTGGTCCGGTATGGCCCGGCCGTCGCCAGCGCCGCGAAAGCCGCGATCCAGGTGCGGATTTCGTGCGCGGAACTGCCGCCCTCGTGGGTGACGAAGGCATTCGACCAGCGATCCAGATCGGCCAGGTGGCCGCTGTCGACGATATCCAGGAACCGCTGGTCCCAGGCCGGGTTGAGGGCCTGCAACGCACCGGTGCCCTCGGCGAACTCCTTGGCGGCCTCGATCACCTGCGCCTGCCGGGACTGGCGCTGTTCGGTGGTCATCGGCCGACCGTGCACGATCCGCTCGAGCACGGCTGGGGCGGCGGTGGCCAGGGTGGGCACCGGGGGGCTGTGCGACAGGCCACCGGATCCGATCACCAGTACCCTGCGTTCGAGGGTGGCCAGGAAGTTGCCGACCGCGCTGCCCAGTGCGCGGCACCGATGCAGCGGCCCCAACGGTGCGGCGACAGCGTTGACGAAGATCGGTAGCACCGGACGAGCTGTCGCCGCGCCCAGCAACTTCTCCAAAGGCTGAACGGTGCCGTGGTCGACGTCCATGCTGGCCGATACCGCAACGTCCACTCCTTCGGCAAGGACGGCCGTGGCGCAGGCTTCGGCGATGTCCTGGGCAACATCGAGTGGGCCGGCGTGAGTGCCGTAGTCACCGACGCCATTGGCCTGCATGCCGATACAGAACGGCGGCATCACCTTGTAGAAGAATCCGTTGTAGTGATCGGGGGCGAAAATGACGACGAGTTCCGGGTCGTACGCGGTGACGAATTCCCGCGCCTGCGTGATCGCGGCGTCGACGTCGTCAAGCAGATCCCGCGGCGGCCCCGGTAGATTCAGTAGCGGGCTGTGCGACATACAGCAAAGAGCCAGTGGCACTGTCGATTTCACCCCCCTCCGGTGTCAGTGTCAAAGCATCGATCAGCGCCGCGCTCAATTCGGGCGACCGCTGGGCGATACAGGCGCCGGCGATGCAGCGATCCGGGCGCAGGAACACCACCGATTCCTGGTGGCCGTCGAACCATGCTTTGAGCCCCCCGGAGCGATCGCCGATGATGACCACATCGGCATCGTCCTGGCCGGACCAGTGCAGCTGCGTCAGCGGTCGCAGCGCAAAGAAACGTGCGCCCAGGGCTTTCCACTGCGCGAACGCCTGCTCGCCGAGGATCTGGCGCGGGTTGTTGTTCCAGCACATCACCGCGAACCACGGGCCCAGCACGTCGTCGAGCAGGATGTTCTGCTGAGTCCGCGTATCGACCCGGGGCTGCACGAACAACGTCCCAGCCGGTGATTGCGGCCGGTCATGCACGACGGCACCGTGCTCGTAGCGAGGCATCGGTTTGAACCGCATCTCCAGCACGTACCGCTTGAGCGACGGCAGGATCGACGCGGATCGGATGAGCACATCACGCGCCCCGGCCACCCTGCGGTTGGTCGGAGAGATGACCCGGCCCACCATCGTCGACAGGTCGATCATGGCGCGGGCATGTTTGCGCCGCTCGACATCATAGGTGTCCAGCAGCGCGTCACCGGCCCGGCCGCTGACCACCGCTGCGAGCTTCCAGCCCAGATTGGCGGCGTCCCGAATGCCGCTGTTGTAGCCCTGTCCCTGCCACACCGGCATCAGGTGGGCCGCGTCTCCCGCGAGCAGCATCCGGCCGGCACGGAAGGCTCCGGCGATCCGCGAGTGGTGGGTGTAGACCCGCCGCCGGATCACCTCGACGCGATCCGGATGCGGCACCATCCGCGCCAGCATCTGCCTCAGAAACGCCGGGTCCTCGGCTTGCTCATCTGTCTCGTGGGCGTGAATCATAAACTCGAAACGGCGAATTCCGTGCGCAATCGATATCGACGCGTACGGGCGCTGCGGGTCCGCGCCCACCTCGCTGTTCGGGTGGCCCAGCGGATCGTTGGCGATGTCGACCACCAGCCACCGGGTCGGCGACGTGGTGCCGTCGAAGGAAACGCCCATCATGCCGCGGGTCATGCTGCGGCCGCCGTCGCAGCCCACCACATACCGCGCGCGCACTGTGGCGGTGTCCTCGGTGCCGCCGAGCGTTACGGTCACCGTGTCGGCGTCCTGGGTGCAGGAGGCCATCGGACGGTTCCACCACACCTGCACGTGGTCGAATCTGTCCAGCCCGCGTAGCAATTCGGCGTCGACCAACGGCTGCACGAAGCCGTTGCGCTTGGGCCAGCCGAATCGCGCGTCGGGCGGTGCCATTTCGGCGAGCACCCGGCGCTTGGCGTCGTAGAAACGCAGGATCTGATTTGGAACCGTGTGCGGCAGCACGTTGTCGACCAATCCGATCGACTGGAAGGTGCGCAACGCCTCGTCGTCCAGGCCGACCCCGCGGGGATAGTCGATGAGCGTGGACCGCTCGTCCACCACGAGTGTCCGAATACCCTGCAGGCCAAGAATGTTGGCCAACGTCAGGCCGACGGGGCCGGCGCCGACGACGACCACGTCGAAGCCCGGGCCGGCCATCAGCGCCCCAGCAGGAAGTCGAGGTGCAACCGGTTGAAGGTCTTGGCGTCTTCGTACTGGGGCCAGTGACCGCAACCGGGCATGAGCTCGAACCGCGCCCCGGGAATCATCGAGGCGATGCGGCGGCCCTCGGGCACATCGGCGGTGGGGTCGTCACTCGTCCACAGGACCAGGGTGGGCGCGGTGATCGAACCGTACTCCTCCGGGCCCAACAGGTTTCGGGCCCGGACCTCCGGATCCTGCAGCGCCATGATGTCGCGCATCGCCGCGACGAAGCCGGGCTGGCGGTAAATGCGTTGCCGGCTGGCGACCAGGTCGTCGTAGTCCTTGGACTTATCGGCCATCAACCATTTGATGCGTGCCTGCACGGTCTCCCAGGTCGGGTTCTCCACGGCGGCCATCGATAACGTGATGATGCGTTTCATCACCACCGGGTCGGCCTGCGAGCCACCGGCGGTGTTGAGCACGAGCCGGTCAATGACGTCCGGATGGTCGACCGCGGCACGCGCGGCGACCCAGCCGCCCAGCGACTCGCCACTGAGTCTGATCCGGTCGGCCCCGATGCTGCGCACCACGGCCATCAGGTGCTCGACATAGTGCCGGATCTCCAGCGGGTGGCCGGGTTTGTCGGTGTATCCGTGCCCCAGCATGTCGATCGACCACGTCCAGAAGTGCTCGGCGTGCGCGGCCAGGTTCCGCACGTAGGCCTCGGCGTGACCACCGGATCCGTGCAGCAACACCAGCACCGGCTTGCCCGGTTCGCCGGCGCGCAGGTAGCGGGTCCGCACGCCGCCCGCGTTGAGGTAACCCTGGGAAAACTCAACGCCCTGCAGGTCGCTCCAGACGCTCTCGAACTCCGTCACGGTTCCTTCTCGCCGGAAATCCGGTTCTCGTTTTCGGATCATCTTGTGTGCTAATATCGCACATTGATGTGCGTTATATATAGAGCTTGGCTCTCGCCCCGGGGTCTGTCAAGACCGTGACGGGTTCGCAGACGCTGGCCAGGGGACTCACCGCGCTGCAATTGGTCGCGGCCTCCTCGACCGGGCTCACCATGCAGGAAGTCGCTGACCAGGTGGGAGTGCACCGCACCATTGCGTACCGGCTGCTGACCACACTGGCCCAATTCCGCTTGGTATCCAAGGGTGAGGACGGCCGGTATCGGCCGGCCGCCGGGCTCGCCACGCTGGGCGCTTCGTTCGACCACAACGTGCGCCAACTTTGCCTGCCGACACTGCGGGCGCTGGCCGACGAACTGGGCACCACCGTGTCGTTGCTGGTGGCCGAGGGCGAGGAGCAGGTCGCCATCGCGGTGATCGTGCCGACTCAGGTCGCCTACCAACTCGCCTTCCACGAGGGCAGCCGCTACCCGCTGGATCGCGGTGCGGCCGGGGTTGCGCTGCTGGCGAGCATGCCGCCGCGGCCGGCCGAGCGCGACCTGGTCACCGAAGCCCGCCAGCGCGGCTGGATCACCACACACGGTGAAATCGAACCGAACACCTATGGCCTCGCGGTGCCGGTGCATCGCCCGGCGCCCTCGCCGCCGACGTGCATCAACCTGATCTCGCATCGGGAAGACGTGGTGATGCGTGGCAAGGACGCCGTCATCCGGGCCGCAGCGCGGTTGTCCGCGGTCTTGAGCTGAAAGGACCATGCCTTTGACTGACTGGGATCAGGAATACGACGTCGTGGTACTCGGTAGCGGTGCCGCCGGTCTGACGGCCGCGCTCACCGCCGCGGCCGCCGGCGTCACGGTCCAGGTGTACGAAAAGGCGGGCACCGTCGGCGGAACCACCGCCGTCTCCGGCGGCATCGCTTGGATCCCGGCCCACAACCGTTGTCCGGACCGGGAATTGACGGTTGAGGATGCCTTGCAGTATCTGCGCGCGCAGTCGTTCGGCTCGATGGACGACGCACTCGTGGACACGTTCGTGCGGACCGGCCCGTCGATGCTGGACTTCGTCGAGGACCACAGCGGACTGCGGTTCGAGGTAGCCACCGGCTTCCCCGACTACCAGCCCGAGTTGCCAGGCGGGCAGCCGACCGGTGGTCGTTCGCTGAGCGCGGCGCCGTTCGACCTCGGCCAGCTCGGCGACTGGGCCACCCGCATCACCGCGTTCCCCGCCGACTGGTCCAACGTCGGATTCGACGCGGAAACCCGGGCCCGGCTGCACGCCGAGGTGGAGCGCGCCGGAGACCTTTGTGTCGCCGGTACGGCGCTGATCGCCGGTCTGCTGAAGGGTCTGCTGGACCTGGGGGTGACGCTGTGCACCCACTCGCGCGCCACCGAAATCATCGTCGACTCCGAGGGTGTCGCGGGAGTCCGGATCGCCGGGCCCGAGGCGAGCATGAACATCCGCGCGCGCCGCGGGGTCATCCTGGGCACCGGCGGATTCGAGTGGGATTCCGTTCTGGTGCAAGCCTTTCTGCGCGGGCCCATGCACGGCGCAGTGTCGCCGCCCAACAACACCGGCGACGGGTTGCGCATGGCGATGGCGCTGGGTGCGGACCTGGCGAACATGGGTGAGGCGTGGTGGGTGCCCATCGTGCGGATCCCGAACGACACCATCGAGGGCAGGCAGCGCAGCCGCAGTGTGCGGCTGGAACGGACCCGTCCGCGCAGCATCATCGTCAACCGGGCCGGCCGTCGGTTCGTCAACGAGGCATGTGACTACAACTCGATGGCCGGTGCATTCCACTATCTCGATCCGCGCGGCGGCTACGTCAACGACCGCGGCTGGATGGTGTTCGACGCAATTCATCTACGCAACTACGGATTTCTCGGTATCGCGCCGGGCGAACCGGTGCCGGACTGGTTCTGCGAGTCGGCCGACCTCGCTGAGCTGGCCGCCAAGACAGGCATCGACGCGGCCGGTCTGGCCCGTACCGTCGAGCAGTGGAACCGCAATGTCGCCGCCGGCGCCGATCCCGACTTCGGTCGCGGCTCCAGCGCCTACGACGGCTACTGGGGCGACGACCGCGCCACCACCCCGGCCGGAAAGACGTTGGGCCCCATCGACACCGCCCCCTACTACGCGGTGCCGGTCCACATCGGCGCAATGGGCACCAAGGGCGGCCCGCGGACCGACCGCGACGGCCGGGTGCTGCACGTCAACGGTAAACCCATCGCCGGGTTGTTCGCCGCGGGCAACGCGATGGCCGGGGCCACCGGCCGGGCATACGGCGGTGCCGGCGGAACCATCGGCCCGGCAATGGTATTCGGGTACCGCGCCGGCTACGCGGCGGCCACCGGCGAGTCCGTCAAACCCTGATCGGCAACTGCACGCGTACGTGCGTGCCGGCCGGGGCAGGGAGGAAGAGGAAAGTGCCGCCGGCGGCGTCGACGCGGGCACGGTGCGAGGCGAGTCCGATGTGCCCCTCTCCCAGCCGTCGCGCCATCGTGTCGTCGTTGACCCCCACACCGTCATCGGCCACGTCCAGCACACAACTCGCACCGTTGATCTGCAGGCTGACCGATGCGTGTTCGGCGCGGGCGTGCCGGACCACGTTGGACAACAACTCGCGGACCACACCGAACACGATCGGATCGATGTCGTCGCGGATCGGATAGTCGATGTCGGTGCTGATTTCGATGCCCGAGCGGGCGGCGGTGAAACCGGCCAACTGCTGAACCGCGGCACCCAGCCCGACCTGCTCGAGAACCGCGGGATGCAGCTCGAAAGTGGCCTGGCGCAACCGTTCCGAGGCGCTCTGCAACCCCGCCAACGCGCGGTTCACCCGCTCGTCGTCGGGGGCGTCGCTCTGCAATTCGATCAGCTCCTGGCGGGCGACCAGCACGTCCTGTAGGGCTCCGTCATGAATGGATTCGGAGATCCGGCGCTGCAACTCCTCCGAGGCCGTCATCGTCTGCGCCAGCAACTCCTCGCGCAACGCGCTCAACCCGGCGATCGAACGCGCGTGCCGCTCCTCGATGCGCACCACCACCAGCGCGGTCCCGCACAGGAACGCATACAACGCGAACCGGAAGACGGCCTCGGGCCAGCCGATCGTGCGGACCATCACGGGGTCCTGGACCACCGCGAGCGCAAAACCGACCAGGGTGAACGCCAGCACCACCGCGGCCCGCCGGGTGGAGACGTCAAGGCCGACCAGCACCGGCAGCAGCGTCATGATCAGCAGGGGGTAAATGCCGTCGGTGGACAGCAATTGGTATCCCGTCAGCGCCACCACGTCGATCGCGGTGAAGGCGAACGGCTCCAGCCGGCGCATCTCGTCCAATGACCCCATGCCGATCCGCCGGCGCGACGGGCCGTACGCCAACACCAACGAACACACCGCGGTAAACGCGTAGACGCCGATCAAAATGCTTTGCTGCGCCCACTCGGACCGCCGAGTGCCGATGAGCATGGCCGCGATCATCAGTCCCGCGACGCCGATCCGGAGTACCGAGGCTATTCGGTAAGACCGCAGCTGGTGCACCCGACGCACCCGGTCCAGTTCGACGTCACTGGTCGCCACGGAACCACCGTACTCACCGGATCCGGTGAGCCTTTGCCGGCAGCCGCTACACTTTCGCCATGGTCGGCGCGGGGACGCCTGAGAAAGTGCGGGTGGTGGTCGGCGATGATCACCCGCTGTTCCGTGAGGGTGTGGTGCGCGCGCTTTCGCTGAGCGGTTCGGTGAACGTCGTCGGCGAGGCGGATGACGGTTCGGCCGCCCTCGAGTTGATCAAGGAGCATTTGCCGGACGTCGCCCTGCTGGACTACCGCATGCCGAAGATGGACGGCGCGCAGGTGGCGGCGGCGGTGCGTAGCAACGACTTACCCACCCGGGTATTGCTGATTTCCGCGCACGACGAGTCGGCGATCGTGTACCAGGCTCTGCAGCAGGGCGCCGCCGGATTCTTGTTGAAGGATTCGACCCGCACCGAGATCGTCAAAGCGGTACTCGATTGCGCCGAGGGCCGTGACGTGGTGGCGCCCGCACTTGTCGGCGGTCTGGCCGGCGAAATCCGCCAGCGCGCCGCACCCAGCGCTCCGGTGCTCAGCGCGCGCGAACGCGAGGTGCTCAACCGAATCGCGCAGGGCCAGAGCATTCCGGCGATCGCCGGCGAGCTCTATGTGGCACCGTCCACCGTCAAGACCCATGTGCAGCGCCTCTACGAAAAGCTCGGTGTCAGTGACCGCGCCGCCGCTGTGGCCGAAGCGATGCGCCAGGGGCTGCTTAATTAGTAGAAGCTCAGTCTTGTTGCGGCGCAGGAGATAACAGCCGGGCGGCGGCCGTATACGGGTCGTCCCGGCCGTCCACCACCGCCTCGGCGAGCAGGTCGAGGTCTGTCCGGTTGCGCAGCAACGTCTGGGCCAGGGACAGGATCTGCGCTCGGGCGCGGGCCAACCGGCGGGTGCGGCTGTCGGCGCGATGGTGGGCGTCGATCGCGGCCACCAGCTCCGGCAGGCCGTCGCCGCGGGCGGCGACGAGACTTACGATCGGGGCGGCGGTTTCCGCCCGCAGATCCCGCACCGTCTGCTCGGCGCCGTCGCGGTCGGCCTTGTTGACCACGACGACGTCGGCGACTTCCAGAAGGCCCGCCTTCGCGGCCTGCACCGCGTCGCCCGCCCCGGGATTGAGGATGACGACCGTCGGATCGGCGACGGCGGCGATCTCGATCTCGGACTGGCCCACCCCGACGGTTTCCAGCAGGACGACGTGGTATCCGATGGCGCCGACCAACCGGATGGCTGCGGGCACGGCTGCCGCTAGGCCGCCGAGATGTCCCCGACTGGCCACCGAGCGGATCAGCACGTCAGAGTCGTTGATGTGCGCGGTCATTCGGATGCGATCGCCCAGTAACGCTCCCCCGCTGAACGGTGACGAGGGGTCGACGGCCAGAACGGCCACCCGCCGGCCCTGCTCCCGGTACGCGCCGACCAGCGCGGCGATTGTCGTCGACTTGCCGGCTCCCGGCGGACCGGTGATACCGATGACCCGTACATCGGTGGACGGTCCGATAACGGCCAGCACTTCGTCGCGCCGGTCGCTTTCGACCAGGCTCAGCAACCGGCCCGCGGCCCGCGGCGAGCCGCTGCGCGCTCGGGCAATCAGATCGGAGACGTCCATCGGTGACGCTAGGCGGCGGCAACCTCGACGACCGTCGAGGTGTCCTCACCTAGGATGACGTCGTCGGGCACGGGCTATCTCCAGTTCAGCAACCAAGAAACGAGAACACTATTCTCTCACCGCGAGAGTGCGAGTTGCAAGGAAGTGTCGGGTGAGCACGATCGAGGTGCCCGGTGGCACGGTCTGGTTCAAGCGGGTGGGCCCGACGAGCCCGGGAAAGCCGGGGTTGCCGCTGCTCGTGGTGCACGGCGGGCCGGGGCTGCCGCACTACTACCTCAGTTCCCTGGAACGCCTGGCCGACGAGCGGCCCGTCGTGTTCTGGGATCAGTTGGGCTGCGGCAATTCCGACCGGCCCGACGACCGCTCCTTGTGGACGATGGAGCGCTCGGTGGCCGAGATGGACGCCGTCATTCGGGCCTTGGGGTTGGACGCTTTCCACATCTTCGGCAACTCGTGGGGCGGCATGCTGGCCCAGCAGTATGTGCTCGACGTGCCCTCCGGTGCGGTCAGCCTGACCATCTCCAACAGCACCGCCTCGATCCCCCGGTTCGCCGAGCACGTGACGCGGCTGAAGTCGCAGTTGGACGCGGCGACACAGGACGCGATCGATCGTCACGAGGCGGCCGGTACCACCAGCGCTGAGGAATACCAGGCCGCGATCATGACCTGGAACGAGACGTTCCTGTGCCGCGCACGTCCCTGGCCGGACGATCTCTATCGGGCATTCCAGAACATGGGGACCGAGATCTTCGAAACGATGTTCGGCCCCAGCGACTTTCATATCGTCGGGACCATCCGGGACTGGGACGTGCGCGATCGGTTGCGTGAAATCGCGCTGCCCACTTTGTTGCTTGCGGGCCGGTTCGACGAATGTTCCCCGGACGACATGCGTGCGATGCACGAAACCATCGACGGCTCACGGTTCGAGTTCTTTGAGCACACCGCCCACCTGCCGTTCATCGAAGAGCCGCAGAAATTCGACGCGGTGATGCGCGAATTTCTTCGCTGGCACGACGTTGGTTGACGAGCCACGAGATGCGGGTATAGACGCAGCGTGATTGGCTGCAAACGATGAAGCTGCGACGAATTCGGAACAAAGGGGGCGCGTCGATGAAGCGTGAGGTCGGGGTGAGCCTGGGGGTCAACGTGACCGATCCGACGTCGCTGGAGTTTCAGATCGCCGCCGCAACCCTGCCGGGGCTGGAAGTGAGCGAGTCGTTGACGGCCACTTTGGACGGCACGCGGATCTCGTTACGGGAGATCAGCGGGCAGCACGGCACCCGGATTCACACCGCGGACGTCGGGGTCGGTGAACTGCGGGTCAACTACGAGGCCACCGTCGTGGGCACGGCGGACCCGCTACCGGTCAACGACATCGACATCTCGACGTATCTGCGCCCCAGTCGGTACGCCGAGTCGGACAAGTTCTTCGGCTTCGCCGCCACCGAGTTCGGCCAGTACACCAACTCGGTGACCCTGCTGGAGAAGGTGTCGTCCTGGGTGGGGACGCGGCTGAAATACGTTCCAGGGTCCAGTGATCCGATCGACGGCGCCACGGACACGCTGCTGGCCGGTGCCGGCGTGTGCCGCGACTACGCGCATCTGGTGGTCGCGCTGCTGCGAGCGGTCAACGTGCCCGCCCGGTTGGTCGCGGTGTATGCACCCGGTTGTCAGCCAATGGATTTCCATGCGGTGGCCGAAGCGCTGGTTGACGGACAGTGGCGGGTGGTGGACGCGACCTGTTTGGCGCCGCGACAGACGATGGTGCGGATCGCCACCGGACGGGACGCCGCGGACACCGCTTTTCTCGACAACCACGGCGGCGCGATCGAGCTCACCGAAGCCGTGATCACCGCGGTCAGCAGTGACGATTTACCCCGTGATTCCGTCGCGGATTTGGTGTCGCTGGGCTGACGGCGTGTTTGTTGTTCACGAGCCAAACCGCCCTGCGAGATCGCGACCCGAAATTCGCAGTGCCGTTCGGCTGGCGAGCCAGAACGACGGCGTTCAGTTCTTGCCGGCGTTGAGCTTGCTGACGATTGAGCGGAAGTCCTCGGTCACGAACGACTGATGCTCGGCGGACAGTGCGTAGTCCAGGCTGGCGAGCACGGCACGTTCCAGATGGATGTTGAGCACCCGCTTGGTGCTTTCCACCGCCTGCTGGGGAAGCTTCATGATGCGCTTCGCGCAGGCGATTGCTTCGGCGACCGGATCGTCGACCACGTGGTTGGCCAGGCCGAGTTCGACGGCCCGCTCGGCGCGAATTCTGGTGCCGGTGAGCGCATATTCCTTGGCCAGCAGCAGGCTGATGTGCAGCGGCCAGGTCAGTGGTCCGCCGTCGGCGGCGACGAGCCCCACCTGTACGTGCGGATCGGCGAGAAACGCGTCGGGGGCGATGAACACCAGGTCGCTGAGCGCCACCAGACTGCAGCCGAGTCCGACCGCGGGCCCGTTGACGGCCGCGATCACCGGAATGCGGCACCGGGCCATGCCCAGCACGATCTCCCGGCCGTCGCGAATGGTCTTAGCACGCAACGCGGCATCCTCGGCCAACTCGGCGAGATACGCGAAATCGCCACCGGCGGAGAATGCTTTGCCGCTGCCGGTGATCACCGCGGCACGGGCCGAGGCGTCGTCGGTGAGCCGCTGCCACAACCGGGCGAGTCCGACGTGCAGATTGTCATTGACGGCGTTCAGATCGTCGGGACGATTGAGCGTGATGATGCGCAGAGCGCCGTCAGCGCGGACGTCGATTTCGCTTGGCATGTCATACATTCAGACTCCCAACCCCAGGATTCGTGCGGCGATGATGTTCTTCTGTATTTGTGATGTCCCGCCCATCACGCTCTGCGCGCGGCTGTACAGGTATGCGCTGAGCAGGTCCGGGTCGCGGGTGCCGCCGACGGCCAGCGCGGCGTGCCCCACGGATTGTTCCACCCAGGTCATCAACAGTTTGTCCAGCGAGCCCTCCGGGCCGTGCGACACCCCGTCGAGTTGTTCGGACAGCCGGCGCCGCACGTGGTGCGTCAGCATCTGCGCTTCGACCGCAGCCCATGCCACGTCGTCGTCCACCTCGCCGTCGCTGCGCGCCACCAACTCCCGGACCAGCTTGTTGTAGCGCGCTGCGTAACCCAGTGTGGATGGTTCGCGCTCGTGCCCGACCACGGTCATGGCGACGGCCCAGCCGTCACCCGGCGCACCCACCATGCGATCGGCCGGCACCGTGGCGCCGTCGAAGAACACCTGACCGAATTCGTTGGTGACACCGTTGATCATGCGCAGCGGACGCTGTTGCACGCCAGGCTGTTTCATCGCCAGGACGAACGCAGACAGGCCGCGGTGCCGTTTGGCCTCCGGATCGGTACGGGCCAGCAGCAGGCACCAGTCGGCGACGTCGGAATAGCTGGTCCAGATCTTGTGCCCGTGGATGACGTAGTTGTCGCCGTCTCGGGTGGCGGTGGTGGTCAGCGAGGCCAGGTCCGACCCGGCGCCCGGTTCGCTGAAACCCTGGCACCAGCGCTCGGTGCCGTTGATGATGCCCGGCAAAAACCGTTGCCGCAGCGCGTCGCTGCCGTGCCGGCCGATCCCGAAGACCAGGTAGCCGACGCTGGGCCGCGGCGGTGCGCCGGCCCGGGCCAATTCCTCATCGACGATCACGTCGTACACCGGCGGCAGCTCTTGTCCACCGTACTCACGCGGCCAGGACAGCCCGAAGAATCCCTCTTCGTAGAGGGCTCGATGCCACTGCGCCTGACGGGCCCAATACTCGTCACCCGACCCGACAAATTCCTTGGCGTGCACGGACAACCAGGACCGGAGCCGGTCCCGGAACTCGGCTTCCTGGGCAGAGTCACGAAAGTCCACGAGCGACCTCCTTCAGGCTGACCGGCCACAGCTCGGTCGATGTGAGCGCGCGGCGCAAGTACACGTGCGCCAGGCATTCCCAGGTGTTGCCGATGCCGCCGTGCACCTGGATCGCGGTCTCACACACGGTTCGGGTGGCACGGGCACAGTAGACCTTCGCCACCCGGGCCGCCTGGATGGCTTCGGCCGGATCGAGTTCGTCCACGGCCCACGCGGCATGGCGCAAGACGCTCACCGATCCCTCGATCAGCGCCAGGCTCTCGGCCAGCAGGTGTGCCACGGCTTGATATGACCCGATCGATTTGCCGTACTGCTCACGGATTTTCGCGTAGTCGCAGGCGACCGCGTGCGCGCCGCGCGCCGACCCGACGAGGTCCGCGGCCGTGCCGACCAGGGCCAGGGCCCGCCAGCGGTCGGCGGCCGCGGCGGAGATCTCGCCCAGTCGGGCGGGTGATCCAGAGAGCGTGGCGGACACCCGGGTGAGGTCCGCGCCGCCACCGTCGCCGGCGATGTCGTCGGCTGACACCGTGGTGCCGGACAGCAGCAACGCCCTCCGGTAGCCGCGGGCGTCGACGGCCAGATTGTCCACGGCGATTGTGGCGGAATCGATCTCGTCGTCGAGGTGGCGCGCCAGATCGTCGGCGAGCACCGGGCCCAGAAATGGCGCGTCGACCAGTCGGCGCCCGAATTCCTCTGCCACGATCGCAACTTCGACTCCCGAGGCCTCATCCGAACGCAGCGATCGCCAACCGGTTATGCCGATCTGCTTGTCCAACCGGGTGATCCGGCTTTGGTCGGCCAGGTCCTGCACCGCCGCCGGGCCGAGGTCGTCGGCCAGCTTGGCTGCGGCGTCGCGCAATTGCTGTTGTTCAGCGGTCAGACGTACATCCATAGCTCTCCTTGAGCACTCTGCGCAGCACCTTGCCCGACGGCAGGCGAGGAATTTCCGGGACGAACACCACCCGGCTCAGACGTTTGTAGGACGCCAGTTGCGCTTCCACCCGGGCGGTCAAGTCGGCAGCGAAATCGGTTGTCTCGCAGCCGTTGTGGGCGGAGACGGCGGCGACGACGGCTTCCCCGTTGAGGCCGTCGGGCACCCCGAAGACCGCGCAGTCCTTGACCGCCGGGTGGCCGTGCAGGACGGTCTCGATCTCGGCGGGGGCGACCTGGAAGCCGCGCACCTTGATCATCTCCTTGAGGCGATCGGTGATCCGCAACCAGCCACCCGCGTCGATCCACCCCACGTCCCCGGTGCGGTACCAGCCGGCACAGAGCGCGTCGGCCGTGGCCGCGTCGGGCAGGTATCCGGCCATCCGCGAATCCGACCGCGCCTGGATTTCACCGACTTCGCCGGGCCCCACCTGCTCACCCGTCTGCAGCGAGACCACCCTTAATTCGACGCCGGGCACCGCGCGGCCCACCGAATCCAGCCGCGCCCCGTCCAGCGGGTTGCAGGTGATCACGGGAAGCTCGGTGGTGCCGTAGGCAGGCACCCACCCGATGCCGGTGCGCCGGGTCACCGCCTCGGCGATGCTGGCGGTCACGGGGGTGGCTCCCCACATGATGTACCGCAGGGACGACAGGTCGTACGACTCGAGCTTGGGATGGGAGGCGATGGCCAGCGCGATCGGCGCAACGGCCATTTCGACTGTGATGCGGTCGGTTTCGATGTGGCGCAGCATCCGGTCGATGTCGAAACGCGGGTGCAGCCGCAGCCAGGCTCCGGTGCGCAACGCGGTGAGGATGTTGAGCAGGCCCAGGATGTGCGACGGCGGGGTGGCGATCTGGATGCGGTCGCGGTCGGTGAGCCGTAGCGCATCGCGCCAGTGCCGCACCGCCGCGGTCAACGAGGCGTGCGTGTGCCGGACGGCCTTCGGTAGCCCGGTGGTGCCGGAGCTGAACACCAGGACCGCGTCGTCATCGGGCCGCGCGGCCGGGGTCGCGGGCTCCCCGGCCGCTGCGGGCTCGTCCAGGTGCAGCATCGGCATCAATTGCGCCAGCACCGGATGATCGCCGAGTGCGTCAGCGGGGTCGGTCAGCGCCAACGCATGCTCGACCTCACTTCGCTTCCAGGCCGGGCTGAGCAGGACGGCTGCCGCGCCGAGCCGCCAGAGCGCCTGCACCGCAGCGACGAACTCCGGCCGGTTGGACGCCATCACCGCGACCCGGTGCCCCGGGCCGACCCCTCGTTTGTGCAGGGTGGCAGCCAGTCCGTCGGTCAGCGCGGCGAGTTGAGGCAGGCTGAATTGCCGATCCTCGAACACGAGCGCAGCCGGCTCGCTCACGTTTCGGTCCTTCCGGTAGGACAGGCTTGAGAAGATCCTATCGTCCTGTGAGAATAGTATTCTCAATAGTGAAGAACGCAACTAGTCCCAGATAGGCGGTCATGACCGAGCCCGGCACGGTAACCATCCACCTCGAGCGCAAGAAAGTTACGGTGCCGCTGGTCCCCGGCGAGACGCTGCTGCAGAGCGCGCGCCGGGCTGGGCTGGATCCGCCGTTCAACTGCGAGGCCGGCAACTGCGGAACGTGTATGGCGCGGCTCACCGAAGGCACCGCGACCATGCGGATCAACGACGCGCTCGACGACGACGAGGTCGCCGACGGCTACATACTCACGTGCCAGGGCATACCGGAAACCACACCGATCACCGTGCAGTACGAGTAGTCACCAGGGAGGCCGTGAGCATGGCAAAGGGCATCATCTATGTCGAGACCTATCCGAGTTCGCCCGACCGCGAACAGGAATACAACACCTGGTACGACGAGATCCATCTGCCCGAACTGGTCGCGGTGGACGGCATCGTTTCGGCTCGCCGGCTGCGGCCGGTCGACGGGCAGGGACCCTACATCGCCCTGTACGAGATCGAGGGCGACGACCTGGCGGCGATCCTGCAGACCATGAGCCGTACCAAGCTGACCATGTCCGATGCGCTACAGCTCGACCCGCCGCCGATACCGCGGCTGCTCGAGGTCGTCACCGACTACGCGCCCTGAGCTCCCTCGCCCAGCGGCCTAGCGGCCTAGCGGCCTAGCGTGCAGCCAGCTCCACGCTGGATCGCGAACGTGAAGCCAGTTTCACGCTCGAGGGGCGCCGTCGAGTTTGGGCGGCGGCCGGTAGTCGGGCTGATAGCCGGACACGTGAATCGGGCTGCCCACCAGGCGCATATCCCCCGCGGACACCACAATCTCCGGCGTTGCTTTGAGCGCCTCGGGCAGCGTGCGCACCGCGGCCGCGGGGACGCCGAGCGGACGCAGCCGTCGTTCCCAGCTGGCGGCGGTATCGGTGGCCAGCATCGCGGTGACGACGGCCAGGACCTCATCGCGGCGGCTCACTCGCTCGGCCATCGTCTCGAATCCGCCGATACCCGCCTCGGTCGCGAACCACTTCCAGAATCCGTCGTGGGTGATGAACAGCGCCAGGTATCCGTCGGCGGTCGGGAACAGTTGCGCGGGGACGTAATACGAGTGCGCGCCGTAGGGCCGGCGTTGCGGCTCGGTGCCGTCGTTGAGGTATGCGGCGGCGTGGTAGTTCAGCTGGGAAAACATCACGTCACGCAACGAAACATCCACCTGTCCCCCGCTGCCGGAGACGATCTTGGCCAACAACCCCAGGGCGGCACACATTCCGGTGGAATTGTCGGCCGAGGAGTAGCCGGGCAGGGTCGGCGGCCCGTCCGGATCGCCGGTCAAGGCGGCAATGCCGACCCCGGCCTGCACGACGTAGTCGAACGCCGGGTCGTCACCGCCGTCGAGACCGAACCCGGTGATGGCCACGCACACGATCTTCTCGTTGTGCCGGCGCAGCGCTTCGTAGGTGAGTCCGAGGCGCCGGATCGCCGAGGGCTTCAAATTCACCAGCAGCGCATGCGATTGCGCGACGAGTTCGCCCAGCTGCCGTTGTCCCGCATCGGTATTGAGGTCCAGGCAACGGCTGGATTTGTTGCGGTTGAGGCTGGCGAAGTAACTGTCGCCGACCCCGCGCGATATCTCGCCGCCGGCCGGCTCGATCTTGGTGACCTCGGCGCCGAGGTCGGCGAGCAGCATGGTGGCGTACGGCCCGGCCAGCATGGTGCCGACTTCCAGAATCCGGATTCCGGCGAGCGGCCCCTCGCCGCCCTCCGCGCGAGAAGACGTGAAAGCACCCGACACGCCGTGCGTGTCGGTGCTTTCACGTCTTTTCACCGTAACTCCGCAGCCAGCTCGGCGATCATCTCGCGGGTGCGGCGCTTGGAGGCGATCAGCTCGTCGCGGTTGTCGCCGATGGGCAGCAGGCGCACCGACAGGTCGGTCACACCGGCGTCCGCAAAACGGCGCATCCGGGCCAGAATCCCGGCCTCGTCCCCGGCGGCACACAGATCCCCGACGTCGCGGGCGTCGCCGCGTTCGAGCAGCCGCTGGTAATTCGGCGACACCTCGGCCTCACCCAGAATGCGGTTGGCGCGCTCCTTGGCCGCATCCACTTCCGAAGGCGCACAAAGACATACCGGGATGCCCGCGACGATCCGCGGTGCGGGCCGGCCCGCGTCGGCGGCGGCCTTGGTGATCTTCGGCGCGATGTGCTCACCGATCGCGCGCTCGTCGGCCATCCACAACACGGTGCCGTCGGCCAGTTCACCGGCAATTTGCAGCATTACCGGCCCGAGCGCGGCGACCAGCACCGGCATCGGGGGGTCTGCGGCCAGCACGGTCGGATTGTGCACCGTGAACGAATCGTTCTCGACGTCCACCGGTCCCGGCCCCGCGATGGCGGCGTTGAGCACCTGCAGGTAGTCGCGGGTGTAGGCGGCCGGCTTCTCATACGGCAACCCCAGCATGTCGCGGATGATCCAGTGGTGCGACGGCCCGACCCCCAGCGCCAACCTGCCCCCGGTCACCGCGTGCGTCGAAAGCGCTTGACGGGCAAGGGCAATGGGGTGCTGAGCCTGCAGCGGCACCACCGCGGTGCCCAGTTCGATGCGGCTGCTGTGGGCGGCCATCAGCGACACCATGGTCAAACAGTCGAAATCGTCGGGGACCTGCGGCATCCACGCCGTATCGAGGCCGGCGGCTTCGGCCCATTCGATGTCGGCGGCCAGTTTGGAAACCTTGCGGGCCATGTCGCCACGCTCGGCGCCGATCATCACTCCGACGCGCACGGCGCCTCCTGGTCGGGTTCGGGTGTGCCGGTCAGCGCGCGGATGTCCCGCACCAGGGTGTCCAACGAAGTCCCGGTGGGGAACACCGCCGCCGCACCGGCCGAGAGCAGCTTGGGTACGTCGGCGTGCGGGATGGTGCCGCCGACGACCACGGCGATATCGGCGGCGTCGGCCTTGCGCAGCGCCTCGATCGTGCGCGCCGTGAGCGTCAGGTGCGCGCCGGACAGGATGCTCAGGCCAACCACGGCGACGTCTTCCTGCACCGCGATCGACGCGATGTCCTCGATGCGCTGACGGATGCCGGTGTAGATGACTTCGAAGCCGGCGTCCCGCAGGGTGCGGGCGACGATCTTGGCACCGCGGTCATGCCCGTCCAGGCCCGGCTTGGCGACCAGGATGCGCGCCGCCATCTAGAACACCACCGGCTGCTGGAACTCGCCCCAGACCGCCTTGAGCGCGGAGACCATCTCTCCGACCGTGCAGTAGGCGTTGGCGCAGTCGATCAGCTTGTGCATCAGATTGTCGGTGCCCTCGGCGCTGCGCGACAGCGCGGCGAGCGCGGCTTCCACTGCGGCGCTGTCTCTTTCGGCTTTGACCTTGGACAAGCGCTTGAGCTGCAGATCGCGCCCCTCAGCGTCGAGTTCGTAAGTGACGACGTCGGGTTCGGGTTCTTGCGACACGAACCTGTTGACCCCCACGACCGGGCGGGTGCCCGACTCGATGTCCTGATGGACCCGGTACGCCTCGTCGGCGATCAGGCCCTGCAGGTAACCGTCCTCGATCGCACTGACCATGCCGCCGTGCTGCTCGAGGTCGGCCATGATCTCGATGATGCGGGCCTCGGTGGCGTCGGTGAGCGCCTCGACGAAGTAGGAGCCGCCCAGCGGATCGGCGACCTGTGTCACGCCGGTTTCATAGGCGAGGATCTGCTGGGTGCGCAACGCCAGCGTGGTGGACTCCTCGGTGGGCAGGGCGAACGGCTCGTCCCAGGCCGCGGTGAACATCGACTGCACGCCGCCCAGGACCGCCGCCATCGCCTCGTACGCCACCCGCACCACGTTGTTCTGCGCCTGTGGCGCATACAGCGATGCGCCGCCACACACACAGCCGAACCGGAACATCGACGCCTTGTCCTTGGTGGAGCCGTAGCGCTCCCGCACGATGGTGGCCCAACGACGCCGTCCCGCACGGTATTTGGCGACCTCCTCGAAGAAATCGCCGTGTGTGTAGAAGAAGAAGGAGATCTGTGGCGCGAATTCGTCGATGGTCATCCGGCCGCGTTCGACGACCGTGTCGCAATAAGTGACGCCGTCGGCCAGGGTGAACGCCATCTCCTGCACCGCCGTGGCGCCCGCATCCCGAAAGTGCGCCCCCGCCACCGAGATCGCGTTGAACCTCGGCACTTCGGCCGCGCAGAACTCGATCGTGTCGGCGATCAGTCGCAGTGACGGTTCGGGCGGCCAGATCCAGGTTCCCCGGGACGCGTATTCCTTGAGGATGTCGTTCTGGATCGTGCCGGTGAGCTTGGCGCGCGGAATCCCTTTGCGTTCGGCCGCCGCGACGTAGAACGCCAGCAGAATCGCCGCGGTGCCGTTGATGGTCA
The DNA here is from genome assembly GCF_001673635.1 of Mycobacterium asiaticum. Classification (GTDB taxonomy): domain Bacteria; phylum Actinomycetota; class Actinomycetes; order Mycobacteriales; family Mycobacteriaceae; genus Mycobacterium; species Mycobacterium asiaticum_C. The sequence continues at coordinate 51,659 of NZ_LZMH01000022.1, forward strand.
TGCTGGTACTCAGCTTGTCCAGGGGGATGCCGTCGAACAGAATCTCGAAGTCGGCCAGCGTGTCCACCGCGACGCCGACGCGACCGACTTCTTCGCCGAAATCGGGGTCGTCGGAGTCGTACCCGCACTGGGTCGGCAGGTCGAGCGCGACCGACAGGCCGGTGCCGCCCTGCTCGAGCAGGTAGCGGTAGCGGCGATTGGACTCCTCCGCCGTGCCGAAGCCGGAGTACTGCCGGAAGGTCCACAACTTGCCGCGGTATCCCGAAGCGAAGTTGCCCCGGGTAAACGGGAATTCCCCCGGCGGTGCTGGCTCGCCGCGTCGGTCCGCCGGTCCATACACCGGCGCGAGCGGTATGCCCGACGGGGTCTGGGCTGCGTTATCCATCAGTGCATAACGTACTTGCAAAAAAAGAGAATGCCAATACCATAGTGTTGACCTGGTGAAACGGGGTATGCACCTGGCCGCTTTTGCCGCAGAATGCCGCCATGACTGAGGACTTGCCGCGTCGAAGCGCCGGGAGCCTGCCGAAGGTCAGTGGGCTGTTGCGTCGCCAGCGGCGTGAGGCCGAGCGGGCGCTGTTCGGGCTGGTCGACACGATCGTGGGCGACAGCATCAGCCTGGAACGGATCGTGCGGCGGATAGATATCAACGCCATCATCGCCCGCCTCGATATCGCCGAGATCGTTTCGCGGCTCGACATCGACGCCCTGATGGCTCGCATCGACATCAACGCAATCATCGCCCGCGTCGACATCGAGGCCATCGTGGCGCGCGTGGATTTGGACGCGATCATCGCGCGTCTCGACATGAATGAAGTGATCGCAAGGATGGACCTGGAGAGCCTGGCCGACCGAATAGCCGATGGCGCCGAATCGGCCGATCGGCTCGACCGGATCGACGGCACGGGTGGCGGCGCGTGATCCGGTATTGATCGGCTTGCGCGGCAGCGACATTAGGTCTTTCGACATTGTGACGATGATTACAACAACGCCGTCGGGAGAGTTCGCCGGCACTTGACCGCGCACCAGCGGTCAAGTGCACAAACACCTTTGACTAACCCGCTCCTACCTTCGCTGGGAAATTCAACCGCGGTGCGCCCGTCGGTCCGCTGAATTACGATCACTTCGGCACCGGTGCAAAACCGTGCGGAACAAATATCCCCGTCAACAGGTTCGTATCGGCGAACCCCTCGATTGACCGACGAAAAGAGCCGATCTTGCGCCGCACCGGATCCCCTACGCCGTCATTTCCGCGAGTGGCGCCATTGTTGGCCGCGGCCGTCTTGGCCACGCTGGCGTTGGTGGCAGCACCCGCCGCCGTTCTCGCCCACGCCGGGGCCGATCCCGGCTGTCCGGATGTCGATGTGGTGTTCGCGCGCGGGACCTTCGAGGCTCCCGGCGTCGGCGCCACCGGGCAGGCTTTCGTCGATGCGCTCAACGCCCGCCTGGCCGGCAAGAACGTTGCGGTCGATCCGGTCAACTACCCGGCCTCGCTGGACTTCAACCGGGCCGTCGACGGCGTCGCTGACGCGAGCTCGAAGGTCGAGGCCACCGCCGCCAACTGCCCGAACACCAAGATCGTGCTGGGCGGCTACTCCCAGGGCGCGGCCGTCGCCGCATACACGACTTCGGATTCCGTTCCCGACGGTGTCGCCCTGCCCGATGGCGTGACCGGGCCGATGCCGCCGGCCGTGGCTTCCAAGGTCGCGGCGGTGGTGTTGTTCGCCCCGCCGTCGGATTGGTTCCTCCACCTCGTCGACCGCAGCGCTCCGCCCATCAACATCGGTTCGCTCTACGCACCGAAGACACTGCAACTCTGCGTCGACGGTGATCCGGTGTGCTCCCCCGGCGGACGCGACCGCGCGGCACACAGCACCTACCGCGACAACGGAATGGCCAATCAGGCCGCCGACTACGCCCGCAACGCCATCGTCGCGCACGGCGGCTGACGTCAGGCGCGGCAGAGTATTTCGCCATTCGGGATGGCGAACCAGCCGTCCGGCGCCACCGACCATTGCCGCCATCCGGATGAGATCTCTTCGAGTTCGGCTCTGGTAGCCAGCCCGGACTGCTCCAACTGGCGAGCCAGGTCGGAATGCAGGATGCGATCGGCCCACATGCCGCCCCACCAGTCGCGCGTCTCCTCCGTCGCGTAGCACCACATGCTGGCGGTGGGTGTGATGTCGTCAAATCCGGCTTGGCCGGCCCAGGAGAGCAGCCGGCGGCCGGCATCGGGTTCACCGCCGTTGGCGCGCGCCGCCTCGGTATACAACCGCAGCCACCGATCCAGGGCCTCGAGCTGCGGGTACCAGATGAATCCGGCGTAATCGGCGTCCCGCACCGCGACGATGCCGCCCGGCACACACACCCGCCGCATCTCCCGCAGCGCCTGTACCGGATCGGCCACGTGCTGCAGCACCTGGTGGGCGTGGACGACGTCGAACGCGTCGTCGGGAAATTCCAGGGCGTGCACGTCGGCGGTGACGAACGAGATGTTGGAGACTTCGCGCCGTTGCGCCTCGGCGCGCGCCAGGTTCAGCGCATCGTCGGTGACCTCGAGCGCGGTCACCTCTCCGGGTGCCACCAGAGCCGCCAGGTCAGCGGTGATCGTGCCTGGTCCGCAACCGATATCGAGCACCGACGATCCCGGTCGCAGATGCGGCAACAGGTAACCGGCGGAATCTTGCGCCGTGCGTCGCCGGTGGCCGCGGAGCACCGACTCGTGATGTCCGTGGGTGTAGACGGCTCGGGGTTCGTCGCTCACGCGAGCAGCCTAGTGAGCCTGCTCAGTTGACCGTCACGTTGAGGATCGGGCGGTCGGCTCCCGCGCCGGGGCCATCGAAATGCCACCACTCGCCGGAATAGACGGCCAGGCCCCCGTAGCCCATCGCGTCGCGTAGGCGTTTGCGGTTGGCCTGGGCCGCGGCGCTGATCCCCTGCGTCGCGTAGGCGTGGGCACGTGCGGAGAAGTCGTCGAAGTCGGTGCCCATCTCGGCCAGGCAGATACCGGTCACCAATTGACCTGCGGGACATGGGGATTGCGCGGCGGTATAGGTCACGTCGACCGACCGGCCGGATTCGTGACTGTGGGCGTACTGGCCGGGGCGTGCCACCCATGCCGGATTGGGCACCACCTGGAACATCTTGACCTGCACGTCGTGTGGCCGGTAGCAGTCCCAGAAGACCAGCACATGCCCGTCCGGGCGCAACGCGTTCGCCGCCGCCACCAGGCCCTGCGCCATGGATTGGTGCACCAGGCAGCGGGCGTCGGCGGGATAGAGCTGCGTCTTGGTGAAATTGTTCGTCGTCGCGTACCGCAGGTCGATCAGCGCGTCCGGAACGACGCTGCGGACGTCCACGAATCCCGCCGCCCGGGCTTCGTCGCTGACCGGTGGCACCCCTGGACCCGACGGGGAGGTGGTGAGAACCGGCCGGACCGAGAGCGCAGTAGCGAGCGGTTTCGCCGCCTGGGTCGCGTGGGTCGCATGGCACGCGCCGAGCAGGCATGGCGCGATCGTGAGCAGAACGATGAGCCGGACCACCCGCCGAGGACGCACGTCAGACATTGTCCCGGCTCACCGGACCGAATGCCGCCAGCGCCACGGTGCGTCTCAGAGCCGGTCGGCGGCCGTCTGCAGAATGGCCTTCGCGATCTGATCGGCCGGTTCGAGTCCCAGCACGCCGATACTGATCAGCACCGCCGACTTCTCGTGATACACGTGACTCCACGCGTTGGCGCTGATTCTGACGGTGGCTGTGTCCGGCCGGTCGAGAGTGAAGTCGAACTTCGGGTCGTGCAACGCGACACAGTCTTGCAACGACGACTCGAGTTGGTGCAGGACACCACGCGCCGTGGCGGAGTCCGGGTACACCGCGACGGCCTGACTGACCGTCTGGATCATGGCCGGTCCGCCTGGTTTGAGGTCGTCGGTGATCCCGTGATAGCCCGCGCTGCGGAATTCCGTCCAGCCGCTGCCGAATGTGACGTCGCTGATCCCGGCCGCCCGGCAAGGAGCGGGCGCGTTGAGGTCACTGGGCGGCGGATGACGCAGGTCCGCGTGGGTATGTGCGGTCAGCTCTTCGTAATTCGCGATCCGACGGACTTCGTCCACGCTGACGATCAGGGCATCGGCCCGAGAGCCGGGCGTGGGTGTGGGGTTAGCCGACGGGCGGCTGTGCGAACACGCAGTGGCGGCGACGGTCGCGCAGCAAGCAACGACGGCCACCGCCCTGCCCGCACCGGCAACTAGGGTCCGAATGACCCGGGGCCCCCGCAAAACCATGCCCGGAAGTTTACGGGCCCCCTTGCCGCACTGCTGGTCGCACATGCGGTGCGCGGTGGAATTGGCGAGCACCGGGAACAGATGCAGCGCTTGACGACTTGTCAGTATCGTTCTGACAAGTAGGCAAAATCGCCGCAGCAACCGACGGGAGCAGGATGTCGCCGAGCGCCACCGAGGCCGTCAAGCCTCTCTCCGTGGCGATGAAGGAAGGTTCGACCGTCGAACACGAGGCCGCGGAGGAGTCGCCGTTCGTCTCGGAACTGCTTGCCGGCCGGGTCAACCGGCGGGGGTATGCCGACTACCTGCTGCGGTTACGCGCGATCTACGAGGCGCTCGAGGCATCGGTCCGTAGCCGGCGCGACGACCCACTGGTGGCCGCGGTGTATGACCCCGCGCTGGAACGGTTGGGCGCCATCGATGCGGATCTGGACTTCTGGGCGCCCGGAGCAACGCGGGAGGTGGACTCACCCGCTGCCCGGTCCTACTGCGACCGGCTGACCGGTGCTTCGTGGGGCGGTGCGTTGGTGGCCCACCACTACACCCGGTACTTGGGCGATCTGTCCGGCGGCCAGGCCGTCGGCAAGATCCTGGACCGCACCTTCGGACTGGACGGCGCCGGCTTGGCGTTCTATCAATTCCCGATGCGCGCCAAGCCATATAAGGACGCATACCGCAGACGGTTGGACAGTCTTGCGCTGGATCCCGACGAAATCGATCGCGCGGTGGGCGAGGTCAAAGTCGCCTTTAATCTGAATCAGGCATTGTTCGACGAGCTCGGCAACAATCTGCCGGCCTATCAGAGCTGAATAAAAACACGAGGCTGAACAAAAACACGAGGCCGAACAAAAACACGAGGCCGACAAAAGCACGAGCGTAACGCTGCGGCGGGATTTACCCTTTCGCCGCAGCGTTACGCTCGTGATTTCTGGCTGTTTAGCGGGTGAGCCGGGTGTGGGTACGGCGTCCCGTGACCGCCTCGTAGAGGGCGATCAAGACGACCGCGGCGCCCACACCGACGAAGAACGGAATCCAGGCGATTCCGCCGTTGGCGTTCGAGTAGCCGAAGTGGCTGGTGATCAGGGAGCCGAGCAAGCCACCCAAGGCACCCAGCAACACCGTCATCAGCATGCCGATGCTCTGCCGACCGGGCATGACCAGGCGGGCTACCACACCGATAATCGCGCCCACGACCAACGCCAGAACTATCGTTCCGATCATTTTCGCTCCTATCCTCGCGGCGCCCCCATCGGACACCATCTGGAGGGCGAGTTCCCCGATCCAAGCCCCTTGTAACCACCCATCTGTGGCGAGTTTGGCGACAACAACCGTTGCAAGAGAAGCGTTTAGGGGGTCGAACCCGAGGGTAGTCGGGGGGTGCGTTCGACTTAACACCTATCAGGAGCCGGAGCAGTGAAGACTTGCGTTTGCCCCGCGTGCGGTTACCCCACGCTGAGTCCCGCACTTTGTGCATTCTGCTCCCCCGGCGAGGCATTTCCTGGCAATCAGGGTTTCAACGCAATGCCGTTCACGGCGACGCCATTCACGACGACCTTTCCGCACGGCTCGGCGTGGACTCGGGTCCACCGCACGGACAGCAATTCTTCCGGGTCGACCTGGTCGGACCCCGTAGCCAGCTGAGCGGCCCAATTTCTTTGCGCTAACTGGGAATTGACTGAGGGCCGGTCGCGGCTCCGCACAGCGTCCCTACCGCGGTGGTAGGGATAGCTGCATGGCGTATGTGCTGACCGAACCACAGTTAATGGCCTCGGCTGCAGCGCAAGTCGCTGCCGTCGGAACGGCAGTCCACGACGCCGGCACTACCGCGGCACGCGCCACGACGGGCCTGGTCTCGGCGGCCGCCGACGAGGTCTCGACTGCGATCGCCGGCCTGTTCAATGCCTTCGCCGAGGAAGGCCATCAGGTCATTTCACAAATGGCAACGATGCATCAGCAGTTCGCGCAGTCGTTGACCGCGGCCGGTCAGGCGTACACAGCCGCGGAGGCCGCGAATGTGAGCGCGCTCACCACCCCGCTGCTGGGCGGTAGCGGGACAGGCGGGTTGGTCACGCTGGTCATGGACGGCAGCGGAACCCCGATACCCCCGGCCGACTTCGTCGCCAACGTGGTCGCGAAGTACCTCGAACCGCATTTCCCCGCGGGCCTGGTTCAGGCGCTTGCGCTGCCGGCCGGCGAATTCCCGGACAGTGGGATCAAAGACCTGACGTCGGATGTGGCAATTGCCCGGGGCGTCACAATCTTGAACAACGCGATTCAGCAGCAACTCGCCGCTGGAAATGCGCTAAACATCGTGGCCTATTCGCAGAGTGCCAACATCGCGTCGCTGGAAATGCAATTGCTGGATCCCACCGGGACGCCGAGTTCGCTACCGATCAACTTTGTGCTGCTGGGCAACTCGATGAATCCCAATGGCGGTTGGGACGCGCGCTTCCCCGGGCTCAGCCTGCCGAGTCTGGGCATCACCACGCTGGGACCGGCGCCCAGCAATTCGTTCAACACCCTGAGCTACACCCTCGAATACGACGGCTGGGCGGATTTCCCGCGATACCCGATCAACATCATCTCCGATTTGAACGCCCTGGCCGGCATGGTGACGGTGCACACGACCTACGACAGTGTCACGGCGGCGCAGCTGGCTTCGGCGATCGTCCTACCGACGCAGGGACCGACTACGACGACGTACTACATGATTCCGACGCAGAATCTGCCGTTGCTGGATCCGATCCGGGCCATCCCGTTCATCGGGAACCCTCTCGCGGACCTGGTCCAGCCGGTGCTGAAACCGATCGTCAACTGGGGCTACGGCGATCCGAACTTCGGTTATTCCACCGGCCCGGCCAACGTGCCCACCCCGTTCGGGTTCCTGCCGCCACTGAGCGCCACCGCGGCCCTGGGCCCCGCGATCCTGCAGGGGATACCGCAGGGGATCGCCGCTGCGGCAGGAGACCTCTCGACGATGGGTCCGCTGCAGCTGCCGTCGCTGGCGGACCTGCTGCCCGCGACCGGTGGTTTGACGCTGCCCACCGGGCCGCCGTCGGTATCGGACCTGCTGCTCGGGCTTCAGTCGGCCAACACAGCGGTCGTTGGGTCTGCGACGAACGCATTTTCGACGGCTTACGCGACGCTGCTGCCGACCGCGGACCTCGCCACCGCGGCGCTGGTGTCGCTGCCGTCGTATGACGCCAACTTGTTCCTGGACGGGTTGTTGCAGGCGGTCAACGGCCAGCCAGTGCAGGGGCTGATCAACGCCGTCGGCAATCCGATCGCCGCGAACGTCGGATTGCTAACGCTGACCGGCGGTTTGGAGCTCACCGTGCTGGTCGAGTCGGCCGACACGATTCTGACCGGGACGCCGTTCCCGAGTCCGTAGGAGTTTTGATGGTGGCCAGGGGCGGGATCGAACCGCCGACCTTCCGCTTTTCAGGCGGACGCTCGTACCGACTGAGCTACCTGGCCGGAAGCCGGCAGGCAGCGTGTGCCTCGCCGTGCTGGCGACCCTGACGGGACTCGAACCCGCGACCTCCGCCGTGACAGGGCGGCGCGCTAACCAACTGCGCCACAGGGCCTTGCTCTGCTCCACGGTAGCCCGCGTCGCAAGTACCCCCTACGGGATTCGAACCCGCGCTACCGCCTTGAAAGGGCGGCGTCCTAGGCCGCTAGACGAAGGGGGCCAGAACCGAATCTCTCCGGGGCACTCGCAACGTGATCACCGTTGGGAGCCAAGCCAGCTTAGGTCACCCCGGGCCTAATCCTCAAACGAGGCCCAGCCGGGCACACAGTATCCTGAGTCTCCGCCGCCCCTATAGCTCAGTTGGTAGAGCTACGGACTTTTAATCCGCAGGTCGTAGGTTCGAGTCCTACTGGGGGCACCGACCGGGTTGCGACCCCTGCCGGCAACCGAAGCCGGCAACCTGAGCCGACGACCCGCAGACGACGAATTAGGGCGGTCCGTTTGAATGCCGCCCGCATGGTTATGCTCGCGGCTATGCTTCCGGACGTGAATCCCGCTGAAGTCCAACCCAACGCCCCCGTAGCCCTCGTAACGCTGGAAATTCGTCATCCGGCCACCGACACGCTCACCGAATCGGCAAGTCGGGAACTGAAACAACAGCTGGTCACCGACCTGCCGATCGAACGCCAGGCCCAGGACGTCCAGTGGGGAATGGCCGCACCCGGTCAGCCCCCGCAGCCGGTCGCCGACCGTTTCGTGCGCTACTCGAACCGCGAGAACACCACGGCCGCGTCGCTGAAGAGCCAGGCGATCGTCGTCGAGACCAGTGCCTACAGCAATTTCGACACCTTCCTGGACGTCGCCATGCGCGTCGTGGACGCGCGCTCGCAGGTCTCCTCCATCGTCGGCGTCGAGCGGATCGGCCTGCGCTACGTGCTGGAGATCCGGGTGCCCGCCGGCGTCGACGGTCGCATCGAGTGGACCAACTGGATCGACGAGAGCCTGCTCGGCCCGCAGCGCCTGGCGCCCGGCGGACTGACGCTGACGGAGTGGCAGGGAGCCGCGGTGTACCGCGAAGCCCAGCCCGGCCGGTCCCTGATCGTCCGGTACGGCCCGGGGGTCGGTCAGGCGCTCGACGCCAGCTACCACCTGCGGCGCGTGACGCCGGCCCAGACCGGTCAGTTCTTCCTGATGGACATCGACAGCTTCTGGACCCCGCCGACCGGTGCGATCCCGGAGTACAACCGCGACGCGCTGCTGTCGACCTTCCGGGAGCTGTACGCCCCCGCGCAGACGGTGTTCCAGGACATGCTCACCACGCGGCTGAAGGACGAACTGCTCCGCAGCGCCCAGTAGGCGCTACGGCTTCAGTACCGCGCTGGTGTAGGTGACATCGGCGAACGCGGTCGCGAGCTCGTCGTCGGGATATGTGAAGCCATTGGCTGCATGCAGCTCGGCGACGGTCTGCGGCGCGGTCTGCCAGCCACTGCCGGACAGATAGTCCAGAATGTGGCTGCGCTCGGCGTGGTAGACGAGGTCGTTGAAATCGATCTCGAAGCCCAGTTCGCTCATCCGATCGTGGTGAGAGCGCCAGCGCTCGTCCTGGAAGATCCGGGTGTCGGGGACGAACTCGAAGGCCAACCGGCTGCCCGGTGCGCTCAACGCGGTGATGTTGTCGAACAACGCATCCTGGGCGTCGTCGGGAAGGTAGACGAGCAGCCCCTCGGCGCTCCACGCCGACGGCGCCGCGGTGTCGAATCCGGCGTCCTTGAGGGCCGAGGCCCAGTCGTCGCGCAGGTCGACGGCCACAGTGCGGCGCTCGGCGGTCGGTTCGGCGCCCAGTTCGCTCAGCGTCAGGGTCTTGAAGTCGATCACCTCGGGCATGTCGACCTCGTAGACCACGGTGCCCGCCGGCCAGGGCAGCCGGTAGGCGCGCGCGTCGAGACCGGACGCCAGGATCACCGCCTGAGCGATGCCGCTGCGGGTGGCGTCCAGAAAAAATTGGTCGTAGAACCTGGTCCGGCAGGCCATCCCCCTGGCCATCCGCTCCGGGTCGAACTCGGAATCCTCGTTGGCCGGGATCTCCCCGTTGACGAGCCGGGTGTAGACGTCGATACCTACCGCGCGCACCAGCGGCGCGGCGAACGGATCGTCGATCAGCGCGAACTGCGGATCGGAGGCCAACGCACGCTGGGCGGCGACCATGGTGGCCGTTGCACCGACGCTCGTCGCAAGGTCCCAGCGATCCCGATCGGTACGCACCATTGTCTCCTCTTGATTCAAAAAATATAGACAATCTAGTTAGTATCACGAGGGTGACCGACTTCGCCCAGCGGACCATCGACCTCGCCCGCCAGAACGTCGCCGAAGGCGGGCGGCCGTTCGCGACCGTCATCGTCAAGGACGGTGAAGTGCTGGCCGAGAGCGCCAACAAGCTGGCGCAGACCAACGATCCGACCGCCCACGCGGAGATCCTCGCGATCCGCGCCGCGTGCACCAAGTTGGGCACCGAGCACCTGATCGGCACGACCATCTACGTGCTCGCACACCCCTGTCCAATGTGCCTGGGCTCCCTCTACTACTGCTCGCCCGACGAGGTCGTCTTCCTGACGTCGCGGGACGCCTACGAGCCGCACTACGTCGACGACCGCAAGTACTTCGAGCTCGCGACGTTCTACGACGAGTTCGCCAAGGACTGGCAAGACCGGCGGTTGCCGATGCGCTACGAGCCCAGCGACGCGGCCGTGGAGGTGTACCGGTTCTGGCAGGAACGGAACGGCGGCCGGCGCACGGCCACCGTCGTTCCGAACGGGTAGCCCCGGCGGCGCCGAGTGTGCGTTTCGCGACGCGACACGCGGATGAAGCGTCAGGTATTGCACCCTCGGCGCCACCGATCGCCACCGATAGACAACTGATCTACTATCTACGTATGCACGCAGATAGTAGACCTGTCCCGCTACCCGCGGATCAGGTCAGCCTGGTGGTCGAGATCTTTCGCATGCTCGCCGACGCCACGCGGGTGCAGGTGCTGTGGTCGCTGGCGAGCCACGAGATGTCGGTCAACGAGCTCGCCGAACACGTGGGCAAGCCCGCGCCCTCGGTCTCCCAGCACCTGGGGAAGCTGCGGATGGCCCGGCTCGTGCGTACCCGCCGCGACGGCACCACGATTTTCTACAGCCTGGAAAACGAACACGTGCGCCAGCTGGTCATCGATGCCGTGTACAACGCCGAGCACGCCGGCCCCGGCATCCCGCGCCACCACCGAGCGGAGGCCGGGCCGCAGGCCGTCCAGGCCGAATCCCCGCCGTTCAGCGTGAATTCTGCGACGCGACACCCCGGTGAACCGTCGGGTGCTTCACGCTCGGCGCGCCATTAGCCCCGAGTAGGAGGAAATGAAAATGTCAGACCACACCCACGACGTGCCACACGCCCACGAGCACGAGCACGAGCACGAAGGCGTGACCCACAGCCACGCGCACACCAGTCACGAGCATGCGCACGTCGAGCATGAGCACGCCCACTCACACGACGACGGCACCGAGCACACCCATGGCCACGCGCATCAGGCCGGCTTAGAAGAGGTGCACAGCCACTCGCACTGACAGTCAGACGACCGGGCAGTAGTGCTTCGGGTCGCCGCGGTTTTCCAGCGGCGGCAGATTGCGTGCCGCCGTCTGCGGCAGCGGGGCGTCGGCCGGAATGCGCCCACTCGCGCGATCCAGACCGGCGCGAGCGCGCGGATGCTTGCGGTACCGAGGCGGCACCAAGGAGAAGACCGCCCACACCAGGTTGCCGAAGCGCCGGTGCAGCCACTCGTCGCGCCGGGTCCAGTCAAGGCCCAACCGTTCGCGCACGGCCGGGTGGTAGAACCCGGTTGTCAACCAGATGAAGAACGGCCGGGACAGCTTGGTCAGGCCGCCCCACAGCCAATCGGGCAGCCAGGGCGCGATCGGCAGCTTGTTGTACAGCGTCAGATCGAGCACGGCCCGGGTCGCGTAGTTGTCCTCTAATACGTTGCGGCACATGTGGTCCCAGTACTCCTGGAATTCCTCCCAGGACTTCGGCACCGGCCGCATGCTCATGCCGTACATCCGGTACCACTGAACGTGCTCGTCGAAGAGTTGACGTTTCTCGGCCTCGGTGAGCCCGCCGCCGAACCGTTCGGCCACCAAGATGGTGCCCATGAAGAACGTGGAGTGCGCCCAATAGAAGACATCGGGATTCAGCGCGTGGTAGCGGCGCCCCTGCTTGTCGACGCCCTTGATCTCGATGTGGTAGTCGCGCACCTCGGCGCCGGTCTGCGGGGCGCGGTCGCCGTCGAACACGACGCCGCCGATCGGATACAGCGAGCGCATCACCCGCGGCAGGGGCTCGGTGAAGAACGTCGAATGATCCTCGACGGCCGCTCCTAATTGGGGGTGCATGTTCTGCATGGATCCGGCGAACGGCCCCTGCAGAATGCCGCGCCAGTCACCGAAGTATTTCCACGTGAGCGAATCCGGGCCCAGCGGCGTCGGCGGCGCCTCGTAGCCCGCCGGCGACACCGGGCAGCCGCCGGCCAGACCGGTCGACGCGTCAGGCGCCGCGTCGTCACCGCTGGTAACCGGGCAGGCGGCAGACGTATCTTGAGTCACTGGTTATTCCTCGGTTGTCAGCAATTCTGACTACATACGTTGTCAGAACCGAGTCTAGGAGTGAAGTGCAGCCGGGTCAACGACGGGGGCGGTGGTCGGGGGTTCCCCTGGAGGACCGCCATGCCCTGCGCCGGGACAAACTCGTCGCCGCAGGCGTCCAGCTGCTCGGCAGCGAAGGCGGACCGGCGCTGACCGTGCGCGCGGCGTGCCGGCACGCCGGCCTCACCGAACGCTACTTCTACGAGAGCTTCACCGATCGCGAACATTTCGTCCGGGCCGTCTACGACGATGTATGCACCCGCGCGATGGCCACCCTCAACTCCGCCAAGACGCCGCGGGAAGCCGTCGAGCAATTCGTCGCCCTGATGGTGGACGACCCGGTGCGCGGGAGGGTGCTGCTGCTGGCACCGGCCGTCGAGCCGGGCCTGGTGGTGTCCGGCGCAGAGTGGATGCCCAACTTCATCGAACTGCTCCAGCACAAGCTGTCCCGCATCGTCGACCCGGTGGTGCAGAAGTTGGTCGCCACCAGCCTGATCGGCGCGCTGACCGGTCTGTTCACCGCTTACCTGAACGGGCAACTGGGCGCCAGCAGAAGGCAATTCATTGACTACTGTGTGGAGCTGCTGCTCACCACGGCGGCCAGCCACGAGCCCGCGCCGCACGACTGACCGCGATTAACGCCCTCGGGCATCGGGCACCCAATCACCGGTTTGCGCCGTGCCCGAATCGTGACGTGCCACACCGTGGCCAAACTTGAATGCTACTGACAGACACAGATATATTGACTGCAACCATTAGACACAGATAACTGGAGGGACCATGTCAGCCGAGCTGACCAACCTGCAGCTGCTCCATGAACTTGAACCGGTCGTAGAGAAGTGCGTGAACCGGCACGAATCCATGCACAAGAACTGGAACCCGCACGACTACATCCCGTGGTCGGACGGCAAGAACTTCTACGCGCTCGGCGGGCAGGACTGGGAGCCTGGGCAGTCGAAGCTCTCCGACATCGCCCAGGTGGCGATGGTCCAGAACCTCATGACCGAGGACAATCTGCCCTCGTACCACCGCGAGATCGCGATGAACTTCGGGCTGGACGGGCCCTGGGGCTACTGGGTGAACCGGTGGACCGCCGAGGAGAACCGGCACGGGATCGCGCTGCGCGACTACCTGGTGGTCACCCGCGCGGTGGACCCGTACGAACTGGAGAAGTTGCGCATCGAGGTGGTGAACCGGGGCTTCAGCCCGGGCCAGAACCACCAGGTTCGCGACGACCTGTTCGCCGAGAGCCTGTTCGACTCGGTCATTTACGTCACGTTCCAGGAACTGGCGACCCGGATCTCGCACCGCAACACCGGCAAGGCCTGCAACGAGCCGATCGCCGACCAGTTGCTGGCCAAGATCTCGGCCGACGAGAACCTGCACATGATCTTCTACCGCGACGTCACGGCGGCCGGCTTGGACGCTTCGCCGAATCAGGCGATGCGGTCGCTGCACAAGGTGCTGCGCAATTTCCAGATGCCGGGGTACCAGGTGCCCGAGTTCCGGCGCAAGGCCGTGGTCATCGCGGTCGGCGGCGTGTACGACCCGCGCATCCACCTCAACGATGTCGTACTGCCGGTGCTCAAGAAGTGGCGCATTTTCGAGCGTGAGGACTTCACCGGCGAGGCCGCCGCGCTGCGCGACGACCTGGGGCTGCTGGTCGAGGAACTGGAAGCGTCCTGCGAGAAGTTCGAGACGTCCAAGCAGCGTCAACTCGACCGGGAAATACGCACCGGCAAGAAGACCACCGCATTCGAGCTGCATGAGACGGCGGGCAAGCTGACGCTGAGCGGGCGGTAGCCGTTGCGTATCGGCCCCATTGAGCTGGCCAGCCCGGTGGTGCTGGCCCCGATGGCCGGAGTCACCAACGTCGCGTTCCGCACGCTGTGCCGCGAACTCGAGCAGTCCAAGGTCGGCACGGTCAGCGGGCTGTATGTGTGCGAGATGGTGACCGCGCGGGCGCTCGTCGAGCGCCACCCGGTCACCATGCACATGACCACGTTTGCCCCGGACGAGACCCCGCGGTCGTTGCAGCTCTACACCGTGGATCCGGACACCACCTACGCCGCGGCGAAGATGGTGGCGGACGACGGTTTGGCCGACCACATCGACATGAACTTCGGCTGCCCGGTGCCCAAGGTGACCAAGCGCGGCGGCGGTGCCGCGCTGCCCTACAAACGCCGGCTGTTCGGGCAGATCGTCGCGGCCGCGGTGCGGGCCGCTGAAGGCACGGACATCCCGGTGACGGTCAAATTCCGGATCGGGATCGACGACGAGCACCACACCCATCTCGACGCCGGCCGGATCGCCGAAGCCGAGGGCGCGGCCGCGGTCGCGCTGCACGCCCGCACCGCCGCGCAGCGGTACTCCGGCACCGCCGACTGGGATCAGATCGCCCGGCTCAAGCAGGAGGTACGCACCATCCCGGTGCTGGGCAACGGCGATATCTATGACGCCAGCGATGCGCTGGCCATGATGGCCAGCACCGGATGCGACGGTGTGGTCATCGGACGCGGGTGCCTGGGCCGGCCCTGGCTGTTCGCCGAATTGTCCGCCGCATTCACCGGCAGCCCGGCGCCCACTCCCCCCGCACTCGGCGAGGTCGCCGACATCATCCGCCGGCACGGCGCGCTGCTGGCCGCCCATTTCGGCGAAGACAAGGGCATGCGCGACATTCGCAAGCACATCGCCTGGTACCTGCACGGTTTCCCCGCCGGATCCGATCTACGGCGGGCATTGGCGCTGGTCAAGACGCTCGACGAACTCGACGAGCTACTGAGCCGGCTGGACGGCGGCGTTCCGTTCCCCGAAGCCGGCAACGGCCCACGCGGGCGGCAGGGCTCGCCGGCCCGGGTGGCGCTGCCCGACGGCTGGCTCACCGACCCCGACGACTGCCGGGTGCCCGAGGGCGCCGACGTGATGCATTCCGGCGGCTGATCCGCAAGTAGGAGTGGCCGAACCGAGACGCTGCTGAAATCGCGTCTCAGCCCAGAAAAAAGTACGATGTGAGCCTTAATGCAGAACGCGGCGCCAATCAGAGTGGCGCTGCGCTGACGTCTGTGCGTGAACAAGCGCGGGATTGTGGACGTCCGCAGCTAGAGCTTCGGAGGCCGGTAGGACATGAGTGACGGCGACCAAGACGCCACTCCTGGCCATCGGCGCGCCTCCAGCGCCGCTGGCGATGATCACCTGATTACTCCAAACCCGCAGCAGATGCGAGGCGCCGCGCCGTGGGAACGGTTCTCCACTCCGAATATCAACGAGGACTTGTGCCGTTGGTCGGCCGGACCGGTCAGCTCGCCCGAGGAGGCGCGGGACACCCGCGAGGAGAACGGTGACGAGCCGGCCGCGGGAAGCCACAACGACGGTGCCCTGAGTGTCGCCGATCTGATCGCCAAGCTCGGCGCCACCGTGTCCGAGCGTCCCAAGAACCATCATGTCGCCGAGGACTCCGACAACTCCGACGCGCTCGAGCCGGAACCGGAACCAGAGTCCGACCACACCGACGACAAGGTCGCCGACAACGTCGCCGACAACGTCGCCGACGAAGGCGTCGAGATCGACGAGAAGCTGGACACCCAGGTCCTGCCGATTCCGGCGTACTCCCTGCAGCTGCTCTCCGAGCTGCCCGACCTCGGCGCCGCGAACTACCCGCACGACCCCGCCGAGGACGAGGAGCAGGCATCCGCGCCGACCCGCCAGCGGCGCAAACGGCGTGGCAAGACACCCGAACCCAGCACCCGGGCGCCCGAGACCCGCCGGCCCAAGAAGGCGCCAAAATCCGAGGCGCCCGTCGAGCCCGTCCGGAAGCGTCGCCGGCGACCGCTGCTGATCGCGGGCCGCTCGCTGCTGACGATCGTGGCGCTGCTGTCGCTGGTGATGACCGGCGGTGCGTGGAAGTGGAGCACATCCAAGAACGACAAGTTGAACACCGTCAGCGCGCTCGACCCCGGCTCGTCCGACATCGTGGACCCCAATGGTCAATACGGCGACGAGAACTTCCTGATCGTCGGGATGGACTCGCGGCTGGGCGCCAACGCCAACGTCGGCGCCGGTGACACCGAAGACGCCGGCGGCGCCCGTTCGGACACCGTCATGCTGGTCAACATCCCGGCCGACCGCAAAAGGGTTGTCGCCGTGTCGTTCCCGCGTGACCTGGCGATCAACCCGATCCAGTGCGAGGCCTGGAACCCCGAGGACGGGAAGTACGGACCCATCTACGACCCGAAGACCGGCAAGACCGGTCCCCGGATGGTCTACACCGAGACCAAGCTCAACTCGGCGTTTTCCTTCGGTGGACCCAAGTGTCTGGTGAAGGTGGTCCAGAAGCTGTCCGGCCTGAGCGTCAACCGGTTCATCGCCGTCGATTTCGTCGGCTTCGGGCGCATGGTCGAGGCGCTGGGTGGCGTCGAAGTGTGCAGCACGACGCCGCTGAAGGACTACGAACTCGGCACCGTGCTGGCGCACGCCGGACGGCAGATCATCGACGGGCCGACCGCGCTCAACTACGTGCGGGCCCGGCAGGTGACCACCGAGAGCAACGGCGATTACGGCCGCATCAAGCGCCAGCAGCTCTTCCTGTCCTCGTTGTTGCGATCGATGATCTCCGAAGACACGCTGATGAACCTGAACAAGCTCAACAACGTCGTCAACATGTTCATCGGCAACAGCTACGTCGACAACGTCAAGACCAAGGACCTGGTCGAGTTGGGCCGGTCGTTGCAGCACATGGCTGCCGGGCACGTCACCTTCGTCACCGTGCCGACCGGCGTCACGGACCAGGATGGCAACGAACCGCCCCGCACCGCCGACATGAAGGCGCTGTTCACCGCGATCATCAATGACGACCCACTGCCGCTGGAAAACGACCAGAACGCGCAGAGCCTGGGCGCGTCACGGACGTCGACCACCACACCGACTACCCCGAAGAAGGCACCGGAGGCCGCGCCCACCAACGAGACCCGCCGCGAGCAGGTGACCACCACCTCGCCGCAGGAAGTCACCGTGCAGGTCTCCAACGGCACCGGCACCGAGGGCCTGGCCGCCACCGCCGCCAGTCAGCTCAAGCGCAACGGGTTCAACGTGATGAGCCCGGACGACTATCCGAGCTCGCTGAAGGCGACGACCGTGTTCTTCTCGCCCGGCAATGAGCAGGCCGCCGCGACGGTCGCCGCGGCCTTTGGCACCACGAAGGTGGAGCGGGTGACCGGCATCGGCTCGGTGGTTCAGGTGGTACTCGGTCCGGACTTCAGCTCCGTCGGCACCCCGCCGCCCAGCGGCTCCTCGGTCAGTATGCAGATCAGCCGCAATCCGAGCAGCACGCCTACCCGGCTACCTGAGGATTTAACGGTCACAAACGCGGCCGACACTACCTGCGAGTAGCCGCTTCACCGCATTTACACATAGAGAACGTAGGCTTTGATCATGAGGACCGCCTACCATGAGCAGCTCGCGGAATTGTCGGAGCGGCTCGGCGAGATGTGCGGGCTGGCCGGTTTGGCCATGGAGCGGGCCACCCAAGCCCTGTTGCAAGCCGATCTGGTGCTGGCCGAGCAGGTCATCACCGACCACGAGCGGATTTCGGCGCTCAGCGCGCAGGCCGAGGAAAGTGCCTTCGTGCTGCTCGCCCTGCAGGCTCCGGTCGCGGGTGACCTGCGGGCGATCGTCAGCGCGATCCAGATCGTGGCCGACATCGACCGGATGGGTGCGCTGGCTCTGCACGTCGCCAAAATCGCCCGCCGCCGCCATCCCCAGCACGCCCTGCCCGAAGAGGTCAACGGTTACTTCGCTGAAATGGGCCGCGTAGCAGTCGAATTGGGCAACAGCGCCCAAGAGGTGCTGCAGACCCGCGACCCGGAGAAGGCCGCCCGCATCCGCGAAGAAGACGATGCGATGGACGACCTGCACCGGCACCTGTTCAGCGTGCTGATGGACCGGGAATGGCGATACGGGGTAGCCGCCGCCGTGGACGTGACCTTGCTGGGGCGGTTCTACGAACGCTTCGCCGACCACGCGGTCGAGGTGGCGCGCCGGGTGATCTTCCAAGCCACCGGCACCCACTAGAGCGGTTCAGCCGAACCGGCCGGAGATGTAGTCCTCGGTGGCGCGCTGGTTGGGGTTGGAGAAGATCTTCTCGGTGTCGTCGATCTCGATCAGCCGCCCGGGTTTGCCCACCGCTTCCAGATTGAAGAACGCCGTCTGATCACTCACCCGGGCGGCCTGCTGCATGTTGTGGGTGACGATCACGATCGTGTACTCCTGCTTCAAGTCGCTGATCAGCTCTTCGATCGCCATGGTGGAGATCGGGTCCAGCGCGGAACACGGTTCGTCCATCAGCAGCACGTCCGGCTGCACCGCGATGGCCCGCGCGATACACAAACGTTGCTGCTGCCCACCGGACAGTCCGCCGCCCGGCTTGTCCAGCCTGTCCTTGACTTCGTCCCAGAGGTTTGCGCCGCGCAGTGAGTGCTCGGCGGTCTCGTCGAGTACCTGACGCTTGCGCACCCCTTGCAGCTTCAAGCCGGCCACCACGTTGTCGCGAATTGACATGGCGGGGAACGGATTCGGCCGCTGAAACACCATGCCGATGGCCCGGCGCACCCCGACCGGGTCGATGCGGGCGCCGTAGATGTTCTCGTCGTCGAGCAGCACGCTTCCTTCCACCCGGGCGCCTGGAATGACCTCGTGCATCCGGTTGAGCGTGCGCAACACGGTTGTCTTGCCGCATCCCGAGGGGCCGATGAACGCGGTCACGCTGCGCGGCAGGACCGACAGCGACACGTCGGCTACCGCATGGAACGCGCCGTAGTAGATGTTGACCTCTTTCAGGTCCAACCGTTTAGCCACGTGATACAGCTCCTGCCTTGTTACCGCCGTACATTGTCAAGTCTTCGTCGGGCAAAGATCTTCACGACCACTCGGGCGCCGATATTGATCATTGCAATCAGCATGATCAGAGTCAGCGCCGCGCCCCAGAGCCGATCCGTGGGGACCTCGTTGGCGCCGGCTCCGGCAGTGGTCTGGTCATACATCATGCCGGGCAGCGAACCCATGAACCCGCTGAACATGTCGAAGTTGATGGCGTGCGAATAGCCGACCAGGATCAACAGCGGCGACGTCTCCCCCAGCACCCGGGCCAGTGCCAGCAGGATTCCGGTGAGGATGCCGGACAAGCCGGTCGGCAGCACCACCCGGGCGATGGTCTTCCACTTCGGTATCCCTAGCGCGTAAGCCGCCTCCCGCAGGTCCACCGGTACGATGCGCAGCATCTCCTCAGTCGCCCGGGCAATCACCGGGAGCATCAACATCACCAGTGCCAAGGCCACCGCGAACTGGGACCGGGGCAGTCCCAGGGCCGCCACCCATACCGCATAGATGAACAACGCGGCGATGATCGAGGGCACCCCGGCCAGGATATCCACCGTGAAGCTGACCAGCCGGGCCAGCGGTGTGCGGCCGCCGTATTCGGCCAGGTAGATGCCGACCAGGACACCGATCGGGATCGAGATCACAGCGCACGCCAAGCCCAGCAACAGCGTGCCGACGATCGCGTGGTACGCGCCGCCGCCGGCATCCAAGGAAGTGATACCGGCCTGCGAATGGGTCCACCAGTCACCCGCGGTGAGGGCGTGGAATCCCTTGACCACCACCGAACACAACACCCACACCAGCGGGGTCAGCGCGATACCCATCGCCAGCGTGACCAGCACGGTGGCCAGGCCGTCGGCGATGCGGCGCCGCCAGCCCAGCCCCGAGATGGCCCGCCACTTGAGCGGGCGATCCAGCATCGAGGTCATGCCTGTGACCTTCCGGCCCGGGTGCCTGCCACCGCGCTGCGCGCCAGCGCGTTGACGACGAAGGTCAGCCCGAACAGCACCAGCCCGGCGGCCACGTAGGCGCCGGCCTTGTATTGATTGTCGAATTCGGTTGCGGTGGCTGCGATTTTCGTGGCGAAGGTGGACCCGCCGTCGAACAGCGACCAGCCGAACGCCTCCTGGGTGCCGCGCAGGATGATCAGCAGTGCCATCGTCTCGCCCAGCGCCCGGCCCAGGCCCAGGATGGCGCCGCTGAGGAATCCGGAGCGGCCGAAGGGCAGCACGGTCGTCTTGACCACTTCCCATCGGGTGGCGCCCAGTGCGAGCGCGGCCTCTATCTGTCCCTGCGGTGTCTGGACGAACACTTCGCGGGTCACCGCGGTGATGATCGGCAGAATCATCACGGCCAGCACGATCCCGGCGGTGAAGACGGTGCCGCCGCCGGCCAGCGACGCGTTGCCGGTGGCGAACAGAAAACAATTCCCCAGGTGCGCGTTCAACCAGCCGGCCACCGGCCGCAGCTCGGGCGCCAGCACATGCAGCCCCCATACGCCGTAGATGATCGACGGCACCGCCGCCAGCAGGTCGACCAGGTAGGAGAACAGCACCGCTGTCCTGCGGGTCGCGTACTGAGTGATGTAGATCGCCACACCCAGCGCCACCGGCATGGCCAGCACCAGCGCGAACAACGACACGAAGACCGTGACGTGCAGCAGGTCCAGGATGCCGAAATGCATCGCCGAGGTGTCGGTGGTGACCCAGTTGCCGCCGTAGGTGAAAAAGTTCTCCTTGTTGCGAGCCAGCGCGGGCAGGGCGCGCCACGCCAGAAAGCCGCCGATTGCGGCGATCAGCAGCACGATCAGCAGGCCGGAGCCCTCCGCCAGGCGGCGGAAGATCCGTTCGCCCAGTTGCGGCTTCCCGTATCCCCAGGGGCTGATCGGAACGGCGGGCGGTTCCGGGAACGGCGCGGCCACCACCTCCCCGGCACCCGCGTCGGAGGGGTTTGGCGTCGTCACTATGGTCCTGTCCGTTGAGCCGGCCCGGCCGAACCCCGTGCACGAACCGTTACTGCACCGCGCCGATCGCGGCGACCAGGCGCTCTTTGACCTTATCCGGCAGCGGCACATACCCGGCGGAAGAAAGACCCGTTTGCCCGCTGTTGACGGCGGTGGTGAGAAACGCCTTGACCGCCGTGGCGGTGTCCGGGTCGTAGCCCTTCGAGCACACGATCTCGTAGGTGGCCATCACCAGCGGGTAGGAGGTGGGCTCCGCGGCGGCGAACATCGGGCTCAACTCCAGCACCAGGTCGTTGCCCCGGGCGGCGAACGTGACGGCGTTGGTGGCGTTGCGGGCGGTTTCATCGGTGAGCGCCACCACGCCGTTGCCGGTGTCCAATTGCGCGAACGGCACGCCGGCGCGGTCGGCGAAACCCTTCTCCGCATAGCCGATACCGCCGGGCGTGGCCTGCACCCCCTGGATGACGCCAGCCGATCGCTCGGCGCCCTCACCGACGCCGCCCTGAAATTCGGTGCCGACACCGCGCGCCCAACTCTGGGGCGCGGCGGCCGTCAGGTACTTCTGGAAGTTGTCGGTCGTCCCCGACGAATCCTTCCGGTAGATCGGCGTGATCTTGCTGTCGGGTAGCTTCACACCGGGATTGAGTGCCTGCAGTATCGGGTCACTCCACATCCGGATCCCGCCGCTGAAGATCTTGGCCAGCGTGTCGGCGTCGAGGACCAACTTCGGCACGCCGGGCAGGTTGTAAACCAACGCGATCGGGCCGAATACCAGCGGCAGGTCCCAGGCCGGGTTCCCGTTGCAGCGCTTGGCGGCCGGATTGATCTGGGTGACGGTCAACGGCGAATCGGACCCGGCGAAATCGACGTGTCCGGCCACGAACTGTGTCCGGCCGGCGCCGGACCCGGTTGCGTGGTAGGCGACGGACTTCCCGGGACACAGCTGGCCCCACACCTGGTTGAACATCGCGACGGCGAGCTGCTGCGCCGTCGACCCCTCCGCGGTCAGCGTGTCCTTCCCGCCGCAGGCGGCACCCCCGGCGGGTGACCCCGAAATCGGTGTCGAGGCACCACGATTGTCATCGCTGCCGCAGGCCGTGACCGCTGCAGCGCAGGCGATCACGGCCAGGGCCGCTGCCCTCTTCACCGAGGCGAATTTCACCGATCCCGCTTTCTGGATACTGTCCTGCCACGGTATGCCCTCGCGCTGAGACCGACACGCAGGCGAGGCTCAGTTTTCGGCGGGCGCCGCCGCATAGGCGGTGTCGACGCTGTAAACGCCGAACCCGGTCTTCTCATAGGTGCGCACCGCCGCCGTGTTGTCGGACTCGACGTAGAGCAGTGCGGTGGGATCCGGGCGGTCGGCCAGCCGCTGGGCCAACGACTTGAGCCCGATAGCTGTCAGCCACTGACCCAACCCGCCGCCCTGAGCGGCGGGGTCGACGCCCAGCACGTAGACCTCGCCCAGCCCGGCGGGGTCGGGATGAACCTTGGTCCAGTGGAAACCCAACAGGGTCTCGGATTGCGGACCGGCGAAGGCCAGGAAGAGTCCGTCTGGGTCGAACCAGGGTTCGCTGCGCCGCTCGTCGATCTCGGCGTCGGTCCACCCGCCCTGTTCCGGGTGGTAGGAGAACGCGGCGTTGTTGACCCGCAGCAACTCGGCGTCGTCGGACGGGCCGCGGTAGGTGCGGACGTGCACGCCGCGCAGCCGGTCGGGAATGACCGGTTCGGCGATGTCGCGCAGCGGGCGGCGCATCTGCAGCAGCTCACGGACGGCGACCAGGTTCAATGCCGCCGCGGTCGCCTTGGCGGCATCCAGCGTGCCGTGGGCCCAGAATTGGTTGCGGCCATCGGTTTTGGCCAGCGCCGCACGCGCCAGTGCGGAGCCGACGCCCCGCCGCCGGGCGTGCGGGTGCACCACGAGTTCGGCCATCGCGGCGGCCGCGTCACGCGGCGGCGTCAGATTGAGGTAACCGGTGATGACGTTGCCGGCGGCATCATCGACGGCCAGCAGGTGGTCGGTGCGTGGGTGCGGCAGTTCCCGCAACACCTGCTCTCCCACCGGCGCGACCCCGTCGGATTCGATTGCGGCAGAGATTAATTCACGTATTCGCTGCTGCTCCTCGGCGGTCAGCGCCGAGCGCCATTGCGGCGTGGTCACTGACTGCGCAACGGGTCGCCCACTGGTTCTGCCAGACCGTCGGCCTCGGCGCCGGCCTGGTCGTCCTCGATCTCGGCGGCCGGCGCGCGGCCACGCGCCGGCCGCACCGCCTTGTAGCCGACGTTGCGGACCGTGCCGATCAGTGCTTCGTGCTCGGAGCCGAGTTTGGCGCGCAGGCGACGCACGTGCACGTCGACCGTCCGGGTGCCGCCGAAGAAGTCGTAGCCCCACACCTCGTGCAGCAGTTGGGCGCGGGTGAATACGCGGCCGGCGTGCTGGGCCAGATACTTCAGCAACTCGAATTCCTTGTAGGTGAGGTCCAGCGGCCGGCCGCGCAGCCGGGCCGTGTAGGTGCCCTCGTCGATCACCAGCTCACCCAGGCTCACCTTGCCCGCGCTTTCCTGGTCGGCCAGGCCGCCGCGACGGCCGACCACCAGCCGCAGCCGGGCGTCGATCTCCGCCGGCCCCGTACTGGGCAACAGAATCTCGTCCAGGCCCCAGTCGGCGCTGACGGCCACCAGGCCGCCCTCACTCACCACCGCGAGAACCGGAACCGACCGGCCGGCCGTGCTGAGCAGGCGGCACAGCCCGCGCGCAGCCGAGAGGTCGTTGCGCGCGTCGACGAGCACCGCGTCCGCGTTGCCCGCCTCCAGTAATGAGGAAGCCTCGGCCGGCGCTGTCCGCACGCTGTGGGGAAGCAGAGACAGCGACGGCAGGACGGGGTCCGGGTACAGCTCCGAGGTCAGCAGTAATAGGTCCAACTAGCCCCTCCAGCCCTCGTGGGTAGGCCTCCCAAACTCATCGCGACATATGACGTTAGCGGTCAGCTCACCTAACGATAACTTGCTACCTGGGCTTTCGCCTCGCGACGAGCCTGTGCGAGATCGAAGTCACCAATACAGCACGGTCCACCGGCGATGTCACAATGTCCGGGTGCGCAGGGTGTTGATCGGTGTCACCGCCGCGATGATCGGCGTCGGGATCCTCGCGCTCGCGGCGCTGGGCGTCGACTACGGCGTGAGCATCTACGCCGAGTACCGGCTCTCGGCGAGCGTGCGTAAAGCGGCCAACCTGCATTCGGACCCGTTCGTCGCCATCCTGGCTCTTCCGTTCATCCCGCAGGCCATGCGCCACCACTACACAGAGCTGGAGATCAAGGCCGGCGGCACCGACCAACCCGAGGTCGGCCGGGCGACGCTGGAAGCCACCATGCACTCGATCGACCTGACCGACGCATCCTGGCTGATCGGCCCGAACGCCAGGCTCGCCGTGCAAGAGCTGGAGAGCCGCATCATCATCGACTCCGTGCATCTGGGCCGCTACCTGGGCATTACCGACCTGATGGTGGAAGCGCCGCCACAGGAGTCGAACGACGCCACCGGCGGAACCACCGAATCCGGAATATCCGGCAACCACGGCCTGGTGTTCAGCGGCACGCCGAATAAGGCCGGCTTCGATCGGCGGGTCAGCATCTCGGTCGACCTGTCCATCGCCCCGGAGGACCCGGCCACCCTGATCATCACCCCCACCGGCGTACTTACCGGTCCCGACACCGCCAACCAGGCCGTTCCCGACGACAAGAGGGCAGCGGTGCTGGAAGCGTTCAGCGCCAGGGTGCCGCGCCAGCGACTGCCGTTCGGGGTCGCCCCGACCACGGTCGGGGCGCGCGGCTCCGACGTCATCATCGAGGGCATCACCCGTGACGTGGCCCTCACATTGAGTGATTTCCGGCAGTCCTGACCGCCCGGACAAGGTCCCGCGAGGGCGCTGTTGGCTTGATCACTATGTCATTGGGTAAGCTTGCCGACGTGTCAGCCCGCATCGAGCGCATGCTCACCAACTGCCGCACGGTTGAGCCGTGCCGCGGCGCGGGTTGTTGCTGTTGCTGTAGCTGTTGAGTAGCCGCGCCGATCTGCGCAGCACTCGAAGCAGCCCCGGAATCCCACTGTGGCATGTCTTCCGCGCAACAGGCGTACCTAGGAGTAATCCGTGCCTTGCCCTTCCACCACCCGCGTGCGTGGCTGGCCGCACCTTTGCACGTAGCACCCGCCGCTGACCACCTTCACAGAGAGAGATCGAAAGGAACCCACCATGGCACGCTCCGACGTCCTGGTCTCCGCCGACTGGGCTGAGAGCAATCTGGATGCCGCAGACGTCGTCTTCGTCGAAGTCGACGAGGACACCAGCGCTTACGACGGCGGCCACATTGCCGGCGCGATCAAGCTGGACTGGCGCACCGATTTGCAAGACCCGGTCAAGCGCGACTTCGTCGACGCCCAGCAGTTCTCCAAGCTGCTCTCCGACCGTGGCGTGTCCAACGACGACACCGTCATCCTCTACGGCGGCAACAACAACTGGTTCGCGGCGTACGCGTACTGGTACTTCAAGCTGTACGGCCACGAGAAGGTCAAGCTGCTCGACGGTGGCCGCAAGAAGTGGGAGCTCGACGGCCGCCCGCTGTCCAGCGACCCGGTCAGCCGGCCCCCCACCTCCTACTCGGCGTCGCAACCGGACAACAACATCCGCGCGTTCCGCGACGACGTGATCGCCGCCATCGGGGTCAAGAACCTGGTCGACGTGCGTTCGCCGGATGAGTTCTCCGGCAAGATCCTGGCGCCGGCGCACCTGCCGCAGGAGCAGAGCCAACGCCCGGGCCACGTCCCCACCGCCATCAACGTGCCGTGGAGCAAGGCGGCCAACGAGGACGGCACCTTCAAGTCCGACGACGAACTGGCCAAGCTCTACGCCGACGCCGGACTGGACGGCTCCAAGGAAACGATTGCCTACTGTCGAATCGGGGAGCGATCCTCGCACACCTGGTTCGTGCTGCAGGAATTGCTCGGCCACAAAAACGTCAAGAACTACGACGGCAGTTGGACGGAATACGGCTCCCTGGTGGGCGCCCCGATCGAGTTGGGAAGCTGACATGTGCTCTGCACCTAAGCAAGGACTGACGTTGCCGGCCAGCGTCGACCTGGAGAAGGAAACGGTGATCACCGGTCGCGTTGTCGACCGGGACGGCCAGGCCGTCGGCGGCGCGTTCGTCCGTCTGCTGGACTCCTCCGACGAGTTCACCGCCGAGGTCGTCGCGTCGGCGACCGGCGACTTCCGGTTCTTCGCCGCTCCGGGATCATGGACGCTGCGCGCGTTGTCCAAGATCGGCAATGGCGACGCCGTGGTGGCGCCGTCCGGTGCGGGCATCCACGAGGTGGACATCAAGATCGCCTGACGACCCGTTCGGGCCGGTCCCCGTTGGCGCGGTCGGAAGAATAGAATCACTTCCGTGGTGCTGTTCTTCGAGATCATGCTGGTCCTTGCGACCGTGGTCATTTCCTGGTTCGCGCTGTACGCGCTGTATCGGTTGATCACCGACGAGTCGTGACCTCTTCCGAGGAGCCGGACGCCGGCGGCATGTCGCAGGCGGCGGAGCGCTCGAAACTGACCGCGGCGCGCAACATTCCCGCGTTCGACGATCTGCCGGTGCCCGCCGACACCGCGAACCTGCGCGAGGGCGCGAACCTCAACGATGCGTTGCTGGCGCTGCTGCCACTGGTGGGGGTGTGGCGTGGTGAAGGCGAGGGCCGCGGCAGCGACGGCGACTACCGGTTCGGCCAGCAGATCATCGTGTCCCATGACGGCGGCGACTACCTGAATTGGGAAGCCCGGTCGTGGCGACTGGACGACGAGGGCGAGTACCACGAAATCGGGTTGCGGGAGACGGGCTTCTGGCGGTTCGTCCGCGACCCCGACGACCCGAGCGAATCGCAGGCCATCGAACTGCTCCTGGCGCATTCGGCCGGCTACGTCGAGTTGTTCTACGGGCGGCCCCGTAATCAGTCGTCCTGGGAACTGGTGACCGACGCGCTGGCCCGAAGCCGGTCCGGCGTCCTGGTCGGCGGCGCCAAACGGCTCTACGGGATCGTCGAGGGCGGTGACCTCGCCTACGTCGAGGAGCGAGTCGATGCCGATGGCGGCCTGGTCCCGCACCTGTCGGCCCGGCTGTCCCGCTTCGTCGGCTGAGGCCGGCCCGCCGCGTCGTATTCGCGTCCCTGTCTTGCCTTTCCGCGAACTTGCGCGTGTACTGTTCGCGTCCTAGCAGCGGGGTCTAGCAGCGAAAGGCGGGCCGGATGCGCCAGAAGAGGACGGTCCCGACCCCCGTGCGGTGGGCCGTGTCGGCTCTGGCGGTGTTGCTGATCGGCTATCTGGCCGTCGTCGCGTTGCATCCCGCCATCCTGGACTGGTTGCCGGACGGGCTGGGCTGGTTCGGGCGGCCGGGTTCGATGGCCACGACCACGATCGTCGTCGGCGTCTTGATCGTGTGCGCGATGACCTTTCGCTCCAACACCAGTCATCGGCTGGTGGGCGTGTCGTTCACAGTGATCGCGGTGCTGATCAGCATGAGCGCCATCCTGGGCCTGAGCGCGTACTGGAACTGCCACGACGAGAACCACCCGGCCGTTTTCACGCCGCTGATGCTGACGGCTCAACTGATCAAGGGCAGCAGCGGCGACTACTCACTGGGCGGCCGGGTGTGCCCCAGCCCGACCCCGGTCGGCCTCGAATTGGCCCGCATGGCAGCGGTTTCGGCGATCTTCACCGGATTGGGCGGCGTGGTCGTCGGCGTCTTCCGCTCGCAGGTGGACCGGCTGCGGGCCAATTTCGCCGACTCCGTCACCGCCATCGTCGGCGTGGACGACGACACCGAATCGATGGTCAGCGGCGTCGCGCGGACGCTGGACCGGCGCAGCACTCTGGTCGTCATCACCAGCGCGGGCGACGACCGGGTTCAGCGGCTCCGCCGGCTGGGGGCCCGGGTCGTGCTGGTGGACTTCAACACTCCCGCGACCCTGGTGTCACTGCGGCTCTGGCGGAACCTCAGCCGGTTGTACCTGATGGCGGCCGACCCGGCGGTCAACATGCTGCGGCTGGATCTTATCGGCCGCCGGCTGGCCGAAGTCGCCGACAAGCGCCGGTTGCCGTTGATCGTGCGCATCGACGACCCCTGGCTGGCCGAGGCGTGGCGCGCCCAGCAGTTCGGCGGATCCGACACCCGCTGGGCCGCGGACGTGGTGGGCAAATACGAGGTGACGGCCAGCCGGCTGCTCGACGGCATCATCGGGACGGGCCGAACCAAGCGGATATTCGTCTGTGGCACATCACAATTGACGTTGGCCCTGTGCGCGGACCTGACCCGGCGAGCACTGGAGCGCGACTTCTACACCCCGCCCGGCGCACCCGCGCTGCCGGCCCTGACCCTGGTGGAACGGGACGCCGATGAGTATCTGCGGGACCACCACTTCTACCGCGAGCAAGCGGGTTTCGCCTCCGATGGGCCCGCGATCGACGCGGTGTCGGAGGCCCCGACGATACCCACCCTGTTGCGGCTGATCGGCGAGAGCGACCCGACCACCAGCGCCGTGATCCTGGTCGACACCCACACCGCGACTACCGGCACCCGGCTGGCCGCCCGATTCCCCGAAATGCCGGTCTACACTTCGGATCTCAACACCAGCATCGACGATGACTCGATTCAGGTCGTCGGGCTGCTGCAGTCCTATTCGCTGGTGCTGGACACCCGGGAGGGCCAGGTTCAGGATGCCTGGGAGCGCGCCGCTCGCCTGATCCACGAACGGTATGTGGCAACCATCGACCCGAGCTGGCCGCGCGGGCCGGCCTCGGTGCCCTGGGTCGAGCTCGACGAGTTCTACCGCGGGTCCAACCGCCGACAGGTGCGCAATGCGCTGTGGATGGTCGAACAGATCGCGGGCCACACGTGGAACACCTGGGGCAGCCCGCCGGCCCAGTTGTCGGGCCGGGACATGGCGGATTCGGCGCCGCTGGAACAGCTTTCGCGGATGGGTTTCGACGAATACTCGGCGCTGGCCATGGCCAAGGCCGAGCACGAGGACTGGTGCCGCTACTACCGCCGCAACGGCTGGAAGTACGGCAAGCCACGTGACGACGCCCGCAAGATCCACGACAAGCTCGTCGACTGGTCGGACGTCGAGAACGACCCCGACCTCCTCAACGCCGCGGTGCGCAGCCTGGCGGCCACGCTGTGGAGCCTGCGTCAGCTCGGCTATCGCTCACGCCCGCTGTGGCGGACCTTCACCCGGGTCGGCACCGTGGCCGCGACCCGGCGCGATGCGCCGTGGTCGTGGAAGTCGGACTCGGGCCATACGATGCGCGCCGACGCCGGCGACTGGGAGGTGCAGTCGGACGGCAAAACCTGGTCGGTGCGCGACGATATCTTTCACGCCACATACGAGCCGGCCGGTGACGGGCTGTGGCGTCGCAAAGGCGTGGTGCAGGCCCGCCCAGCCCAGCCCGGCGAGACCATCAACACCTTGGAAGGACCGACGGTTGCTGCCGACGGCGACTGGGTGGTGCGCGGCGCCGAGGGCGAACAATGGCCTGTTCCGGGTCACGAATTCAAGCAGCGTTACGCCGAATTCCACCCGCCGGAACAGGCGCCCGTCCCGCACGGGGACTGATCCAAACCCGAGTTTGCCGACACGATTGCTGCCGGTAATGCCATGCGCTACCGTCGCATGACGGATTCGCCGGATATCTCCCTGTGCCCTCCATCGAGGAGACCGCTGTGGCCATCTTCATCAGCTACTCGAGCCAAGACAGAACCGCGCTCGAGGCTCTCACCACCGCGCTCAAACGCGCCCAGCAGAAGGTCTGGTTCGACCAGGAGCTCGGCGGCGGCGACGCGTGGTGGAACGCGATCCTCGAACAGATCCGCTCCAGCGAGGTGTTCATCGTCGCGCTGTCCAACAATTGGCTGCAGTCCAAGCCGAGCCAGGCCGAATTGCGCTACGCGCAGGCGCTCAACCGCCCGATCCTGCCCGTCAAGGTCGGGCCGGTGGACAGCGTGCGGGTGAATCCGGTCTCGACGCTGCAGATCATCGACTACCAGAACCCCACCGTGGATGCCGGCATCCAGTTGGTCACCGCGATCCACGCGCTGCGGGAGAAGGCGCCGCCGCTGCCCTCGCCGCTGCCCGAAGAGCCGCCGCTGCCGTTCGGCTACATCATGCGGCTGGGCAACACCCTGTCCGAAAAGGAGCTCACCCCCCAGCAGCAGCTCCAGCTGCTGGTCGAGCTGCGCACCGGTCTCGACGAAGACGGCGACGACCCCAGCGCCCGCAGCGACATCGCCCAACTGCTGCGGATGCTGCGGATGCGGCACGACGTCACCTACCGCACGCGCACCGAAATCGACAACGTACTGGCCGAGATCGAGGCCAAGGACGGTTCGAGAACAGCACAGACAGCGCCTGCCGCCCCGGTGCCGGCCCAGGCCGGGCCCCAGACCGCCGGGGTTCCCACCGCGCCGGCACAGCCGGCCGCCGTCGCGCCGGCGCGCCCGGCCACCGCGCCCGCCGCTTCCAACGCCGGCGGTGGCGCGCAATCGAGCAAGCGCCTGCTGATCATCGGCGGCGCCGCTCTGGCGGCGATCGTGGCGGTCGTGTTGATCGTGGTGTTCGCCTCCGGGGGTGGCGAGGGTCGCAAGCCGCGGGCAACTGCCGGTGGCACCACAGGCGGCGCGTCCGGAGCGGTGGCCGCGCCGTCGACAACCAACTCCGTCCTGCTCGGCGCCGCGGACGTCGGCACGGTGCTGGGCGATCCCAACATGGAGGCCGGAGCCCGCGGCGACCAGCTACGCAAGCCGCAGGGCGCGCTGTCGGACCCGGAGTGCGTGGCGGCCTTCGAACCGTTCGAGGAATCCGCCTACCGGGGTCACGAACTGACCGGCATCCATAACCAGGTGGTGCATTCGCCACAGGACGTCCACCGGGTGGTCGAGGGCGTGGCGAAGTTCCCGACAGCCGAGAAGGCCAACGCCTTTGTGGCGGCCTCCGCCGCGAAATGGCGGGCCTGTGCGAACAAGACCGTCCAGTTCACAAGCGCGAACAAGACCGTGGAATGGACCTTCGGTGAGGTCAACGGGGATGCGCCGAAGATCACCCAGACCCGCGCGGTGACCGACGGCAGCGGGCGGACCTGCCAGCACGCGCTCAGCGCGGCCGGCGACCTGGTCATCGAGGTGCAGGCGTGCGGCAACGACATCACCGACGGCGGTGCCCGGTTGGCCGACCAGATCGCCGCAAAGGCAGGAAACGCGTAGGACGTACGGCCGCAAAGCCAGTAGATATGGAGCGGCCCCCGAGCCGTATTCCGGTTGGACAGACCGGAAGCTCGGGGGCCGGGTGACTGCGGGAGATTCGCCAGCGCTTTGGTCGATGAATCTTCCGAGCCAATGCAGCTAGCTCGCAGCCACCTCACATGTCCATGAAGCTATCAATTTCGCGGACCACCTCCCTTCTTGTGTAAAGCCGACGCTACCGTGACTTGGGCGCGGCGACAACACAATTAAGCGTTCAGCGATCGCTGACGATGGCTGCGTCGACCAGCTCGGCGAACGTGTCGGCGATCCGCGGGCTGGGCAACCGCCGACCGTCCAGGGTGTGCACGCGGGCGGCCAGCGTCATGCTGGAGATGAGCCAAATGCCCTGCGCCTCGGCCAGATCCGTCACCCGCAACGCCCGGTAGTCACAGTCGTAGCCCTTGGCGCGGGCCACCTCGAAGAGTGCCTGCTGGGTGGTGCCCCGCAGGATCGGGTACCACGGCGGCGGGGTGAGCAGGCAGGGGTTGCCGTCGCCGTTGTCGGTGGCGATCACCACCGTCGAGCGCGGGCCTTCCAGCACGTAGCCGTCGGTGCTGACGAAGATGACGTCGCCGGCGCCCTGCCGGGCGGCGTGCCGCAGGACGGCCATGTTGATCGCGTAGGACAGCGTCTTGGCGCCGGCCAGCAGCCAGGGCATCGCGTCGATCCCGCGCGCCGGTAGCCCGCGGTCCAGCGTGATCGCGGCGACGCCGTCCCGGCGCACCGCGGCCACCCGCTCTGGTACCGGGTTGACCATCACATAAGCCGTCGGGGCCGAACCGCCCTCGCGGCCCCGGCTGTACACCAGCCGCATCGCGGCCTCGTCGGACGTGCCGCTGACCCATTGCCGGGTCGCGGAGTCGATGGCCCGCCGCCAGGCCGGCAGGTCCGGCGCGGGCAGGTCCATCAATTTTGCGGATTGGGTCAGCCGCTGCAGGTGCGACTCGATCAGACATGCCCTGCCGTCGCGGACAAGCAGCGTTTCGAAAATCCCGTCGCCGCGGACCGCCGCCAGGTCGTCGGGCGTCAGCAGCGGCGTTCCCGGATCGAGGATCTCGCCGTCCAGAGTGACGACCACACCAGCCATGTCGAGTGAGCCTAACGGCCCGCAGGATCGCCGGGTGTGCGGCTGGCTTCACGCTGGTTGCTGATTGTGCGGCTGGCTTCACGTTCGGCGAAAAGGTGTGTCCCCGACCGGGCAATTCCGAGCCGTAGAGTTGACGTGTGTCCCGTGCCGGCAACTTCGTCCCCGCGCCCGATCCCGGTCCCGACGCCGGCGCCGTCTGGCATTACGGCGATCCGCTGGGTGAACAGCGTGCGGCCCAGACCAGCGCCATCGTGGTGGACCGCTCGCACCGCGCCGTGCTGACCCTCACCGGGGCCGACCGTCGCTCGTGGCTGCACAACATCTCTACTCAGCACGTCAGTGAACTGGCCGATGGCGCGACGGTGCAGAACCTGAGCCTGGATGGTCAGGGCCGGATCGAGGATCACTGGCTACAGACCGAACTCGGGGACACCACCTATTTGGACACCGAGCCATGGCGGGGTGAGCCACTACTGGGCTACCTGCGCAAGATGGTGTTCTGGTCCGATGTGAGCCCGGATAACGCCGATTTCGGGGTGCTGTCGTTGTTGGGGCCGCGGCTGACCGACGCGGCGGTGCTCCACGCGCTGGGCGTGGACGCCCTGCCGGCCGACTTGGCGGCGGTCCCACTGCGCGGTGGCGGCTTCGTCCGGCGGCTGCCGAGCACGCCCGGCGGTCCGGTCGAGCTGGATCTGGTGGTCCCGCGCACCGATGGCGCCGAGTGGAAGCAGCGGCTGACCCGGGCCGACGTACGCCCCTCCGGTGTCTGGGCCTACGAAGCGCACCGGGTCGCCGCGCTGCGGCCGCGGCTCGGCGTCGACACCGACGAGCGCACCATCCCGCACGAAGTGCGCTGGATCGGCGGTCCCGGCGAAGGCGCCGTCCACCTGAACAAGGGCTGCTACCGCGGCCAGGAGACCGTCGCGCGAGTGCACAACTTGGGGAAGCCGCCGCGAATGCTGGCGTTGTTGCACCTTGACGGTTCGGCGGACCGTCCGTCCACCGGCGACTCGATACTCGCCGGCGGTCGTGCGGTGGGGCGGCTGGGAACCGTGGTCGAGCACGTCGACCTCGGGCCGGTGGCCCTGGCTCTGCTGAAAAGGGGGGTACCGGCCGACACCGCGCTGACGACCGGCGCCGACGGCGAGGTACCCGCGGCGATCGACGCCGATTCCCTGCCGCCGACCGATGAAGTGGGGGCCGGACGACTCGCCTTGGAACGGTTACGCGGCGGCGGTCGCTGACGGGCTGTGACATCCGCCATCCTGTCGAGCCGCGTGGCAGGGCGCGCCAACGTTAATGCGCAGGGCACGGTAAGCTGTCGACAGGACAAAACGACACTAAGAGATCGGAGCCGCCTACTCGTAGGCCGCTCCGTTATTTCGCGAGGGGGTTCCCCCATGGGCCGCGGCCGGGCTAAGGCAAAGCAGACCAAGGTTGCTCGAGAACTGAAATACAGCTCCCCCCAGACCGACTTCACGCGGCTTCAGCGCGAGCTGTCCGGGACGAGCACCGACGAGTCGGACCACGCGGATGGCGACTCGTGGGATGACGACGACACCTGGCGCCGCTAGGTCCTCGCTGGCGTCCGGCGCCCTACTGGTTCTGGATTTTTAGAATCGCGGGTGCTGCCCGACGAGCTTGACCCGCGGGCCGTCCTTGCCGGCCTTGCCGACGGTACCCAGCACCCAGCAGTTCAGATGCCGCGCGGTCAGGATCGCCCTGGCGCGGTCGCTGTCCTCCGGCGCGACGACGGCGACCATCCCGACGCCCATGTTGAACGTCTTTTCCATCTCGGCTCGCTCGATACGGCCCCGTTGCGCGATCATGGCGAACACCGGCGCAGGCGTCCACGTCCCCCGGTCCACCTCCGCGACCAGCCCGTTCGGGATGACGCGGGCCAGGTTGCCGGCCAATCCGCCGCCGGTGACGTGGCAGAACGTGCGGACCTGGGTTTCAGCGATGAGCGCCAGGCAGTCTTTGGCGTAGATCAGGGTCGGCTCCAACAGCTCTTCACCCAAAGTGCGGCCGAATTCCTCCACGTAACCGGCCAGGTTCATCCGGTCGATATCCAGCAGAACCGACCGGGCCAGCGAGTAGCCGTTGGAGTGCAGACCGGAGGACCCCATCCCGATGATGACGTCGCCGGGTTTGACGCGCTCGGGTCCCAGCACGTCGTCGGCCTCGACCACACCGACGCCGGTCGCCGAGATGTCGTAATGGTCGGGCTCCATCAGGCCGGGATGTTCGGCGGTCTCCCCGCCCAGTAGGGCGCACCCGGCGCGCACGCAACCCTCGGCGATACCGCTCACTATCGCGGCGACCCGCTCGGGCACGGTGCGGCCGACCGCGATGTAGTCCTGCAGGAACAGGGGTTCGGCGCCGCACACCACCAGGTCGTCTACGACCATCGCGACCAGGTCCAGGCCGACGGTGTCGTGCTTGTCCATGGCCTGCGCGACGGCCAGCTTGGTGCCGACGCCGTCGGTGGATGCCGCCAACACCGGTTCCCGGTAGTCGCCGCGTATCGCGAACAACCCGGCGAAACCGCCGAGCCCACCCCGCACCTCGGGTCTGGTGGCCTTGGTCGCTAGCGGCTTGAACAGGTCGACCGCGCGGTCACCGGCTTCAATGTCCACCCCGGCCGATGCGTAGGTGATGCCCTGATTGCCCGCGCCTCGTTTGGAGCTCTGTTCAGGATCCGTCATCGCGATAAAGGCTACCGGTCGCCGCACCCGTTGGTAACGCTATGCACCGGTGTCGCGCAGTAGGCCGCGATTTCGGCCAGTTTTGTGCGCGGCGAGGGTTTTTCGTCAGTGGCTGACGGCGGGAACTTCCGCCGCTTCCTGGTCGGCGAGATTGTCCAGGCCGGCACGCGCCGCGTTCGCCAGCATGTGCTCGATGACGTTCTTGCCCAGTGCGGTCTCGCCCGGCAGCTTGATCGGGTAGGTGCCGTCGAAGCAGGCGGTGCACAGCCGCGACGCCGGCTGCTCGGTGGCCGCGATCAGACCGCGCAACGAGATGTAGCCCAGGGTGTCGGCATTGATGGCATGCCGGACCGCCTCGAGCATCTCGCCCTCGTCCTCGACGGCGTTGGCGATCAGCTCCGCCGGAGACGGAAAGTCGATCCCGTAGAAGCAGGGCCACTTCACCGGCGGGGAGGCGATGCGCACGTGCACTTCCACCGCTCCGGCTTCGCGCAGCATCCGTACCAGCGCCCGTTGGGTGTTGCCGCGCACGATCGAGTCGTCGACGACGATGAGCCGCTTGCCGCGGATCACCTCTTTGAGTGGGTTCAGCTTGAGCCGGATGCCGAGCTGCCGAATGGTCTGCGACGGCTGGATGAAGGTGCGCCCGACGTAGGCGTTCTTCATCAGTCCCTGGCCGTAGGGAATGCCGGACTCCTGTGCGTAACCCACCGCGGCGGGGGTGCCGGATTCGGGCACCCCGATCACCAGATCCGCGTCGACCGCGCACTCCCGGGCCAGCTGGCGGCCGATGTCCAGCCGCGCGCCGTGTATCGACCGGCCGCCGATCGTGCTGTCGGGACGGGCCAGGTAGACGTATTCGAACACGCAGCCCTTCGGCGAGGGGTTGGCGAAGCGGGTGGACCGCACGCCGTCGGCATCGATGGCGAGCAACTCGCCCGGCTCGATGTCGCGGACGAAGGACGCCCCGACGATGTCCAGTGCGGCGGTCTCGGAAGCGACCACCCAGCCGCGGTCCAGCCGGCCGAGCGACAACGGCCGCACGCCGTGCGGGTCGCGGCAGGCGTAGAGGGTGGTTTCGTCCATGAATGTCAGGCAGAACGCGCCCCGAACGGTCGGCAGCAGCTCTAGCGCCGCTTGTTCGAGGCTGGAATCGGCCGCGCCGTGAGCCAGCAGCGCACCGAGAATGTCGGAATCCGTCGTCGCCGGGGCAGGGCAGCGTTTCGCGATCAGCCCCGCGTCGCGCGCCCGGGCGGCCAATTCGGCGGCGTTGACCAAATTGCCGTTATGACCCAGCGCCACCCCGGTGCCCGCGGCGGTGTTGCGAAACACCGGCTGGGCATTTTCCCAGGTGGTGTCCCCGCTGGTGGAGTATCGGCAGTGCCCGATCGCGACGTGGCCATCCATGGCTGCCAGCGTCTGCTCGTCGAACACCTGGCTGACCAGGCCGAGGTCCTTGAACACCAGAACCTGTGACCCGTCTGCGACGGCGATGCCGGCGGCCTCCTGGCCGCGGTGCTGCAGTGCGTACAGGCCGTAGTAGGTGAGCTTGGCGACGTCCTCACCCGGGGCCCAGACCCCGAATACACCACACTCTTCACGAGGCGAATTGAAGTCTTCTTCGGGCTGTTGAGCGGTCACGGTTTTGGCGGCTCCCTAGGGCGCGAATGGTGACGTAACGGAGTCTACGGGTAACTCGTCTGCACCGACGAATTCGACAGGCGTGTTATTCCCGTTCAGAACGGCGTGTCGCGGGAAACACGCAGGTCAAGTCACAGACTCACCACTGGTAACAAGTGGTCGATCTCACTTGCTCGCGATCCGGACAGAGTCACCGAACCGCTGGCCTGCGCCTCTTTCAGCCCCATCAGTCCCGTTGCCACCAGCAGCCACGTCCTGGGGTCGGTTTCAACCACGTTCGGTGGGGTGCCACGGGTGTGCCGCGGACCGGCGATGCACTGCACGGCGACGAACGGCGGGATGCGAACCTCGACGCTGGCACCCGGCGCTAACCCGGCCAGCGTGCGTGCGGTGAGCCGCACCGCCGCTGCCAGAGTGGGCCGGTCGGGCTGCGGACAGGTCTCGTCGCGCAGCCATTCGGAAACTGACAACACGGCTTGTCGTGTCTTCACCGGATCGGCGCTATCGCGAGGCGCCATACCTTATGGTCTCAGAATCATGGAGCGTCGTCGTACGGGCACGCGACCCCCATTCAAGACCGTCGGCCTGGTGACGCTGATGGTGCTGACGCTCGTGCTGGGCGCGTTGTATTGGCAGT
Source organism: Mycobacterium asiaticum (assembly GCF_001673635.1). Classification (GTDB taxonomy): domain Bacteria; phylum Actinomycetota; class Actinomycetes; order Mycobacteriales; family Mycobacteriaceae; genus Mycobacterium; species Mycobacterium asiaticum_C. Next base: position 89,327 of record NZ_LZMH01000022.1, read on the forward strand.
TCCGCGGCAATTTCACGGCGAAAACGAAGTTGACGATGGTCGCCCCGCGATCTGGGCTGGTGATGGATCCCGGGGCCAAGGTCACCTACAACGGCGTTCAGATCGGGCGGGTGTCGACGATTTCGGAGATCGACCGCAACGGCCGGCCCGCGGCGCAACTGGTCCTGGACATCTACCCCAGATACATCGCGCAGATCCCGGCCAATGTGACCGCAGAGATCAAGGCCACCACCGTGTTCGGCAATAAGTATGTGGCCCTTAGTTCACCCGAAAACCCCGCAGCACAACACATCACTCCGGCTATAGAGATTGATGCCACGCAGGTGACGACCGAGTTCAATACGCTTTTCCAGACCCTGACCGCCATCGCGGAGAAGGTGGACCCGGTCAAACTCAACCTGACGCTGAGCGCTGCGGGACAAGCCCTGACCGGATTGGGAGACAGGTTCGGCGTCTCGCTGGAACGAGGATCGGCCATTCTGGACGACCTCAACCCCCAACTGCCGCAGGCCCGCTCCGACATTCGCCAGCTGGCCGCCCTGGGCGAGATCTACGCGGACTCCGCACCTGAACTGTTGGACGCCCTGAACCAGGCGGCGACCACCGCGCGCAGCGTCAATCAGCAGCGGAACGAACTCGATGCCGCGCTGTTGGCCGCGGCGGGATTGGGCGGTACCGGCTCCGAGGTCTTCGAACGGGGCGGACCGTACCTGGCGCGCGGTGCCGCCGATCTGCGTCCGACCGCCGCGTTGCTCGACGAATACAGTCCCGAGATCGCCTGCACCATACGCAATTACAACGAAGTCGCGCCCAGAATCCATGCGGCGCTTGGCTTCAACGGGTACGCACTGGGTGCCAACTCATCGGGCGCGATCGCCGGTGCGCCGGCCCCGTACATGTACCCGGAGAATCTGCCGCGCACCAACGCCCGGGGCGGCCCGGGCGGCAGACCGGGATGCTGGCAGAAGATCACCCGAGATCTGTGGCCCGCCCCGTTTCTGGTGATGGACACCGGCGTCAGCCTGGCCCCGTACAACCATTTCGAGCTGGGCTCGCCGCTCGCGCTGGACTATGTCTGGGGCCGACAGCTGGGCGACAACACCATCAATCCCTGAGCTTGCGCCGTTGCACCACCACCGCGGCCACGGCACCGGACTCGTTGATGGCCAGATGCGCCAGGATCGGCGCTGCCAGACTGCCGCAGCGGCCGGCGAGCCAGCCGAACAACCACCCCGCCACACCGGTGACCAGCACCACGGGCACCGCCGGCTGCCCCGTCGCGCGGGCGTCTGCAATGTGGGATAACCCGAACGCGGCGGACTGCAGTACGCGGCCGCCGGTCACCCCGAAGGCTTCGGTGGCAATAGCGCTCAGCGCCCCGCGAAACGCGACCTCCTCGGCCCACACCGTACCGATCGGTATGTGCACGCCCAGCCAACCGGATACCGATGGCGGCAGCTCGCGGCTGTCCATCGATCCCCGCACGATCGGAATGGGTGTGGTCGCAGCGATCGCTGCCGACACAATGGCGGCCGCGGCCGAGCCCCAGCGCAATCCCGCCCACAGTTCCGGCGGGCGAAGGCCGAGCGGCGTACGAATGAGCAACGCCAGTGCCCCGCCGAGACCGGCCTGCACCGGCGTCCGCCATGCGGCCGGCAACCGGGGACCGACCAGGCTCCAGCCCACCAGGCCGGCGGCCAGTGCCAGCGCGCGCAGTCTCAGGCGAAGAATCGCGGCAGCACCGCCTCGGATGTCTCCCGCAGCTCGGCCAGGGACACCGTGAACAGGCCCTGGACCTCGATCGCATCCGACGCTTGATCCACGACCCCGATGCGCGCCGAGGGCAGTCCCCGCGCCTCGCACATGGAACGGAATCGGCTCTCCTCGGTGCGTGGCACCGCGACCAGTACCCGGCCCGCGGATTCGGAGAACAACATGACGAACGGATCCGAACCCTCGGGAAGCACGATGCGGCAACCTGTTTCACCCGCCAACGCGGCCTCCACCACCGCCTGGGCCAGCCCGCCCTCGGACAGGTCGTGCGCGGCGGTGATCAGCCCGTCGCGCGACCCGGCCGCCAAAACTTCGGCCAGCAACTTCTCCCGCTGCAGGTCGACCGCCGGCGGCAACCCACCGAGGTGGTCGGCGGTCACCTGCGCCCAGATTGAGCCGTCGAATTCGTCGCGGGTATCGCCGAGCAACAACAGACTTTCCCCCGGTTCGGTGCCCAAGGCGGTGGGCAGCCGTCGCCCGACGTCATCGATGACACCAAGCACCCCGACCACCGGGGTCGGCAGGATCGCCGACGAGCCGGTCTGGTTGTAGAAGCTGACGTTGCCGCCGGTCACCGGAATGCCCAGGGCTACACAACCATCCGCCAAACCCCGGACGGCTTGGGAGAACTGCCACATGACTCCCGGGTCCTCCGGCGAGCCGAAATTCAGGCAGTTGGTGACGGCGACCGGGTTGGCGCCCGTGACGGCCACGTTGCGGTACGCCTCGGCCAGCGCTAATTGGGCGCCGGTATAGGGATCGAGCTGGGTGTAACGCCCCGACGCGTCGGTGGACAGCGCGATGCCGCGGCCGGTCGCCTCGTCGATGCGCAGCACACCGCCGTCGGCGTGCTCGGCCAGCACGGTGTTGCCCCGCACATAGCGGTCGTATTGCTCGGTGATGAATGCGCGGCTGCACAGATGCGGACTGCCAACCAGCGCAAGCAAAGTCGCGCGCAGTTCGTCGCCGCTCGCCGGCCGCGGCAGGATCTTCGACGAGTCGGCGTTCAGCGCGTCCTGGGCCTCCGGGCGGGCGACCGGGCGCTGGTAGACCGGGCCTTCGTGCGCCACCGTGCGCGGCGGCACGTCGACCACGGTCTCGCCGTGCCAGGTGATGCGTAGCCGGTCTCCGTCGGTGACCTCGCCGATCACCGTTGCCAGCACTTCCCACTTACGGCAGACCGCCAGGAACGCGTCCACGTTCTCCGGCGTCACCACCGCGCACATCCGCTCCTGTGACTCGCTGCACAACACTTCCGCGGGCGTCATCTGCCTGGCGCGCAGCGGGACGGCGTCGAGATTGATCGCCATGCCGCCGTCACCGGCTGAGGCCAATTCCGAGGTGGCACAAGCCAATCCGGCCCCGCCGAGGTCCTGGATACCCACCACCAGACCACCCGCGTAGAGCTCGAGACAGCACTCGATGAGCACCTTCTCCATGAACGGGTCGCCTACCTGCACCGACGGCAATTTCTTGCGGGAGTTCTCGGCGCCTTCATCACTGAAAGTGTCCGACGCCAGCACCGAAACCCCGCCGATCCCGTCGAGACCCGTCCGCGCGCCGAACAGGATGATCTTGTTCCCGGTGCCCGAGGCGAACGCCAGATGCAGGTCCTCCTGCCGTAATACGCCGACGCACAACGCATTCACCAGCGGGTTACCGGCGTAGGACGCGTCGAACACGGTTTCACCGCCGATGTTCGGCAAGCCCAGTGAGTTGCCGTATCCACCGATGCCGCGAACCACCCCGTCTACCACCCGGCGGGTGTCCGGAGCGTCGGCGGCGCCGAACCGGAGCTGGTCCATCACGGCGATCGGACGCGCGCCCATGGCCATGATGTCGCGAACGATGCCGCCGACGCCGGTGGCCGCGCCCTGATACGGCTCGACGTAGGACGGATGGTTGTGGGACTCCACCTTGAAGGTGACCGCCCACCCGTCGCCGATGTCGACCACGCCGGCGTTCTCACCGATGCCGGCCAGCATGCCGGTACGCATGCCCTCGGTGGTGGTCTCGCCGAAGTAGCGCAGGTGGACCTTGGAGGACTTGTAGGAGCAGTGCTCGCTCCACATCACCGAATACATCGCCAGCTCGGTGTCGGTGGGCCGGCGACCGAGGATCTCACGGATCCGCTGGTATTCGTCTTCTTTGAGACCCAGTTCGTGGAACGGTTGTGGCTGGTCGGGGGTGGTTGCGGCGTGCTCGACGGTGTCAGTGGCGTAGGTGTGCGGGCTCGTCACGCAGCCAGTCTAGGTTCCCGCCGGAAATTGGGCTGATTTCACCGGCCGAGGTCCCGATAATGGGCCGATGTCCCGTCACTGGCCGCTGTTCGACCTGCGGATCACCACTGCGCGGTTGCAGTTGCGGCTGCCGACCGAGGAGTTGATCGACCAGCTGATCGACACGATCCTGGACGGGATCCACCCACCCGACAAGATGCCGTTTTCGGTCCCATGGACACGCGTGCCGCGCGAATACGTGCCGTTCAACACCCTGGCGTACCTATGGCGGGAACTGGCCGGCTTCAACCGCGATCACTGGTCGTTGCCACTGGCGGTAGTCGTCGACGGGAAAGCCGTCGGCGTGCAGGGGTTGATGGCCAAGCAGTTTCCCGTCGCCCGCCAGGTGGACTCCGGGTCGTGGCTCGGGATGCGCCATCAGCGAAACGGCTACGGTACCGAGATGCGCGCGGCCGCATTGCATTTCGCGTTTACCGAACTAGGCGCGCAAGCGGCGACGTCACAGTCGTTCACGGATAATCCGGCGTCCATCGCCGTGTCGCGGCGCCTCGGCTACCAAGACGACGGCGTAGACCGGCTGGCACGCGAGGGGGCGGTTGCCGAGATGCGACGGTTCCGGCTCACCCGCGAGGACTGGGAGCGGCATCGCGCCATCGAGGTGCGCGTGGACGGTTTCGAGCGCTGCCGGCCGCTTTTCGGCCTGTAACAGGCTCAGGCGCCGTCGTATTGGCTCACCACGCAGAACGCGTTGCCTTCCGGGTCCGCCAGCACGACCCAGCGGAAGCTGTCGCCGATGCTGTGCCGTTCGACCTCGCTCGCCCCCGCTGCCTTCAGTCGCGATACTTCGCCGTCCACGTCGGGGGTCACGTAGTCCAGGTGCAGGCGGTTCTTCCCGGGCGTGGGATCGGGCACCTTCTGGAAACCCAGCCGGGGCCCCTCGGGCGGAGCCAGCGCGAAGAATTCACCGGGCATCAACTCGTGCGTGGTGCCCCCGAACTGCTCGGCCCACCAACCTGACAACGTCACCGGGTCGCTGCAGTCGAACGTGACCATCTCCAATTTCAGCGCCATACCGCCGAACCCTATGCCTCGGGACGCTCCGCGGAAAGGAAAGCTTGCAGGGCGGCCGCGTAGGCGGGAACGTCCGAAGCGCCCATCAACTCGCGCGCCGAGTGCATGGCCAGTTGCGGGGCGCCGATGTCGACGGTCGGGATGCCGGTGCGCGCCGAGGCCATCGGCCCGATGGTGGAGCCACAGGGCAGGTCGGCGCGGTGTTCGTAACGCTGCAGCGGCACCCCGGCCCGCTGGCAGGCCAGCGCGAAAGCGGCGGCGGTGCGCCCGTCGGTGGCGTACCTCAGGTTGGGGTGCACCTTGAGCACTGGACCGCCGTTGACAGCGATCAGGTGACCGGGCTCATGCCGCTCCGGGTAGTTGGGGTGCGTCGCATGGGCCATGTCCGCCGACGCCAGCATGGACGCGGGCAGCAGCCGCAGATGGTCTTCGCGGTCGCCGCCGGCGGCAAGCACGATGCGCTCCAGGACGGTCACCAGCAGGTTGGATTGGGCGCCGTGGTCCGAGGTCGAACCGACCTCCTCATGGTCGAAAAGCGCCAGCACCGGCTGGAACCAGGGCGGCTCGGGCTGCTGCTGCAATTCGAGCAGCGCCTCCAGCCCGGCATAACAGCTGGCCTGGTTGTCCAGCCGCGGCGCGCTGAGCAGATCGCCCGCGGCGCCGATCACCGCCGACGGGGTGAGGTCGTGCGTCATCAGGTCGGCGGCGAGCACGTCGGTCTTCGACACCCCGGCGCGTTCGGCGATGTACCCGACGAAGGACCCGACCACATCGCCGGCACCCCAGACCGCGTTGACGTGCCGCTGCGGATCCAGGGTCACCGATTTGCGGTCGTCGGCCAGGTGAATCGCCAGCTGCGGCACCCGCAGGATCGGCTCGTCGATCCGGACGAGGCGGTGCGTGACGTCCCGGCCGTCCCGGACCGACAACCGTCCGCTGATACCCAGATCGCGATCCAGCCAGGAGTTGAGCCACGCTCCGCCGTAGGGCTCCAGCGCCACCACCTTCCAGCCGGCGACCGCGCGGTCCGGATGTTGCTTGACCCGCAGGTTGGGGCTGTCGGTATGAGCGCCGACGATGCGGAACGGGCGCAAACTCTCGAGGCTGTTCCAGGCGACGAGCGACCCGGCACGAACGACGAAGTAGCTTCCGGGGGTTTCGGGCCAGCGATCCGCCTCGTTGAGTTCGGTGTACCCCGCATCGATCAATCGGATCGCCGCCGTCGCGCACACATGAAATGGCGAGGGCGACGCGTCGATGAATTCACCCAGGCCAAGGGCGGTGGCCACCATGTAGCCATGTTTAGCATTCCCCGTACCGGGAGCGTTAGGGTCTTCGCTGTGCCCGCTGTTCAGCCGCAGCCGATCCTGGAACCCCTGACGCCAGCAGCGATCTTCATGGTGGTCACGATCAACACCGGCGGTGAGGCGACGGTGCATGACGCGCTCGGCGACATTTCCGGGTTGGTACGGGCGATCGGGTTCCGCGAGCCGTGGAAGCGGCTGTCGGTGATCACCTCGATCGGTTCGGATGCCTGGGACCGGTTGTTCGCCGGACCGCGGCCCGCTGCGCTGCATCCGTTCGTTGAGTTGACCGGCCCGCGACACGCGGCACCGGCGACGCCCGGTGACCTGTTGTTTCACATCCGCGCCGAAACATTGGACGTCTGTTTCGAATTGGCCGGCCGCATCCTCAAAGCGATGACGCCCGCGGTGACCGTCGTCGACGAAGTGCATGGATTCCGGTTCTTCGACAACCGCGATCTGCTGGGGTTCGTCGACGGCACCGAGAACCCGGATGGCCCCCTGGCCGTCAGCGCCACCGCGATCGGCGACGAGGATCCCGACTTCGCCGGCTCGTGCTACGTGCACGTGCAGCGCTACGTCCACGACATGTCGTCGTGGGAATCGCTGTCGGTGACCGAACAGGAACTGGTGATCGGGCGCACCAAACTCGAGGACATCGAGCTCGACGATGACGCCAAGCCGGCCAACTCCCATATTGCGCTCAATGTCATCACCGACGACGACGGCACCGAACTCAAGATCGTGCGCCATAACATGCCGTTCGGCGAGGTCGGCAAGGGCGAGTACGGCACCTACTTCATCGGTTATTCACGCACACCCGACGTCACCGAACAGATGCTGCGCAACATGTTCCTCGGCGATCCGCCCGGCAACACCGACCGCATCCTGGATTTCTCCACCGCGGTCACCGGTGGGCTGTTCTTCGCACCCACCGTCGACTTCCTCAACGATCCGCCGCCGCTGCCCGCCCCTCTGGCTGGAACGGCCTGCAACCCTGCCGCGGGTCCACCGGCCACGCTTTCTTCCGATGACGGATCACTGCGGATCGGCAGCCTGAAAGGAAAAACTGAATGAACAACCTGTACCGCGACCTGGCACCGGTCACCGAAGCCGCTTGGGCAGAAATCGAACTGGAGGCGTCGCGGACCTTCAAACGGCATATCGCCGGACGCCGCGTGGTGGACGTGAGCGAACCCGGCGGACCCGTTACCGCGGCGGTGAGCACGGGGCGGTTGCTCGACCTGGAGTCACCGACTGACGGGGTGATCGCTCATCTGCGCGACAGCCGGCCACTGGTCCGGCTGCGGGTGCCGTTCACCTTGTCCCGCAACGAGATCGATGACGTGGAGCGCGGTTCCAATGACTCGGACTGGGAACCGGTCAAGGTGGCCGCCAAGAAGCTGGCGTTCGTGGAGGACCGCGGCATCTTCGAGGGTTATGCCCCGGCGTCGATCCAGGGCATCCGCAGCTGCAGCTCCAACCCGCCGCTTACCCTGCCGGAGGACCCGCGCGACATCCCCGACGTCATCACCCAGGCCCTGTCGCAGCTGCGGCTGGCCGGTGTGGACGGCCCGTACTCGGTGCTGCTGGCCGCGGATGTGTACACCAAGGTGAGCGAGACGACCGCGCACGGTTACCCGATCCTCGAACACCTGAACCGGCTGGTCGACGGCGACATCATCTGGGCACCGGCGATCGACGGTGCATTCGTATTGACCACGCGCGGCGGCGACTTCGACCTACAGCTCGGTACCGACGTGGCGATCGGGTACCTCAGTCATGACGCCGACAGCGTGCAGCTGTACCTGCAGGAGACGCTGACTTTCCTGTGCTACACCGCCGAGGCCTCCGTCGCGCTGAGCCCGGTGGAATAAATCCCGGTCGGCCCATGCTGGTCGGGAGATGACTGAGACACTGGCCGGTTCCACTGCCCTGGTTACCGGCGCCACATCCGGCATCGGCCGGGAAATCGCGTTGCAGCTGGCTACGCTGGGCGCTGACGTCGTCGTCCATGGACGTAGCGCCGAGCGCGGCGCCGAGACCGTGCGCGACATCGAGAATGCCGGGGGCAAGGCACGTTTCGTGGCTGCGGATCTCAACGATGCTGAAGATGTTCGACGGCTGGCCAACGAAGCTGGGCCGGTGGACATTTTGATCAACAATGCCGGCATCTACGAGTTCGGTGCGACCGCCGAAACTGACGATCCGACCTTCGATCGACATGTGAACATCAATCTGCGCGCACCGTACATCCTGGTACAGGAGCTGGTTCCGGCGATGGTGAGCCGCGGTGGCGGTGTCGTGGTCAATCTCAGCACGCTGGCTGCCTCCGTGGCGGCGCGCGGGACCGGCATCTACGGCGCCACCAAGGCCGGCCTGGAACAGCTCACCCGCGTGTGGGCAGACGAGTTCGGTGCGGCTGGAGTCCGGGTGAATGCGATCGCTCCCGGGCCAACGGACACCCCCGGTGCTGTCGACATGGCTCCCGGGCTCCTCGATGCGCTCGGGGCGACCACAGCGATCGGACGCCCGGCCCAGGCAAGCGAAATCGCCAGTGCGGTGGTCTTTCTGGCCTCACCCGCGGCCAGTTACGTCAACGGCACCGTGTTGCACGCCACTGGTGGGCAGCGGGCGATCTCGCCCGAGTAGCGCTAGAGATCCAGCACCAGGTCGTCCTCCGGTGCGGCCGAGCAGATGAGCACCTCGCCGGGTTCTGGCAATTCCAAGGGCTGCTGAACATAGTTCGTGGTTCCGGCAACCACGCCGGTGACGCAGACGTGGCACACGCCGCTGCGGCAGGAGAACCGGGTCGGCACATCGCAGCTTTCGGCAAGCTCGAGGATGCTGCGGTACTCCGATGACCAGTTCACCGTCAGGCCGCTGCGGGCGAAGGTGACCGACGGGCCGGTGCCGGGGACTCCGGATGGTTGATGCGGCGGCCTCCGCTGCGCCGGGACGATCCCAGGATTGATCGGCGGCAGCGCACCGAATAATTCGCTGTGGATGCGCGATGCGTCAATTCCGATGGCGGTCAGGCAATCACGGATGTCAGCCATGAATTCTGTTGGACCACAGATGTATACGGCGGAGTCGACGGGCAGCTCGAGCGCCTCGATCGACCGGCGGTCCAAGCGTCCGTCCGTTTCGGTGTATTGCACTCGCAGGTGTGCATGGGCCAGTGCGTCAACCAGAGCGCTGACTTCGTCTTCGAAAGCGAGACTCTGCCGGTTCCTGGTGCTGTGCAGCCACCAGACCTCACGTCTGGCGGCCGCGGCCGCAAGGGCGTGCAACATGGCGAGCAGCGGAGTCACCCCGATGCCGGCCGAGATCAGCACCACCGGACCACTGCCGCCGACCAGGGTGAAGTCACCCCGCGGCGCGGCAACGTCGACGACGGATCCGGCTTGGACATGATCGTGCAACCACCGGCTCACCAGCCCGTGGTCCTCGCGTTTGACACTGATGCGGTACTCCCCCGCGGCGGGATCACCGGAGAGGGAATAGCTGCGCAGGGACGCCGGGCTGCCCGCCCCGGAAATCCGGACTGTCACGTGCTGACCCGGGAGTGGAATCGGCAGCGGGGACCCGTCGTCAGAACCCAGGAGAATCGACAACACCGATTCGCTTTCCCGGCGCACAGCGCTGACCCGCAGCGGTCGAAATCCGTTCCACGCCGGCCGATCCGAACTTCCAGCGGGCGCCGCCAGCAGCTCGCGGAAAGACTCCTGCCAGCCGGGACTCAGCGCGGGCACATCCACGGCCTTGCGGAGCTGCCCGGCATCACGGTGCGGTAGGTACAGCAGCGCGTCCACGTCGGCGACGCTGAGTTGATGACGCCCACGGCGAGTGCGCACAATCTCGTCGCCCCGTTGTACCGAGCCTTCCGTGATCACCCGTAGGTAGAAGCCGGGCCGGTGCTTTGCGACCAGCAGCTTGGGCATCTCCGGTTCATTCAGCCGCATCCCGACGCGGAAGCAGGTGACCCGGGGCTGAGTGACTTCGAATTCGGCGTCGCCGATCCGGTAACGATCACCAATGCACACGTCGTCATCGGCCAGCCCGCTGACAGTGAAGTTCTCACCGAAATTGCCGAACTCGAGATCGTCGCGCTTGAGATAGCGCTTCCAGAACTCATAGGACTCAACCTGATACACCATGACGGCGCGTTGATCACCACCGTGGCCGACAAGGTCGCCCTGGCCGTCACCCTCGATGTTCAACCGACGCACCATGACCGGCCCGTCGACCGGCGACTTCCAGATTCCGGTGTGCACCACACTGTCACGCCACCGCACGTCTTTGGGCATGCCGACATTCACCGAAACAAGCTTGCTCACCGGCGCTCCTCGTGGAATCGGCATCACCGCACTGCCCATCTTGCCTGCCGAACGTATCCGTGCATAATGGGATGCACAACCCAAAATATCGGGAGGCCCCAATGGTTGTTCATCATCGCTATGCGACCGTCGGCGGCCATCAGCTGTTCTTCCGGCAAGCGGGTAACCCTGCCGATCCGACAGTTGTTCTCCTGCACGGTTTTCCGACCAGTTCATACATGTTCCGCGGCCTGATCCCCGCACTCGCGGACAGCTACCACGTGATCGCCCCCGACCATCTGGGCTTCGGCCTGTCCGACGCACCACCGGTGGAAGAGTTCGACTACACATTCGATGCGTTGACCCGACTGACGGCGGGGCTGCTGGAGAGCCTTGGTGTCAAGCAGTACGCGCTGTACGTCCAGGACTATGGCGCCCCTATCGGCTGGCGCCTGGCGCTGCACGATCCCGCGGCGATCACCGCGATCATCACCCAGAACGGCAATGGGTATGACGCCGGTTTCGTAGAGAGCTTCTGGAAAGTGGTGTGGGCCTATCAGACCGAGCCATCGGCCGAGACCGAAGCCGCGGTTCGGCAATTCCTGACCCTGGACGCCACCCGGTGGCAGTACCTGACCGGCGTGGCCGACCAGACGCTGGTGGACCCCGAATCGTGGTTGCACGATTATGCGCTGATCTCCCGGCCCGGCAACGACGAGGTGCAGCTGAAGTTGTTCCGCGACTACGCCACGAATGCGCCGCTGTACCCGCGGCTGCACGAGTACTTCCGCGCCAGCGGCGTTCCGCTACTTGCGGTGTGGGGCCGCGGCGACGAGATTTTCGGTCCGGCCGGCGCGGAGGCGTTTGCGAACGACCTACCCGATGCCGAGATTCACCTGCTGGACGGCGGCCATTTCCTGCTGGAATCGGCCTTGCCGGAAGTCACCGACCTCGTCCGCGCTTTCCTGGCGAAGGATCGCACACCTAATGGGCTGCATATCCCATAGTTGGGCGCTGCCGCGAGTTAGCCTGACGCCATGGGGCATCCGGAGGCGGACGACAAGAGGCTGACTCCCAAGGGTCGGGCCACCCGGGACCGCATCGTGGAGATCGCCGCCGATCTGATCGTCCACGAGGGGTTGTCCGCGTTCAATATGGACAGCGTGCGCAAGGCCGCGTCGGTCAGTGGCTCGCAACTCTCCCACTATTTCGCCGACAAGCGGGCGCTGTTGCGCGCCGTCATCGCACGTCAGATCGAGGTGGTGCTGGACTTCCACCGCCAGCCCAAGCTCGGCGGGCTGCAGTCATTTGCTGATTTTGAGCGCTGGATCGACCTGAACATGCGCTATCTGCGGCGTATCGGCGACACCGGCACCCCGACCTATCACGCCCTGGCCGCAAAGCTGGCCAAACCCGACGGTGCGACGCGAGAGGCCTTGGCGGTGGGCTACTGGCAATGGGTCGAACTGCTCGAACGGGCGATCCAGTCCATGAAAGACAACGGCGTCCTTACCCGTGCCGCCGACCCGCGGCACCTGGCCCTGGTGATAGTCAGCGCACACCAGGGCGGCGGCACCCTGGCTTACACCTACCGCGCGGAATGGCCGCACGCCGACGCCATCCGATTCGCCGTCAACTACCTGCGGATGTTCGCCACCGCCGCCGCCGAACGGGCACCCCGCCCGGTACGCCGCGCCCGTGGGCGCCGCACGGCCGGCCGCTCGGCCTGAGCGAGGTTGGTACCAAGGTGTCCGGCAATAAGACGTCGCGCCTCACTCAAAAGGGGCTCGCTACCCGCGCGCGCATCGTCGACGTCGCCGCGCGGTTGATCTTCAGGCGCGGCATCGCCGACACCAGCATCGACGAGGTGCGCACCGCCGCGGGCGTCAGCGGATCGCAGATCGCGCACTACTTCGGCGACAAGCGGGAACTCACCCGTCACGTAGTTGCCCTGCGCCGCAACAATGTACACGCGTTCCATACCCGACCCGAATTGGGCGGGCTGGACAGTTTCGAAGCGTTGCAGGGCTGGGCCGACGCGTGCGTGGCCGATATCGACACCGTCTATCGCGTCGGCGGATGCGTTTACGGTTCGCTCGCCGGCGAGCTGATCGACGCCGATCAAGAGATCCACGACGAACTGTCCGAGGGATACGACGAATGGATCGGCCTGTTCCGGCACGGCCTCACCGCGATGCGGGACCGGGGCCAACTCATCCCTGAAGCTGATCCACGGCACCTGGCGGTTGCACTGGTCGCCGCGCACCAGGGCGGCGCCATGCTCACCCATGCCACCGGCGATCCAGCGCCGCTGGCTGCGGCCTTGCAGGCTGCGGTCGACTACGTGCGGTCTTTTGCGGCGCCTCGGCGCCGGCGCAAATCCTGATTCATCCACCCTCCCCTCTGGACTTTTCTGGGTTGACTAGCCCATAATTATTGGGATGGCTGGCCCATTCTGGCCTTCCGTTGCGTCGAGGTAGGAAGGCATACGTGAAATGTCGGTAATCGAAAGCACACTCCCCACCGCGCCGGCTGTGGTGCGTGACCAACATGGCGGCGAGACGATGCGGGCGATCGTGTTGGAGAAGTTCGGCGGACTCGACAGCCTGGTGTACACCGACATCCCCAAGCCGCTACCAAGACGTGGCGAAGTGGTGATCAAGGTGAAGGGGTTCGGCATCAACCACGCCGAGATGCACATGCGGCGCGGTGAATGGGCCGAAGCCGCCGAGGTCAGCGGCATCGAATGCGTCGGCTTCGTGGACGCGTGCCCGGGCGGCGAATTTCCGGTCGGTGCGAAGGTAGCCGCGTTGATGGGCGGCCTCGGCCGGACGATCAACGGCAGCTACGCCCAGTACACTCGGGTGCGCGCGGCCAACGTCGCGCTCATCGAATCCGATTTGCCGTGGTCCGTGTTGGCGGCATTGCCCGAGACCTATGCGACGGCCTGGACGTGCCTGTTCCGCAACTTGCAGCTGGCGTCCGGCCAAACTGCGCTGATCCGCGGTGCCACATCGTCTTTCGGGCAGGCTGCGCTGAAGATGGCCGTCGCCGCGGGTGCGCACGTCATCGCCACCACTCGCACCAGCAAGCGGATCCCGATGCTCGAGGCGCTTGGTGCCACGCGGGTAGAACTGGAGCGGACCGACCTCGCCGCGCACATCGCCGAGGCCAAGCAGCTCGACGCCGTGCTCGACCTGATCGGCAACAGCACCATTCTGGACTCCCTGGACATGCTGCGTCGCGGCGGCGCGGCCTGCCTGGCCGGCTGGCTCGGCGGTCTCGACCCGATCGGTGACTTCAATCCGTTGCTGCGCATGGCATCTGGAGTCAACCTGAACTTCTTTGGTAGTTTCGTGTTCGGGACCCCGGGATTCCCGTTGTCCGACGTGCCGTTGCAGGACATCGCTCGCCAGGTGGCGGACGGCCGGCTCGAGGCGAAACCTTCGCACATTTTTTCCTTCGACCAGATCCGCGAAGCGCACCGCGTGATGGAGTCCGGCGACGCCGGCGGCAAGATGGTCGTCGTCGTGGACGACGACTAGCACCGGGGCCGACAATGGGTTTGGCGTGGCAACAGGGCCCGCTCGCGCCCGGGTCCGTAGGACACTTTCTCACCGAACAACCGCTACCCGAGCGATTGCTGTTCGCCGAGCCGCTACGGCGCCGTATGCGAGTCCGGTTCGGTGACCATTGGATCGCCGACAGTGAGGACGTCGTCCTCCTACATGAACCGGGCCGCTATCCGGTGGCCTACTTTCCGCTCAGCGATATACGTCCGGGCAGTGTAATCGCCGAGGAACGGGTGACCCAGCATGCTGACCTGGGTGAGACCCATTGGTACACAGTTCAAGTTCCGGGCAGGGACGCCGCCCACAGCGCGTGGCAACACACCGGACTGCCGCGCCACGCGGTCGTACTGGCGGGGCGGATGGCTTTCGCCTGGCGTGCCATGGATGCCTTCTACGAGGAAGAGGAACGTATCGTGGGGCACGCCGCCGACGCCTACCATCGAATTGATATTCGTTCCACGGCAAGGCATCTTGTAGTTCGCGACGACGAGAAGGTAGTCGCCGAGACCCAATGCCCCGTCGTGCTCTACGAGTCCGGCTTCGCCCCGCGTTGGTACGTGCCACGGGAACACATCGATGGTTCGGCCCTCAAGCCGGTTGACGGACAAACCTTCTGCCCGTACAAGGGCATCGCCTCCTACTACGACGTCGGCTCCCATATGCGCGCGGCGTGGTCCTACACCCAAGCGTGGGCCGAGGTTGCTCGAGTGAGCAACCTGGTGTCATTCGAGCCGGACAAGATCGATGTCTACCTCGATGGCAGACAACTGCAACTGGAGCCCGGACAAACCGTCTTTCCCCACGGCGTCGACCGCGGACTGGACCCCGACGAGGTATCCCATGCCATTGGAAGCCTCCGATGAAGGCTGCCCCGCGAAAGATTCGGCGGTGACCAGCCAACCGGCCAAGCCGGACCGGCTGGGGGCATTCTCCGACGGCGTCTTCGCGGTGGTGATCACCATCCTGGTGCTCAAGCTCAACGCGCCGAATTCCGCTTCGTTGCGCGCTTTGCTGCCTCTGTGGCCCACGGGTTTGAGCTACGTCGTCAGTTACGTGTTCATTGCGATCGTCTGGGTCAACCACCATCACTTGCTCGGCTACGCGCGAGCCGCGACACCGCGGTTGATCTGGTCGAACTTCGGCCATCTCTTCTCGGTCTCGTTGATCCCCTTCACCACAGAGTGGATAGCCGACAGCAGCCTGTCTTCCGCGCCGGTGGCGTTGTATGCCGCCATTTTCATGCTGGTGAATATCACGTACCTATTTCTGTGCCAGGAAGCCGTGGACCGATCCGCGCGCGTGCGTATCCGGCCACTGGTGACGATTAGTGGTTTCGCCGGTGCCGCGCTGGTCGCCCTGTGCTGGCCCCTGGCAGCGATGGCGCTGATCTGTCTATGTTTGATCCTGTACGTACCGCCCGACATCCCCGCACCGAAGAAGGTGGACCGATAATTCCGACGCCATCCATCCTGGTGTTCGACGTCAACGAGACTTTGCTCGCCATCGATTCCCTGGCACCGCTTTTCGGCGATGTATTCGGTGACCGACGGGTCCTGCGGGAGTGGTTCAACCAGCTCATCCTGTATTCGATGACGGCGACGCTCTCCGACCACTATGTCGACTTCTTCACCCTCGGTCCAAGTGTGCTGCGCATGCTCGGCGCCATCCACGAAGTAATCGTCACCGATGACGACATCGAACGGCTCCGCGAGGGATTCCGCACCATGCCACCCCATCCCGAGGTGGTGGACGGCCTGAACCGATTGCACGAGGAAGGCTTGCGACTGGTCAGCCTGACCAACTCGCCGCACCGCCCCGGCACCCCGACACCACTCGAAAACGCCGGGCTGGCAAACTTTTTCGAGCAACAGCTCAGCGTCGATGCAAGCCACGCTTTCAAACCGGCCCCGGTGGTCTACCGGCACGCGTGCCGACAACTCGGCGCCAGCCCCACCGACTGCATGATGGTGGCCGCGCACCATTGGGACCTGCTCGGTGCCCGTAATACTGGGTTCAGTACGGCGTTGATCACCCGCCCCGGCAACGCACCGGTGGGTGCTCTGCCGCAACCGGACATCGTGGCGAAGGATTTGCTCGAGTTCGCCGCACATCTGAAGAGAGATGGCTGACATGACAACAGATGCAGAAGAATTCGACGTAATCGTCCTCGGCGCCGGCCCCGTCGGCCAGAACGCCGCGGACCGGGCGCGCGCCTCGGGTCTCAGCGTCGCGGTGGTCGAGCGCGAACTGGTCGGGGGGGAATGCTCGTATTGGGCGTGTGTGCCCAGCAAGGCGTTACTGCGTCCGGTGCTGGCCATTTCCGACGTCCGGCGGGTCGACGGCGCCCGTGCGGCCATCACCGGCGGGATCGATGCCGACGGCGTCTTCGGTCGTCGCGACCGGTACGTGGATAACTGGGACGACACCGGACAGGCCGACTGGGTGAACAACATCGGCGCGACCCTGATCCGGGGCCACGGCAGGTTGGACGGGCCGCGGCGCGTCTCGGTCACCGCCGCGGACGGTGACCGGGTGCTGACCGCAAAGCATGCGGTGGTGGTCTGCACCGGCAGCAAGCCCGCACTGCCCGACCTACCCGGCATCGTCGAAGCCCGACCCTGGACCAACCGGCAAGCCACCGACAGCAGTTCGGTTCCGGCCCGGCTCGCGGTGATCGGCGCCGGGGGTGTCGGCGTCGAAATGGTCACGGCGTGGCAGGGATTGGGATCCCAGGTGACACTGCTGGTGCGGGGCTCTCAACTGTTGCCCAAGATGGAGCCGTTCGTGGGCGAGTTCCTCGAGCGTGGACTCACCGACGCCGGCGTCGATGTGCGCAAGGAGGTGTCGGTCCGCGCCTTGCGCCGACCCGACCCCAATGGGCCAGTGGTCCTCGAACTCGATGACGGCGGGGAATTGGAGGTCGACGAAGTCCTGTTCGCCACCGGCCGGGAACCCCTGACCGACGACATCGGTTTGGACACAATTGGATTGGAGCCCGGTATCTGGCTCGACGTGGACGACACCTGCCGCGTCCAAGCCGTCCAGGACGGCTGGCTGTACGCGGCAGGTGACGTAAACCACCGGGCGCTGCTGACCCACCAGGGCAAGTACCAGGCACGGATCGCCGGTGCGGCCATCGGCGCACGCGCCACCGGTCAGCCGTTGGACACCGCGCCGTGGGGCGCGCACGCGACCACCGCGGACCACCACGCGGTACCGCAGGCATTCTTCACCGACCCCGAGGCCGCCGCCGTCGGCCTGACCGCAGAGCAGGCCGCCCAGGCCGGTCACCGCGCCAAGATCGTCGACGTCGAAATCGGCGACGTCGTCACGGGCGCGAAACTGTTCGCCGACGGCTACGCCGGCCGGGCGCGCATGGTGGTCGAGGTGGACTCACGCCGTGTGCTGGGGGTGACCCTGGTGGGCCCGGGCGTGACGGAGTTGCTGCACGCGGCCACCATCGCCGTCGCGGGCCAGGTAGCGCTCGACCGCCTTTGGCATGCCGTGCCGTGCTTCCCGACGATCAGCGAACTATGGCTCAGACTGCTTGAAGCCTATCGTGATTCGCAGTACCTGCTCGTCTAGCCGACAAGGAGCGCCGGTGGCCACTACCGACGGATTCCATCCCGATTTCCCCGCGGCGGAACCGGACGTGCGCCGCAAACGGGTCCATCACATCAAAGCCTCGGAACTCGATTCCGACACCGCACAGACCGAAGGCCTCCGGCGGTTCGCAGCGATCAGCGGACGATCGGTCGGCGCGGAGAACCTGTGGATGGGCGAGACGCACGTCGAACCCGCCACGGCGTCGGACAACCATCACCACGGTCACTCCGAAACGGCGATCTACGTGCGAAGTGGTCACCCTGAGTTCGTGTTTCACGACGGAACTCAGGAGGTGCGCATCAAGACCGAACCCGGCGACTACATCTTCGTGCCGCCCTACGTGCCACACCGGGAGGAGAACCCGGATCCCACCTCACCCGCCGAGGTCGTCATTGCCCGCACCAGTCAAGAGGCCATCGTGGTGAACCTGCCACACCTCTATCCGCTGTGAAAACGCCTCAGTAAACCGCGATTTCGATCAAGTTCCCGTCGAGGTCTCGGCAGTAGTGCGACGTCATCTCGCCCAGCGCGCCGAACCTGGTGACGGGTCCCGCGGTGATCTCCACTCCGCAGTCGCGCAGATGAGCACGTACCTCGTCAGCCGTGGCGCGGGTGATGAAACACAGATCTTCCGAACCCGCCGCCTCGACCGCCCCGGTGACCCAGTCCGGATCATCGGCCAGTGCCCCCAGCGGCCGCAGGTTGATCTTCTGATCCCCAAAGCGCAGCGCCGTCCGGTTCGACGTGCCGAACGTCTCCCGCCGCATGCCGAGCACCCGCTCATACCACTCCGCCGTGGCGTCCACGTCGCGGCAGTTCACCACGATGTGGTCGAAGCGTTCCACGGTGAATCCCATTGCCCACCTCCCGATCTCTCATCGAGTGTGCCCCGAGTACGCGCGCCTGGCGTCGAGGGTGGAAACTTGCGCCATGACTGCCGGCACCCGGGTGGGGGTCATCCTGGCCCTGACGGTCAACGGCCTGGCGGTAAGCGCCTACCCTGACATGGTCGCCGTCTCCCAGCGAGCGGAGCGATACGGCTTCGATTCGGTCTGGTTATGTGACCACTTCCTCACGATCAGTCCCGACGACTACGTCAGGGACGCCGGGATCACCACCGAGACGTCCGGCACGGACCGCGCCGCGCGGCCCACCTCACTGCCCCTGCTCGAATGCTGGACGGCATTGAGCGCGCTCGCACGCGACACCACCCGGCTGCGGCTGGGTACCAGCGTGCTGTGCAATTCCTACCGACACCCGTCGGTGCTGGGGAAGATGGCCGCCACCCTCGACGTCATCTCGGAAGGCCGCCTCGACCTCGGGATGGGCGCCGGCTGGTTCCAGCGCGAGTTCGACGCCTACGGAATACCGTTCCCTCCGGTGCGCGACCGCGTCTCCGCGCTCGCGGAGTCCCTCGAGGTGTTGAAGGCGGTGTGGACCCAGTCCAGTCCGACCTATGCCGGGCAGTTCTACACCCTCGACGGCGCCACCTGCGATCCGCCGCCGGTGCAGCGTCCCCATCCACCGCTGTGGGTCGGCGGCGAAGGAGACCGGGTGCAGCGCATCGCCGCGAGATCCGCTCAGGGACTGAACGTGCGTTGGTGGTCGCCGCAACAGGTGACCGAGCGTCGGGATTTCCTGACCCGGGCCTGTGAGTCGGCCGGGCGCGATCCGCAGACCTTGAGCTTGTCGGTGACGGCGCTGCTGGCGCCGACGGAATCCGAGGAGCGGACCGCCCGCGTTCGCGCCGAGTTCGCCTCCATACCGGCGTCCGGGCTCATCGTCGGTACCCCAGAGCAATGCGTCGAACGCATCCGCGAATACCAACGCGCCGGCGTTGCTCAGTTCCTCTTCACCATTCCCCACGTGGTCCAGTCGGAGTATCTCGATATCGTTGGCCAAGAGATCATTCCGCTGATCAAGTGACGCCCGTTGGGGGCCCGCTCAGCGAATTCTCAACTGATTCTTGGCCGGCCCTGTCTTTTGCTGAAGTATCCCCATAGCCACCGGCCTCAGCATGGCTACCATGACTGAGCCGTTGGGCGAGCCCTTGAGCACCAGCCTGATCGAACGCTACCTGTGCACCCGCGGGCGGCGGTACTTCCGCGGCCGGCACGACGGTGAATTCTTCTTCGTTCTCAACGGCGACCGGCGTCTGCATGTCCACCTCGAGATCCCGGCCTTGCACCCCGACGTGTTCACCATCCGCGTCACGCCCGGATGCTTCTTCCCGGCGACCGAACATGCCCGCCTGCAGCAGTTCGCCGACAGCTGGAACCAGCAGAACCGTGACGTCACCGCGATCGTGCACGGCTCGTCTGACCCGCAACGCATTGGTGTCACCGCCGAGCAATCGCGATGGATCGGTGAGCGCGTCACCTTCGCCGACTTCGCCGCGTTCGCCGACCGCGCCACCTCAGCCGCAAGCGACCTCTTCCAGCGGCTCACGGCGGCCGCGGAGTTACCGTCGCCGCCATTGCTCCGCAACGCCGGTTAGCCGACGCGACCTACCAGCAACCCGTCCGGCCGCGGCTCGCCGAGCCTGGAACGAATGGCGCTCCACGGGTTGGCATAACGACCCGGGGCATCGCGATATGCGGCACGCCGCCTGAGTAACCACCGCGCAAGAGGCGCGACCAGCCCCATCGGGTAGCGCCGCCAACCGGCGGCGGCGCGCATCTCGGCGAGCATCTCGGGCCAGGTGTGGTGCTGGAACGACAGCACCTGCTCGGCCCGGGTGGTGTCCATCCAGTCCGTGACGAACCAGTCCTCGTCGCTGTCGGGATCGCCGGGCCGACCACCGGGCAACACATCGACCAGGCCGCGCGTGGCGGCCAGGGCGGCGCCTACCTCCCCCTGCCGGAGTCGATGGGACTCGTCGCCGGCGACCAGCAGGATCTCCCCCACGACGTCCTGTCTGGCTGCGGTGGTCGCCGCGGCGAATGCGGCCGCGACATCGCGCACATCGACACTGTGCATCCGTCCGTCGGTCGGCAGGGCGCTCTCGAAGTACAACGCGTCAAAGGTGAACGGCATGGCACCGAGGTCGACGCTCATCACGCCACCGAGTCGCAGGATCACCCACTCCAGGCCGGAGCGGCGCACGTGGTATTCGGCCTCGGCCTTGTGCGCCCCATACAGGTCCGACGGGTTCACCGGCGTGTCCGCGGTGAGCAACTCCGGGTGGCGGTGCGGATTTCGGGCGCCGTGCACGGCGTTGCTCGAGGCCTGGATGAACCTTGGTGGACACGGGCACGCCTCAGCGGCACGCAGCAGTGACACCGTGGCGTCGACGTTCACCAGGCGCGCCAGTTCGGGCTGCCCGTAGATGACCGGCGGGATCACCGCGGCCAGGTGGATGATCACCGTCGGAGCGGTTTCGGCCACCAGCTGACCGACCGCGTCCGCATCGGTGAGGTTCACCCAGCGTGCCGTCACGCCCGCGGGCAGCGATTTGGCCGCCTTGCGTTGCGCGGTGGTGCCTAGGTCGGTGGCGACCACCCGGTGCCCGTCAGCCGCCAGCCGGCGCACCGTCTGCGATCCGACGAGTCCGAAACCCCCGGTGACAAGGACCGTGTCAGTCATGAATCCCTCCTGTACGCGCGGCATGTGCGGTATGCCACAGTTACCGATAATGACATTCTCTTAAACCGAGAGTACCGTATCCTCTACATATGTAGAGAGGCCTCAACGGGTAATCCTCATCACAGGCCGGGGACAAAAACGGAGAAGGAAATGGGTGCACGCAGCAACAACCCCGAGATCGCCAAGTGGGACCCCGAGTTCACCAAGCAGGTGATCGACACACTGGCGCCGGCCATCAAGCTTTGGCATCGCGCCGAGGTGCGCAACCTCAACAACATCCCGGCGGCCGGAGGCGCGCTGGTGGTCTCCAACCACTCCGGCGGCATGTTCACCCCGGACGTGTTCGTCTTCTCGCCCGCCTACTACGACGCGTTCGGATATGACCGCCCCGTCTACACCCTCGGCCACTACGGCCTGTTCCTCGGTCCACTCGACGGCTGGCTGCGCCGGCTCGGCGTCATCGAAGCAAGCCGTGAAAACGCCGCCGCAGCCTTGCATTCCGGCGCACTGGTGCTGGTCTTCCCGGGCGGCGACTACGACTCGTATCGACCCACGCTCGGGGCCAACACGATCGACTTCAACGGGCGCACCGGCTACGTCCGCACCGCCATCGAAGCCGGGGTCCCGATCGTGCCGACGGTGTCGATCGGCGCGCAGGAGACCCAACTGTTCCTCACCCGCGGCAACTGGCTGGCCCGGCGGCTGGGACTGACCAAGGCGCGCATGGACATCCTGCCGATCAGTTTCGGGTTCCCATTCGGCCTGAGCGTGCTGTTCCCGCCGAACGTGCCGCTGCCGGCGAAGGTGGTCACCGAGGTGCTGGAGCCGATCGACGTGGCGGCCGAGTTCGGCGAGGATCCCGACATCGCCGAGGTCGACGCCCATGTTCGCGCGGTCATGCAGGAGGCGCTGGACCGCCTGGCCGCGCAGCGACGACTGCCGATCCTGGGCTGAAAGCGAGTGTGGCATGAGAAGACTCAACGGCATGGACGCGATGCTGCTGTACAGCGAGACACCGAACCTGCACACGCACACCCTCAAGGTCGCCGTTATCGACGCGTCGGGCCTCGACTTCGGTTTCGAGGACTTCCGGGCCCACCTGCGCCGCAAGCTCGAAGCCCTGAAACCGTTGCGCTACAAGCTGGTTGAGACACCGGGACGGTTGCATCACCCGCTGTGGCTGGAGTGCGATGTCGACGATGTCGCCCTGGACTACCACGTGCGCCAGGTTCAGATCCCCTCACCGGGCGGCCGCCGCGAGCTGGACCGAGTCATCGGGGAGATCGCCTCCACCCCGCTGGATCGCAGCCGACCGCTGTGGGAGTTTTACTTCGCCGAGGGACTGGCCGGTGATCAGTTCGCGCTCATCGGCAAGGTGCACCACTGCCTGGCCGACGGTGTCGCGTCCGCGAACCTGCTGGCGCGACTGATGGACCTCACCGATGCATCGGTACCCGACCATCAGTGCGCTACAACAACTTCTGGCGGGCTGTTACGGCTTGCGGCACGCGACCATCTGCGGCAACTTCGCGAGCTGCCGGGCCTGGTCAGGGACGCCGTGCTGGGTTTCACCCAGGTGCGCCGGCGCGCCGCGGCACGCGGACGCCATCGTGAGCTCGCGGCTCAATTCGATGCTCCGCCAACGTTCCTCAACCACCGGGTGGCACCGGCTCGCCGATTCGCCAGTGCCGCACTGTCGCTGGCAGACGTCAAGACGACCGCTGCCGACTTGGGTGTCACGATCAACGATCTGATCCTGGCGATAGCTGCCGGAGGGTTGCGAACGTTGCTGCTCGACTATGACGGGGCGGCGGACCGCCCGATCATTGCATCGGTGCCGACCGCCACGGACAAGTCAGACCGTGTCTCGGGCAACGAGATCAGCGGTTTGATGGTGTCGCTGCCGGTCCACATCGCCGATCCGGCGGAACGGGTGCGGTTGGTCGCGCTGGCCACCCGGCTCGCCAAAGAGGACCACGAGGTCATGGGCACGCACCTGTACGGACGACTGATGAACTACCTGCCGGCGGCGCTTGCCCCGGCGGCGTTCCGCTGGCTGGGCCGGCAGTCGTCGAACCGGATGATGAACGTGGCGGTGTCCAGCGTCATGGGCCCGCGCAGCCGTGGCCACCTCGGTGGGGCGCCAGTGCACGAAATCTATTCCACCGGAGTGCTTTCGCCGGGCGCTCCGGTCAATATCACCGTCTGGAGCTACGCGGACCGGTTGGGCATCGCGGTGCTGACCGACGATCGGACCTTCACTGACGAGCACGACGCGACCGACGCGCTCGTCGCGGCGTTCGACGAATTACGCAGCGCCGCAAGACCGTACGCAACGCTCTCCGCGTAGGCAGGCTCAGGCGGTCAGTACGGCGTCCAGCGCCGAGTAGAACAGGCCCAGACCGTCGTCCGAAGGACCGGTCAGCCCTTCGATGGCGTGTTCGGGGTGAGGCATCAGACCGACCACGCGACCGTTGGCCGAGCTGATGCCGGCGATGTCGTGCAGCGAGCCGTTGATGTTGTCGTGATACCGGAAGACCACCCGTCCGTCGCCTTCGAGCTGTTCGATCACCTGCTTGGGCGCCACATACCGCCCTTCGCCGGACTTCAGCGGTATCAGCACGTCGGCGTCGGCCTCGAAGCGTGACGTCCATGCCGTCGAGGTCGACGACACGCGCAGCCACACGTCGCGGCAGATGAAGTGCAGCCCCGCGTTGCGGGTCAGCGCGCCGGGCAGCAGACCCGCCTCGCAGAGCACCTGGAACCCGTTGCAGATGCCCAGGACCGGCATGCCGCGACCGGCGGCCGCGACCACCTCGCTCATCACCGGAGCAAACCTCGCGATCGCGCCCGCGCGCAGATAATCGCCGTAAGAGAAGCCGCCGGGTACGACCACGGCGTCGACGCTCTTCAGGTCGCTGTCCGCGTGCCAAAGGCTGACCGCCTCCGCGCCGACCTTTCGCGCCGCACGTGCGGCATCCACGTCGTCGAGGGTGCCCGGAAAGGTGATGATGCCGATGCGGGTGGTCACTGCGGGTCCCTGCTGATCGTCCAGTCTTCGATCACGGTGTTCGCCAAGAGCGATTCCGCGATTTCGGCCAGCGCGGTGTCGTCGACCGAATCGTCGACCTCCAACTCGAAGCGCTTGCCCTGTCGGACGTCGGATATCCCGGCATGACCCAGCCGTCCCAGGGCACCGACGATCGCCTGACCCTGCGGGTCAAGGATCTCGGCTTTGGGCATCACATGCACGACCACCCGGGCCACCGCGCTCCTCCTCAGATCTGTCGCCCCGCCCGGCGACAACGAGCCGGGCAACGGGTCCGCGCCAACTCTACCGGCCATCGACGGCCGCGCGAGTTAACCGGACGAGCCGGCGACCAGGATCAGCCCGTCGCCGCCGAGGGCGGCGATGCGGCGGTGGGCCGGACCGTCGGGATCGAGCGCGGCCTCGCTGAGGGTCGTCCAGGCATTCAGCGTCAGGGGGGTGCCGGCGCGGCCGGACTCGGCCCGCGCCGCGCGCGCGGCGTCGAAGAACTCCCCGATCCTGGGATGGTCGAGGGCGACGTTGACCGCGTCGCAGCGCCGGCCGGCGATTCTGGCCAATGCGGCGCTGTTGACCCCCAGCAACACCGGCGGCGGTGGCGTCGGCAACGGAAAACCCGCCCATTTCTCGTCGCGGTGCGGGTCCCACTGGGCCTCGCACAGGTCGAGCACGTCGATCAGTTTCTGGTGCCGCAGCCGCATGGAGCCCGCGAGCGGGATACCGAGCAGGTCGTGTTCCCGGGCCCACGGGCTGCCGGGCGCGGCGCCCGCACCCAGCCCGAACACGAAGCGTCCGCCGCTGATCTCCTGCAATGAGGCGGCCGCGGCGACCGCCACTCCGGCGGGACGGTTCGCCACGTTCACCACCAGCGTGCCGATGCCGATCGAGGAGGTGGCACCGGCCAGCGCCCCCGCCAGCGTGAAGCACTCCAAGATCCGCGTGCCCGACAGCATCGCGCCCGACAGGTGGTCGAAGACCCACGCCCGGCCGAAACCGTCGGCTTCGGCTCGCAACACCTCGTCGCGTAGCTGCGGCCACGGGTGGGTGGCCGCGCTGTACAGCACATCAACGGTAACCATGTACCGTCCGCCCCTCAAAAGCGTTAGGCCAGTAGATCATTACGGACATGAGGCGATGTATGCCTCACACAGTGGCGCGGTCATGGCGTCGAGTACGGCGGCGTCAGAAAGCACCGGCCACTGCACCTGCGGGGGTCCGGACGACCACAGCGTGAGTTCGCTGATGGTGCTGCTGGCCACGTGGGCGATCAAATAGGTATGCACGATGACCGGTCCGCTGATGACGGCGGCCATCCGAGCCGGTTCGTCATCGGTGATCGACGGCGACTGGTCGGGGGCGCCCAGTTGGCAGGCACGCAGCGCCGCCACCGCGGCAGCGAACACCGAACTGGCCAGCGCGCCACCGCGGGCGGTGTCCCCGCGCCAGTGCAAGATCTGGGCTTGCAGTTGCCACTGCCCGTCCCGATGTGCCACCACCGCGCGTGCTGCCACCGCGGAATCGCGGCTGTCCTGCGGCGGCGCCGGCGTGGCACATACCTGCTCGAACCTGAACTGCCGCGCCGCCCGGATCAGCGGCTCCGCCGCCCCGGTGAGGTCCGGCCACCCGTACACCGCGTTGAGGGGGACCGCCGCCCGCTGGATCCATGCGCTGTCCGGGATCTGGTCGCACACGGGCGGGCAAGTCTCCGGCTCCGTCCACGCGGGCGTCGGCGTCATCAGTGCGATCGCGAAGCTACCGGCGACCATCAAGGTCACCACCAGCACCCGCATCCGCACGGCCCCCATCAGGGCACAATCGTAAACATGCAACTGACGCATTTCGGGCATTCCTGCCTACTCGCCGAGTTCGGCGATACCAAGATTCTTTTCGACCCCGGTAGCTTCGCCCACGGTTTCGAGGGGATCACGGGCCTGACCGCGATTCTGGTGACCCATCAGCACCCCGACCACATCGACGTATCGCGACTGCCCGCCCTACTCGAGGGCAATCCGGACGCGACGCTGTACGCCGACCCTCAAACCACCGAACTGCTCGGCGAGCCGTGCCAGGTGGTTCACGTCGGCGACGAACTGTCGGTCGGCGCGCTGACCATCCGGGCCATCGGCGGACGGCATGCCGTGATACACCCGGAAATCCCTGTGATAGAGAACATTTCGTACCTGGTGGGCGACGGCGAGCATCCCGCCAGGCTGATGCACCCGGGCGACGCGTTGTTTGTGCCCGACGAGCCGGTGGACGTGTTGGCCACCCCCGCGTCGGCGCCCTGGATGAAGATCTCGGAGGCCGTGGACTACTTGCGTGCGGTGGCGCCCGCGCGGGCGGTGCCCATCCACCAGGGCATCATCGCCCCTGATGCGCGCGGCATCTACTACGGCCGGCTCAGCGAGATGACCGACACCGACTTCCGCGTGCTGCCCGAGGAGGACGGCGTCACCTTCTAGCGGGCTCGCTTTCCCCTCGCGAGCAGACGCTAAAGCCCCTGACACGCCGTGCAATTGGGGACTTTTGCGTCTGCTCGGCACAGTTAGGTGACGTCCAGGGCGGCGCCGCGGCCGGCCGCCCGGCCGGAGAAGATGCAGCCGCCCAAAAAGGTGCCCTCCAAGGCCCGGTATCCGTGCACGCCGCCGCCGCCGAAACCCGCGACCTCACCGGCCGCGTACAGCCCGGTGATCGGCGTCCCGTCGGACTTGAGCACGCGTGAGTCCAGATCGGTTTCGATCCCGCCCAGCGTCTTTCGGGTCAGAATGTGCAGCTTGACCGCGATCAACGGCCCCGCCTTCGGATCCACCAGCCGGTGCGGCGCCACCACGCGTCCCAGCCGGTCACCCAGGTAGCCCCGGGCAGCCCGAATCGCAGTGATCTGACCGTCTTTGGTGAACTTGTTGGCCACCTCGCGGTCGCGAGCCGTCACCGCCGCCGCCACCGTCTCGTAGTCCAGGGGCGCCACATCAGGCAGCTTGTTCATGGCCTCGACCAGCTCGGCCAGCGTGTTGCCGGTGACGAAGTCCACTCCGCGGTCGATGAAGGCCTGCACCGGTCCCGGCGGACCCGATCGGGCACGGGCCCGGATCAACTGCTTCACGCTCTGCTCGGTCAGGTCGGGATTCTGCTCCTGCCCAGAGAGCGCGAACTCCTTCTCGATGATCTTGGCGTTCAACACAAACCAGGTGTAGTCGTAACCCGTCGTGCCGATGTGCTCCAGCGTCCCGAGTGTGTCGAAACCGGGATAGAGCGGCACCGGCAAGCGGTTGCCCGCTCCGTCGAGCCACAGCGACGACGGGCCCGGAATGATGCGGATGCCGTGCCGCGGCCAGATCGGGTCGTAGTTCGTGATGCCCTCGGTGTAGTGCCACATCCGGTCGGGGTTGATCACCCGCGCGCCGGCCTTCTGGGCAATCCCGATCATCCGGCCGTCGACATGCGCGGGCACCCCGCTGAGCAACTGCTTGGGGGCGCGGCCCATCCGCCGCGGCCAGTTCTTGCGCACCAGGTCGTGGTTGCCACCGATGCCGCCGCTGGTCACGATGACAGCCGACGCGCGAAACTCGAACTTACCGACGGCTTTTCGCGATGACGGCGCACCGCGTGGCTCGTCCGAAGGCTCCAGGACGGTACCCCGCACGCCGGTCACCGCGTCGCCCTCGACGATCAACCTGTCGACCTGGTGCCGGTGTGCGAATCGAACATTGGGCCGGTTGCGCAGCCGGCGGGCGAAGATCTCCACCAGAGCGGGTCCCGTTCCCCAGGTGACGTGGAACCGCGGCACCGAATTACCGTGTCCCTGAGCGTCATAACCGCCTCGTTCGGCCCAGCCCACCACCGGGAAGATCTTTAGGCCGCGGGCCCGCAACCAGCTCCGCTTCTCGTTCGCAGCGAAATCGACGTACGCGTGCGCCCACTGTTCGGGCCAGTAGTCCTCCGGCCGGTCGAACGCCGCGGTCCCCAGCCAATCCTGCAACGCGAGCTCGTGGCTGTCGCGAATCCCCAGCCGACGCTGCTCGGGGCTGTTGACGAAAAACAGCCCGCCGAACGACCAGAACGCCTGTCCGCCGACGTTGGCGCTGTTCTCCTGATCCACAATGAGCACCCGCAGCCCGCGGTCCACCAATTCGCAGGCCGCGACCAGTCCAGACAGCCCGGCCCCGACGATGATGGCGTCATAGAACTTGTCGAAATCGGGACCCGCGTCGCTCATGCCGATACAGGTTAGTGCCACCCACAGGTGGCCTTGCGCGGGCGTTACGCGGCGTCGAGTAAGGCCTTGTTGGACCGCCAGTTGTACACGGTCGGTGTGCACCGCTGCAGTAAGGCCAGGTCGACGGCATCCAGCATGGCTTGCCGCGGACCGGATTTGCGCAGATGCCGGGCGGCCACCGCGATCCGGACCACACCCGAGCGCCGGGCGATCCGGTCGGCCGACATCACCACCATCCGGCACCACCACGGCTCGGCTAGGAAGCCCTCACCGATGCCCAGCACGCGGGCCCGCACCGTGGTGTCGCGGACCAGATCGGTTATTCCGTAGGCGTCGGCGAGCAGCCGGAAACCGTTCTTGGGCAAAGCCTTGACCACTCCCGGCGACACCAGCCAACCCGGGGCGGCGAACAGGCGGGTGCGCAGACCAAGATGCTCAAGCACCCGGTCGGCGGCCATCAGTCGCAGGTTCGCCTCGTGCGCGTGCAGCGTGGCAAATTCGCCGCGGCGCTTCTTGGTGGCCGCCTCGTCGTAGCCATGCAATACCAGCGCATCGCCGCCGCTACGCCGCGCGGTGAGCCAGTCAACGGTTTGCGGGTCGCGGTCAAGGCGATAGCCATCGCCCAGCCGCGGTGCCACCAGTAGCGAGACGGGCACCGAGCGGGCATCCATCTGCGTGCAGAAGTCGTCTACGTCGGGAAGGGTGTGCTCACCGATCCCCGAGACCGACACGATCAGTTTTCCAGACACGCATGTAGTTTGCCGATCTCAGGTGTCGGAACGGTGACCGACACCTGGCCGGGAGACGTCCACGAGCGGTCCCTGTGTCACTGGGCAGCGGGTTGTCTAGCTATGCTCAGCAACGCCATGAAAAAGGCAATTTCCGGGCCGGCCGATGCGGCGTCGGCGACCACCGTCACGGACTATCCCGACACGCTCGACGCCCCGACGCTACGGATCGCCGGGGTGTGCATTCTTGCCTCGGTGATGATGGCGCTGGACACCACCGTCGTCAGCGTCGCGCAGCGCACTTTCATCGCGCAGTTCTCGTCGACGCAGGCCGTGGTGGGCTGGACGATGACCGGGTACACGCTTGCGCTGGCCACCGTCATCCCGATAGCCGGGTGGGCGGCGGACCGCTATGGCACCAAACGGCTGTGGATGGGTTCGGTGCTGGCGTTCATGGCTGGTTCGCTGCTGTGCGCAGTGGCGCCGACCATCCTGCTGCTCAACGTCTTTCGGGCGGTGCAAGGGATGTGCGGTGGCATGCTGATGCCGCTTGGATTCATGATCCTGACCCGGGTGGCCGGCCCGAAGCGGCTGGGCCGGCTGATGTCGGTGCTGGGCATCCCGATGCTGCTGGGGCCGATCGGCGGACCCATCGTGGGTGGCTGGCTGATCAGCGCCTACAGCTGGCCATGGATCTTCCTGATCAACCTGCCCATCGGGTTGTGCGCGTTCCTGCTCGCGCTGGTGGTGTTCCCCAAAGACGAACCGGTCCCGTCGGAGACGTTCGACGTCGTCGGGGTGCTGCTGCTCTCGCCCGGGCTGGCGACCTTCCTGTTCGGAGTGTCGTCGATCCCGGGTCGCGGCACGCTCACCGACCGGGTCGTGCTCATACCGGTGACCATCGGCCTGACGTTGATCATCGCGTTCGTCGTGCATGCCTGGCGCCGCGCGGATCATCCGCTCATCGATCTGCGCTTGTTCAAGAACCCCGTGGTCACCCACGCGAATGTGACGGCGTTTCTGTTCGCGGTCGCGTTTTTCGGCTCCGCGCTGCTGCTGCCCAGCTACCTGCAACAGGTCTGGCACCAGACGCCGATGCAGTCCGGGGTGCACCTGATCCCGCAGGGGCTCGGCGCCATGCTGACCATGCCCTGGGCCGGCCGGTTCATGGACCGCAAAGGCCCCGGGAAGAGCGTGCTGCTGGGCATCGCGCTGATCGCCATCGGGCTGGGGATCTTCACCGTCGGGGTGGCCCGGCAATCCGGATACTCCCCGACGCTGCTGATCGGGCTGGCCGTCATGGGGCTGGGCACGGGATGCACCATGATGCCGCTGTCCGGAGCGTCGGTCCAGGCACTGGCGCCGCACCAGATCGCCCGCGGCTCGACGCTGATCAGCGTCAACTTGCAGGTGGGCGGGTCGATCGGCACCGCACTCATGTCGATGGTGCTGACCAGCCAGTTCAACCGCAGCGAAAGCATCTCTGCCGCGAATCGGCTGGCGCGCCTGGAACAGGACGCGGCCCGCCGCGGGGTACCGGTTGATCCGTCGGCTATACCCCCGCGAGCCCTGGATCCCGGTTTCGCCGCCAGTCTGGCGCATGACCTGTCGCACGCCTACACGCTGATCCTGGCCATTGCCGTGGTGCTGGTGACGGCCACGCTCGTGCCGGCCGCGTTCCTGCCCAAGACTCCGGCCGGTTAGCCCTCGAAGAGCATCGTCGCGATCCGCAAGACGGTGTCCATCGGGTCCGCCTCCTTCACGCCCGCATTCACCGCGTCGTTGAGCCACAGCATCGAAAAGCCGTGGACCAGTGACCAAGCCGCCAGCTCGGCGCCGGCGGGATCGGCGCGTGCGTTGCGGTCGTGCAGCGTCGCCACGCCGCGGGACAGCTCGGCCCCGGCGGCGGCCTCGGCCTCGATCAGGTCGGGATCGCTTGCGTCGACCAGTGACTTGTCGAACATGACGCGGTAGTGGCCGGGATGGGCGAGGGCAAAGCGCACATAGGCCAGTGCCGCATCGGTGAACCGCGGCCTCGCGTCTCGAAGGGCCTCGGCCAGCTGCCGGAATCCCTGAGCCGCAAGCGCGGTGAAAAGACCTTTGCGGTCGGTGAAGTGATGCGCAGGCGCGGCGTGCGATACACCGGCCTCCCGCGCCAGCTCACGAAGCGACACCCGGTCGGCGCCGCGCTCGGCGACCAGCCGGGCGGCCTCGCTCAGGATCGCGCTGCGCAAATCGCCGTGGTGATAGGTAGGACGGGCCATCGAGCCACCATACAACGCAAACTTGACAGTGACTAGATCACCGTCCTACCGTCGAAGGGGTATCTAGTCACTGTCAAGATCGAAGGAAGAAGACATGGCTCCACTGATCGCGCTACTGCTGGCCAGCCTCGTTTCCCGTCTCGCCGGGTGGTGGGGGGTTGGCTACCTTGACAACTGGGTGGGCGCGTGCGCCGTCGGCCTGGCGGCGATGTTCCTGCTCACCGGGGTGGCACACTTTGCACCGCCGCTGCGAGGCGATCTTGTCGCGATTGTTCCGCCGGCACTACCGGCACCGGGGCTGCTGGTCACCGTTACTGGCGTGCTGGAAATCGCGGGGGCGGTGGGGTTGTTGCTGCCGGGCACCCGGGTGGCCGCGGCGCTTGGCCTGTTGGTGCTGATGCTGGCGATGTTTCCGGCGAACGTCTACGCCGCGCGCATGCCCAACCCGCCGAAGTCGATGACGACTCGATTGACAACGCGCAGCGTCGAGGAGCTCGTCTTCCTGGCGGCCGCCGTCCTGGTGGCCGCGGGCTGAGCAGCAAGCTCGGCCGCCCGCTGATCTTGGCACCCGCAGACTCGGAGCCGTAACGTTACATTTATGGTGACGAGTGTGTTGAACTGTGCGGTTTGCTCGGGTCAATTCAACGGCCGTACTGATGCCATCTATTGTTCCGCGGCGTGCCGGCAGAAGGCATATCGCCTACGCAACCCCCGCGGTCACATGCGGCGCGCCGAGGTCAAAGCGCTGGTACTGCGCGCCTCAGTCGCCCAGCGCCGAGCCCGTGAACTCTGCCAGGAGGCGGCACAGTCACGGCGCAAGCTCGACGCGGCGGTCCTGCAGTTGGCGACGACGCGACGCGAGCTGGCGGCCAACAATCAGTTGGCGGTCAGTCGATGACCGAAGAGGGCGCCCGGCAGTCCGGCGATTCGACGGCAGCCGGCGATAACCTTGCCGGCCTGTCCGACGTCCTGGAGGCCATCCACTCGGCCAAACCCGCCGACCTTCCGAAGGCTTTGGATCAGTTGACCATCGCCGCTGCGACGTCGGTGCCCGGCGCACAATACGCCGGCATCACGGTCACCAGCCGGCAAAACCACGTGGGGACTCCGTCGGTGAGCCACCGCTATCCCGAACTGCTCGACGAGATCCAGAAGCGCCATCTGGAGGGGCCGTGCCTGCAGGCGGCCTGGACCCGCGAGACGGTGATCGTCGAAGACCTCGAAACCGATGACCGTTGGCCTTTATATCGCGATGAAGCTTTGGCTCAGACGCCGATCCGCAGCGTCGTGTCGTTGCCGATGTTCGCCGACAAGCTGCTCATGGGAGCGCTCAACATCTTCGCCGAGGCCTCGCACGTGTTCGACGAGAAGTCGCTCGACGCCGCCCGGGCTTTCGCCGTCCTCGGCGCCCTGGCCTGGAGCAATGTCGTGCGCAAGCAACAGTTCGATTCGGCACTGTCCTCCCGCGACGCCATCGGCCAGGCCAAGGGAATCCTGATGGAGCGGTACGGCGTCGACGACGAGGCCGCATTCGCCATGCTGGTGAAGATCTCCCAGGATTCCCAGCTGCGGTTGCGCGAGGTAGGGCGGCGCTTGGCCGAGTCGGAAACCCGAAGCGACAGTTAGTCTTCGTGGGCGCCGGCGGTCTCGAGTAGCCATGCATACTGGAAGGCGGTTTCCTTCCAGCGCTCGTAGCGGCCGCTGATGCCGCCGTGACCGGCGTTCATCTGCGTCTTCAACATCACCGGATTACCGTCGGTGTTCGCGTGCCGTAGCGCCGCAACCCATTTGGCCGGCTCGACGTAGTACACCCGGGTGTCGTTCAGCGAAGTCATGGCCAGGATTGCGGGGTACTTCTGGCCCGTGACGTTTTCATACGGCGAGTAGGACTTCATGTAGGCGTAGACATCCCTGTCGGCCAGCGGGTTTCCCCATTCGTCCCACTCGGTCACGGTCAGCGGCAGGGACGGGTCGAGGATGGTGGTCAACGGGTCGACGAACGGCACCTGCGCCAGAATTCCGGCGAACAGCTCCGGGGCCATGTTGGCCACCGCGCCCATCAGCAGGCCGCCGGCGCTGCCCCCGAGGGCCACCAGCTGCGCCGGACTGGTCAACCCAATATCAACCAGATGCCTTGCCACAGCGATGAAGTCGGTGAACGAGTTCTTCTTCTCCAGCAGCTTGCCGTGCTCGTACCACAGCCGGCCCATCTCACCGCCGCCACGCACATGGGCGATGACGAATACCATGCCCCGGTCCAGCAGCGACAACCGCGCGATCGAGAACCGTGGGTCTTCGCAGATCTCGTAGGCGCCGTAGCCGTACATCATCGCCGGAGCCGGGAATTCGATGCCCGCCTTGTGCACGATCGAGATCGGTACCCGGGCACCGTCTTCCGCGTGCGCCCAGTCGCGGCGTTCCACATAGTCCTCGCGCCGGTATCCGCCCAGCACCGGCTGCTCTTTGAGTAGGGTCCGCTCGCCGCTGACCAGGTCGAGGTCATAGATCCGTACCGGGGTGACGAAGGATCCCGCACCCACCCGCAATTTGGGTGAGGCCCAGTTCGGGTTCGCCCCCAGACCGGCCGACATCAGCTCGGAGTCGAACGAGATCTCCTGGGGCTCCTCGTAACCACCGTCGGAGCCGAACGGCCACAGTTGAATCCGCGGCAACGCCTCCCGCCGGTAGCTGACCACCAGGTGGCCCGCGAACGCGTCCACGCCATCGAGCCGGACATCGTCGCGATGGGGAATCAGCACGCGCTGCTGGGTGGGCTCGCCGACCGGGACCTCGACCAGAGTGAAGTTCACCG